>NZ_JBXALM010000004.1:0-321159 GCF_058799445.1 Serratia sp. GW822-FHT06E05
CCCCTAAATGCAAAAAACTTTTCAAGCGCGGTATTTTTCGACAAAACGCTGCACAAGCCAGCGTTTTCGTCACTTTTTCCGGAAATCAGCGACAAAAGCTGGCGATCCGTAGAGTAAAATAAGAGTAACAATGTCAGTAAGGACTCGCAGCCATGCAATTTAATGCTCAACAACAGGCCGCCCAACGCAATCTTTCTTATCTACTTGCAGAAAAACTCGGCCAACAAATTCTGGCAGGCGATTATCAGGCCGGCAGTATCCTGCCCGGGGAGATGGAACTCGGGGAACAATTTGGCGTGAGCCGCACCGCGGTACGTGAAGCGGTGAAGATGCTGGCCGCCAAAGGCATGCTGCTCCCCCGTCCGCGCATCGGCACCCGGGTCATGCCGCAAAGCCAGTGGAACTTTCTCGATCAGGATTTACTGACCTGGTGGATGACCAAAGAGAACTTCGATCAGGTGATGCAGCATTTCCTTATCCTGCGAACCTCGCTGGAACCTCAGGCCTGCTCATTGGCGGCTGCCAACGCCAGCACGCAGCAAACTGCGCGGTTGGCTGAACTGATGGCGGAAATGCGGGCACTGCATGTTCAGTTTGACCGCGAGCACTGGATCCAGGTTGATACCCAGTTCCACCAGCTTATCTATGAGGCCAGCGGTAATCCGTTTCTCACATCATTCGCCAACCTGTTCAGTTCGGTGTATCAAAGTTACTTCCGCGCCATCACAGGTAACGAAGTGATTAAGCTCCAGAACCATCAGGCCATTGTCGATGCGATACTCGCCGGCGACGGCGCAGGGGCATTAGCCGCCTGCCAGGTCTTGCTCAGAGAGAAAGACTAACTCATGCCCTACTTATATATAGAAGAACAATGAAGGGACGAATACGACAGTTAACCGGGAATCATAATGACTAAATCCGCGCGCAGTATGGCAGGGCTCCCCTGGATCGCCGCAATGGCATTCTTTATGCAGGCGCTGGACGCCACCATCCTCAACACGGCGTTGCCTGCGATAGCGCAAAGCCTGGAGCGCTCGCCACTGGCGATGCAGTCTGCCGTAATCAGCTATACGTTGACGGTTGCCATGCTGATCCCGGTCAGTGGCTGGCTGGCAGACCGTTTCGGTACCCGGCGGGTGTTTATCTTTGCGGTTTCGCTATTTACTCTCGGTTCGCTGCTGTGTGCGCTTTCCCCAACGCTAAGCGTGTTGGTGACCTCACGCGTCATTCAGGGCGTTGGTGGTGCGATGATGATGCCGGTAGCACGTTTGGCCCTGTTGCGCGCCTACCCGCGCAGCGAGCTGTTGCCGGTTCTGAACTTCGTGACTATGCCCGGGCTGGTTGGCCCGATCATGGGGCCGATGCTGGGGGGATGGCTGGTCACCTATGCCACCTGGCACTGGATTTTCCTTATCAACATCCCGATTGGCCTGCTCGGCATCTTCTATGCACGCAAATATATGCCGGACTTCACCACGCCCAAGCGTCGGTTCGATTTCCTCGGCTTTATGCTGTTTGGCCTGAGTCTGGTGCTGGTTTCTACCGGGCTTGAGCTGTTTGGCGAACAGGTGCTGGCCAGCTATATCTCACTGGGTATTCTGCTCAGCGGCGTGGTGATGCTGTTCGGCTATATCGCTCATGCCCGCAGGCACCCTCAGCCACTGATTGGTTTGGATTTATTCCAGACTCGCACCTTCTCCGTGGGGATCGCCGGCAATGTCGCTTCACGCCTGGGTACCGGCTGCGTGCCGTTCCTGATGCCGCTGATGCTGCAGGTCGGTTTCGGTTACTCGGCGATTATTGCGGGCTGCATGATGGCACCAACGGCCATCGGCTCACTGATGGCGAAATCCACCGTGACTCAAGTGCTGCGCTGGTTCGGCTATCGCAAAACGCTGGTTGGTATCACGTTGATTATCGGCGTGCTGATCGCCCAGTTTGCATTACAAAGCCCGGGAATGCCGCTGTGGTTGATGATCCTGCCGCTGTTCGTGCTGGGGATGGCGATGTCTACGCAGTTCACCGCCATGAATACCATCAGCCTGGCGGATTTAAACGATGCCAATGCCAGTTCCGGCAACAGCGTGCTGGCGGTTACTCAGCAGCTTTCCATCAGCTTTGGCGTTGCGATCAGCGCAGCAGTGCTGCGTTTCTATGAATCTATGTCGCTCGGCACCATGGTCGATCACTTCCACTACACCTTTATCACCATGGGGATTGTCACCCTGGCCTCAGCGTTTGTCTTTATGCTGTTAAAAAGGAAGGATGGCCGTAACCTGATCAGTGGCCGTGACAGCAAGAAAGAAGCCGAAGCTACTCGCTAGCGGCGGCCAACAGAAGCGCGTTCCACCAGCTCAGGGGTCAGTACCAGAACCTGAGCTTCACGTTCCGGATTCTGCAGGCGGTTGATCAACGCATCGATCGCCAATTCGCCCAGCGAATCTTTAGGTTGATGGATAGTGCTTAGAGGCGGCGCAAGGTATTTGGCCAGTTCGATATCGTCGTAACCCATCACCGCCATGTCCTGCGGTACCGATAACCCAGCCTGATACAACGCCTGGTAAGCCCCCACCGCGACCGCGTCGTTGCCGGCGAACACCGCGTGGGGTGGCTCAGCCAAGGCCAACAGCTGTTTCATGGCGATGACACCACCTTCAAATTCAAAATCGCAGTGCACTTCATACCCCGGCAGGATCGCCAGCCCAGCACGCTGCATGGCGCTGCGGTAGCCTTCCAGTCGGTGGCGTGCCGTGGTTTTATCCTGCGGGCCGGCGATGCAGGCGATTTTGCGATACCCGCGAGCGATCAGATGATCGGTCGCCATCTCGCCGCCCAACAAAGAGTTGTCCTGGATGATGTCGTTAGCCCCTTCGAACGGCGCCCAGTCCATCATCACTATTGGTAGAGACGGGTAGCGACTCAGCGCATCCTGCGATGGCCGATGGTTTTCGGTACACATCAACAGCAAACCGTCGACGCGCTTTTGCAGCAGCGTCTCCATATTGCGGTTCATGCGCGCGGCATCTTCTTCGGTATTGCACAGGATCAAACTGTAGCCACGTTCATAACAACTGCGCTCGACGCCACGCACCACCTCAGCATAAAAGGGGTTGTTGCTGGAAGTGACCAGCATGCCGATGGTTCGCGTCTGATTCAGTTTGAGACTGCGCGCCAGGGCGGAAGGCGCATAGTTCAGTTGTTCTATAGCCGCCATGATTTTGGCTCGCACGCTGTCGCTGACAAAGCGATTGTTATTAATGACGTGCGAAACCGTTGAGGTTGAAACACCCGCCAGGCGGGCGACATCTTTCATGGTGGCCAAGGGGGTTACTCCTGCTGCTGCAAGAAGGCGTCAATCTCTTCGCGCCAGGGCACGGAAGGTTGGGCGCCGGGACGGGTCACCGCAATTGCCGCTGCTGCATGAGCAAAGCGCACCGCATCCGCCATGGTTTTGCCTTCCAGCAACGCCGTGACCAGCGCCCCGTTGAAGGTATCGCCAGCGGCGATAGTATCGACCGCTTTAACCTTGAAACCGGGTACCAATTTGCCGTTGCCGTTCTCACTCAGCCACACGCCACGGCTACCAAGGGTGATGATCACCGTTGCGATACCTTTATCGTGCAACGCCTGAGCGGCGCGCGCGGCATCATTATCGTCATTGACCGCAATACCGGTCAGGCGCTGAGCTTCGGTTTCGTTTGGCGTAATCATATCGATAGTCGCCAGTAGCTCGTCCGGCAGCTCACGAGCAGGTGCCGGGTTAAGGATAACCTGCGTCTGATGCTGTTTCGCCAGGCTGGCGGCTGCGATAACGGTTTCCAACGGAGACTCGAGCTGCATCAGCAACGCGTCGGCGTCGATAACCTTTTGCTGATAACGTGCAAGATAATCGGGGGTCACTGCGGCATTGGCACCCGCATCGATGCCGATCACGTTCTCGCCTTCCGCATTAACAAAAATCAGCGCGACGCCCGTGGTGCTGTCAGCAATAGCTTCTATCGGTTGGGTATCAATGCGATCGCTTGCCAGTTGCTGACGTACGCGTTCACCGATGTCATCGGCACCCACGCAGGCGATAAAAGCGATATCTGCACCGCTGCGCCCAGCCGCCACTGCCTGGTTTGCGCCTTTGCCGCCAAACGCCACTTTATACTGTTTCCCGATCACCGTTTCGCCCGGGCGAGGAAACTGCTCAATATTAAGGATATGGTCGGCATTGATACTGCCCAGAACCACCAGCTTACCTGTTGCCATCGCATTGATTCCTGAATTACGCGCCATCATAAACGCCCCGTTTTGATGGCGCTGGTATGACTTATTGGGTGACCAGTTTCAAATCCACCGGAATGGTAGCCGACACTTTCTCGCCTTTCAGCACTTTATCGGCGGTTTCTACGCCGATCACGCCGATCTGATCCGGACGCTGCGCGACGGTAGCCGCCAGCTTGCCGCTTTCAACCGCTTTCACGCCGTCGGCAGTGCCGTCGAAGCCTACCACGACCACATCGGTTTTACCGGCGGTTTGCAGCGCACGCAGGGCGCCCAGCGCCATTTCATCGTTCTGGGCAAACACCGCCTGCACATCTGGGTGAGCGGTCAGCAGGTTCTGCATCACGTTCAGGCCTTTGGTACGGTCGAAATCTGCCGGTTGGCTGGCCAACAGTTTGAATTTGTTCTGATCCAGTGATTGTTTAAAGCCTTCGCCACGCTCACGGGCAGCGGAGGTACCGGCGATCCCTTCCAGTTGGATCACTTTAGCGTCTGCGCCCACTTTTTTGGCAATGAAATCACCGGCCATTTTGCCGCCAACGCGGTTATCCGAAGCGATATGGCTGACCACTTCGCCCTTGCTCGCCACGCGGTCCAGGGTGATGACCGGGATCTTGGCCTGATTGGCCATCTTGATGGCGTTACCGACCGCATCGGAATCGGTTGGGTTAATCAGCAGCAGCTTAGGCGCCTGCACCATCAGATCCTGCACGTTAGCCAGCTCTTTCGCCGGGTTATTCTGCGAATCCAGCACCACCAGGTTGTAACCCAGCTTGTTGGCTTCCTGCTGCGCCCCCTCTTTCATTGAGACAAAGAACGGGTTGTTCAGCGTGGAAACCACCAGCGCAATGGTGTCTTTCGCCAGCGCGTTAGCGCTCAGGGTGGCGCTCAGTGCGAAGGCTGAAGCCAAAATTGCCAGTTTTTTCATTTTCATCATCGTGATTCCTGTAGGGGGAGGTTATTTGTTGCTTTTGTTCTCTACCAGAACCGCCAGCAGTATCACCACTGCCTTCACGATCATTTGGTAGTAAGAAGAAACACCCAGTAAATTCAATCCGTTGTTCAGGAAGCCAAGGATCAGCGCCCCGATCAAGGTACCAACGATGCGGCCCTTGCCGCCGGCCAGGCTGGTACCGCCCAGCACCACTGCGGCAATGGCGTCCAACTCATAGCCGGTGCCGGCGGTCGGCTGCGCGGAAGACAGGCGCGCCACTTCGATCACGCCCGCCAACGCCGCCAACAAACCACAAAGCGAATAAACGATAATCTTTACTTTATCGACGCTGATACCGGACAGGCGGGTCGCCGCCTCGTTGCCGCCCAGAGCATAAATATAGCGGCCCAGACGGGTATGGTGCAGCATGTACCACGCAGCGATAAAGACGATCGCCATGATCCAGATCGGGGTTGGCACGCCCAGCGGCCGGCCGATGCCGAACCAGCCGAAAGTATCGGCCACGTCGGTAAAGCCGGTGTTCACCGGGCTGCCGTTGGTGTACACCATGGTGGCGCCGCGCAACAGCAGCATCATCACCAGGGTCGCAATAAATGCCTGCACCTTGCCTTTGGCAACAATCACCCCGGTACAGGCGCCGACCGCGGCCCCCAATGCCAGTGCCGCCGCCACGGCCACCACCGCGTTAACTTCAAAGCCCACGATCGATGCCGCTACCGCACCAGTTAACGCCAGTAGCGATCCCACCGACAAATCGATGCCGGAAGTGAGGATCACCAGCGTCATCCCCACCGCCATAATGGCGTTAACAGAGGTTTGCTGCAGAATATTGAACAGGTTATTTAGGGTGAAGAAATTTGGGCTCATTGAAGAGACCACGGCGATCAGCACCAGCAGAGCAATCAGTGATTTTTGCTCTAACAGCCACTCTTTACTGAACCAGCGCTTTGCCACACTCTGGGAACTCATATCTGATTACTCCTGCTTTACGCCGTATTGCTTGCCAACGGCCGCAGCCATCAACGCTTCCTGGGTGGCCTGTTCAATCGGGAACTCGCCGCTAAGGTGTCCTTCGTGCATCACCAGAATGCGGTCGCTCATGCCCATGACCTCCGGCATTTCCGACGACACCAGAATGATGCTCAGACCTTCCTGCTTGAACTGGTTAATTAACTGATAGATTTCTTTTTTGGCACCGACGTCGACACCGCGCGTCGGTTCATCGAGGATCAACACCTTTGGCCGCGTCATCAGGCCGCGGGCGATTGCCACTTTTTGCTGATTGCCGCCGGAGAGCAGGCCAATGGGCTGTTCCATCGACGGCGTCTTGATATTGAACAAGCGGATGAAATCCCCCACCGCCTGCTGTTCTTCGGCCTGTTTCAGGCTGCCGCCGGCACGGCTGAAATAGCGCAGCGCGGTCAACGACATGTTTTCCTTCACCGACATCTCCAACACCAGACCATCGCGCTTGCGGTCTTCGGAGATATACACAATGCCGTTCGCCAAACCGTCCTGTGGAGAATGAGTGACCACCTGGCGGCCATCGAGGCTGACCGTGCCGGCCTTGCGTGGTGCTGCCCCGTAGAGAATTTTCATCAGCTCGGTACGTCCGGCGCCCATCAACCCGGCGACGCCAAGAATTTCGCCACGGTACAGCGTAAAGCTGACGTCATGTACACCCGGACCGGAAACCTGACTGACCTCCAGCCGTTTTTCACCGCGCGGCTGGTTGAGGCGCGGGTATTGTTCTTCCAGCTTGCGGCCGACCATCATTTCTATCAGCGAATCTTCCTGCAGCTCACTGACCGGACGCTCGGCGATAAACTGCCCGTCACGAAACACCGTGACGTCATCGCAAATTTCAAAAATCTCTTTCAGCCGGTGGGAGATGTAAACAATCCCTCGCCCTTCGGCCTTCAGTTCATTGATCACTTTAAATAAAGAGGCCGTCTCGGTATCGGTCAACGCATCCGTCGGCTCATCCATAATGATGACTTTCGATTCGAAGCTCAGCACCTTGGCGATTTCCACCATTTGCTGATCGCCGATCGACAGTTCCCCCACCAGCCGGTGGCTGCTGTAACTCAGGTTCAGTCGTGCGAGCAGTTTGTCTGCTTCGGCATACATGCGCTTCCAGTCGATGCGGCCGATACGGTTAACGAACTCACGCCCGAGGAAGATGTTCTCCGCAATGGTTAATTGCGGGATCAGGTTCAGTTCCTGATGGATGATGCCGATGCCCGCTTCCTGCGAATCCTTTGGGCCGTTGAACGCCACCTCTTTTCCGAGAAAGTACTGACTGCCAGCGTCTTTGTTATAAATGCCAGTCAGCACCTTCATCATGGTGGATTTCCCGGCGCCGTTTTCACCCACCAGCGCCATCACCTTGCCCGGGTACACGCTGAGCGCAGCGCCGGAAAGCGCCTTCACGCCGGGAAAGGCTTTATCGATCCCTTTCAGTTGCAGTAAAGGTTGCATAGGTGCCTCAGAAAGTTACGCCGGCGCAAAGGATCACGTTCGCGTAGGGCGAACATTCCCCGCTGCGGATCACCGCACGGCAGTGTTCCGTTTGTGCTTTAAAAGCCTGGTGGCTGATATAGCTCAGGCTGATGCTCTTCCCCTGGCGTTGGCCAAGTTCGGTCAGCTGAGCCAATAACGCGCTATGAAGCTGTGGATTTTGCTTAACGATCTCTTCCGCCAGAATGGCGCTTTCGACCTGCATCTCCTGCGTCACGACCTCGAGTACCTGTAGAAAAGTCGGCACCCCCTGAGTCAGCGCCAAATCGATGCGCTGCGTGGCCGCCGGAATAGGCAGCCCGGCATCGCCGATAGCTATCTGATCGGTATGACCGAGACGGGAAACCACGGCAGAGACATCAGCATTCAGCAACACGCCTTTTTTCATCTTGTTCTTCTCATTCCGCCAGCGAAACGTTTCGCTTGTGTCTGGAGTTTAAAAAAACGTCAGTAGAAGGCAACCGGGATAATGCAGAAGTGTGATCGTCATCGAAACGTTTCGCTCGTGTTACCGAGAACAGATACCCTAAATAATTGACGTTGCATCGCAACGGCAAGCCTGCGAATTCCCGGGAGCATAGTCCACTATGTGACCGGAATGAGCTGGTGCAGCCAACAAAGAGGCAGCTTCAAGTATGACGGGGTTAAACAGAAAGGGCCCAGCGGTGGCTGAGCCCTTGAGGGGGTGTTAAATCTCGACCTGGGTTCCCAGCTCGATCACCCTATTGGGCGGGATCTCAAACTGGTCCGGCGCGCGTAGCGCATTGCGGCTCAATGCAATAAACAGCTTGCCGCGCAGGAACAGGTACCACGGCCGTTTGGTCAGGATCAACGACTCGTGCGACATAAAGAACGAGGTTTCCGTCATCCGGCACGGCAGCCCTTCCAGCCCGCAGCGGTGGAACACTTCTTCAACGTTCGGCGTTTCACGCCAGCCATAGCTGGCCACCACCCGCCAGAAGGTCGGTGACAGCTGTTCGATGGTCACTCGCCGCACGTTGTGAACGTAAGGTGCATCCTCGGTACGCAACGTCAACAGCACCACGCGTTCGTGCAGCACCTTGTTGTGCTTTAGGTTATGCAGCAGCGCAAAAGGGATCACGTTGATGGCGCGTGACATAAAGACCGCGGTGCCAGGCACCCGCACCGGTGGCGATTTTTCCAGTGAGGCGATCATCGCCTCCAGGGAATTGCCGTGCTCGTGCATGCGGCGCAGCAGGCGGAAACGTTCGCTCTTCCAGGTGGTCATGATGATGAACATCACCAGCGCCAACATCAGCGGCAGCCAACCCCCCGAGAACAGTTTCAGGGCGTTGGCGGAGAACATCGGGATGTCGATAATCAGCAGGACAACCAGAATGCCGACGGCGAAGAAGCGATTCCAGTGCCAGTTTTTAATCGCCACCGACGTCACCAGAATACTGGTCAGCACCATGGTGCCGGTCACGGCGATGCCGTAGGCCGCCGCCAGATTACTGGAGTGTTCGAAACCGACAATCACCAGCACCACCGCGATATACAGCGTCCAGTTGATCACCGGAATGTAGATTTGGCCGGATTCCATCTCAGACGTATGGATGATGCGCATTGGCGACAAATAACCCAGGCGCACCGCCTGACGGGTCAGAGAGAACACGCCGGAGATCACCGCCTGCGAGGCGATAACCGTGGCCAGCGTCGCCAGAATTAATAGCGGGATCAGCGCCCAGTCCGGCGCCAACAGGAAGAACGGATTCTTGATCGCCTCCGGATTTTTCAGCAACAGAGCGCCCTGACCAAAATAGTTCAGCACCAGTGAAGGCAGCACCACGGTGAACCAGGCCAGGCGAATAGGGAATTTGCCGAAGTGGCCCATATCGGCGTACAACGCCTCAACGCCGGTAATCGACAGCACCACCGCACCCAGCGCAAAGAACGAAACCTTCTTATATTCAATAAAGAAGTTCAGCGCCCATTTCGGGTTCAACGCCTGCAACACTTCCGGGTTAGCCATAATGCTGCGCGCACCCAGTACCGCCAGGACGATAAACCACAGCAGCATCACCGGTGCAAAGAGCTTACCGACGCTGCCGGTACCGTGTTTCTGGATGGCGAACAGCAGCGTCAGCACCAGTATCGACAGCGGAACGATATAGCCATCGAGCGACGGAGCGGCGATTTCCAAACCTTCTATCGCGGACATCACCGATATCGCCGGGGTGATCACCACCTCGCCATAGAAGAAGCTGCCGCCAATCAGGCCCAGGATCACCAACACTGCGGTAGTGCGCGCTGAAGTATTACGCCCGGCCAACGACATCAGCGTCAGGATCCCGCCTTCGCCGGCGTTATCTGCCCGCATGACATAAGTGAGGTATTTAAGGGAAACAATGATGATCAGCATCCAGAAAATCAGCGACAGGAAGCCGAAAACTACGTCTGGACGAACATCGAAGCCGTAATGGCCGGAGAAACACTCTCTGAGAGTATAGAGAGGACTGGTGCCGATATCACCGTAAACCACCCCAATTGCCGCCAGGGTTACCGCCGATAAGGACTGCTTATGCTCTGTGCTCATAATTCGTTTCTTTATTAGAACATCCGTTAGCGATGCATCCGCATCAGCCAGAGATACGGGCTCTAAGATCCGTTACGCCCACTAAAAGGCGCACAGTATGCACGATTTATACTGCTTGCCTACTCTTATATCAGACCCAAAAAATAAACAAAATGTGAACCGGCCGCTCTTTTGATAATAGAAAGATTTTACTAATCAACAAGCTATACCATTAAAAATAATGGTGGTTTATCATCGGATTATCCACCAAGATTGGCTAACTCTCGGACAACACGACAATAATATGGCGCCATCATCACTTCTTGCAGAACGGATTTCCCGCCTCAGCAGCGCGCTGGAGAGCGGTCTTTATGAACGTCAGGAAGCCATTCGCCTGTGTCTGCTGGCGGCGCTCAGCGGTGAAAGCGTGTTCCTGCTCGGTCCACCGGGCATTGCCAAAAGCCTGATTGCACGACGGTTAAAATTCGCCTTTCGCCATGCGCGCTCCTTTGAATACCTGATGACGCGCTTCTCGACGCCGGAAGAGGTGTTCGGCCCGTTATCCATCCAGGCGTTAAAAGACGAAGGCCGCTATCAGCGCCTGACCGCCGGCTACCTGCCCGAAGCGGAAATCGTATTTCTGGATGAGATCTGGAAAGCCGGCCCGGCAATCCTCAATACCCTGCTGACCGCGATCAACGAACGTCGCTTCCGTAACGGCAACGCGGAGGAACCGATCCCCCTGCGGTTGCTGGTTACCGCCTCCAATGAATTACCGGAAGCCGACAGCAGCCTGGAAGCGCTGTACGACCGCATGCTGATACGCCTATGGTTGGACAAAGTGCAGGACAAGCAGAACTTTCGCTCGTTGCTGGTCAGCCGCCAGAACGAGAATGAAAACCCGGTGCCGGAAGCCCTGAGCATCACCGACGAGGAGTATCATCAGTGGCAATCGCAGATCGACAAAATCAAGCTGCCTGAAAGCTGCTTCGAACTGATATTCCAACTGCGTCAGCGGCTGGATGCGCTGGACTATGCTCCTTACGTTTCCGATCGCCGATGGAAAAAGGCATTGCGCCTGTTGCAGGCCTGCGCCTTTTTCAGTGGTCGCGACGCCGTGGCCCCGATCGACCTGCTGCTGCTGAAAGACTGCCTGTGGCACGATCTCACCTCGCTAAAACTGCTGCAGCAGCAAGTAGAGCAGTTGCTGAACGAGTCGGCCTACCAACAGCAAACGCTGCTGATCCAGCTGCAACAGATCCACACCCGCTGGCTGCAGCACCAACAACAGCAGAGCGACAGTCAGGCGATCACACTGGTAAAAAAAGGCGGCATGTTCAGCCGAAAGCCGCAGTTTGCCCTGGCCACGCCGCTCGGCACCGGCCCCCTGACACTGTTGCTGCAAAAACCGCTGCAGCTGCATGATATTCAGGTTAACCATCTGAGTATTGAAAACAGCGTACTGGAAAACTGGCTGCAAAAAGGCGGCGACGTACGCGCCAAACTGAACGGCATCGGCTTTGCCCAGCAGATCGATCTGGAAGTGGACGAAAAACTGCATCTGACGGTACTGGACGTCAGTCGTCAGCCTTCGCTGCTGGCCCTGCCCGGTATAAAGACCGGGGGAACGCCTCAGGCAATGCTCGACGAAATGGACCAGTTGGCTCAGCGTCTGGCGGAACAGCGTCGGTTGTTCAGTCAGCATCAGCCCTGCCTGTTTACCCCGGCCGCCAGGCTGGCAAAAATTGAGGCCAGCCTGTTGCAGGTGGCGGAACAAATCAAACAGCAGCACCAGCAGATGCGCGGTCAGTAAGCATGCTCAGCCTGGAAACGCTCGATCTGCTGCTGGCGATCACCGAAGGTGAACTGATCGAGGAGATGATCATCGGTATGCTGGCGGCCCCGCAGCTGTCGATTTTCTTCAAGAAGTTTCCGGCGATCCGCCGGGCGCTGGATCGCGACCTGCCGCGCTGGAAGCTGCAGTTGAAACAGCGTCTGCATGAAGCCATGGTGCCACCTGCGCTGGCGCAAGAATTTTACCGCTATCAACAGTGCCAGTTAGAGAACAATACCCAGTTCTTTCATAACCTCAATGACACTCTGGACCTGCTGCGCCAACTGGTTTCTCCTTTCTATGAGCAGGCCCGCTCGCTGGTGGACGCCGCCGATCTGCCCAATCATCCGCTGGACGACAGTTTCCAGACCCTGTTTTTACAACGCTGGCGTATCAGCCTGACGCTGCAGGCCACCATGATGCATCACCAGTTGCTGGAACAGGAACGCGAACAGCTGATGGCAGAGCTGCAGGAGCGTCTGGCATTGAGTGGGGCGCTGGAACCGCTGCTGTCGGAAAACGACACCGCCGCCGGGCGACTGTGGGACATGAGCAAAGGCCATCTTCAGCGCGGCGATTATCAACGGCTGGTGGAATACGGCAACTTCCTGCAGCAGCAGCCGGAACTGAAAAAGCTGGCGCAGCAGCTTGGGCGCAGCTATCAAGCCAAAGCGGTACAGCAACAGGATGCTTTGCCAGAGCCGTTTCGCGTCATGGTGCAGGTACCCGCCACGCTGCCGGAAGAGGTCAGCGGTATTCATCAGAGCGACGATATTCTGCGCCTGCTGCCGCCTGAGTTGGTCACGCTGGGTATCGAAGAATTGGAATTTGAGTTTTACCGGCGCCTGCTGGAAAAGCAGTTATTGAGCTACCGCCTGCAGGGCGATGTCTGGCAGGAACAGATAACGATCCGGCAGGTCACCCACCAGCAGCAGGATCAGCAGCCACGCGGCCCGTTTATCGTCTGTGTCGATACCTCAGGCTCCATGGGTGGGTTCAATGAGCAGTGCGCCAAGGCGTTTTGTCTGGCGCTGCTGCGCATTGCGCTGGCGGATAATCGCCGCTGCTACATCATGCTGTTTGCCAACCAGATAGTGCATTACGAGCTTACGGCCGCCAGCGGAATTGAACAGGCAGTGCGTTTTCTCGGTCAGCAGTTTCGCGGCGGCACCGATCTGGCAGCCTGCCTGAACGCCACGGTGAGTAAAATGGCGGAGAGCGGCTGGTTCGACGCGGATGCGGTGATCATTTCTGACTTTATTGCCCAGCGGTTACCGGAGGAGGTCATAAAGAAGGTCAAACAGCAGCAGCAGAACCACCAGCAACGCTTTCACGCGGTGGCGATGTCCAGCTATGGCAAACCCGGCATCATGCGCATCTTCGATCATATCTGGCGCTTTGATACCGGGTTAAAAAGCCGCTTGATGCGCCGCTGGCGGCGCTGATTGTTACAGAAGCCCTTCGACCGCGTCACGCACTTGCGGTGACCACACGCCACACTGCACCTGACCAATGTGCGACAGTTGCAGCAACAGCATCACCAGGCGTGACTGGCCGATACCGCCACCGATAGTCTGCGGCATATCGCCACGCAGCAATGACTGATGCCACTCCAGTGCCAGACGATCTTCATCGCCGGTTTGCGCCAACTGGCGCTTCAGCGCACTGGCGTCAACGCGAATCCCCATAGAAGAAAGCTCGAAGGCATCCTGCAATACTGGGTTCCAGACCAGAATATCGCCGTTCAAACCTGCCAGGCCTTCTGCCGCCGGTGTCGTCCAGTCATCATAATCCGGCGCACGGACATCGTGTGATTTGCCGTGCGACAGCTTACCGCCGATCCCGATCAGAAATACCGCGCCCAGCTCTTTGGTAATCGCCCGCTCACGGCCTTTGGCATCCAGTTCCGGGTAGCGTTGCAACAGGGTTTCACTGTGAACAAAATGAATCTGCTCTGGCAGGAACGGCGTTAAGCCATATTCGCGGCTCACTTCGACTTCAGTGGCCTTAATCGCCGCATAAATACTGCTCACGGTGCTTTTCAGGTAATCCAGGCTGCGCTCACCATCCCCCATCACCCGCTCCCAGTCCCATTGATCGACGTAGACCGAATGGATCGCGCTCAGACGATCTTCATCAGGACGCAATGCTTTCATATGGGTATACAGGCCTTCACCGGCGCCAAAATCGTAGCTGCCCAGCGTTTTACGTTTCCATTTCGCCAGTGAGTGCACCACTTCGAAGGTGGCTTCCGGCAGGGTTTTGACCTTTACCTGCACCGCTTTCTCACTGCCTGACAGGTTATCCTGGGTACCGTCACCCAGGCGGCTGAGGATCGGCGCCTGCACTTCGATCAGGCCAAGCTGCTGTTCCAGCTGGCGTGAGAAGAAGGATTTAACCAGGCTGATTTGTTGTTGTTTTTGAATAAACTGTTTTTTCATTGCCGTATCTCTTATAAACCTGTCTCTGTTGCCAACGATTAAGCAACAGAACGGCACCGTAATTCAATATCCGCTAATCAATATTGCCTTTTCACTTTTAATCGTTCATTTTGATGCGGTAATAATTCAACAATCAGCAATTAGTGGGGGATTAAATGGCTGAAAATTATCAGATCGATAATCTCGATCGCGGCATTCTTAACGCTTTGATGGAGAATGCCCGCACGCCTTATGCCGAACTGGCCAAGAACTTTGCCGTCAGTCCCGGTACCATTCATGTGCGAGTAGAAAAGATGAAGCAGGCCGGTATCATCACCGGCGCACGGGTTGACGTGAACCCTAAACGCCTGGGTTACGATGTCTGCTGTTTTATCGGCATTATATTAAAGAGTGCCAAAGACTATCCTTCGGCACTGAAAAAGCTCGAAAGCCTGGAGGAAGTGGTTGAGGCTTACTACACCACCGGCCACTACAGCGTGTTTATCAAAGTGATGTGCCGCTCAATAGATGCGTTGCAACAGGTACTTATCAACAAGATCCAGACCATTGACGAGATCCAGTCCACCGAAACGCTGATCTCGCTGCAGAACCCCATCATGCGTACCATCACGCCCTAGCCAATTAATTACTATACCCATATTATCCACAGGTAGATCCCAGCCGATTCACAGCGTACAATGCTGCCACTTTGAGAAGGCTGGGATCATTCATTTCATGGCAGACATTACTCTGATCAGTGGCAGTACGCTTGGCAGCGCCGAGTACGTAGCCGAGCACTTGGCTGAAAAACTGGAAGCTGCGGGTTTTACGACCGAAACCCTGCACGGCCCTGAATTGGATGAACTGACCCTGTCCGGGCGCTGGCTGGTGGTGTCTTCTACCCACGGTGCTGGCGATTTACCGGATAACCTGCAACCGCTGCTGGAACAAATAGAAGAACAGCTTCCTGACTTATCCCAGGTGCAGTTCGGCGCAGTCGGTTTGGGCAGCTCGGAATACGACACTTTCTGTGGTGCGATCCAACGGATCGACGATCTTCTGATCGCTCGCGGGGCGAAAAGGATCGGCGATCGGCTCGAGATCGACGTGACTGAACACGAAATTCCTGAGGATCCGGCAGAGGAATGGGTGAAAATTTGGATTAATTTACTCTAATTTGTTCAAAGAACACCCGAACGATTGTGGATAACTATGCTTAAAAGCAGGGTAAAAGCGGTAGTTATCCCAATAACAACCTTAGGTCGCTTTTTGTCCTGTGCATAACATGCCATTTAGATCCCAGCTTATAAGCTATAGGATCACCGATCATTCACAGCTAACGATCCTCCTTAATCCGCTGATCTCAATCACGAATAATCACTTATCCACAGAAGATCGCGATCCTAATAAGAGATCTAATAAAGAGATCTTTAAATAAAAAAGATCTTCTTTTAATTACCGACGATCCTGACCACTTGGTCGATCGACTAAACTTGAGTAGAATCGCCCTCCCCAGGGCAAACAACGATCGTTCGCAATACGGCGAGGTGCAGTTCCATGTTTTATCCAGAGCAATTTGACGTCATCATCATCGGTGGTGGCCATGCCGGTACCGAAGCCGCAATGGCTGCGGCACGCATGGGGCGTCAGACTTTATTATTGACACACAATATCGATACGCTGGGGCAGATGTCTTGCAACCCGGCGATTGGCGGTATTGGTAAAGGGCATCTGGTTAAGGAAATTGATGCACTTGGCGGCCTGATGGCCACGGCGATTGACCATGCCGGCATCCAGTTTAGGATACTAAACGCCAGCAAAGGCCCGGCGGTACGAGCCACTCGTGCCCAGGCTGACCGCGTACTGTATCGGCAGGCTGTACGCACCGCCCTGGAGAACCAGCCTAACCTGATGATCTTCCAGCAGCCGGTCGAAGATCTGATTGTGGAAAACGATCGCGTTGTTGGTGCGGTAACCCAAATGGGGCTGAAGTTCCGTGCCAAAGCGGTGGTACTGACCGTCGGCACCTTCCTGGATGGCAAGATCCATATCGGCTTGGAAAACTACAGCGGAGGCCGCGCCGGGGATCCTCCGTCGATCTCATTGTCACAGCGCCTGCGTGAATTGCCTTTGCGCGTTAATCGCTTGAAAACAGGTACGCCACCGCGTATCGATGCACGCACTATCGATTTCAGCGTTCTGACGCCGCAACACGGTGATACACCGATCCCGGTGTTCTCGTTTATGGGCAATGCCGGGCAACACCCGGAGCAAATGGCGTGCTACATCACCCATACCAACGAAAAAACTCATGACGTGATCCGCAATAACCTCGATCGCAGCCCGATGTATGCCGGGATCATCGAAGGGATCGGCCCACGCTATTGCCCATCGATCGAAGACAAAGTCATGCGCTTTGCCGATCGTAACGCTCACCAGATCTTCCTTGAACCGGAAGGCCTGACCAGCAACGAAATTTATCCTAACGGCATTTCCACCAGCCTGCCGTTTGACGTACAGATGCAGATCGTTCGTTCGATGGAAGGGATGCAGAATGCCCGCATCGTTCGTCCGGGTTATGCCATCGAGTATGATTTCTTCGATCCGCGCGATTTAAAACCGACGCTGGAAAGCAAATTTATCCAAGGCTTGTTCTTCGCCGGTCAGATTAACGGCACCACCGGCTACGAAGAAGCCGCTGCACAGGGCCTGCTGGCCGGTCTGAATGCCGGACGTTATGCCAACGAAGATGAAGGCTGGTCACCACGTCGCGATCAGGCTTACCTCGGCGTGCTGGTGGACGATCTCAGTACCCTGGGTACCAAAGAACCGTATCGCATGTTCACTTCACGCGCCGAATACCGCCTGATGCTGCGCGAAGACAATGCCGATCTGCGCCTGACCGAAAAAGGCCGCGAACTGGGTCTGGTGGACGATGCCCGCTGGGCGCGCTTTAGCGAAAAGCTGGAACACATCGAACAAGAACGTCAGCGCCTGCGCGACATCTGGATGCACCCGCATGCGGAGAATGTCGATCAGGTCAACGTACTGCTGAAAGCGCCGCTGTCGCGTGAAGCGAATGGCGAAGAGTTGCTGCGTCGCCCTGAAATGGATTACCAACAGCTGACCTCCGTAGCCGCATTTGCGCCGCCGTTGGCCGATACCCAGGCCGCAGAGCAGGTTGAGATCCAGGTAAAATACGAAGGCTACATCGCTCGTCAGCAGGAAGAGATCGAAAAACAACAGCGTAACGAAAACACCGTGCTGCCGTTGGATCTCGATTATCAGCAAGTTTCCGGCTTGTCGAATGAAGTGATTGCCAAATTGAATGACCACAAGCCGAACTCGATCGGCCAGGCTTCACGCATCTCCGGCATCACACCGGCGGCGATCTCAATTTTGCTGATCTGGCTGAAAAAGCAGGGTTTGCTGCGCCGCAGCGCATAAATCTTGTTTTTGTGCGACCGTTTGTCTACTTGATAGACAAACGGTCGCTGACATCGTCCCGTGCCTGAATTATCATGCTTGGCTTCTTGGCCAGCCCCAATTTGGCTCGTCGTTCCACGCCAGTCAGAGGACCCGTTGTGCAGAAAAAATTAGACTCGCTGCTCACTGCAGCAGGCATTGCGCTTCCCGATCAGCAAAAACAGCAATTGCTGGGCTATGTCGGCATGCTGGACAAGTGGAACAAGGCTTATAACCTCACCTCGGTGCGCGATCCTCAGCAAATGCTGGTACGCCATATTCTCGACAGCATCGTGGTAAACCCGCATTTGCAGGGCTCCCGTTTTATCGACGTAGGCACCGGCCCCGGTCTGCCGGGCATTCCGTTGGCGATCGTTCGTCCTGATTCCCATTTCACCTTGCTGGACAGCCTGGGCAAGCGCGTGCGCTTCCTGCGTCAGGTGCAGCACGAACTGGGCCTGACCAACGTTGAGCCGGTACAGAGCCGCGTTGAGGAGTTCCCGGCCGAACCACCGTTTGACGGTGTGATCAGCCGTGCTTTTGCTTCGCTGCAGGACATGCTGTCCTGGTGCCACCATTTGCCGGCGAAAGGGCAGGGGCGTTTCTACGCGCTGAAAGGGGTTCGTCCTGATGAAGAGCTGACGCAGCTGCCGGAAGGTATCGAACTCGAGTCGGTGGTGCGCTTGCAGGTGCCGGAACTCGAAGGCGAACGTCATTTGGTGATACTTAAAGCAAACTGAGTTTGTTTTTGATCAAATAAGCGTGAATTAAAAGATAGTGCCCAGAGTAAATGTAAGCATGCTAATTAAATGGCAGTTTTTTTAGTTAATTTACTTTTTATTAACACAAAAATAGCCGCCAATTAGCGACAATAGACTAATTGCAGTTCGAAATAGTCACGTTAGCAACGATAAGTTAACGATTCTGCTTTGGCGCTAATGTTAATTGGCTGTTGTAATATTACGCGACAAGCTGTCAATAAAAGGTTTTTACCGAGTAGATGGATTGTTTTTGAACGGTTAACTTGTAATATTTTGATTTATAATGTTTTTTGATCACTCAATTTGCTAAAGACGGTTTACACGTCGGTGAGTTATAAATCAGAAAGAGGCATTATTGTGAGCGGTTCGACGTTTCGTACTGTAACGCTGGAATAATCAGACAATTTAATGCGCCCTATATTCCGACCGTTTTCTTGTGAAAATAGCCTGAAATAGGGGAATTTAAATAATTGTTCACCTTTTCGCTACTTATCGATTGAATTCGTTGGTATGCCCCGTATAATTTGCTCGTTTTTTGCTGCTTGACTCAGATCAGTAAAAACAGTTTTATACGTCACTCAGCATACCCCCTCTGGGGTACGGAGAGAACAAACGTCATGTCTGTGTCCCTTTACAGCGGAAAAGTTGCTCGTAAATTGCTGTTTCTGCAGTTAATGACTTTTGTTCTGATCAGCGCTGCTTTCGGACTGAAAAGCCTGGAATGGAGCGGTTCGGCACTGGCGGGCGGTCTCGCAGCCTGGTTGCCGAGTACCATGTTTATGCTGTTTGCCTTGCGTCATCAGACGCAGACGCAGGCACCCGGTCGGGTCGCCTGGTCATTCGCCATCGGCGAGGGGTTAAAGGTCTTGATCACCATAGTTTTGTTGATCGTGGCGCTTGGGGTGTTCAAAGCGGAGTTTATACCGCTTGGCCTGACCTATTTAGCGGTGTTAGCGGTGCAAATTATCGCACCCGCCGTGATTAACAGTTACCGAAATTAACTAAATAAGGGTAGAGGCATCATGTCTGCAGAGGGATACAACAGTCCACAGGAGTATATCGGTCACCACCTGACGCAACTTCAGGTCGGGACTGGTTTTTGGTCGATTAACCTCGACTCGATGTTTTTCTCCGTTGTCCTCGGGGTTCTGTTCCTGGTGATTTTCCGCCGGGTTGCCAAAAACGCCACCAGCGGCGTACCGGGTAAGCTGCAAACCGCAGTGGAACTGGTCGTCGGGTTTGTCGACAGCAGCGTACGCGATATGTACCACGGCAAGAGCAAGGTAATTGCTCCGCTGGCGCTGACGGTGTTTGTCTGGGTATTCCTGATGAACATGATGGACCTGATCCCGGTCGACTTCCTGCCATTCATCGGTGCTCAGCTCGGTCTGCCGGCACTGCGTGTGGTGCCTACGGCTGACGTGAACGTCACCCTGTCGATGGCGTTGGGCGTATTTATCCTGATTCTGTTCTATAGCATTAAAATGAAAGGCGTTGGTGGGTTCGTTAAAGAGTTAACCATGCAGCCGTTCAACCACCCTGTATTCATTCCTATCAACCTGATCCTTGAAGGTGTCAGCCTGCTGTCCAAGCCTGTTTCACTGGGCCTGCGACTGTTCGGCAACATGTATGCGGGTGAGTTGATCTTCATCCTGATTGCCGGCCTGTTGCCGTGGTGGTCACAGTGGGTCCTGAGCTTGCCTTGGGCTATTTTCCACATCCTGATCATTACGCTTCAAGCCTTTATTTTCATGGTTCTGACGATTGTCTATCTCTCGATGGCATCTGAAGAGCACTGATTTTCTTAAAACACTTGCACTTTTAAACTGAAACAAACTGGAGACTGTCATGGAAAACCTGAGTATGGATCTGCTGTACATGGCTGCCGCTGTGATGATGGGTTTAGCGGCAATCGGTGCTGCGATCGGTATCGGCATCCTGGGTGGTAAATTCTTGGAAGGCGCTGCACGTCAGCCTGACCTGATTCCTCTGCTGCGTACACAGTTCTTTATCGTTATGGGTCTGGTTGACGCCATCCCGATGATCGCTGTTGGTCTGGGTCTGTACGTGATGTTCGCTGTCGCGTAAGTAGAGAATTTCTCTACACTGAAACCACACTATTAACTTTTAAAGAGGCATTGTGCTGTGAATCTTAACGCAACAATCCTCGGCCAGGCCATCGCGTTCGTTCTGTTTGTCTGGTTCTGCATGAAGTATGTATGGCCGCCGATTATGGCAGCCATCGAGAAGCGTCAGGGAGAAATTGCTGACGGTCTCGCTTCTGCAGAACGTGCCAAAAAAGATTTGGACTTAGCGCAAGCCAATGCGACCGACCAGCTGAAAACTGCTAAAGCAGAAGCTCAGGTGATCATCGAGCAAGCAAACAAACGCAAAGCTCAGATCATGGATGAAGCGAAAGCCGAAGCCGAGCAGGAACGTAACAAAATCGTGGCGCAGGCTCAGGCTGAGATCGAAGCCGAACGTAAGCGCGCTCGTGAAGAGTTGCGTAAGCAAGTCGCGATGCTGGCAATTGCCGGCGCCGAGAAGATCATCGAACGTTCCGTGGATGAAGCTGCTAACAGCGACATCGTTGATAAACTGGTCGCTGAACTGTAAGGAGGGAGGGGCTGATGTCTGAATTTGTAACTGTAGCTCGCCCCTACGCCAAAGCAGCTTTTGACTTTGCCGTTGAGCATCAAAGCGTAGAGCGCTGGCAAGATATGCTGGCGTTTGCTGCTGATGTCACTCGCAATGAACAGATTTCTGAACTGCTGTCTGGCGCTATGGCGCCAGAGACGCTGTCCAAGACGTTCATCGCGGTATGTGGCGATCAACTCGACGAACATGGCCAGAACTTTATCCGTGTAATGGCCGAAAATGGACGTTTACTGGTTCTTCCTGCCGTGCTGCAGCAGTTCAACGAACTGCGCGCCTTGCTGGAATCCACCGTCGAAGTCGACGTGCTCTCTGCGAGCGCACTGAGCGACAAACAGCAGGCTAATATTGCCGCTGCGATGGAAAAACGTCTGTCACGCAAAGTTAAGCTGAATTGCAAAATTGACAAGTCTGTACTGGCCGGCGTAATTATCCGTGCTGGCGATATGGTGATTGATGGCAGCGTTCGCGGTCGTCTTGAACGCCTGACAGACGTCTTGCAGTCTTAAGGGGACTGGAGCATGCAACTGAATTCCACCGAAATCAGCGAACTGATCAAGCAGCGCATTGCTCAGTTCAATGTGGTGAGCGAAGCTCACAATGAAGGTACTATTGTTTCCGTCAGCGACGGGATCATCCGCGTACACGGTCTGGCCGAAGTTATGCAGGGCGAAATGATCGCACTGCCAGGCAACCGTTACGCAATCGCATTGAACCTGGAGCGCGACTCCGTAGGTGCCGTGGTTATGGGTCCGTACTCGGATCTGGCCGAAGGCATGAAGGTAAAATGTACCGGCCGTATTCTGGAAGTTCCGGTTGGCCGTGGCCTGCTGGGCCGTGTAGTTAACACCCTGGGTGCACCTATTGACGGTAAAGGCCCGGTTGATAACGACGGTTTCTCCCCGGTTGAAGCTATCGCCCCTGGTGTTATCGAGCGTCAGTCCGTAGATCAGCCGGTTCAAACTGGCTACAAATCTGTCGACGCCATGATCCCAATCGGCCGTGGCCAGCGTGAGCTGGTGATCGGTGACCGTCAGACCGGTAAAACCGCTCTGGCTATCGATGCGATCATCAACCAACGCGACTCCGGCATCAAATGTGTTTACGTGGCTATCGGCCAGAAAGCGTCTACCATCGCTAACGTGGTGCGCAAGCTGGAAGAGCACGGCGCACTGGCAAACACCATCGTTGTGGTTGCTACCGCGTCTGAATCCGCTGCACTGCAATACCTGGCGCCATATGCCGGTTGTGCGATGGGCGAATACTTCCGTGACCGCGGTGAAGATGCACTGATCGTTTATGATGACCTGTCCAAACAGGCCGTTGCTTACCGTCAGATTTCCCTGCTGCTTCGTCGTCCACCAGGTCGTGAAGCTTACCCAGGCGACGTATTCTACCTCCACTCCCGTTTGCTGGAGCGTGCTGCGCGTGTTAACGCCGACTACGTTGAAGCCTTCACCAAAGGTGAAGTCAAAGGCCAAACCGGTTCACTGACCGCTCTGCCGATCATTGAAACCCAGGCAGGTGACGTTTCCGCGTTCGTTCCGACCAACGTAATCTCGATTACCGATGGTCAGATCTTCCTGGAATCCAACCTGTTTAACTCCGGTATTCGTCCGGCGGTTAACCCGGGTATCTCCGTATCCCGTGTGGGCGGTGCAGCGCAAACCAAGATCATGAAAAAACTGTCCGGTGGTATTCGTACCGCGCTGGCACAGTACCGTGAACTGGCTGCGTTCTCTCAGTTCGCTTCCGATCTGGATGATGCGACCCGCAAACAGCTGAGCCACGGTCAGAAAGTGACCGAGCTGCTGAAACAGAAACAGTATGCGCCGATGTCCGTCGCACAACAGTCTCTGGTGCTGTTTGCCGCAGAACGTGGCTACCTGAACGACGTTGAAGTCGCGAAAGTCGTGAGCTTCGAAGCCGCGCTGGTTGCTTACGCAGACCGCGAGCATGCCGAGTTGCTGAACCACATCAACCAAACTGGCAATTTCAACGATGAGATCGAGGGCAAACTGAAAGCCGTCCTCGAGACCTTCAAGAAAACCCAGTCCTGGTAACGCTCAGCGGCCTGCAGTTGAAAGACAGCAGGCCGTCTGGCAATGAGGAGAAGCAGAGATGGCCGGCGCAAAAGAGATACGTAGTAAGATCGCGAGCGTGCAAAACACGCAAAAGATCACTAAAGCGATGGAAATGGTCGCCGCCTCCAAAATGCGTAAATCGCAGGAACGCATGGCGGCCAGCCGTCCTTATGCAGAGACCATGCGCAAAGTGATTGGTCACCTTGCGTTGGGTAATCTGGAATATAAGCACCCGTACCTGGATGAGCGTGACGTTAAGCGCGTCGGGTATCTGGTGGTGTCTACTGACCGTGGTCTCTGTGGCGGCTTGAACATCAACCTGTTCAAGCGTCTGTTGGCAGAGATGAAAGGCTGGTCCGAAAAAGGCGTTGAAGTTGATTTGGCGCTGATTGGCTCTAAAGCGGCCTCTTTCTTTGGTTCCGTGGGCGGCAACGTGGTTGCCCAGGTTACCGGCATGGGGGATAAACCTTCCCTGTCGGAACTGATCGGTCCGGTGAAAGTGATGCTGCAAGCCTACGACGAAGGTCGTTTGGACAAGCTGTACATTGTCAGCAACAAATTTATCAATACGATGTCCCAGGAACCACAGATTATTCAGCTGCTGCCGTTGCCGCCTTCCGATGACGGTGAGCTGAAGAAAAAATCTTGGGATTACCTGTATGAACCCGATCCAAAAGTGCTGCTTGATACCTTGCTGCGCCGCTATGTGGAATCGCAAGTTTATCAGGGCGTCGTGGAAAACCTGGCCAGCGAGCAGGCCGCACGAATGGTAGCGATGAAAGCCGCAACCGATAACGGCGGTAGCCTGATCAAAGAGCTGCAGTTGGTATACAACAAGGCTCGTCAGGCCAGCATCACTCAGGAACTCACCGAGATCGTTTCGGGAGCCTCCGCGGTTTAAGCTAGGTTTACGAATTACGTAGAGGATTCAAGATGGCTACTGGAAAGATTATCCAGGTAATCGGCGCCGTAGTGGACGTCGAGTTCCCTCAGGATGCCGTACCAAAAGTGTACAATGCTCTTGAGGTAGAAAACGGTACCGAGAAGCTGGTGCTGGAAGTTCAGCAGCAGTTGGGCGGTGGCGTAGTTCGCTGTATCGCGATGGGGACCTCAGATGGTCTGCGCCGCGGTCTGAAAGTGAACGATCTGGAACACCCAATTGAAGTACCGGTAGGTAAAGCTACCCTGGGCCGTATCATGAACGTATTGGGTGAACCAATCGACATGAAAGGCGACATCGGCGAAGAAGAACGTTGGGCGATTCACCGTCCAGCGCCAAGCTACGAAGATTTGTCAAACTCCCAGGATCTGCTGGAAACCGGTATCAAGGTTATGGACCTGATTTGTCCGTTCGCTAAGGGCGGTAAAGTTGGTCTGTTCGGTGGTGCTGGTGTTGGTAAAACCGTAAACATGATGGAGCTGATCCGTAACATCGCGATCGAGCACTCCGGTTATTCCGTGTTTGCAGGCGTGGGTGAGCGTACTCGTGAGGGTAACGACTTCTACCACGAAATGAACGACTCCAACGTACTGGACAAAGTATCCCTGGTTTACGGCCAGATGAACGAGCCACCGGGTAACCGTCTGCGCGTTGCTCTGACCGGTCTGACCATGGCGGAGAAATTCCGTGACGAAGGCCGCGACGTTCTGCTGTTCGTTGATAACATTTACCGTTATACCCTGGCCGGTACCGAAGTGTCCGCACTTCTGGGCCGTATGCCATCTGCGGTAGGTTATCAGCCAACGCTGGCGGAAGAGATGGGTGTTCTGCAAGAACGTATCACCTCTACCAAGACCGGTTCTATCACTTCCGTACAGGCCGTTTACGTTCCTGCGGATGACTTGACTGACCCGTCACCAGCCACCACCTTTGCTCACTTGGATGCAACCGTGGTACTGAGCCGTAATATCGCTTCTCTGGGTATCTACCCGGCCGTTGACCCGCTGGATTCCACCAGCCGTCAGCTGGATCCGCTGGTAGTTGGCCAGGAGCACTACGATGTAGCGCGTGGCGTGCAGTCTATTCTGCAACGCTACCAGGAACTGAAAGATATCATCGCAATCCTGGGTATGGACGAGCTGTCAGAAGATGACAAACTGGTCGTATCCCGTGCGCGTAAAATCCAACGCTTCCTGTCTCAGCCGTTCTTCGTGGCAGAAGTCTTCACCGGTTCTCCGGGCAAGTTCGTATCGCTGAAAGACACCATTCGTGGTTTCAAAGGCATTATGGACGGCGACTATGACCACCTGCCTGAACAAGCGTTCTACATGGTTGGCGCCATTGAAGAAGCAGTGGAAAAAGCCAAGAAACTGTAACGCCTTGAGAGGAGGGTGATATGGCTATGACTTACCATCTGGATGTAGTCAGCGCGGAAAAACATATGTTTTCCGGCCTGGTGCAAAAGATCCAGGTGACAGGTAGCGAAGGCGAACTGGGGATTTTCCCTGGCCATGCGCCGCTGCTGACTGCCATCAAGCCTGGCATGGTGCGTATTGTTAAACAGCACGGTGAAGAAGAGTTCATCTACCTGTCCGGCGGTATCCTTGAGGTACAGCCGAGCGTGGTCACCGTGTTGGCGGACACTGCCATCCGTGGAACGGACCTCGACGAAGCGAGAGCGCTGGAAGCTAAGCGTAAAGCTGAAGAGCACATCCGTAGCTCTCATGGCGATGTCGACTATGCTCAGGCATCTGCGGAACTGGCGAAAGCGATCGCAAAACTGCGCGTTATCGAGCTCACCAGAAGAGCGATGTAACATTTTGGCGCGTGCATAACGCAACCAAAATTAAGAAAGCGGCCTATTTGGTCGCTTTTTTTTTGCTTTAAAATAAGCGTTTCAACCCGGTGGGCATTGTGATGTATAACCCTCGAGAGAGGCTAAAAATGTCTCCGATCGCCGACAGTTCCACCCAGACTGGGGTTATCTGAATGTTAACTGCGGCGCGCCTAGTGCCCCATGGCCTGCGCCGGGTTCGTGAAGAGAAATATGTAGTAATATCGTCACTAAAGAGTTCTACTTTCGTCTATCAAAATGGAGTTATCAGGTTGCTTATGTCGAACAGCGCAATGAGTGTGGTGATCCTCGCCGCGGGCAAGGGAACACGCATGTATTCCGATCTTCCCAAGGTGTTACATCCATTGGCCGGTAAGCCGATGGTGCAGCACGTCATTGATGCCGCGATGAAACTGGGCGCGAAAAACGTCCATTTGGTCTACGGCCACGGCGGTGAGTTGCTGAAAAAGACCCTGACCGACAGTGCGCTGAACTGGGTGCTGCAGGCCGAGCAGTTGGGGACCGGCCACGCCATGCAGCAGGCTGCACCGCATTTTGCCGATGATGAAGACGTGCTGATGCTGTACGGTGACGTTCCGCTGATCTCTGTCGATACCCTGCAGCGCCTGCTGGCGGCGAAGCCTCAGGGCGGTATTGGTCTGCTGACCGTAAAACTGGCTGACCCAAGCGGTTACGGTCGTATCGTGCGCGAGCAGGATACGGTGGTGGGAATTGTTGAGCACAAGGATGCCAGCGAAGCCCAGCGTCAGATCAATGAAATCAATACCGGTATCCTGGTGGCCAACGGGCGCGATCTGAAGCGCTGGCTGGGGATGCTGAACAACGACAATGCGCAGGGTGAGTTCTATATCACCGATATCATCGCGTTGGCACATGCCGACGGCAAGAAAATTGAGGCGGTCCATCCATCTCGCCTGAGTGAAGTGGAAGGCGTGAATAACCGCCTGCAGCTGTCGCGACTTGAGCGCATTTATCAGGCAGAACAATCTGAAAAGTTGCTGTTGGCCGGCGTAATGCTGTTGGATCCGGCGCGTTTTGATCTGCGCGGGGAACTTGTGCACGGTCGCGACATCTCTATTGATGCCAACGTGATTATTGAAGGTTCGGTCAAGCTGGGCGACCGCGTGAAAATCGGTGCCGGCTGCGTGCTGAAAAACTGCGTAATTGGCGACGACTGCGAGATCAGCCCGTATAGCGTATTGGAAGATGCGGTGCTGGCAGCGGAATGCACCGTGGGGCCATTCGCCCGTCTTCGTCCGGGCGCAGAGCTGGCGGTGGGCGCCCATGTTGGCAACTTCGTCGAAATGAAAAAAGCACGCTTGGGCAAAGGTTCCAAGGCGGGCCATCTGAGCTACCTGGGCGATGCCGAGATTGGTGACGATGTGAATATCGGCGCCGGTACTATCACCTGTAACTATGATGGCGCCAACAAGCATAAAACCATTATTGGCGACGGCGTGTTTGTTGGTTCCGATACCCAACTGGTGGCACCGGTCTCCGTCGGCAAAGGCTCTACCATCGCCGCTGGCACTACGGTTACCCGTGATATCGGCGAGGACGAACTGGTGCTGAGCCGCGTTAAGCAGGTGCACATCCAGGGCTGGCAGCGTCCGGTGAAAAAGAAATAAGCATTGTGTTTTGCGTTGGGCTCCGCGGACGAGCCCAATACAAAACATAATAATCCCCATTCTCTACAGGCTCGGGGACGCACGGTAAAAACCGGCAAAATCAGGTCAAGACATCGAAAGCGCCCCGAAAGGCGTTTAATTAGGAATACAACTGATGTGTGGAATTGTAGGCGCAGTAGCGCAACGTGATATTGCAGAGATCCTGTTGGAAGGTTTACGCCGCCTTGAGTACCGTGGCTATGACTCAGCCGGTTTGGCAGTGGTGGATGCGGAAGGCAACGTGAACCGTTTACGCCGCGTGGGCAAGGTCAATAAACTGGCCGAAGCCGCGGAACAACATCCATTACACGGCGGCACCGGTATTGCTCACACCCGCTGGGCAACGCACGGTGAACCTACCGAAGCGAATGCGCACCCGCATGTTTCTGATTACATTACCGTGGTGCATAACGGCATCATCGAAAACCACGAACCGCTGCGTGAATTGCTGATCGAACGGGGCTATCACTTCAGCTCCGAGACCGATACCGAGGTGATTGCTCACCTGGTGCATTGGGAACAGCGCCAGGGCGGCAGCTTGCTGGAAGTGGTTCAGCGCGTGATCCCACAGCTGCGTGGCGCCTACGGCACCGTGGTAATGGATAGCCGCGACCCGAGCGTACTGGTGGCAGCGCGTTCCGGCAGTCCGCTGGTGATCGGCCGCGGCGTGGGTGAAAACTTCCTGGCATCCGACCAATTGGCGCTGCTGCCGGTGACCCGTCGCTTTATCTTCCTGGAAGAAGGCGACGTGGTGGAAATGACCCGCCGCACCGTCAACATTTTCGACAAACAGGGTAACGCCGTTGAACGCCCTGAGATTGAATCTCAAGTGCAATACGACGCCGGTGATAAAGGCGCTTACCGCCATTACATGCAAAAAGAGATTTACGAACAGCCGCTGGCGCTGAAAAACACCCTGGAAGGGCGTTTCAGCCATGGCCAAATCAACCTGAGCGAGCTGGGCCCGCGCGCCGATGAGCTGCTGGCGAAGGTGCAGCATGTGCAGATCATTGCCTGCGGTACGTCATACCACTCTGGCATGGTTGCTCGCTATTGGTTCGAATCTCTGGCCGGTGTGCCTTGCGACGTCGAGATCGCGTCTGAATTCCGTTACCGCAAATCTGCCGTGCGTCCGGGCAGCCTGATCATCACGCTGTCACAGTCCGGCGAAACCGCCGATACCCTGGCGGCGCTGCGCCTGTCGAAGGAATTGGGCTACCTCGGTTCGTTGGCGGTGTGTAACGTGGCCGGTTCTTCGCTGGTGCGTGAATCCGATTTGGCGCTGATGACCAAGGCCGGGACCGAAATTGGCGTGGCCTCTACCAAGGCCTTCACCACCCAGTTGGCGGTGTTGTTGATGCTGGTGGCGCGTTTGGGCCGACTGAAAGGCGTGGCGGAAAGCGTTGAGCATGAAATCGTACACGGCCTGCAGGCGTTGCCGGCGCGTATCGAACAGATGCTGTCGCTGGACAAAAGCATTGAAGCGCTGGCGGAGGGCTTCTCCGACAAGCACCACGCGCTGTTCCTCGGCCGTGGCGATCAGTATCCGATTGCCATGGAAGGTGCGCTGAAGCTGAAAGAGATCTCCTACATTCACGCGGAAGCCTATGCGGCCGGTGAATTGAAGCACGGCCCGCTGGCGTTGATCGATGCCGATATGCCGGTGATCGTGGTGGCGCCGAACAACGAACTGTTGGAAAAACTGAAATCCAACATCGAAGAAGTTCGCGCGCGTGGCGGCCAGCTGTATGTGTTCGCCGATCAGGATGCCGGTTTCGTCAGCAGCGAAGGGATGACCATCATTCCATTACCGCACGTAGAAGAAATCGTGGCCCCTATCTTCTATACCGTGCCGTTGCAGCTGCTGTCTTACCATGTGGCGTTGATCAAAGGCACCGATGTTGACCAACCGCGTAACCTGGCTAAGTCTGTCACCGTAGAGTAATCCGCTGCTGTTAATCTCTAAAAGCCGGCCACTGTGCCGGCTTTTTTCATAACGGGATCAAATATGACAAGAGTGCTACAGCGGAGATAAAAGTTGTCATATTCAAACGGATAGCGGCGCTGGAAAGGTTTTTTTTATTGATTAATTACTGAGTGGTTTTATGTTTAATGGTTTGATTTTTATAGAGTAATCATATCCGCGCTCTCACTGTAATATAACTGTCATATTTCGTACATTTTACTGTCACCAAACTGTCCTATTTTCCCTCCTGCAGCAATACTTACTCTGATGAAAACGACTCAAAGTCGATTTTTGAATATCCCATTAGGAGGGATTATGAAACTGATGCGTACCACCGTCGCCAGTATTGTGGCAGCGACTTTCTCCCTGACCGCCGTGTCCGCGTTCGCTGCTGCTAGCCTGACCGGTGCAGGTGCGACATTCCCCGCTCCGGTTTATGCCAAGTGGGCAGATTCTTATCAGAAAGAAACCGGCAACAAAGTTAACTATCAGGGCATCGGCTCTTCTGGTGGCGTGAAGCAAATCGTCGCCAATACCGTTGACTTTGGTGCCTCCGATGCACCTTTGAGTGATGACAAGCTGGCGGCCGATGGCCTGTTCCAGTTTCCTACCGTGATCGGTGGCGTGGTGCTGGCCGTTAACATCCCGGGCATCAAATCCGGTGAGCTGACCCTGGATGGGAAAACCCTGGGTGATATCTACCTGGGCAACGTGAAAAAATGGAACGACCCGGCGATCACCAAGCTGAACCCAGGCGTCAAGCTGCCGGATCAGAACATTGCGGTTGTTCGTCGCGCGGACGGTTCAGGCACCTCTTTCGTGTTCACCAGCTATCTGTCTAAAGCCAACGCGCAGTGGAAAGAGAAAATCGGTGCAGGTTCTACCGTTAACTGGCCAACCGGTCTGGGCGGCAAGGGCAATGACGGCATCGCCGCATTCGTACAGCGTCTGCCAGGCTCCATCGGTTACGTTGAATACGCGTATGCCAAACAAAACAACCTGGCTTACACCAAGCTGATTTCTGCCGACGGCAAAGCGGTTAGCCCAACAGAAGAGAGCTTCAGCGCCGCCGCTAAAGGCGTTGACTGGAGCAAAACCTTCGCCCAGGACCTGACTAACCAGAAAGGTGACAACGCCTGGCCAATCACCTCCACCACCTTCATCCTGGTGCACAAAGAGCAGAAAAACCCGGCTCAGGGCACCGAAGTTCTGAAGTTCTTTGACTGGGCGTACAAAACCGGCGCCAAGCAGGCTAACGACCTGGATTACGCCACGCTGCCGAACGAAGTTATCGAGCAGGTGCGTGCAGCATGGAAAACCAACGTAAAAGACAGTTCCGGTAAAGCGCTGTACTAACAACGCAGGGGCGCGTGATTCGGCGCGCCCCACTCAGTTTTTCAGGGCTCAATTCAGGTTGGGCCTGCCAGGGTTAACACAGAGAGTGATCTATGGCTGAGTACAAGCCGACCATTAAAGCACCGAGTAAAAATGGTGACGTCATCTTCAGCGCGCTGGTTAAACTGGCGGCGCTGATTACCCTATTGTTGCTGGGCGGCATTATTGTTTCGCTGATCTTCGCCTCCTGGCCGAGCATACAGAAATTCGGTTTCTCCTTCCTGTGGACCAAAGAATGGGACGCGCCTGCTGAGCAGTTCGGCGCCCTGGTACCGATCTACGGCACCGTCGTCACCTCGCTGATCGCATTGATTATCGCCGTACCCGTCAGCTTCGGCATTGCGCTGTTCCTGACCGAGCTGGCACCAAACTGGCTGAGGCGCCCGCTGGGTATCGCCATTGAATTGCTGGCGGCGATCCCGAGTATCGTTTATGGCATGTGGGGCCTGTTCGTGTTCGCCCCGCTGTTTGCCGAATATTTCCAGACCCCGGTCGGCGAGGTGCTGTCCGGCATTCCGATTGTCGGTGAGCTGTTCTCTGGCCCGGCGTTCGGTATCGGTATTCTGGCTGCCGGGGTGATCCTGGCGATTATGATTATTCCTTATATCGCCGCCGTAATGCGCGACGTGTTCGAACAAACCCCGGTGATGATGAAAGAGTCGGCCTATGGCATCGGCTGCACCACCTGGGAAGTGATTTGGCGCATCGTATTGCCGTTTACCAAGAATGGCGTAATTGGCGGTGTAATGCTCGGCTTGGGCCGTGCGCTGGGGGAAACCATGGCGGTGACCTTCATCATCGGTAACACCTACCAGCTCGACAGCGCTTCACTGTATATGCCGGGCAACAGCATCACCTCTGCACTGGCCAACGAATTCGCCGAAGCGGAGTCGGGCGTGCACACCGCCGCGTTGATGGAGTTGGGGCTGATTCTGTTTGTTATCACCTTTATCGTGCTGGCGCTGTCGAAGCTGATGGTGATGCGCCTGGCAAAGAGTGAGGGACGCTAACGTGACGACTATGGATATGCAAAATAGCGTAGCGCTGCTGGAAAGCCGCCGCAAAATGCAGGCCTGGCGCCGCCAGAAGAACCGACTGGCGCTGTTCCTGTCGATGGCGACCATGGTGTTTGGCCTTTTCTGGCTGGTGTGGATCCTGTTCTCCACCGTGACCAAGGGCATCGACGGCATGTCGCTGGCGCTGTTCACCGAAATGACTCCTCCGCCGAATACCGCGGGCGGTGGCCTGGCAAACGCCATCGCCGGTAGCGGCCTGTTGATCCTGTGGGCTACCGTGTTCGGTACGCCGCTGGGCATCATGGCGGGGATTTACCTGGCGGAATATGGCCGTAAATCCTGGCTGGCGGAAGTCATCCGTTTTATTAACGACATTCTGTTATCGGCACCGTCGATTGTTGTGGGCCTGTTCGTGTACACCATCGTGGTGGCGAAGATGGAACACTTCTCCGGTTGGGCCGGGATCATCGCGTTGGCGCTGTTGCAGGTACCGATCGTGATCCGTACCACCGAGAATATGCTGAAGCTGGTGCCGGATACGCTGCGCGAAGCCGCTTATGCGCTGGGCACGCCGAAATGGCGCATGATTTCCGCCATCACGTTGAAAGCCTCGGTCTCCGGCATCATCACCGGCGTGCTGCTGGCGATTGCGCGTATCGCAGGGGAAACCGCACCGTTGCTGTTTACCTCGCTGTCGAATCAGTTCTGGAGCACCGATCTGATGCAGCCGATCGCCAACCTGCCGGTGACCATTTTCAAATTCGCCATGAGCCCGTTCGCCGAATGGCAAGAGCTGGCCTGGGCCGGGGTGCTGTTGATAACCCTGTGCGTACTGCTACTGAATATCCTGGCGCGTGTGGTTTTCGCCAAGAAAAAGCATTCATAAAATTTTGAGCGCTGCCGTGGCGGCGCTGATGAAAAGAGAGAAGTCTTGATGAGTATGGTTACTGACGCTTCCAGCAGCAAAATTCAGGTACGCGATCTGAACTTCTACTATGGCAAATTCCATGCGCTGAAAAACATCACGCTGGATATCGCCAAGAACAAGGTCACCGCGTTTATCGGCCCGTCCGGCTGCGGCAAATCTACCCTGCTGCGCACCTTCAACAAAATGTATCAGCTTTACCCCGAGCAGCGTGCCGAAGGTGGCATTCTGCTGGATGGGCAGAACATTCTGACCGACAACTCGGATATCGCACTGCTGCGTGCCAAAGTCGGCATGGTGTTCCAGAAGCCGACGCCGTTCCCGATGTCGATTTACGACAATATCGCCTTCGGCGTGCGCCTGTTTGAAAAGCTGTCACGTGCCGACATGGATGAGCGTGTGCAGTGGGCCTTGACCAAGGCGGCGCTGTGGAACGAAACCAAGGACAAGCTGCACCAGAGCGGTTACAGCCTGTCGGGTGGCCAGCAGCAACGTCTGTGCATCGCCCGCGGCATTGCCATTCGTCCGGACGTGTTATTGCTGGACGAACCTTGCTCGGCGCTGGATCCGATTTCCACCGGGAAGATTGAAGAGCTGATCAGCGAACTGAAGTCTGACTACACCGTGGTGATCGTAACCCACAACATGCAGCAGGCCGCGCGTTGCTCCGACTCCACGGCATTTATGTATCTGGGCGAACTGATCGAGTTCAGTGATACTGATAACCTGTTCACCGCGCCACAGAAAAAACAGACCGAAGACTACATCACCGGCCGTTATGGTTGATAGGATGCATCATGGATAACCTGAATTTAAATAAGCACATTTCCGGCCAGTTCAACGCAGAACTGGAGCATATCCGCACCCAGGTATTGACCATGGGCGGGCTGGTGGAACAGCAACTGACCGACGCTATCACCGCGATGCACAATCAGGACGGTGAATTGGCCAAACGCGTGATCGAAGGCGACGCCAAGGTCAATATGATGGAAGTGGCGATTGACGAAGCCTGCGTGCGGATCATCGCCAAACGCCAGCCGACCGCCAGCGACCTGCGTCTGGTGATGGCGATCATCAAAACCATTTCCGAGCTGGAACGCATCGGCGACGTGGCGGACAAGATTTGCCGCACCGCGCTGGAGAAATTCTCGCACCAGCACCAGCCACTGCTGGTCAGCCTGGAGTCGCTTGGTCGCCATACCGTGCAGATGCTGCACGACGTGCTGGACGCCTTCGCGCGCATGGATTTGGATGAAGCTATCCGCATTTACCGCGAAGACCGGAAGGTCGATCAGGAATATGAGGGCATCGTACGCCAGTTGATGACCTACATGATGGAAGATACGCGTACTATCCCAAGCGTGCTGACCGCGTTATTCTGTGCCCGTTCGATCGAGCGTATCGGTGACCGCTGCCAGAACATTTGCGAATTTATCTTCTATTTCGTCAAAGGTCAGGACTTCCGTCATATCGGTGGCGACGCGCTGGAAAAGCTGCTGTCATCCGACGGAAAAGACGATAAAAAAGAGTAATTTCCCCCGAGAGTTACCCCTGAAGGCGCAGAAAACTGCGCCTTTATGCTGTTTAAAACCCTTAAAGACAAAAAGGTTATAAATATAGCTTTTTATATTATTTCCTGACCTAAGTGGGTCTTGCTAGCTTAGCAGCCAGCAGGACATCAACCCTTAGGAGCTCCCCATGAAACATCGCGCTTTGGCCTTAACCTTATTAGCCAGCCTGACCAGCCTCGCCACCGGTGCCGCGCATGCGGACAAACTCGACGACATCAAGAAAGCCGGCGTAGTGCGTATCGCGGTGTTCGACAGCAATCCGCCCTTCGGTTATATCGACCCGCAAAGCAAAAAGCTGGTGGGTTACGATGTAGATGTCGCCGATGCGATCGGCAAAGCGCTGGGCGTGAAGGTTGAGCTGCGAGCCACCAACCCGGCCAACCGTATTCCTTTGCTGGTCTCGAAAAAGGTCGACCTGATTGCCGCTAACTTCACCATTACCGACGAGCGCGCCAAGGAAGTGAACTTCAGCGTGCCGTATTTCGCCACCGGCCAGAAATTTATCGCCCATAAAGGCGTGCTGAAAACCCCGGAAGACATCAAAAAGCTGCGCATTGGCGCGGACAAAGGCACGGTGCAGGAAATTACCCTGCGTGAACATTATCCGACGGCGAAAGTGATCTCTTACGACGATACCCCGCTGGCGTTCGTGGCGCTGCGTAACGGTAACGTGCAGGCGATCACCCAGGATGACGCCAAGCTGGTGGGCCTGCTCGGCAACCTGCCGGCCGCCCAGAAAGCTGACTTCGAGATCTCGCCGTTCAGCATTACCAAAGAGTACCAGGGAGTCGGCATTCCCAAAGGCGAAGATCGCCTGACCGCCAGCGTTAACGACACGCTGATCAAACTGGAAAAGGACGGCGAAGCGGTGAAAATCTACAATCGCTGGTTCGGGCCGGAAACCAAAACGGCTCAACCGCGCGGCGATTTCACCATCGCACCCCTGGATCAGCAGCCTAAGGCCTGATTCTGCGGGGTCGTGAAGTCAGAACGGAGGGGCGCAGCTTGCTGCGCCCTTGGCGCATGGTGCAAAACAAGGATTAGGCATGAATCTGCAACAACTCTCAGACTGGCTGCTGGCGCCGCAGTATCTGAGCTGGTTATGGGATGGCTTCCTGCTGACGCTGTGGCTTTCCGCCTGTGCGAGCCTGGCAGCCACGCTGTTGGGGTTTTTACTGACGGCGATGCGTGACAGCCGCCTGAGGGTGCTGCGCTGGCTGGCGGTCGGTTACAGCTCATTGTTTCGCAATACGCCGCTGCTGGTGCAGCTGTTCTTCTGGTATTTCGCCGCCGGGCAGATTTTGCCGTCTGCCGCCATGCAGTGGCTGAATACGCCACACCACATCGGCCTGCTTGAGTGGCCCTCATTTGAATTTCTGGCCGGTTTCTTCGGCCTGACGCTTTACTCCACCGCTTTTATCGCTGAAGAGATCCGCTCCGGCATCCGTGGTGTCGCCAGCGGACAAAAGTACGCCGCCAACGCGCTGGGGCTGACCGGATGGCAGGCCATGCGCTATGTGGTGCTGCCGCAGGCGCTTAAAATTGCCATGCCGCCGCTACTGGGCCAATACATGAACGTAATAAAAAACTCCTCGCTGACCATGGCGATCGGCGTCGCTGAACTTTCCTATGCTTCGCGTCAGGTAGAAACCGAGACGCTACGCACCTTCCAGGCCTTTGGCGTGGCGACGGTGTTGTATATCGCCATCATTGCGCTATTAGAAGGTTGGGGCATGTGGCGGCAGCAGCGTAAACCGCTGGGAGGACATTAAGATGGATTTCAGCATCATTTACGACAACCTGGGATATCTGCTGTGGGGCACCTGGCCGGATGGGCCGCTGGGGGGCGCGGCGCTGACACTGGCTATCAGCCTGATGGCGGGGGTGGCTTCGGCTATTCTCGGCACGCTGCTGGGGGTGGCATTGGCGATGTCACGCGGTGTGGTAGCCGGGCTGTTGGCGGCGATTTTGGGCTTTTTCCGCGCAATCCCGGTGATCATGCTGATTTTCTGGACCTATTTCCTGCTGCCCATCGTTTTTGGCGTAGATATTCCTGAAATTACCACGGTGGTTTGCGCTCTGGCGTTGATCGCCTCCGCCTATCTGGCGCATGCGGTGAAAGCCGGCATTGCCGCCATCGGGCCGGGGCAGTGGCAGGCCGGGTTATCGTTGGGGCTGACCCGCTGGCAAACGCTGTGGTTGATAGTGCTGCCGCAGGCGCTGCGCATGATGGTGCCGTCGTTTATCAACCAGTGGATTTCGCTGATCAAGGACACCTCTCTGGCCTATATCGTTGGTGTCAGTGAGCTGACCTTTCTGGCGACACAGGTCAACAACCGCAGCATGGTGTATCCGATGGAGGTATTCCTGTTTATCGCGTTGGTGTACTTCGTGTTCTGCCTGGCGTTGGATCTGCTGGCCAATGCGATCAATCGCCGCTACAGCCCGCAGACCCGGGCTGTAAAACGGTCATGGCGCTGGTGGCGCAACAAACCGCCGTTGCCGGCTAGTTAGTCAGCTGCCAGCCGCGTTCACGCCAGAGCGCCGGCAATTGCGCCAGATTGTCGAATGCGGTGACCAAGGGGTGATCGATAGGTTTATTGTGCGGATCGGCGCAGAAGTAAAACACCGGGATCCCGGCGGCGATCCCTGCCTGTGCACCGGCGGCGGAATCGTCCACCAGGATGCAGCGCTCCACCGGCACCTGCATTTTTTCGGCGGCGTGGAACACAATGGCCGGATCCGGCTTCCAGCGTTGGATGTCATAACCGCTGAACAACCGGTCATCAAAATAGTGCAGCATATCGGTCAGGCCGAGCGAGTGTTGCATTTTGCTGACCGGGCCGTTGGAAACCGTGCACATTGGCACCTTCACCTGCGCCAGCAGTTCACGCGCCCCGGCGATTTGTTGCAGCTCGCTATCGAACAAGCGGGCCACTTCCTGGCGGTACAGCGGTTCAAGCTCTTCCTTTGCCAGCGTGGTGCCCTGTTCTGCATTAACCTGTTCGATAATTTCGTACAGCTTCACTCCTTTGAATCTTCTGAACACGTCGTCCAGCGACAGGTGGATGCCGAAGTGGGCAAACATGTGCACATAGGCTTTGCTGCACAGCACTTCGCTGTCCACCAGCGTGCCGTCGCAATCAAACAAAATACAGTCAATCTGGTTCATCAGCGTCAGTGTCCTTCGAGTCAACAGCGATAATGCCACTTTAACCGCATCAGGCAGGATTGCGACTCCTGAATCCTGGTTTTCCGATGAATATCAGCAAATACAACCTGTTGGGGTTTATGGCCGTAAGGACGGCGAAAAAAACCTGTGATCAGCATCAAAACCCTGACTTTTTGTTATATACCCGGCATACTTGAAACCGCATCTGTGTTGGCTGCGAACGCTCACCCCAGTCACTTACTTGAGTAAGCTCTTGGGGATTCGCGTTCTTGCCGCCGTGATGCGACTCCAATTATTTTGGGTATAGGATAGCCGGCGACTGTCCATTCCCCTCTTCGGAATTCTGATAATGAGCAAACCAGTATCTGGCCTTGACGTCGAGCAAGGCTTGCTTGGGCGCGTGTTTAAACTCAAGCAACATGGCACTACGGCGCGTACGGAAACGATTGCCGGTATTACTACCTTTTTGACCATGGTGTATATCGTGTTCGTTAACCCCCAAATCCTGGGCGCGGCGGGCATGGATACGCAGGCGGTGTTCGTGACAACCTGTCTGATTGCCGCCTTCGGCAGCATTTTCATGGGCCTGCTGGCGAACCTGCCGGTAGCGCTGGCACCGGCGATGGGCCTCAATGCGTTCTTCGCGTTTGTGGTGGTCGGCGCAATGGGCATCTCATGGCAGATCGGCATGGGTGCCATTTTCTGGGGGGCAGTCGGTTTATTGCTGCTGACCATTTTCCGCGTTCGCTACTGGATGATTGCCAATATTCCGATGAGCCTGCGGGTGGGCATTACCAGCGGTATCGGTCTGTTTATCGGCATGATGGGGCTGAAAAATGCCGGTATCGTGGTGGCTAACCCGGACACGCTGGTGACCATCGGCAGCCTGACTTCGCACAACGTGCTGCTGGGCGCGCTGGGCTTCTTTATCATCGCGGTATTGTCTTCACGCAACTTCCATGCGGCAGTGCTGATTTCTATCGTGGTGACTACGCTGATCGGCTGGGCGTTGGGTGATGTGAAATACGGCGGCGTATTCTCGATGCCTCCTAACATCACTTCGGTAGTGGGTCAGGTTGATCTGGCCGGGGCGCTGAATATTGGCCTGGCCGGGGTGATTTTCTCCTTTATGCTGGTCAACCTGTTCGACTCCTCTGGTACCTTGATTGGCGTAACCGACAAGGCCGGGCTGACTGACGACAAGGGTAAGTTCCCGCGCATGAAGCAGGCGCTGTATGTCGACAGCATCAGCTCGGTAGCCGGTTCCTTTGTCGGCACTTCTTCGGTTACCGCCTACATTGAAAGCTCCGCCGGGGTGTCTGTCGGCGGCCGTACCGGCCTGACCGCTGTGGTAACCGGTATCCTGTTCCTGTTGGTGATTTTCCTGTCGCCGTTGGCGGGTATGGTGCCGGCTTATGCCGCAGCCGGCGCGTTGATCTACGTTGGCGTGCTGATGACATCAAGTTTGGCGCGGGTGAAGTGGGATGACCTGACCGAAGCCGTTCCGGCGTTCGTCACGGCAGTGATGATGCCATTCAGCTTCTCGATCACCGAAGGCATTGCGCTCGGCTTTATTTCCTATTGCGTGATGAAGCTGGGGACCGGTCGCTGGCGCGAAATCAGCCCGTGCGTGGTGGTGGTGGCGCTGCTGTTTGTGCTGAAAATTGTGTTTGTAGACGGCCATTAATACGGCAAGGGCCGACGCTGGTCGGCCCTGTTATCTTTTAGGCACCCGGCGTTGCGTCGGGCGCCTGCTGCAACATCCACTGTAAAGGCCGTTTAAAACGGGCCTGCCAGCCGCCGTCGGGGTTCTCTCCCTGAGAAAAATGCAGCGTTTCTACCTGGTTATTCTCACTGAACAAATTGGCGAAATGCATCGCCAGCGCCTGATCGCTGAAGTTTTGCCGATCGTAATACGCCACCACCAAGCGCTTATTGGTCGCCAGCGATTGCTGAGCCTGCTTGATCTCACCATTGGGGGCGATCAGCATCGCGCCGGCATATAGCTGGGGATATTTGGCCAGCAGATTGGCCGCGTGCAGCGCTCCTTGCCCACGGGCGGTGAGGTAGACCTGCTGCGGGTTGAGTTTTAGTTCTGCGGCCGGTTGCAAAGCCCGCCGGATCGCGCTTTGGGTGCTTTCGTCACTGTAATTCGACCAGCGGAAGCTGTTCTCCGACAGCATCTGGGTACCGTTGATCTCAACATAGGCCACGCCCATCTCGCTAAACAACAAACGCTCTTCGGGTGTGATGCTGGCGCTCTTGCCGTAGGTATGCAGGTACACCACCGTTGGCCAGCCGCCGGCAGGCGGTGTGCCTTCAGGAATGGCGTAGCTGGCTTTGCCTTCGTACCAATGCGCATGTTGCAGGTAGCGGGCTTTGGTGACCGCCAATATTGATTGATAGGTCCTGCTGTGCTGAATGCTATTGAAGGCGTCGTCCTCCAACAGGTTGTAGTAATACCACAACCCGCGATCGGCACTCAGCTGCAGATAGCGCTCCGCCAGTTCGGTTTGGCCCTTTTCCGCCGAAGAGGCCGCCAATTGATAGGGGGCCCATATGTTCCGCCCGTCTTCGCGCATCAGCGTCAGGTACAGCGACATGGCCGCGATCTTTTTGTCTTCCTGGCCCTGGGCGGTGCGTGGGTATTGGGCATTCAAAGGGCTATGTACCGGCAGCTCGATCGGCTCTTCTCCGGCGGGATAACGCATTTCTGCGGCTGATAATGGTCTGGTGATGAAAGCCAGTAATATGGCTAAAATGAGAAAATACATAATTTTATGACTTTAATTTTAATGGGTTATAAAGTGATCTCTCATAAGAATGACGCCTTCAGTCAATTTTCTGCCGAAGGCGTCTGTAAAATAATCTTACTTCAGTCGACGAATATAATCACTGAATGCGGACAGCTGGCCGGTGAGGAAGTCCAGCGTGCCCTGATCAATCAACTCCCCAGCCTGAGCATCCACTTTATTCTGGATCACGCCGCCCATAAATTCCGGTTTGTTCATCACCATGGCATCGAGAAACACCAGGATCTGACGCAGATGATACTGGCAGCGCGCGCCGCCAATCGGCCCCATAGAGCTGGTCTGAATGGCTACGGGTTTACCGGCTAACGGCTGGTTCGGCAGGCGAGACAGCCAGTCGATGGCGTTTTTTAACCCGCCCGGCACCGAGTAGTTATATTCCGGGGTAACGATGATAACGCCGTCCGCCTGACGGATTTGCTCTGCGATCGCTTCCACTGCAGCAGGGAAACCTTCTTCCTGTTGCACATCGGCATCATACAGCGGGATATCACGGATTGAAGGAAGCGCTTCGATGGTGACGCCTTGTGGCGCAAGGCCCGGCAGGGCATTGGCGACCATGGCGTTGTACGAGCCTTTACGCAGGCTGCCGAGCAGGGTAACGATTTTTAATGCTTGGTCTGACATGGTGATTCTCCCTTTCGAATGAACAGATTCAGCTTAGAACATCAGGAGATAGTAGGGCAAAGCTGCAGGAGAGAATAGATGATTGCTGAATATTTAGCTGACTTTACAGTTTTATGCAGGAATTTATGCGTTAAAGAAAGTTTTATCTCAGGGGTTCGTCGCAGGGTAAGCGGCCGATGTCAGCGGTGAAGTGCCAGGCTGGTCAGTTTGATAAAGCGGGTGGAACTGGCCGGTGCTCGTGGAGAGATCTCCCCGTTTTTCTGCAGGCCTTTATTGGCTTCATACTGCCAGCATACCAGACGTTCCAGGCTGGGTTCGCGCGCGCAAGCCCAGCTCAGATATTCGTCGGCATCGCTCATCACCTGAACCTGGGGGGTGATGCTGGATCGCAGGTGGCCGGAAAAAGGGTGCAGCAGCAGCGACGATTGCCCGCTGTTACCCAGGCCGGAAATTTTCAACACGCTTTGACGGATGCTCCACAGCTGCGTTTCCGCCTCCAGCCGATCGTATTGCGCACTGATCCAGGCACTTTCTGCCGGCGTTTGAAATTGGTCTTGCAGCCTTTTCTGTTGCCCGCCCCGGGCGCGCATGACTTCAATATCCAGCCCCACCTTGCCTTCATCGCTTAATAAAACCCCTACCGTATCGCTGGCGTAGGCCAGGCTGAAATCGGGCAGGTGGTTATCGACAAAGCAGGGGCGGCCGGTAGGTGTGGTAGCGATGGGGGGCAATGTCGGCAGGCCGTAGAGATAAAACATCATTTCGGCGAGCAGGATACGCCCCTGCAGAAAGCGTTGGCGGCGTTTAATGGAAAAAGCGGTGGTAGCAGCAACGACCTCGGCGGAGAGCCTCCGGGTATCCAGTGCGGTGGACGTGGGGATCCATCGGGCAAAATGACACGCCATTATTCACTCCATACCAGAAGGGTCGCTGAAAACGCAGGGGAGTTAGATTAAGCATAAGTCGAGGATTTATCATCAAAAAACAGTATGCGTTTTATCCTATTTATCTGTTTGAGTAATATCATCGTCCGGGGCAGCGCCGCTCCACCATTGGATCAGCGAGGCGTTTGGTGCCAGATCAAAATGGGGTTTACCGAGCAGATGATTCAGAATTCGTGCTGAGCGCCAGGCCATCAGGCTGAGCCCGCCTTCCGCGCTGCCGTGGCTGTGGATACCGGCATTCACCGCATAAATGCGATTCTGCTCAGGCCCTTGCCATTCGAGGTTAAAATCGGGCAGTAACGGCAAGTGTTGTTGGTCGTCGAAAGGAATGCGTGGCAACAGGGGTTTTAAATAGGCAGGGAGTGAAGGGCGATAACCGGTTGCTAAAATGACGACATCGGCATTGAATCCTTCCTGGCGATTTTCAAGGCCGTGTCGGGTGCGCAATTGGAACCCTTTGCCTGTCGGCTCGATCGCCAGCAGAGTGCGATGCGGCAAAAGACGCACGTTGCGCGGCTGGTGCATCACATCGAAACGCATATAAAGCTCCCGGTACAAAGTACGTAGCGTATGGTTACTAATACCGTCGGCCGGCAGTTTCTGAGTCTTGAGTTCGCGCTCGCGGATATCCTGCGGCAGCGTATAAAAATAATCGACGTACTCCGGGGTGAAATATTCATTGGTGAAGGCAGACTCGTCCAGCGGCTGAAAATTGGGCCGACGGGAAATCCAGTCGAGCTGTGCCGGTTCGCCCCAGTGCCCCCGCAGCGCGTTCAGAAAAATATCGGCACCGCTTTGGCCGCCGCCAATCACCGCCACCCGCTTACCGGTCAGATCCGGATTACGCAGGCCGATTTCGGCGGCATGCAGGCAGTTTTCGCCCAGCGCCGGATAAAACTCCTCAGGCAGCCAGGGGTCGTGGCCGGTGCCCAGACAGATATTCTTCGCCCACAGGGTTTGGTCGCGGGTGCGTACTTTGAACAGCTGTTTTTCATCGTCAAAATCGATGCTTTCAACCGACTGCGAAAACTGTAACCCTTCTAATCTATTACAGGCCCAGCTCAAATAGTCGGAGAACTCTTCGCGGCTGATAATTTGCTGTTCGGTAATCAGAAAACGATAAATTTTTTTCTGCTCGACCAGGTAATTGATAAAGGAGAATTGGCTGCGAGGCGTTACCGCCGTAACCAGGTCCTGCAACACATAGGTCTGCATATAGGCGGAAGGGAGCAGCATGCCGGGATGCCAACGGAAGCTGGCGTTGCGATCGAGAAAGGCATAATTCAGTGCACCACTTTCATAGGCCAACGCCGCCAGGCTGAGGTTGAAAGGGCCAAGGCCGACGCCGAGTAAATCCAGTGGTTCATTCATTTTTTCTTATCTCTTTGATGGAAATTGCTGAGATAAGCTTAGGTGAATTTTGGCAAGAAGGAGGAGAAAGCAGGCGTTTGTCGGGGGTTCTTCCTGCCAGATTCTGTGGCAGGAAGCGAAAACCAGCTGGCTTGTTAACGTCTTATTCCAGTACGAAAGTGTCTCCGGTCGCGGGTGACACCACCTCCGGTAACCACAGGCGTCCCCAGGTTCCGGTGCAATGGCACCCCATTAATTTCTCTGGTTTTTGCTGATGAAGAAAATGTCTTACCCGCCATAGGGTGCGCGGCGACGCGCAGCGGAGATGAAAACCGCCGATCAAAGCGTGGATCCGATCGATCCCAGTGATTTTCTGGCAGTGACGCACGATGTGAATGATCCCGCGATGCCCGCAACCGGTAATAATCACCAGCCCGCGATCGGATTTATAAATCAGCACGCCTTCGTCGATGACATAGTCCACTCCTGCATTTTCCCCGACAATCACGCCATAGGCGCGCGGTGCGGGTACTACGATTTCGCCTGACCACATAAAACGATCGCTGATAGACAGTGGTTTGCGGCTGTACTCCATGCGGTGGCGTGAGTAATCGATATCCAAAGAGAGCTTTTTGATTTTGCGGGTGTGGCCCAGTACCTTCAGCGCCGCATAGCGTTCGTCGCCGATCTGCGGATGGCAGATAATGCGGCTGCCGTCAGGCAGCCAGGTGACGCCGCCGCAGTGGTCATAGTGGCCATGAGAGAGCACGGTTGCGGTTATTGTGGAGAGATCTACGCCCATCAGCCGCGCATTGTGCAGGAAACTGCCGTCAGGGCCGGTATCAAATAAAACGCTGGCAGTTTCATCCTGAAGCAGCAGGCTTAAGCCTGCCTTGGCCAGCAGTGACGGATTGGCGCTGGCGGCGCGGCGGTTTTCCAGCAGCACCTTGAAGGTTAATGCCATCTTTGCTCGTTCCTGAGAAGGATCCCTGACCCACCAGTATATCTAGGGAGTTATGACGGCTCTGTGAGCCAAGGCGCAGAGCGGGGCAAAGAAAAACGGCCAGAACAAAGGTTTGTCCTGGCCGTGAATAGGTCGCTTGTTACGTTACCGCCGTTTATTTACCGATGCAGAAGCTGGAGAAAATGCGTCCCAGCAGGTCATCTGAGGTAAATTCGCCGGTGATTTCACTCAGCGCTTGCTGCGCCAGTCGCAATTCTTCGGCCAGCAGCTCCCCCGCGTAAGCGATCACTAACTGTTCTTTGCCCTCGACCAGATGCTGGGCTGCTTGCTCAAGCGCCTGCAGGTGGCGGCGACGTGCCAGGAAACCGCCTTCCATATTGCTGGTGAAGCCCATACTCTGCTTCAGGTGGTCCCGCAGCAGGTCGATACCTTCACCGGTGCGCGCCGACAGGCGAATAAGTGAGTGACCATTTACTTCTGTCATGCCCAAGGGTTCACCGGTGATGTCGGCTTTGTTACGTACTACGGTGATCGGCAGACGATGCGGCAGACGTGCCATAAACTCCGGCCAAATCTCTGCCGGTTCGGTTGCCGCGGTGGTGGTGCCATCGACCATAAACAGCACGCGGTCGGCCTGTTCGATCTCGTTCCACGCACGTTCGATACCGATACGCTCCACTTCGTCGCTGGCTTCGCGCAGGCCGGCGGTGTCGATGATGTGTAAAGGCATGCCGTCGATGTGAATATGCTCGCGCAGCACGTCGCGAGTGGTGCCGGCGATATCGGTGACGATAGCCGCTTCGCGACCGGCCAGTTCGTTCAACAGGCTGGATTTACCGGCGTTAGGACGCCCGGCGATCACCACTTTCATCCCTTCGCGCAGCAGGCTGCCCTGACGCGCTTCTGCGCGTACGTTGGAAAGAGAGGCCATGACTCCGTTGAGCTGCGCCTCGATTTTACCGTCAGACAGGAAGTCGATTTCCTCATCCGGGAAGTCTATCGCTGCTTCTACATAGATTCGCAGGTGAGTAAGTGCTTCCACAAGCTGGTTGATGCGGGTGGAGAACGCCCCCTGCAGCGAGTTCATTGCAGAGCGTGCCGCCTGCTCGGAACTGGCGTCGATCAGGTCGGCAATCGCTTCGGCCTGCGCCAGATCCAGCTTGTCATTAAGGAAGGCACGCTCGGAAAATTCGCCGGGACGGGCGATACGCACGCCGGGCAGCGCCAGTACGCGTTTGAGCAGCAAATCGAGGATAACCGGCCCGCCGTGGCCTTGCAGTTCCAGCACGTCTTCGCCGGTAAACGAGTTCGGGCCAGGAAACCACAGCGCGATGCCCTGGTCCAGAGTGGCGCCTTCGGCATCACGGAACGGCAGGTAATCGGCGTAACGCGGCTTCGGCAGTTTGCCGAGCAGGGCCTGGGCTACGTCTTTGGCGCCACGGCCGGAAATACGCAAAATGCCGACGCCGCCGCGTCCCGGCGGGGTGGCTTGGGCTACGATGGTATCGGTAGTGCTCATAGTGATTCTCTCTGACGATTCAATATGCAAAAAGGCGGTCTTAATGACCGCCTCTTATCTTTTGCTGCAAGGGTTCAGCGCGCCGAACCCCTACAATACGCTTAGGTCTTTTTCTTGTCGCGGCTGTGCAGGCCACGTTTTTCCAGGCCGCGGTAAATCAGCTGCTGCTGGAGGATGGTCACCAGGTTACTGACGATGTAGTACAGCACCAGACCTGACGGGAACCACAGGAAGAACACTGTGAAGATCACCGGCATAAAGGTCATGATTTTCTGCTGCATCGGGTCAGTGACGGTGGTTGGCGACATCTTCTGGATGAAGAACATCGTCACGCCCATCAGGATTGGCAAGATGTAGTACGGGTCTTGCGCCGACAGGTCATGGATCCACAGGGCGAATGGCGCATGGCGCAGCTCAACCGAGCCCATCAACATGTAGTACAGCGCCAGGAAGATTGGCATCTGGATAACCAGCGGCAAACACCCACCCAACGGGTTCACTTTCTCAGACTTGTACAGCGCCATCATTTCCTGGCTCATGCGCTGTTTGTCATCACCGATACGCTCACGCATCGCCTGCAGTTTTGGCTGCAGCATGCGCATTTTGGCCATCGAGGTGTACTGCGCTTTGGTCAGCGGGTACATGATGCCACGCACGATGAAGGTGATGATGATAATTGAGAAGCCCCAGTTACCGATAAAGCCGTGGATAAACTTCAGCAATTTGAACAGCGGCTGAGAGATGAACCACAACCAACCGTAATCCACGGTCAGATCCAGGTGCGGCGCCAGTTGGGCCATCTGGTCTTGCAGTTCCGGCCCCACCCACAGGGTGGCATTCAGCTGCTGCTGCGCACCAGGCTGCACCACTACCGGAGTAGATTTGAAGCCAATGGTGGACAGGTTGTCGCCAGGCTTGGCGGTATAGAAGGTGTTGCTGCCTTGAGTTGCCGGCACCCATGCGGTGGCGAAGTACTGTTGCAGCATGGCAACCCAACCGCCCTGCGTGGTGACACTCAGGTTTTCGTCCTTATCGAACGCATACTTCTGATATTTGTCTTCGCTGGAAGAGTACGCCGCGCCACGGAAGGTGTGCAGAGCGAAGTTGTTGCTGCCGGTGTCACGGTGCTTAGGCAGCTCGGTCGTCTGCTTCAGTTGGCCGAACAGGGTCAGTTCCAGCGGGGTGGTGCCTTTGTTGTCGACGTTGTAGTCAACAGCAACCGCGTAATGATTACGCTTGAGCACGAAAGTCTTGGTGTAGATAGCGCCGTCTTTACCGGTAAAGGTCAGCGGAATGCGCAGCTCTTCCTGGCCTTCCGGCAGGGTGTAGCTGTCCTGCGCCGCCTGGAACAGAGGACGTTCGCCGTTTGCCGGGTTATCCGGGCCGTTTCTGCCGGTCAGGCCGCTTTGCGCCTGATAAACAAATGACGGTGTGGTTTCCAGCAGTTGGAATGGCGTCGATGAACCCAGAGTGTCCGGGTAAGCCAACAGTTTAGCCTGCTCGATATCACCACCACGGGTGTTGATGGTCAGCGACAGCACGTCAGTATTAACGGTAATCAGTTTACCCTGACCACTGGCTGGAACTGCTGAGCTTGCGGCATCACCGGTAGCAGTGTTCGAAGTCTGTTGCGTGGTCTGGGCGACTGGTTGCGGAGCGTTGTCCGTTTGCCAGGCTTGCCAGATCATGAAAGACACGAACAGCAGAGCGATGAGGAGAAGATTGCGTTGCGAATCCATCGTTAGTGTTCTCTGTTATCGTCGGGTTTCGGCGGCACGGGATCATCGCCACCTGGGTTCAAGGGGTGGCATTTTAATACGCGTTTCAATGCTAACCAACTGCCTTTTATCATGCCAAACCTGCTTAATGCCTCAATTGCGTAATGAGAGCATGTCGGCTGGAAGCGACAACGAGGCCCAAGCAGCGGACTGATGACGAGCTGGTAAGCCCGCACCAGCCCGATCAGGATGCGGGAGCCTGGCGACAGTGGCGACGCCATAATTTTTCCAAAGCTTCCGTCAGCGCGCGGTTATCCAAATCCGCTATCCCTTTTTTGGCCACCACGACAAAATCCATCGCCGGTAACTCGTGCTGACGTAAACGGAAGCTTTCGCGGGTTAGGCGTTTGATCCGATTGCGTTCATGCGCGCGTTTGACGTGTTTTTTGGCGACGGTAAGACCGATGCGGGGATGCCCCAGCTGGTTCAGGCGGCCGAGGATGGTGATTTGCGGCGTGCCAGCCCGTTGTGGCTGCTGGAAGACGAAAGTGAAATGAGTGGGAGTTAACAAACGTAACTCCCTGGGAAAAGCTAGCTTAACCACTCAGCGGGTTAGCTTTTATTACTTAGAAACAGTCAGACGAGAACGGCCTTTCGCACGACGGCGGGCCAGAACTTGACGACCATTTTTGGTGGCCATACGAGCACGGAAACCGTGGCTACGGTTGCGCTTCAATACGGACGGTTGGAAAGTGCGTTTCATGGCGATTTCTACCTAAACTTAAATAATTACTGATCAGTAAACGCGTTTGGCTATTCGGCGTGAAGACGACCGACGCCTCAATCGCAATATATAAAGAAGCGGGATTGTAATAATTGTACAGTCCTGAGTCAATTCACATCGCGCTAGCCTACCTGGTTGTCTGCCAATACGGAGTAAAATCCGGTCTTGGCCCGTGGTCACCGCAGAATCCTGTCTGGTTAATGACACACCATTAAGGAACCAGGTACACACGTAGGGCGAAGATTATACGGACTCGGGGGTAAATCGCAAGGATCCCGACGCGATCCTTGTGGTTAAAGCCAAGGATCCGACGTGGATAACAGGGTATAACCGGTTGACAATGTAAAAAATACCGTTCCTCAGGCGGTATTTCGCCTGCAATTTGGCGTGGCTGGCGAAAAGATCGCCGCAGGCCGGGGCCTGTGGATAAAATGGATCTAATCTGTGATGAAGGGGAGGATCTCTTGCGCGGATTGCGCTATGATCCGTCATTCCGATCGCGATCTCTCAAGCGGGGATCGTGAGGGACATAAACCGTGAAAGGCGGTTCGCATCCCCCACAGGCAAACAGCCGATGCCGGGTATGTGTCAAAAATCATGAGTTATAAAAAATTAGCCTGATTCTTTTCTTTTATTGATCTTGTTCGAGTGGAGTCCGCCGTGTCACTTTCGCTTTGGCAGCAGTGTCTTGCCCGATTGCAGGATGAGTTACCTGCCACAGAATTTAGTATGTGGATACGCCCATTGCAGGCGGAACTGAGTGACAACACCCTGGCGCTTTATGCGCCCAATCGTTTTGTGCTGGATTGGGTTCGCGATAAGTACTTAAACAATATCAATGGCCTGTTGAATGATTTCTGCGGTACGGATGCCCCCTTGCTGCGTTTTGAAGTGGGCAGCAAACCGATCTCCCAAATCATCAGCCAGACCGTTACCGCCAGCGTGAGTGCAAGCGCACCCAGCGCACCGGTAGCGCGCGCCGTGGCGCCGTCCCGCCCCAGTTGGGACAACGCGGCTCCTCAGCCTGAACTTTCCTACCGCTCCAACGTTAACCCAAAGCATACCTTTGATAACTTTGTTGAGGGTAAATCCAACCAGTTGGCGCGCGCGGCGGCCCGCCAGGTGGCGGATAACCCGGGCGGCGCCTATAACCCGCTGTTCCTGTATGGCGGCACCGGCCTGGGTAAAACTCACCTGTTGCACGCGGTAGGCAACGGCATCATGGCCCGCAAGGCCAACGCCAAAGTGGTCTATATGCACTCTGAACGCTTTGTTCAGGACATGGTCAAAGCCTTGCAGAACAATGCCATTGAAGAATTTAAGCGTTATTACCGCTCGGTCGATGCGCTGCTGATCGATGACATCCAATTTTTTGCCAATAAAGAGCGTTCGCAGGAAGAGTTCTTCCATACCTTTAACGCCCTGTTGGAAGGCAATCAGCAGATTATCCTGACCTCAGACCGCTACCCGAAAGAGATTAACGGCGTGGAAGATCGCCTGAAGTCGCGCTTCGGTTGGGGGCTGACGGTAGCGATCGAGCCGCCTGAGCTGGAAACCCGCGTGGCGATCCTGATGAAAAAGGCCGACGAGAACGATATCCGTCTGCCGGGCGAAGTGGCGTTCTTTATCGCCAAGCGCCTGCGTTCCAACGTGCGTGAGCTCGAAGGGGCGCTGAACCGCGTGATTGCCAACGCAAACTTTACCGGCCGTGCCATTACCATTGATTTCGTGCGTGAAGCGCTGCGCGATCTGCTGGCTCTGCAGGAAAAGCTGGTCACCATCGATAATATTCAAAAGACGGTGGCGGAATACTATAAAATTAAAGTCGCGGATTTGTTGTCCAAGCGGCGTTCGCGTTCCGTTGCCCGCCCGCGCCAAATGGCGATGGCATTGGCAAAAGAACTCACCAACCACAGCCTGCCAGAAATCGGCGATGCGTTTGGTGGCCGCGACCATACCACGGTGTTGCACGCCTGCCGGAAGATTGAGCAGTTGCGTGAGGAAAGTCACGACATCAAAGAAGATTTCTCCAATTTAATCAGAACATTATCTTCCTAGCGCTATGAAATTTATCGTTGAACGTGAGCATCTGCTAAAACCGCTGCAACAGGTGAGCAGCCCGCTGGGCGGCCGCCCAACCTTGCCAATTCTGGGTAACCTGCTGTTGCAGGTGACGGAAGGCTCCCTGCTGCTGACCGGCACCGATCTGGAGATGGAGATGGTGGCGCGCGTTGCCCTGTCCCAGCCCCATGAAGCGGGCGCGACTACCGTCCCCGCGCGTAAATTCTTTGATATCTGCCGTGGTCTGCCTGAAGGGGCCGAGATCACCGTAACGCTTGAAAGCGAGCGCATGCTGGTGCGTTCCGGCCGCAGCCGCTTCTCACTTTCTACGTTGCCGGCGTCGGATTTCCCGAACCTGGACGACTGGCAGAGCGAAGTTGAATTTTCGCTGCCACAGGCAACGCTGAAGCGCCTGATTGAAGCTACGCAGTTCTCGATGGCTCATCAGGACGTGCGTTACTACTTAAACGGTATGCTGTTCGAAACCGAAGGGGAAGAGCTGCGTACCGTGGCGACCGACGGTCACCGCCTGGCGGTGTGCTCGATGCCGATCGGCCAGGAATTGCCGTCGCATTCGGTGATCGTGCCGCGTAAAGGCGTGATGGAGCTGGTGCGTCTGCTGGACGGTGGCGAGACCTTGTTGCAACTGCAGATCGGCAGCAACAACATTCGCGCTCACGTCGGTGACTTTATCTTCACCTCCAAGCTGGTTGACGGCCGTTTCCCTGATTATCGCCGCGTATTGCCGAAGAACCCGGACAAAACGCTGGAAGCCGGCTGCGACTTGCTCAAGCAGGCGTTTGCCCGTGCGGCTATTTTGTCGAACGAAAAGTTCCGCGGCGTGCGCCTGTACGTTAGCCAGAACCAGCTCAAGATCACCGCCAATAACCCGGAACAGGAAGAAGCGGAAGAGATCCTCGATGTCAGCTACGACGGCACTGAGATGGAAATTGGTTTTAACGTCAGTTACGTGCTGGACGTTTTGAACGCGCTCAAGTGTGAAGATGTGCGTCTGCTGCTGACCGACTCGGTTTCCAGCGTGCAGATCGAAGACGGTGCCAGTAAGTCTGCTGCTTACGTCGTCATGCCAATGCGGCTGTAGTCTCGTTACCTTGAATTACAGCACCGTTATCGGTAAAGAGATTGCATGGCATTAACGCGTTTACTGATTAAAGACTTCCGCAATATAGAAGCGGCGGATTTGGCGCTGGCGCCGGGATTCAACTTCCTGGTTGGTGCCAACGGCAGCGGGAAAACCAGCGTGCTTGAGGCGGTGTATACCCTTGGGCACGGGCGTGCGTTTCGCAGCCTGCAGGCCGGCCGGGTGATCCGCCACGACCAGCCGGAGTTCATTTTGCACGGCCGCATTGACGGTGTAGAACGTGAAATATCCGTAGGATTAAGCAAGAGCCGTCAGGGTGACAGCAAGGTACGCATCGATGGCAGCGACGGCCACAAAGTGGCTGAACTGGCGCAGTTATTGCCGATGCAACTGATCACCCCCGAAGGTTTTACCCTGCTAAACGGCGGGCCGAAATTCCGGCGCGCCTTCCTGGACTGGGGCTGTTTTCATAACGAACCCGGTTTTTTCACCGCCTGGAGCAACCTGAAACGGTTACTGAAGCAGCGCAATGCCGCGCTGCGCCAGGTCAGTCGCTATGCGCAAATCCGCGCCTGGGATCAGGAACTGATCCCGTTGGCAGAGCGCATCAGCGAGTGGCGGGCAGCTTACAGCGACGCGATTGCCGCGGATATTACCGCGACGTGCGCGCAGTTTTTGCCCGAATTTGCCCTGAGTTTCTCTTTCCAGCGCGGCTGGGACAAAGAGAGCGACTACGGAGAGCTGCTGGAGCGCCAGTTTGAGCGCGACAGGGCGTTAACCTATACCGCGGTGGGGCCGCATAAGGCGGACTTCCGCATTCGTGCCGACGGCACGCCGGTAGAGGATTTGTTATCGCGCGGTCAGCTTAAATTGCTGATGTGCGCATTGCGCTTAGCGCAGGGTGAGTTTCTCACCCGGCAGAGCGGGCGGCGTTGCCTGTATCTGATTGATGATTTTGCCTCCGAGCTGGACACCGGCCGTCGCCGGTTGCTGGCCGATCGCCTGAAAGCCACCCAGGCCCAGGTCTTTGTCAGTGCCGTGAGCGCTGAACAAGTGACCGATATGGCCGGTGAAAAGGGCAAGATGTTCCGCGTGGAACAAGGTAAAATAGAGGTTCAACCACAGGACTAAAATGAGCGAGAAACGTTGATGTCGAATTCTTATGACTCCTCAAGTATCAAGGTATTAAAAGGGCTGGACGCGGTGCGTAAGCGCCCGGGCATGTATATCGGCGACACCGATGATGGCACCGGTCTGCACCACATGGTATTCGAGGTTGTGGACAACGCTATCGACGAAGCACTCGCTGGCCACTGTAGTGACATTCAGGTGACCATCCATGCCGACAATTCCGTTTCGGTACAGGATGATGGCCGCGGTATCCCAACCGGTATTCACGAAGAGGAAGGGGTTTCCGCAGCACAGGTGATCATGACCGTGCTGCATGCCGGCGGCAAATTTGATGACAACTCCTACAAGGTCTCCGGCGGTCTGCACGGCGTGGGCGTCTCCGTTGTTAACGCCCTGTCTGAGAAGCTGGAACTGGTGATCCGTCGTGAAGGCAAGGTGCATGAGCAAACCTATGCCATGGGCGAGCCATTGTCGCCGCTGAAAGTGGTCGGTGAAACCGATCAGACCGGCACCACGGTCCGTTTCTGGCCGAGCTATGAAACCTTCACCAACAATACCGAATTTGAGTACGACATTCTGGCCAAGCGCCTGCGCGAACTCTCTTTCCTGAACTCCGGCGTGTCTATCCGCCTGAAAGACAAACGTACCGACAAAGAAGACCACTTCCACTACGAAGGCGGTATCAAGGCGTTTGTTGAATATCTGAACAAGAACAAAACCCCGATCCACCCGAACGTGTTCTACTTCTCGACCGTCAAAGACGACATCGGTGTGGAAGTGGCGCTGCAGTGGAACGACGGTTTCCAGGAAAACATCTACTGCTTCACCAACAACATCCCGCAGCGTGACGGCGGTACCCATCTGGTCGGTTTCCGTACCGCGATGACCCGTACCCTGAACAGCTACATGGATAAAGAAGGCTACAGCAAAAAGGCCAAAATCAGCGCCACCGGCGACGATGCGCGTGAAGGTCTGATTGCCGTGGTTTCGGTGAAGGTGCCTGATCCGAAGTTCTCTTCTCAGACCAAAGACAAGCTGGTGTCTTCCGAGGTGAAAACCGCGGTTGAAACGCTGATGAACGAGAAGCTGGTCGATTATCTGATGGAAAACCCGGGCGATGCGAAAATCGTCGTCGGTAAAATCATCGACGCGGCACGTGCTCGTGAAGCGGCGCGTAAAGCGCGTGAAATGACCCGCCGCAAGGGCGCGCTGGATCTGGCCGGCCTGCCGGGCAAACTGGCGGACTGCCAGGAACGTGACCCTGCGCTGTCTGAACTGTACCTGGTGGAAGGGGACTCAGCGGGCGGCTCTGCCAAGCAGGGACGTAACCGTAAGAACCAGGCAATCCTGCCGTTGAAAGGTAAAATCCTCAACGTAGAGAAGGCGCGCTTCGACAAGATGCTGTCTTCGCAGGAAGTGGCGACGTTGATCACCGCGCTGGGCTGCGGTATTGGCCGTGACGAGTACAACCCGGACAAACTGCGCTATCACAGCATCATCATCATGACCGATGCCGACGTCGATGGCTCGCACATCCGTACGCTGCTGTTGACCTTCTTCTACCGTCAGATGCCGGAAATCATTGAGCGCGGCCACGTGTTCATTGCTCAGCCGCCTTTGTACAAGGTGAAAAAAGGCAAGCAGGAACAGTACATCAAAGATGACGAGGCGATGGATCAATACCAAATCGCCATCGCGATGGACGGCGCAACCCTGCACACCAACGCCAGCGCCCCGGCACTGGGCGGTGAGCAACTGGAAAAACTGGTTGCCGAACACTACAGCGTGCAGAAGCTGATCGGTCGTATGGAGCGTCGCTACCCGCGCGCGCTGCTGAACAACCTGATCTACCAGCCGACTCTGCAGGAAGAAGACCTGAGCGATCAGTCCAAGGTTAAGACCTGGATTGATTCTCTGGTGAAACTGCTGAACGACAAAGAGCAGCACGGTAGCAGCTATGACTCGGTGATCTTCGAGAACCGCGAGCGCCAGATGTTTGAGCCGGTGCTGCGCATTCGTACCCACGGTGTGGATACCGATTACGCGCTGGACTTCGACTTCATCCACGGTGGCGAGTACCGCAAAATCTGCGTGTTGGGCGAGAAACTGCGCGGCCTGATCGAAGAGGGGGCCTTCATCGAACGTGGTGAGCGCCGTCAGCCGATTGAAAGTTTCGAGCAGGCATTGGAGTGGCTGGTGAAAGAGTCACGTCGCGGCCTGGCGGTACAACGCTATAAAGGTCTGGGCGAGATGAACCCAGAGCAGCTGTGGGAAACCACCATGGATCCGGAAAGCCGCCGTATGCTGCGCGTGACCGTAAAGGACGCCATTGCTGCAGACCAATTGTTCACCACCCTGATGGGTGATGCGGTTGAACCTCGTCGTGCCTTTATCGAAGAGAATGCCCTGAAAGCGGCAAATATCGATATCTAACGCATTGATGACTGTGAAAATCCGCGCCGGGCAACCCGCGCGGATTTTTTTACGCCGTTTTTGACGCTGACACGGCGGGCTGAAACGCGTTAGCATGGGAAAAAACCACTGGGAGAGGATCGAATGGCTATTGAACTGATTGCGATTGATATGGACGGCACGCTGCTCAACCCGCAGCACCAAATTACGCCGGCGGTAAAGCAGGCAATCACCGAGGCGCGCCGCAAAGGGGTGCATGTGGTGCTGGCCACCGGGCGGCCTTACGTCGGCGTGCAAGACTATCTGCGTCAGTTGGACATTCAGGGACCTGGTGATTTTTGTATTACCTATAACGGTGCGCTGGTTTTGAAGGCGGTAGATGGTGCCTGCATCCTGCAGGAAACGCTGGGCTTTGAGGATTATCTCTACTTCGAGCAGATGGCGCGCGAACTCGGCGTTCACTATCAGGCGTTTGATTTCGATACGTTGTATACACCGAACAAAGATATCGGCAAATACACCGTGCACGAATCGGAGATGACCGGCATTCCGCTCAAGTACCGCAGCGTGGAAGAGATGGATCCGGCGATCCGTTTCCCTAAGTTGATGATGGTTGACGAGCCTGAGCTGTTGGATCGTGCCATCGCCCGGATCCCGGCTGAAACGCGTGAGCGTTATACCATCCTGAAAAGCGCGCCGTATTTCCTGGAGATCCTGCATAAGAACGTGGATAAAGGGACCGGCGTGAAAATGCTGGCCGATCATCTCGGTATTGCACAGCAAAACGTGATGACGTTGGGTGATCAAGCCAACGACACCGCAATGATCGAGTATGCCGGCGTTGGCGTGGCCATGGGCAATGCCATTGAGGAACTGAAGGCGGTGGCGCAGTTTGTGACCACCACCAATACCGAAGACGGCGTGGCACGCGCCATCGAGAAATTTGTACTGAATGCCTAACGTTGTTTTGCATCAGGGGGCGCAGTTGCGCCCCTTAATTTCGTTATAACCGCGCTAAAATTCCCTTCACAATCTGCACATCCTGAATCGCCAAGCCGGTCAGATCGGCCAGGGTGATTTGCTCCGGATCGCTGCGCACCTTCTTTCCTTGCGCCAGGGCGGTACCTAATTCGACGATGGGTATCGAAGCCAACAATCCCTGCCGGTAAGCCGTGGCGATTTCGCCGTATTCTGTACATTGAGACACAGAGTCTGCCAGCAACACATCCGCCCTGGCCACCAGACCGCTCTCCAGTTCCTGCTTGCCATGGGAATCGGCGCCTACCGCGGTGATGTGGGTGCCGGGCCGAATATCCGTCGCCCGCAGAATTGGCTCTCGGCTGGGCGTGGTGGTGATAATCAACCGGCAGTGTGCCGCCAGTTCTGCCGCATCCTGGGTTGTATGCACCCGAAATCCTTCGGCCTCGGCACTGTGGCGGTAGGCTTGCAGCGCCGACTCGTTGCGGCCCCATACCCAGACTTCACGGCAGGCGGTCAGAGGTTTTAGCTGTTGCAACTGCAGCAGGGCCTGCATGCCGCAGCCGACGATACCTATGGCCGGGATCTCCGTCGGTGCGCACAGTTCGGCGACGATGCGCCCGGCCAGAGCGGTGCGTAATGCGGTTAACCAGCCTTCGTCCAGCAACAACGCCTGCGGTTCACCGGTTTGTGCTGAGAAAGCCATCATCAGCCCTTGATTGCTGGCCAACCCCTGCGCTGGATTACGGTAAAAACCGGAGGAAACCTTGAGGACAAACTGCTCGTCTCCTTCCAGCCACGCCGATTTAATACAGCAGTCGCCGGCTGCCTGCTCAAACAGAAAATGTTGTACCGGCGGTTGCTGTACCTGCCGTTTTGAATAGGCAATAAACCCTTCTTTTAGCAGTAACGTGGTGGCATCTGCGTCGAAAGCTTCAAGTATCTGCCTTTTGTTAAGGATTTTCATCGGCGATCGCCTTGAGGTATTTCTCGAGCACGATGTTTTTTCCGCACAGGACGACGGCCACTTTTTTCCCCTGAAATTCCGGTGCCAGCTTAATGGCGGCGGCTAAGGCTACCCCGGCCGCCCCTTCGATAATCCAGCGATCGCTGACGGCAATTTGGCGCATAGCCTGCTTGATTTCAGTTTCACTGACCAAGACTTTTCGGTCGATCAGTTGCTGACACAGAGGGAAGGTAATGGCGCCTGGCTCCACGCCCCCGGCAGTGCCGTCGGACAGGGTATCTTGCTCTTCCACCGGGAAAATGTGGCCGGCTTCCAATGCGCTGTACATGCTGGTGGCGTTTTCCGGCCAACAGGCAATTAGCTGCGTTTTCGGCGATAGTTGCTGCAAAACGCTGCCAATGCCCGAAATATAGCCGCCACCCCCCACCGCGACAAACACCGCATCCAAATCCGGCTGTTGTTCGACCAGCTCCATGCCGCAGGTCCCCTGACCGGCGATGACCTGCTCGTCATTATAGGGAGAGACATAAACCTTCCCTTGTTCCTGCGCCGCCTTTTCCCCCGCCTGCTCGGCATTTAGCGCATCGCCCGCCACCAGCTCGACCTGCGCGCCCAGCGCGCGAATGGTGTCGAGTTTTATCGCCGCTGCCGTCTCCGGGGCATAAACCTTGACCTCAACGCCCATCAACTTTCCCGCCAGCGCCATCGCCTGGCCATGATTGCCGCTGGAGGCGGCGATCACTCCGCGTTGGCGTTGCTCTTCACTCAGTAGCCGCAGTTTATTACTGGCGCCGCGAAACTTAAAAGAGCCGGTAGGCTGCAGGTGGTCGCATTTCAGGAACAGTTCGCAACCCAAGCGTTGCGACAACAGTACGCTGCGTTCCAGTGGGGTGACGCGAACCTGTGGGCGCAATTGTTGATGGGCGGAAACAATTGCATCGAATAAGTGGCTCATGACGGCTCCAGTAAAGAAGGTGATGTAGACTTTAGAATCCAGTTTGTACTTTTTAGTCTTTTATGTAAACCCCGAAGTTACACAACCAGAAGGCGTTTATCTTATTGTCTTTTTTGTGATCTTGATTGTAGTACGATATTAATAATTAGTACTACAATCAGGCGTCGGTAGGTGAGTGAGTTATGAAGATTGTGCTGCAACCGCAGGACGCCAGCAGGCGCTACGGGTAAAGTGAATCCGTCACCACAGCATGGCGAACGCCACGGAGTCATTATGAATAAGCAGCAGATCGGGAAAACAGACCGAATCATTATTGAGATTGGCCGGCAGATCGTCGGCGGAAAGTATATGCCGGGTTCACCACTGCCGGCCGAGGCCGAGTTGTGCGAAGAGTTTCAGACCTCGCGCAACATTATCCGCGAAGTGCTCCGCGCGTTGATGGCAAAGCGTTTGGTCGAGGTTAAACGCTATCGCGGCGCCTTTGTCACCCTGCGCAATCAGTGGAATTACCTGGATACCGACGTACTGAACTGGGTGTTGGCCCAGGATTACGACCCACGGCTGATTGCTGCGATGAGCGAGGTTCGTAACCTGGTGGAGCCTTCTATAGCCCGCTGGGCAGCGGAACGGGCGACGTCCAGCGAACTGGCGGTGATTGAGTCGGCGCTGAACGACATGATGACCCATCACCAGGATCGTGAACGCTTCAATGAAGCTGATATCCGCTACCACGAAGCGGTGCTGGCGGCGGTGCATAACCCGGTATTGCAACAACTTAGCGTAGCGATTAGTTCGCTCCAGCGCGCGGTGTTTGAGCGTACCTATATGCCGGATGAGGGCAATATGCCGCGTACCCTGCGTGAGCATCGGGAATTGTATGACGCTATCCGTCATCAGGATCCAGATGCTGCCGAACAGGCGGCACTGGCAATGATTGCCAGCTCTACCAAAAGGTTAAAGGACATTACATGAGTGACAGCTTTATCGCGATTGACTGGGGTTCCACTAACTTGCGTGTCTGGCGCTACGAACAGGGTGTCTGTGTCGACAGCCTGCAGTCGGAGGCCGGTGTTACCCGCCTTGGCGACCGTTCGCCGCAGCAGGTTTTCAGTGAGCTGATGGCTCGCTGGGCGGAACCGCTGCCGGTGGTGATGGCGGGGATGATCGGCAGCAATGCCGGTTGGTTGCAGGCACCTTATCTGCAATGTCCAACCCGTCTGAACGATGTGGCGCAGCAGTTAACCGTGGTAGAGCAGGCTTTACCTTATTCCGCATGGATCATCCCGGGAATATGCGTCGAACGTGCAGATAATTGCAATGTCATGCGCGGTGAAGAAACCCAACTGATTGGCGCTTATGCGGAACGGCCCTCGGCGGTGTATGTGATGCCCGGCACCCACAGCAAATGGGTGCGGATGGAGGGGGATACTTTGGCCGATTTCCGCACGGTCATGACCGGTGAGTTGCATCATCTGCTGCTCCAGCATTCGCTGATTGGTGCAGGGCTGGGCAGGCAGCATCCTGATCCGCAGGCATTTGTGCGTGGGTTGGAGACCGGCATGCATGAAACTCATATTGTGCGCAGCCTGTTTGAAACCCGTGCCGCTCATGTGCTTGGAAAACTGGAAAAAAGCGCGGTCAGCGACTGGCTTTCGGGGTTGCTGATTGGCAACGAGGTCGCGCAGATGCAGCGTGAGTATCCGCTGCCGCCGGGAGCGGAGCTCACGGTAATCGGTAATCCGCAACTGGGTGAACGTTACGCTCAGGCGCTGAATATGGCCGGGATATGCCACCAGATACTGGACGGCGATCGGGCTTTTCAATCGGGGATAAGGAGCATTGTGCATGAGCTGGAATACTGAGTTGCCGTTGATCGCCATCTTGCGCGGTATTACGCCGCAGGATGTAGGCGAACACGTCCAGGCACTATTACGTGAAGGGTTCGACGCGATCGAAATACCGATGAACTCGCCGGACTGGCAGCAAAGCATTGGCGATATGGTAAAAAAATACGGCGATCGTGCGTTGATTGGCGCCGGCACCGTGCTGCAATCGACACAGGTCGATGAGTTGGCCAGGTTGGGGGGCAAACTGGTAGTGACGCCCAACACCCAGCCGACGGTGATCCGCCGGGCGGTTGAGCTCGGCATGACGGTCTGTGCCGGTTGCGCCACCGCCTCGGAAGCGTTCAACGCGCTGGAAGCCGGCGCCCAGGCGCTGAAGATTTTTCCGTCGGTGTCCTTTGGCCCAGATTACATAAAGGCATTGAAGGCAGTATTGCCACCGCAGGTGCCGGTGTTTGCCGTCGGCGGTATTACGCCGGAAAACCTGCATCAATATCTGGCCGCAGGCTGTGCGGGTGCCGGGTTGGGGGGCGATCTCTATCGCGCCGGTCAATCGGTTGAGCGCACGGCACAGCAGGCTGCTGCATTTGTTCGGGCCTATAAGGAAGCGACTCAATGAAAATAACCAAACTGACCACCTATCGGCTGCCGCCGCGCTGGATGTTCCTGAAAATTGAAACCGACGAGGGCATTGTCGGCTGGGGCGAGCCGGTTATTGAAGGGCGCGCGCGTAGTGTAGAAGCGGCGGTACATGAGCTGTCGGAATATGTGGTCGGCCAGGATCCGGCGCGGATAAACGATATCTGGCAAACGCTGTATCGCGGCGGTTTCTATCGTGGCGGGCCGATACTGATGAGCGCGATAGCCGGTATCGACCAGGCGTTGTGGGATATCAAGGGTAAGACGTTGGGTGTGCCGGTCTATCAGCTGCTGGGTGGTCTGGTGCGTGACAAAATCAAGGCCTATAGCTGGGTAGGTGGCGACCGTCCCTCCGATGTGATAGCGGGAATCAACAAGCTGACGGAAATCGGCTTCGATACCTTTAAGCTGAACGGCTGTGAAGAAATGGGCATTATCGACAGCGCGCGCAAGGTGGATGCTGCGGTGGCGGTGGTTGCGCAGATCCGCGAAGCTTTTGGCAACAGGATCGAGTTTGGCTTGGACTTCCATGGGCGTGTTGATGCACCGATGGCGAAAATCCTGATCAAAGAGCTGGAGCCTTATCGCCCGCTGTTTATAGAAGAGCCGGTGTTGGCGGAGCAGGCGGAATACTATCCACGACTGGCTGCGCAGACCCATATCCCGATTGCCGCCGGTGAACGTATGTACTCGCGTTTTGATTTTAAAAGGGTGTTGGCGGACGGTGGCCTGGCAATTATTCAGCCTGACCTGTCCCACGCCGGCGGCATTACCGAATGCTTTAAGATTGCTGCCATGGCGGAATCTTATGACGTCGCGTTGGCACCGCATTGCCCACTGGGGCCGATCGCGCTGGCCTCTTGTCTGCATGTGGATTTTGTAGCGCGCAACGCGGTGTTCCAGGAACAAAGCATGGGCATTCACTATAACCAGGGTGCCGAGTTGCTGGATTATGTTGTGAATAAAGAGGATTTCAAAATGACCGATGGTCATTTTTATCCACTGACCAAGCCGGGTCTTGGCGTAGAGATCAACGAAGAACTGGTGATCGAACGCAGTAAACAGGCGCCTGACTGGCGTAATCCGGTATGGCGTCACCCGGACGGTGCCATTGCCGAGTGGTAATTCTTTATTAAATAACACATTGTAAATTAACGCTGAAAAGATACCTCGATCAGGTCTCGCCTGTCATTGCTGTCAGGCGAGATGCACACCTGCAAAATAGAATGTGAGGGTAGGCGATGAATAACGATCTGTACTCCTCAATAATTAAAAAAATGAATATAAGAATCATACCTTTCATTATGATTCTTTACCTGGTTGCTTATATAGATCGCTCAAATATTTCCGTGGCTGCATTGCAGATGAATGCCGATTTGGCCATGACGGCGGAAATGTACGGCATTGCGGCCGGTATATTTTATATTTCTTATATTATTTTCGAGGTGCCGAGCAACGTCATATTAACCCGCGTGGGCGCCAAACTGTGGATCGCGCGCATTATGATCACCTGGGGGGTTGTCGCCGCCGGCATGAGCCTGGTGCAAACCGCGAATCAGCTGTATGCGATGCGTTTCTTGCTGGGTATTGCGGAGGCCGGGTTTACCCCTGGGATTATCTATTATCTCTCCTGCTGGTATCCCCGCAGCGATCGTGCACGTGCGATGTCATTGTTTTATATAGGTGCTGCATTGGCTTCGGTGATTGGGTTGCCGATATCCGGATCCATCCTCGGCATGCATGGTTTTTTCGGAATTGAAGGCTGGCGCTGGTTATTCCTGCTGGAAGGCATTCCGGCGATGGCACTGGGTATCATGGTGTATTTCTACCTTGACGATGCGCCGGAGAAAGCGCGCTGGCTGACGCCACAACAGCGTGCATGGTTAGCCGAAACCCTGACGAATGAATCTGGGCAGGCGACTCTGGGCCACCACCATGGCTGGAAGGCGGCGCTGAAAAGCCAACGCGTGTGGGCGTTGAGTTTACTGTGGTTGTTGCAGGCATTCGGCACCATAGGCATCACGCTGTTTTTACCTCTGATAGTTAAGGGCGTGGTGGCCGAGCAGAGCAATTTTATTGTTAGTCTGCTTTCCGCGGTCCCCTTCCTTTTCGCCTGTCTCTTTATGTATTTGAACGGAAGGCATTCCGATCTTACCAAGGAGCGCTCTTGGCACCTTGGGCTTCCACTGATGGTCGCCGGGGGATTGCTGCTATTGGCGATTTACAGCCATAACCTGATCCTGGCCTACGGTCTGCTGGTGCTGACCGTGGGTCTGAATTGGGCGATCACTCCCATATTCTGGGCCGTGACGACAGAAACGGTGGCGGGGGTTGCCGGTGCGGCATCGATCGCCTTGATTAATGCGGTGGCCAATATTGCCGGACTTATTTTTCCACCGGTGATGGGGCGAATTAAGGACGTAACCGACAGTTATACGGCAGCGCTGATTATTGTCGCTATAGCATTAATTATCGGCGGCGTGATGGGCATAAAACTGGGTAGGCAAAGAAAAAGTACAGTCTCGCCTGAGAATATAAAAACCATTAATCATCATTTGTAATTTCAGCTGGTGAGTTGCCCTACAGTTTCTTCTCACCATTATTAAAATCCGAAAAATAACGGAATAACAAGAATGGACACAACCTTGACCTCAACACCACGAAGTAAACGCCGCTACCTGACGCTATTAATGATATTTGTCACCGTAGTCATTTGTTATGTCGACCGCGCCAACCTGGCGGTAGCTTCGGCGCATATTCAACAGGAATTTGGCATCAGCAAGGCGCAGATGGGCTATATTTTCTCGGCTTTTGCCTGGACCTATACTCTGTGTCAGATCCCCGGCGGTTGGTTTCTGGATCGCGTCGGGTCAAAACTAACCTATTTTATTGCCATCATGGGTTGGTCGATCGCCACGCTGCTGCAGGGATTTGCTGGCGGTCTGGCATCCCTGATCGGTCTGCGCGCAGTGACCGGCTTATTTGAAGCGCCCGCGTTTCCCACCAATAACCGGATAGTCACCAGTTGGTTCCCCGAGCAGGAGCGTGCATCGGCGGTTGGGTTTTATACATCCGGTCAGTTTGTCGGGCTGGCGTTTCTGACGCCGCTGCTGATATGGGTGCAGGAAATTTTGAGCTGGCACTGGGTATTTATTATCACTGGCGGTATCGGCATCGTTTGGGCGCTGATATGGCAGCGGGTGTACCAATCACCGCGCAACAGCAAAGGGGTGAACGCTGCCGAACTGACATATATTCAAGCCGGTGGCGGCATGGTCGACGGCGACGTTGCATCGGAAAAGAAAAGCCGCGTGGCGCTCACCGCCGCCGATTGGAAACTGGTGTTCCACCGCAAGTTGGTGGGGGTTTATATCGGCCAGTTTGCCATTACCTCTACGCTGTGGTTTTTCCTCACCTGGTTCCCTAACTACCTGACCCAGGAAAAGCATATCGCCGCACTGACCGCAGGCTTTATGACTACGGTGCCATTTCTGGCCGCATTTTGTGGCGTCTTGCTATCCGGCTTCGTGGCCGATCGTTTGCTACGCAGCGGCCGCTCTATCGGTTTTGCGCGGAAAACGCCGATTATCTGCGGATTGCTGCTTTCCACCTGCATCATGGGGGCAAATTACACCAATGATCCGCTGTGGATTATGGTGCTGATGGCACTGGCGTTCTTTGGCAACGGTTTCGCTTCCATCACCTGGTCGCTGGTGTCATCGCTGGCGCCTACCCGCTTGATTGGCCTGACCGGCGGGGTTTTCAACTTTGTCGGCGGGCTGGGTGGCATCACCGTACCACTGGTGGTGGGATATTTGGCGCAGGATTATGGTTTTGCTCCTTCGCTGATTTATATCTCCGTCGTGGCATTGATTGGTGCGCTGTCGTACCTGCTGTTGGTGGGTGATGTGAAACGCGTCGGGTGATCCGGTAAGATGGCGGCTCAGTGCCAGCATGCGCAGGGGAGCCGCCATGAGCCATCGGGAAAAACAGCTGACTTTTGACCCACGTGGGCATCAGTTAACCAATATTAATGTCTGGACGCCGGACAGCCAGTGGCTGGCTTACGACGTACGCCCGAACGGTGCCTCCTTCACCGGTCTGAGCATCGAGCGGGTGAATGTCGATACCGGCGTAGTCGAAGTCGTGTATCGCGCCCAACAGGGCGCCCACGTTGGTGTAGTGACCGTCTGCCCGGATGAACCCGCCCGCTATGCTTTCATTCATGGGCCTGAACACCCAGACAGCGTCTGGCATTACGATTTTCACCATCGCCGCGGGGTGATCGTCAGCGAACCCGACCGTGAGCTGGCTATTACCCTTGATGCGATGGATATCACTCCCCCTTATACGCCGGGTGCACTGCGTGGCGGCACTCACGTACATGTGTTCAGCCCGGACGGCAGTCGCCTGAGCTTTACTTATAACGACCACGTCATGCACGAACTGGATCGGGCGCAGGACCTGCGTAACGTTGGCGTGGCCGTACCGTTACAGGGAGTGAACCCGCCGAAGCAGCATCCTCGTGAATATGACGGCAGCCATTACTGCGTGCTGGTGAGCGAGACCACGACACAACCCCAACCCGGCAGCGATCAGATTAACCGCGCCTATGAAGAGGGCTGGGTCGGGCAAAGGGGCTATGTACGGCCCGATGGGCGTCAGCAGCGCTGGGCGCTGGCATTTATCGGCGACACTCTTTCTCATCACGGTGAAAAGTTGCCGGAAGTATTCATTGTGGATTTGCCGCAGGATGACGCTGATTACGCCAGGGCAGGTTCCCGGCCGCTGCAGGGGACCGCAAACAGCTTGCCTGCGCCACCGCGGGGCGTGCACCAACGGCGGTTGACCTTTACCGGCGAGCGTCGTTATCCAGGCGTGGTAACCGCCCCTCGTCACTGGCTGCGCAGCTCGCCCGATGGCAGCATGATTGCCTGTTTAATGAAGGATGATGCGGGTGTGGTACAGCTGTGGACGGTTTCGCCAAACGGCGGTGAACCGCGGCAGGTCACTCGTGGTGAACAGGGGATCCAATCGGCGTTCAGTTGGCACCCACAGGGTGGGCGAATTGCGCTGGTGTGTGACAACAGCCTGATGCTGTGCGAGGTGGCCAGCGGCCGCATGCAGCGCCTGACTCAGCGGACGGCGCTACCCCCATCGGGCGATGCTATCGTATTTTCACCGGATGGAAACAAAGTGGCCTTTATGCGCGAGGTCGACGGATTCAGCCAGATTTTTGTGGTTGAAGTCTGATCGAGGGGGCGGGCGAGAAGCCCGCATCAGAATATTTTACTGGGGTGTGGTCGTAGCGGCATGGGCCGGATCGCCGCTAGCGGCCAGGTTCTGCTCTTCGCCGCGCAAAATACGCGCTTTAGGTGAGTCCGCGGTACTGTCGCTGCCGGAGCGCATGTAGTCGTAAGGCAGTAATACGGTATCCATCACCGCCGAGAATGGCAGGTCCAACGCCACCAGCGGCATCATTGCCCAGCTGGTATTGTCGTCCTTCAGCATATCCACGCTGGCACGGGTGCCAGGATAGTAACCCTGATTAGGGCCGGTATGACTCATTACGCTGGAGCAGCCGTTGGTCGCTAACAGCATGCAACTGGTTGCTATGACTCTTATCGTTTTCATTTTCCATCCTGCAGGGTGCTGTTCCCCAAAATCTGCTGATCTATAACATCCTCTGGATGTTTTAAAAGGAGCAAGGACCCGCTCTGTGGCGGTTGTCTCACTTTATTGTAAGGGATAAAAAAACTTTCGCCGAACTGATTGTCATTTTTTTGATCGTGAGCGGTTGAAATGGTGAAAGCGACCCCCATTTTCTTATCAAGGCCAAATTAAGAATTTGCCGTAAGGGAATTCTGGCTATTTAGTCTGTCCATGATGGAAGGCTTAATTATTCAACCTCGCTGAAGTGCCTTAGGAGGCTGTTTTATGCGTAACTTTGATCTTTCACCGCTTTACCGTTCCGCTATTGGGTTTGACCGTTTGTTTAACGCGTTGGAGGCAGGTCAGAGCCAAAGCAATGGCGGTTATCCACCCTATAACGTTGAGCTGGTCGATGAAAATCATTACCGCATTGCGATCGCGGTGGCCGGATTTGCCGAACAGGAGCTGGAAATCACTACCCAGGACAATCTGCTGATAGTCCGTGGCGCTCATAATAACGATCCAGCGGAAAGAACCTACTTATATCAAGGTATTGCCGAGCGAAACTTTGAACGTAAATTCCAGTTGGCCGAGCATATCCAAATTAAAGGCGCCAAACTGGAAAACGGGTTGCTGTATATCGATATGGAACGACTGGTACCGGAAACATTAAAACCGCGTCGTATAGAAATTAAATAATTCATATTTCATCGGCGAAACGTCTCGCTGGTGCAATGTTAATGCCTGCCGACAGGGGGCATACCTTAATTTACCCTATGAATTTCAAGCTACGGGTAAAATCTCGCTTCATAGAAGGAGTTTACATCATGCGTAATTACGATCTTTCACCTTTGCTTCGTCAGTGGATTGGTTTCGACAAACTGGCCAGTTCAATGGGCGGCCAGGAGCCACAGGGGTTCCCGCCTTACAACATAGAGAAAAGCGACGACAACCATTACCGCATTTCTCTGGCGTTAGCCGGGTTTAAACAAAGTGAGCTGGATATTGAAGTAGAAGGCCCACGCCTGACCGTGCGTGGCAAGCCGACACCGCCAGAAAAACAGGTGGAATATCTGCATCAGGGGCTGGTGTTCAAAGACTTCAACCTGACCTTCACGCTGGCTGAACACCTGCAGGTCTCTGAGGCCAAGTTTGAAAACGGTCTGCTGCATATCGATCTGGTGCGTCATGTCCCAGAAGCTCTGCAGCCACAGCGTATCGCCATCGGCACCACGCCGGGATTGGAATCAAAATAACGCTTTGAAAAATTCATAGTTTTACCTATGCATTTCAGGCCGCAGAGGTTCGTACGGCGGCCTGAAAGAGGAAAGGTATCGACGGGGGAAGTCCAAACGGGCTTCCCCCGTTGCATTATGTGGCTTAACCCACAGTCGCGTTTTCCTACCTATGCCAAAATCCCTGTTAATTGTGTGACTTTGACCGCAAACCGGTTGTTAAACTTCTGGCAAGGATGTGACCTATGAGCGAAATCGCCCTGACCGTCAGTATGTTGGCGTTGGTGGCCGTTCTCGGGCTGTGGATGGGTAACTGGAAGCTGTATGGGGTTGGGTTGGGGATTGGCGGGGTGCTGTTTGGCGGCATTATCGTCGGGCATTTCGCCCAGAGTTGGCAGCTCAGTCTGAATGGCGACATGCTGCACTTCATTCAGGAGTTTGGCCTGATCCTGTTCGTTTACACCATAGGTATTCAGGTCGGGCCTGGTTTCTTCTCTTCTTTGCGGGTGTCCGGGTTGCGGCTCAACGGCTTCGCCATTTTGCTGGTGCTGGTAGGCGGGGTGGTCGCGGCGGTGGTTCACAAGCTGTTTGACGTCCCGCTGCCGATCATTCTTGGCGTGTTCTCCGGTGCCGTCACCAATACCCCCGCACTCGGCGCCGGGCAGCAAATTCTTACCGATTTGGGCTCAGATCCGGCAATGGTCGATCGCATGGGGATGGGCTATGCCATGGCCTATCCGTTCGGTATCTGCGGCATTCTGCTGGTGATGTGGCTGATACGCCTGTTTTTCCGCATCAATATCGAACGGGAGGCTCAGGCTTTTGAAAGCAGCCTGGGCAACCAGCGCGAGCTGCTGCAAACCATGAATATCGCGGTGCGTAACCCGAACCTGCAAGGGATGGCGATCAAGAATGTGCCGCTGCTGAACGGTGAGGATATTATCTGTTCACGCCTGAAACGCGGTGAGTTGCTGATGGTACCGGCGCCGCTTGAGAGGCTGGAGCTGGGCGACTATCTGCATCTGGTGGGCAAACGTGAAAGTCTGGAAAATGCGCGGTTGGTGATTGGCGAAGAGGTTGACGTCTCGCTGTCAACGCGGGGGACGGAACTGCAGGTGGTGAGGGCGGTGGTGACCAATGAAAAAGTCTTGGGCAGCAAAATCCGCGATCTGAACCTGAAGCAAAAGTACGACGTGGTGATCTCGCGCCTCAACCGCGCGGGGGTTGAACTGGTGGCAGGCAGCAATGTAACGCTGCAATTCGGCGACATCCTCAATCTGGTTGGCCGCCCGGAGTCCATCGAGGCGGTGGCGGCCATTGTCGGCAATGCCCAACAGAAGTTGCAGCAGGTGCAAATGCTGCCGGTGTTTATCGGTATCGGTTTGGGGGTACTGTTGGGATCTGTGCCGCTGTTTATACCGGGTTTCCCTGCTGCGTTGCGCTTGGGCCTGGCCGGTGGGCCGCTGGTTGCGGCCTTGATACTCGGGCGTATCGGTAGCATTGGCAAGCTGTATTGGTTTATGCCGCCCAGCGCTAACCTGGCGTTGCGTGAACTGGGTATCGTGCTATTTCTGGCGGTGGTGGGGCTGAAGTCGGGCGGCAATTTTGTCGATACCCTGATTAATGGCGAAGGGTTGGCGTGGATTGGTTACGGTGCACTGATCACCGCAATTCCGTTGCTCAGCGTTGGCATATTGGCGCGGATGGTGGGCAAGATGAATTATTTGACGCTGTCCGGCATGCTGGCAGGTTCAATGACCGATCCGCCGGCGCTGGCATTTGCTAACGGCCTGCACCCGACCAGCGGCGCTGCCGCGCTGTCTTACGCCACGGTATATCCGTTGGCGATGTTCCTGCGCATCATGTCGCCGCAGCTGCTGGCGGTGCTGTTCTGGGCAATGTAAGGCTTTGGGGCGCTGTCTGAGCGCCCCTTATTCAAATCAGCCAGCCTCCTGATGAGCACGCTCGATCTCTTCCGCCAGTATCGCCACGCCACGTTCAATTTTCTCCGGATCCGGCACGTAGTTCATCCGCATGCACTGATGAGTATGCGGCCATTCATGTTCCAGCCCCGGGAAGAAGTAGTGGCCTGGCACCATCAGCACGCCGCGCTTTTTCAGGCGCTGATACAACAGCTCGGTGGTGATCGGCAGATCCTTGAACCATAGCCACAGGAAAATCGCCCCTTCCGGTTTATGGATCAGGCAGCGTTCCGGCGACAGATAGCGGCGGATAATGCCGATAGTTTGCTCGACGCGCTGCTTGTAGAACGGACGGATCACCTCGTTTGACAGTCGCAACAGGTCGCCACGTTCGATCATTTCCGTTGCCATGGCCGGCCCCATGCTGCCTGGCGACAAGCTGATAATGCCGTTCATGTTGGTCAGGGCGCCGATGGTTTTCTCATCGGCAATCACGATGCCGCAGCGCGAGCCGGGCAGGCCAAGTTTCGACAGGCTCATGCACAGGATAATGTTCGGGTTCCACAGCGGCGTAGCGTCGCTGAAGATAATGCCGGGGAAGGGTACGCCGTAAGCGTTATCGATCACCAGCGGGATATTGCGCTGCTGCGCCAGCCGATCGAGTTTCATCAGCTCTTCGTCGGTGATCACGTTACCGGTCGGGTTGGTTGGGCGCGACACGCAGATCATGCCGATATCGTCGCCAATATTCAGATGTTCGAAGTCAACGTGATACTTGAACTGACCTTCCGGCAGCAGCTCAATGTTGGGCTTGGCCGAAACAAACAGCCCCTCGTCCAACCCGGCATCGGCATAGCCGATATATTCCGGCGCCAACGGAAACAGCACGCGGCGACGGCTGCCGTCGGCATAGCGCCCGGCAAACAGGTTAAACAAGTAGAAAAACGCGCTCTGGCTGCCATTTGTCAGTGCAATGTTCTGTGGCGAGATCTGCCAGCCCAGCTCATCGCGCAGCAAATTAGCCAGCGCTTTCAGCAGGGCGTCTTTGCCCTGCGGGCCGTCATAGTTACACAGCGCCTCGGTCAGTTTGCCCTGATCGAGCATGTCCTGGCACAGTTGTTTGAAGTAGCTTTCCATCTCTGGAATTTGCGCCGGATTACCGCCGCCGAGCATGATGGCACCGGGGGTGCGCAGGCCTTCGTTCAGGTCATCCATTAAACGGGTAATGCCCGCGTAACGGGTAAATTTGTCGCCGAAAAGTGAAAAAGTCATAGGTGCAACTGTATTGTTTTTAGCAGGTAATACCCCACCATACCGCCAGACAATTTCCGGTGCAATGCGGTTCATAAAACAACCACCGGGAGTAAACTTCACCCGATGGTTTTTTAGCAGCATATCTCTCTGAATTATTGTGACCGATCGCCGACCCAGGCCACCATCACTTTATCGTCGCCGAGCCGACGGCTGAAAGCATAGTAGTGTGCCGTTTGCTGCGACTGCTGTGTGCCGGCACCGATCGCCGGGTGACGAGCGCGGAATTGACCCAGCCGCTGCCAGTGTGCCAACAGAGGAGCTTTGCTACCCTGCAACTCGGCCCAGTTCATATCGGAACGGGTACCCTGCAACGGATCTGAACCGGTAGGGCCTAGATCACGGCCACTTTCATCGCCGTAGTAAATCTGCACCGCACCGGGTGCCAACAGCAATAGATCGGCAGCGCGCTGCTGCAGCGTTAGCGACCCTTTAGCATCGCTGGCAAAGAACAGCCGGGTATCGTGCGAGGAGATGTAGCTCAACACGTTGAAATCCTGCAGCTTGTCAGCCATCTGTCGGTAGGTGGCATCGATGTTGGAGAAGCAAGCCAAGGCCTGGGAAGCCTGATCCTGGAAGTCAAAATTGATCATCGCGTCGAAGCCGTTCTGGTAATAGTCGCTTTTCATCACGCCATGGCCCCAGGCTTCGCCGGTCATCCAGAAAGGAGCATCATCCAGCGCCTGTTGTGGATGGGCGGTTTTCCACTCTGCCAGAGCTGCGGTGGCACGCTGTTTCAATAGCGCCAGCGTTGGTTTTTCTACGTGCTTGGCGGTGTCGACGCGAAAACCGTCAATGCCATAGTCACGTACCCACTGGCTAAGCCAGGTGGTCAGGTAGTCGCGTGTGGTGGCGCCGGAAATCTCCCGCGCGGCGGTATCGGGTTTATGGCGGTAAAACAGGGGCAGACCACTGGCTCCGGGCGCTTCAGTTTTGATGTCCGGAAGGAAAGCCAGCGACATGGTGAGATCGTTATAGCCGGGTGGATCGTAGTCACCGATATCGGTACGGATCCAGTTTTTGCCCCACCATGAACTCCAGCCCGCTTTATCGCTGAAGTTGATGTAATCGTTGAAGCTGTGCCAGTTTTGACCTGGGCCTGGTCGCCAGTCGCCCCAATGTTTACCCAACGTTTTTTCGATTTCTTCCTCCTTCAGATACAGCGAACCGAATTGGAAGGTCTGCATATCTGCCAGCGTGGCGTAGCCGACGTGATTCACTACCACGTCAAACAGAATGCGGATACCGCGTTGGTGCGCCTGATCGACCAGCGTGCGCAGGTCTTGCTCGCTGCCCATATTGGCATCGAGTCGGGTCCAGTCCAGCGCGTAATAGCCGTGGTAAGCGTAATGCGGGAAGTCTCCTTTGGTACCGCCGCCGACCCAACCGTGGATTTGCTCCAGCGGCGAACTGATCCACAGCGCATTGACGCCAAGCTGTTGCAAATAATCCAGTTTGTTCATCAGGCCAGCCAGATCGCCGCCGTGGAAGGTGCCGATCTCCTGCATGCCGTCGCTGCGGCGTCCGTAGCTGTGGTCGTTGGCCGGGTTGCCGTTCTCAAAGCGATCGGTAAGGGCAAAATACACCGTGGCGTTGTGCCAATTGAAGGGCGCCGGTTTTTCGCTACCGGCAGATTCCAACAACAGCAATCCACCGCTACCGGTGGCGGGTTGCAGGGTGATTTTTCCCTGGCTGACCTTTGCCGTTTGGCCTGAATAGAAATCGCGTACCAATTCGCCTTCGTCAAAGGTTGCCGCGACGTCAAGGGTGACCGGTTTACCGTCCCAGCGTTGGCAGGTGCGCGTGGCGGCGGCAGTGGCGATTTCCGCTGCGGTTTTCAGACTGAGTTGTAACGTCGGCGTGCCGCTGCGCGTGTCGATGCGCACCTGGTATTCCCCGGTGCGAAACAGCCGCCAGTTAACCGGCGGGTTATCGCCGCAGGGTTGCAGTGACAACGTCTGGTTCAGTTTGACCGGCGTGGTTGGCTGCCAGCATTGCTGGTCTTGGTAAATTTTCAGCGGCAGTTCGCCTTTGGGCAGCGTGGCGTGGCTGGTGAACAAGCCGTCGGCGGAGGTACCGTCAAAGGCTGGGAAGCTTTGCAGCGTCCAGCTTGCCATTGCCGCAGGCGACAGCAGCATCAGCAGGGGAAGGGTCAGGCGTTTCATGGCTCTCCTTACGCGTGGCAGGAAGCGTTTTTATCGTAGGGTAACGCCCAGTGTGACGAACGATGAAAAAATAGCCTCATCCCGGCGCGAGATTTTCAGGGAGGAGAAGGCAGGGGGAGGTGAAGGGCAAGAGATAGGGCGGGAAAACTCCCGCCCATGAAAGTTACTTCTTCAGCAGCTGCGGGTTAACGCAGTTTTCTGTGACCTTGCCGGTCAGCGCGGCGATCAGGTTGTCCACGGCGCAGGCGGCCATGCCATAACGGGTTTCATGGGTCGCAGAACCGATATGCGGCAGCGCCACCACGTTTGGCAACGTCAACAGCGGTGAAGATACCGGCAGCGGTTCCTGTTCGAACACGTCCAGCCCGGCGGCATGAATAGTGCCGTGTTGCAGCGCCTCAACCAGTGCCGCTTCATCCACCACCGGACCACGGCCGGCGTTGATCAGAATGCCGCTCTTTTTCATCTTCGCCAGTTGGTCACGGCTGATCATATGGAAAGTTTCGTCGGTCAGCGGCAGCGTAATGCAGATGAAATCGGATTCGGCCAACAGGGTATCCAGGTCACAGCGGCGGGCATTAAAACGCTGCTCTGCTTCTTCATGAGTGCGGCGGGCGTTATACAGCACCGGCATGCCGAAGCCGAAATGAGCGCGTTGCGCCAGCGCCAGACCAATACGACCCATGCCGAGGATGCCGATAGTTTTGTGGTGCACGTCAACGCCAAACCAGTCTGCCCCGATGCTGCCTTGCCATTCGCCGGCTTTCACTCGATCGGCCACTTCTACCACGCGACGAGCTGTCGCCAAAACCAGGCTCATGATGGTGTCGGCGACGGTTTCAGTCAGCACGGTTGGGGTGTGCATCAGCAGCACGTTATGGGCATTAAGCGCGTCAACGTCGAAATTATCGTAACCGACGGAAATGGTTGAAGCCGCGCGCAGTTTGGGTGCCTGCTGCAAGAAAGCCTCATCAATTTTGCCGCCGGAACCGATGATCCCTTCTGCCTGTTGCAGCGCCTGGCGTAACTCATCGCGGTTTTCCGGATTTAGCCCGTTGAAGGCGTGCACGGTGAAGTGCTGTTCCAGTCGTTCACGCAGATCGGTGGGAATGCTTTTGTATAACACGATAGAAGGCTTCATCACTTACTCCAGCAATACCCTTCGTCTTTCAGACTGCAGCGTTGTTAACTGCTCGAACTTCCCCCAGTGACTTACTTAAGTCAGCGTCTGGGGGAAGTTCGTTTGTCGCCTGGCTGCAGCCTGAAATCCATTGGGTATATTCAACAGAAAATAAATTATAACGAGACTAAGCCAGTTGTGGGTGAGCCTCGTTGCGAGCGGGCTTGACGATCAGCGTCACCACCACGGCCACCAGCAGCGCAATGGCCATAAACATATACGAAGCTGCCGGGCTGCCGGTTGCGCCGTTGAGGTAACCGACGAACCAGGAACCGAAGAAGGAACCCAGCGCACCCATGCTGTTGATCAATGCCATGGCACCGCCGGCGACGTTTTTCGGCAGCATCTCGGGAATGATGGCGAAGAACGGCCCGTAAGGGGCGTACATTGCCGCACCGGCAATCACCAGCAGGGCATAAGAGATCCAGAAGTGGTTGGCGCCTACGGCATAAGAACCAAAGAACGCCAGCGCGCCAATCAGCAGCAGTGGCCAGACGAACAGCTTACGGTTTTGCATTTTGTCCGAAGCCCAGGACACCAGGATCATGGCGATGGTCGCCGCCAGGTAAGGCACTGCCGACAGCCAGCCGGCCTCCACCATGCCCATTTCCATGCCGCTGCGCAGGATAGAAGGCAACCACAGCACGAAGCCATACACGCCAATGCTCCAGGCGAAGTACTGGACGCAAAGCAGGATCACGTTGCGTGAGCGGAAGGCTTCGCTGTAGTTACGCACCGCTTTGATGCCTTTCTGCTCTTCTTCCAACTGCTGCTGCAGGGCCAGCTTTTCGTCATCGCTCAACCATTTGGCCTGCGCCGGTTTGTCTTTGACCAGCACCCACCAACAGAAGGCCCAGATCACCGCCGGAATGCCTTCAAAGATGAACATTTCACGCCAGCCGTAGGCATGGATCAGGTAGCCGGAAACCACCGACATCCACAGCACGGTGACGGGGTTACCGAGGATCAGGAAGGTATTGGCACGCGAACGTTCGGACTTGGTGAACCAGTTGCTGATGTAAATCAGCATTGCCGGCATCACCGCGGCCTCCACCACGCCGAGGATAAAACGGATGGCCGCCAGCATCGGGATATTGCTGACCATGCCGGTCAGCGAGGCGCAGGCGCCCCACAGGATCAGGCACCAGAAAATCAGTTTTTTAACGCTGCGGCGTTCGGCATAGATCGCCCCCGGGATTTGGAAAAAGAAATAGCCGAGGAAAAACAGCGCGCCCAGCAGCGATGACATGCCTTTGGTGATGCCCAGATCGTCATTGATGCCAGCCGCCGAGGCAAAGCTGAAGTTGGCTCGGTCGAGATAGGCCAGGCTGTAGGTGATAAACACGATGGGCATGATGTACCACCAGCGTTTAGCCGCGATAGTCGCTTTGGTCATGTTCAGATTCCTTCAGTGGTGTCGTGGTGCTCTCCCGGCGGATCTGGTTGTAGGGCCAGAGACATCAGCCGTTCGGAGAAGGCTATTAACTGATATTGTTTTGTTATATTTATTCAGCCAGTGCCGCGCGGGTCGGCAACCCTTCGCTGTCACCGATGGCCTGAATGGCCAGCGAGCCGATTTTATTGCCGCGTTGCACCGCCTGTTTCAGCGTTTTGCCTTCCAGCAGGGCGCTGATGGTCCCGACGGCAAAGCCGTCTCCTGCACCTACGGTATCCACCACATTGCTGACTTTGATTGCGGCTACCGCCGCCTGATCGCCCGCTGCGGTTTTAAACCAGGCGCCGTCCGGGCCGGTTTTAATGATCACCGCCTGTACGCCGCGCTCCAGATAAAAATCGGCAATCCCTTCCGGTGTCGACTGGCCGGTAAGAATTTGCCCTTCTTTCAGCCCCGGCAGCACCCAGTCGGCGGCAAACGCCAGCTTGTTCAGCTGCTCGATCATCACCTGTTGGCTGGACCACAACACCGGGCGCAGATTGGGGTCAAATGAAATGGTTTTGCCCATCGCCCGCATCTCGCGCGCCGCGTGGTTGCACAGCGCCAGCGATTGACCGGACAGCGCTGCCGCCACGCCGCTCAGGTGCAGGTGGCGTGCGGAACCAAAGTAATCGCGGTTGAAGTCGTCGACCGACAGGTGGCTGGCCGCCGAGCCTTTGCGGAAATACTCCACACTGGGATCGGTACCATCGGAGGTTTTAGATTTGATCTGAAAGCCGGTCGGATAATTAGCATCCACCGTCACTTGCTGGGCGTTGATGCCTTCTTTTTTCAACTGCTGCAGGGTGAAGCGGCCGAAAGTGTCGTTGCCGACGCGGCTGACCCAGCCGACGTTCAGCCCCAGGCGAGCCAGGCCGATTGCGACGTTCAGCTCGGCGCCGGCAATGCGTTTGGTGAAGTTGTCCACTTCCGCCAGATCGCCGGTTTGGGTTGCCACGAACATCGCCATGGCTTCACCCAGAGTGACGACGTCCAGTTGCGCGCGATGCGCGGTAGTCAGCGTTGTCATGATGTTTACTCCGCGCGCAAAAGGTTAACGTAGTAGCGGGTCACGTCTTCCAGACTGTCACCTTGCAGTGGGAATTCAATGCCGCGTGGTGCGTCCAGCGGCAGGCGAGTCAGCAGATCGCGCCATTTGCCGTCGCTGTCATCCAGCGCCACGGCACGCCAGCCTTTCAGGCTATGAGTTGCGGCTTTAACGTGAACGTAGCTGACGTGGCGGGCCAGGCGATCGGCGGCGGCGAAGGCGTCTTGCCCCACCCAGTGCCAGTTGGCCATGTCGAACGTCATGCTGACCGGCAGACGGTTATCTTCTGCGGCGTGGAAAAAGGCGTTGAGCAGCGACAAAATCCCGCAGTCAGGCGTTTGATCGTTCTCGACCACCAGGCTGACCGGATGTTGCTCCAGTGCCACTTTCAGTTCGGTAAAGTCGAAGCCCGGCTGGTAATGCCCAAGCGAGAGTTTCAACTGACGCGCGTTCAGCGTTTGGGCTTCCGCCAGCAGTGCCGGCAGGTTCGGGTTGAGCGTATGTTGTGGAGTGAACAGAGCCTCAGGCGCAGAGTAAACGGCAAACAGCTGCTGTTGTTCGATGGCCTGAGCCAGTGCCGGCAGGTTTTCCAGCTCCTGGGCAGAAAACAGTTCGCGGCGGATCTCTACACCGTCGGCGCCGGCATCGGCAATGATCGGCAATAATGCGGTCTGGCCGCCGAGCTGTTGGACGGTATCGGTGCCGTAGGCACCGCTCACCACGATAATTTCTCTTGTCATTTTTTGCTCCTGAGGTGGCGTTATCCCACCGCTGCTGTTAACCACACGTTAAATGGTACCGGTTCCAGGCGAAAGCGACAGAGTGTAAAAATATGATCGCAATCACGAACATGAGCAAAAAATAGTCTGAGGAGGATGTGGCTGGGGCGCCGTATGTCGCGCCCTGAGCGGGAAAGAAGGGGGGATTATCGGGTGGTGGAGCCGCGCACGATCAGTTCACCGGGGAACATCTGCTCGCTGATGGGGGTATCCAGACCCTGAATGCGTTGCACCAGTTGCTCTAGCGCGGCGTGGCCCATTTGATAGGTCGGCTGTTTCAGCGTGGTGATGCCTACGCCGGCCAGTTCGGCCCATTCCAGTTCGTCAAAGCCCAGCAGGCCGATATCGCTGCCCCATTGGATACCCAGTCGACGCATGGCGCGCGCTACCTGCAGGGTCAGGGCACCGTTGGCGGAAATCACCGCTTTGCGCATGCCGCGATGGCGAGTATTGAAGTCGCCGAGCACCCCTTCCAGCAGCTTGACGTCGTTCAGCGGAACTTCGGCCTGTTCGGCCAACAGACCGGCATGTTGCGCCATGGTTTGGTTAAACGCGTGCAGCCGCTCCAGGCGGGTATTGACCGTGCCAATGGGCTCGCTGAGAAACAAAATGGCTTCGAAACCTTGTTGCAGCAGGTGTTCCGTGGCGGTCGTTGCGGCCTCGTGGTTGTTGAGGCCCACGACATCGCAGGCGAAATCATGAATTTTTCGGTCGATCAGTACCATCGGCAGCATGGATTGTTGCAGCGTCGATAACGCCTCTTCGCGCATACCAACGGCGTTGACCACAATGCCCTCTACCCGGTAGCTGCTGAGCAGTTGCAGGTAGTGCTGTTCCTGATTGACTTCGTTGTTGGTGTTACACACCAGCAGGGTAAAGCCGTGCTGACGGCAGGCGGCTTCGATGCCGCGCATCACGTCCACCGAATAGGGGTTGGTTATATCGGCGATGATCAGGCCAATCAGCCGCGTCTGTCCGCCTTTCAGGCTCCGCGCCATCTGGCTTGGACGGTAGTCGAGCTGGAGGATAGCCTGCTCGATGCGCTGTTTGAGATCGTCAGAAAGCAGGTGCTGCTCACCATTCAAGTAGCGCGATACGCTGGTTTTACCGGTCTTGGCGGTTTTCGCCACATCGCTGATGGTGGCCCGCCCCGAGGCGCGTATTGCCTTAACACTGCTCACAACCGATCTCCCCTGAGGTTAATTGCCAAGGAGACTATCACACAGAATGTATAGCCGGGAATGTTGAATGGGGTACGGGAAGGGGATCGACAGGATAAAAATGGCGGGGCATTGTGCCCCGCTCGGGATTATTGCAGCGGGCTGAGGGTGATCTCGACGCGACGGTTTTGCGCCTTGCCTTCTGCCGTGCTGTTGGAGGCGATCGGATTATCCGGGCCTGCCCCGGTGGTGCGAATGCGGTTAGCCGCCACGCCCTGGGTGATTAACGCGCTGCCCACGCCGTCGGCACGTTGCTGCGACAGGGTCATGTTCAGTGAACGGGAGCCGGTGCTGTCGGTGTAGCCGACCACGTTAACCGCCGTTTTCGGGTATTCCTTCAGTACCATGGCAACGCCGGTCAGGGTGTTGGCACCCGCCGGTTTCAGGGTGGCGCTGCTGCTGTCAAAGGTGACATTGTTCGGCATGTTCAGCACGATATTGTCGCCCTGACGGGTAACGCTGACGCCGGTGCCTTTCATTTTGTCGCGCAGCTTGGCTTCCTGCACGTCCATGTAATAGCCGGCACCGCCGCCCAATGCTGCACCGGCCGCTGCGCCGATCAGTGCGCCTTTGCCGCGGTCTTTTTTCGACGAGGACAGCACGCCAACGCCGGCACCCAGCGCGGCGCCCAGGCCTGCGCCAATACCGGATTTACCGGCTTCGGATTCCCCGGTGTACGGGTTGGTGGTACAGGCTGACAGCGTGAGCGCCACGCTCACCGCGCCGGCAATAATCGCAATGCGTTTTTTCATCTTTTTTCCTTTGTGGCATCAGAATCTGGGTGCGCCAATCCAATTTTGGGGCGCTAAAAAACCGTTGTCGGCATGCCAAGACGTGCCGAGGCGCTACTATGACGCGGATACTTTCCGGCAGTTCCGGAAAAAAACGTGACAAAATATAAGCGGATAACGGGCTTGAGCCTGTTATCCGGCAAAAAGCGAGGGAATACCATGCAGCGCATTCTGAATTGAACGCATCCCGGTGCGGGATGCGCCTTTTTTAGCCGGAAGTGACAAGATTTAAACTGCGGACGGCCAGTTCATGATTAAGGTATAGGCCTGAGTTTCTTCGTTAAACAGACGCTGCGTCACCTGAAAACCCAGCTTGTGGTAGAACGCGCAGGCGCGCAGGTTTTGCTCATACACCTCCAGGCTTAGCTGGGGATAGCGCTGTTGTACGTGCGCCATCAGCGCCTGTCCTACGCCATGGCCGTGAAAGGCCTGTTCAACGAACAGTGCGCCAATAAAGCGTTGATCCAACACGCTGATAAACCCGACGATTTCCCCTTGATGCCAATAGGCCCAGCTTTGCGCTCGCGGCAGATAGTTTTCCCGCACCAGCGTCGCGCTTTCTTGCCAGTAGCTTTCCTTGACGAACGGGTGCGCAGCAATGGTGCTCGGCAACCACAAGGCCATTAACCGCTCCATATCTGCCGGGTGGCAGGGGCGGATCACTGCGGCTTTGGGTAGCAGAGGCATCCTGTGAGATGATCGTTCACCAACCCGCTGGCCTGCATAAAGGCGTAACAGGTGGTGGAGCCGATAAATTTGAAGCCGCGTTTTTTCAGTGCCTTGGACATCGCGTCCGAGCGTTCGGTTTTCGCCGGCACCTGGTTCAGTTGCTGCCAACTGTTGAGCTGCGGTTCGCCGTCGACAAATGACCAGATAAAAGTGACAAAATCTTCCCCGGCCGCTTCCATGGCCAGATAGGCTTTGGCATTGGCGATGATGGCTTCAATTTTGCCCCGGTGGCGGATAATGCCGCTGTCTTGCAACAGCGCGGCTATCTCTTGTTCATCGATAGCGGCCACGCGCAGCGGATCAAAATTGTGGAAGGCGCGCCGGTAATTCTCACGCTTTTTCAGCACGGTGATCCAGGACAGCCCGGCCTGCTGGCCTTCAAGGCATAGCATTTCAAACAGCTCGCGCGCATCGGTGGTTGGTGCGCCCCATTCCTTGTCGTGATACTCGAGATATAACGGATCCGCCGTCACCCAACCGCAACGTTCATTGGCCATACTGACTGTCCTTGTGCTGTGTTTATTTACAGTAATCATTACCTGAAGTGGTGCACTTGGCAAGCCCCTGATTGTTTTATCATCAGTTGGCTTGACGTGGGGGAAAAGCCAGCAATATTTACTAGATGGCCGGCAGGTAAAAAGGCCAATGATAAAAACGTATTTTCCTTCATTTGCTGGCTCTCAGGAGTCTATTCATGCCTCTTAAAATAACCTGTCTGCCCCGCCCGGCGGTGCTTGCAGTGGCGATATTATGCAGTATGACGACCCCGGTGCTGGCTTATGACCAACTCTACGTCTTCGGCGACAGTCTGAGCGATACCGGTAACAATGGCCGCTTTACCTATGACAGCAATAAACATCTGTTATACGACGAAGTACTGGCGCAACGCATCGGCGCGGCGTTAGTGGCTTCGGACGATGGCGGCAATAACTACGCCGCCGGCGGGGGCGTGGCGGTGCCGGCGCTCAACCCGGCGGACAATACGCAGGATCAGGTGCAGAGCTACCTCGGTCAGGTCAATGGACGGGCTGACGGCGATGGCCTGTATATACACTGGATTGGCGGCAACGACCTGGCGGCGGCGGCATTAAACCCGACGACCGCGCCGGGCGTAGCCTACAACAGCGCAGCGGCGGCGGCCGCGCAGGTTCATTCATTGCTGAATGCCGGTGCCGGTACGGTGATCGTGCCGACGGTGCCGAATATTGGTTCCACGCCGCAGTTGATGGAGCTGATCATCCAGCAGGCGTTGACGCCGGTGCAAAACGCAGCGGTTCAGGCGGCCTACGCCACCCTGAATTCGCTGGCCACGCCGGATAACGCTTCGCGTACCGAGGCTATCCACCAGGCCCTGACGGCGGCAGCGGCGCAGGGCAGCGCGATCCCCCAGGTGCAGCAGGCGATTGCCGCACAGCTGATAGCCGCTTATGACAGCCTCAGCGCGCAGGCGGCACAACTGACCGATTTCTATAACCAAAGCGAAGACCACCTGCTGGCGCAGGGGGGCGGGAACATCGTCCGGGTTGACGTGAACAAACTGTTTGGCGAGGCGATTGCCAACCCGGCGCAGTTTGGCTTCACCAATACCGCAGGCATGGCCTGTCCGCCGGGCGTCTCCTCTGCGGTGTGCCGTTCTACCATGCCGGGTTTTGATAGCAGCCAGGCCTACCTGTTCGCCGACCATTTCCACCCCAGCCCGCAGGCGCATCTGTTGATTGCCGATTACATTCAGGCGGTGCTCGACGGTCCTGCGCAGGTGGTGGCGCTGAATCAGGCGACGGCGGCCATGGCGCGTGACAGCCGTGCTACCCTCGACAGCCGTTTTCAACAGTTGCGCAGTGGCGAAAACCCGCAAGGATCGCTGGGCGTGTTCGGAGGCTATGCCGGGCAGCACTATGATTATTCTTCCAATCTGGCGGCGGGCGACGGCAATGCCACTACTCATAATCTGACGGTAGGGGTGGATTACCAGTTGACCGACGGCTGGCTGATCGGCGCGCTGATTTCCGGCTCCAATGACGATCAACAGCCCTCCAGCCGCTACGACTACAAAGCGCGTGGCCTGCTATTTTCCGCTTTTACCGCCCTTGAGCTGTTTGAAAACGGTTGGGTGAATGCCGATCTGCACTATGCGACGATGAATTACGATGATATTCGCCGCAGCATGCAGCTTGGGGCGTTAACCCGTACCGAAACCGGCAGCACCGACGGCAAGCAGTGGGGGGCGCGGATCACCGCCGGTTACGACTTCCCCGTCACCTCTTACCTGACCACCGGACCGATGGCACAGTTTGCCTGGGATTACAGCAACGTCTCCGGTTACAGCGAAGACGGCAATGACAGCACCGCCATGCGCTTTAACGATCAGACCTACCATTCGCAGATCGGTGCGTTAGGTTGGCGGTTGGACAGCAAGTTCGGCCTGTTTAATCCCTATGCCGAGGTGAGCTATCAGCATCAGTTTGGTGATGACGTTTACCGTGCCGGCGGTGGCCTGAAGTCCACGCAGACTTCGTTCACTCGCGACAGCGCCAGCCAGGATAAAAACTGGGTGGATGTGACGCTGGGGGCGAATATGCCGTTGACCGATCAGGTGGCGGCTTTCGCCACCGTTTCTCAGACCGGCGGCCTGAGCAGTGGCGAACAGTTTATGTATAACGTCGGGGTCAGCGCCCGTTTTTGAGTGCCGATGCCCGATCGCTTAGGGGGCCGTTTGCTGCATACCTGGGCGGTTGGGCAGCGTGATATCTGCCATAATCTTTTTTTCCGGCTGTAGCAGCGTCATGCACAGCATGCTGCAGAAAGACACCACGGCGGTGGCGAAGAACATGGCGCCATAGCCGTGATGCTGTGCCAGCCAACCACTCAGCATCGGCGCGGTGATCGAGGCAATATTGGCGATCGCCAGCGTCATGCCGCTGTAAGCCCCCACCGAAGCCTTCGGCGTGACGTCTATCACCACCGACCAATACACGTTATTGACCAGCGCATTCAGCGCATTGCCCAGCGTCATCAACAAAATGATTTCGGTCGGCGTGCTCATAAAGGGGATCAAGACGAAGCAGGTGGCGGTCAGCAACAAGGTGACTGCCGCAAACAGGTTGCGCGCCAGCCGCAGGTTGCCAAAGCGTTTCAACAGCGCATCGGCGATGTGGCCGCCGAGCAGCACGGTGAAGCAGGCACCGCTCCACGGGATCATCGCGACGTACCACAGCGAATGCAGATCGTAGTTAAAAGTATCCTGCAGGTATTTGGGGCCCCAGGTCACCAATACAAAGGTGACGTAAAGGAATGAGAAGTAACCCAGCGCGTTAAACACCAGCGTGCGGTTGGTGAAAAACGCCCACCATGGCAGAGGTGCTTGTGCGTTATCGGCTTCCTGATCGGCGCTGATGATGGCCAATTCGGCGGCGTTGACTTCAGGATGCTCCTGCGGCGTGTCGGTGAAGAAACGGGCAAACAGCAAAATGGCGATCAGCGAAAACAGGCCCAGCAGCATGAACATGCTGCGCCAGTCATCGGTCAATAGCAGTAACCCCACGGCCAGCGGCGCGGTCAGCAGCGAACCCACCTGGGTGCTCAGCAACCCGATACCCAGCGAAAAGCCACGCTCTTTGCGCGGCGCCCAGTTGGCGATGGTTTTATTCATCAGCGCGTAGGCCGGACCTTCGGCAAAGCCGAACATGATCCGCAGTGCGGCAAACCCCATAATGGCGGAACCGCCGAACAGCGCCACGCCCAGCTCGCCGGCCCAGGCGGTCGCAATCTCCAGCAGCGACCACAGCGCCCCGGCGATCAGCCAGACTTTTTTGGTGCCGATACGGTCGGCCAGAAAACCGCCGCACAGCGAACCGAACAAATAGCCAAAGCCAAAATAGCCCAGCACGGCGCCCAGCTGCGCCTTGTTGAAGTTGAATTCATGGGAGATATCGTTGGCGGCGAAGGACAGTGCGCCGCGATCGACGTAGTTGATCAGTGCAATGAAGAACACCATGGCGAAAATGCGGTAGCGATAGCGGCTGTCGGTTAAGGCGGTTGTCATCAGCGAATCTCCTGAAAGGGGGATATCAGGACGCTAGCAAGGTTGGTGCCAGCCTGAGTGACGCCTTCTGGCCGGGGAATTGGGGGGATTATGACGCTGAAACGGCGCTACAGAGGGGCATTTGCCCCGTTTTAGTGCGCGAAAAGACCGCGCTTCTTTGATGATTCACACTTGTTGCGGGATTCTGGCTGTATATCTTACGGTCAACGGGTATACTGGCCCATCCCATTTAAATCCACTTGTATCGCGTGCGAATTCAACATGCAAAAGTTTGATACCAAGACCTTTCAGGGCCTGATCCTGACACTGCAGGACTATTGGGCGCGCCAAGGCTGCACCATCGTTCAACCACTGGACATGGAAGTCGGCGCGGGAACCTCTCACCCGATGACGTGCCTGCGCGCGCTGGGGCCGGAGCCAATGGCTACCGCCTACGTGCAGCCGTCCCGCCGTCCGACTGACGGCCGCTACGGTGAAAACCCGAACCGTTTGCAACACTACTATCAGTTCCAGGTGGTGATTAAGCCATCGCCGGACAACATTCAGGAACTGTACCTGGGCTCGCTGAAAGAGCTGGGTCTGGATCCGACCATTCACGACATCCGCTTCGTGGAAGATAACTGGGAAAACCCGACGCTCGGCGCCTGGGGCCTGGGCTGGGAAGTTTGGCTCAACGGCATGGAAGTAACGCAGTTCACTTACTTCCAGCAGGTTGGCGGCCTGGAGTGCAAACCGGTCACCGGCGAGATCACCTACGGTCTGGAACGTCTGGCGATGTATATCCAGGGCGTGGACAGCGTATACGATCTGGTGTGGAGCAACGGCCCGCTGGGTGTGACCACCTATGGCGACGTGTTCCACCAGAACGAAGTGGAGCAGTCCACTTATAACTTCGAATACGCCGATGTGGACTTCCTGTTCTCCTGCTTTGAGCAGTACGAGAAAGAAGCCCAATCGCTGCTGGCGCTGGAGAAACCGCTGCCGCTGCCGGCTTACGAACGTATTCTGAAGGCCGGCCACACCTTCAACCTGCTGGATGCGCGCAAGGCGATCTCGGTGACCGAGCGTCAGCGTTATATTCTGCGTATCCGCACGCTGACCAAAGCCGTTGCCGAGGCCTACTATGCTTCCCGCGAAGCGCTGGGCTTCCCAATGTGCAAAAAGAACGAGAACTAAGAGGCAGCCATGACTCAACAGACTTTCCTGGTGGAAATCGGCACGGAAGAGCTGCCGCCGAAGGCTCTTCGTTCACTGGCAGAATCCTTTGCCGCGAATTTTACCGCCGAGCTCGACAGTGCCAATCTCGAACATGGCGAAGTGAGCTGGTTTGCCGCACCGCGCCGTCTGGCGCTGAAAGTGGCCGACTTGCGCGCTGCGCAGGCCGATCGCGAAGTCGAAAAGCGCGGCCCGGCCATTGCCCAGGCGTTTGACGCCGAAGGCAAGCCAAGCAAAGCGGCCGAAGGTTGGGCACGCGGTTGTGGCATCACCGTCGATCAGGCTGAACGCCTGGTGACCGATAAAGGTGAATGGCTGCTGTATCGCGCCCATGTTAAAGGCCAGCCTGCGCAAGCGCTGCTGGCGGGCATGGTCAGCAATTCGTTGGCCAAGCTGCCGATCCCGAAACTGATGCGTTGGGGTAATTCTGACGTGCAGTTCGTGCGTCCGGTACACACCGTGACCCTGTTGCTGGGTGAAGAACTGATCCCGGGCACCGTGTTGGGCATCGATTCTGGCCGCACTATTCGCGGTCACCGCTTTATGGGTGAAGCCGAACTCACCCTCGACAACGCTGACCAATATCCGCAGATCCTGCTGGAACGCGGTAAAGTGGTGGCCGATTATGAAACCCGCAAGGCGCTGATCAAGCGCGATGCGGAGCTGGCAGCGCAGCAGCTTGGCGGCAAGGCCGATCTGAGCGAAAGCCTGTTGGAAGAAGTGGCCTCGCTGGTGGAATGGCCGGTGGTACTGACGGCCAAATTCGAAGAGAAATTCCTGGCGGTGCCGGCGGAAGCGCTGGTCTACACCATGAAGGGCGATCAGAAGTATTTCCCGGTGTATGACGCCGCGGGCAACCTGATGCCGAACTTTATCTTCGTGGCTAATATCGAATCCAAAGATCCGCAGCAAATCATCTCCGGTAACGAGAAGGTGGTGCGCCCGCGTCTGGCCGATGCCGAGTTCTTCTTCAATACCGACCGTAAAAAACGCCTGGAAGACAATCTGCCGCGTCTGGAAACCGTGCTGTTCCAACAGCAATTGGGAACCTTGCGCGACAAGACCGATCGCATCCAGGCGCTGGCGGGCTGGGTTGCCGGCCAAATTGGTGCCGACGTTAACCATGCCACCCGCGCGGGCCTGCTGTCGAAGTGCGATCTGATGACCAATATGGTCTTCGAATTCACCGACACTCAGGGCGTGATGGGCATGCACTATGCGCGTCATGACGGCGAAGCGGAAGACGTTGCCGTTGCGCTGAACGAGCAGTATCAGCCGCGTTTTGCCGGCGATGCGCTGCCGGAATCGCTGGTGGCCTGTTCGCTGGCGATCGCCGACAAGATGGACACCCTGGCCGGTATCTTCGGCATTGGGCAACATCCGAAAGGTGATAAAGACCCGTTCGCACTGCGCCGTGCCGCGCTGGGCGTGCTGCGCATCATCGTTGAGAAAAACCTGCCGCTGGATCTGCAGACCCTGACCGAAGAGGCCGTGCGCCTGTACGGCAGCAAGCTGACCAACGCCAAGGTCGTCGACGAAGTTGTCGAATTCATGCTGGGCCGTTTCCGCGCCTGGTATCAGGAAGAAGGTCACGCCGTCGACACCATTCAAGCGGTGCTGGCACGTCGTCCGACCAAGCCTGCGGACTTCGACGCACGCGTTAAGGCGGTCACTCACTTCCGTACGCTGGAAGCGGCTACGACGCTGGCGGCGGCCAACAAGCGCGTCTCCAACATCCTGGCCAAATCTACCGATACGCTGAACGATCGCGTTCACGCTTCGGTGTTGAAAGAGGCGGCTGAGATCCAACTGGCGACCCACCTGGTGGTGCTGCGCGATAAGCTGGAGCCTTTCTTTGCTGAAGGCCGCTACCAGGATGCGCTGGTGGAATTGGCGGAGCTGCGTGAGCCGGTCGATGCGTTCTTCGACAACGTGATGGTGATGGCCGATGACGAAGCGGTGCGTGTAAACCGTCTGACGTTGCTGAGCAAGTTGCGTGAGCTGTTCCTGCAGGTCGCGGATATCTCCGTACTGCAATAAGCGGTTCTGTCGTGAAAAGGCGCCTTAGGGCGCCTTTTTTATTGCCGTAGGTACAGCGAAACACCTTGAGCGGTTAGTCGGTATTTTTGCAGGCGACTGTTGGGTTTTTCGGGCAGGGTCATTTCAATTAGCCGCGCGTTTAGCGCAGGATGTAAATAACGCTCACTGAAAGATTTTCGATCCTGCAGTTGCAGCGCATGCTGAATTTCCTTGCGTGACATCTCGTCTTTCAGTATCGCCAATAGTTCGGCGACTTGGGGGGTGACTTGGGGGGTAAGGCTATGTTCTAACGCTCGCAAGATCATGCCCAGCATAAATTCGACAAAGGGAGCGCAGTCACTCTGTTGGTTACTGGTGTTCAGCGCCTGGTAATAACCGGACTGATTGTCATGTACCAGGCTTTCAACCGGCACGTTGGCAAACAAGGGCTCCCAACGTGACAGGATCAGCGTTTGCCACAGTCTGCCCATTCGTCCGTTACCATCGGCGAAAGGGTGGATAAACTCAAATTCGTAATGAAATACACAGCTTGCGATCAGCGGCGGTAGGTCGGTCTCTTTTAACCAGAGCAGCAGTTGCCGAATTAACGGGCAAACCCTTTCCGCAGGTGGCGCCATATGAATGACGGTTTTACCGTTCATCACCCCGACACCGCCATGGCGGTAATGTCCGGCATCTGGCAATAGGCCAGCCATTAGCAGCCGGTGTGCAGCGAGTAAATCCTCCTCCTGCATGGGACGCCAGTTGTTCAAGTTTCCATAGCAACGAATAGCATTAAGCGCCTCCTGAATATCGCGAGGTGGCGCAATGATACGTTTACCTTCGATGATGGCGGTGATCTGCCCTTCACTTAAAGTATTGCCTTCGATAGCCAAAGAACCCTGAATGGTACGGATGCGGTTGATGCGGCGTAGCCGTAAGGCATGTTCTTGCTCAGCCTGCATTTTTAAACGCGCAAGCCGATCGCCAACATCGGTTACCAGATGCAGCATGCGTGAGCTGATGGTCAACGGTGGCTGATAGGATGACATGCGCAGCTTGGCCCGGTGATAAATGATACAAAAGTGTATCATGCCCCTGAGTCGGTACAGTAGCCCCTTGCCAGCGCGTATAGCACCTTGCATGTTGGCCTTTCGCCCAAGAATAACCACCAAAAGGTGAATCGCGTATCGGATCGCATTCAGTTGATCTATTCTTATAGGCGCAAGGAGTGCAGCAAAAGGGACGGAGTCCGATGAAAAAGCAGGTTTATAACAGGAGTTATGTCACATGGCGGTAGGGATCAAGAGCAGAGTTTTCGCGCGTTGGTTGGCCCCGGTATTGGCATTGTTGGTGGTCATGCAATTGACTGCCTGCGGCGATAAAGAGCCGGAACAACGCAAGGCGTTTATTGATTACATCCAGAATACGGTGATGCGCAGCGGCGCGAAAATCCCGACGCTGAGCGAAGATCAGAAACAGAAGTTCGGCAACTATGCCGGTGATTACGCCATCCTGGTCGGTTTTTCTCAGCAACTGTCCAAATCACTGGATGCCAGCCTGACGCCGGCGTTGGATCAGATTAACCAGATCCGCACCGCACAGGACTACATGAGCAAGCGCGATACGCTGCAACAGTCCGTTGGGGCGCTGAACCTGCTGGGGCAGCAAATCCAGTCAGCCAAGTCGCAGGCGGATACTGCCCGGACAGCGCTGAAGCAACCTGACGATCTGAAAGCCGTGTATAACCAGGCGTACGACAAGATTGTTACCGGGCCGGCCAATGCGCTGATGCCGGTGATTCCGACCACGGCCAGCTTCGTTCAGGATCTGGTTCAGGTGGGGGATTTCCTGCGTGCCCAGGGCAATCAGGTGGCCTTTAATAATAACGGCGTGCAGTTCCGTACTTCCCAGCAGGCAACGCAGTACAACACCATGATGTCGAATCTGGTGGCCAAGCAGCAGGATTTACTTAACGCACAGAAAATCGTCTCCAGCGTTACTCAGTAATCTCCAAACGCAGAAGCCGGCAGTCCGGCTTCTGCCATTCCCTTCTGACTTTCCAACGGCTTGCTCACTTCTTGCACCACGCATCTGTACTACACTTCAATTAATCATCTATTTCCGACATGTAGTTTTCTTTCATTCATCGCACCGCTATTTCCCGACGGGATGAATGCTCACAGGGAAGACCTTCTTCAAGCCAGGATTCGGTAGCCACTGAAAAATAGATTGTGATCACCATCACAATTTAAAAACAAACGCGCATCAATTAAATGTGACTCAAATCACATTTAATTGGGTTTTAGGCGAATTTTGTTCTCGTTGTGGCTTTTTTACACTGAGTAACTGTGATCATGATCACTATAAGTGCCCCGATAATGGGGGTGTTAGTGTGATGTTTGTCACAAAAATTCCGTGAAGTTCGCACGGTAAAAACTGCGTGATAGAGTCCATTTCGCATACAGCAACAACACGGCTGGATCGTAACAACAATAATCACGCGCTCTTATTGTCAGCGCGTAACAATAGGGGTGTGTTTTATGTTTTCACCAGACATCAAAGTCAAAGTTCAAAACTTTGGCCGCTTCTTAAGCAACATGGTGATGCCTAACATTGGCGCCTTTATCGCCTGGGGTATCATCACCGCGTTATTCATTCCTACCGGTTGGCTGCCGAACGAAACCTTAGCCAAACTGGTTGGCCCAATGATCACTTACCTGCTGCCGCTGCTGATCGGTTTTACCGGTGGCCGTCTGGTGGGAGGCGATCGCGGTGGGGTGGTGGGCGCTATCACCACCATGGGCGTGATTGTCGGGGCCGATATGCCGATGTTCCTCGGCGCCATGATTGCCGGTCCGCTGGGCGGCTGGGCCATCAAGCATTTTGACCGCTGGGTAGACGGCAAAATCAAAAGCGGCTTTGAGATGTTGGTGAACAACTTCTCCGCCGGCATTATCGGTATGCTGCTGGCTATTCTGGCATTTTTGGCCATTGGCCCGCTGGTTGAAGGGTTGTCACATATCCTGGCGACCGGCGTGAACATCATGGTGACCAACAACCTGCTGCCGCTGGCGTCAATCTTCGTGGAGCCGGCGAAAATCCTGTTCCTGAACAACGCCATCAACCACGGTATCTTCTCGCCGTTGGGCATTCAGCAGGCGACCGAAACCGGTAAATCCATCTTCTTCCTGATTGAAGCCAACCCAGGCCCGGGTATGGGCGTGCTGATGGCCTACATGTTCTTTGGCCGCGGCAGTGCCAAGCAGTCTGCCGGCGGTGCCGCGATCATCCACTTCTTCGGTGGTATCCACGAAATTTACTTCCCGTACGTGCTGATGAATCCACGCCTGCTGCTGGCGGTGATCCTGGGCGGTATGACCGGCGTGTTCACACTGACCCTGCTGAACGGCGGTCTGGTGTCTCCGGCTTCTCCGGGTTCGATTCTGGCGGTATTGGCGATGACTCCTAAGGGCGCTTACTTCGCCAACCTGGCGGCGATAGCCGCAGCGTTCGTGGTGTCCTTTGTGGTTGCCGGGTTCCTGCTGAAAACTTCGAAAGCCAAAGAAGAGGATGACCTGGAAGAGGCCACTCGCCGCGTACAGGCGATGAAATCCCAGTCTAAAGGCGCTGCTGCGGCTCATGCTGCGGTGGATGGTGACCTGACCACGGTGCGTAAAATCATCGTTGCCTGCGATGCGGGCATGGGTTCCAGCGCCATGGGGGCCGGGGTACTGCGCAAAAAAGTGGCGGACGCCGGACTGAAAAATATCTCCGTGACCAACAGTGCCATCAACAACCTGCCGGATGATGTGGATCTGGTGATCACTCACCGTGACCTGACTGAGCGCGCGATGCGTCATGCGCCGCAGGCACAGCACATCTCGCTGACCAATTTCCTCGACAGCAAGCTGTACAACGATCTGACCGAGCGCCTGGTGGCGGCCAATAAAACCACCGATAACCAGCAGAAAGTCATCAGCACGCTGGACGACAGCTTTGAGGCCACCGAGCAAAACCTGTTCAAACTGAGCGAAAGCAACGTGTTCCTTAACCTGCAGGCCAGCGACAAGGAGCAGGCGATCCGCTTCGCCGGCGAGCAGTTGGTCAAAGGGGGCTACGTTGAGCCGGAATACGTCGCGGCGATGCTGGAGCGTGAAAAACTCACCTCAACCTACCTGGGCGAGTCAATCGCCGTGCCGCACGGCACCATCGAAGCCAAGGACCGGGTGTTGCGCACCGGCGTGGTGTTCTGCCAGTACCCGCAAGGCGTGCGCTTTGGCGATGAAGAGGACGAGGTGGCACGACTGGTTATCGGTATCGCCGCACGCAACAACGAACATATCCAGGTGATCACCAGCCTGACCAATGCTCTTGACGACGACGGCGTCATCGAGCGGCTGGCGAATACCACCAGCGTACAGGAAGTGCTGGACCTGCTTAGCGGCAAAAAAGCCGGATAACAGAATCATTTTAAGGGGTGCAGCTTGCTGCACCCTTCGACATTAGAAAGGTAGGAATATGAAAGCATTACATTTCGGTGCGGGAAATATTGGGCGTGGTTTTATCGGCAAGCTGCTGGCGGACGCGCAGGCCGAACTGACTTTTGCCGATGTTAACCAAACGGTGTTGGATCTGTTGAACAGCCGTAAAAGCTACCAGGTTCACGTGGTCGGCGAGCAGGAGCGGGTCGAGCCGGTCAACAACGTCAGTGCAGTGAACAGCGGCAGTGAAGAGGCGGTAGCGCTGATCGCCGAAGCGGATATCGTGACGACCGCCGTGGGCCCGCAGATCCTGGGTAAAATTGCCGGTACTATTGCCAAAGGGCTGATCAAGCGTCATCAACAGGGCAACAACCAACCGCTGAACATCATTGCCTGCGAAAACATGGTGCGCGGCACCAGCCAGTTAAAACAACATGTGTTCGATGCATTGCCGCAGGACGAGCAGGCGTGGGTCGAGCAGCATGTCGGCTTTGTTGACTCGGCGGTTGACCGCATTGTGCCGCCTGCGGAAGCGGGCAGCAGCGATCCGCTGGAAGTGACGGTGGAAACCTTCAGCGAGTGGATTGTCGACCAGACCCAGTTCAAGGGCCAGCCACCGGCGATCGCCGGCATGGAGCTGACCGATAACCTGATGGCGTTTGTCGAACGCAAACTGTTCACGCTCAATACCGGTCATGCCATCACCGCTTATCTTGGCCAGCAGGCCGGTCTGCAGACCATTCGCGATGCCATTCTGGACCCGGCGATCCGCCGCGTGGTGAAAGGGGCGATGGAGGAGAGCGGAGCGGTATTGATCAAACGTTATGGCTTTGACGCCGCCAAGCATGCCGCTTATATCGACAAAATCCTCAGTCGCTTTGAGAACCCGTATCTGCACGACGACGTTGAGCGTGTGGGGCGCCAACCGCTGCGCAAGCTGAGCGCGGGCGATCGTCTGATCAAACCCCTGTTGGGCACTTTGGAATACGGCCTGCCGCACGCGAACCTGATTCAGGGCATCGCCGCCGCCATGAGCTACCGCAGCGAGCAGGATCCGCAGGCTAAAGAGCTGGTGGAACTGCTGGCTGAACTGGGGCCAAAAGCGGCGCTGGCGCAAATTTCCGGCCTGCCGGCGGAAAGCGAGGTTGTAGAACAGGCCATTGCTGTGTATAACGCCATGCAGCGCCAATAGGCTATTTTACTTGCCATTTTATGGTTGGGCAGTGCTCGAATTCCTCACGTACTACGTGTACGCTCCGGATTCTGCGCGCTGTCCGCCCGCAAACTGGCTGCGACAATAACGCCTATGGTATTAAATTAGTGGCCGATACAGCATACCCCTCCCACGCCATTCGAAAAGCGACGATGGAAGAAGCACAGGCATTTGAAAATAAGGTTCTGGAAAGGCTGAACGCAGGCAAGACGGTGCGCAGTTTCCTGATAGCGGCGGTAGAGCTGCTGGCGGAAGCGCTCAACGTACTGGTGGTGCAGGTGTTTCGCAAGGACGATTATGCGGTGAAGTATGCCGTCGAACCGCTATTGTCCGGTGCCGGTCCGCTGGGGGAGTTGTCGGTGCGCCTGAAGCTGATGTACGGGCTGGGAGTGATCTCCCGCCACGAATACGAAGATGCCGAGTTGCTGATGGCGATGCGCGAAGAGTTGAATCACGACGGCACAGAATACCGCTTTGTCGATGATGAAATCCTCGGGCCGTTCGGCGAGTTGCACTGCGTGACCGCGTTGCCGCCGGTGCCGACTTTCCTGCAGCCCGGCGAAGCGGAAGAGTCGCTGATCGCCATGCAGCGCCAGCGCTATCAACAGGTGTTGCGTTCCACTATGGTGCTTTCCGTCACCGATTTGATAGCCGGTATCGGCGCCAAACAACCGTCCCGGCTCTCTCCTCTCGGCCGCAGTTAGGCAAAGGCCGCGCGCCACTCGTCGAACAGCAGCCACAGTGCCGTGGCTGCCATCAATCCCGCCATCACGCCGTTAAACAACCGCAGTTTCCAGGTCACTCGCAGCGCATCACGCAGGCGATCGCCCAACACCGCCCAGACCAAGACGCAGGGAATGTTCAGCGCGGTAAAGGCAGCGATAATCATCAACGTATGACTGAGGCTGGCGCCTTCCCGCGGGGTGAACAGAATGGCGACGTTAATGGCCATCAGCCAGGCTTTGGGATTGACCGCCTGGAACAACGCCCCGTTGATTAAGCGCATTGGCTGCGCCTGCTGTTTGCCGTCCGGCGATGCCGCTTTGAACAGCTTCCAGGATAGCCACAGCAGATAGGTACAACCGATCACCGCCAACGGAAAACGGATCATACCGGCCCAGCTCAAAATCAACGCCAGCAGGGTGGTGGTCAGGGCCAGCTGCACTGCGCAGCCGACGCTGATGCCAAAAACCATCGGCAGAGTACGGCGCAGGCCAAAATTGACGCCGGACGACGCCAGCAGCAGGTTGTTGGGACCTGGGGTGATCGACATGACAGTGACATAACTGATAAAAGCGGAGTCCAGCATAATGGGTTCCTCACAGGGCTGGGGGAGCAAGGGAACCAGCATAAAACCTGCTGATAGATGGTGACAGAACCAAAAACCAGTTATTGTTATGGATACAGTTATACCAATATTAAACTGTACCCATTGCCTGGAGACAAACTGTGACCCTGCTCGATGAAATGTCGGAAACGCGCTACCAACAGCTGGCGGATACGCTGGCGGAAGCCATTCGCCGCGGTACGCTGCTGCCCGGCAGCCGTTTACCCTCGGTGCGTCGCTGCGCGCAAACCCACAGCGTCAGCATCAATACCGTGGTCGCGGCTTACCGCACGCTGGAAGATCGCGGATTGATAGAGGCGCGGCCACAGTCGGGGTTTTATGTGTGCAACACTCTGCCGGCGTTGAAAGCCGCTTTGCCGACCAGCAGCCGAATAGAGCCACCGGCGGACGATGTGCTGGCCTTGATCGACACCGTGTTTGCCGCCCAGCAGAACCCGGCATTCACCAACCTTTCGCTGGCCTGCCCACAGACCTCGGATTTTTACCCCGGTGGGAAATTGGGGCGGATGCTTTCATCGCAGCTGCGTCGCCAGCCGAACCTGATCGGTCAGTACGCGCTGCCGCCCGGTAGCCTGCGGCTGCGTCAGCAGATCACGCGTCGTTCGATGACGCTGGGTATGCTGCTGGAACCGGGCGATATCACGCTGACGCACGGTTGCATGGAAGCATTGCAACTGGCGCTGCGGGTAACCACCAAACCGGGCGACTGTATCGGGCTGGAATCTCCGACCTATTTTTACCTGCTGCCGCTGCTGGCCAGTCTGGGGCTGAAAGCGCTGGAAATCCCCACCGATCCGCAACACGGGCTGTCATTGGACGCGCTGGAACTATTGCTGAACGAGAAACGACTGAACGCGGTGATCGCCATGCCGACGGTGCAAAATCCGTTGGGTTGCACCATGCCGCTGGCGGCGAAAAAACGCCTGGCGCGGCTGATGAACGATCATCAGGTGCCGCTAATTGAGGACGGGTTGTACGCGGAGATCCAGTTCGGTGGCGCACTCTCCCCGGCGGTGAAATCATTCGACCGCGACGGTTGGGTGCTGTTTTGTTCCAGCTTTACCAAGACGTTGGCGCCGGATTTTCGCATCGGTTGGATCAGCGGCGGACGTTTCAACGATGCGTTGCGCAAGCTGAAGGCGGTGTCGTCAATGTCCGAGTCACAGTTGCTGTCGGAAACTCTGGCGATGTTCCTGGAAACCGGTGGCTACGATCACCATCTGCGTAACCTGCGCAAGCGCTATGCCGCCCAGGTGGATGAGGCGCGAGGGTTGATTGCACGTCACTTTCCACGCGGTACGCGAGCCACGCAACCGGCGGGGGGATTTGTGTTCTGGGTGGAGTTTCCGGACGGGGTCGACAGCGTAGCGCTGTTCCACCAGCTGTTGGAGGAGCAGATCTGCCTGACGCCTGGCACGCTGTATTCTCCCAGCGGCCGCTATCGTAATGCGTTGCGGCTCTCCTGTTGTTATCCGTTTAATGCGCGCTACAGCCAGGCGCTGGCACGCGTGGGGGCTAAAGCCTGCGAGATGAGTGGCTTGCCGCCGGGCATTGCGCAAGACGGGTAACGACGCGCGCATTTTGCTACAATGTGGGCATCATTGATTAGCGTGCCGACAGGCACAACAGGCCAGAAACCATGAAAGAGATAGAAAAGGCAGAGATTAAGCGCCTTAGCGACCTGCTGGACGCACTGAACCACAAAGACACCCTGGTGATCCAACAGGGCAATCCCGATCTGATTGCCCAGCACACCAAAGAAAAAGAAAAGCTGGCGGCAGAAATCGAGCGCCTGAAAGGCGTACGTGTTGAAAAGCTGAGCGCAGAAGCGCAAAAGCTGAGCCAACTGCCGTTCAGCCGTGAAATCACCAAGAAAGAACAGGCGGATATGGGCTCGTTGAAGAAAAACGTGCGCGGCCTGATCGTGGTGCACCCAATGACCGCTCTGGGCCGTGAAATGGGCCTGAAAGTGGTCACCGGCTACGCCAGAAAAGCTTTCTGATCGCCAGGGGCGCCGTCGATGGCGCCCCGTTTTCATAGCTTGGTGGTGAAATACGCCTTGGTCTGATAGGGCACGGTCAGGTTTTCTTTGCCCTGCAATTCCTCTTCTTCTGCCACCAGTTGGCGGATCTCATCGATCACTTCTTCCTGCTGCTGGGGCGGCAAGGCAGCGATAAAGCTGGTGGAACGCACCCGGTTATAAATCACATCTTCTGCCGCACCCTGGTGGGCGAGCATAAATACCTGCTCCTGCAGCGCATCCAGCCCTTTGAACGGGAAAAGTTTACGCCATTCTCCGGTGTAAAAACGCGGGGCGTCGCCTTCGTGACGGTCGACAATCTGGTTCAGCTTACGCACCCAACTTACGCGCGCATCGCGCATGTTCCACACCAGGCCAAGCTTGCCGCCGGGTTTGAGAATACGCTTTATCTCGGCCAACGCCTGCGGCGTGGCGAACCAGTGGAAGGACTGTGCGCAGACCACGGCGTCCACTGATTCATCCGGCAGCGGGATCGACTCCGCAGTGCCCGCCAATGTTTTCACCTGCGGCAGCGCAATCGACAGCTTTTCCAACATCTGCGCCACCGGTTCAACGGCGATCACCTGAGCGCCGGTTTCCAGCAGGCGGGGCGTGAATTTGCCGGTGCCGGCCCCGAGATCGATCACCGTCATACCGGCATGCAGGCCGAGGGTGTCGCGCAGCCAAGCGGCAACTTCCGGTGGGTAATCCGGTCGCCCTTTAACGTAGCGATCGGAATTGGCCTGATAGCCAGCGGCTGCGGCATGGTGGATCGAATGAGATGGGGAGGTCATAACTTTGCTCCTGCCTGAAAGAGGTTGCCGGTTGTGTTGCATCACAGTATAGGTCGGTAAAAAGGCTTAACGCAGTATTCTGCGCCACGTTTTACCTTCGCGGCCGCTGTTTCTCAGCGGCCCAGCAAGCGGCGATTAAAGTCTTCAATACGGTGTTCACTGATACGCGTCAGCATGGTTTTACTCCAGCTGGCGGACAGCCCGGCCACCGCCAGCAGACGGCGATATTGCTCTTCATCAAACGGCATATGCCAGGCGATGCCAATCGCCTCGGCGACAGAGATATCGCTGCTGCGTGTTACCAGTTCCAACGGGCGCTCGCCGCTGACTTTACCGGCGGAGATCACACGGTACAGCCAGCCGCAGCGGCCGCTTTGTTGCATCAGCACCGAGATGTCGTCGATATCAAAATGGTAGTTGAGCTTGAAGCAGGGAGAGCGCGGTTGGGTGACCTGGATCAGCGCGTCGCCCCAGCGGAAGATGTCGCCCATAAACACGTTGTGTTCGGTCAGCCCCAGAGTGGAAAGGTTTTCACCAAAGGCCGGCGCGCTGAACTGTTCCGCCTGCGTCGGGAACTGTTCGCGCCAGTGTTGGTAATGTTCTCGGGGATAGTGGCACAGCGCGCGGTCTGGCCCGCCGTGATAGCTTTTCTCCGCCTGCTCATCGCCTTCCAGGCCGAGGGGCGTCAGCTTGATGGTACCGTCCACCAGGCGCTTGGCGATACCGCTCGGCCGCCCGCCCTCGTAGGGTTGAACGGTACCGATATAAACCTCAGGATGATGCATATGCGCCTCCATGTCTCGCTTCGAAGGTTCAGCATAGCCTGAGTTGGCCGGAGGGAACAATAACCGCCCGAAAGGTTCGGGCGGGTAAACGTTAGAAGGTGGTCCAGTTATCTTCTGCTTCGGTGCTGGCCGCGGGCTTTTGCATCGCCGGTGCCTTGACCACCGTCCCTTTCACGGCGGCCGGTGCAGAAAGTTCCGCCAGACGGAATACCGAGACGCTTTGCAGTAGCATTTCCGCCTGTTCTTCCAGCGAGTCGGCTGCTGCGGCAGACTCTTCCACCAACGCGGCGTTCTGCTGAGTGGTGTGATCCATTTCCACAATCGCCTGGCCAATTTGGGCAATACCGCGGGTCTGCTCGTCGGAGGCGGCGGCGATCTCCGCCATGATGTCGCGCACATGGGTGACCGACAGGACGATCTGCTCCATGGTGTTGCCGGTATTTTCCACCAAAGTGGTGCCGGCCTGTACCCGGCTGACCGACTCGGTAATCAGCCCTTCGATCTCCTTTGCCGCCTGGGCGCTGCGCTGCGCCAGGTTGCGTACTTCGCTGGCCACCACCGAGAAGCCTCGGCCCTGTTCACCGGCACGCGCTGCTTCCACTGCCGCGTTGAGCGCCAAGATATTAGTCTGGAAGGCAATACCGTTGATCAGGGTGGTAATTTCGGCGATTCGCTGCGAACTGCTGGAAATGTCGCGCATGGTGCTGACGACGCTTTCCACCAGTTTGCCACCTTGCTGGGCGGTTTGTGAGGCGTCCGTGGCCAGCTGATTGGCGTGATGGGCGTTTTCGGCGTTCTGTTTCACCGTGGCGGTGAGCTGTTCCATGCTGGCGGCGGTTTCTTCCACCGCGGCGGCCTGTTGCTCGGTACGGGAGGACAAATCGGTATTGCCTGCGGCAATCTCCGCAGCGGCGGTGGACACCTGGCTGACGCCCATCTGGATTTTCTCAATCATGTCGCGCAGGTTCTGGCTCATCGCCGCCACGGCATTCAGCAATTGCCCCAGTTCATCGCGACGGGTGCTGGTCTGCGCCTGCCGCAGATCGCCACTGGCAATGCGTTCCGCCAGCGCCAGCGTACTTTGCAGCGGTCGGGTGATTTGCAGCGTGATGCGCCAGGCGATCAGCAGCCCGGCAATGATGGCAACCAGCGTGGTGATGCCCATTTGCAGCTGCGCGGCGTTGATATCGTTATGGGTTTGCGTCAGTTCGTCCTGCATAAAGGCGTTGACCAGCGTACCGACTTCCTGCGCGCTGTTGCCCAACTGCTGGCTGATGTTTTGCTCCTGCTGATAAGCCGGCAGGTAGGCCTGGATACGGTTCTTGTAATCATCAAGCGCGGTCAGCAGCGGTTGGAGCAGAGGACGCTGAGCGTCGTTGAGCCGCCGGCTGAGTGCGTTGGCCGCGCTACGGGCATCATCTATCGCCGCGACCAGCGGGGCTTCGGACTCGCTGCTCAGGCTCAACAGCAGGCCGCGCGCGCCGTAGCGCACCAGGGTCAGTTTTTGGTTCAACTGAATGAAGGCCAGCTGCAGGTCGCCATTGGTAAGCTGACGCTCTACCTGATTCAGGCTGTCTTGCACTTCCGACATGTTCCAGCTTTGGCGCACGGCATCCTTTGCCGCTACCGCCTTCTCGAAAGCGTTTTGCTGCTGCTGGTAGTGGCCGATCAGCTCCATCAAACGCTGCAGGTCTTTGCGGCTTTGGGGATCCCAGTCCAGGTCCTGACCCTGGTTAATCATCTTCACCGCGTTCTCGATGCTGGTGCGGTTATTTTTCAGGTATTCAGGCTTATAGGTTTGGCCGAACAGCGCGCGGTTGTATTTGGCTTGATTGATCTCGTCATTCAGCTTGTTGCTGAAGTCGATGCGATCGGCGCGGGACTCGATGGTATGCAGATACTGTGCGCCGGTTCCGGCGATAATGGCCGTCAGTAACAGCATCAGGCCAAAACCGAGACCGAGCTTTTTACCCACGGTGAGATGAACGAACTTTCCTGCCAGTGTTTGCAATGCCGCCATAATGATTTTCCTTTCCGGGCGAACGTCAATTGAACAAATCATCGGCAAAGGGCGGTTAAACTTTAGCGGATTTTAGGCAAAAAAATGCCCGCATTACGCGGGCATCTTCAGTACCGGGAGTGAATTACTTCTTCGCAGCGAAGCGTGCTGCCGCTTCATCCCAGTTAACCACGTTCCAGAATGCCTTGATGTAATCTGGACGTTTGTTTTGATATTTCAGGTAGTAAGCGTGTTCCCACACGTCCAGGCCCACGATTGGGAAACCTGAAGCGCCGGCAACGGCTTCGCCCATCAGCGGGCTGTCTTGGTTAGCGGTAGATACCACGGCCAGTTTGTCGCCTTTCAGCACCAGCCAGGCCCAACCAGAACCGAAGCGGGTCGCTGCGGCTTTCTCGAACTCTTCCTGGAATTTCTCTACGCTGCCGAAATCACGCTCGATAGCGGCTTTCAGGGAGCCACCCAGCGTGGTGCCGGTTTTCAGGCCTTTCCAGAACAGGCTGTGGTTAGCGTGACCGCCGGCGTTGTTACGCATGAAGGTGCGCTTGTCAGCAGGCACTTTATCCAGATCCTGGATCAGTTCTTCAACGCTGTATTGCGCCAGCTCTGGGTAGGCTTCCAGTACGGTGTTGGCGTTGTTAACGTAGGTCTGGTGATGTTTGGTGTGATGGATTTCCATCGTCTGCTTGTCGAAATGCGGTTCCAGTGCGTCGTAGGCGTACGGCAGGGATGGCAGTGAATAACTCATAATCATCATCTCCAGTGGTGTATGGGCGGCGCAATGTTGTGAGCACCGCGTAAGCAGTCGGATCATTATAGTTATTTAAATGATATTGAAAATGATTATCAATGCCCCACTTACAGTGTGGGTTTAATCTGATCAACCAGGCGCTGCGGGTGGGTAAACACCGTGGCGCGGCCGGGTTTGCTGAAGCCGACCAGCGTCAGATTACTGCGCTCGGCGATTTCCACGGCCAGCGAGGTTGCCGCAGACACCACGAACAAAATCTCCACGCCACACATCGCGGCCTTCTGCACCATTTCATAACTGGCACGGCTGGAGGTTAATACCGCTCCCTGAGACCAGCCCTGTTTGGCGCGTACGCCGAGCAGCTTGTCCAGGGCGACATGACGGCCCACGTCTTCGCATCCGCCAAGTACTTCACCCTGTGGAGATAACCAGGCGGCGGCATGGGTGCAACCGGTCAGTTGCCCAACTTCCTGTACTTCTCGCAGCTGTTTCAATGCGGAGTCGAGATTATCCAGGGAAAAAGTCTGGGTGAACGGCAGTGCAGGCAGCGGACGGAAAATGTCTGCCAGCTGTTCAATACCGCATACGCCGCAGCCGGTGCGGCCTGCCATGGCGCGACGGCGCTCCTTCAAACCGGCAAACCGACGGCTGGAGAGCTCTATTTGCACCTCCAGTCCGTTACAGGTTTGGTTAATCTCTATACTGTAGATATCGCGTGGCGATTCGATGATGCCTTCCGACAGGGAAAAGCCCAGGGCGAACGCCTCAAGATCTTTGGGCGTGCACATCATCACCACGTGAGAGATGCCGTTATAGACCAGCGCGACCGGAACCTCTTCCGCCAGCCAATCCGGCTGTGCGGTGGCGAGTTGCCCGCGTTGATAAACCTGAGCTTGGGTCACCCCTGTGAGCGAGGTCTCATTTATGTGTTGGTCTGAGTTTATATTGTTCACTTAACTGGCACCTGTTTGTAACAACCACATACACGCTGTGGTAATATTGCCACCGCAAAAACAACAGTAATTTTAGCGCTTCCCGCTTCAAGGGGGAAAGCGCCATTTGAAACAATGTGACAATCGAGAGTGAAAGGAGACCCCCATGCAGGTCAGCAGAAGGCAGTTCTTTAAGATCTGCGCTGGCGGTATGGCAGGAACGACGGTAGCTGCGCTGGGCTTTGCCCCGGAAGTGGCGTTGGCGGAAACCCGGCAGTACAAACTGCTGCGCGCGCGCGAAACCCGTAATACCTGTACGTATTGTTCCGTCGGCTGTGGGCTGTTGATGTACAGCCTTGGTGATGGCGCCAAAAACGCCAAAGAAAGCATTTTCCACATTGAAGGGGATCCGGATCACCCGGTCAACCGCGGTGCGCTTTGCCCGAAAGGCGCCGGCCTGGTCGACTTCATCCACAGCGAAAGCCGCCTCAAGTTCCCGGAATACCGGGCGCCAGGTTCGGACAAATGGCAACGCATCAGCTGGGACGACGCCTTCACCCGCATCGCCAAGCTGATGAAAGAAGATCGTGACGCCAATTTCATTAAAACCAACGAACAGGGCGTTACCGTCAACCGTTGGCTGAGCACCGGCATGCTGTGCGCCTCTGCCGCCAGCAACGAAACCGGTTATTTGTCGCAAAAATTTAGTCGCGCTCTCGGCATGCTTGCCGTAGACAACCAGGCGCGTGTCTGACACGGACCAACGGTAGCAAGTCTTGCTCCAACATTTGGTCGCGGTGCGATGACCAACCACTGGGTTGATATCAAGAACGCGAATCTGATTATCGTCATGGGCGGTAATGCGGCGGAAGCGCATCCGGTGGGGTTCCGCTGGGCGATGGAAGCCAAAATTCACAATAAAGCCAAGCTGATCGTTATCGATCCGCGCTTTACCCGTACTGCATCGGTAGCGGATTTCTATACGCCAATCCGTTCCGGGACCGACATTGCTTTCCTGTCGGGCGTGTTGCTGTACCTGATGACCAACAACAAAATTAACCGCGAATACGTTGAGGCCTACACCAACGCCAGCCTGCTGGTGCGGGAAGACTTTGCCTTCGACGACGGCCTGTTCAGCGGCTATGACGCGGAAAACCGCAAATACGACAAAACCACCTGGAACTACCAGTTCGACGAGAACGGCTTCGCCAAGCGCGACGTCACGCTGCAAGATCCACGCTGCGTATGGAACCTGCTCAAGGAACACGTCAGCCGTTATACGCCAGAGGTGGTGACCAACATCTGCGGCACGCCGAAGGAAGACTTCCTCCAGGTGTGTGAATACATCGCCGAAACCTGCGTGGCGGATAAAACCGCATCGTTCCTGTACGCCCTGGGCTGGACTCAGCACTCGGTCGGCGCACAGAACATTCGTACCATGGCGATGATCCAGCTGCTGCTCGGCAACATGGGCATGGCGGGCGGTGGCGTTAACGCGCTGCGCGGCCACTCCAATATTCAGGGCCTGACCGATCTGGGTCTGCTGTCGCAGAGCCTGCCGGGCTACATGACGTTGCCGTCGGATAAGCAACCGGATCTCGAGACTTACCTGAAAGCCAACACGCCGAAGGCGCTGCTGCCGGGCCAGGTGAACTACTGGGGCAACTACCCGAAATTCTTCGTCAGCCTGATGAAGAGCTTCTACGGTGACAAGGCGCAGAAGGACAACAGCTGGGGCTTTGACTGGTTGCCGAAGTGGGACAAAGGCTACGACGTGCTGCAGTACTTCGAAATGATGTCGCAAGGCAAGGTCAACGGCTACTTCTGCCAGGGCTTCAACCCGGTGGCGTCGTTCCCGAACAAGAACAAGGTCGTGGCTTCCCTGTCCAAACTGAAGTTCCTGGTGACCATAGATCCGCTTAACACCGAGACATCGAACTTCTGGCAGAACCACGGCGAGTTCAACGACGTCGATTCGTCGAAGATTCAGACCGAAGTGTTCCGCCTGCCGTCCACCTGCTTTGCCGAAGAAAACGGCTCGATCGTCAACTCTGGCCGCTGGCTGCAGTGGCACTGGAAGGGCGCCGATGCCCCTGGCGAAGCGCTGAACGACGGCGAAATCCTTGCGGGCATCTTCACCCGTCTGCGTGAGATGTACGCGCGTGACGGCGGTGCGGTGCCGGAACAGGTGTTGAACATGACCTGGGACTACCTGACGCCGGATAATCCTGCGGCCGAAGAAGTGGCGATGGAGAGCAACGGTAAGGCACTGGCGGACATTCTCGACGCCGACGGCAAAGTTTTGGCGAAAAAGGGTGAGCAGCTCAGCACCTTTGCTCACCTGCGCGACGACGGCACTACCGCCAGCGGTTGCTGGATCTTCGCCGGTAGCTGGACGCCGGCCGGCAACCAGATGGCGCGGCGCGATAACGCCGATCCGTCCGGCCTCGGCAATACGTTGGGTTGGGCCTGGGCATGGCCGCTTAACCGCCGCATCCTGTACAACCGTGCTTCGGCGGATCCGCAGGGCAAGCCTTGGGATCCAAAACGTCAGTTGCTGGAGTGGGACGGTGCCAAGTGGGGCGGGGTGGATATCCCGGACTACAGCGCCGCCGCACCTGGCAGTGACGTCGGGCCGTTCATCATGCAGCCGGAAGGCATGGGGCGCCTGTTCGCCACCGATAAAATGGCCGAAGGGCCGTTCCCGGAACACTACGAGCCGTTCGAAACGCCGCTCGGCACCAACCCGTTGCACCCGAACGTGGTGTCCAACCCGGCGGCGCGCGTGTTCAAGGACGATCTGGCAGCGATGGGTAAATCCGACAAGTTCCCTTACGTCGGCACCACCTATCGTCTGACCGAGCACTTCCACTACTGGACCAAGCACGCGTTGCTCAATGCGATCGCGCAGCCGGAGCAGTTCGTGGAAATCGGCGAAAAACTGGCGGAGAAAAAGGGCATCCAGCATGGCGATACCGTCAAGGTCAGCTCCAACCGTGGCTACATCAAGGCCAAGGCGGTGGTGACCAAGCGTATCCGTACCCTGCAGGTGCACGGCCAAGAGGTCGACACTATCGGCATCCCGATCCACTGGGGTTACGAAGGGGTGGCCAAGAAAGGCTTTATCGCCAACACGCTGACGCCGTTTGTCGGCGACGCCAACACGCAAACGCCAGAGTTCAAGGCGTTCCTGGTTAACGTGGAAAAGGTGTAACGGAGACGAATTATGGCAATGCAATCTCAGGACATCATTCGTAAATCCGCCACCAATGGTTTCACGCCGGCGCCGCGCGCCCGTGACCACCAGGAAGAAGTGGCCAAGCTGATCGATGTCACCACCTGTATCGGCTGCAAAGCCTGTCAGGTGGCCTGTTCCGAATGGAACGACATTCGCGACGAAGTCGGGCACAACGTCGGGGTGTACGATAACCCCGCCGATCTGACCGCCAAGTCGTGGACGGTGATGCGCTTCTCCGAAGTGGAGGAAAACGGCAAGCTGGAGTGGCTGATCCGCAAGGACGGCTGCATGCACTGCGCCGACCCGGGCTGCCTGAAGGCCTGCCCATCGGAAGGTGCGATCATCCAGTACGCCAACGGTATCGTCGACTTCCAGTCTGAGCACTGTATCGGCTGCGGTTACTGCATCGCCGGGTGCCCGTTCGACGTGCCGCGCATGAACAAGGACGACAACCGGGTGTACAAATGTACCCTGTGCGTCGACCGCGTTGATGTTGGCCAGGAACCGGCCTGCGTGAAAACCTGCCCGACCGGCGCCATTCACTTCGGTACCAAGGAAGCGATGAAGCAGGTCGCCGCCGATCGCGTCAGCGAGCTGAACACCCGTGGCTATCAGAACGCCGGTTTGTACGATCCGGCGGGCGTGGGCGGCACGCACGTTATGTACGTGTTGCACCATGCGGACAAACCGCAGCTGTATCACGGTCTGCCGGATAACCCGAGCATCAGCCCGGCGGTCACGTTCTGGAAAGGCGTGTGGAAACCCCTGGCGGCCATCGGCTTTGCCGCCACCTTTGCAGCGAGCGTGTTCCACTACGTCGGCGTCGGACCAAACCGCGTCGAAGAGGAAGATAACGACGAGCTGCATGATGAGGAGACGCGCAAATGAAAAAGGAAAAGCGTATTCAGCGCTACAGCGCGCCGGAGCGGATTAACCACTGGATTGTGGCGTTCTGCTTTGTGTTCGCCGCCATCAGCGGGCTGGGGTTCTTTTTCCCCTCCTTCAACTGGTTGATGAACATTTTCGGTACGCCGCAGCTGGCGCGTATTCTGCACCCCTTTGTCGGCGTGATTATGTTTGCGGCTTTCCTGCTGATGTTCCTGCGTTATTGGAAGCATAATCTGATCAATCGCGAGGACATCGTCTGGGCCAAAAACATCCATAAAATCGCCATGAACGAGGAAGTGGGTGACACCGGGCGTTATAATTTCGGTCAGAAGTGCGTATTCTGGGCGGCAATCATTAGCCTGGTGTTGCTGTTGGCCAGCGGTGTGGTGATCTGGCGGCCTTACTTTGCGCCGTCATTCCCGATACCGCTGATCCGCATTGCGCTGCTGGTGCATTCGCTGGCTGCGGTCGGTCTGATTATCGTGATTATGGTGCACATTTACGCCGCGCTGTGGGTAAAAGGCACCATTACCGCGATGGTGGAAGGCTGGGTGCCGGCGGCCTGGGCTAAAAAACATCACCCGCGCTGGTACCGAGAGGTCCGCGAGAAACAACAGGAAGACAAACCCTGATGAGCATCCGCATCGTTCCTAAAGAGCAGTTAGGGGCACAGCGCGAGAAGTCCACAACGGCGGAGACCATCCCGCCGTTACTTTTCGCTAATCTGAAAAGCCTGTACAGCCGCCGCGCTGAACGCCTGCGTAAGCTGGCGACCGACAACCCGCTGGGCGACTACCTGAATTTTGCGGCCCAACTGGCCGAAGCGCAGCACCATGCGTTGCACGACAACCCGCTGACGCTTGATCTTACCGAAGTCCTGCAGCAGGGTGCCGACAGTGGCAAGCCGCCACTGGAACTGAGCGTTTTCCCGCGTAGCCAACACTGGCACCGGTTGCTGACATCGCTGATTGCCGAGCTACGCCCGCAGGCGCCGGAGCACATTCTGGCGGTGCTGGATAACCTGGAAAAAGCCTCGGCGCACGAGCTGGAATTGTTGGCTGATGCGTTGCTTAACCAGGATTTCGCCAAGATCGGCAGCGAAAAAGCGCCGTTCATCTGGGCCGCGCTGTCGCTCTATTGGGCGCAGATGGCCAGCCTTATCCCCGGCAAGGCGCGCGCCGAATATGGCGAACACCGTCAATTCTGCCCGGTGTGCGGAAGCATCCCGGTTTCCAGCGTGGTGCATATCGGCACCGTCAGCGGCCTGCGCTATTTGCACTGCAACCTGTGCGAAAGCGAGTGGCACGTGGTACGGATCAAATGCAGCAACTGTGAGCAGACCCGCGATCTCAACTATTGGTCGCTGGACACCGAGCTGGCATCGGTTAAAGCGGAGAGCTGCGGTGACTGCGGTACCTACCTGAAGATTTTGTATCAGGAAAAAGACCCGCAGGTTGAGGCCGTCGCTGATGATTTGGCCACGCTGGTGCTCGACGCCAAAATGGAAGACGAAGGCTTTGCCCGCAGCAGCATCAATCCATTCCTGTTCCCGGGGGAATGATGATCGGCTACCGGGCTGCGACATTTTAACCTTGGGCAGTGCTCGGCCTCCTCACGTACTGCGTGTACGCTCCGGGGCCTGCGCGCTGTCCGCACTCAAACTGTCCTTGCCCGCTACGCCTTTAAGGCCGTAAATACCATTAATTTCGGACGGGGATTCTGGCATTCGCCCGGGCGAGTTGCTACGTTTACGCAATGACGCGCGAAGCGAAAGGAAAAGGGACAGACGATGTTGAAGACCATTGCGAAATTCACTGCGGTTGCTGTTTTAGCGGCAGGGCTGGCAGCCTGTGACAACAAGGACGATACCAAGCCGGAGATACCGAAGCCGGATCCCAAACCGACCGTCACGCAGCCTGCACCGCCACCGCCGGCGGTCGACACCCCGCCAGCGACGCCCCCGGGGCTGAAAGTCTCGATGCAAAAGGGCAAGATCACCTTTGAATTGCCGCCGGGCTTTAGCGATCAGACTGAGAACAGCGGCATCGTCAACGACAGCCAGTCCACCATTCAGCGCTTCCTCGACGGGAAATCACGCCAGAGCACCGTCTCTTCCGAAGTGATCCCGCCTGACGGCATGAAGCTCAACGGCAGCGATAAAATGCTCAAGGACCTGACGCAGAGCATGCTCACCGAACTGGCCGATCGCTATCAAAATATTCGGACCACCAAAGAAGAGAATTTCACCGTCGGCAAGCAGAAGTTCCATCGGCTGGATACCGAGCAGAGCGTCAGCGGGCAGAAGGTGGTGTCTACCATCATGTTGACGGTGTTCAACAAGCGGGTGGTGACGTTGCAGATGCTGTCGCCGGCCAAAACGCCGGAGGCGCACCAGGCGCTGGTCCAGAAGATTATCGACACGCTGGCGGTGCAATAACAACGTTGTGGTTTGCAAGCGAGGGGAAGACTGATGAAGCTTATTGGCAGTTACACCAGCCCTTTTGTCCGCAAGATTTCCGTGATGCTGCTGGAAAAGGGGATGGCGTTCGAATTCGTTAACGATCCGCCGTATGAACCGGGCAGCCGGGTGGTTGAGCTGAACCCCTTGGCCAAAGTGCCGGTGCTGGTGGCCGATGATGGCGCCGTATTTTACGACTCGCGGGTGATTGCCGAATACCTCGAAATGTTGTCCGTGGCCCCGGCTTTTTTGCCTGTCGAACGCGCCGCCGCGTTGCGCATACGCCAGGTGGAAGCCCTGGCCGATGGCGTGACGGAAGCTGCCGCCACGCTGTTTCGCGAGAGCAAACGGGCGTCGGAAAAACAGGACGAAAACTGGATCTTGCGCCAGCGAGACAAGCTGACGCACGGACTGGATGCGCTGGAAAAACTGGCGCAGGAAAAAACGTTGCTCAATGCCGAAGCGCTGACGCTGGCGGATATTGCTACCGGTTGTGCGCTGGGCTACCTGAATTTCCGCCGGATCATGCCCAACTGGTGCGTCGAGCGACCGGCGCTGATCAAGCTGGCCGAGCGGCTGTTTGCCCGTGAAAGCTTTGCCCGCACCTTGCCCCCCTGATTTCCCTCACCCCGCTGCGGCGGGGTTTTACTTGATGCGAGACCTCCACACTGAAACCGAGCGACCATGAGCACTGAATCCCAGCTTCTTTACAGCCAGTTACCCGCCATCGATCGCCTGTTGCGCGATCCCGCTATCGAACCGCTGGTTACGCAGCACGGACAAACGCTGATTGGCGAGTTACTGCGTCAATTGCAACTGCAGGCGCGTGAATCCATTAAACACCACCAAAGGTTACCCGACTGGTGCGGTGACTGGGCACAGGCGCTCAGCGCGGAGCTGGAGCAATGGCAGCGTCCGGCATTGGCTCCGGTATTCAACCTCAGCGGCACCGTGCTGCACACCAACCTTGGCCGGGCCCTGCTGGCGCAGCCGGTGATAGAAGCGGTGACGAGTTCCATGGGCGCGGCGGTAACGCTGGAATACGATCTGGACGGTGCCGGTCGTGGTCACCGCGATCGCGCGGTAGCGGATTTATTATGCCAATTGACCGGCGCGGAAGACGCCTGCATCGTCAACAACAATGCGGCTGCGGTGCTGCTGATGCTGGCGGCGATTGCCCCCGGCAAGCAGGTGGTGGTGTCGCGTGGCGAACTGGTGGAAATTGGCGGTGCGTTCCGCATCCCTGACGTGATGCGCCAGGCCGGTTGCCAACTGGTTGAGGTCGGCACGACCAACCGCACCCACCTGAAAGATTACCGCAGCGCGATTAACGAACAGACCGGGCTGCTGATGAAGGTGCATACCAGCAATTACAGCATCCAGGGTTTTACCGCCGCGGTGGAAGAAGCCGAACTGGCGCAGCTCGGCGCAGAGCATGGCCTGCCTACCGCCACCGATCTGGGCAGCGGCTCATTGATTGATATGGCGCAATACGGTCTGCCGGCGGAACCCATGCCGCAGCGGTTGCTCGCCGCCGGAGTAGATTTGGTGACGTTCTCCGGCGACAAGCTGCTCGGCGGCCCGCAGGCCGGCATCATCGTCGGCAAAAAGGCGCTGATCGCCAAGCTGCAGCAACACCCTCTGAAGCGTGCGCTACGCGTTGGCAAACTGACGCTGGCGGCGCTGGAAGCGACTTTACGACTCTATCAACAGCCCGAACTGTTGGCACAACAGCTGCCGACGCTACGGCTATTGACCCGCCCGCAGCAGGCGATGCAGGGTTCTGCCGAACGTCTGTTGCAGGTGCTGGCGCCACAGTTTGCCGGGCATTTCCAACTGCGTGCCGAACCCTGCTGGTCGCAGATTGGCAGCGGTTCGTTGCCGGTCGATCGGCTGCCCAGCTATGCGCTGACCTTTGCGCCGCTCGATGGCCGTGGCGCAACGTTGGAAGCGTTGGCAGAACGCTGGCGTCGGCTGCCGCAGCCGGTGATCGGCCGAATTAACGACGGCAGGCTGTGGCTCGATCTGCGCTGTCTGGAGCAGGAAGACGCGCTGATTGAGGCCCTGAGAGAATGATTATTGCTACCGCCGGCCATGTCGATCATGGCAAAACTACCCTGCTGCAAGCGATCTCCGGGATCAATGCGGATCGCCTGCCGGAAGAAAAACGCCGTGGCATGACCATAGATCTGGGTTATGCCTACTGGCCGCAGCCCGATGGCCGGGTGTTGGGCTTTATCGACGTGCCGGGACACGAGAAATTCCTCGCCAATATGCTGGCGGGCGTTGGTGGCATCGACCATGCCTTGCTGGTGGTGGCCTGCGACGATGGCGTGATGGCGCAAACGCGCGAGCACCTGGCGATACTGCGATTGAGCGGGCGTCCGGCGCTGACTGTGGCCTTGACCAAAGCCGATCGGGTGGATGAAACGCGTGTCGAAGAGGTTCGACAGCAGCTTGACGAGGAGCTGACGCGCCAGGGTTGGCAACAGGCACCGGTGTTTGTCACCGCCGCGCCGCAGTCGCAGGGAATCGACGCACTGCGCGCGCATTTGCTGGCGCTGCGGCCTGACGAACATGCGGTAACGCGCCGCTTCCGCCTGGCGGTGGATCGCGCGTTCAGCGTGAAAGGCGCTGGTTTGGTAGTGACCGGTACCGCACTGGGTGGCCAGGTAGCGGTAGGCGACACGCTGTGGCTGACCGGTGCCGACGCGCCGGTGCGGGTTCGTGGTTTGCACGCGCAAAACCAACCGGTTGAGCAAGCGCAGGCTGGACAGCGTATTGCGTTGAATATTAGCGGTGACGTCAGCAAAGATCAGGTCGCACGTGGCGATTGGTTGCTGGCGCAAAAGCCCCCGATCGCCGCCGAGCGAATTCTGGTGGCGTTGGATAAGGATTTGCCGATAAAGCACTGGCAGCCGCTGCATTTACATCATGCCGCCAGCCATATTACCGGGCGAGTTTCGTTGCTCAGTGATGGGCTGGCGGAACTGATCCTTGACCGTCCGCTATGGCTGGCCGAAAACGATCGGCTGGTGCTGCGCGATATTGGCGCACGCCAAACCCTGGGCGGCGCAAGGGTGCTGAGCTTGACGACGCCCAAACGGGGTAAGCGCCAACCCGAGTATTTGGCCTGGCTGGCGGCGCTGGCACAGGCCGACGATGACTGTCAGGTGCTGGCGCTGCATTTGCCCAAGGGCGCGCTGGATCTGGCGGCCTTTGCCTGGGCACGACAACTGACCGAGAAACCGTTGGCGAAGTTGTTGGCGAGTCATGAATTGCTGATTGCCGGTGATAGGGCGTTGGCGCAGGAGAATGCACAGCTGGATCAACAGCGTCTGCTACAGGTGTTGGCCGAGTATCATCAGCAGCATGCCGATCAGCTCGGCCTGGGGCGTGCGCGCCTGCGGCGCATGGCTGTGCCGCAACTGTCTGAGGCGCTGACATTTATGATGATCGATCGGCTGCTGGCTGCCGGTTTACTTAGCAATACGCGCGGGTGGCTGCACCTGCCGGAGCACGGTTTGGCGTTCAGCGCCGAAGAGCAAATCCTGTGGGCCCGTATTGAGCCGTTGTTCGGTGACGAAGCCTGGTGGGTGCGCGATCTGGCTGCCGAATTGGGCGAGGACGAGGCATGGGTGCGGACCACGCTGCGTAAAGCCGCTCAGTTGGGCCATGTCACGGCAGTGGTGGTGGATCGTTACTACCTAAGCCAACGGATAGAACAATTCGCCGCGTTGATCCGTGAACTGGATGAAACGCAGGGCAGTGCCAACGCCGCCGATTTTCGTGACCGGCTCGGCGTGGGGCGTAAACTGGCCATTCAGGTGCTGGAGTTTTTCGACCGCAGCGGATTTACCCGCCGCAAGGGCAACCAACACCTGTTGCGCGACAGCGGACTCTATACCCGTCATACCTGAAGCTGCCTCTGCGTTGGCTGCCAGCACTCACCCCAGTCACTTACTTGAGTAAGCTCCTGGGGACTCATGCTCTTGCCGCGTTACTCGGCAAAGCTTCGCCCCGTTGGGGCCAGCGCAAGCGCTGTTCAACAAAGCCGCGGCTTTGTTGTGATGCAACTCCAATTATTTTGGGTATAGCCGTGTGTTTTGATTAAGTCGCGAGGTCATCAGGATGAATACTGAAGGTTTATCACCACTGCCCATAAGAAAGATGATGAAAAGTATGCCGGGTTTGTGCGAGAGAAAGAACAGAGTGACGTTGAACAGATGAATTTTATCAGCCATGAGGCGGTACTGGCATGGGCTATAAGTTTGAGAACTGATTCATCTGACTGATAGGGTTAAATCCAGTGTAAATCTTGAAACACGGAAAGAGATATCGTCTCTTCCCGTGTCGTTAGCTCGGCGCTTGTTATAACGCAGCGTTAGGCGTCGGTGTTGCATCGCCGCTGCGGCGTTTGCTGAGGAACAGCGCCACCAGTGCCAGCCAGCACAGGCCACTGAGCAGGTTGAACAGATTGAACAGCCCGCTGCCGCCCCACACGTAAGCCACTTTAGCCAGCTCGATACCGACGGTGAACACCATCATGCTCAACATGCCCATGGTGGCGGAGACCGTGCCTTTGCTGACGTTGCTTGAGAACAGCGTCAAACGGTACAGCCCGGCGTTGGCCAGCCCGATGCCGAAAGCGTACAGGCTGAGACCCGCAGTCATCCACAGATAGGCATGGCTGGAGAATATCGTCGCCAGCGCCGCGATCAGCAAACCCAGCATCATCGGCCCGGCACCCAATTTGATCAGGCGCGGGACGCTGTTCTTGCCGGTGAGACGTGCCAGCGTCAGGTTGCCGAGGATCAGCGCACCGAACACCGGAATTTGCAGCAGACCGTAATCCAGCGTCGACAGCGACTCGCCGCTGATCAGGATCACCGGCGATTGGGCAATCCAGGCCAGCAGCGGCAGGCTGGCGAAACCGATGGCCAGCGCGCCGCAGATAAAGCGGCGGTTGGACAATACCTGACGATAGTCGCGCCACAGGTTGGCGGCCGAGAATTTCTCACCCTGCAGCGAAGCCGTCTCCGGCATGGCTTTCCACAGGCCGTAAAAGGCAAACGCAGCCAGTGCGGCGAACAGTACGAACATGCTCTGCCACGGCGCGACGTGGATCAGCGCGGCACCGGCCAACGGCCCCAGCAGCGGGGCAATCAGCGCCACGTTGGCCATCAGCGCGGTGATTTTGATGCACACCGACTCTTCAAACGACTCCTGGATGGTGGCGTAACCCACTGCGCCGATAAAGCACAGGCCAATCCCCTGCAGGAAACGCATAAAGATAAACTGTTCGATGCTGGTCACCAGCAAAATAGCCAGACAGGCGACGATAAAAAACGCCACGCCGGCCAGCATGACCGGGCGACGCCCGCGCCGATCCGACAACGGCCCCAGCAGCCATTGCAGGAAAATACCGCCCGCCAGATAGGCGGTCATTGAGGTTGGCACCCACTCTTCTCCGGCGTTGAAATCGGCCACTACCGCCAACATGCCAGGTTGGATCATATCGTTGCCGATATAGGTGGCAAATTCGAACAGCACCAGACAAAGCGGGAATAAAAGCGCCTGTCGACCCAAGCGAGCCGCAGGTGGTAAAGTAGTTTTCATATTTATCGTACTGAAAGTAAAGAAGAAATAAGGAACTGCCAGGGCGGGAAGCGCAATCTGAGCGAGTTGTGGCGGCTATTTTGCCGCCAATTGTTCACCTTAGCAACGATAAGGTGTTGTTTCAGCACATTCTGATATTCGCCGTCAGGGTTGCCACCCACACTTTCGCTCTATAACCTTATTTTAACAAATCAAGATGACAATATTGCGGGCGATCTTTTGAGCAATAAAATTGGCTGGATAGATAACTTGCGCGCAGTGGCGTGCATGATGGTGGTGATGATCCACGCCACCACCTACTACGTCATCAGCGGGGTGGCGGTGGGCGAACATAACTGGGACATCGCTAACGTACTGAACTCACTGTCGCGCGTTTCGGTACCCCTGTTTTTCATGATTTCCGGCTACCTGTTTTTCGGCGAGAAAAGCGCCGGCAAAAAGCATTTCATCCGCATTGGTTGCTGTATTGCGTTTTACAGCGCGGTCGCGCTGATTTATATCGCGGCGTTTACCAAAATCGGTTTCTGGCCGTCGCTGCGCGGCATATTGTTAAAGCCGGTGTTCTACCATCTGTGGTTCTTCTATGCGATCGCGGTGATTTATCTGCTGTCGCCGCTGATCAACGTCAAGCCGGTATCACGCCGCTATCTGGCCGGCGTGCTGGTGATCCTGGCGGTGGTTGCCAATCCCAATACCAGCTCAATGACCCTGGGTAACGTTCATCTGCTGCCGGTCAATCTGTATATCTATGGGGACACCTTTTACTACCTGCTGTACGCGTTGGCCGGCCGGGCGATTGGCATGATGGACACCCAGGGGCGAGGTATCAGTTGGCTGGCGATATTGGGGTTTGTGGCTAGCGTGGCGTTGATCGTTCAGGGCACCAAAAGCCAGATGTTCATCAACGGTAACTTTGCCGATATTTATTACATCTACTGTGGGCCGCTGGTGTTTATCGCGGCGGTATCCCTGGTGGTATGGTTTAAAAATTGTCTGCCCGAGCCTATTAGCTGGTTGGGCATTTTTTCCCGACATTCGCTGGCAATCTACGGTTTTCACGCCATTATCGTCAATTTTATGCGCAGCCGTCACCTGACGCTGACCGCCCATCCGTTACTGGATATCTTCTGGGTATTTGGCGTGGCGTTGGCGCTCAGCCTGCTGTTGTCGATGGGGCTGCAGAAAATAGACTCTCGGCGGCTGGTGTCATAACGCGGTCGAGCCGCGCTGCTGGGCACGCCGCAGTTGACGACCGGAGGAAAACCCCGCCGCCAGCGCCGCTTTTTCCAGCCCATAACCCTGTTGTAGCCGCTGCTGCGCCACCGCCAGCCGCAGCTGTTCATGGTATTCACGCACGCTGATGCCGACGTGGCTACGGAACAGCCTGGCCAGATGGCGGCTGCTGACATGGGCCTTTTCCGCCACCTGCGGCACCGACCATTCGGCCTCGGGTTCGGCGGCCATCACGTCTTGCGCACGGTGCACCGCCGGGTGCAGATGGTTGCGGTAACGCAGCCAAGGGGAGAGCTGCGGATCATCGCCGGAACGGCGAAAATACACCACCATTTCACGGGCAATCTCCATTGCCCGTATTGCACCGCATTGGCGGTTAATCAAATGCAGCGCCAGATCGATACCGGCGGTAATGCCGGCGCTGGTGTATAGGTTGCGGTCTTCAACAAAGATACGGTTCTCTTTCACCTGCGCGGCCGGGGCCTGCTGACGCATGCGTTCGATCACATCATGGTGGGTGGTGCACTGATAGCCGTCGAGTAGCCCGGCCTGCGCCGCCAGCAGGGCGCCGGAGCAGATACAGACCAGCGTGATGCGCTGCTGCCGCAAATCGGGTTGCAGCGCCGCCAGCCAGTGGCGGGCCTGTTCGGCCGCCTGATGGTCGAAATCGCTGCGTGAATCGCGTGCGCCTGGCACCACCACAATAGCGCCGTCTTCCAGTCGGGCGGGCAGCGGCTGCAGCTGGCTCAACGTCATGCCAATCGAGCAGGTGATCTGCGGCAGTGGGCTGATGTAGCGCAGGCTGAATGCCCCGGCCAAACGCAGGGTTTCGGCCGGGCCGCTGACGTCCAGCGATAGCGCGTTGGGCAACATCAAAAAATAGACGGCCTGCGGCATGATTACTCCTGTGAGAGTTGCGCCAGCACTTCATCCACGCTGGCGAGCTGGGCGAAGCGGTCGACCAGCACCGTCTCAGTATGCCGCTTGAGCTGTTCGGTGGTAAAGACTTCTCCATTGGGATGCTGCATCGGGAAAGTCATCGTGGCCTCGGTGACGAAAGTCACCCGATAACCGAGATCGGACGCCACCCGGGTGGTGGTTTCGCAGCACTGTTCGGTGCGGATGCCGGAGATAATCAAGTGATCGATATCCCGTTGGCGCAGCCAGGCGTCCAGACCGGATTCGGTCAGTGCATTGTGCACCTGTTTATGAACGGTGACGTCTGCCTGATGGTTGAGGAACGGCAGCGGTTTTACCCAGCCGGATGCCAGCGAAAACGGCCCCTCCGGTGATACGTGGAAAACATCAACCAAGGCTACGCCCTGCCGGCGACAGCCTTCGAGCAGCCGTGTCAGTGCCTGCTGGAAAGCGGGCAGATCTTCTTCCTGCCAGAATGGGCGATGCTGGAATGATTGTTGAACATCGATGATCAATAACGCGCTCTGTGACATTTTCGGCCCTCCGCCAATGGGTATGACGCCATACTGCGCCGTTACTTTGTCTGGCAGAAGGCCAAAAACGGCCATCATGGTGACATCAACGGACCAGCATCAGGCTTTGCCGACCTGGCCAGCGACCAGCCGCCCCTGATGGAAAGTGGCCGTGCGCGCCGGCAGGCGTGCCACCGCCTCGGCGGAGCAACTGGCGTTGACCAGTACAAACTCTGCGTTGTCCCCGGCCTGCGGCCAGACGCGTTGGCCTTTGTCGTTCAGCGGCAGCACGCCACCGGTCGAGATTGCCATAGCACGGGAGAGGTGGAATTCGTCGGAGCCGCGGTAAAGTTGGGCGTAAAGGTTGGCTTTTTCCAGAATGTCACCGCTGCCGAACGGTGACCAATGGTCGATCACGCTGTCGGTTCCGGTCATCACAAATACCCCTTTTTCACTGAGCTGCGGCAGCGGCATCATCAGCCCGCCAATCGGCACCGTAGAGGCGATGGTGATTTGCTGCGCCGCCAGCCGGCTAGCGGTTTCCTCCAGTTCATTCGGGTTCAGCACGGTCAGGGCAAACGCATGGCTGATGGTGACTTTACCGCGCAGCGCCGGGTTCTTTTCTACGGTGGCGATCATGTAGTTGATTGCCGCTACGCCAGCGGGGCTGGTTTCATGCAGGTGGATATCGACGCCTTTGCCGGTGTCGAGTGCAATCTGGAACATCGCATCCAGCGACTTCTCCATGGCGCCGTCAACGTTGGTCGGATCCAGTCCGCCGACGTATTGCACCCCCATTTGCATGGCCTCGCGCATCAAGCCGTCGACTTTGGAATGCAGCAGGCCATGCTGCGGGAAGGCGACGATTTCACAGCTGAAGTCCGCCCGGTGGTTTTCCAGCGCACGTTGCAGGTGTTCCAGGCTTTTCAGCCCGCTGACCGGATCGATATTGCAGTGGCTGCGTGCCACGGTGCTGCCTTTCGATTGCAGCAAGGCGATCAGGTTTTCCGCACGCTGCTGCGAGGTGGGCAACAGCTTGGGGATCAAGGTCTGTTCGAGCGCGATCATGTCCATGATGGTTTTGCCCTGACGTGGGCGCGGTGCCTGCCATGGGCCGCTGTAGAAGGTTTTATCCAGATGGATATGCATGTCGCGAAATGCCGGCAGCAGCAGTTGGCCCTGCGCCTGATAGCGCGCTACCCCGGCGGGAGGCGTTGCTTCTTTCGGGTGAACTGCGGCAATTTTTCCGTCTTTGATTTCAAGCTGATACAGCGCGGTGCGGGTGCCGATCACCGTCTCGCCATCGTACTCAAAACCGTCTTCCAGTCGAACGTCGCTCAGCCAGTAGTGGCTGTCGGTCAGGGTCATAGGTGTGCTCTCTGGTATACATGCGCTGCTCGCTGGCGCGGCGGCTTGCGCCACGCCCCCCGTCAGGCCAATGACTGCACAGGCGGTGGTGAGCTTGCCGGTTTGGCTGAGGAAAGCTCTGCGGCTTTGTTGTTGGTTTTTTTCCACGTTCAATTCCTTAATCCAGAGGTGAGGTGCGTCAAAAGACAGCCACCAATTTAGGAGAGGAGCGCGTGGGTTGGCAGTGACATTTGCCACTGGCGACTATTCGATTTGGCAATAATAAGGGGGCGCTGTTTGGCCCCCTTTCGGTTTTACATCAACGGTAACAGACGGGAATAGAGCTCGCGGAAGGTGCTGCGCAGCGCGGTGTACTGCTGGTGGCGCTCGGCATCCGGGGTATGTACCTGTTCCAGCGGCAATTCAGGCAACAATTCAGCCAGTGAGCGCTGCGGGTTCAGGGCAATCTGAGCCAAGCGAGCCGCCCCCAGCGCCGGGCCAACATCGCCGCCGGTGCGGTATTCCAGCCGCTGGCCGCTGATATCCGCCAGCATTTGTCGCCAGAAGGGGCTGCGCGCGCCGCCGCCAATCAGGGTGATACTGGACGGCTGCAGACCGCTGGCGTGCAGTACGTCCATGCCATCAGCCAGGGCGAAACCAACCCCTTCCAGCACGGCGCGCGCCAGGTCGGTTGGCCCATGCTGGTGAGTCAGGCCCCAGAATGCGCCTTTGGCGTTAGGATTGTTGTGCGGCGTACGCTCGCCGGACAGATAGGGCAGGAACCACAGCGGCGCTGCCGCCGGCGGCGCCTGTTCGACATTGCGCAGTAGGGTAGCGACGTCCTCGACGTTGGTAAGTTTGCACACCCAGTCCAGGCAGGATGCGGCGCTGAGCGTGACCGACATCAGGTGCCAGGTGTCGGGCAACGCATGGCAGAAACTGTGTACCGCGCTGGCCGGGTTACTGAGAAAACCGTCGCTGACGGCAAAATAAACGCCGGAGGTGCCGAGTGACAACATCGCCTGCCCCGGCTGATACAGGCCTACGCCGATCGCCCCGGCGGCATTATCACCGCCGCCGGCCACCACCGGCACTGGCGACATGCCCCAACGTTTGGCCAGTTCAATATGGGTCTGGCCGGTGATCTGATTGCCTTCGAACAGCTGTGGCATCTGGCGGCGAGTCAGGCTGCATGCCGCCAGCATCTCCTCGCTCCAGTCGCGCCGCGCCACGTTCAGCCAGCCGGTTCCTGCGGCGTCCGACATGTCGCTGGCGAATTCGCCGGTGAGGCACCAGCGCAGGTAATCCTTGGGCAGCAGGACTTTATCTATACGTTTGAACAGCTCGGGCTCATGCTGCCGTACCCACAGCAGTTTGGGGGCGGTAAAGCCCGGCATCATCAGGTTGCCAGTGATTTGCCGCGACTGCGGCACCGCCTGTTCCAGCGCCAGACACTGTGCGGCGCTTCTGCCGTCGTTCCACAAAATCGCCGGGCGCAGCACCTGCTGACGTGCATCCAACAGCGTGGCACCGTGCATCTGACCGCTGAGCCCAATGGCTTTTACCTGCTGCAGGCTGTGTTGTTTGCCCAGCGCCAGCATCGCGCGGTCGGTGGCGTGCCACCAGTCCTGCGGGGCCTGCTCTGACCATAGGGGATGAGGACGGGAAATGGGCAGCGATTCACCGTGGCTGGCGAGCAATTGGCCCTGCTCGCTGAGCAAAATAACTTTTACGCCGGAAGTGCCGAGATCGATGCCGATATACATGGTTGAGGATCCTTAAAGGCGCGGCGTGTGCCGCGCGATCGGTTAGCCGAACAGATAGCGGTTCATCAGGTTTTCGAGCTGTTCCTGACGGCCGCTGACGTGCTGCGGCGCCAGTGCATGGCCTTCAGCGTACTGCGCCAAGGCTTCGAGCGACAGTTTGCCCTGCAAAATTTGCTGGCCCAATTCACCATTCCAGCCGGCATAGCGTTTCGCTACCTGCTGATGCAACTGGCCGTCAGTCACCATTTTTGCCGCGACCTTCAGTGCCAGTGCCATAGTATCCATGGCGCCAATATGACCATAGAACAGATCGTACTTGTCGGTGCTTTGACGGCGGACTTTGGCATCGAAGTTCAACCCACCGGTGGTGAATCCCCCGGCGTTGAGAATTTCGAACATCACCAGCGCGTTCTCTTCTACGCTGATCGGGAATTGGTCGGTATCCCAGCCCAGCTGAGGGTCACCCCGGTTGGCATCGACAGAGCCGAAAATGCCCAGCGCAATGGCGGTGGCGATTTCATGGTGGAACGAATGGCCTGCCAGCGTGGCGTGGTTGGCTTCGATATTCACCTTGATCTCTTTTTCCAGGCCGAACTGCTTAAGGAAACCATAGACGGTGGCGACGTCGTAGTCGTACTGATGTTTGGTCGGTTCCTGCGGTTTGGGCTCAATCAGCAGGGTGCCCTGGAAACCGGTTTTGTGTTTATGCTCCACCACCATCTGCATAAAGCGGCCAATTTGCTCACGTTCCTGGCGCAAATCGGTATTAAGCAAGGTCTCATAGCCTTCACGCCCGCCCCACAGCACGTAGTTTTCACCGCCCAGGCGCTGGGTGGCGTTCATGGCGGTGAATACCTGGGTGGCTGCCCAACTGAAGATTTCCGGATCCGGGTTGGTGGCGGCCCCAGCGCCATAACGCGGATGGGTAAAACAGTTGGCGGTGCCCCACAGCAGTTTCACGCCGCTGCTGTGCTGCTTTTCTTCCAGCACGTCGGTCATTACCGCAAAGTTGTGCAGATACTCTTTCAGCGAGGCACCTTCCGGTGAGACGTCTACGTCATGGAAGCAGTAGTAAGGTACGTTCAGCTTGTGGAAGAACTCGAACGCCACGTCGGCTTTGCGTTTGGCCAGCGCCAGCGCGTCGCCCGGCTGCTGCCAGGGACGATCGAAGGCACCGACGCCGAACATGTCCGCGCCGTTCCAGCAGAAGGTATGCCAGTAACAGGCGGCGAAACGCAGATGTTCCGCCATGCGCTTGCCAAGCACCAGTTCATCCGGATTGTAGTGATGAAAGGCCAGGGGGTTATTGCTGGCTGGGCCTTCGTAGCGCACTTGCTCAAGCTGATCAAAATATGACATTCGGGGCTTCCTTATTTGAGGTTATCGGCGGTTTGGGCCAGCAACTGCTGCTGTTCTTCTTTTTTCAGCCGGGCGATACCGAATCCGGTAAATCCCCACAGCGTGGCAAAAAATATCCCGCTCCAGCACAGCACTGCCCACGGCAGATAGCTGAGTGTGGCGACACCGAGTGTGCCTGCCATGTATGCGCCTGCGGCGGTCCAGGGCAGAATAGGTTCAAAGATTGTTGCGGAGTCTTCCACCGTTCGGCTCAGATTCTTCGGGTGCAGACCGCGCTCGATATAGGCATTACGCAGCATTTCAATAGGGATCAGAATGGATATTTGCCCGTTGCAGGTGACGCTGATCATGGTCAGGCCACAGGCCAGTGTTGCCAGGATCATGGTGCCAGTGGAGTGCACCAATTTAAGCAGTGCGTGGACAATCACTTCCAGTGCACCACTCAGTGCCAGCGTGCCTGCAAAAGAAAGGGCACAAAAGCAGATCAGCAGCGTGCTCATCATGGAATTCATGCCACCGCGGTTCAGCAGATTACTCAGTACAGGGTTGATATCTTGATTACCCACCATCGACACGTTAAAGCCGTCGACTGCGCTTTTGACGACATCATGAAAGGCAAATCCTTGAATAAATGAGGCATTGGCCATGGCTACCAGCGCTGAAACCAGCATGATAGGGATAGTCGGTTTTTTGGTGATTGAGCCATAGAGCACAATGGCTACGGGTAACAACAACAACAGATTAAAATGGTAGATCCCGGCCAGGCCAGAGGTAATCAACAAGACCTTGTCTGGAATGGCGGCGCCTGCGAGATCGCCTGACATGCCATAAAAGAACATCACAGCGGCGGAAAGAATGAGTGATGGCAGGGTGGTGTACAGCAGATGGCCAATATGTTCGTACAAATCGACCTGTGCCGCCATGGCCGCGAGGTTAGTATCGCCAGACAGCGGTGAGAGTTTATCGCCAAAGTATGCGCCTGCAACAACGGCTCCTGCAGTAGCGGCCAGGTTTGCATCCATACCTATGGCGACGCCCATAAACGCGACGCCCACGGTACCTGCTGAACCCCAGGAAGTGCCAGTGCAAACGGACACAACTGAAGTGACCAGCAGTGCGGTGACGTACAGCATCGCCGGGTTGATCAGTTTTAGGCCGTAATAAATCATCAGCGGAATCGTGCCACCCGCCATCCACGTACCAATCAGCAAACCTACGCTGATGAGAATCAGCAAGGCGGGCATTGTTTTGGCTATTTTTTGTGAGATAGATACGAGAATATCGTTGTAGCTGTGACCGAGGCGTTTAACCAATAGTGCAGCAATCACGGTAGACAGTACCATCAGAGGTTCTGGCGGTAGGTCAAAAGCGGCGTAGCCAATACCCAACAACAGCACCATGGTAACGATCGGCAGCAGGGATTCAGTCAGCGTCGGTGCGCGTGGTTTTATTATATTATTCATGGGGTACTACTCCTGGTGTGCGTAGGGGGAAGTACTGATGATTCGTTCTAATGCTTCAGCCAGCGTATCTCGTGGCGTGGCAATATTGATTCTGAAAAAGCCTATTCCCGACTCGCCAAACCCCGAGCCCCAGCTCATTTCGACGCCGGCAAGGTTAAGGAACCAGTGCTTTAGTTGATCTTCGCTGAGGTGACTTGCTTGGTAATTCACCCAGAGCATGTATGTTCCCGTGCTGCGGGTAACCACCCAGTCAGGGAAATGTTTACTTAGCATGTTGATTACCCATGCGCGGTTATCGGCAAGGTAGTTTTTTAAGGCGAATAGCCAGTCATCACAGTCGCGGTAAACGCTTAAAAAGGCTGGGACGGCGTAGTATCCGGGGTTGTGAATCCCCGCAGCTTCGAGACAATGTATAAATTTTTGACGGTGTTGTTTATTGGCAATAATAATGTTGGCAACTTCAAGACCAGCCATGTTAAATGTTTTTGCCGGAGAGGTGCAGATAAAAGAATTTTGCTCAACGTAGGAGCTAACGGATGAAATTACCTGGTGCTGGTGATGACTAAAAATGAAATCAGAATGAACATCATCTGAAATAATAAAGACGTGATGTTTCTCGGCCAACTGTGCGATTTTTATTAATGATTCTTTTTCCCAAACGGTGCCCGTTGGATTATGGGGTGATAATAAAATAAAACAGCGCGCATGTTTAAATTTATTCTCAAGGTCATCGAAGTCGATGGTATAGCACCCATGATGATAGCGTAGCTCGCTTTCCAACAGTTTACGCTGATTCAGTACGACACTGTGGCTGATGGGATGATATGCTGGCGCCAGGCTGACGATGCTATCTCCCGGCGCAGTAAAATTCTGGATGTACAGAGATACGGCCTGTATGACTCGCGGGCAAAAGACCACGTGCTCAGCATTGATATGCCAGTGGCAATGACGTTGCATCCATTGCGTGACGGTTTCTCCCCAATTTTCGCTCAGTAATGTATAGCCATAAATTCCTTTGTTTGTGAATTCATTAAGTAAATTGATTGTTTTATTCGGTAGTGGAATATCCATGTCGGCAACGGAAAGGGGAATTAATGGCATGGGTAATGCATCGCTTGTGCTTTCCCACTTGGCGCTATGAGTTCCTTTGCGTGATATTTTATTATTAAAGTTATAGTTATCCATCACACGACCTCACCTTGACGTTTGTCATTATTGTGGTGCTACGATAGCGCTAATGCATCAGGGTGTTTATTCCGGGTTTTACTTTTGCTGTTATGAAAAATGACTTACGTGATATTGCTCACAAGTAAAGCAAAGGATTAACGTCGAAATGGCCATTCGTGTTGTATATGGACGCAAAGAGCTCAAACGTGGAGTGGGGTAGATATGTTCGATAAGCGCTATCGGATTACGCTGCTATTCAACGCTAACAAAGTGTACGACCGTCAGGTGGTAGAAGGTGTGGGCGAGTATTTGCAGGCGTCGCAGTGTGACTGGGATATTTTTATTGAAGAGGATTTTCGCTGCCGTATCGACAATATTAAAGACTGGCTGGGTGATGGCGTCATTGCTGATTTTGACGATGTAGAGATTGAGCGACTACTGCAAAATGTCACTGTGCCTATCGTCGGCGTGGGGGGCTCTTACCATCGCGATGATGAATACCCACCGGTGCACTACATTGCTACCGACAACCACTCCTTGGTCGCGGCGGCCTTCACTCACTTGAAAGAAAAGGGCATTAATCGTTTTGCTTTCTACGGATTGCCAAGCGAAGGTGGAAAACAATGGGCGAAGGAGCGTGAATACGCCTTCAAGGCGTTGGTGGCTGCCGAACAATATCAAGGAGTTATCTATCAGGGAATGGCCACGTCGCCAGACAATTGGCAATATGCACAAAACCGGTTGGCGGACTGGGTACAGACGCTGCCGCAGCAGACCGGCATCATCGCCGTGACTGATGCCCGGGCACGCCATCTGCTGCAGGTTTGCGAACATCTGGATATCGCTGTGCCAGAAAAACTGTGCGTGATTGGTATCGATAATGAGGAACTTACGCGTTATCTTTCGCGGGTGGCATTGTCTTCGGTCGCACAGGGTACCCGCCAGATGGGCTATCGTGCCGCGAAATTGCTGCATCAACTGCTCAATGGGCAGGTACTGCCATTACAGCGCATTTTGGTTCCCCCAATAAAAGTCATTGAACGGCGTTCTACAGACTTTCGCTCTTTGCGCGATCCCGCAGTGATTCATGCTATGCATTATATACGCCACCATGCTTGCCAAGGTATTAAGGTAGAGCAAGTATTGGATGCTGTGGGTATATCGCGTTCTAACCTGGAAAAACGTTTCAAGGATGAACTGAACCAGACAATTCACCATGTAATCCACGAAGAGAAGCTCGATCGTTCCCGTAATTTACTCACGGCGACGTCGCTACCTATTGCTGAAATTTCGCAGATGTGCGGCTACCCCTCACTGCAGTATTTTTACTCGGTATTCAAGAAGGGTTACGACATGACGCCGAAGGATTACCGCGAGCGTTACGGTGAGGTCGGGTATTAGGCCGGGTGCATTCGCGATGGCCACACAGCTGTCTTTACACCAACCCGCAAAATGCCTTCAGCCGTTCGGCCAGTGCCGGGGTGGCGGCGGGGGCACCGTCGCGGTAATACAGCGCCAGTTCGATGCTGTCGATCGGCGGTAACCCTTCGGCGATGCCGAGCACCCGGTGGCTGGGCAAGCGACAGCTCGCTGGCAACAGCGTGACGCCTAACCCGGCGGCGGATGCGGCGGTGAGAGCCGCCAGACTGGCACTGCTGTAGCCGATGCGCCAGCGCTTGCCAAGGTTATCCAGCGCCTGGCACAGGTCATCGCGGTATAGGCCATTGAGCGGGAACACCGCCAGCGGTACCGGGGATTGTTCGATGGCCGGAAAGGCCAGGCTATCCAGCCACAGTAGCGGCTCCGGCCTGGCGGCGCGCGGAGGTTGACTACGACGCTGTTTCACCAGGATCAGGTCCAGTTCTTCACGGGCATAGGCGCTGTGCAGATCGGCGCTCAGGCCGCTGGTGACGTCCAGCCGCAGGTGCGGGTGCGCCCGGCTGAATTCCGCCAGCAGTTCAGTAGTCGGTGCTGCGAAATCCTCCGGCATCCCCAACCGCAGTACGCCGTCGCGCCAGATACCGGTCAGGGCGTCATGTGCCTCTTCATTCAGCGCGATGATCCGCCGCGCATAGCTCAACAGTTTGACGCCTTCCTCGGTCAGTAATACCTGATGAGAGGAGCGCTCAAATAGCGGTTTACCGAGCATCTCCTCCAACCGACGCACCTGCTGGCTGACGGTGGACTGCGATAAAAATACCCGGTCCGCGGCGCGGGTGAAGCTACCGCTGTCGCACACGGCGACAAAGCTGAGCAATAACTGCGGATTGAACATCGGGTAGCGATTCATTTTCCCACTGCTGGCTATTTTATTATTTAATTTCCCAATACTAGCGGCGTTGCCTAGAGTAATGCAACGCTGCGGCGTACAGGTTGTGACGTCGCACTCTTCACCCCGGAAGTTCAGGAATAGACCGTGTTAAATCATTTTATTGCTCCCCCTTTCTTACGCCGCTGGTTCAATCCCCTGTTGTGGGTACTGGTGCTGATTGGCTTGAATATGCGGCCGTTGCTGACGTCTATTGGCCCGCTGTTGCCGACGCTGCGCCAGGCTACCGGGCTGAGTTTTGGCGGCGCGGCCCTGCTGACTACCTTGCCGGTGTTGATGATGGGGCTGATGGCGTTGGCTGGCGGTGCCATCAACCGTTTGTTCAGTGAACGCACCAGCGTTGTCCTGAGTTTGCTGGCCATTGGCCTGGGTGCTGCCTGGCGCGAGCTGGCACCGGGCAGCACGCAGTTGATGTTGAGTGCAGTGCTGGGCGGGCTGGGAATTGGCGTTATCCAGGCGGTGATGCCCGGTATTATCAAGCATCATTTTCTCAAGCAGATGGCGTTGGTGGCCGGACTGTGGTCGGCGGCGCTGATGGGCGGCGGTGGGCTGGGGGCGGCGATTACTCCCTGGCTGATGAGTGTTGGCCATGACTGGCATAGCGCGCTGGCCTGGTGGGCAGCACCGGCGCTGGTGGCGTTGATCGCCTGGTGGCCCGTCAGCCGAGGCTTGGCACGCCTGACGCCGTCCGGTACTGCTCGCGGACCGAGTTTATGGTGCAGCCGTCGCGCCTGGTTGCTCGGTGCCTATTTCGGTTTGATTAATGGCGGCTACACCAGCCTGATCGCCTGGCTCCCCCCTTATTACATGCAGCTCGGCTGGCAGCCGCAGGCCAGTGGATCGCTATTGGCGCTGATGACCTTCGGCCAGGTAGTGGGGGCGCTGCTGTTGCCCGCCTTGGCGCGCGCTACGGACCGCCGTCCGCTGTTGTTGCTGGCGCTGATCATGCAGTTGGCAGGTTTCATCGGCCTTATCTACCTGCCGCAAACGCTGCCTTGGCTGTGGGTACTGCTTTCCGGCCTGGGGCTGGGCGGTGCGTTCCCGCTGTGCCTGGTGCTGGCGCTCGACCATATTCCGCACCCGGCGGCGGCGGGGCGACTGGTGGCGTTTATGCAGGGTATCGGCTTCCTGCTGGCGGGTACGACGCCGTATATTTCCGGCCTGTTGCGTGATTACAGCGGTGGCTTTGTGCTCGATTGGCAAATTCACGCACTGCTGGTGGTGGTGCTTATCGCCATCACCTGGTGCTTCCATCCGCACAGCTACCGGCGAGCGTTCGCCGAATAATATTTCTGTCATTGCGGCTCCCTATAGTGACGTTGCTTTTACTTCTGGGCGATAACAACAAAAAGGGAACCATGACATGCACATCACCAAAACTCGTCTGGCGCTGTTGGCTGGCTGTATGGCGCTGAGCGGTAACCTGTGGGCTGACGCCCAACCGGTGTCTGCGACGCTGGCCGGGCATGCGATACTGGCGGTAAAATCCAGTATTGCGGCGCCACAGGATGCTCCCACCGATTTGCAACAAAGCGGTAAGTACACCAGCGGCAAACGCGTGACGGAACTGGGCAGCGTGGCGGGAAAATCCGCCGATCGCATGACCGGTATCGGCCTGCCGATCGCGGGCCAACCCCTTCAGGGCCATTCCGGTATCAAGCACATGCCTGACGGCACCTACTGGGTGTTGACCGACAACGGCTTCGGCAGCAAAGCCAACTCACCGGATGCGATGCTGTACCTCAATCACTACAAAATCGACTTTGATAACGGCACGGTGACGCCGCTGAAAACGGTATTCCTGCACGATCCTGACCAGAAAGTGCCGTTCCATATCGTCAATGAGAGCACCGACCAGCGTTACCTGACCGGTAGCGACTTCGACCCGGAAAGCTTCCAGTTCGCCGACAATGCCCTGTGGATCGGCGATGAATTCGGCCCTTACCTGATCAAGGCCGATCTGGACGGTAAGGTGTTGGCGGTGTTCGACACCAAGGTGGACGGCAAGGTAGTCAAATCGCCGGATAACCCGACGCTGACCCTACCGGGTGCACCGGATGGCAAACAGAACTTCCAGGTAGCGCGTTCCAAGGGTTTTGAGGGCATGGCGGCATCGCCGGACGGCAGCAAGCTGTACCCGTTGCTTGAGGGCGCGCTGTGGGATGGCGAAAAGTTTGAAAACCGCGATGGAAAACGTTACCTGCGGGTGCTGGAATTTGACGTGAAACAGCAGGCCTGGACTGGCCGCAGCTGGCAGTACATGCTGGAAGACAACCAGAACGCCATCGGCGATTTCAATATGATCGACGCTACCCATGGCCTGGTGATTGAGCGTGATAATGGCGAAGGTACGCCGGACAAAGCTTGTGCGGCGGGTGCGCCAACCGACAACTGCTTCAGCCAGGTGGCGAAGTTCAAGCGGGTATATAAAATCGCTTTTTCTGATGCCAACGTCGGCAAACCGGTCGATAAACTGGCTTATATCGACCTGTTGAACATTCAGGACCCGAACAAGTTGGCGCGCAAACCGCTGAACAACGGTGTGCTGACCTTCCCGTTCTTCACCATTGAAAACGTCGACGTGGTGGACGGCAGTCATATTATTGTCGGTAACGACAATAACTTCCCGTTCTCCTCCAGCCGCCAGCCGAACGTGGCGGATGACAATGAATTTATCCTGCTGGACGTCAAAGATCTGTTGAAGCCGTAATTCTGCCGGCCTCCGGTATTTTTGCCGGGGGCCGCCGCTATTTCCCTCTTAGCGCTAAGGATAAACTGCGCTATAATCAGGCTCTTGCTTCTGACTCCCGAAGGAAGATCCTCGTCCCCGGTGGGGCGGCCGGACTTCAAATCCGGTTGGGGCCGCCAGCGGTCCTGGGCAGGTTCGACTCCTGTGATCTTCCGCCAAAGCTTGTCCGAATACCTCCCGATAAATCCAAAAAACACCAATAAAACCAATGGTTACTGTGAGTTTCTGTCCGAGGGTGTCCGAGAGTTTCTCTCTAAATCCGTGAAAAATGTGTATACTGATGGGTATAGATTTTGACTATACATCTTTGAGCTATACACATGCCGCTAACTGACTTACAAATCCGCCGTGCCAAACCCCAAGAGAAAGCCTATACACTCAACGACGGCCAAGGCCTTTCACTCCTGATCGAACCCAGTGGCAGTAAAGGTTGGCGTTTTCGCTATCGCTATGCCGGTAAGGCTAGGCTGATGTCATTTGGCACCTATGACTTAGTTTCCCTTGCTGAAGCGCGTTCAAAGCGTGAGGTAGCGCGTAAGCAGGTTTCTGAAGGGATTGATCCAGGTGAAGTGAAAAAGGCTGCAAAGCTGGCCCAGAAACTCTCCGCCGAGAACTCATTTGAAGTTATCAGCCGTGAATGGCATACGGCCAAGGCAGATCGCTGGTCACTCGGCTATCGTGGGGAAATCATGAGCACCTTTGAGGCTGATGTTTTCCCCTATATCGGCAAGCGGCCGATCTCTGAAATTAAGCCCTTGGAGCTTTTAGAGGTGCTTCGGCGCATTGAGAAGAGGGGAGCGCTAGAGAAAACCCGCAAAGTGCGTCAGCGGTGCGGAGAAGTGTTCCGCTATGCGATTATCACCGGCAGGGCGGAGTACAACCCTGCTCCAGATCTCGCCAGTGCATTGGCTGTTCCAAAGCAACAACACCATCCGTTCCTTTCAGCAGAGGAGCTGCCTTACTTCGTAAAAGATTTAGAAGGCTATACCGGCAGTATTATTACCAAGAACGCCGCCAAAATCGTGATGCTGACCGGTGTGCGTACACAAGAAATGCGCTTTGCTACTTGGGAAGAAATCGATTTTGAGAGGGCAATCTGGGAGGTTCCTGCCGAACGTATGAAAATGCGACGCCCCCATGTTGTGCCGTTATCCACGCAGGTTATGGAGTTGTTCAAACAGCTACAGCCGATCACTGGTCACTACCCTTATATTTTTATTGGACGCAACAACCGCAGAAAACCTATAAGTAAGGAAAGTGTGAATCAGGTAATTGAGCTACTAGGATATAAGGGACGTGCTACTGGTCACGGTTTTAGACACACGATGTCTACTATCCTACATGAGCATGGGTTTGATAGTGCTTGGATCGAGATGCAGCTTGCGCATGTGGATAAGAATAGTATCCGAGGGACATATAACCACGCTCAATACCTTGAGAAACGTAGGGAGATGTTGCAGTGGTATGCTAACTATATTTTAATATGTAAGGTATAATGTATGGAATTTAACGATGTTCACGAAATAATCAAAAGGAATAATTATAAAAGCACTAGTTTCTCCAGTTATTTTGTGAGTTTCTTTTCTATCTGGAACGCATTTATAATTCCGATACTGCTTGGTATAGGAATATCTTATATATTCCAATTTAAAGGCGAGTTAATTGATTTGCCTAGCTATTTTATTGGTTTTTATATCTTTCTTTTTACTTTGCACGTAATTATTAGCATTTCATTTATGTACCTAGATAAGAAGGAGGATACAAGCCTTCACTTGTCAGAAATGATAGTGAAATATAATAAATTAGCTAATGATTATAAAGGGTTAACTAGTCGCTCAATTGACCAAAGTGAGTTGCATCAAACCCAAAAGGCAGTTATTCATTTCACCACCTTGCTGATAATGAATAAATTGAGTGAAATGGCGAAAAGAACCCAGTCAAAAGAGCTAACTCAGAAAGCGGTAGTGAGTGATGCGGCTACTTTCTTTAAGACAGTTTTAGGTTTCCTATCAGCTAAAAGAGAAGTACTTTTTAGTTACAAAAGTGAGAGTAAATTTAATATTGCTTTATATCTTTATGATGCACCGAGTGATTTACTAAGCGTGCGAGCAAGAATATGTGATGACAGGTTACAAAAGCGTAACCGAAAATGGAAAAGTGGTTTTGGACACGTGGGACTTACTCACTTACATAAAGAAATGAAAATTTGTCCTGATATCACAAAAAGCTCAGAACTTAATAGTGATGATGAAAGTGATAATATTAACTATAGATCTTTTCTATCTGTGCCAATAATGTCTCCTGATACCAGTTTAATAAATGATAAATGCTTGGGCGTGTTAGTGCTAACTAGCGCAGATGCTAATCAATTTAAAATTGATAGAGATGGTGATTTTTTACTTACCTTTAGCTATTTATTGACAATTTATATAGATAGCATATTTAAAGTCTTTATTCATGACGCCATCGATGCCTCGACTATGCCTGATAAGGAGGAAGTGGCAGATGATCATGATAAGTAAAATATATAGTTTATGATGAATGTATTATAATTTTCAAAATGCCACTATTTGCTAGTTGTTGACGAATTGGGTTAGTGGAACATATACTTAAAGTATCAAGAGTGTTGAAGAAAGATACTTGATAGGTGGAGGTGAAAAATGAACAATAAAACCAAATACTTAGAGATGATGCGCCCTAAAGGGAATTTAATGGATGGATACACAGTAAGCAATCGATTTGATAGGACTTTTGCTCAACAAGCCTCTGAGCAAAATCAGACTAGTACTGAAGAAATGATGAATATATGGATTAATAAGAATGTTGATCGTGACAAGAGGTCTATAACTCAAGGTTTAAGTCTGCCAAAATTAATAAAAACATAAGTCATTAAAGAATGCTGCAGTAATGCTGCATTCTACTTTTTTTAAGTTAATAATTGTTGGATCTGATGTTGTTATTTTTTAACCTATACAGTTTTCATATCTTTTATATATTGATGTGTGGTATAAAGTAATAATATTTCTCTTTAACGAGTGATGTATGTGCTTGTGTAAAGGCAGAGAGAATATAAGCAGAGTCGGCTTATTCAACAACACTAAGACAATGCCAAAATTCTATTTAGATATCTAAATAAATAAACGTCCGATGGGCACTCTGTAAAATTGAGTAGAAATAATTAAACACGCCCGCGCGCAATGCTATCCCCGCCTCGCCTGCCCGCTTTATGTATCGCATTTCATGCAGTTGCATGCAGGGCTTCAAGCCGCGCCAGCACTGGGGCGAGATAGGCTAAACACACGCATTATACGCATGCAAAATCATGCACTCTATGCATGCACGCACAGTTTGAGACAGGCTAGCCAGAAAAAAGGCTGATTTCGGGAGAGCGCTGGAAAGCAAAAAACCGCATCCTGGTGGAAGATGCGGGGATGGTTAATCAGTGCAGGTGATTATTGTTGCCGTAACGGTTTAACGTTCGGCGTTCCGGTGGAGGCGGTGCCGGAATAGTTTCCGGTGGCAAGGGCCGCTGAATAACATGCTCAATACTTTCCCGCGTTTTAAAGGTGCTGGAACAGTCGATATTCTGGCACTGGTAATACGCCTCTTTGGTCTGTTCGGTTAAATACCGGCTGGTGCGGGTATGTGAACCACTGCGGCAAAAGGGACAACGCATCATGATTTAATCCCCCGTTCCTTGAAACGCTTGCGTTTTTCCGCCACTTCCGCCGCTATCCGCATGCGCTTGATCAAGTTAGTGCGCAGTTCCGGCAATACCCCCGTTTCCTCGGGCTGTGCCAGTCCGATTTCGCTCAGCACCGGATGCTCAATATTCTTTTGCGCCATAGCTGCACTGATATGGGCATTCAGCCCCCCCAGTATGCGCTGTTCAATGACGTCCATCGGGTTATCGTGGTAAACGCTGTAGGCTTTCTTTGCCAGGGAGCAGGCATTGACAACATCGGCGGTCAGAAGCACTTTCCCAAGGGCATCCGCTGCCTGGGTCATCGCGTGCTCGGCAAAGGCGTTCAAAGCCTCTCGGTGCGCGTCGACCAGCTTGGGGGCCGTCGTTCCACAGCAAAGGTGGAGGTACATTTTATCCACCTCCATTTCTTCAATCAGGCCGTCAAACTCTTTGGTCAGTTCCCGCTTGGAGATCCGGCTGTGGTGCTGCGCTTGCAGCTCCGGGGTCATTTCCCCACGCAGTTTACGGAACAGGGTACGCCACTGGCTTTCCGCTTCGAGACTTTCCACCTCGGTGTCTTTCTTCTGTTGATGGCAACGGGCGATGCCTGTCACGACCTCCGTTAACTCCTGGGCATTTTTGTCGTGGGCGGCGCGGGCATCACGCAGCGCTTGCAGCTTTTCAGTGATGGACTTGGGTAGCGTGGTACTCATTGTGGTATCTCCGGTGTTCGTCAATGTGTCGCCATTCTGTTGATAACCGCACAACATCGCTATCAATGCCCGTTGGATCACCGGCAGGACAACACCCCATGAAATTGCCCAGAAAACCATCACCGAGATTTTAGTTTTTATATAAACTATTCACTACTGTTCACTTTAATAAAAAATAGAGTTAAATCAGTAAGTAAAGCAGTGAACAGTTGACTTAAAACTCATCACTCACTGTTCACTACTGTTCACCCTGCCCAAAATTGACCTTTTTTCTGGCTAGCCATATAACCCGCTTTTAATCACATTTTTATCTATCAGATAATAGTTATGCTGAATTTTGTAATAAGTAATTTTGGCTGAGTGGGTCAATAGAAGGCAATAATGGGCAATATAAGCCAATAGATAAAATTGTCTGTTTTACAATCAGTTATAGCTCACTACCACACAACAAGCCCTTGTTGCCATCATGAAAAATATTCACATAATAGGGCGCTACCACACGAGTCCACACAGTCCCGGTGAGTCACCACCGGATATAAACGAGGTAGCATAACCATGCTTGCAGTTGCCACACCGCCCCGTTCTACCCCCGCGCCAACCCTGACCGATCCCACGCCCCGCGATCGCTTTATGCGCCTGCCGGAAGTGCTCTATACCACCGGCCTTTCCCGCTCCACCGTGTATGAAATGATTGGGCGTTCACAGTTCCCGAGCCAAATCTCCCTGGGCGGTAAGAATGTTGCCTGGCTTGAGTCTGAGGTTGAAGAGTGGATGGCTGAACGCATCGCCAACCGTCACCCGGAGGCCGTAGCATGATGCTCCTGACGCTCGGCCAACAAACCTTCAGCCTGGATCACAGCGATGCCCTGTTTGTGGCAGAAGCTATCCTGATGCTGCGCAAGAACCCTAAAATGGCCCTGTCTGAACGCCACAGCGCCCAGCACGGCGTGATTGCCCTTACTTGCCAGGGGCCATCGATTTACCACCGGCCCCAAGTGCGCCATGTACCGCTTTCCAATGCCGCCGACAGCTACAAAACCTCTGTTTTAACAGACTGTTGATCACTATGCGATCGATTGAATATCCGTATGCGTTTTCCGGCTTGCCCTGGCGGCAAGCCCTACGTTATAGTCCTTGCGCTGTCGCACAATCGACAGCCGGGCGTAGGAACCCGTGTTACTCAATGGCGACACAACACGCGCCTAGCGTGTTTTTTTATGTCGTGGCCTTAGCGCGCTCATTTTTTGCACAGTGGTTTTTATGCTACTGTAGCGATCAAACAATGGTGGCTCAGGCGGGGCAGCCTTCGGGCTGGCCGGTATCCATTGAGGCCGGTATTCCTACCCCCGTCTGGGCTACCACCCATAAGTGTAGGAACTTCGGTGGTAGCGATAACCATTACTCAATGGAGGCTGCCACCATGGCTACTATCCTCACCCCGTCACACCCGCAATTTGTCTTCCTGTTTGCTGCCGTGCGCCGCAACACCACCACATTACAGCCCTGCATGCTGCGCACCGTTGCCACCTGTGAGCACGCCGCCCGCCGCGCCCTGGTACGTGATTACGTGCTGTCCTTCGCAGGCCGTCTGCCTGTCGCGGAGGTGGCATGAATACCCTGGCCGCCCGTTTCTATAGCGATACACACTACCCGATCCCACATGCCGATTTCCTGCGCTTGCAGCATGCGCATTCTGTCGGGGTGTTGTTCCTCGATATGCTCGATCAGATGAACTGCTGCGGTCAACGCCCGGACAGCTTCCAACAAGATGCTCTGGCTTCAGTGGTGGCAGTACTGACCGACCAACTCGGACAGGTGGTCACCACCTGCGAATCCCATATCAATGACAACCTGGAGGCGACCGCCGCATGAACACACTCAATCAATCCTGCCTGCCTATTGAAGTGCGTACAGCGGTGTATCGCCGTGCGGTGGCACAAGCCTATCTCGATACCTGCGCCTTTTATGGGCTTAGCCTCGGTTACTCGCTGGATGAATTGCAAATGACCATCGCCATGCAGTTGGAAGGCTACTTTGTTGGTCAGCATGGCCCGGAAGAGGGTATGGACATGGCGTGTGCCATGTTGGGGGATATGGTGCAGCCGGATATCCTGGTCGCTCCTCCCCGCCTGACGCCGTTAGGGCAAAAGATGATGGACGAACTGTGCTGTGACCAGCTCGCCGCCACCACTAACACGACCGTGCATTGAGGGGGCGACGATGACGCTATTAAACGTTTCACACACCTCACGTGCAGCAACCGGCCAATGGCCGGTATTACTTCCTGCCCTGGGCATTCACATCACCGCCGGGGGCCGGGCACAGCCTTGCCCGGTATGCGGCGGTAAAGACCGTTTTCGCTTCGACAACCAGCAAGGGCGCGGAACCTGGTTCTGCAACCAGTGCGGCGGCGGGGATGGCCTGTCACTGGTCGAAAAGGCGCTGGCGGTGACCACCAAAGAGGCCGCCAGCAAGGTGGCCGGGGTATTGGGCAACACCTCATACGCCCCGTTACCGGTGCCGGATAGCCAACAGGATAAAACCCAGGCCCGGCAACAGGCCGCCGAACAGGCCCGCCAACTGCTGGCCGCTGCCGTCCCCCAGGCAGGCAATGCCTACCTGATCCGCAAAGGCTGGCCAGATGTGTCCCCCCTGACCTTACAGGGTAAGCCCCTGCGCGTGGGCGGTATCACCTACCAACCCGGTGACCTGCTGTTACCGCTGACCAATGCCGCCGGGGAGGTGGTTAACGTCCAGTTGATCAACACAGCAGGCGACAAGCGCACCCTGGCCGGAGGGCAGGTCAAAGATGCCTGCCATTCTCTGGCCGGGCCGGATCACGCGGTGATCTGGTTAACGGAAGGCTACGCCACCGGGCTGACCGTGCATCAACTGACCGGGGAAAGCGTCTGTATTGCGCTCAGTGCCAATAACCTGCCCGCCCTGGCGCAACAGTTGCGCGCACAATACCCGGATGCATTGCTGCTGCTGGCCGCCGACAATGACGAGAACGGCACCGGCCAAACCCGCGCCGCCGAGGCCGCCCAACTGACCGGCGCTACACTGGCATTACCGCCAATGATCGGTGATTGGAACGATCTCTATCAGCAACAGGGCAAACTCCCTACCCTGGCACAGTTGCAGGCCTTTAACCCACCGCAGCACCCTAGCCCGTTCGACACCCTCAGCGATGCCGACCTGAAAGCCATGAGCGCCAGTGAGAAAGCCGCACTGCTGGCCGAACATTACCAGCACTTGCTGGCGGTGCCGCCGGTGGGGGAAGATCTGTGCCGCTACGAGAACGGCGCATGGCAGGTATTGCCTTACCGGGTACTCAGCCGGGAAATTGCCGCCCTGTTCCAGAAAATCCGCGCCCCGTTCTCCGCCTCGGGGATCGGCAGCGTCCTGGATACGCTTAAACTGATGGTGCCGCAGATGGGTACCCCGGCCCGCCAGTTGATCGGCTTTCGTAATGGCGTGTTTGATACCGTCACCGGCCAGTTTAGCGCCCACCAGAAAACCCACTGGCTGCGCACCGTGAACAGCGTGGATTACACGCCACCCAAGGCCGGGGAAAATCTGGCCGACCACGCGCCGCACTTCTGGCGCTGGCTGACGCGGGCCGCCGGACAGCAACCCGACAAACGGGAACGTATTCTCGCGGCGCTCTTTATGGTGCTGGCAAACCGCTATGACTGGCAGATGTTCCTGGAAGTGACCGGGCCGGGTGGCAGCGGTAAAAGCGTAATGGCATCAATCGCCAGCCTGCTGGCGGGGAAAGACAACACCACCTCGGCCTCTATCGATACGCTGGAATCCTCGCGGGATCGGGCCTCGGTGGTCGGGTTCTCGCTGATAATCCTGCCTGACCAGGAGAAATGGAGCGGTGACGGGGCAGGCATCAAGGCGATCACCGGCGGTGATGCCGTCGCCATCGATCCGAAATACCGTGATGGCTACTCCACCCACATTCCGGCGGTGATCCTGGCGGTGAACAACAACCCGATGCAGTTCAGTGACCGCAGCGGGGGTGTATCCCGTCGCCGGGTGATCCTGCCATTCCCAGAGGTGATACCGACCCATGAGCGCGATCCGCAGCTCCTGACCAAAATCACCGGCGAACTGGCGGTGATTGTACGCCACCTGATGCAACGCTTTGCCAACCCGAACGATGCCCGCGACCTGCTCCAGGCGCAGCAACATTCGGATGAAGCGCTGGAGATCAAACGCAGTGCCGATCCGCTGGTTGATTTTTGCGGCTACCTGCTGGAAGAGAGTGAACCCCACGGCCTGTATATGGGGAACGCCAATATTGTGCCCGCCAACCCGCGCAAGTATCTGTATCACGCTTACCTCTCTTACATGGAGGCGCGAGGGCACAAATACCCGTTGAATCTGACGGCGTTCGGGCGGGCCATCCCGCAGACCTTGCGCGAATACGAGATCAGCTTGCTTAAGCGCAAGACCAACCAGGGGATACAGACCAACCTGGTACTGAGTGAGGATTGTGAGGCCGATTGGTTACCCAAGTGTGAAGCCCACTGAGTGAACGCGGTCATGATCGTTTTCACCGATCAATACGCGGCTATTGATCTGCCGAACCCATTGGACGCTGCCGCAGTGAGGCATTTATAGTTTCAGGCTATAAACCGCATGCAATCCAACACCAGGGAAAATGTATCGGTTATCCTTCCGGCCCGCTTGCGGGCTGTTCGCTACCCCCTTTCACTACAACGGCAAAACCGGCTCCGGCCGGTTTTTTTGTACTTGCCAATCTCTACGGTTAACGCTGAAGTGAAAAGCTGTGTACGGTTCCTCGATAATTAATTCCCTGTAATACCATGATTTTTACTATGATAGAGTTATATACTTATGATATACCTTTTACATTGTAGTGTTAAACTGAGCATTGTCAGTCTATGAAAAGGAATGTTTTCAGGATTATGCTTGAGCTTACAAGTAAACAACCATGGTTGCATGATAAGTCTCAAGCTTTAGAAGAATTATTATTTGAAGAGTGCCAAGATGATGAAACAAGAGAGCTGTTAATTGATCTCATTAACAGGTTTGAGTTCCTTGATAATAACAGATATCAATTTCTGATGCGAAAAATCGCGTTAGATATTGTAACGGAACCTCAGCTGCATGAGCAGTCAACATTAATATCCGCTATGAGTATTGGAAGTGGTGTTGATAGCGGACAAGCAATTATATATTCATTGAAATTATTTTTACAAGAACTTAACTGGACTAATCATAAGTTAATAAATGATGCAATGCAAGCATATAAAACATTTAAAAATAACGCCCCTCTAAAAGATATTATCATAGTAGATGAGTTTGTTGGTTCAGGTAAGACAGTGATCGACCGAGTTAATACCATTAAGCGACAATTCTCAATTGCGAGAAATGATGACTTTACTATTAAAGTTAAGGTTCTTGCAGCCACTGAAAAAGGGATTTCCAATGTATTAGCTGAAGGTATTGATATCACATCTGAAATAAAAATAAAAAAAGGAATTAGTGATTATTATACAGGTGAAGAGGCAAAGGAAATGAGAGGCTTAATGTTAGCGATGGAAAACATACTCTCGAAAGAATATAAAGGTCGGAATATGCCGACAATGGGGTATGGAGAAGCGGAGGCATTATATTATAGAAAGGACATAAACCTACCAAATAGTGTATTCCCAATATTTTGGTGGGCTGAGTACTTAAATAAAAGCGCTAGGAAGACATTGTTATTTAGAGCTATGGGAGATGCATGATGAAAGGGAAAAATAAAATAAAATTTATCATTATGAAAATATTATTTTCAGCAAGTATTAATAAAGTAGATAGCTTCTCTGTGTTCAAGAGAACAAGAGTTTCCTTTTCTTTATTTTCTAAAAATCTAAACGAGTTAAAAGAGAGTGGATATATTAATATTGACGGAATTATTTTAAGTATTACAGGTTCAGGACGTGAGTATGTACTATTGAATCATAACTATTATGAACCTGCCAATAGAGATTGGAGGAAAGTTCCAGCATCAATGTTAGGATCAAAACTTGATCTAAATTATAAATATGTTCCAAGTATAAGATTATTGGATAAAAAACTTAAGACAATACTTGACAAGTAATGGAGCATTTGGAATGATGATGAAATGGCTTACAGAAGCTAGTATGTTAGAGTGGAGTCGCTCTCATGATTAGGTCCGGGTTAACCCAGTTCATGGGAATTGCAAAATTCCGCAATTCCCATGATAGTGATAATAAAACCTCGCAGCGAACGTTTTCGCTGCTCGCTTTTATTATCTGGATTGAATCAGCAAATTTTTGCGTTTTCGCAAAATTTTGCCGCTTCAATCCACAGGCTAAAGTATTGAAGGTATCTTCTGTAAGCCATTATTATGAAAAACAATAAAATCAAATCCTGGATAGATTTTTTTGCTGACCGTGGCGTGTCTAACGAACAAGCAAATCTTTACATTCAATATATATCCGGATTGTTAGATTCAAATTCTCCAATCATTTTTGAAAAACAACATTTATCTCATCTTATAGGTATCGATGAAACGACACTTGATCGAATGATCTCCTCATCTAAAGATTTCTATAGGGAGTTTAATATACCAAAGAAAAAAGGTGGAATGAGAAAAATCGCATCACCTTATCCATCATTGTTAATGTGTCAGAAATGGATTTATAAAAATATTTTACTCAATGATAAACCTCATGATGCATGTCATGGTTTTACACCCGCAAAGTCCATCATCACAAATGCCTCTATCCACTTGAATAAGCCTTGTTTGCTTAAAATGGATTTAAAAGATTTTTTCCCATCCATACCTATAAATTGGGTTATTAATTACTTTAAGCATCTAGGCTATACAAATAATGTTTCATTTTATCTAGCCTCTCTATGTTGTTACGACAGAAAATTGGCTCAGGGTGCTTCTACAAGTCCTTATCTCTCCAATCTATTACTTAAAGGACTGGATAATAGATTAAATAATTTGAGTAAAAAGTATCAACTTTCGTACTCTCGTTATGCTGATGATATGTGTTTTTCAGGAAGCTATATACCTAATAAGATTATAGGAGTAATCACAGAGATAATAAAAAAATTTGGTCTAAGTATTAACGAAGAGAAAACTTCATTGTTAATCAACTCTAATAAAAAAATAATAACAGGACTTTCAGTTTCAGGCCAGCAATTATCATTACCTAGAGAATACAAAAGAAAATTAAAAAATGAGTTACATTTTATTATGAAGTATGGATATATATCACACATTACTCAACAAAAAATCAAAGACCCAAACTATTTATTTTCCATTCTCGGACGTGTAGGTTTTTGGCTCCAAGTAGAACCCAATAATGAGTTGGCTATAAGTAGCAGAGACTACTTACTTTCTATTTTGAAAAGTAACTAGTTGATTTTTATGAATAGTTAAGTAGTTTCACGTAACTTATAAAGTTAACCATTGATTTTATTCTTACTAATCGCTATTGGTCATAAAGGTTGGTACACATAATAAGTCCGGCGACACTTATTTTCAATAATCACAATAAACTAATCATTTTTTTCGGGCTAATCCTAGAGCTAGTAGAAAGTGAAGCGCACGCCTGAATATACATAACGCCAACATTACCCAGCCAACCTGGACATCATGCTTACCTCTCATATATGCAAACTCAAGGGCACTAATACCCATTGAGTCTGAGGGCGTTGGAGTTGGCTGCTACTGTTCACGTTGAAGTGAACAGTAGTGCATAGTTCCTAGTTAACTAATCACTATATAAAGTACTGATTTTTGTATAAAAAACTCAAAAGTGAACAGTGTGAACAGTTTTTCTATAAATCTTTTTTACTGTGAGAGTGAGGGCTAGCAACGATTTTAGTTGGGTATAATTTGCGCAATACATTTGGAGCTAGACCCATTGTGTATATGTATGTGTATAGATCGCTTTCTTCTTATTATTTAATATGCTTGTTATTCAGTATGTTAGTTGCTGTTTTATCACTCCTGTGATGCTCTCCAGCGTAAACCCCTTCGGAGCAGCCAATGACCTTCTGCCGCGATGGCTTTATCCCCAGGGTAACCGACTTCTCATTGCAGGATGCGTTCACGCCTGTGCTGACAGCGTTGGTCGCAGGCTTGCCGAGCCATTTCCCCGACTTGATCCACTGTATTTATCTCTATGGCAGTGTGGCACGCGGACAAGCGACACCGGGGGAGTCTGATTTGGATATCACCTTGTTGCTGAGTCGGCGGGCTACTGACGCTGAATTGGCGCTTATTGAGCAATGGCGTGAGGATTTCCAGCAACATCAGACGATAGTCAGCAAGGTGGATTTTGATATTGGCACCCTCGATGAAGCGCTAAATCCCGCCAATCGCTATAGCTGGGGCTATTGGTTGAAACACCATTGCCGCTGTCTTTGGGGAAATGACGTTAGCAACGCATTGCCACTGTTCCGGCCAGATCGTCGCATTGCGCGGGCGGTAAATGCCGATCTGCGCACCGTGCTGGAAGATTATGGTGTGAAAATCTCGGGCGGGTCTCGGGTTGCTGAGCTGCAACGACTCAAACGCGAAGCGGCCAGAAAGCTGATCAGAGCAACTAATATGCTGCGTGATCCTGATAGCCTGTTTTGGCCGATAGCGCTTGATGATTATGCCGAGCAATTATTAGCGCGGCATCCTGATAAGGCTTCAGAAATAAATTATCTGCTGGCACATGCTATCAATAACGCTAATGACGCTGAGTTTACCGAGCGAATGATGGACTTTCTTTGTTGGCTTGAACATCAGCAATAAAGCCGCCCCGAAGCGGCGGCTTATAACTTAAGGCTTAGGCGTACTGGGTTAACTTCCAGGTAGCCGCCTTATTATTGTAGGGCGGCATGGTATTACCTTTCGCGATGGGGGCGGTGGTTGATGGTGTGCCCACTACCTTCCAAACGCCGCTTTCCGGGCATTTTTGCCCTGTTGAAGCAGTAGTACCAAGGGGGGATCTGGTCATCATGATCTTTCCTTAATCAGTGCGGCGCTACCCTAGCACCGCTAATAAAGATATTTACAGGTTCCTGTAGATATTCAATCCCATAAGTGAAATACAAGACATTAGTTTGATATTAGTGAATGCTGGAGTTGATTTTTTAAATTTAAAGATATTTAGCCATTGTTTGTTTCGATATATAAATAATTTATATCATTTCCATTGCACTATTTTATTTATATATATGTTGATGAGTAATCTTAATTGATTATTATTAAATGGTTGGGGTGTTTATAAAATAGTCCAATATATAATAAATTAAAATAGCGCAGTGGACTCTCTGAACGCGGCCGTTACCTTTGTCCGTCGTCGTTACCTATCCCGATGCAGAGAGCCAATTGAAACGGGAGCATGGCATTACCCCGCGAAAGGGCAGCTCTCCGCCAACTGAGTCAACCCCTCACGTTCTTGTCGGAATGAAACCTTGCCCTGATCCAGCGTGACCACAAAAATGCTGTCGAAGTCGCTGCCTGGCCATTCGGGCACCAAACTGGCGTCGCCGCCGCGCGCGGCAACGATGTTCTTCACTGCCTTATCGAGATTCTTGTGCTCCCAGGCGATGAAGATGCGCGAGTTTTGGTACTTATCGCTGAGCAGCTCCTGCTGCAGCCCGGCGATGTCATCGGCGTGGAATTGAATGCCGATCGGCAGTCCGACACGTACCGCGGTGGGCATAATGGTCGACAGCGCTCGCAGCGAACTGCCGGTCTTATTCTCTTTGGGCCCGGCGGCAAAGATAAAATCAGGTTTGCCATAGCGGTCCAGTAGCACGTCCGGTAGTGCCAGCGCGCGATTGAGCCCTTTGCAGGTTAACTGCCCGCTGTCGTTGGCGGGTTTCTCCCCGTGCCGCACGAAGATCAGCGTTTCCTGTGCCAGCACGCTTTGGCTGAGCAGCAGCGCCGCTAAACCGCCCAGGATTTTGTTGCCGATTTTGTTAAACATCCTCAACCCTTATGTAATGGCCTGCTGATTTCTGAGCGCTTTTCGTCACGTTACTCGCTATCATAACTGGCGTGACAACAAGGCATGCCGCACTGATGCGGTGCCTCTGGGATAATTAAATACTGGCCTAAGGAAGGATTTACAATGAAAAACATTTTCTTTTTTGATGCGATGCTGACGCCGAAAATCATCACCGGCGTGTACTGGCTGTGCCTGCTGGGCATCATTGTTGTCGGGATTGGGTTGATGTTCTACGGTGAGTTCTTCCGCGGCCTGTTTGCGATCATTATCGGCGGCGTGTTCACCCGCGTTTGTTTCGAAATGATCATCATTGCGTTTAAAAATAATGAGTACCTGCGAAAAATCGCCGAAAAGCCTTAATTAAATAGTAAACGCCGGGCCATGCCCGGCGTTTTGTTATTCCCCCAGCGTTATCGCCAGCCGTTCCCTCATTAATTCAATAAAATTCTCCGGCACGGTTCTCGCCGTTGGCGCGCGTAGCGCCTGGCTCCAGACCGGCTCCGGGAAATGTGAGTCGTCGAGGTAGCGCGGGATGATATGCCAATGCAAATGGGGCAGTGCGGTGCCCAGGCTGGCGATATTGATCTTCGCCGGCGTCAGCAATTGCCGTAGTTGCGCTTCAACCTGAGCGACCACGGTCATGAGGCTGTTGCGTTGGTCGTCACGTAAATCGCTCAGTTCGGCGATATGCTCATGCCAGACCACCCGACACCAGCCGGGGAAAGGGCTGTCGGCAATGAAAATGGCCCGGCACAGCGGGTTTTGCCACAGCAGGATTTCATTGGTTGGATGGCAGTAAACGCAGGATTCATTGTTCATTTTTATTCTCCCGCTGCGGTTTTGGGCGCAGCGAAGCTCCCGCCGCGCATTAGCGCAGCATGGATTCAGTATGAAAGAGAGCGGAGCCGTAGCCCCGCAGGAGGTTACGTGCTAATGACCGACTGTCGGCGCACCAGGCTAGGCGCGAATAAAAACTCCTCCACCGGCAATTCAGGGTTTTCCAGCCGACCAATCAGCCGATCGACGATTTTCACCGCCATCTCGCGCAGCGGCGGCGCCACTGAGCTAAGCGCCGGGTTAAACAGCTCGGACAGGAACATGTTATCGATGCCGACAACTGAAATATCCTCGGGCACCCGCACACCAAGCCGCTGGAAGGCAGAAATCATGCCGATGGCCAACATGTCGTTCAGCGCTACAATGCCGTCCGGCCGGGGTTCACTCTGGCAAATTTGTTCGGCCAGCGTCTTGCCTAACTCGGCCATTTCAGCATCACCGTAGGCGAACTGCGCTTTGCCTTCGATCACCCAGGCCGGCAGCCCTGCGTTTTCCAGTGCCTGCCGGTAACCGGCAATTTTGTTGGCGCGGCTGCTGGTCATGCCGGAAGCGGTAGCGAAGGCGATACGGCGGCAGCCTTGGGCTATCAGATGCTGTGCCGCCATGCTGCCGGCGGCGCAATTATCCATCGACACGCTGTCAATCGGCAGCGCCGCCTCGCCAGGGACGGCCAGGGTGCGCTCGTCGTAGTTAATCATCACCAGGCCGCGTTTCAGGGCATCGCGAAAATGGGGGCGATCGTAAAACGTGGAGGCAACTACTACGCCGCGAATGCCTAACGCCAGCAGATCGTCGAGAAAACGGATCTCTTCTTCCTGTTGGCGATGGGTATCACCCAGCAACACCTGATAACCATAGTTTTGCTTGGCCGCCAGCTCAATTTCGCGCACCAGCGCAGCGAAGCTGGGGTTGACGATGGACGGTACCAGCAGGCCCAGCATTTTGACCTGCCCGGTTTTAAGCTGCTGCGCGGCGCGGTTTGGCTGGTATTGCAGCGCCGCCATCGCCTGTTCAATACGGGCCAGCGTATCCTTGCGCATCTGATCGACTCGGCCGTTCAGCACGTTGGATACCGTACTGACCGACACCCCGGCATGACGTGCCACATCACGTATATTCGCCATCACATTCCCGTTTTGCATTAACCCATTACCCCGACTTTATCACGCGGCCGAAAGTGAGTCACAGACCCTTAGGGCGCGAGTTGACCGCCGTTGACGTCGATAATTTGCCCGGTGATATATCCGCTACAGTTATGCGAGGCCAGGAACAGGTAGGTGGGCGCCACCTCTTCGCTGCGGCCAAAGCGGCCCATCGGAATGGAAGCGCGCATTTTACCCAGCACTTCGTCGCTCTTGCCGTGATGGAAAGCGGTGTCGATGCTGCCTGGCGACACGATATTGAAACGGATATTGTCCTGGGTGAACTCCTTCACCCAGTTGCGGTGGATATTGTGCAACCAGGCTTTGGCGCTGGCATACAGCCCGGCGCCGATCCCGCCGCCTTCGCGTGCCGCAATGGAGCCGGTGCTGATGACGCTGGCGGTCGTCCCATTCTCGCGAGCCGAAGCGCGCAGGTGAGGGATAGCGAATTTGGTCACCATCAGCGCCGAGCGGCAGTTCAAATCCATCACTCGATCAAAAAACTCGTCGTCTATCGCTTCCAGCCCGTTGCGACCGCCCAATCCACCGGCGTTGTTGATCAAAATATCGATGCCGCCAAAGCGGGCGACAAAGGCTTCCACCAATGCCTCGCAGCCGGCGGAGCGCGACAGATCGGCCGAGAAGAATGCGCATTCACCGGGGAAGGTGGCGATCTCTGCCGGTGGCTCACTGCGCAGGCCGTTAATGCCTACCTTGGCGCCGTGCCGGGCGAACAGGGCGGCGGTCGCCAGCCCGATACCGGCGGTGGAACCGGTGATCAATACGCGTTTGTCGGTTAAATCAGAGAACATGGTGTGACTCCTTGCTTGAGAAAATCAGTAGCCCAGCCGCGTCGGCAACCAGGTGGAGAGCGCCGGGAATAGCGCGATAACGATGATGCCGAACAGCACGATCAGCAGGTATTTGGCCATAGGTTTAATCACGTCCTGCATCGGGACGCCGCAGATGGCGCAGGTGGTGTACAACCCCAGGCCGATCGGCGGGGAAAACAGGCCGAAACCCATCGCCAGAATCATCACAATGGCGTAGTGCAACGGGTTGAAGCCGAGCTGGGTGGCGATGGGCACCAGGATCGGCGCAAAGATAATCAGCGCCGGAGCGCCCTCCAGCACTGCGCCGAAGATAATCAGGATGACAATCGACAGCAGCAGGAACAGCCACGGACCGTAGTCTGCGCCGATGGCGACCAGCAGCTGTGCGCACTGCTGCGGGATCATTTCGATGGTCAGAGCGAAGGACAAACTGGTGGCGCAGGCGACGATAAACAGCAGCATGCCGGACAGCGCGGCGGTGTCGACAAACAGCTTCAGGGTAGCTTTCAGCGTCAGCTCACCAAAGGCCAACCGCCCGACCACGATGGCGTAGACCACCGCGAAGGCGGAGATCTCCGTGGAGGTGGCGATGCCGGCCACCACCCCCTTGCCGATCATCAAAATCATAACCAGACCGACGGCGGCGCCGATCAGCAGTTGGCGCGTCGGCATCCGTACCGGGTAGGCGTCATCGACGTTGATGCGTTTGCCGAATATCACGGCGGCAATCAGCAGCAATACCAGCAGGCACAGGGCGGGGATCAGCCCGGCGATAAACAGCGCGCCAATCGAAATGTTGGCGATAAAGCCCATTACGATCAGGTTTACACAGGGGGGAATGGTCTCCGCCATAATGGCTGAAGCGGCGAATACCCCGGCAGACTCTTCGGCAGGTTGGCGAGCCCGACGTACCGCCGGCATCAGCACGCCGCCGACCGTGGCGACGTCCGCCAGCTTGGAACCGGAAATGCCGGAGAAAAACGCCATCGACAAAATCGTCGTCATGTTCAGGCCGCCGCGATAGCGCCCCATGCCGCGCACGATCAGCTCAACCAGCCGTGACGACATGCCATTGACTTCCATCACCGCGCCGGCCAACAGAAAGAACGGGATCGCCAGCAGCACGAAATGGTCGACGCCGGCGGTGACCTGTTGGGCAAAGAAGACGAACGGCAGCGACGGATCGCTGAGGAAAAACACCATCGCCGACATCCCGAGGGTAAAGGCGATCGGCACGCCGGAGATAATGCCAAGAATAAAGCAGGCCAGCATCAACGCGGCGGGCAGCGAGCTGAGCCCGGTGGCAGTATGCAAGCTAAGGTAGCCCGCGGCACCCAACAGCGCGACAACGGCGGCGCTGGTTAACACCACTTTCAGCGGCGCCTGGCAGGCGTGGTCGAGCGCGCTGACCAACATCACCGCGGCACCGATAAATACCGGCACCACGAAAATTGCCTGCGGCAGGCCGTGCTCGGTGGTCTGCGGCAGCGAAATGCCGACCAGGCTAAAGCTGGATACCGTCAGCCCCAATGCCACCAACACCAAAACCCAGCGGCTGGCATGCACCACATACGGCCGGGTGGCTTCCGGTAGCCAGCGCAGAAACAGATCGACACCAATGTGTCTGCCGCGCCCGGTGGAGGTGGCGACGCCAAAGAACACCAGCGTCACCATCAGCGCTCGCGCCACCTCTTCAGCCCATTCGATCGGGCTGTGCAGCGCGTAGCGCCAGACGACTGAAGCGAATACCACCACCACGTTCACCAGCAGCGCCAGTGCGCCGCCCCAGGCGGTAAAGCGGGTCAGGCCGCGGCTTAACTGCGTCAGAATAGCCACTTTTTTCACGCTCATTTCAAGGGTTACAGGAAGGGTCATAGCAAATCCTCCGCCGGGGCGCGTTACGGCTGCGCTGCGGCATGAATGGCGTCCAGCACCGCTTTGGCCTGTGGATACTTAGCGGTAAATGCCGCCTGCAGCGGCAGGGTTTGCTGGCGGAAATAGTCGCGGTCGGTTTCGCTGAAAATCACGCCGGCGGCTTTCAGTTTTTCCATGGCCTGAATTTCTTTTTCCGCCGCAATTTTGCGTTCATAAAGGGTGGCTTCGTTGGCCGCGGCCAGCACCTCGTCACGCAAGTCTTGCGGAATGCGCTGGAAAGCCGCCTGGCTGATGGTGGCTACTATCGGGTTATAGATATGACGGGTCAGCGTGGCGTTTTTGGCGATCTCGTAATACTTGCTGGTGTACACCGTGGCGGCATCGTGTTCTACGCCGTCGATCACTCCCATCTGCAGTGCGGAGTAAACCTCACCGCCGGGCATTGGGATTGCCGTAGCGCCCATGCTTTTCAGCGTGGCGATGAAATTGGGGGCCGGCAGCACCCGCACCTTCATCCGATTAAGATCCTGCGGCGACTGCAGCGGTTTTTTACTGTAAATGTTGCGCGCCCCCAGGCTGAAACCGTAACCCAGCACCTTGATATTGCTCTGTTTGGCCAACATGGCGCTCAGCAGTTGGCCTGCCTGGCCGTCGAGCGCCCGGCCCAGCTGTTGGTTGTCATTAAACAGATAACCCAGATCCAACACGCCGATCTCCGGCACCAGCGTGGCCCAGATGGAAGTCCCGGAGATCATCATGTCGATCGCACCGATGCGCACCTGCTGCACCGCATCGGCTTCTTTTCCGAGCATGCCGTTCGGGAAATAGTTGAGGGCAATTTTACCCGGCAGACGCTGCTCCAAATTCTGTTTGAAACGGTTGAACCAGATAGCGTGTGCGGAGTAGCCATCGTCGGGTAACGATGAATAAACCCGCAGGTTGACTTCGGCGGCGTTGGCGCGCAACGGCAGGGTAAACAGCATAAATAACAACGTGATAAACAGGCGCGGCGTTAAGCGGCATGTCATTGATTTCATGAGCCTGGCTCCCGATCGCAGACAGCCTGCGATGCTGGTGGTGAAGATGATTCCCCTGCTGGGCAATGCGGTAGGGACAGGGGGGAACGGGACGATACTTTGTGTCTTAATCTTTAACTGTAACGTTTTAGTGTATCGTTACAGAAAACCTACAAACATTCGGTTGGCAGATCAATTTTTATCCGTGAAAAAGGCCGGGAAATGCGCGTTCTGTGAGCAGGCTCTAAAAATAGGCGAGTAGAAGTTGGCGGTCAGTGAGCTGACCCTGCGGGCGTTTAGCTTCTATAATCGCTGCTGGATAACCGCGAATTCAGGAGTGAGCATGCCTTCCAGGGCGATAATTAAATGGACCAAACGACTGACGATAGTGGGCGTCACCGTCTTGCTCACGCTGTTTGCGGTGCGGGTTTACGATACTCAGCGCGGCCCTGCGTTGGAGCCTTGGCATACTTTTGTGCCGCACGAGTTGTCGGCCGCCGAGCTGGATAAAACCAACTGGCAAGCTTATCTGGCCGCAGAGAGCCGGGTGTTTGACGAGGTGAAAGTTAACGTCACGGACAAACTCTCCGCCAGCGAACGCATTCCGCTCAACCGCTATTTTGACGGCAGCCCGGTCTACCCGGAACATTTTGCCCACGACTGGAACCGCTCCTACGAATTGCTGCCGCAGGGCGAACCCCGTGGTGCGGTGGTGCTGCTGCACGGCCTGACAGATTCGCCTTATAGCCTGCGGCATATCGCTGAGAACTACCGGCAGCAGGGGTATGTGGCGGTAGGTATTCGCCTGCCGGCGCACGGTACGGTGCCGGGAGCACTGACCGATATTGAATGGCGCGACTGGCTGGCGGCAACGCGTTTAGCCGTGCGCGAGGCGCGCAGCAAGGCCGGAGGCGACAAGCCGCTGCATATCGTGGGCTTTTCCAACGGTGGTGCGCTGGCGATGAAGTATGCGTTGGATGCGCTGGACGATCCGCAGTTAGCGGCGCCGCAGCGGTTGGTGTTGATCTCACCGATGATTGGCGTGACCAGTTTTGCCCGTTTCGCCGGTATTGCCGGCTGGCCAGCGGTGTTTCCGGCGTTTGCCAAAGCGGCCTGGCTCGGCGTCCTGCCGGAGTTTAACCCCTTCAAATACAATTCATTTCCAGTGAACGGCGCGCGTCAGTCTTACCTTCTCAGCAACGGTCTGCAACAGCAAATCGCTCGGGCAGCGCGTGATGGCAAGCTGGACAAGTTGGCGCCGGTGCTGACCTTCCAGTCGGTAATGGATTCGACCGTCAGTACGCGGGCGGTGATCCGCGCGTTATATAATGAATTGCCGGCTAACGGCAGCGAACTGGTGCTGTTTGACGTCAATCGTACGGTAAACTTTGGACCCTTGCTGCGACCCAATGCGGCGGCGGCGGTCAGCCAACTGTTGCCTGCACCGCCGCGCCGTTATCAAACCACGGTGATTGCCAACGCCTCGCCCGAGAGTAGCGAGGCCATTGCCAGTGTGACAGCGGCCGGAGAAACGACGCAAAGCGTACAGCCACTGGGCATGACCTATCCGGCGGACATCTATTCGCTGTCGCACGTGGCACTGCCATTCCCGGTGAGCGATTCGCTTTATGGCCGCTTCCCGGCTCAGCGCGGCGAGTTCGGCATCAGCCTGGGTACGCTGGCAGCGCGTGGCGAACGTTCGGTGCTGGTGGTCGATCTGGATTCACTGATGCGCATTGCCTCTAACCCGTTTTTCCCTTATCTGCTGCAGCGCATCGATAGCAAGCTTTAGTCGAAACCGAGGATGCTGAAGGCATCGTCCTGCGGGTAGTAGCCGAGCAGGCGGGTGGTTTCCTCCAGCGACAGGCGCTTATAGCGGTTGTTGGAAACGCCGTGCACCACCGCATGGTGCACGCCTTCAATGCGCAGGCAGCGTTCGAGCAGATCGGCGGCGTCGCGATGGCTGAGGAAGGCGCTCATATCACGGGCGCTGAGTTGTTCACCGCGTGCCAACGTGGTGAAGTTGGCGATGCGTACCGACAGCGAAGACAGCCCCTCCTGATGGGCAAAGTAGGCGGCGATGCCCTCGCCAAACGCTTTGCTGACCCCGTACAGATTTTTCGGCTTGGGCGCGTCCTGCGGTCGAATTTGGTAATCCAACGGATAGCCCTCGACCGCCTGCGCGCTGCTGGCGAACACCACGCGTTTGCAACCGGCGTCCTTCGCCGCACGGAAGATATTGAAGGTGCCGAGGATATTGTTGTCCATCAGTGAATTGCAAAAATCGGCATCGGGGGAAGGATCGGCCGCCAGGTGCAGTACGGTATCGATATTGGCGCAGGCCGCCCGGCAAGCTTCGATATCGGCGATATCAAAACTGATGATCTCGTCGTCCGGCTGCAGATTGTGCAACAGGCTGACGTCTCTTTCCGCCAGCCGCAGCTGATAGCGATTGCCAACGGACTGACGGAATGCCGTAGCGACCCGGCCGCCCGCGCCGGTAATCAGAATTCGTCCAAACTCAGTACGCAAAGTCATGATCTCAGCTGTCCCTAAAGTGAATTACGCGGTGATCAGTAATAATCCCCTGCGTGACTTTTGTCCAGCATCAATTAGCCTTGCTGATGTTTTATGTCACCAATGGGCATTTTTTTTCGATGGTATCCGCTAGAAAAGTCATCACTGCGCGTACGGCAACGGACCGCGCCAGATCGGGATAAGTGACCAGCCACAGCTCGCGAGTTGGCGCGGCGATGGGGGTGGGTAAAACCACCAGATCTGGGTCGCTATCGGCGACAAACGTCGGCAATACCACGGCACCTAGCCCCGAACGCGCGGCTTCTTGCAGCGAGAACAGATCGCTGGCCTCAAAAACCACCGGGCGGCCCTGCAACAGCTGCTGCAGCCACTGCTGGTGGGGCTGGTGTTGGTAGTGGTGGTCATAGGCGATAAAGGCCCGTGCGGCTTCCGGCAGGGCTGCGTGCTGCGGCGTGGCGTACAGCGCGTAGCGCATCATGCCGATGCGCTGAACCAGCAGATCTGGTTGTTGCGGACGTACCATCCGCACCGCCACTTCGGCATCGCCACGGTCCAGTTCGGCGATGGCCGACTCGCCGGAAAGTATCAACGTAATATGCGGAAAAGCCTGATGAAATTTCGCAATCTCCGGTGCGATAACCCGTGCGGCTATCGACGGCGGTGCACTGATGCGCACCTGGGTTTGCGGTGTTTCGCCGGCGCTGCGCGCATGACGGATAATGGCATGGCTTTGGTTTTCAATCTCGGCAGCCAGGCCGGCAATCATTTTGCCATCCTGTGTCAGCGGTGTGCTGCGCGGCAGGCGGAGGATCAGCCGCAGACCGAGCGCTTTCTCCAGTGCTGCGACTCGGCGGCCCACGGTGGCGTGATCACAGCCCATTTCTCGCGCCGCTGCCGACAATGAACCGGTACGCGCCAGCACCACAAAGTGTTTTAAATCCTGCCAATCGAACATCAGTGAATTCCTGCACAGTATCGTTGCAAATTTATGGAATATTCACACAGAGCGGGGTGTGATTCAATGCCGTTATGTTTGAAACCAAATTGAATTATTCAATAAGGTAATCTTATGAATTTGCAACTGCAGGATCGCGTCGCGTTGGTGACCGGCGCCAGTGAAGGAATCGGTGCGGGTATGGTCAGGGTATTTGCAGCGCAGGGCGTTACCGTGGTGGCTACCGCCCGTCGTGAAGATCGCCTGCTGGCCCTGGCAGATGAGATCGCGAAAAGCGGTGGCATACGGCCTTACGTGATTGCGGCGGATATCACCGATGCAGGAGCACTCGACAGCCTGCTTGCTCAGGTGCAGCAACGCTTCGGCATGATAGACATTGTGATTAATGCCGTCGGCGGGGCTCGTCCAACCGCACTGAACGAAGGCGACGCGGGTTGGGAAGAGGCGTTTGCCCTGAATTTCACGCCGGCGCGTCGGGTCACCCACGCACTGCTGCCCGGCATGCAGGCGCAGGGATGGGGCCGGATCATCAACATCAGTGGCTCGATGGAGCCGCGTAGTTTAAACGCCGCCACTGCCGCTAAAGGCGCATTGCATCTGTGGGCCAAGGGGCTGGCGGGAGAGGTGGCGGCGCAGGGCATTACCGTCAATACGCTGCAGCCCGGGCGGATTAATAGCGAACAGGTGCGTGAAAAACTGCACCCGACCGACGCCGCACGCCTGGCATTTATCGAACAGAATATCCCGATCGGCTATTTTGGCGAGCCGGAAGACATGGCTTATCTGGCCGCGTTTCTTTGTTCCCCGCTCGCGCGATATATCACCGGTGCGGTGATTCCGGTAGACGGCGGCATGCACTATTTCGCTCACTGACGCTGTTTTGTACGGCGGATCACAGTTCGGTAATTTGCCGTCGCAAGCTCTTGCCTCGACAAAAAGTCGGGTGGTAACGTCATAACTCAGCCGATTTAGGGTTGTCACTGCTCAGGCAGGCAAAACCTAAACCTCGTGCTTCTGTTCCCTTCGTGGGTGCAGAGGCCATGAGGTTTAGGTTTTTTTTTGCGCTGAATTCTGTGGCGGCGATTGGCCACCGCTGAATGGGATTTGGCAGAATGCAGGATTGAAGGATATCGCGATGAAATATGAAGCATTAGCCAGTGAGATTTTGGCCGGCGTCGGTGGCCGCGACAACGTAAAAAGCCTGGTGCACTGCGCCACTCGCCTGCGCTTCAAGCTGCGCGACAGCCGCCGTGCCGACGCCGCCGCCCTGAAAAAAAATCCGGGTGTGATCATGGTGGTGGAAAGCGGCGGGCAGTTTCAGGTGGTGGTAGGCAACCATGTGGCCGACGTCTACAACGCGGTCAATCAGGTGGGCGGCCTGAGCGAGCGTGAGGCGGTGGCGGAAGATGGTGACAAAAAAGACAATCTTTTCAGCCGCTTTATCGACGTGGTCTCCGGCATTTTTACTCCGCTGTTGGGGGTGATGGCCGCTTCGGGGATCCTGAAAGGCTTCCTGGCATTGAGCCTGGCCTGCGACTGGCTGCTGGAGAGCAGCGGCACCTTTAAAATGCTGTTTGCTGCCAGTGATGCGCTGTTTTACTTTTTGCCCATCATGCTCGGGTACACCGCTGGGAAAAAATTTGGCGGTAACCCCTTCATCAGCATGGCGATCGGCGGTGCTTTGACCCACCCCCTGATGATGGCGGCGTTTGAAGCCGCCCAGCAGCCCGATGCGGTGCGGGAGTATTTCTTCGGTATCCCACTGACCTTTATCAACTACAGCTCGTCGGTCATTCCGATCATATTTGCCGCCTGGATTTCGTGCCGCCTGGAGCCGCTGTTTAACCGGGTGATCCACAGCGCGGTCCGCAACTTTATTACGCCGCTGTTGTGCCTGGTGATCACCGTCCCGCTGACTTTCCTGCTGATCGGCCCGGCGGCCACCTGGCTCAGCCATCTGCTGGCCAATGGCTATCAGAGTATTTACGCCTTTAACCCGATTATTGCCGGGGCGTTTATGGGCGCGATGTGGCAAGTGTGCGTGATCTTTGGCCTGCACTGGGGACTGGTTCCCTTGATGATCAACAACCTGAGCGTGTTTGGCCGCGACACCATGGTGCCGCTGCTGCTGCCGGCCGTGATGGGGCAGGTGGGGGCTACGCTGGGCGTGATGTTGCGTACCCGTGACGCCAAACTTCGGGCCCTGGCAGGTTCTGCTATCGGCGCAGGGATTTTTGGTATCACCGAGCCCGCCGTTTATGGCGTGACCCTGCCGAACAAGCGGCCGTTTATTTTCGGCTGTATCGGGGGGGCGCTGGGCGGAGCGGTGATCGGTTATTTCCACACTGCCACCTATTCCTTTGGTCTGGTGAACGTTTTCACCTTTGCGCAGATTATTCCCGCCGGTGGCTTTGACGCCACGGTGTGGGGTGCGATTGCCGGTACCTTGCTGTCGTTCTGCTTTGCGGCGGTGGCCAGCTATCTGTTCGGCGTGGTCCCCGTTGAAGCGGTCGCCGAGCAGGCGCCTGCAGCCCCGCTTAACCGCAAACAGTCCGTCGTCAGCCCGATTGCCGGTGACGTATTGCCGCTGGAGCAGGTGAACGACGCGACTTTCGCCAGCGGTTTATTGGGCAAGGGGGTAGCGATTGTCCCATTGCAGGGCCGAGTGGTGTCACCGGTCGCCGGGCACGTGGCCTCATTGTTTAAAACCCGGCATGCCATCGGCATTGAATCGGACGACGGTGCGGAGATCTTGATTCACGTCGGTATAGATACCGTCAAGCTCGACGGGCTGCATTTCAGCGCCCATGTGCGAGAGGGGGATCGGGTTAAGCCAGGCGATCTGCTGATTGAGTTTGACCAGGCAGCGATCCGCGCCGCCGGCTTTGACACCACTACGCCGATCATCATCAGTAACAGCGATGACTACGTCGAGGTGTTGGCCAGTGGCGAGAGCAGGGTGCGGGAGCAGGCGCCGCTGCTGACTTTATTACGTTAACCGAGGAGAAAACCATGAGCAGCAAATTTCCAGACCATTTTCTGTGGGGCGGTGCGGTAGCGGCCAATCAGGTGGAAGGAGCCTATCAGACCGACGGCAAAGGCCTATCGACCTCTGATTTGCAGCCGCAGGGCATTTTCGGCGCGATTGTCCCACGGGTTGACGGCGACAGCGGCATCAAGGACGTGGCGATCGATTTTTATCATCGTTACCCGCAGGACATCGCGTTGTTCGCTGAGATGGGCTTCAAGTGCCTGCGAACCTCCATCGCCTGGACGCGGATTTTCCCGCAGGGCGATGAGGACACCCCGAACGAGGCGGGGTTGGCGTTCTATGACCGGTTGTTCGACGAAATGGCAAAGTACGGCATTCAACCGCTGATCACGCTGTCGCACTACGAAATGCCGTATGGGCTGGTGAAACGCTACGGCGGCTGGGGCAGCCGCAAGACCATCGGCTTTTTTGAACGCTACGCACGCACGGTGTTCGAGCGCTATAAGCACAAGGTGAAGCACTGGCTGACCTTTAATGAGATCAATATGTCGCTGCATGCGCCCTTTACCGGCGTTGGCCTGGCGGAGGACAGCAGCAAGAGCGAAATTTACCAGGCCATTCATCATCAACTGGTAGCCAGCGCCAGGGCGGTCAAAGCCTGCCACGAAATCGTGCCGGACGGCAAAATCGGCAATATGCTGCTGGGCGGTATTGTTTACCCGCTGAGCTGCCGACCGGAGGATGTACTGGAGACTCAGCGCCAGAACCGCGACTGGCTGTTCTTTGGTGACGTGCAGGCCCGCGGTGATTATCCGGCCTATATGCAGCGCTACTTCCGCGAAAACGGCATTCAGATTGAGATCACCGCCGAAGACCGGCTGGCGCTGCGCGAGACCATCGATTTTATCTCCTTCAGCTATTACATGAGCGGCTGCGTCACCACCGACGAACAGCAAAACAACGCCGCCCGCGCCAACATTCTCAATATGGTGCCTAACCCGCATTTGGCCAGTTCGGAGTGGGGCTGGCAGATTGACCCCGTTGGCCTGCGTTATTTGCTGAACGTCTTGTACGATCGCTATCAGAAGCCGTTGTTTATCGTCGAGAACGGGTTGGGGGCCAAGGACCGTATCGAAGCCGACGGCAGTATCAACGATGACTACCGCATCGATTATCTCAACGATCATCTGGTGCAGGTGGCGGAAGCGATCGACGACGGCGTGGAAGTGATGGGCTACACCAGTTGGGGGCCGATCGATCTGGTCAGCGCTTCTAAAGCTGAAATGTCCAAGCGCTACGGCTTTATTTATGTCGACCGCGACGATGCCGGTAACGGTAGCCTGGAGCGCCATCGCAAAAAGAGTTTTTACTGGTATCGCGACGTGATTCAAAGCAACGGTAACTCACTGAAAGAAAAAGCCTAGGTTTTACCCATTAACCCGGTGGCAATCACCGGGTCATGACCTTTATCTACTGCTGCCAATGTTTGGGGAATTCTCGCCCAGGGAATGCTGTTGCCCGCAGTCAGCGTAATATGCGGAGAAATATAATAATGAAATACCCATTACCTCTCTCAATAACCTGCGCAGGATTACTGTGGGTCAGCGTTGGCGCACAGGCGGAAACTTTGCAAACCGCCAAAGACGTGGAGGCGCCAACGGCCCAGTGGCAAGGCGTTGCGCTCGGGTTCGAACCGCCACAACCTGGGTTGTTGGGCGACATGCTGGGGATCAGACCGATCCTGGAAGATCATGGCTTTCACTATAATCTGGGTTATCTCAGCCAGCTTTCCTATAACGCCGGCGGTGGATATAACCACGACAGGCAGGCGTCCTATATCGATCAGTTCTCGCTGACCTTCAGCCAGGACCTGCAGGCGCTGACCGGAATTCCGGATGCGGCGCTTGAAGGCAATATCGTTAACCGCAACCATGATAACAACCTGACGCGCGACCGCCTGCAGGATCCGCGCGTTAATCCGACCGATTTGTCCCAGGAAAGTTACGGCGGCCAGTCGATCACCCGGCTGGGCTGGCTGACCTTTAGCCGCAGTTTTCTGGAGCGTCGGCTGCAATGGCGTATCGGCATGATGAACAAGGTGCAGGATTTCGATCAGATCATTCCCTGTGACTTCCAGACGCTGACGCTGTGCGGCGGCAAGTCCGCCAACTCATTGACCTGGTATAACTGGAACGTCCACTACTGGGGTACCACGCTGCAATACAAACTGACCGACGGGTTGACCTTCAAAACCGGCCTGATGGAGCAGAACCCAAGCGCCCCAAGCCGCAGCCATGCCTGGAGCTGGTCGACCAAAGGCAGTAAAGGCCTGTTGCTGCCGATGGAGCTGGAACTGAAAACCCATGCGGTCAATCAGTTGCCGGGGGTTTATAACCTGGGAGTGTTGTTCACCAATGCCCGGCAACAAGATTTGTATGAGGGGGTCTCCGGCGGCCCGGGAGCGAGCGATCCAAACGGCTATCGCAGCCATGACCGCACCTGGTTCCTGTACAGTGGTTTTAACCAACAGCTAACGCGTCATCCGGATGATGCCAATCGGGGTCTGAGCCTGTTCTACAGCCTGGGATTGGCCGATCCGCGTTCCAACTATATGCATTACTCCACCTCTACCGGTATTCGCTACCGCGGATTGTTTGACGCGCGGCCGGACGATTGGCTGGGCCTGGGCGTTTCAATGGTCAAGTTGAGCGACCATTACCGGGATAATCAGCGTTACCTGAATCAACTCAACAACGCCACCGCGTATAACGATCCCAATTTCCGCCCGGTGCCAGGACATTCCGTGACGGCAGAACTCTACTATCGCTTCAACGTCACCCCCTGGCTGCAGCTGCAGCCGGGCCTACAATACTGGCATCATCCGGGGGGCGTAAGTGAAACGCAGGATGCCTGGGTGACGGCGTTGAAAACCGTAGTGACCTTCTGAGGATTACGCCGCATCGCTTTCCCGGTAACGCTGGCGTGCATGTTCGAACCAGCTTGCCGGGACGTTATGCGGCGGCAACAGCAGCTTTTCCAGACCCTGCTCGACGATATGGTTGGCCTGGCGCCACAGCGTCGGGTCGCCTTCGGTCAGCACTTCCAGCAGCCGCTGTTTTTCTATCAAATAAGTGCGCGCAAAATGGCTGTCGAATTCCAGCAGTGAACGGGTGTTGTCGATCAGATCGGCCAGTTTGATGGTTTTGGCCTGGGGTGAAGCGTTGGCGCTGTGCCGTCGATCGCGGTTTTTACGTTCGAAGCGGTTACCGCCGCCGGTGCCGCTGACGTTGGTCAGCATTGCCACCAGTTCTGCCACCTTTGGCCCAAAATGGCTCTCGATATCGCCGAGGGTGGTGGGCGTGTCTTCCACCGTGTCGTGCAGCCAGGCGGCAGCCAGCATTTCCTCGCTGTGCGGCACGCTGCTGACGATTTCCATTACCGCTTGCGGATGTACGATGTAGGGGTCATTGGTGTATTTGCGGCGCTGATCGATAGCCGCATGCGCCTTGGTGGCGTAGCGGCGTGCGCGTTCTACCAGTGTGGTTGTCATATCCTTTTCCTCCGGCACAGCACCCTGCTGTGGCATCCCCTGCATTAAAAAAGGTAGCATACCGATTAAAAAATAGCTTGCGATTACATCGTGCGCTATCTATATTCAAAACATGAAAAGTAAAAACCCCGAACACCCCGTAGCGAAAAACCTGCTGCTGCTCGATCAGCAGATGTGTTTTGCCTTGTACTCCGCCAATCTGGCGTTGCACAAGGTGTATCGCAAACTGCTGAGCCAGCTTGATCTCACCTATCCGCAATATTTGGTGATGCTGGTGCTGTGGGAGCGTGACGAAATTACGGTTTCGGACATCGGCGAGCGGTTGTTTCTTGATTCCGCCACGCTGACGCCGCTGTTGAAGCGGCTCGAGACGGCAGGGCTGTTGTTGCGTTACCGCGCCACGACCGACGAGCGACAGGTGATTATCGCGTTAACCGACGCCGGGCGCGCGCTGCGTGAAAAAGCGCAGGCGGTGCCGGAAGCCGTGATGTGCGCTACCGATTGCAGCCTCGATGAAATCGTTAATATCAAGCAGCAGCTCGAAAAGCTGCGCGGCAAGCTGATAGATCAGATTTGAAGAACGGCTGCCAGACGCAGGATCGGCGATCCTGCGCTACACTGAAATAAGTGGGTAATTTAAGTAGTGCGCGATTTAATCGTGAGAGATAGACCTATGATCGGGTTCAGCCAACTGGATCCGATATGATGCCTCCAACCAAAAGAAGGAATGATTTATGTCGATTGAAAAAGTTGTTTACCGCGCTCATGCCACAGCAACCGGTGGCCGCGATGGCCGTGCGACCTCATCCGACGGCGTGTTGGATGTCAAACTGGGCGTGCCGAAAGAAATGGGTGGCGCGGGCGGTGAAGTCACTAACCCGGAGCAGCTGTTTGCTGCCGGTTACTCGGCCTGTTTCCTCGGCGCGCTGAAGTTTGTTGCGGCGAAAGAAAAGGTGAAAATTCCTGCCGAAGCCAAAATTGATGGCACCGTCGGCATCGGTGAAATCCCCAACGGTTTCGGTATCGAAGTGCAACTGGATATCAGCCTGCCGGGTATCGAGCGCAGCGTGGCGGAAGACCTGGTGAAAAAAGCCCACGTGGTCTGCCCTTATTCCAATGCTACCCGCGGCAATATTGATGTAACGCTTAACGTTAAGTAAGACTTTCGCCAACGTCACGGAAAAAGGGGAGGGTATCCCTCCCTTTCTCGTTCTGCCCCGCCTTTACACTTCTCACAAAAAATGAAAAAAATATCCGTTTCTTGAGAATTCTCTTGATTATTACCCCCGAAATAGCGCTTATTGCCGATCGGCTGAACCTGAAGCCGCATTGAATGTCTGACTGATTCAGAACTGTTACCGTCCGGAGCCACCGCGTTACATGAACAAAGTTAAATCGCTTTCACAGCAGAATTTATCGTTATTGTTAGCGATTTATATCGGCATCTTTTTAAACCTTTCCGTTTTCTATCGTCGCTTTGATTCGTTTTCGCACGGCATTCAGGGGATTAAGGTTATTTCTGCGGTAACCGAGGTTATCGCTATCGTGCTGTTTACCTTCTTTATCATGCGGCTGGTCTCGCTTGGTGGCCGGCTGTTTTACCGTATCGTTGCTTCGTTACTGGTGCTGATTTCCGTTGCCGCCAGCTATTACATGACGTTCTTCAACGTGGTGATTGGCTACGGCATTGTGGTCTCGGTCATGACCACGGATATCGACCTGTCAAAAGAAGTGGTCGGCTTGCACTTTGTATTATGGATGCTGGTGCTCAGCGCCTTGCCGCTGCTGTGCATTTGGAAAAACAACCTGCGCTACACGCTGATCGAACAGCTGAAAACCCCAGGGCACCGGGTGAAACCGCTGGTGGTGTTGGTGGCGGTGGTGGCGCTGGTGTGGTTGCCGCTGCGTATGTTGGACAGCGAACAGAGCGCGCAGGAAAAAATCACCAATGTGGATTTGCCGAGCTACGGTGGCGTAGTGGCGCACTCCTATTTGCCATCCAACTGGCTGTCTGCGCTGGGGCTGTTTGCCTATACCCGGTATGACGAAAGCCAGGATCAGGCCAATTTGTTCGACCCGGCCAAGAACTTTACCTATGTGCCGCCGGCCGATATCGATGATACCTACGTGGTGTTTATTATCGGTGAAACCACGCGCTGGGATCACATGGGGATACTGGGTTACGACCGTGACACCACGCCACGCCTGTCCAAAGAGAAAAACCTGGTGGCGTTCCGCGGTGAATCCTGCGATACCTCGACCAAACTTTCTCTGCGCTGCATGTTCGTGCGTGAAGGCGGTACCTCAGACAACCCACAGCGTACGTTGAAAGAGCAGAACGTGTTTGCAGTGCTGAAGGATCTGGGCTTCACCTCGGAGCTGTTTGCCATGCAGAGCGAGGTCTGGTTCTATAACAATACCGAAGTGAACAACTATTCGTTCCGCGAAATGATCGCCTCCGAGAAACGCAATGACGGTAAATCGGTTGACGACATGCTGTTGGTAGACGAAATGAAAGAGTCGCTGGCCCGCTATCCGCAGGGCAAGCACATGGTGATCCTGCACACTAAAGGTTCGCATTACCTCTATTCACAGCGTTATCCACGCAGCTACGCGCGTTACCAACCTGAGTGTACCGGCGTCGACAATTTCTGTTCTAAAGAGCAGCTGGTTAACGCCTTCGATAACTCAGTGTTGTATACCGACAGCTTTATCGCCAACGTGATTGATCAGGTGCGTGAGAAGAAGGCAATTGTGTTCTATTCGTCCGATCACGGCGAATCTATCGGCGAGAATTCGCACCTGCACGGCACGCCGCGTGAAATGGCACCGCCGGAGCAGTTCCGCGTACCGATGATGGTATGGGCATCCGATAAATTCCTGGAAGATCCTCAGCATCGCGGGGCGTTTGAACAACTTCAGGCCCAACAGCGCGTGGGTAAAACCCACCGTCATGTAGAGCTGTTCGATACCATTCTCGGCTGCCTCGGATATACCTCGCCGAACGGCGGCATCGTGGCGAAAAACAACTGGTGTAATATTCCGCAGGAAAAATTGCCGGCGGCACAGTTGTAACCTCTGCAATACCGGGCGCACTGCGCCCGGTAAAATCTGTTAATACCTTCCCTTCATCAATTAATCCGGCACAGGCTTGCGGTATATACCCGTCATCTTTCAACTTGCAGCGTTATTACCTGCTTACAAGACCCGTCCGTGGGTCTTGCCCCTTCGGGGCTGCTGCAAGCAGCGTTCAAATCTGTTCCCGACAGATTTGTTGTTCACCCCAGTTACTGTAGGGGGCGAATAAATTCGCCCCGATTAATGCGGGCGCAGCATGCGGCGCCCCTACAGTACCTGGAGATGAACGAGCTGGGCGCCTAGCTGCAACTTGAAAGCTATAGGGTATACTTGGGCACTTTCCCCCTCGAACCGGAGATTTCCATGACCTTGCGCGTGGCGTTTATTGACGATCATGACATTGTGCGATCGGGCTTTGTGCAACTGCTGTCGCTTGAGGCGGATATTCAGGTGGTGGGGGAATTCAGCAGTGCTGCTCAGGCGCGCGCTGGGTTACCAGGCCTGGAGGCGGAAATCTGCATCTGCGATATTTCGATGCCGGATGGCAGCGGGTTGGATTTGCTGGCGGACATTCCCTCGGGTATTCGGGTGGTGATGCTGTCGATGCATGACAACCCGGCGCTGGTGGAAATGGCGCTTGAGCGTGGTGCCTGTGGCTTCTTGTCCAAACGCTGCAAGCCGGAAGATTTGATCACCGCGGTGCGCACCGTCGCCAGCGGCGGCGTGTACCTGATGCCTGAAATCGCCCAACAGCTGGCACGGGTGAAGGTGGATCCCCTCACGCGTCGCGAACGCGAAATCGCGCTGTTACTCGCCCAGGGGCAGGAGGTACGGGAGATTGCCGTCGCCCTGGGGCTATCGCCGAAAACGGTCCACGTGCATCGCGCCAATCTGTTCGCCAAGCTGGGCATTAACAATAACGTCGAACTGGCGAAGCGGATGCTGAATCTGTGATGCAACGCCTGATCACCCAACTGGCGCTGTTTTTCATTTATGCCACCAGTGCGTTTTGCCTGTGGGGCATCGGCACCGCGCTGATCGACCCGCCCTGGCAGGCGCTGCTGCTGTTCCCGTTTGGCCTGCGCCTGGGCATTCTGCTGCAAAGCCCTTACCGCTTCTGGCCGGGGATCTTGCTGGCCGACCTGCTGCTGATGGTATTGCTGGCGGATCAGTTCGGTTACGGGCCGGCGCTGTGGGCTTCGGTGGTGGTGCTGGTGTTGACGGTGTTGCTTAGCCTGGTCGCGTCCCCGTGGCTGCTGCGCCATCAACAAAACGACAGCGAATGGCAATGGCCGCTGATGCAGGGCGCGGTGGTGGCGGTCGCCGCACTGCTGCAGGCGCTGGTGTGGCAGGTGGTGAACGGCGAGGGCGCACGGGCGCTGTTGCTTGGGCTGGCGGGTGGCTTCACCATCGCCCCGACCTGCCTGCTGCTATGGCACTATCTGGCGCGGCAAATCTGGGTACCGCTCGAACCGGGCCTGATCCATAAACCGGTGACGCTGCGGTTACGGCATCTGGCTACCTATCTGCTGCTGTTTGCGCTCAGTATCTGGCTGCAACAGCAGGTGAATGCCGCCGAGCTGCGCCGCTTTGCGCCGTTTTGTCTGGCCATCCCGATCGTCTTCATGTCGTACCGTTACGGTTGGCAGGGGGCGCTGTTGGCGACGCTGCTCAACGGCGTGGTGTTGGTCGCCAACGAGCCACCGCAGCCCGAGTCGCATCGCGACCTGCTGCTGTCGCTGCTGGCCCAAAGTCTGACCGGGCTGCTGCTTGGGGCCGGCATTCAACGCCAGCGTGAGTTGAACCAGCAGCTACGGCTGCGATTGACGGAAAACCGCCAGCTGGCGCGCGCGCTGGTGACGGCCGAAGAGCAAACCCGGCGGGAGGTCGCGCGTGAGCTGCACGACGAAGTCGGCCAGACCATCACCGTTATCCGTACCCAGGCCAGCATTATCAAGCGTCTGGCACCACAGCCGCCGGTGATCGGCTGTGCAGAAGCGATAGATACGCTGGCGCTGCGGGTGTATGACGGCGTTCACGACGTGCTGACTCAGCTGTGGCCCGCCGCCCTGAATAACCTGCCGCTGTCGGCGGCGGTGGCGGCGATGTTGCGTGAGTCGCTACCGCAGGATACGTCGCTGGTGAGCACGATGCAGTGGCAGGTACCGGATGAACTGCTGGATGAAACGCTGAAAATTACCCTGTACCGGGTCTGTCAGGAAGGGGTGACCAACGTCTGTCGCCACGCTGCTGCCAGCCGCATTGAGCTGGACGCGCGTCTTCGTCACCGTAAGGGGCTACCGCCGCAAATCCTGCTGACCATTCGCGATAATGGCATCGGTATCGATTTGGCCGACCATGAGCCGGGTTACGGCCTGCGCGGCATGCAAGAGCGCATTAGCGCACTGGGGGGCCAACTGCGGCTGACGTCGGAGCATGGCACCTGTTTGAATGTGATCTTACCCACAGTTTCAACGGCAGAAGCGTAAAACTAGGAAATACTCCTAACTGCGTCGGGAATCCGGCGTAAGCCATTCGCGCGCGCGCGCAGCATGATAGCGGCACTTTTCCTATTCTCTGAGGTTTCACATGTGGTCTTTCCTTAAAAGCCGCCAGGATGTGCCGCCGGTTACCGATCAAAAACAGATCGATGCCAGCTATAAATACTGGCGTATCCAGCTGATGTGGACGATGTACATCGGCTATGCCGCGTTTTACTTTACGCGCAAAAGCTTCAACTTCATCATGCCGGCTATGCTGAGCGATCTTGGCCTGACGATGTCCGATGTTGGCATCCTGGGGACGCTGTTCTACATCACCTACGGCTGCTCGAAATTTATCTCAGGCATGATCAGCGATCGTTCCAACCCGCGCTATTTTATGGGCCTGGGTCTGATCATGACCGGCGTGCTCAATATCTTCTTCGGGCTTAGCTCTTCGTTGCTGATGCTGGGTACGCTGTGGATCCTCAACGCCTTCTTCCAGGGCTGGGGCTGGCCACCTTGTTCAAAAATCCTCACCAGTTGGTATTCCCGCTCCGAACGCGGCAGTTGGTGGGCTATCTGGAACACTTCGCACAACTTCGGTGGTGCGCTGATCCCGCTGCTGGTCGGTTTTATCTCGTTGCACTTCAGCTGGCGCTACGGCATGATCATTCCGGGCATTATCGGTGTGTTATTGGGCCTGCTGATGTGTTGGCGCCTGCGTGACAAGCCGTCTTCCATGGGGTTGCCTAGCGTCGGTAAATGGCGCAACGACGCCATGGAACTGGTGCAGGAATCGGAAGGCCAGGGCCTGACCAATCGGGAAATCATCAAGCGTTACGTGCTGACAAACAAGTACATCTGGCTGCTGGCAGTGTCTTACGTGCTGGTGTACATCGTACGTACGGCGATCAACGATTGGGGCAACCTGTACCTGACGCAGGAAAAAGGCTATTCGCTGATGACCGCCAACTCGGCGATTTCCCTGTTCGAAGTGGGTGGCTTTATCGGCTCGCTGGTGGCTGGTTGGGGCTCCGACAAGCTGTTCCGCGGTAACCGTGGGCCAATGAACCTGATCTTCGCCATCGGTATCTTCCTGTCGGTGGCGGCGCTGTGGCTCATGCCGGGCGTGACCTTCCTGCTGCAGGCTGCCTGCTTCTTTGCTATCGGCTTCTTTATCTTTGGCCCGCAGATGCTGATCGGCATGGCGGCGGCGGAATGTTCGCACAAGGATGCCGCCGGAGCGGCGACCGGTTTCGTCGGTCTGTTTGCCTATCTCGGGGCGGCACTGTCCGGCTACCCGATTGCCCGCATCATGGAAATCTGGCACTGGAACGGTTTCTTCGTGGTGATCTCTATCGCCGCCTGCCTGTCCGCGCTGTTCCTGCTGCCGTTCTTGCGTGCGCAATCACCGGCGCTGAAAACCGCCAAGGCATGATGCAAAAGCGCGGTACAGGGCATTGTACCGCGCTTTATGACGCTTTTATCGCCACTTGGCGGGCTGGGTTGAAAAAGTGATTGACGCGTATTATCCCCAGCAGTAAGATGCGCCCCGCATCGGCGAGTAGCGCAGCTTGGTAGCGCAACTGGTTTGGGACCAGTGGGTCGGAGGTTCGAATCCTCTCTCGCCGACCACATTTGAAAAACCTGCTTTATAAGCAGGTTTTTTTTCGCCTGTTATTTATAGGATGAGAACCTCCGAAGGAGGTTTGAGCCGAGCGCAGCGAGACCACGTTGCTTTAGCAACGGCCCGCAGGGCAAGCATCAGAGATGCGCGTAATCCTCTCCTCGCCGACCACATTTGAAAAACCTGCTTTATAAGCAGGTTTTTTTTCGCCTGTTATTTGCCCTTCAGGCTGCTTTTCCTGTTACGAAGTCAAAATGAATTTCGTCATAAGAGAAGATAATCTTTGCACCTTTCTTATCTAAAACGCCGGCATTTAGTAGTGCTTGCACATCCGTATGTACGGCTTTGAAATCCCGGTTTAGTCGTCTGGAAAGCTCTCGAATCGACATAGCTTCTGCACCGGTCATTATTTCCAGCAGAGTCATCCGATTAGCGTTCAGCAAGACATAAGTCAGCGTTTTGACATCGGGGAATATCAGCCTGTTACCCATCTCCTTACCGGATAAAGCTTTGGCAAAATCAGTCTTCAACCCGTCTATTGCCTGTTGGACAGGCATTACACTTACCCTCAGAGTGCGCATTTCGGCCTCCTTAGCTGGTTAACTTCTGCAATAAAGTCGTCAATCAGCTGATTAATATCGATAAAATTTATCGAGATCTCAACGGTATCCAGATGCTTATGGTCACCTTTGCCTGCCTCGTTGTCGTAGCGTAATACGCATTTATCCTCAACCACATAGGCCAAGCGATATTTGTACTTGTGGTTGCTGCCTCTTACCGCAGAAGTGACGTCCCATACAACCAGACTGAGCAAACTGTTTGTATCCAGCCAAATACGCCTGTTCATTACGAGTGTCGCTGGCATTGAACATTCCTTGTTGATGTTTACGCTACCATCAATTTAAATTTGATGTCAATAATGACATCAATCCCATGAAAAATATTGATCCTTGCCCAGAAATTAATTCACACTCCTTATTCCTATTGGCAGCGGTGATTCATTATTAAATAAATTCATCGCTGCTCAATAAAACCCGCTTGATAGCCATCTTGTTTTAATGATTATTTTATCTATAGTCTGAATACACGAAATGGGAATGATAGATTTCCGTTGCGTGGAAAGATGAATGCTTATTTATTAACTTTAATCGGCCAGGATTATTGCGGGATTATTTTGTTCCGACAATGGGTGGCCATGATTAATTATTTTATGTTTATCCTCTCGGAATAAAGGAATCAGTTATGCGCAAATTTAATAAACCGCTGTTGGCGTTGCTGATCGGCAGCACGCTGTGCTCTGCGGCGCAGGCCGCTGCACCGGGCAAACCTACGTTGGCCTGGGGCAATACCAAATTCGCCATTGTCGAAGTCGATCAAGCGGCGACGGCTTATAATAATCTGGTGAAAGTAAAAAATGCCGCCGACGTTTCTGTTTCATGGAATTTATGGAATGGCGATACCGGTACCACGGCGAAAGTATTATTAAATGGCAAAGAAGTTTGGAGTGGTGCCTCAACCGGTGGTTCGGGAACCGCAAACTTTAAGGTGAATAAAGGCGGCCGTTATCAAATGCAGGTGGCGTTATGCAACGCCGACGGCTGTACCGCCAGCGATGCAACCGAAATTGTGGTGGCAGATACCGACGGTAGCCATTTGGCACCTTTAAAAGAACCTTTGTTGGAAAAGAATAAGCCTTATAAACAAGACTCCGGCAAAGTGGTTGGCTCTTATTTCGTTGAATGGGGCGTTTACGGCCGTAATTTCACCGTCGATAAACTTCCGGCTCAGAATCTGACGCACCTGCTGTACGGCTTTATCCCTATCTGTGGCGGTGACGGCATCAACGACAGCCTGAAAGAGATCGAAGGCAGCTTCCAGGCGTTACAGCGTTCCTGTCAGGGGCGTGAAGACTTTAAGGTATCGATCCACGATCCGTTCGCTGCGCTGCAGAAAGGTCAGAAGGGCGTGACCGCCTGGGACGACCCCTACAAAGGCAACTTCGGCCAGTTGATGGCGTTGAAACAGGCGCGCCCGGACCTGAAAATCCTGCCGTCGATCGGTGGCTGGACGTTGTCCGATCCGTTCTTCTTTATGGGCGATAAGGTGAAGCGTGATCGCTTCGTCGGCTCGGTGAAGGAGTTCCTGCAAACCTGGAAGTTCTTTGATGGAGTAGATATCGATTGGGAATTCCCGGGCGGGCAGGGTGCTAACCCGAAACTGGGCAGTACGCAGGATGGGGCAACCTATGTGCAACTGATGAAAGAGCTGCGCGCCATGCTGGATCAGCTTTCGGCGGAAACTGGCCGTAAGTATGAACTGACCTCTGCGATCAGCGCCGGCAAGGATAAAATCGATAAGGTGGATTACAACACCGCACAAAACTCGATGGATCACATTTTCCTGATGAGTTACGACTTCTATGGGGCATTCGATCTGAAAAACCTGGGCCACCAGACTGCGCTGAAAGCGCCGGCCTGGAAACCGGATACGGCGTATACCACGGTGAATGGCGTTAATGCACTGCTCACGCAGGGCGTGAAGCCGGGCAAAATCGTGGTGGGCACCGCCATGTACGGTCGCGGTTGGACCGGGGTGAACGGTTACCAGAACAACATTCCGTTTACCGGCACCGCCACTGGCCCGGTGAAAGGCACCTGGGAAAATGGCATCGTGGATTACCGCCAGATCGCCAATGAGTTTATGAGCGGCGAATGGCAGTACAGCTACGATGCTACCGCTGAAGCACCCTATGTCTTCAAACCTTCCACTGGCGATCTGATCACCTTCGACGATGCGCGCTCGGTGCAGGCGAAGGGCAAATATGTGCTGGATAAGCAGCTGGGCGGGTTGTTCTCATGGGAAATTGACGCCGACAACGGCGATATTCTGAATAACATGAACAGCAGCCTGGGCAACAGCGTCGGTACGCCTTAAATCGGTTGTAGTACGTTGCCGGGGGATATCTTTTCGCCCCCGGCTTTTTACAGACGAAAGTTTTTTAACGGCGCATAGATTGTGGAGTCGTCTCGATCAAAAAGGTTGCCGAGGTCTCACTCTTTCGGGTAGGGGATCAGCATTTCATCCTGTATTTAACGCAGATCACAAAAATAACCGTTCAGATATTCATCATTCAGCAACAAACTTTTTTAGTTTTTTATCGGAGTTAAACACCAGTAACTTTCTTCAGTGCAGGCTAACGAACTAAAAATGACCGTGTAGCATAATTTTTAATGCTGCAACTGTTAAAGAAAGGTTTTTTTTATGTTTGTTTGCTGTTTCTCACAGTCTGTGTAAATCCCTACTGGTTATATTGACGACACCCCAAACAGTTGGCAATTTGGTAGCCTCAGGGGTAAGAGCGAGAGTTGTTTGAGTGAATTCCACGCGCTCAGACGCCCCCACCGGGACGCGTTCCACCCGGCTCTCTCGCGCAATTATCCCTCCCAGCCTTCGGGCACACTGCACAGGCCGCGCAATAAAAAATACAGGCTCTGGCGGTAAAACACACATCACATCACATAATGGAGCACTAGCGATGACAAGTTCCTTGGGAAAAACAGGGATTCTGAAATTCGGTATTGGGCTGATTGCGTTGACCGTTGCGGCCAGCGTGCAAGCCAAGACTTTGGTTTACTGTTCTGAAGGTTCCCCGGAAGGGTTCAACCCGCAGTTGTTTACCTCGGGTACCACTTATGACGCCAGCTCGGTGCCAATTTACAACCGTCTGGTCGAATTCAAAATCGGCACCACCGAACTGCAGCCGGGCCTGGCTGAAAAATGGGACGTTAGCGAAGACGGCAAAGTCTACACCTTCCACCTGCGTAAAGGCGTGAAGTGGCAGAGCAGCAAAGATTTCAAACCGACCCGTGACTTCAACGCTGACGACGTGGTGTTCTCCTTCGAACGCCAGCTGGACGCGAATAATGCCTATCACAAAGTCTCCGGCGGCAGCTATGAGTACTTTGAAGGCATGGACATGCCGAAACTGATTGCCAAAATCGAGAAGGTGGACGATTCCACAGTCCGTTTCGTGCTGAACCGTCCGGAAGCCCCGTTTGTGGCTGACCTGGGTATGGACTTCGCATCCATTCTGTCTGCCGAATACGCCGACGTGATGATGAAAGCCGGTACTCCGGAAAAAGTTGACCTGAACCCAATCGGTACCGGTCCGTTCCAACTGCTGCAATACCAGAAAGACTCCAAAATCCTTTATAAGGCATTCGACGGTTTCTGGGGCACCAAGCCGAAGATCGACCGTTTAGTGTTCTCTATCACGCCAGACGCTTCAGTGCGTTACGCCAAGCTGCAGAAAAACGAATGTCAGGTGATGCCGTTCCCGAACCCGGCTGACATCGCCCGCATGAAGCAGGACAAAACCATCAACCTGATGGAACAACCGGGGCTGAACGTTGGCTACCTGTCGTTCAACGTTGAGAAAAAACCGCTGGATAACCTGAAGGTGCGTCAGGCGTTGACCCTGGCGGTCAACAAGCAGGCGATCATCGACGCGGTGTACCAGGGCGCAGGCCAGGCGGCTAAAAACCTGATCCCGCCAACCATGTGGGGCTATAACGACGCGGTGAAGGATTACACCTACGATCCGGTCAAGGCCAAAGAGCTGCTGAAAGAAGCGGGCATGGCAGACGGCTTCGCCATCGACCTGTGGGCTATGCCGGTACAACGTCCGTACAACCCGAACGCGCGCCGCATGGCGGAAATGATCCAGTCTGACTGGGCGAAAATCGGCGTGAAAGCCAAAATCGTGACCTATGAGTGGGGTGAGTACCTCAAGCGCGCCAAAGCGGGCGAGCATCAGACGGTGATGATGGGCTGGACCGGCGACAACGGGGATCCGGACAACTTCTTCGCCACGCTGTTTAGCTGTGCGGCGGCGAAAGATGGTTCCAACTACTCTCGTTGGTGCTACAAGCCGTTTGAAGATCTGATCCAACCGGCACGCGCTGAATCGAACCACGACAAACGCATCGAACTGTACAAACAGGCTCAGGTAGTGATGCACGATCAGGCTCCGGCACTGATTGTCGCCCACTCCACCGTTTACGAGCCAGTGCGTAAAGAAGTGAAGGGCTATGTTGTGGATCCGCTTGGTAAGCATCACTTTGAGAATGTCTCTCTAGATTAATTCTGGCCGTTAAGCCGGCGACACACGAATGGACTTGGCAGGGGCGCAACAGGTTGCGCTTCTGCTGACCAGTCTCCGGCGTATGGCATCAGGATTGTTCAAAGTGTGTGAGCTTTAATAAGCCTGGCGGACGATGAGCTGCCGGGCACTTTATACAGAGAGTTCGGGATATGTTGCAGTTCATACTCCGACGTTTGGGGTTAGTTATCCCAACGTTTATCGGCATAACTTTGCTGACTTTTGCATTCGTCCATATGATCCCCGGTGACCCGGTGACCATCATGGCCGGGGAACGCGGGATCTCCGCAGAACGCCATGCGCAGTTGATGGCGGAAATGGGGCTGGATAAACCGCTCTATCAACAATATTTCTCTTACGTATCCAACGTGTTGCAGGGTGATTTGGGTACGTCCCTCAAAAGCCGCATCTCCGTTTGGGATGAGTTTGTTCCACGCTTCAAGGCCACGCTGGAATTAGGGTTCTGCGCGATGATTTTTGCCGTGCTGGTGGGTATCCCGGTCGGGGTGCTGGCGGCAGTCAGGCGAGGCTCAATATTCGATCATACCGCGGTGGGCATCTCGCTGACCGGCTACTCGATGCCGATTTTCTGGTGGGGCATGATGCTGATCATGCTGGTCTCGGTGCAGCTAAACCTGACGCCGGTATCGGGGCGGGTCAGCGACACGGTGTTCCTCGACGATACCTTGCCGTTAACCGGCTTTATGCTGATTGATACCCTGATTTGGGGCGAACCGGGCGACTTCGCTGATGCCGTGATGCATATGATCCTGCCTGCTATCGTACTCGGCACCATTCCGCTGGCGGTGATCGTGCGTATGACGCGCTCCTCAATGCTGGAAGTGTTGGGCGAAGATTACATCCGTACCGCGCGCGCCAAAGGCGTGAGCCGCATGCGGGTGATCGTGGTGCATGCTTTGCGCAATGCCTTGCTGCCGGTGGTAACGGTGATTGGCCTGCAGGTCGGCACCATGCTGGCCGGTGCGATCCTGACCGAAACCATCTTCTCCTGGCCGGGCCTGGGGCGCTGGCTGATGGATGCGTTGCAGCGTCGCGACTATCCGGTTGTTCAGGGCGGCGTATTGCTGGTCGCCTGTATGATTATTCTGGTTAACCTGCTGGTAGACGTGCTCTACGGCGTGGTCAACCCGCGTATTCGCCACAAGAAATAAGGGGCGCTCTAATGTCTCAAGTCACTGAGTCTGTAGTTAAAGGTGCGCCGAAGCCCATGACCCCGTTTCAGGAGTTCTGGCACTATTTCAAGCGCAATAAAGGGGCCGTTGTCGGCCTGGTTTATATCATTGTGATGTTCGTTATCGCCATCGGTGCCGGGGTGCTGGCACCGCATGCGCCAGCGGATCAGTTCCGCGACGCGCTGCTCAAACCGCCGGTCTGGCAGGAAGGCGGCAGCTGGCAATATATCCTCGGTACTGACGATGTGGGCCGTGATGTACTGTCGCGCCTGATGTACGGCGCGCGGCTGTCGCTGTTGGTCGGCTGTCTGGTGGTGGTGCTTTCGCTGATCATGGGCGTGGTGCTGGGCCTGCTGGCTGGCTATTTCGGCGGCGTGGTAGATGCAATCATCATGCGTATCGTCGACATCATGTTGGCGTTGCCGAGCCTGCTGTTAGCATTGGTGCTGGTGGCTATCTTCGGCCCCTCCATCGTCAACGCTTCGCTGGCGTTAACCTTCGTCGCCTTACCGCACTACGTGCGACTTACGCGCGCGGCGGTCTTGGTGGAAGTGAACCGCGACTACGTCACCGCTTCACGCGTGGCCGGTGCCGGTGCGCTGCGCCAAATGTTTATCAACATCTTGCCAAACTGCCTGGCGCCACTGATCGTCCAGGCCTCTCTTGGCTTCTCGAACGCCATTCTGGATATGGCCGCTCTCGGCTTCCTGGGCATGGGTGCGCAACCGCCAACGCCGGAGTGGGGCACCATGCTCTCCGACGTACTGCAGTTCGCTCAAAGCGCCTGGTGGGTCGTGACCTTCCCCGGCGTGGCGATTCTGCTGACGGTGCTTGCATTTAACCTGATGGGGGACGGCTTGCGTGACGCTCTCGACCCCAAACTCAAGCAGTAACAGAGGACGAGAGAGATGGCGTTATTAAATGTAGACAAGCTTTCGGTGCACTTCGGTGACGAAGGCACTCCCTTCCGCGCGGTAGACCGCATCAGTTACAGCGTGGAGCAGGGCCAGGTGGTGGGCATTGTCGGCGAATCCGGCTCCGGCAAGTCCGTCAGCTCGCTGGCGATTATGGGGCTGATCGACTTCCCCGGTAAGGTGATGGCCGAAAAACTGGAGTTTAACGGCCAGGATCTGCGCAAAATTTCCGAAAAAGAGCGTCGCCAACTGGTGGGCTCGGAAGTGGCGATGATTTTCCAGGATCCGATGACCAGCCTTAACCCGTGCTACACCGTCGGCTTCCAGATCATGGAAGCGTTGAAGGTGCACCAGGGCGGCAATCGCCGCACTCGTCGTCAACGGGCTGTTGATTTGCTGACCCAGGTAGGTATCCCCGACCCGGCTTCGCGTCTCGACGTTTATCCGCACCAGCTTTCGGGTGGGATGAGCCAGCGCGTGATGATCGCCATGGCGATCGCCTGCCGACCAAAGCTGCTGATTGCCGATGAACCGACCACCGCGCTCGACGTGACCATTCAGGCGCAAATCATCGAACTGCTGCTGGAACTGCAGCAACGCGAAAATATGGCCCTGTTGCTGATCACTCACGATCTGGCGCTGGTGTCCGAGGCGGCGCATCACATCATCGTGATGTATGCCGGGCAGGTGGTGGAGTCCGGTAAGGCATCGGAAATCTTCCGCGCACCGCGTCATCCTTATACTCAGGCGCTGCTGCGCGCGTTGCCGGAATTCGCCGCCGATAAAGCGCGCCTGGCTTCGCTGCCTGGCGTGGTACCGGGCAAATATGACCGCCCAAGCGGCTGTTTGCTCAATCCACGCTGCCCGTACGCCAATGAGCGTTGCCGTACTGAAGAGCCGGAACTGCGCAGCATTCCCGGCCGTCAGGTTAAATGTCACACACCGCTGGATGATGCGGGGAGGCCGACCGTATGAGCCAGAACCAACCCTTATTGCAGGCGATTGACCTGAAGAAACACTACCCGGTCAAGAAGGGGCTATTTGCCCCGGAGCGGCTGGTCAAAGCGCTGGATGGCGTTTCCTTTACGCTTGAGCGTGGCAAAACGCTGGCGGTGGTGGGCGAATCCGGCTGTGGTAAATCGACGCTGGGTCGCCTGCTGACGATGATTGAAGTTCCGACCGGTGGCGAGTTGTACTATCAGGGGCAGGATTTGCTGAAGCCGGATGTCACGGCTGAGAAGCTGCGACGCCAGAAGATCCAGATCGTGTTCCAGAATCCTTATGGATCGCTCAACCCACGCAAGAAGGTCGGGCAGATCCTTGAGGAGCCGTTGCAGATCAATACCGCGTTAAGCAGCGCAGAACGTCGTGAGAAAGCGCTGGAGATGATGGCCAAGGTCGGATTGAAAACCGAGCATTACGATCGTTATCCCCATATGTTCTCCGGCGGGCAGCGGCAGCGTATCGCTATTGCACGCGGGTTGATGCTTAACCCGGACGTAGTGATTGCCGATGAGCCGGTTTCCGCGCTGGACGTGTCCGTGCGGGCGCAGGTGTTGAACCTGATGATGGATTTGCAGCAGGATCTGGGGCTGTCTTACGTGTTTATCTCCCATGATTTGTCGGTGGTGGAGCATATTGCCGACGAAGTGATGGTGATGTATCTCGGCCGCTGCGTGGAGAAGGGCAGTAAAGACGCCATCTTCAACAACCCGCGTCATCCGTATACCCAGGCGTTGCTGTCCGCGACGCCGCGCCTGAATCCGGATATGCGTCGCGAGCGCATTAAGCTGACCGGCGAACTGCCCAGCCCGATGAACCCGCCGCCAGGTTGTGCATTCAATGCTCGCTGCCGCCGTGCTTTCGGGCCTTGTACCCAATTGCAACCCCAGTTAAAGCAATACGGCGAGCAGATGGTGGCCTGCTTTGCGGTCGATCAGGATGAAAATTCTGCGGCATAACTTTGTTATCCATGACAATTAACTAAAAATGCCGGTTTTTACGCCGGCATTTTTTTTGCTTTTAATTATGATCGTATTAATTAGTTTATTGAGTGGATTTTTTATTTGTATTAATGGCGCTTATTTTTCTTAGCGAAATCCTGACGAAATAAGCTGAATTAGGAATCTTCGCAAGCCACTGATAATTAATCTCTTGGCTTTTTCTATCCGGATTATTACGCCGATTGGAATGGAATGCCCAAAGCCAATGTTAAGGATTAAGGTTCCGCTGCAGATTGATGGCTGCAAAAAAAAGCACGCCTGAAGGCGTGCCCAGATGGCTGATAAAGTCCTTTGCAATTAAAAGTTCTGATTTAGGGACTAATAAAAACAAAGGATTATGTTTTCTGATTTACCCCAAACATCCGAAAACCACGTTTTTCGGGTGTTTGTCATCAGACTAAGCACGCCCGAAGGCGTGCGCCTGAGTCATCAGGTAATGCAATTACTGGGGATAAGGTACCCAATCGCCGCCGTTTAGCCGGATGTAAGGCTTGCCCTGGTATTGCATCACGATGGCGTTGTCATTCTCGGAAATGACCGCCGTCTGCGGCAGGTTCTGCGTCAGCGCCTGCCAGTCTACGCTCGGTGCGGTGAAGGCCTTGCCGTCTACCAAACGAGAAACCAGCTCGGAAAGCGCCAGGTAGCTGCTTGGCGTTTTGACCTGCAGCGGGCTGCCCTGATGCGGTGCTTTCATACCAACCAGTTTGATACCTACCGGCGTATGGGTAATGTTCGGGCTTGGGATATCGCGCAGGCCGGACATCTGCATTTTGTCTCCCACCAGTGCCGCGCCGTGTTCCGGCACGATCACCACCATCACCTTGCGGCCAGACTTCTCCAATTGATCCAGGAAGGTGTTCAACTGGTCGAACAATTTCTGCGCCCGGGGTTGATAGTCCGCGCTCTTGTTCGAACCGACGAAACGGTTACCGTCATGTAATGGAATGATATTGAAGAAGGTGGCGCTGCGGGTCTCACCGGCTTTCTGCTGCTGATCCAGCCAGCGGGTGAGCAGTTCCAAATCGTTGTATATCGGTTCGCCATCGAACGAGGCCAGCTCATTGCCGATCCCGGCCTGAGACATCAGCGGTGCCTGCATATCACCCTGTTCGCGCAGCTCTTTCAGGAAGTTGCCGAACACGCCGGAGTGATCCAGCATCAGCTGCTCTTTGAAGCCCAGCTTGGCAAGATTATCAAACAGATAGCATTGCTGATTGACCGGCTGATACAAATCGTGATGCGAAGGCTGACCACAGCTGGCGCGTAACAACCTGATTGCCGCCGGGCCGCTGTAGGCGGTGGCCGAATTGAAGTTGTCGAACATAATGTCCATCTTCGACCACAGCGGATGGTTTTCCAGTTTTACCGCGTCCATGTCGGCCCAGGCCAACGAACAGATGTTGATCACCAGCAGGTCAAACGGCTGAGCATCGGCAGGCAGGCTGGCCGGGAAGGCGGTTGCGCGGGTTTTTTCCTTGTCGTAGAACTGATTCAGATAGGCCGTCAGGTTGGCGCTGGTTGGTGGCGCACTGTCCGCCGGTGCGCTGTCGCCCCCGGCAGCCGGCGGCGTCGTTGCCGGGGTGCTACTGGTAGAAGCGTTGGTACTGGCCGGTAACAGGGAGACGGCCGGCCCGGCAATGTTGACCAGGTTCAACCACACCAGTGCGGCAACGGTGAATACGGTAACCCGTACCCATTGAGCCAGGAACAGGTAGGCAATCAGCATCACGAAGGCCGCGCCGATCATCTGCCAATTGATAAAGCGATTTATCAGCTCCAGCAGGTACTGGGCGCTAAAGCCGGTCAATTGCGAACCCTGGCTCATGATGCTGTTGATGCCGGGCAACCAGGTGTCGTGATAGAACAACGCAATCCCAATCGGGATCGCCACGTAATGACGCCAGCGGTGCAGACGCATCGCAGGTATCGGCATCAACAGAAATGCCATGAACACCAGGTTGGGCAAGGCGTGGAAGTTCAGGTAACCGAACCACAGCAGGGCAAATTTGGCCAGGAAGTAGTAGTTCCAGCCACCCAGCCCACGCCAGTAGCGCCACAGGGAGTTATCGGATTGCGGGTTGTTTGTTGGCTTCATGGCTGTTTCTTACGCTTAATCTGAGATGAAGAACCTTCGCGCACCCATAATCCGATGGATTTTAAATAGCGCGGTGATAACAACAGGTTTTGCCAGTACTGACGCCAGTGCGGGAAACGCCGGTGAAAGGCGTAACCCAGTGGGATGAAAATAATGGCGCACAGAATAATCAGTTGCACAATATCGTTAAGATTCAACATGCTTATTCTCCTGCGCACCGGTAGTCAGCGTGAAAGCCACCGGTTGACGGCGCTCCTGCGGGCGGTCTGCCTCGGCGGCGGCCTGGCGCGGTGTGGCCTGTGCGGTCGCTGCAGGCAACGGAATATTGGCGTTGTGCGCCAGCCGTTTAATTTCAGAAATAATATCTACGTCCTGGTGCCACACCACCCGGTTACTGAAGGCTTCATCTACCGGCAGACGAAAAATAAACTTCAGAGCGGTATCCAAATCGTTAATCCGGCAGGTGGAGAGAAACAGGACCAGTCGGCCTTGCACCACGGTCATTACGTCGCCGAAGCGCCGTAGAAAACACAGGGTCATCGCCTGTTCGGCGCGCAACCCGGGCACCGGGCGCAGCGCTACCATCACACCTTTACCGTCTTCCGGCAGCAGCGTGTTGCCCATCAGCGAAATCACCGCCTGACTAAAATCGTCCGGCCGCATATAACCTTTCAGTTGCAGCGGACGCAGCCCGGCCAGCAGGGCATCAATATCTGCCGGAACGTGGCGTGAGAAGCGCTGCCCCTGAATACCCTCAAGCATGGTCAAAAAGCGCGATAACGGTGCCACGTGCGGCACAATCAGATTGGCGCCGCAGGCCAACAGCAAGCGTTCGTCACTGTAACGCAGGCTGGCGCTCATCTCGCGTACCACGATTTTCAGCCCGTTGCCGCGCTGACGGCGCAGGCTGTGGATTTGATGTGCCAGCGCATCAATTTCATCACTTTGGTACAGGGCGAAGATCAACGTAGCCGAAAGCGTCAACATGCCGTGCTGCGCCAGTTGCGCATTGGTTTGCAGCAGTTGCCAGTTGGCCGATAGCGGCGGCGCGCCTTCAAGAATGCTCTGCTGGGCCAGGTAGCGCCCTTCATCGCTGCGGATGGAGGTCGGAGAAGGTTTATTGCTGTCGTCGTCACCCTGCCAGCCGTGTTCACCGGTATACAGCGTCAGTAATTGGTTGGCGTTGATGCCGTTTTCGGTGCTCCACCAGTTAACCAGATACTGTGCACTGTCCTGCTGCCACTGCAGGCTGGCCAGCCCGTTAAGGATGCGGTGTTGAGTGCTGAGTTGCCCTTTGAGTTTATTCACGCCGCCGCCGTGGCTGAGGATCAGCAGCGTGCAGCCTTGTCGGCGCAGCCAGGCGCCGGTGGCGCGGGTCCAGTCACCCAACTCTTCGCGGGTGAAGGTCTGCCATAAGCTGGCATGGGCCAACAGAATCAATAGGCGATTTTGCGGTTTTAGGGCGCGCATCAGGTCGTCGCTAAAGTGCATCAGCGCCGCTTTTTTCTCGGGTAGCTGGTACAGCGGGATTTTTTTCAATGCGGGGGAGACAAGTGCCGCCAGCAACCCGTCAGGTTTTTCTCCGCTGCATATCAACGCGACCTGGCTGGTTGCAGCCTGGGCAGCCAAGGTTTGCTGGCAGAGCAGGTTGGCATCGGTTTGACGGTCGACATTCACCCAATACAGCCCCGGGGCTTGCATGACAGACAGTTCTTCCCAAATCTGCCGAACACCTAATGAGAAAGATTGCGCCATAGGATATTTTTCTACTTTCGTTGAAAGTGTCGTCGCGGCCAACTGAGTATAGCTATTCGGCCATCCTGTCATTGGGAACAATAATAAAAAAATTAAAACCAGCCATGTACTAATATTTGTTGAGAATCATCTTATTGGCCATGTCTTTTTTTTAGCGTTGCTATAGTAATTAACATTAGCCTATTTTTTTGAGGCGGCAGAATGAATGATCAATTAACGCGCTTTCACGCAGTGGTGCCATCGGAAACTCAGGACGACTTGCTGGCGCTTAGTCAGGCATTTTCGCTGCCAAAATTAAGCTATGTCGATATCGCACGTCAGGAGCGGTTAACGCAAATGATGGCCAACTGGCCGCTGCTGGCCGAATTAGCGCAGACCACGGGGAGCCGTTAGTTTATGCCAGTGATTGCTCTGCAGGGGTTGCGAGGCGGGATGGGGGCGACGTCGGTCACCGCGGCGCTCGCGTGGGCATTACAGCAACTGGGCGAGTCGGTATTGGCGATTGATTTTGCGCCGGATAACCTGCTGCGTCTGCATTTTAATACGCCATTCGAGCTGGCACGGGGTTGGGCGCGGGCCGAGCAGGACGGCGGCGATTGGCAACAGGGCGCGATGCGCTATTGTGAAAACCTCGACTTTCTCCCCTTTGGCCAGCTCACCCTGGCGGAACGGTTGAATGTACAGCAATCTTGTCGGCAGCAGCCCGCCCGCTGGCAGGACAATGTGGCGCAGCTAAACGCCGCGGCGCAGTACAACTGGATCCTGTTGGATCTGCCGGCGGATGATGAAGCACTGGCTCAGCAGGCGCTGGCGGTGGCAGATTGCGTCTTTACCCTGATTGCTCCGGACGCAAACTGCCAGGTGCGGCTGCATCAGCAAGCGTTGCCGCAAGGCTGCCGTTTCCTTATTAATCACTATTTCGCCGCCAGCCGACTCCAGCAGGATTTACACCAGCTGTGGCTGCAAACGCTGGGCGGATTGTTGCCGGTGGTTATCCACCGCGATGAGGCGATGGCCGAAGCCCTGGCGGTGAAACAGCCTTTGGGGGAATACCGGCCGGAAAGCCTGGCTGCGGATGAAGTGCTGACGCTGGCTAACTGGTGTCTGATTAACCTGAAGGGGACGGCGCCATGAGCCGGGTGATGAACCTGCTGCTGGTGCCGCCGGTCCATCAGGCGGTGCAGACGCGTTACCGTACCTACCGACGGCATGGTTCGTCGGCGTTTACCGCCTTTTTCACCACGCTGCTGGTGGCACTGGGCTGGATTTTCCTGCGTTTCGAATCCCCTGTCTGGCAACGGTTGCGGGCTGCGCGCAGCTATTGGTTCCCCCATCTATCCTCCAGCCGTCCGCGGCCGGCGGACGCGCTGCGCTATCTGGTGCAAGGGTTGTGGCTGCTGGTGTTCCGCACCGATCGTGCACCTGTAACCCATCATCGTTTCGCCGGCTGGCGGCGGTTGCAATTGCGCTACGCCCAGTGGCTGCAAACCCTGCCACAGCGGCTAGAAAATGCCGGGCTGGAGCAGCGTTCGGTTGAGCGCCTTGGCCGGATGAGCCAGCGCATGCGCCGTCTGCTGTTTATTATTGTCGGCGTATTGGCGGCAATCCTCGCCATACTCTGTATTTCTCAACCGTTCGATCTGCCGGCGCAGTTTGTGTTTGTGGTACTGCTGTGGGCCATTGCCATGGTGGTGCGCCGGGTACCGGGCCGTCTGCCGGGACTGATGCTGATCGTGCTGTCGCTGACCGTTTCCTGCCGCTACCTGTGGTGGCGCTATACCGCCACCTTGAACTGGGACGATCCGCTCAGCCTGACCTGCGGCCTGCTGCTGCTGATAGCGGAAACCTATGCCTGGGTGGTGCTGGTGTTGGGGTATTTCCAGACCGTCTGGCCGCTGAATCGCCAGCCGGTGCCGATGCCTGCCGACAGCGCAACCTGGCCGACGATCGATTTGCTGGTGCCGACCTACAACGAAGATCTGGGGGTGGTGAAGCCGACCATCTACGCCGCGCTGGGCATCGACTGGCCGAAAGAGAAGGTCAGTATTTACATCCTCGATGACGGTAACCGGCCAGAATTCAAAGCGTTCGCCGAAGAGGTGGGGGTTAAGTATATCGCCCGGCCGACTCATGAGCATGCCAAGGCCGGTAACATCAACAACGCGCTGAAACAGGCCACCGGCGAGTTTGTCGCGATTTTTGACTGTGACCACGTACCCACGCGCTCGTTCCTGCAACTGACCATGGGTTGGTTCTTCAAAGACAAAAAGCTGGCGATGCTGCAGACCCCGCATCACTTCTTCTCGCCGGATCCTTTTGAGCGCAACCTGGGGCGTTTTCGTCAGACGCCGAACGAAGGAACGCTGTTCTATGGCCTGGTGCAGGACGGCAACGACATGTGGGACGCGACCTTCTTCTGCGGCTCCTGCGCCATTCTGCGTCGCAGTGCGCTGGATGAAATCGGCGGTATCGCGGTGGAAACCGTCACCGAAGATGCCCATACCTCATTGCGTTTGCATCGCCGTGGACACACCTCGGCGTATATCCGTATCCCCCAGGCCGCCGGGCTGGCGACCGAGAGCCTGTCGGCGCACATTGGCCAGCGTATTCGCTGGGCACGCGGCATGGTGCAAATCTTCCGGCTGGATAACCCGCTGTTAGGCAAGGGGCTGAAGTTGGCGCAGCGGTTATGTTATGCCAACGCCATGCTGCACTTCTTGTCCGGTATTCCGCGGCTGATCTTCCTGACCGCGCCCTTGGCTTTCCTGTTGCTGCATGCCTACATCATTTTCGCCCCGGCGCTGGCGATCGCGCTGTATGTGTTGCCGCATATGATCCACGCCAGTCTGACCAACTCGCGTATTCAGGGGAAATACCGGCACTCTTTCTGGAGTGAGATCTACGAAACGGTATTGGCCTGGTATATCGCCCGGCCAACGACGGTGGCGCTGTTCAATCCGCACAAGGGCAAATTCAACGTCACCGCCAAAGGCGGGCTGGTGGAAGAAGAGCACGTCGACTGGGTGATCACCCGGCCCTATATGTTCCTGGTGATCCTGAATCTGGCCGGGCTGTTCTTCGGCGTTTGGCGGCTGGGTTACGGCCCGACCGATGAAGTCATGACGGTGATCATCAGCCTGGTGTGGGTGCTGTACAACATGACCATTCTCGGTGGGGCGGTGGCGGTAGCGGTAGAGGCCAAACAGGTGCGTCAGGCGCATCGGGTAGAGATCGCGATGCCGGCCGCAATCGCTCGTGCCGACGGCCATCTGTTCCCTTGTACGCTGCGTGATTATTCCGATGGAGGGGTGGGCATTGAGATGCGCGTAGCGGATGCGCTGAAAGATGGCGACAAGGTGTCGCTGCTGCTCAAACGCGGGCAGCAGGAATACAGCTTTCCGTGTGTGGTGACCCGAGCCTTCGGCAGCAAGGTGGGGATCCGTATGGTTTCCATGACCACCCGCGAACACATTGATTTTATTCAGTGCACCTTTGCCCGCGCCGATACCTGGGCGTTGTGGCAGGACGGGTTCCCTGAAGATAAACCGATCGAAAGCCTGCGCGACGTTCTGGCGCTGGGCTTCCGGGGTTACGTACGTATGGCGGATTATGCACCGCCGATGGTGCGCCGCCTGCTGGTCGGGTTCACGACGCTGATTGCGTGGGTAGTGTCATTTATCCCACACGGCGTTGGCAGAGCCCCGGCCTTCAGCCAAAAAGAGACAGTGGTATAGGCAAACCGCCCGCTCACTCGCCTGGCCCCCAGGCTATAACATTGATGATGATACGATGACGAGAAAAATAACCTGGTTTACCGCCCTGGCCTTAGGCATCAGCACCTTGTCTCAGGCTGAAACCGCCACCGCGCCGACCGGACAGCCGCCGGTGACGATACCCGCCGATGCGTCGGTCACCACCCCTATGGGATCGGCCGCGCCGGTGGATCCGAATGCGCCGGTTCGTGATGTGCAGTTGCCGTTCGCCACTATTGCTCCGCCGCCGGGGACCTTTACCCTGCGCGGTACGCGGCCGGATGGCCAGGTTGAATTCGGCGTGCGCAGCGATGAGGTGGTGTCGCAGGCGATGCTTGATCTGGAGTTTACGCCGTCACCGTCGCTGATCCCGGTGGAATCGCACGTCAAGGTCTACCTTAATGATGAGCTGATGGGGGTGACGACGCTCGCCAAAGAGCAGCTCGGTAAACCAAATCGCATCCAAATGGCGATAGATCCTCGCTATATCACCGATTTTAACCGCGTACGGCTGGTGTTCGTTGGCCATTACCAAAACATTTGCGAAAACCCGGCCAGCACGACCTTGTGGTTGGAAGTCAGTAAATCCAGCTCGTTGAACCTGCGCTTCCAGACCTTGCCGGTGAAGAACGAACTGTCGCATTTCCCGGAACCGTTTTTCGACAGTCGCGACAACCGCCCACTGATCTTGCCGATGGTGTTTGCCGGCCAGCCGGATATCACTCAGCAGCGCGCGGCAGGCATTTTGGCTTCGTGGTTCGGCAGCAAAGCACAGTGGCGCGGCCAGTCGTTCCCGACGCTGTACAACAAGCTGCCGGAACAGCACGCCATCGTCTTCGCCACCAACAAGCAGCGTCCGGATTTCCTGCGGGATTATCCGGCGGTCAACGGGCCGACGGTGGAGATGATCAGCCATCCGGATAACCCGTACATCAAACTGCTGCTGGTGCAGGGGCGCGATGACAACGATTTGATCACCGCGGTGAAAGGTATCGCGCAGGGCAATATTCTGTTCCGTGGCCAGAACGTCACGGTGGACAAGGTCGAACAGCTGGCTCCGCGTCAGCCCTATGATGCGCCTAACTGGGTACGCACCGATCGGCCGATGACCTTCGCCGAGCTGCAGCAGTACGCTGAGCAATTGCAAACCAGCGGTATCGAGCCGGGCCCTATTTCGTTGACCATGAATTTGCCGCCGGACCTGTTCCTGATCCGCAGTACCGGCATCGATATGCACCTGAAATACCGCTATACCGCCCCGCGCATTCAGGACGGTTCGCGGCTGAGCGTCAGCCTGAACAACCAGTTCGTGCAGGCTTACTCGCTGGTGCCCGAGCATGAGCAGGGGGCCCAATTGCTGCGCTTGCCACTGACCCAGGGGCTGATCGACTCGGACAAGAACGTCAATATTCCGGCGCTGCGTCTGGGGGCGACCAACCAACTGCGTTTCGACTTTGACTACACCACGCTGTTGGCCAGCGGCGCGGAAGGGCGTTGCGAAACCTATTCCTTTACCGCTAACCATGCGGTGATCGACGGCGCATCGACCATTGATTTCTCCGGTTACCGTCACTTTATGGCGATGCCGGACCTGCGGGCCTTTGCCAATGCCGGTTTCCCTTTCAGCCGCCTGGCCGATTTGTCGCAAACGCTGGTGCTGGTGAACAAGCAGCCGCAACCGGCGCAGGTCAGCGCTTTGCTGAACGCGATGGGCATCATTGGCGCGCAAACCGGTTACCCGGCGTTGGCGATGACGCTGAGTGACGACTGGTCGCAGGCCAAGGATCGGGATGCTGATATTTTGATGATCGGCACTATTCCCCCGGAGCTGAAGGACGATAAAAAGATCAGCCTGCTGGTGGACGCCACCCAGAGCTGGGTCAAACAACCAACCCGGCAGTTGCCGCTGCCGACCATGGACGTGCTGGCAGAAGACACTAAGCCGGACAGCAAAACCACCATCAGTTCTGAAGGGGCGATGGCCGCAATTATCGGCGTGCAGTCGCCGTTTAACGCTCAGCGCAGCATTGTGGCATTGCTGGCGGACAGTGCGCGGGGTTACGACCTGTTGAACACGGCGCAGCTGGACAGCGGCAAGCGTGCCGCGGTGTTTGGCTCGGTTGCGGTGATCCGTGAATCAGGCGTGAACAGTCTGCGAGTGGGCGACGTTTATTATGTTGGCCATCTGCCATGGTGGGAGCGTATCTGGCACGCGCTGTCGACCCATCCGGTGTGGCTGGCGGTGATCGCCGTGGTGGTCGTGGTGGTGCTGGCGCTGATGTTATGGCGTGGCCTGAAGGCCTTCAGCCGCCGTCGCCTGTCACCTGAAGACCGGGACTGATTGCCATGCCTGCGAGGTTGAAGCGTCTGACCATCGGCATGCTGCTGCTGTGCGCATTCAGCGCGGCGGCAGCCTGTGAATGGCCGGCCTGGCAACAGTACAAACAGTTTTATATCAGTGAGCAGGGGCGAGTGATCGATCCGAGCAGTCCTAACCGAATCACCACCTCGGAAGGCCAGAGTTACGGACTGTTCTTCGCGCTGGTGGCGAACGATCGGCCTGCTTTCGATCAATTGCTGACATGGACGGAAAACAATCTGGCCGCGGGCGACCTCAGTGCACATTTGCCCGCCTGGTTGTGGGGCGAAAACGAACAAAAACAGTGGACGGTGCTGGACAGCAATTCGGCATCCGATGCCGACCTGTGGATTGCCTACAATTTGCTGGAAGCCGGTCGGTTGTGGAAAAGCCGACGTTATCAAACCCTTGGCACACTGTTGTTGCAACGTATCGCTCGTGAAGAAGTGGCGGATATCCCGGGTCTGGGGTTGATGCTGTTACCGGGCAAAGTCGGCTTCGTGGCGGAAGATCGCTGGCGCCTCAATCCGAGCTATTTACCCCCGCAACTGCTGGCACGTTTTGCCGTGCTGAATGGCCCATGGCGGAAGATGCAGCAAACCAACCAGCGGTTGTGGTTGGAAACCGCGCCGCACGGCTTTTCGCCGGACTGGGTGGTGTGGCAGGTCGGCAAAGGCTGGCAGCCGGATACCGTCAAACCGAATATCGGCAGTTATGACGCCATCCGGGTTTATTTGTGGGCCGGCATGCTGGCGGACGACGATGAACAAAAGGCGGTGTTGCTCAAGCAACTGCAACCTATGGCGCAGCTAACGGCTCAGCAAGGCGTGCCGCCGGAGAAAACCGACACTGCCAGCGGTAAAACCCACGGCGATGGTCCGGTGGGGTTCTCGGCGTCGATGTTGCCGATGTTGGCGCACGAGCCAGAGGCCTTGCAGGTGCAGCGCCAACGTATCAAACAAAACCCGCCTGGCGATCGGGCCTATTTCAGCGCCTCGTTGGCGCTGTTTGGTCAGGGATGGGATCAACAACGTTATCGTTTTAATCGGCAGGGTGAACTTCAACCCTCCTGGGGCGGCCAATGCGTAACTTCCGAATAAACTGGCTGGGCCTGGTGCCTTTAAGCCTGGCGATGCTGCCACAGGCGCAAGGAGCAGAAACCGTTGCGCCGGAACAATGGCTGCTGGAGCAGGTGCGGGTTGGAGAGGCCGGCAACAAAGATGAGTTGGTTCGCCAGTCGCTCTACCGGCTTGAACTGATGGATCCGAATAACCCGGAGGTGATTTCCGCGCGTATGCGTTTGGCATTGCGACAGGGCAATTTGGCATTGGCACAGCAGCAGTTGGATAAGTTGAAAAAGATTGCGCCGCAGTCAACTAGCTATCGGCAGGCGGAAATGAACATGCTGCTTACCCAGCCGGAAACCCGCCAAAAGCTGCAGCAGGCGCGGCTGATGGCGACCGCCGGGCGTTTGCCGGAGGCGAAAGCGCAGTATGACGAGCTGTTCCACGGCGATCCGCCGACGTTGGAGTTGGCGGTGGAATACTGGCGGTTGGTCGCGCGATTGCCGGGGCAGGAAGCTGCGGCGCTGAAACAGTTGCAGACGCTGGATCAGCAATATTCCGGCAACGTGCCGCTGCGCATGTCGCTGGCGCGGATGCTATTTAGCCAGGACCGCGACGCCCAGGCCTATGATCTTTTGCAGAAAGTGGCTGCCGATCCTGCCGGACGCGGAGATGCCGCCGATCTGTGGCTGGAGAAAGTCAAAGCGATGCCGGTCAGTCCGCAGAGCGTTGCTGCCCTTAACCGTTTTCTTGGCGTTTTTGAAACCGGCGATCAGGCGGTCAGCGCCCGACAAGAACTGGCCCGGCAGCAGGCGCTGCTGTCGGATCCTGCCTACCAGGCGCGGGTGCGCGGGCTGGCGCAGGTGGACAAGGGCGGCAGTCGTGCCGCCATTCCAGAGTTGAAAAAAGCGTTGGCGGCTTCACCCAACGACGCCGACGTGCTGGGCGCTCTTGGGCAAGCCTATTCCCGCGTCGGTAATCGTCCACAGGCGCTGAGCCTGTTTCGTCAGGCCCTGCAGGCCGATAAAAGCGGCTATGGCAGCAGTAAATGGCAGAGCCTGATCAAGAGCAACAGTTACTGGCTGGCGGTGGATGAAGGTGACAAGGCGCTGAAAGCCGGCAATTTGGCGCTGGCACAGCAAAAATACCAACAGGCGCGACAGATAGACAACGGTGACAGCAGCGCGGTAATTGGCTTGGGCGACGTTGCGGTGGCGCGTAAAGATGATGCTGCCGCCGAACGTTTCTACCAGCAGGCGCTGCGGTTGGATCCCGGCAGCGGCAGCGCGGTACGGGGTCTGGTGAATATTTATCAGCGCCAGTCGCCGGAAAAGGCGCTGGCCTATCTCAACAGCCTGCCACGCGGCCAGCAAAACAAGCTGCGTGGCACGCTGGAAGGTTTGCAGCTCGATATGCTCAAGCAGCAGGCCGACCAGCTCGTACAGCAAAAGCAGTGGCATCAGGCGGTGGAGAAATACCGTCGTGCCCAGCAGATGGATCCTGATGACGTCTGGCTGACTTACCACTATGCGCAGACGTTGCGTCAGGCCGGGCAGCCGGAACAGGCAGATGCTCTGTTCAGTCGACTGGCGCAAAAACAGCGTGCGAATCCGCAGTTGGCATACGCCTATGCGCTGTATCTCTCCGGCAGCGACCGTGATACTCAGGCGTTGGCACAGTTGAATACCCTGCCCGCCGCGCAGTGGAACGACAATATGCGTGAACTGGCGCAGCGCTTGAAGATGCAGGCGACGCTGGAACATGCCGATCGGTTACGTACTGCGGGCGATGAGCCGGGGGCGGTGGCTTATCTGCGCCGCCAGCCGGCGGATACCCGCATTGATCTCCAGTTGGCCGACTGGGCGCTGGCGCGCGGTGAATATGACGCTGCACTGGCTGACTATCAGCGCGTACGGACGCGTGAGCCGAACAACCCGGATGCCAGGTTGGGTGAAATAGAAGCCTATGTAGCGCAGGGCAAGCTGAGTGAAGCACGCCAGCGGCTGCAAACCGCCGCGCCGGAATCGAGCGAATCAGACAACAGCGAGCGGCGGGTGGCTAATGCCTGGTATGCCGTTGGCGAACCGCAAAAAGCGACCGAGATTTTTACCCGGCTGAAAACGACGGCGCCGCTAGCGCCACCCAGCCAGGCGAAGGCGCTGATTTATCGCGATGCGGCACGGCTCGAACGTGATCAACAGCAGCCGGTGCTGGCCCAGCAGGATTATAAACAGGCGATGGTCGCCAGCGGTATTGCCCCGAGCGTGCCGCAGGATAACGACAGTTACACCTACCTGACGCGCAACAACCCGACAGATGACTGGCTCAAACGGGGCATTCGTTCGGACGCGGCGGATCTGTATCGCCAGCAAGACGTGAATGTCACCCTCGACCATGATTATTGGAGCTCCAGCGGCACGGGTGGCATCTCCGATTACAAAGCGCATGACACCATGTTACAGGTCGATATGCCGTGGTATGACGGGCGGGCGTTTTTCCGTTCCGATACCGTACAGTTGGATGCCGGCAGCTTCTCCACCGACGGCAGCGGCAAATATTACGAAACCTTCGGTACCTGCAATACTCAGGGGTGCAGCGGCGATGAGCGTCAGAAAACCACCGGCACCAGCGTGGCCGTGGGATGGAAAAACGATCGCTGGGCGGGGGATATCGGCACCACACCAATGGGCTTTGAGGTGGTTGACTGGGTCGGTGGACTGGCCTACAGCAATGACTGGAACCACATTGGTTGGACGTTGGCGGCCTCGCGACGTCCCATTTCGAGCTCATTGCTGGCGTTCGGCGGCACCAAGGACCCAAATACCGGTACCACCTGGGGCGGCGTGCGCGCGACTGGGGTCAGCCTTAGCGCCAGTTACGACCGCGGCGAAGCGCACGGTATCTGGGCCGACCTCAGCGCACATCAGTTAACCGGCAAAAACGTTGAAGATAATCAGCGTGAACGCTTTATGGCCGGTTATTACTATAAGTTGATCAACGAAGATAATCGCCGTGTCACCGTCGGGCTGAACACCATGCTGTGGCACTACCAGAAGGATTTGAGCGGTTATTCTCTCGGCCAGGGGGGCTATTACAGCCCGCAGCAATATATGTCGCTGGCGATACCGGTAAACTATCGCCAACGTACTGATAATTGGTCCTGGGAGCTGGGGGGTTCGGTGTCGTTATCCCACTCGAAAACCAACAGCCAGCGGCGTTACCCGCTGCAGGGGCTGATCCCGGATTCGCTGCCGGACAAGTTTGCCGTCGAGGATGGCAGCTCTTCTTCCGGCGTCGGCTATACCCTGCGGGCGATTGTCGAACGGCGTCTCAGTTCGCACTGGACACTCGGTGCCGGCATCGACATCCAGCAGGCAAAAGACTATACCCCGAGCCACGCTTTGATTTATCTGCGCTATTCGCTGGCCGGTTGGCAGGGTGACCTGGATTTACCGCCGCAACTGCTGACGCCTTACGCCGACTTCAAGTAACCCCGCTGAGGGAGATTCGGAGTGTCGGCACAGAGGAGTTTTGCTACCCTGTGTACAGGCTGTGTCCCACAATTGGCTGTGGCGCGCAGCCTTTCATTAGGAAAAGACTGAAACCCTCGTTTTTCTTGGTTTTGCCCTGGGCATGAAGAGATAAAAACAGTCAACAATCGAGTATACTCAGACCGGTTCAAGGGATGGGTATTATTCATCCCTTTTTTATTTCAGCCCGAATTAGCGGAGAGCAGGTTTGCGGGTCAGGCGCTCATTAACGATTAAACAGATGGCAACGGTGTCCGGTGTGGCGCTGGTGACGATCTGTATCTTTATCGTGATCCAGTTATTCCATTTTGTGCAGCAGCGCAGGGATGACTATGCCCAGCAACTGGAAAATATCGCTCATTCGGTACGCCAGCCGCTGGCGGAAGCCGTGCTGCGCATGGACGTGCCGGAAACGAAGAAGGTGCTGAATACGCTGTTGCCGGTGGGCATCCTGACGCGCGCGGATATCGTGCTGCCGAACGAATTTCAGGCACTGCACGCCAACTTCCCGCCGGAACGTCCGGTACCGACAATGATCGCCCGCCTGTTCGAGTTGCCGATCCAGATTTCCGTTCCCCTCTATTCGCTGGAACGCGTGCCGGCCAACCCGCAGCCATTGGCTTATCTGGTGTTGCAGGCCGATTCGTTCCGCATGTATCAATTTATTCTCAGCATGCTGTCGACCATGTTGTCGACCTATTTGCTGCTGGCCTTGATTCTTTCGGTCGCCATTAGCTGGTGTATGAACCGACTGATGGTGCATCCGCTACGCGCGATGGCCAAAGAGCTGGAAAACATTTCCCAGGAAGAAGCGCCTTATCATCAACTGATGTTGCCGGCGCTGCACCAGGACGATGAGTTGGGCTTGCTGGTGCGTAACTACAACCGCAATCAGCAGCGGCTGGCCAAAGCCTATGCCGAACTGAGTCGCATGAGCACTCGCCATCCGGTCACTGAGTTGCCAAATCAGGCGCTGTTCACCGCGCTGCTGGAACAACACATTGCTTCCAGCCTGCGGCCCGAGCGTTTCAATCTGCTGGTAATCGGCATTGAAACGTTGCACGAAGCCTCGGGCGTACTTAATCCGACGATGCGTGAAGCGCTGTTGTTGACGCTGGCGAAGAAATTACGTGAATGCATTGATGAAAACGGCGTGCTGGCTCAGTTAAGCAATACCGAATTCGCCATTCTGGCTAAAGGCGTTGAACGGCCGTTTCATGCCATGCAGTTGGCCCGCCGCATCATGGCGCAGATCAATGCGCCGCTGAGCCTGCAGGAAATGCCGCTGCGGCCCAGCGCCAGTATCGGTATCGCCCATTACCTGAACGCAGGGGAGAGCGCGGAGCAGCTGTTGCGTAGCGCCACCTCGGCGATGATGTCGGCGCATCGCGAAGGTAAAAATCAGGTGCTGTTCTTCGAACCGAGCCTGACGGAACGCACCCAAAAGCGTCTGACGCAGGAAAGTGAGATCTTGCATGCCATTGAGCAGCGTCGTTTCACCCTGTTCCTGCAGCCGCAGATAGATATGCAGTCCAACGCGGTGATCGGCGCGGAAGCATTACTTCGTTGGCAGCAGTACGACGGCAGCTTTACCTTGCCGGCAGACGTCATTCCATTGGCTGAAGAGCTCGGGGTGATTGTGCCGCTGGGTAACTGGGTACTGGAAGAGGCTTGCCGCATCCTGGCGGATTGGCAGACTCGGGGGATCACCCTGCCGCTGGCGGTAAATGTGTCGCCAATCCAGATGCAGCATGAGAATTTTGTCCCGCATCTGAAAAGCCTGCTGGCCCAGCATCGAATTGACCCGCGCAAGCTGCTGCTGGAAATTACCGAAACGGTGCGCATTGACGACCTCGATCGTGCGTTGGCGCTGCTGCGGCAACTGCACGATCTGGGGCTTTCCATCGCGTTGGACGATTTCGGCATGGGCTATTCCAGCCTCAATTACCTCAATCGATTGAAATGCCTGCCGATAGATTTGATTAAAATCGACAAGAGCTTTATTCAGGGACTGCCGATGGACGACGCGATGGTGCGCATCGTCAGTTCGATTTCCGAGGTGCTGGCGCTGCCGGTGATGGCCGAAGGCGTCGAGAATGCCGAACAACGCGACTGGCTGCTGCAGCACGGTATTCATAGCGGTCAGGGGTTTTTGTTTGCCCGCCCGTTGCCGCGCAGCGAATTTGAAGCCGAGTTCTGCCCGCCGCCAGCCTGATTTCCCTCTTGAGCCTTTTGCGGCGGGCGGCATCCACGTTGCCCGCTGGCCCTCTGGCTTGAAATACCCCGCTTTATCTACCCCTTTTGCGTTAGTGCAAAGAAAGGGTTACATCCTTTACAGCCTTGCATTCGGGCTGGCGCGTTTCAGCTCTTAAATTCGTATCAACATGTATCTATTGGTGCAACAAATTATTTCCATGTTGTTAGGCGGGTGTTATTTTCCGCGCAAGCGATGAACAGGCGAGATAACCATAACACCGCCTGGTGCGTGTCTTCCCCCAAAGGATGTCCATATGAAACTCACTATCTTTAAAAGCCTCTATTTTCAGGTGCTGACGGCGATTACGCTGGGTGTCCTGCTTGGCCATTTCTATCCTGACATTGGCGCACAGATGAAACCTCTGGGCGACGGATTCGTTAAGCTGATTAAAATGATCATCGCTCCGGTGATCTTCTGTACCGTGGTGACCGGCATTGCGGGCATGGAAAGCATGAAGGCCGTTGGCCGTACCGGTGCGATCGCACTGCTTTATTTTGAAATCGTCAGTACCATTGCGCTGCTGATCGGTTTGCTGATTGTCAACCTGGTGCAGCCGGGTGCCGGGATGAACATCGATCCGGGTACGCTGGATGCCAAAGCGGTGGCGGTCTACGCCGAGCAGGCTCAGCAGCAGGGCATCATTCCATTCTTGCTGGATATCATTCCGGGTAGCGTCATCGGCGCCTTCGCCAGCGGTAACATCTTGCAGGTGTTGCTGTTTGCCGTGCTGTTCGGCTTCGCCCTGCACCGCCTGGGTGAGAAAGGCCAGTTAATCTTCAACGTGATCGACAGTTTCTCCCGCGTGATTTTCGGCATCATCAACATGATTATGCGTCTGGCGCCGCTGGGGGCCTTCGGGGCGATGGCATTCACCATCGGTAAATATGGCGTGGGCACGCTGCTGCAGCTTGGCCAGTTGATCGCCTGCTTCTATATCACCTGTGTTCTGTTCGTGGTGGTGGTGCTGGGCTCCATTGCCCGTGCCAACGGCTTCAGCATTTTCAAATTCGTTCGCTATATAAAAGAAGAGCTGCTGATCGTGCTCGGGACCTCTTCTTCCGAGTCGGTGCTGCCGCGCATGCTCGACAAAATGGAGAAGCTGGGTTGTAAGAAATCGGTGGTGGGCCTGGTTATTCCTACCGGCTACTCCTTTAACCTGGACGGCACATCGATTTACCTGACCATGGCGGCGGTGTTTATCGCGCAGGCGACCAACACCCATATGGATATCGTGCATCAGGTGACGTTGCTGGTGGTGCTGTTGCTGTCTTCGAAAGGGGCTGCGGGCGTGACCGGCAGCGGCTTTATCGTGCTGGCGGCGACCATTTCTGCCGTGGGCCACCTGCCGCTGGCCGGTCTGGCGCTGATTCTGGGCATTGACCGCTTCATGTCTGAAGCCCGCGCCCTGACCAACCTGGTCGGTAACGGTGTGGCTACGGTGGTAGTGGCTAAATGGTGTAAACAGCTGGACGAAAAACAGCTGCAAGACACCCTGTCCAACAAGCCGGGTGCAGGTGCCGACAAAACGCTGCCTTCAGCCTGATTTAATCCTCAAATCACCGGTTGCAGCCGCAGCCGGTGACGTTTTATCCCCCCGCGTAATGATTTCTTGCATTTAAAAACCGGTTATCCATTATTTTTCACCCTAATGAGTGACATCCGCAAAGGCGCGCGGTCTAACTCGATGGTACACTTTCTGCTTTCCGCCCCACCGTGAAACTCAGGGCGTTTTTATAGGCTGTGCGTTATGGCCTAATATTCCGGCGAATGGAATATCCGCATTTGCATAAAGAAATTGGATAGTCATTAAGTAGGGGTTCACATGCAGGGCACCAGAATTCATCTCATCGTAGGTGGGCTGCTGTTGGCTGCAGCCAACAGCAGCGTGCAGGCCGAAGCACTGCAACCCGATCCTGCCTGGCAGCAGGGGGCACTGGCCAACGGGTTTTCATGGCAGATACTGGATACACCGCAGCGGCCGAGCGACCGTGTAGAGCTGCGGTTAATGGTTAATGCCGGCTCGCTGGTCGAGTCCTCACAGCAGATCGGCTTTGCCCATCTGCTGCCGCGCCTGTCTTTAGCGCGCAGCGAAAGCTTTACGCCACCGCAGTTGCGTTCACTGTGGCAGCAGAGCGTGGATCCTGAGCGGCCTTTGCCGCCGGCCATCAGTTCTTACGATTTCACCATGTATAATCTCAGCTTGCCGAATAACCGCCCAGACTTGCTGAAAGAAGCGCTGGCGTGGCTTTCCGATACCACCGGCAAACTGGCGATCGACGAGCATACCGTGCATGCGGTAATAAACTCCAATGTCGATCCGGTGGGCACTTTCCCGCCGAACCCGAAAGATGCCTGGTGGCGATACCGCCTGAAAGGCTCGACGCTGTTGGCGCACGATCCGGCCCAGCCACCGAAGCGACCGGTGAATGTCGATCAACTGAAAAAATTCTACCAGCAGTGGTATACCCCGGACGCCATGACGCTGTACGTGGTGGGCAAGGTAGACAGCCGCAGCCTGGGCGAACAAATCAACAAGGCCTTCTCGCCGCTGAAAGGCAAGCGTGAAACGCCGGCCACCATGCCGACGCTGACGCCGCTGCCACCGCAGCCGGTCAGCCTGATCAGCGAGCAGGTCAAGCAGGACACGCTGTCGATCATGTGGGATGCGCCATGGCATCCGATCCGCGATTCGCAGAATTTGAGCCGCTACTGGCGTGGTGATATGGCCCGCGAGGCGCTGTTCTGGCATCTCCAGCAGGTGCTGGAAAAGAGTGACCAGAAAAACCTGCATCTGGGCTTTGATTGCCGCGTGCAATACCAGCGTGCCCAGTGCGCAATTCATCTCGACACGCCGAATAACAACCTGAACAACAGCCTGGGCTTTATCGCTCGTGAATTGGCTAATGTGCGTAACAACGGGCTGTCGCAGGATGAGTTTAACGCCCTGCTGGCGCAGAAAACCGATCAGTTGAGCAAGTTGTTCGCAACCTATGCCCGCACCGATACGGACGTGCTGATGAGCCAACGCCTGCGTTCACAGCAGAGCGGCGTCGTAGATATCGCACCGGAGCAGTATCAAAAACTGCGCCAGGAGTTCTTGAGCGGATTGACGCTGGAAGCACTGAATCAGGAGCTGAAACTTCAGCTTTCTCAGGATGCGACGCTGGTGTTGATGCAGCCGAAGGGCGAACCGGAAATGAGCATGAAGCAGTTACAGGAAACCTATAACGGCATTATGTCTCCGGCTCCGGCCGTGGTGTCGGAGGAGGTCAAACCGGCCGATACCGCACCGGCCCCGGAAACCAGCGCACAATAACGGCTGAGGGGGCGTTTGCCCCCTCACTCAGTTGCGGTACAGCACCTTGATGATGTGGTAGCCGAACTGGGTTTTCACCGGGCCGTAGGGCTTCAGCAGCGGAATGCTGAACACCGCTTTATCGAAGGCCGCCACCATGGTGCCCTTGTTGAATTCGCCCAGCGAGCCGCCGTTGCGCTTTGACGGGCAAGTTGAGTATTTGCGCGCCAGCGTGTCGAAACTGACGCCGCGTTTAAGCTTGGCCAGCAGTTCTTCAGCCAGTTTTTCGTTATCTACCAGAATGTGCAGGGCGCACGCCGTCTTTGCCATGGTATTGCCTTTATCGATACAGAAATTGCGCTGATTATACCCGTTAAATCTCATCGGCGCTTTCTGCTACAATCCCCTTCCACGTTATAAAGTCGAGCAATAAAGCGCCATGCGATTAAACCCCAGCCAACAACAAGCCGTCGAATTCGTTACCGGGCCCTGCCTGGTGCTGGCCGGTGCAGGTTCCGGCAAGACGCGCGTCATCACCAACAAGATTGCTCACCTGATCCATAATTGTGGCTATCAGGCGCGGCACATCGCCGCCGTGACCTTTACCAATAAGGCCGCGCGTGAGATGAAAGAACGTGTGGCGCAAACCATGGGGCGCAAAGAGGCGCGCGGTTTGATGATTTCCACGTTCCACACCCTGGGGCTGGAAATCATCAAGCGGGAATATGCCGCGCTGGAGATGAAATCCAACTTCTCGCTGTTCGACGATCAGGACCAGCTGGCGCTGCTGAAAGAGCTGACCGAAAAATGGCTGGAGAATGACAAGACGCTGGTGGCGCAGCTGATTTCCACCATCTCCAATTGGAAGAATGATCTGGTCGATCCCAAGAAGGCGATGGAGCTGGCGCGCTCTGAACGCGACAAGCTGTTCGCGCATTGCTACGGTCTGTATCACGCACACATGCGTGCCTGTAACGTATTGGATTTCGACGATTTAATTCTGTTACCGACCCTGCTGTTGCAGCGCAATGAAGAGGTGCGCGAGCGTTGGCAGAACCGAATCCGCTACCTGTTGGTGGACGAATATCAGGACACCAACACCAGCCAATACGAGCTGGTAAAACTGTTGGTGGGTAACCGTGCGCGTTTCACCGTAGTGGGGGATGACGATCAGTCAATCTACTCCTGGCGCGGCGCGCGCCCGCAGAACCTGGTGCTGTTGAAGGAAGACTTCCCGGCGCTGCAGGTGATCAAGCTGGAGCAGAACTACCGTTCGAGCGAGCGTATTCTGAAGGCGGCGAACATTCTGATCGCCAATAACCCGCACGTGTTTGAAAAACGGCTGTTTTCCGAACTGGGTTATGGCGAAGAGCTGAAGGTGGTGACCGCCAATAATGAGGATCACGAGGCCGAGCGCGTAGTGGGTGAACTGATAGCTCACCATTTCGTGAAGAAAACCAACTACGGCGATTATGCGATCCTCTACCGTGGCAACCATCAGTCGCGGCTGTTTGAAAAAATGCTGATGCAGAACCGCATTCCCTACAAGATCTCCGGCGGCACCTCGTTTTTCTCGCGGCCGGAAATCAAGGATCTGCTGGCCTATCTGCGCGTCCTGACCAATCAGGATGATGACAGCGCCTTCCTGCGCATCGTCAATACGCCAAAACGTGAGATTGGTCCGGCGACGTTGCAAAAGCTGGGTGAATGGGCAAACCAACGCAATAAAAGCCTGTTCCGTGCCAGTTTTGATCTTGGATTGAGTCAGCACCTGACCGGACGCGGGCTGGAGTCTTTGCAACGCTTCACTCACTGGCTGGACGGCATCGCCCAACTGGCGGAGCGCGAGCCGGTGGCTGCGGTGCGTGACCTGATCCACGGTGTAGATTACGAGAGCTGGTTGTTCGAAACCTCTCCCAGCCCGAAAGCCGCCGAAATGCGCATGAAAAACGTCAATACGCTGTTCGGCTGGATGACGGAAATGCTGGAAGGCAGCGAGCTGGATGAGCCGATGACGCTGACCCAGGTGGTGACGCGCTTTACCCTGCGCGACATGATGGAACGCGGTGAAAGCGATGAAGAGCTGGATCAGGTGCAACTGATGACGCTGCATGCCTCCAAAGGGTTGGAGTTCCCCTATGTGTTTCTGGTGGGGATGGAGGAAGGGTTATTGCCGCATCAGAGCAGCATTGACGAAGATAACGTTGATGAAGAGCGACGCTTGGCCTACGTAGGCATCACTCGCGCCCAAAAGGAGCTGATTTTCACTCTGTGCCGCGAGCGTCGTCAATATGGTGAGTTGGTTCGCCCGGAGCCGAGCCGTTTCTTGTTGGAACTGCCGCAGGATGACCTGGCGTGGGAAAGTGAGCGCAAAGTGGTCAGTCCGCAGGAAAGGATGCAAAAAGGGCAGAGCCATCTGGCCAATATTCGTGCTCAGTTGGCCAAGGCCAAGGGCGGCAACTAGAAGAAAGGGCGCGGTTAGCGCCCTCAGATGGCTGACAAAGTCCTTTGCAGTTAAACGTCCTGACCTTGGGGCTAATAAAAACAAAGGATTATGTCTTCTGATTTACCCCCAAACATCCGAAAACCACGTTTTCGGGTGTTTGTCATCAGACTAAGGGCGCGGTTAGCGCCCTTGTCATTTTAACGTTGCTCTTCCAGTATCAGCGGCCAGTGAACGTAACTTTGCCAATGGCTTTCCTGCTCCAGCGCTTCTGCCCGTAGCGGGTGCTGCTCCAGCCAACCAGGCGGCAGGATCACCGTCAGCTCGTCATCATGATTGGCGCGCAGACGCACCGCAGGCAGCGTGTCGTCGCGGCGACGGCTGGCAAAGATGATCGCCAGGCGTAAAATCCGGCATAAACGTTGTGCCGTACGTGGCGGCAGGGCGTTTTGCTGGCTCAGCAGTGGCAAGTCGAGGGTGTTGCTCTGGTTTTGCAGCAGGGTGGCTAACAGTTTTTTCTGTGCCGGGGTGAAACCGGGTAAATCCAGATGGCGAATCAGGTAGGCGGCGTGTTGCGGCGCCTGCTTGAAATCAACGCTGAGGCCGATTTCGTGGATCAGACAGGCGCTGTGCAATAACTCGCGACATCGAGCGTCCAACTGCCATTCATTGCTCACCTGCTGCGAGAAATTGGCGGCTAGTTGGCTGACGCGCTCGGCCTGCTCGGTATCCAACAGATAACGCCGTTGCAGGTTGCGAATGGTGCGACTGCGGATATCCTGTTCGACCGGCAAATGCAGCATGCCGTAAACCAGACCTTCGCGTAGCGCACCGCCGGCCAACATCATGCTTTCAATGCCCAACTCCTGGAAGATCGCCAGCAGAATGGACAGCCCGCTTGGGAATACCAAGGCGCGCTCCAGCGTTAACCCTTCAATTTCCAGCTCTTCCAGCTTGCCGCACTGAATGGCGCGCTGTTTCAATTGGCGCAGTTTGGACAGGGTGATGCGTTCATCCATGCCCTGCGCCACCATGATTTCCTGCAGCGCCTGGACGGTGCCGGAAGCGCCGACGCAGATTTGCCAGCCGTGCTGACGCAGCTGCGGTGCTATCGGGCGCACCATTTCACGCGCAGCCTGTTCGGCCCGCTCGAAGTTTTCCTGCCCCAGATTACGATCGGTGAAGAACCGTTCCAGCCAGGTGACACAGCCCATCGACAGGCTATACAACTGAGCGGCCTGCGCACCGGTCCCCGTGACCAGCTCTGTGCTGCCGCCGCCGATATCGACCACCAAACGTTGGTCCGGACCGCCGGTGGTATGGGCTACACCGTGGTAAATCAGGCGCGCTTCTTCCTCGCCGCTGATTACCTGGATCGGGCATCCGAGAATCTGCTCGGCGGTCTGCAGGAATTCATCGGCATTGGACGCCAGCCGCAGCGTGGCCGTGGCGACCACGCGAATTTGCTCGCGAGGGATGTCCTGCAGGCGTTCGGCGAACAGCTTCAGGCATTGCCATCCGCGTTGCATGGCCTCATGCGACAGAAGGTTGTTCTGATCCAGTCCGGCCGCCAGACGCACTTTGCGCTTGATGCGCGCCAGGGTCTGAATACTGCCGGCCACCTCGCGCACCACCAACATGTGGAAGCTGTTGGAGCCGAGATCGATAGCGGCATAAAGTGCGCTGGAACTGAGCATTGTCTATCAGCCTGAACGTTTACGGTTGTTGCGCGGCGCACCGCCACGACGTGGCGCTGAGTTACGACGCGGACCGTTGCCGCCGCGTGGGCGAGCCAGGCGTTTCGGCGCAGGCAGGTCAGTCAGTAACGCATCGCTGTTGTACTTGCTCACCGGAATGCTGTGGCCGGTATAGGTTTCGATCGCCGGCAGGTTGAGCGCGTACTCTTCACAGGCCAGGCTGATGGAATGGCCACTTTCGCCAGCACGGCCGGTACGACCGATACGGTGGACGTAGTCTTCGCAGTCGTCAGGCAAGTCGTAGTTGAATACGTGCGTCACCAACGGGATGTGCAGACCGCGAGCGGCGACGTCGGTGGCGACCAGAATATCCAGGTTGCCCTTGGTGAAATCGTCGAGAATGCGCAGGCGTTTTTTCTGCGCCACATCGCCGGTCAACAGGCCTACGCGGTGACCATCGGCGGCCAGGTGGCCCCAGACGTCTTCACAGCGGTGCTTGGTGTTGGCGAAGATGATGCAGCGGTCTGGCCACTCTTCTTCGATCAACGTCTGCAGCAGACGCATCTTTTCTTCGTTAGAAGGGTAGAACAGCTCTTCTTTAATGCGGTGGCCGGTTTTTTGTTCCGGTTCCACTTCGACATATTCAGCGTTGTTCATCTGCTCGAAAGCCAGTTCGCGTACGCGATAGGACAGGGTGGCAGAGAACAGCATGTTCAGGCGTTGATCGACCGCAGGCATGCGGCGGAACAACCAGCGAATGTCTTTGATAAAGCCCAGATCGTACATACGGTCGGCTTCATCCAGCACCACGACCTGGATTGCGCCCAGATCGATATAGTTCTGTTTGGCGTAATCGATCAAACGACCGGTAGTACCGACCAGGATATCCACGCCGCTTTCCAGCACTTTCAGCTGTTTGTCGTAGCCGTCGCCGCCATACGCCAGGCCAAGTTTCAGGCCGGTGGATTGGGACAGGGCTTCCGCGTCGGAGTGGATCTGTACCGCCAGTTCACGCGTTGGCGCCATGATCAAGGCGCGCGGCTGGTTGGTCTGGCGATCCTGTTTCGCCGGGTGAGAAAGCAAATAGTGAAAAGTAGACGCTAAAAATGCCAGCGTCTTTCCGGTACCGGTTTGCGCCTGACCTGCAACGTCACGCCCGGAGAGCGTGAGCGGCAATGCTAACGCCTGGATAGGCGTGCAATGTTGAAACCCTTTCTTTTCAAGGGCTTCAAGGACTAACGGGTGCAGGGCGAAGTCGGAAAACTTCTGTTCGGTCAAGTGTGTTTTGCTCATAGTGTGGTAGAATATCAGCTAACTATTGCTTTACGAAAGCGTATCCGGTGAAATAAAGTCACCTTAGGTTGGTTAATGCTACACCAACAAGGTAGACACAATCCTTTGGAGTAGAACATGAGCGATAAAATTATTCACCTGACTGACGGCAGCTTCGAAAACGACGTGCTGAAAGCTGAAGGGCCAATCCTGGTCGATTTCTGGGCTGAATGGTGTGGACCGTGCAAGATGATTGCTCCGATTCTGGATGAGATTGCCGAGGAGTTCGAAGGCAAGCTGACCATCACCAAGCTGAATATCGACCAAAACCCGGCAACCGCACCTAAGTACGGTATCCGTGGTATCCCTACGCTGTTGCTGTTCAAGAACGGTGAAGTGGCCGCGACCAAGGTTGGTGCGCTGTCCAAAGGCCAGCTCAAAGATTTCCTTAACGCGAATCTGTAATCGGGCGGGATGCCCTATGCCCAAGGGGTCTGACGTCGCGGTCAAAAAGCCGCGAAGTGAGAGACTACGGGGATATACAGGCGTCTAGCGGGGATGTTCAATTCACCGCTAGACGCCTGCCAAGAAGCGTGTTAAGTTTAACCATACTGCATATAGAACTTGCCCGAAGTTTTAAATCTAAAGAGTCTAAATCTAAAGCTTTACTCTGTGTTGAACCGCTGGCGTTGAAAGAAAAAATGAACTCAGCCCGTGTTTTAACAATCAAACGGTTTTGCAAAATCAATTTTAAGGTACCTTCGATCTTAAACCGTCAATGCGCGCGTCCTCTGTAAGCCATTTCTTACCGTGACGGCTCAGCGCCCGGCGATCGAACGTCCAGTAAACAGGCACGAATATCCAAAGGATTTCAAGGTGTGGGCCGTCGGCAACCGAACGAATCTCTGCAGCTTAGTCCGCTAAGTGACGGGGTAAGCAAGGAAGGCCAAGGCAACCACCAGAAAGACGAAAGATATATCCCGCTGCCATACCATTCACGATACAAGTTCGAGACATACCCCGAGTTTAAGAACCCACCACTATGAATCTTACCGAATTAAAGAATACGCCGGTTTCTGAGCTGATTACTCTCGGCGAAAATATGGGGCTGGAAAACCTTGCCCGCATGCGCAAGCAGGACATTATCTTCTCTATCCTTAAGCAGCATGCGAAAAGTGGAGAAGATATCTTCGGCGATGGCGTGTTGGAGATATTGCAGGATGGATTTGGTTTCCTCCGCTCTGGAGACAGTTCCTACCTTGCAGGCCCCGACGACATCTACGTATCCCCTAGCCAAATCCGCCGTTTTAACCTCCGTACAGGTGACTCCGTTTCCGGTAAGATTCGTCCGCCAAAAGAAGGCGAGCGCTACTTTGCCCTGTTGAAAGTTAACGAAGTTAACTACGACAAACCGGAAAACGCCCGCAGCAAGATCCTGTTCGAGAACTTAACCCCACTGCATGCCAACTCCCGTCTGCGGATGGAACGCGGTAACGGTTCAACCGAAGACCTGACGGCTCGCGTGCTGGATCTGGCCTCGCCGATTGGCCGTGGTCAGCGTGGTCTGATTGTTGCTCCGCCGAAAGCCGGTAAAACCATGCTGCTGCAGAACATTGCACAAAGCATCGCTTACAACCATCCAGACTGCGTGTTGATGGTTCTGCTGATTGACGAACGTCCGGAAGAAGTTACCGAGATGCAGCGTCTGGTGAAGGGCGAAGTTATCGCTTCTACCTTTGACGAGCCGGCTTCCCGCCACGTCCAGGTTGCAGAAATGGTGATCGAGAAGGCCAAGCGCCTGGTTGAGCACAAGAAAGACGTTATCATCTTGCTCGACTCCATCACCCGTCTGGCGCGTGCCTACAACACCGTGGTACCGGCTTCCGGTAAAGTGTTGACCGGTGGTGTGGATGCCAACGCCCTGCATCGTCCCAAGCGTTTCTTCGGTGCGGCACGTAACGTTGAGGAAGGCGGAAGCCTGACCATCATCGCTACCGCGCTGGTCGACACCGGGTCGAAAATGGATGAGGTTATCTACGAAGAGTTTAAAGGTACCGGCAACATGGAATTGCATCTGGCGCGTAAAATCGCCGAGAAGCGCGTATTCCCAGCGATTGACTACAACCGCTCTGGTACCCGTAAAGAAGAATTGCTCACCACGTCTGAAGAACTGCAGAAAATGTGGATCCTGCGTAAAATTATTCACCCAATGGGCGAAATTGACGCAATGGAATTCCTCATCAACAAGTTGGCCATGACCAAAACCAACGATGAATTCTTCGATATGATGAAGCGCTCATAAATGACGATGCGCTCATAATTGAGTAAAAAATTCAGAGAACGCCACGCCTAGTCGTGGCGTTTTTTGCTTTTGGCAGATACGATAAGTAACAGAAATGGAAACGTAAGTTATTTTCATGGCTTACTGAGAATTCATCTTATTTGCGGTCGGCGTTTCGTCGTTCGCGCATTGTTGCTGTTTAAACGGCATACAGAAGCGTTGGAATAAGAATGAATGGCTGTTGTCATAGGAAATGACTGAAAGGTAGCGGGACCTCATGGCGCGACCTGTCGCCCGTGTTAAGCTGCCTTATCTTCTACAGAGATCTTGTTAACTGTGAACTTACTCACTATGAGTACTGAAATTCTATTTGTTTTCCTGTTTTCCTTGGCTTTTCTCTTTGTTGCTCGCAAAGCAGCAAAACGTATTGGTCTGGTTGATAAACCTAATTACCGCAAACGTCATCAGGGGTTGATCCCGCTTGTCGGAGGTATTTCTGTTTACGCCGGGCTGTGCTTTGCTTTCTTGATCTCTGACCAAACGATTGCGCACGGAAAACTCTATCTCGCCTGTGCGGGGTTATTAGTGTTTGTTGGTGCTCTCGACGATCGTTTCGATATCAGCGTTAAAATTCGCGCGCTGGTCCAGGCATTGGTCGGCATTGCGATGATGGTGTTTGCCGGGCTCTACCTGCGCAGTTTTGGTCATGTGCTTGGCGACTGGGAAATGCAACTGGGGCCGTTCGGCTATCTGGTCACGCTGTTTGCCGTTTGGGCGGCTATCAACGCCTTTAACATGGTAGACGGCATTGATGGCCTGCTGGGCGGGCTTTCGTGCGTTTCTTTCGGTGCGCTGGGCGTGCTGTTGTACCTGAGCGGCCACTCCGATTTGGCTTTCTGGTGCTTCGCGATGATTGCCGCCATCGTTCCTTATATCCTGCTTAACCTCGGTATTCTTGGCCGACGTTACAAGGTATTTATGGGGGATGCTGGCAGTACGCTAATCGGTTTCACCGCTATTTGGCTGCTGTTGCAAAGTTCACAGGGTAAAGCCCATTCCATCAATCCTGTTACCGCCCTGTGGATTATCGCTATTCCATTGATGGACATGATTGCGATCATGTATCGGCGCTTACGCAAAGGGATGAGCCCCTTCTCCCCAGACCGTCAACACATTCACCATCTGATTATGCGCGCTGGCTTTACGCCACGGCAGGCCTTCGTGCTGATTACCCTGGCGGCGGCGCTGCTGGCGGCCATCGGCGTGATCGGCGAACGTCTTACTTTTATCCCTGAATGGGTGATGTTGGCATTATTTTTGCTTGCCTTCTTCTTGTACGGTTACTGCATTAAGCGCGCCTGGCGTGTTGCACGTTACATTAAGCGTATCAAACGGCGCCTGCGCCGTTCGAACGACAATAAGCAAGAATCCTAACCAGAGGCTTTTGGGCAGTGATGAATCCAGAAACAACGTCTGACAAGACTATCCCGGCAGTGGATAACGAACTCGATATTCGCGGCCTGTGCTGTACCCTGTGGCGCGGTAAGTCATGGATTATCGGTATTGCGGTACTGTTCGCCGTGGTGGCGCTGGTGGTGTCCTACCTGGTGAAACAGGAGTGGAGCGCGGCGGCGATTACCGATCGGCCAACGGTGAATGCGTTGGGGGGGTATTATTCCCAGCAACAGTTCCTGCGTAATCTGGATGTGCGTACTCTGCCAGCGGCTGCTACCGAGCAACCGGGCATCGCTGACGAAGCCTATAATGAATTTATTATGCAGCTGGCGGCTTACGATACGCGCCGAGATTTCTGGCTGCAGAGCGATTATTACAAACAGCGCCAGGAAGGCGACGCGGGCGCCGATGCGGCCTTGCTCGACGAGCTGATTAACAATATTCAGTTTACGCCACGTGATGACAAAAAAGTGCCGAACGACGGTGTGAAACTGACGGCGGAAACGGCGGTAGATGCCAATCGCCTGCTGCGTCAGTACGTGGCGTTTGCCAGCCACCGCGCGGCTCAGCATTTAAACGAAGAGATCCAGGGGGCTTGGGCGGCTCGTACCACGTCGATGAAGGCGCAGGTCAAGCGCCAGGAAGCGGTGGCAGAGGCCGTGTACAAGCGTGAGCTGAACACCATCCAACAGGCGTTAAAAATTGCCGAGACGCAGGGCATTAGCCGGACTCAGACCGATACCCCGGCAGAACAGCTGCCAGACTCCGATTTGTTCCTGCTGGGCAAGCCTATGCTGCAGGCGCGTCTGGAAGGATTACAGGCTTCGGGCCCAACCTTTGATTTGGACTACGATCAAAATCGCGCGATGCTGGCGACGTTGAACGTTGGCCCAACGCTGGACGAGAAATTCCAGACTTACCGCTATTTGCGGACCCCGGAAGAGCCGGTAAAACGTGACAGCCCACGTCGTGTATTCTGGTTGATCATGTGGGGCGCGATGGGCGCTTTGGTTGGCGCAGGTGTTGCCCTGGTGCGTCGGCCGCGTAAATAAAAATAATATAATAATTCGCTGATGGGCGTGAGAGCGCCCAATTCGCAGGTTCGCCTGCGGTTAACCGACCAAAAGAGATTCGCTGTGAAAGTGTTGACAGTTTTCGGCACCAGGCCTGAAGCCATCAAAATGGCACCGCTGGTACATGCCCTGGCTCAGGATGAAGCCTTTGAATCAAGAGTCTGCGTGACGGCACAGCATCGTGAGATGTTGGATCAGGTATTGCGGTTATTTGAGATAGTGCCTGATTACGATCTGAACATCATGAAACCCGGCCAGGGATTAAGTGAGATCACCTGCCGCATCCTTGAAGGCCTGAAAGGCGTTCTTGAGGAATTCAAACCGGATGTGGTGTTGGTTCACGGCGATACCACGACCACGCTGGCGACCAGCTTAGCAGCGTTTTATCAGCGAATCCCCGTTGGGCATGTAGAGGCAGGTTTGCGTACTGGCGACCTTTACTCCCCATGGCCGGAAGAGGCCAACCGCAAGCTCACCGGCCACCTGGCGATGTACCATTTTGCCCCGACGGAGAATTCGCGACAGAATCTGTTGCGCGAACTGTTACCGGACGATCATATCTTCGTCACAGGCAACACGGTGATCGACGCATTGTTCTGGGTACGCGATCGAGTGATGGGCGATGCGGCCTTGCATGACAGCCTGGCTCAACGCTACCCGTTCCTGGATGCCGACAAAAAGTTGATTCTGGTAACTGGTCATCGCCGCGAAAGCTTTGGCGGTGGGTTCGAGCGAATTTGCAGCGCGCTGGCAGAAATTGCCCGTACTCATCCCGAAGTGCAGGTGGTGTATCCGGTGCATCTCAACCCCAACGTCAGCGAGCCGGTCAACCGCATTCTGAAAGGGATTGATAATATCATCCTGATAGATCCCCAGGATTATTTGCCCTTTGTCTATCTGATGGCTAAGTCATATATGATCCTGACCGACTCTGGCGGCATTCAGGAGGAGGCGCCATCATTGGGTAAGCCGGTGCTGGTGATGCGTGACACCACCGAGCGGCCGGAGGCGGTAGATTCTGGCACGGTGCGGCTGGTGGGTACCGACGTAGCAAAAATTGTTGATGCGGTTAACCGGCTGCTGACGGACGAAAACGAATATCACGCCATGAGCCGGGCGCATAACCCTTACGGTGACGGGCATGCCTGCCAGCGTATTCTGGAAGCTTTGAAGAATCATCAGGTGACACTATGAGTTTTAACACTATTTCGGTTATCGGCCTGGGTTATATCGGTCTGCCAACGGCGGCGGCGTTTGCCTCCCGCAAGAAAAAAGTGGTGGGCGTAGATGTTAACCAACATGCGGTGGATACCATTAACCGTGGTGCGATCCATATCGTTGAACCCGACCTGGATAAAGTGGTGAAAGACGCGGTCGACGGCGGCTATCTGCAGGCGGTGACCAAACCTCTGGCAGCGGATGCCTTCCTGATTGCGGTACCGACGCCGTTTAAAGGCGACCATGAGCCGGATCTGGCGTATGTCGAGGCCGCAGCCAAATCCTTGGCACCGGTGCTGAAAAAAGGCGATCTGGTGATCCTTGAGTCCACCTCGCCGGTGGGCGCGACCGAACAGATGGCGCAGTGGCTGGCAGAAGCGCGTAGTGATCTCAGTTTCCCGCAGCAGGCCGGTGAGGCCGCTGATGTGAACATTGCCTACTGTCCGGAGCGCGTGCTGCCGGGACAGGTGATGGTTGAGCTGATTCAAAACGATCGGGTGATTGGCGGTATGACGCCAAAATGCTCGGAGCGCGCCAGCGAGCTGTACAAGATTTTCCTCGAGGGCGAGTGTGTGATTACCAATTCACGCACCGCTGAGATGTGCAAGCTGACCGAAAACAGCTTCCGCGATGTGAATATCGCCTTTGCCAATGAGTTGTCGTTGATTTGCGCCGATCAGGGCATCAATGTCTGGGAGCTTATCCGCCTGGCGAATCGCCATCCGCGGGTCAATATTTTGCAGCCTGGCCCTGGCGTAGGTGGCCACTGCATCGCGGTTGACCCTTGGTTTATCGTCTCGCAGAATCCGCAGCAGGCGCGTTTGATTCATACCGCGCGCCTGGTGAATGACGGAAAACCGCTGTGGGTGGTTGATCGCGTGAAAGCGGCGGTTGCCGACTGTCTGGCTGCCACCGACAAGCGCGCATCAGAAGTGAAAATTGCCTGCTTCGGCCTGGCATTCAAGCCGAATATTGACGACCTGCGCGAAAGCCCGGCGGTGGAAGTGGCGCATTTGATTGCCGATTGGCACGTGGGTGAAACCCTGGTGGTGGAGCCGAACGTCGAGCAACTGCCGAAATCGCTGGCGGGCCATGTGACTCTGAAAGCGATGGCTGACGCGTTGCAGCAGGCGGACGTGATCGTGATGCTGGTCGATCATAAGCAATTCAAGGCAATTAGGCCGGAAGAAATAAAACAAACGTGGGTTGTAGATACCAAAGGAGTATGGCGTTGAAACGTATTTTAGTCACTGGGGGCGCCGGTTTCATCGGTTCTGCGGTCGTCAGGCATATTATTGAAGCCACGCAGGACAGCGTGGTGGTGGTGGATAAGCTGACTTACGCGGGTAATCTGGAATCGCTTGCGGTGATTGCCGATAATGAACGCTATTCATTCGAGCAGGTGGATATCTGCGATCGTGCGGCATTGGATCGGGTGTTTGCCCAGTATCAGCCAGACGTGGTCATGCACCTGGCGGCGGAAAGTCACGTCGATCGTTCGATAGATGGCCCGGCGGCCTTTATCGAGACCAACGTGGTGGGAACCTATACCCTGTTGGAGGCGGCCCGCCATTATTGGCAACCGCTGGAGGCGGAGAAAAAGCAGAGCTTCCGTTTCCACCACATCTCCACCGACGAGGTGTATGGCGACCTACACGGCACGGACGATCTGTTCACCGAAACCACGCCTTACTCGCCAAGCAGCCCGTATTCGGCCTCCAAGGCGTCCAGCGATCATCTGGTCCGTGCCTGGCTGCGCACCTATGGCTTGCCGACCCTGGTCACCAACTGCTCCAATAACTACGGCCCGTATCACTTCCCGGAAAAACTGATCCCGTTGGTGATCCTCAATGCCGTTGCCGGTAAACCTTTGCCTGTGTATGGCAACGGTGCGCAGGTGCGTGACTGGCTGTATGTCGAAGATCATGCGCGTGCTCTGTATCAGGTGGTTACCGAAGGTGTGGTAGGCGAAACCTACAATATCGGTGGCCACAACGAACGCAAAAATATCGAAGTGGTGCATACCATTTGCGATCTGCTGGAAGAGTTGGCGCCGAACAAACCGCAGGGCGTGGCGCAATACCGCGATCTGATCACTTACGTCAAAGATCGCCCGGGCCATGATATGCGCTACGCGATCGACGCCGGCAAAATTGACCGGGAGCTGGGTTGGCACCCACAAGAAACCTTTGAAAGCGGCATTCGCAAAACGGTTTCCTGGTACTTGAACAATGAAACCTGGTGGCGTCGCGTTCAGGACGGGTCTTATACGGGTGAACGTTTAGGCTTATCCGACTAAATTTAAGCCCTGGCCGCCTGAGTGGTGGCCCTATGGGTTCTTTGGAGTGAGTATGAAAGGTATTATTCTGGCAGGCGGTTCCGGTACGCGACTGCACCCTATTACCCGTGGCGTATCCAAGCAGTTGCTGCCGATCTACGACAAGCCGATGATTTATTACCCAATGTCGGTGCTGATGCTGGCGGGTATACGCGACATTTTGATTATTTCCACACCGGAAGATTTGCCTTCGTTCCAGCGTCTGTTAGGAAATGGCGATCAGTTCGGCGTGAATCTCAGCTATGCCGAGCAACCTAAACCAGAAGGCCTGGCGCAGGCATTCCTGATCGGTGAAGAGTTCATCAATGGTGACTCTTGTTGTCTGGTGTTAGGGGATAACATCTTCTTCGGCCAATCTTTCAGCCCAAAACTGAAAACCGTAGCGGCGCGCACCGAAGGTGCCACGGTGTTTGGCTACCAGGTAATGGATCCCGAGCGTTTCGGCGTTGTGGAGTTTGATGATAATTTCCGTGCGCTGTCGATCGAGGAAAAACCGAAAAAGCCAAAATCTGACTGGGCGGTGACCGGCCTCTATTTCTACGACAGCCAGGTGGTGGAGTTTGCCAAGCAGGTGAAGCCTTCAGAACGCGGCGAACTGGAAATTACCAGCATTAACCAGATGTATCTGGAGCGTGGCGAGCTGACCGTTGAACTGCTGGGCCGCGGTTTTGCCTGGCTGGATACCGGTACCCATGACAGCCTGCTGGAAGCCAGCAGCTTCGTGCAGACGGTGGAAAAACGCCAGGGCTTTAAAATTGCCTGCCTGGAAGAGATCGCTTGGCGCAACGGTTGGCTGGACGATAAAGATTTGAAACGTGCCGCTAGTGCTCTTTCCAAAACCGGTTATGGCAAGTATCTGTTGGATTTGCTGCATGCGCGTCCACGCCACTATTGAGCCTTTAGCCTGGGAAACTGAGTTTTTCGCCCTTAGCAGCGCCAAACTCAACTTTTCCACCACGGCCCCGGCGTTGACCGAGGCCGGTCTGGCAGCCTACGCCTTGGTGCAAGCCAAAATTCCGGCGCACCAAACCACCTGGGCGGATGCATTGTCGGGTCTGGGTTTCCAACTGGTTGAGGCTGAGGTCGATCTGTTGCTGAATATCGGCACGGAATGTGCATTGTCGCAGAGTGCGTCACCGCTGGCGATTCGCCCGGCAGTGGCACAGGATATTCCGGTATTGCGTGCGGCGGCGGCCAATGTTTTCACCGCCAGCCGTTTTCGGGCCCCTTGGTACGACGTTCAGGATAGCGGGCGTTTCTATGCGGCCTGGATCGAAAAAGCGGTACTGGGAACCTTTGATCACCAATGCCTGTTGGCACTGGACGAGACAGGTCAGCCGGAGGGTTTTGTCAGCCTGCGCGATATCGGCAATAAGGAAATGAGAATCGGTCTGCTGGCGGCCTTCCCTGGTGCGTCAGGCAAAGGGATTGGTGCGCGGCTAATGGCGGCGGCCATTGCAGAGTGTCAACAACGGTCGCAGCAGCGTCTGCGGGTGGCGACCCAGCTTGGTAATCTGGCCGCACTACGGCTCTATCAACGACGGGGTGCTGTTATTGAAAGCACCTCGTATTGGTTATACAGAGGAAAACATGATCCCATTTAACGCACCACCGGTTGTTGGCACTGAACTTGACTATATGCAGGCTGCGATGGGCAGTGGCAAGCTGTGCGGGGATGGTGGTTTTACTCGCCGTTGCCAGCAGTGGATGGAACAGCGTTTTGGCAGCCCGAAGGTGCTGTTGACGCCGTCCTGTACCGCGTCGCTGGAGATGGCGGCTATCCTGCTGGATATTCAGCCGGGTGATGAAGTGATCATGCCGAGCTTTACCTTTGTTTCAACCGCCAATGCCTTCGTGCTGCGCGGGGCCACCGTGGTGTTTGTCGATCTGCGTCCGGATACCATGAACATCGATGAAACTAAAATCGAAGCGGCCATCACCGATAAGACGCGAGCTATCGTGCCGGTGCATTACGCTGGAGTAGCCTGCGAGATGGACACCATCATGGCGCTGGCGAAAAAATATAACCTGTACGTGGTGGAAGACGCCGCGCAGGGGGTGATGGCTACCTACAAGGGCAAAGCGCTCGGTACCATCGGTCATATTGGCTGCTTTAGCTTCCATGAAACCAAAAACTACACCGCAGGCGGTGAGGGTGGCGCCACGCTGATCAACGATCCGGCACTGATTGACCGGGCGGAAGTCATTCGTGAGAAAGGCACCAACCGCAGCCAGTTCTTCCGCGGTCAGGTAGACAAGTACACCTGGCGCGATATCGGCTCCAGCTATCTGATGTCAGATTTGCAGGCCGCTTATTTGTGGGGTCAACTGGAAGCGGCCGATCACATCAATCAACGCCGCCTGGCGCTGTGGCAGAAATATTACGACAGTTTCCTGCCGCTGGCAAAAGCTGGGCGCATCGCGCTGCCGACCATTCCGGCGGACTGCGTGCACAATGCACACATGTTCTATATCAAACTGCGTGATATTGAAGACCGCACGGCCTTTATCGATTATCTGAAGGAGGCCGAAATCATGGCGGTGTTCCATTACATCCCGTTGCACGACTGCCCGGCGGGCGATCGTTTTGGCCGTTTTTCCGGCGAAGACCGCTTCACCAGTCAGGAAAGTGCGCGTTTGGTCCGTTTGCCGTTGTTCTACAATATGTCTGATGTCACTCAACGCACAGTGATCAATACCATTCTTAGCTTCTGCGCCTGATATGTCGCTGGCAAAAACATCAATTTGGACCGCAGGCTCCACGCTGATCAAAATTGGCGCGGGGCTGCTGGTAGTGAAACTGCTGGCGGTAGCGTTTGGCCCCAGCGGGGTTGGACAGGCGGGCAACTTCCGTCAGCTGATTACCGTGCTGGGCGTGCTGTCCGGCGCCGGGATTTTTAACGGCATCACCAAGTATGTTGCCGAATATCATCAGGATCCGCAGCGGTTACGGCTGGCTGTCGGGACGGCGTCGAGCATTGTGCTGGGTTTCTCCACGCTGCTGGCGCTGGTGTTTCTGTTCGCGGCGGAGCCTATCAGTATCGGGTTGTTCGGCCATGCTGACTATGTCGGCGTGGTGCGGGCGGTAGCCTTTATTCAGATGGGTATCGCCTATGCCAACCTGTTTATGGCGGTGCTGAAAGGCTACCGCGATGCGATGGGCAACGCGCTGGCGGTGATTGGCGGTAGCCTGATTGGCGTAGTGGCCTACTACCTGTGCTTTAAGCTGGGCGGCTACGAAGGCGCGCTGGCGGGGTTGGCACTGGTGCCGGCCTTGGTGGTGTTGCCCGCAGGTTTTATGCTGTGGCGGCGCAAAACCTTGCCGCTGCGCTATTTGGCATTGGCATGGGACAAGGCGTTAGCCAGCCATCTTGGCAAGTTCACCATCATGGCATTGATCACATCAGTGACGCTGCCGGTGGCCTATGTGATGATGCGTAACCTGCTGGCCAGCCATTACAGTTGGGATGAGGTCGGGATTTGGCAGGGCGTCAGCAGCATCTCCGACGCTTACCTGCAGTTTATCACCGCCTCGTTTACCGTTTATCTGCTGCCAACGCTGTCGCGATTGAAGGAAAAAAGCGCCATATCTCAAGAGATTGTGCGCTCCTTAAAATTTGTACTGCCCGCAGTAGCGGCGGCGAGTTTCACGGTCTGGTTACTGCGCGACTTCGCCATCTGGTTGCTGTTCACGGACAAATTCGTCGCGATGCGCGATCTGTTTGCCTGGCAACTGGTGGGGGACGTGCTGAAAGTGGGCGCCTATGTGTTCGGCTATCTGGTGATTGCCAAGGCGTCGCTGCGTTTTTATATCCTGACCGAAGTCAGTCAGTTCCTGCTGTTAACGCTGTTCTCGCATTGGTTGATACCGCTGCATGGCGCGCTGGGAGCGGCACAGGCCTACATGGCAACCTACATCGTGTACTTCACGCTCTGTAGCTGCGTATTTATTCTTTACCGTAGACGAGTATGACGACACTGATTCACGTATTGGGATCTGACATCCCGCATCACAATCAGACGGTGCTGCGTTTCTTCAACGATGTGTTGGCGAAACGCCTGCCGTCCGAACAGACGCGTCATTTTATGGTGGCTGCCAAAGATGCCGCTGCGTTAGGGGTGTTCCCCGAGCTGAGCATTGAATGCCATCCGGACAAGAAAAGTCTGGCGATGGCGGTCATCTCCCGCGCGCAGGCCGATCGCAATCAACGTTTCTTCCTGCACGGCCAGTTTAACCCTACGCTGTGGTTGGCGTTGCTGAGTGGTAAAATCAAGGCCGATCAGGTGAGTTGGCATATCTGGGGCGCTGATTTGTATGAAAACGCCACCAGTTGGAAATTCCGCCTGTTCTATTTGCTGCGCCGTATTGCGCAGGGCAGAGTGAGACACGTGTTCGCGACCCGCGGTGATATTATTCATTACCAGCAGCGCCATGCCCGCGTGCCGGCCTCTTTGTTGTATTTCCCGACGCGGATGGATCCGGCGTTAACCGGCATTGAGGTAGAGAAAAACCTGGCCGGGCCGATGACCATTCTGGTGGGGAACTCTGGCGATCGTACCAACCGTCATATTGAGGCGTTGAAAGCGATTCATCAGCAGTTTGGCGCCGAGGTGCGGGTGATCCTGCCGATGGGCTACCCGGCCAATAACGACGCCTATATTGAACAGGTACGCAGTGCCGGGCTAGAGCTGTTCAGCGCCAGGAACCTGCAGGTGCTGACGCAGCAGGTGGCGTTCGACGATTACCTGAATATCCTGCGCGAGTGCGATCTGGGTTACTTTATTTTTAACCGCCAGCAGGGCATAGGCACGCTGTGTCTTCTGATCCAGTTTGGCGTGCCCTTTGTGCTGAGCCGGCAGAACCCGTTCTGGCAGGATCTGGCGGAGCAACATCTGCCTGTGCTGTTCTATGGCGATTCGCTGGATGAGGCGGTAGTGCGTGAAGCTCAACGCCAACTGGCCTCCGTCGATAAACAGGCCATCGCTTTCTTCAACCCTAACTACGTTGATGGTTGGCAGCAGGCATTAACCCTGGCGGCAGGGGACAACGTATGACGCTGGCGCAATTTGGCGGGTTATTTATCGTTTATCTGGTGAGCGTGCTGTTTATTCTGACGCTGGCTTACCAGGAGTTTAGGCGCGTCCGTTTCAATTTTAACGTCTTCTTTACGCTACTGTATTTGCTGACGTTTTACTTCGGTTTCCCGCTGACCTGTCTGCTGGTGTTTCAGTTTGACGTCGAGGTGGTACCGGTAGAGTTTTTACTCTATGCGATCCTCTCCGCTACTGCCTTTTATGCGATTTATTACGTCAGCTATAAAACCCGGCTGCGAAAGCGCAGCGTGCAACCGCGTAAGCCGGTGTTCACCATGAACCGGGTGGAAACCCATCTGACCTGGATGCTGCTGGCGCTGGTGGCGATGGCGACCGTCGGCATTTTCTTCATGCAAAACGGTTTCCTGCTGTTCAAGCTCAACTCTTACAGCCAGATTTTCTCCAGCGATGTCTCCGGGGTGGCGCTCAAGCGGTTCTTCTATTTCTTCATCCCGGCGATGCTGGTGGTGTATTTCCTGAAGCAAGATCTGCGCGCCTGGTTCTTTTTCCTGGCGGCGACGGTGGCCTTTGGCATCCTGACTTACGTGATAGTTGGCGGTACCCGCGCCAATATCATTATTGCCTTCTCGCTATTTCTGTTTATCGGCATCGTGCGCGGCTGGATCTCGTTGTGGATGTTGGTGGCCGCCGGCGTGTTTGGTATCGTCGGCATGTTCTGGCTGGCGTTAAAGCGCTACAGCCTGGACGTCAGCGGTCCCGAAGCGTTCTATACCTTCCTTTACCTGACGCGCGATACCTTCTCGCCATGGGAAAACCTGGCGCTGCTGCTGCAGAACTACGACAAGATTGATTTCCAGGGCCTGGCACCGATAGTGCGCGATTTCTACGTGTTCATTCCGGCCTGGCTGTGGCCGGGGCGACCAGACACGGTGCTCAATAGCGCCAACTATTTCACCTGGGAAGTGCTGAATAACCATTCCGGCCTGGCGATTTCACCCACGCTTATCGGCTCACTGGTGGTGATGGGCGGTGCGGTGTTTATTCCCGTTGGCGCGGTGCTGGTCGGGATGATCATCAAGTGGTTCGACTGGCTGTATGAGATGGGCAAAAGCGAACCTAACCGGTATAAAGCCGCGATATTGCAAAGTTTCTGCTTCGGTGCGGTATTCAACATCATCGTGTTGGCGCGGGAAGGGGTAGATTCCTTTGTCTCGCGAGTGGTGTTCTTCTGCCTTATTTTTGGCGCCTGCCTGCTGATGGCTAAGTTGTTGTACTGGCTGTTTGACACTGCCGGGTTGATTAAGGCACGGGTGCGGCGTACGCGTACGCTGGCATCGACGCCATCATCCGTACGGGTCGACGGCCTTCTGTAAGGGTAATAATAACGATGGACGCAAAAATTTCGGTTCCTCAATATGAGCTGCGCGGTTTCAGCCTGTGGGGATTTCGCGATATGGCGCAATGCCTGGATTTTCTGTTTGACGGCGGCCGGGTAAAGCAGGGCACGCTGGTCGCGATGAACGCCGAAAAGATACTGAAGGCGGAGGAAGATACGGCGTTGCACGCCTTGCTGGATGAAGCGGAATACAAGTATGCCGACGGCATCAGCATGGTGCGCTCAATACGCCGTAAATACCCGGGGGCGCAGGTATCACGCGTCGCGGGAGCCGACCTGTGGGAAGCGTTGATGCAGCGCGCCGGACGCGAGGGTACGCCGGTCTTCCTGATTGGCGGCAAACCCTCGGTGCTGGCGGAAACCGAACAGAAGCTGCGTAGCCAGTGGAATGTAAACCTGGTGGGCAGCCAGGACGGTTATTTCAAGCCTGAACAGCGAGATGCGCTGTTCGAACGCATTCGCGGCAGCGGTGCCGCCATAGTGACGGTGGCCATGGGATCGCCGAAACAGGAAATCCTGATGCGTGACTGCCGTAAAGTGCATCCGCAGGCGCTCTATATGGGCGTAGGCGGTACTTACGACGTGTTCACCGGGCACGTGAAGCGTGCGCCAAAGATTTGGCAGAACCTCGGTCTGGAGTGGCTCTATCGGCTGTTAAGTCAACCGAGCCGCCTGGGACGCCAACTGAAACTGCTGAAGTTTGTCAGCTACTATTACCGCGGTAAGATGTAAGAACGATGCTGGGGCGGAAGATCCCGCCCCGGCGCGCCATGTTGTTCAAATAACCTGCTTTATGACGGATTCGTCAGCACTCCTATAACCTCAGCCCATAAACTCGCCTGTATTTATTCCATAAAGTTTTAAATTGCGGTTTGCTTATAGCGGCAAAATGCGAAACGATACCGCCCGGAAATTATCCCTGAGCGTTGGCGCAAAACGTGATAGCGCTTAACGACGTTTTTCTCACCGTAAGATCGTCCCATCACAAGCTGGTGTCCGCCAACGCGGCGGGAGAGGTTTTACGCTATTTTCATTAAAACAATAACGACCGGTAACGGCCGGCATGCAAACACAATCAAAAAAATAATATTGAGGATTTATGGCACACAAAGAAAAACCGCAAGGCCTACACCGGGGGCTGGAAGCCCGGCATATCGAGCTGATTGCTCTGGGGGGCACCATCGGGGTGGGCCTGTTTATGGGCTCGGCCAGCACGCTGAAATGGGCGGGGCCATCGGTATTGTTGGCTTATATCATCGCCGGCCTGTTCGTGTTCTTCATTATGCGTTCGATGGGCGAGATGCTGTTCCTTGAACCGGTCGCGGGCTCCTTTGCCGTTTATGCCCATAAATACATGAATCCCTATTTTGGCTACCTGACCGCTTGGGGCTATTGGTTTATGTGGATTGCCGTAGGCATCTCGGAAATCACCGCCGTTGGGGTCTACGTGCAGTTTTGGTTCCCGGAAATCCCGCAGTGGATACCGGCGTTGATCGCCGTGGCGATGGTAGCGCTGGCCAACCTGGCCGCCGTGCGCCTGTACGGCGAGCTGGAGTTCTGGTTTGCCATGATCAAGGTTACCACCATCATTGTGATGATTTTGGTGGGGTTGGGGGTGATCTTCTTTGGATTCGGGAATGGCGGGCAGCCGATTGGCTTTGCCAACCTGACCGAGCACGGCGGTTTCTTTGCCGGCGGCTGGAAGGGCTTCCTGTTCGCGCTCTGTATTGTTGTGGCGTCCTATCAGGGCGTTGAACTGGTGGGGATCACCGCCGGTGAAGCCAAAAACCCGCAGGTGACTCTGAAGCGTGCGATTAACAATATCCTGTGGCGTATCCTGATCTTCTACGTCGGTGCCATTTTTGTCATCGTCACCATCTTCCCCTGGAACGGCATTGGCACCGCAGGTAGCCCCTTCGTGCTGACCTTTGCCAAAATCGGCATCGTCGCTGCCGCCGGTATCATTAACTTTGTGGTGCTCACGGCTGCGCTTTCAGGCTGTAACAGCGGGATGTACAGCGGTGGCCGTATGCTGTACGCACTGGCTAAAAACCGGCAGTTGCCGGCGTCGTTGACCAAGCTGTCCGCCAACGGCGTGCCGGTTAACTGTATCGCCGTGACCATTGCCTGTCTGTTAGTCGGTTCCGGATTGAATTACCTCATTCCCAATCCGCAGGCGGTGTTTGTCTATGTCTACAGCGCCAGCGTGTTGCCGGGCATGGTGCCGTGGTTCGTGGTGCTGATTAGCCAACTGTATTTCCGCCGTGCCCATAAGGAAGCGATTAAAACCCACAGCTTTAAGTCGATTATGTTCCCCTATGTGAACTATCTGACTATCGCTTTCTTGGTCTGCGTGCTGATCGGCATGGGAATTAACCCGGATACGCGAATTTCTTTGCTGGTCGGGGCGATTTTCTTAGCGGCAGTCAGCCTGTGCTACTTTGCTTTCGGCATGCACAAGAAACATCATCCGGCTGAAAAACGGACAGAAACACAGCAATAACCGGTGAAAAGGGGCTACGGATAGCGGTTTCCTGCGCGGGAGTGAGCAAAGCGTAATCAAACACAACATTTCTGCGAAAAAGCACTAGACAGGATTGTGTTAAATCCGTAGTATCCCCTCCCGCAACGGCGCTATGCGCCCGTAGCTCAGCTGGATAGAGCGCTGCCCTCCGGAGGCAGAGGTCTCAGGTTCGAATCCTGTCGGGCGCACCATTAAGTTTGTGTGCAAGAGCTGCGGTGGTAGTATTACCGCGTGAAGTAGTTAAGAAGTAATGGTGGCTATAGCTCAGTTGGTAGAGCCCTGGATTGTGATTCCAGTTGTCGTGGGTTCGAGTCCCATTAGCCACCCCACTTCCTAAGAGAAGTGAAGAATTTTAAGCTGTTTTGTGACTGTGCGAAGGTGGCGGAATTGGTAGACGCGCTAGCTTCAGGTGTTAGTGTTCTTACGGACGTGAGGGTTCAAGTCCCTCTCTTCGCACCACACAAAATGTCTAATAAATTTAATATTTACATAGACATAAGCGATAAAATTTAGTAGTATCTGCAACAAGAAATCGGCGAGTAGCGCAGCTTGGTAGCGCAACTGGTTTGGGACCAGTGGGTCGGAGGTTCGAATCCTCTCTCGCCGACCACATTCAAGAAAGCCCGCTTTTAGCGGGTTTTTTTACATCTGTAGTTTATAGGATGAGCACCTCCGAAGGAGGTTTGAGCCGAGCGCAGCGAGACAACGTTGCTTTAGCAACGGCCCGTAGGGCGGCATCGCAGATGCAAGTCATCCTCTCTCGCTGACCACATTCAGAAAAGCCCGTTCAGCAATGAACGGGCGTTTTGCTTTCTGACATTCCGCTTTGCGTCCTCCTGCACTGGTTTTGCCTCTGCCCGCTATCTATCGTATCCCGCCAGGACGCTTTTGGCTTGGTGTTGGCTTCCGGCGACATCGGCATGCCGCATTGTCGTCAGCTTGAGACATTTAATGAATTGATTTTATTGAATAAAAATAACTTTGGCTTAAGTCGTCGTTTTAAGGCGACATATCTGCAAACGTCAGGTGATAGCAGCAGAAAGGGCAGTGAGCGGAATGAAACGAAGTGCTGAGATTAAATCTGTTTTAATTCAGCTTATTAGGCTTTTCGCCTGAAGGAACGATGCATTTTTCCCAAAGTTGGCACGCCAAGTGCAATATCCACCATGTAGATGCTCATTCCACCTCTTATGTTCGCCTTAGGCTTCATAAACCCTGGGAATGACGCAGAGCCGATTTAGGGTGCCTATTGCCCACCAGAACGATGACGGCGTTGCTTGCAATGGCTGACATCACACTCCGGGCAAAACGTTGAGTGAGGCACCGCCCCTGTTGTCCTAGACCTGATTGCTTTTTTATACACTTGCCACCGCGGCAAGTGTTTTTTTTTGCCTAATACCCATCATATTTGAAGCCACAGCTGCGTTGACTGCGCGCTCTCACCCCAGTCACTTGGTTGACCAAGCTCCTGGGGATTCGTGAGCTTGCCGCCTTGCTGTGACTCCAACTATCTTGGGTATAAACAACGTTAGATAAAAAAGGCGCGACCTGTGGGCGCGCCTTGAAGACAGTGCATTGTGCGTTATTCGCCGTTCTGCTTCAGCGTCAGCATCAGGCCTTCACGACGCATCTGTGCGGCTTCATCCGAGCGGTGCAGCTTCTCCAGCACGTCAGCCAGCCAAGCGTAATCGTAGGCATCTGGACGCTGTTTCAGCGCTTCCCGGAATGCATCGGCCGCCGCCTGCCATTCGCCGTGCTTCATCAGCAACTGGCCCAGGGTGCTGTTCAGCAGTGGTGTGGCACCATGCTGCTTCACCTGCTGACGCAACGCTTTCTCCAGCTGTTGCGGGTTGCCGGACTTCAGACGCGGGATCAGCAACACCAGGCGTTCGTCATACTGGCGCTTGAGGCTGTCGAGCACGATCTCTTGCGCCAGTTCATGGTCATTGCATTCGATCAGGTGCTCCACCATCGCGATTTGCAACGGCACCTCATGCCGGATTTTGCGGCTCTGATCTTTCCACCAGCGTTTCAGGCCATCGCTGCCCTCATCCGCCATCGCCTGATTCATCAGGCCAATGTAGGCCTGTTGTTGCAGCGCCTGCAGCTCAGCCTCGTTGTGCAGATTGATCTTGCTCATCGACGGCAGGATCTCCAGCAATGAGGCAAAAGCGCCGGTGCGCAGATAAGCCATTTCCGCCAGTCGCAATACTTCGGGATGACGCGGAGCCTGGTTAAGCAGACGATCGACACCGTGGCGTGCCGCATGGTTTTCGCCCTGAGCCAGTTGAATGCGCACGCGGGTGATGTCTACCGGCAGCTGGTCGGTGTCGGCGGCTTCGGCGGCGCGTTCCAGGTACTGATTGGTACGGAAATCGTCCCCCCGTTGCTGTGCGGCCTCAGCGGCCAGCAGGTAGTTCACCACCGGTTGTTCAGCGTGATCGGCATTGCGCGTCAGCAGTTTTTCAACCTGCTTGTAATCACCTTCGGCCAGTTTGATCAGCGCGGCCTTGGTCTGCTTACGCGCACGGCTGCGTTTGCGGCCCAGGAACCAGCCGCGAGTGCGGGCGCTGGTGCTGAAGATGCGGCGCAGGATCCACTCGATCACCAGCAGCACCACAAACAGCAAGATACCCATGATCACCAGGCCGGTGACGCTGGTTTCGATATTGTAGTTATCGGTCTGAATCAGCACATAGCCCTGATGGCCGGCCAACATCGGTCCAACCACCACGCTGGCGATCAGCACCAGGAACAGAAATAGCACGCGTAACATGGCTTATCCCTCCTGATGAGCGGCAGGGGACTGGGCCATCAGATTGCGCACCCGGGTCTGCATCAGTTTTTCCAGCAGCGGCTGGCTTTTCAGCTGATCCGGCACGTCCATGGTGATCGACTGCTGGCTCAGGGTATCCAACTCTTCCAGGAACGCTTTCGTGGCCGGGTCGGTGGTATCGAAGTAGGCGCGAACCCAAGTGGAAATGGTCTCCAGCGACTGCTTATACACTTCGTTCTGATGGCGTGGGATGGCCTGTGCGGCAACCAGCAGGCGCGAACGGATATTTTCGCGCAGGTAAATGTCCTGGTTCGGGGCCAGCAGCGGCTCGGCATTGCTATCGCGGCGGCGGACGGTAATAAAGTCGGCCATAAAGTTGTGCCAGCTTTTGGCCAGGTTTTGCCGCCATTCGCCGATCGAGCTCGACAGCTCGCTGCTGTCTTGATCCATCGGTGCTTCGTCGCTGTCGTTATCCGCCAGGCGCAGATTATCCACCTGATTGGACAACTGATTGGTCTTGAGAATGATGCCGTCGAAATCCACCTGAGTCAGCGTGGACAGCGTGCTGACGTCTTCGGTGATGGCGCGACGAACCTCGAGCAGGCTCGGGTCATTCATGTCAGCCAGGCTGGCATCGGCGCTTTTTAACAGCGCGGCGGCGGTGGTGACGTCCTGATCGCTCCACAGCTTACGCCCGGCCATTTTCACCAGAAAATCGGCCTGCGCCAGCAACCAGGTTTTGGCGTCGCTGCCGGAGATGATGGCGACTTTCTCTTGCAGTTCATTGAGCTGACGCGCCAGGGTTGCCTGTTCGCGATCGGCGGCGTCCAGCGTTTTGCCCTGTTGCTGCAGCAGGCCTTCCAGCGCGCTTCTTTCCTGCTGTTGGCTTTGTTTCAGCGTTTCCAGCTGTTGCTGCAGCGTTTGATTGGCGGCGATGAGCTGCTGCGCCTGTCGATGTGTATGGTAATAGCCGCCGGCAGCCAGAGCGATAACCAGCACGATCGCGATCGCGCCCAACACCGGGCCGGTATTTTTACCTTTACGCTTTTCAGCGTCTGGCTGCTGGGGGCTCTCAACCGCAGAGGTTGGTTCTTCAACCGGGGCGGATGGGGTATTTTGTTCCGTCATAGTGGCACATCCCATAGTCAGGTTTGTTGTAGCGCGCGGATCAGCGCGTCATTATCGGCGGTATCAGCTACCCGAATTGTGCTCCAGCCCAGTTCCTGGGCGAGGGTAGCCAGACGTTCACTCACTACGACCAGGCGGCAACGTAACAGCCACGAAGAACGGTAGTAATCAGGAACTAAAGTATAGAGCTGTTGTAACATTTCACCGCTGGTGACGACCAGCGTATCAACACCGGCACGCTGCCAGTGGGCGCTTTGCTCGCTGCCATCATAGTGCACCGGGCTGCGTTGATAACATTCATAATAGCTGACCGCAGCGCCGCGCTCGCTCAGTGTGTTGCCGAGCAGCTCACGGCCGCCGTTACCGCGCAAGATCAGCGCTTGTTTACCTTCCAGCTTCTGCAGTGCCGGCAGCAACAGCAATGTTTCGCTGATCTCCTGCTCACGCGGGTATTCTATCGGCAGACTGCTGATGCGGTGCATTGCCAGCGCCGTGGTACGACCGATAGCGTAATAGGCCAGCCTGGCAGGCCATGACAGCCCGACGCGGCCCATCACAGAATGGGCGTAGCTCACCGAGTGCTGCGACAGGATGAACACCAGATCGCCATCATTAAGCTGCTGTAACGCCTGCGGCAATTTTGGCAAATCGCCCCCGGGGGCGAAATCGATCAACGGAGCATGATAGGCAACCCGACCGAGCGCACGCAGTCGGCTGACCAGTTCTTCTCCGGAAGGAGAGGGGCGGGTTACCAGAATCGTCATGCAGGGGGATTCCCCTGATAAACGTCCTGCAGAATTTCACGAGCGCCTTGCGCCAGCAGTTCTTCCGCCAGTTCAATGCCCATCTGCTCTGCTTGAGCTGCCGGACCGCGGCGTTCGCCGCGCACCATTTGGCTGCCGTCTGGAGAGCCCACCAGGGCTCGCAGCCACAGGCTGTCGCCATCCAGTTCGGCATAGCTGCCGATCGGTACCTGGCAACCGCCTTCCAGCCGGGTATTCATCGCACGTTCGGCGCGTACGCGGGTTTCTGTGGCAACGTGATTGAGCGGTGCCAACAGCGTGCGGGTGGTTTCGTCGTCGAGGCGGCATTCGATACCCACTGCGCCCTGGCCAACGGCCGGCAGGCACTCCTCCGGGCTCAATGGACTGCGGATACGCTGTTCCAACCCCAGGCGCTTAAGCCCGGCGACCGCCAGAATAATGGCGTCGTAATCACCGTTATCCAATTTTGCCAGCCGGGTACCGACGTTGCCGCGCAAATCGCGCACGATCAGATCCGGACGGCGCTCACGCAGTTGGCACTGACGACGCAGGCTGGAGGTACCGACCACGCTGCCCTGCGGCAGTTGATCGAGCGATGCGAAACGATTGGAAACAAATGCGTCGCGAGGATCGTCACGCTCACAAATAGTCACTAAACCCAAGCCTTCGGGGAAATCGACCGGGACGTCTTTCATTGAGTGAACGGCGATATCCGCACGGCCGTCCAATAACGCCAGTTCAAGTTCCTTAACAAACAGCCCTTTACCGCCGACTTTCGCCAGCGGCGTATCCAAAATAATGTCGCCTCGCGTGACCATAGGCACCAGTTCGACCTGCAGGCCGGGGTGGCTGGCCATCAGGCGCTGCTGCACATAATGTGCTTGCCAAAGCGCGAGTGGGCTTTGTCGGGTGGCAATTCGAATAATTTTGTCTAACATGCTTGTTACCGTTTTTATAATTCGCCGTTCATCCTACCACTGAGTGTGAAAACTGTCAGTGCAAGAAGCCATAGGCGAAGAAAGGACAACGGAATCAACGGGACGTGTGATGTGTTTTGGGGCAGTTAACACTGCGGGTAAATCGTTTAGAGTGGCGCTACAATAATAGTGAAGCGTTACTTCCTTTACGGTCAATCAGCAAGGTGTTAAATTGATCACGTTTCCAACAATAAGTTGCCAAATATTCTTCCAACACTAACGGCACTTATGGAATACGGGTTTTTTTCTAAACACCGGGATAACCAGGCGAGACGTCTTGTACCTCTACATCGAGACATTGAAGCAGAGACTGGATGCGATCAATCAATTACGAATCGATCGCGCCCTAGCGGCCATGAAGCCCGCGTTTCAACGGGTATACAGTCTGCTGCCTACCTTATTGCACCACCACCACCCACTGATGCCAGGTTACCTGAACGGTAACGTTCCCCATGGCGTTTGCCTCTACACGCCTGATGAAACTCAACAAGATTACCTCAATGATTTAGAAGACAAATGGGGCAGCCCATTTGACAAAATGGCCAGCGGTGAACTGCCGATTACCGGGGTTTACTCGATGGGCAGCACCTCGTCGATCGGCCAGAGTTGCAGCTCGGATCTCGACATCTGGGTGTGCCACCAATCCTGGCTGGACAACGAAGAGCGTAACCGCCTGCAGCAAAAATGCAGCCTGCTGGAAAAATGGTCGGCGTCGATGGGGGTGGAAGTCAGCTTCTTCCTGATCGATGAAAACCGCTTCCGTCATAACGAAAGCGGCAGCCTGGGGGGCGAAGACTGCGGCTCCACCCAACATATCCTGCTGCTGGACGAATTTTACCGCACCGCGGTGCGCCTGGCCGGCAAACGTATTTTGTGGAACATGGTGCCGGGCGAAGAAGAAGCACACTACGATGAGTATGTGCTGTCGCTTTACTCGCAAGGCGCGTTAACGCCGAACGAATGGCTGGATCTCGGCGGTCTGAGCACGCTGTCGGCGGAAGAATATTTCGGTGCCAGCCTGTGGCAACTGTACAAAAGCATCGACTCGCCTTACAAGGCGGTGCTGAAAACCCTGCTGCTGGAAGCCTATTCCTGGGAATACCCGAATACGCAGCTGCTGGCGATGGACATCAAACAGCGCCTGCATCAGGGCGAGATTGTCTGCTTTGGTCTCGACGCCTACTGTATGATGCTCGAACGCGTTACGCATTACCTGAATCAAATCAACGACACTACCCGCCTCGACCTGGTCCGCCGCTGTTTCTACCTGAAAGTCTGTGAAAAACTGTCCCGCGCCAATGCGTGCGTCGGCTGGCGTCGTGAAATTCTCAGCCAATTGGTCAGCGAATGGGGCTGGGACGAAGAGCGTCTGGCGATCCTGGATAATCGCGCTAACTGGAAAATCGAACGGGTACGTGAAGCACACAACGAACTGTTGGATGCGATGATGCAAAGCTATCGCAACCTGATCCGCTTCGCTCGCCGCAACAACCTTAGCGTCAGCGCCAGCCCGCAGGATATCGGCGTGCTGACCCGTAAGCTGTACGCCGCGTTTGAAGCGCTGCCCGGCAAGGTGACGCTGGTGAACCCACAGATTTCGCCGGACCTGTCAGAAGACGACTTGACCTTTATTCACGTGCCGATTGGCCGCGCCAACCGCACCGGCTGGTATCTTTATAACCAGGCACCGGCCATGGACTCGATCGTCAGCCATCAGCCGCTGGAATATAACCGCTACCTCAACAAGCTGGTGGCCTGGGCCTATTTCAACGGGCTGCTGACGCCGAAAACCCGTTTGCACATCAAGAGCGGCAACCTGTGCGATACCGCAAAACTGCAGGAACTGGTGGCCGATGTGTCGCACCACTTCCCGCTGCGGCTGGCGGCCCCTACGCCAAAAGCGCTGTACAGCCCGTGTGAAATCCGCCACCTGGCGATAATCGTCAATTTGGAAAACGATCCGACCGCCGCCTTCCGCAATCAGGTGGTGCATTTCGATTTCCGCAAGCTCGATGTATTCAGCTTTGGTCAGCAACAGCAGTGCCTGGTGGGCAGTATCGATCTGTTGTACCGCAACTCCTGGAACGAAGTGCGTACTTTGCATTTCAGCGGCGAGCAATCTGTGCTGGAAGCGTTGAAGACCATTCTCGGCAAAATGCACCAGGATGCCGCGCCGCCAGAATCGGTCGAGGTGTTCTGCTACAGTCAGCACCTGCGCGGCCTGATCCGTACCCGTATACAGCAGCTGGTGTCGGAGTGTATTGAGCTACGCCTGTCCAGCACCCGACTGGAGCCGGGCCGTTTCAAAGCGGTACGGGTTGCCGGCCAGACCTGGGGCTTGTTCTTCGAACGGCTGAGCGTGTCGGTGCAGAAGCTGGAAAACGCGGTGGAGTTCTACGGCGCCATTTCCAACAACAAATTGCACGGCCTGTCGATCAAAGTGGAAACCGATCAGGTGCATCTGCCACCGGTGGTGGACGGTTTCGCCAGCGAAGGGATTATTCAGTTCTTCTTCGAAGACACCTCGGACGACAAAGGCTTTAACATCTATATTCTGGATGAGTCTAACCGGGTTGAGGTTTATCACCATTGCGAAGGCAGTAAAGAGGAACTGGTGCGTGACGTTAGCCGTTTCTACTCTTCCTCGCACGATCGCTTCACCTATGGCTCCAGCTTTATCAACTTCAACTTACCGCAGTTCTATCAGATAGTGCAGCTTGATGGCCGCACCCAGGTGATCCCGTTCCGCAGCAACGTGTTGTCGAGCCTGTGCGTTCCCCTGACCGACGGCGCTGCTCAGCCGCTAAAGCATCAGTTTCAACTGCATTGATATCGTCAAGGTTCAGCAGGCTGAGCCTTGACGACGAGTGCTGCCATTGTTAGGAAAACGTCACCTCTTCGCCGGCCTGTGCGCTGGCCGCTTCGCTCAGTAAGGGGTAGAAGGCGCGGTCGCTGCGATCGCACAGCCACACGCCGTCACGGTAGTTAAAGTGATAGCCGCCGGTTTTGGTCGCCAGCCAAATCTGATGCAATGGCTCCTGGCGATTGATCACAATTTTGGTGCCATTTTCGAAGCTTAACGTCATTACGCCGCCGTTAGTTTCGTAATCGATGTCCGCATCGCCGTCAAAATCGTCCAGGGTCTCTTCAATATTCAGCATCAGTTGGTCAGCCAACTGGTGAAACTCACTGTCGTTCATATTCAATTCCTATTGCTTTTCATGATCCACCTGCGATTATAGAGACCTTGGACGCATGAATTACAGGCATTAATGCAAATGAAAAAACAACTACGCTATGCGCTGATGGCAGTTCTGCTTGCCGGGCTCTCCGGCTGCGGCCTGAAGGGCCCGCTGTACTTCCCGCCAGCCGATCCGGCCAGCACTAAGAAACCGGCTACCCAGGTTCAGACCGGCGATCAGGTACAGAAAAATCAGCAGGAACTTTCTGGCTCTCAGCAAAAACCGTCGATGAGCGACCAGTAACACCTTGTTTGCGGCGGCGTGAGTCACCGCAAACCCAAGACGGATAGCGGAGTATGATATGCAGTTCTCCAAAATGCACGGTCTGGGCAACGACTTTATGGTGGTCGATGCCGTTACACAGAATGTCTATTTCTCACCCGAGTTGATCCGCCGTTTGGCCGATCGGCACTTGGGCGTTGGCTTTGACCAGCTGCTGGTGGTAGAACCGCCTTACGATCCGGAACTGGATTTCCATTACCGCATTTTTAACGCCGACGGCAGTGAAGTGGCGCAGTGCGGTAACGGCGCTCGCTGCTTTGCCCGCTTTGTACGGCTGAAAGGCTTGACCAACAAGCGCGATATTCGCGTCAGTACCCAGACCGGGCGCATGGTGTTGAGCGTGACCGACGATGATCTGGTGTGCGTGAATATGGGTGAGCCGAACTTCGATCCCCAGGCAGTGCCGTTTCGCGCAACCAAAGAAGAAAAGACCTACATCATGCGTGCGGCGGAACATACGGTGCTGTGCGGCGTGGTGTCGATGGGCAATCCACATTGTGTTTTACAGGTGGATGATGTAAAAACCGCCAAGGTGGAGCTGCTCGGGCCGGTGCTGGAAGGGCATGAGCGCTTCCCGGAACGGGCCAACATCGGTTTTATGCAAATTGTCAGTCGCGAGCACATTAAACTGCGCGTCTATGAGCGCGGCGCTGGCGAAACGCAGGCCTGCGGTAGCGGAGCCTGTGCGGCCGTGGCAGTAGGGATTCAACAGGAATTGCTGTCAGAAGAGGTGCATGTAGAACTGCCGGGCGGCAGCCTGCATATTCGCTGGAAAGGGCCGGGCAGCCCGCTGTTTATGACCGGTCCGGCAACCCATGTATATGACGGATTTATTCATCTATGAAGAGCGTTGAGGACCAGGCTGTCGCAGGCATTGAGCTTGATGACGACGCCGTGATGCAGTTTCTGCTGCAAAACCCGGATTTCTTTATGCGCAACGCGCGGTTGGTGGAGCAAATGCGCGTTCCCCATCCCGTTCGCGGCACCGTATCGTTGGTCGAGTGGCATCTGGCTCGCCAGCGCAATCACATCCATCGGCTGGAAGAAGAAATCACGCTGCTGATGGAGCAGGCCAGCGCCAACGAAACGCTGTTTGCCAGCCTGCTGCATTTGCAGGCCAACCTGGCCACCGCCGACAGCCTGCAGGATATGCTTAACCGCCTGCAGCGTTGGGCGCGCGGTTTCGGTTTGGCCGGCGCCAACATCCGCCTGTTTTCCGAAAGCTGGAAAATCGGCGCACCTTCCGATTTTACTCACCTTGCCCTGACGCGCTCTTCGTTTGAACCGTTACGCATTCAGCGTCTGGGTGACCAACAGCACTTTCTTGGCAGCCTTAATGGCCCCGAGTTGCTGTTGTTGCTGCCGCAGGCCAAACTGGTCGGCTCGGTAGCGCTGTCGATGCTGGGTGATGAGGGCGAGCTGGGTATGGTGATTTTCAGCAGCCGCGATACGCAACATTATCAGCAGGGCATGGGCACGGTGATGCTTAATCAACTGGCGCGCATGTTGCCGGAACTGCTGGAACGCTGGATCGAACGCGCATGACCCCGCTGGCGGCCAGCCTGCAACAGCCGGTGGACGCCTTCCTGCGCTATCTGAAGGTGGAGCGCCAGCTCAGCCCCTTGACGCAGTTAAGCTATTCACGCCAATTGCAGGCGCTGATGGCGCTGGCTCAGGATATGGGCATCACGGAGTGGCCGTCGTTGGACGCCGCCAAAGTCCGGATGCTGGCGGCGCGCAGTAAACGCGCCGGCCTGCAGTCTTCCAGCCTCGCGTTACGCTTGTCGGCATTACGCAGTTTTCTCGACTGGCAGGTCAGCCAGGGCATGCTGATAGCCAACCCCGCCAAAGGGATCCGCACGCCACGCAGTGGCCGCCATCTGCCGAAAAACATCGACGTCGATGAAATGAATCAGCTGCTGGATATCGATCTCAACGATCCGCTGGCGGTACGCGATCGCGCTATGCTTGAGGTGATGTACGGGGCAGGGCTGCGTCTTTCTGAACTGGTGGGGCTGGACTGTCGCCACGTCGATCTGGCCGCCGGTGAAATTTGGGTTTTGGGTAAGGGCAGCAAGGAGCGCAAGCTGCCGGTCGGCCGCACCGCCGTGACCTGGCTAGAACACTGGCTGGCAATGCGTGACCTGTTCGGGCCGTCAGACGATGCGATGTTCCTGTCCAATCAGGGAAAACGCATCTCGACCCGTAACGTGCAAAAACGTTTTGCCGAGTGGGGCGTCAAGCAGGGCGTTAACAGCCACATCCATCCGCACAAGCTGCGTCACTCCTTTGCCACCCATATGCTGGAGTCCAGCGGCGATCTGCGTGCGGTGCAGGAACTGCTTGGCCATGCCAATCTGACCACTACCCAAATCTATACCCACCTCGACTTTCAACATCTGGCGAACGTGTACGATGCCGCACATCCACGCGCCAAACGGGGGAAATCCTGATGCACTTTTATCGTCCGCTACGCCCGCTGGCGGCATTGACCTTCGATCTGGACGACACGCTGTACGACAACCGTCCGGTGATCAAACAGACCGAATTGCAGTCGGTGGCTTTCCTGCAGAATTATCATCCCGGGCTGAACCACTTCCAGTCGGCGGATTTTCACCGCCTGCGCCAAGAGTTACGTGAACAGGATCCAGAGATTTACCACGACGTCACCCAGTGGCGCTGGCGTGCCATCCACCTGGCGCTGAGCCGTCAGGGGCTGCGTGATGCCCAGGCTGCTGAAGGGGCTGACGCGGCGATGCAGAATTTTGCGCTGTGGCGCAGCCGCATCGAAGTGCCTGAAGCGACCCACGCTACGTTGAAAGCATTGGGCGAACGTTTCCCACTGGTGGCGATCACCAACGGCAATGCCGATCCTGCAATGTGCGGGCTGGACGGTTACTTTCAGTTTGTGCTGCGCTCCGGGCCGGATGGCCGCGCCAAACCTTATCAGGACATGTATCAACTGGCCGCAGAGCGTTTAGGCATCGCCCCTGAGCATATTCTCCACGTCGGCGATGATTTAACCACCGACGTCGCCGGCGCGTTGCGCTCAGGCCTGCAGGCCTGTTGGATCAACGACCGTCAGCGCAGCCTGATGCAGGCTGCCGATAGCCGGCTGCTGCCACATATTGAGATTTCGCAGTTGGCATCGCTGACAGCATTGTTATAATCCCTGCCAGAACTCTGTATAAATTCCCAGTGGAATCGCGTCGATGACGCGCTTTCCCTTACCAATTAATGGTGCCTATGGACGTTTCCGATCTGCTCGACAGCCTGAATGAAAAACAACGCGAAGCCGTGGCGGCGCCACGTGGCAACCTGTTGGTACTGGCCGGCGCGGGCAGCGGTAAAACACGGGTGCTGGTGCACCGCATCGCCTGGCTGCTGTCGGTAGAGAACTGTTCGCCGTATTCGATCATGGCGGTGACGTTCACCAACAAAGCCGCGGCGGAAATGCGCCACCGTATCGAACATCTGATTGGCACCAGTCAGGGTGGCATGTGGATCGGCACCTTCCACGGGCTGGCTCACCGGTTGCTGCGCGCACACCACATGGATGCCAATCTGCCGCAGGATTTCCAGATCCTCGACAGCGACGACCAGTTCCGCCTGCTCAAACGCATCGTCAAGGCGTTGAATATCGACGAGAAACAATGGCCCCCGCGTCAGGCGATGTGGTACATCAACGGCAAAAAAGATGAGGGCCTGCGCCCGCAACACGTCGAGACCTATAATAATCCGGTGGAGGCAACCTGGTTGCGTATCTACCAGGCCTATCAGGAAGCCTGCGATCGCGCCGGGCTGGTAGATTTTGCCGAGCTGTTGCTGCGCGCCCATGAGCTGTGGCTGAACAAACCGCATATCCTCAACCATTACCGCGAACGTTTTACCAACGTACTGGTGGATGAGTTTCAGGATACCAACAGCATTCAATATGCCTGGATCCGCCTGCTGGCCGGCAATAACAGCAACGTGATGATCGTGGGTGACGATGACCAGTCGATTTATGGCTGGCGCGGCGCTCAGGTGGAAAATATTCAACGTTTCCTGAAGGACTTCCCCGGTGCGCAGAGCGTCCTTCTGGAACAAAATTACCGTTCGACCAGCAATATTCTAAAGGCAGCCAACACCCTGATCGCCAACAACGGCGGGCGCATGGGTAAAAACCTGTGGACAGAGGGCGGGGATGGCGAACCTATTTCTATCTACTGCGCGTTCAACGAACTCGACGAGTCGCGCTTTGTCGTCGGCCGCATCAAAACCTGGCAGGAAAATGGCGGCGCACTGAATGACTGCGCCATCCTTTACCGCAGCAACGCCCAGTCGCGCGTGCTGGAAGAGGCGCTGCTGCAAACCGCCATGCCTTACCGCATTTACGGCGGGCAACGCTTCTTCGAACGTCAGGAAATCAAGGATGCGCTGGCCTATCTGCGGCTGATAGCCAACCGTAATGACGACGCTGCGTTCGAGCGCGTAGTAAATACCCCGACCCGTGGCATTGGCGACCGGACGCTGGACGAAGTGCGTCGAACGGCGCGCGATCGTCAATTGACCCTGTGGCAGGCCACCCGCGCCCTGCTGCAAGACAAGGTGCTGGCCGGCCGTGCGGCCTCTGCGCTGCAGCGCTTTACCGAACTGGTGGATTCACTGGCGCATGAAACCGCCGATATGCCCTTGCACGTACAGACCGACCGGGTGATCCGCGATTCGGGGCTGTTCATTATGTATGAGCAGGAAAAGGGCGAGAAAGGCCAGGCGCGTATCGAAAACCTTGAGGAGCTGGTGACGGCAACCCGTCAATACAGCTATCAGGATGAAGATCAGGATCTGATGCCGCTGCAGGCGTTTCTGTCGCACGCCGCGCTGGAGGCGGGCGAAGGCCAGGCCGATGCCTATCAGGATGCGGTGCAGTTGATGACCCTGCACTCGGCCAAGGGGCTGGAGTTCCCGCTAGTGTTTATCGTCGGTATGGAAGAGGGGATGTTCCCGAGCCAGATGTCGCTGGATGAAGGCGGGCGGCTGGAAGAAGAACGTCGTCTGGCCTACGTTGGCCTGACGCGTGCCATGCAGAAACTGACGCTGACCTATGCCGAAACGCGCCGTCTGTACGGCAAGGAAGTTTACCATCGGCCTTCGCGTTTTATCGGTGAACTGCCGGAGGAGTGCGTGGAAGAAGTGCGGTTGCGTGCCAGCGTATCGCGACCGGTGAGCCATCGTCGTATGGGCACGCCGATCGGTGAAAACGATACCGGCTACAAGCTGGGGCAGCGAGTGCGTCACCCTAAATTTGGCGAAGGCACCATCGTCAATCTGGAAGGCAGCGGCGAACACAGTCGGCTGCAAATTGCGTTCCCAGGGGAAGGCATCAAGTGGCTGGTGGCCGCCTATGCCAGATTGGAAACGGTGTAGCGGGGCAGTAGCCGCCGAACCCAAAGGGGCGAATCTCTTCGCCCCAGCACTCAGGCTTAAAGCGTACGGGTATAGCGATCGCCAACTTGCGCGGTGGCATACCAGCGCATAACAGCTTCGATGCCTTCACCACCTTCCGGAGGGGCCCAGTGCATGCAGTCCTCTTCCGACAGCGCCTGATAAGGCCCCTGTTTTACTTCGAACACCACGCCGCCGGGATCAACCGACAGCACGGCATGCCAGGTAAACGCCGGCATCTCCAGTACTTTGGTTTCTTCACCCAGCAGCGTGCGTTGGGTGACGACACCTTCCTCATTAAACTGCAATACCACAAAGCGGCCGCGCAGCGGTGTCAACAGTTCCCAGGTTTGTGGATGGCGGTGCGGTCGAATATAGGTGCCAGGTTCCATGGCAATCGCCAGTCGCTGCACCGGCTCGCTCAACTCGTCGTGTAACGTACGGTGCGCGCGCAGGCGAGCCACTTTAGCGGCCTGCTCACTCATGGCGGTCAGGTCGTGGGCGGTAATCTGTTTCATCGTTAAAGTCCGCAAGCTTATCGTGGCTTCATATTAGCAATATTCACCGACGCGGTCAGAGATCCCCGCGACTTTTTCGTGACCCTTTATCACGGATTAAACCGATTTTGTCCCATTGGTTATGGCGATGAATTGTTGCGCAATTATCGGGCCTAACCGGTTGACAGACTTTTTCTTCTCGGCGTAACATGCGCGCACTATTATCAATGAGGACATACGCCTTGGACACACCCAGTAGATACTGGCTCACTGACCTGGACAACAACAGGTACAACTTCTAAGGCTATCCCATCGAGCTGATAGCCTTCGTGGTTGTCGGCGACCTCTTAAGTGTCGCTACGAGTCAGATCCTTCATGGTCTGAAACAAGCTGGTGATGCAACACCCCTCTGTTTCTGTGCTTCCACGCGTTGTTTACCCCTGTCACCCTAAGGGAGTTTTAGCAGATGCTGAGCGCGTTTAAATTAGATAAAAGCCGCCTGTCCCGTCTGGAGTTGGATGACTCCGATGATCTTACCACCTCGCTGTGGGTTGATCTGGTTGAGCCGGAAGAAGGCGAGCGTGAACGCGTGCAAAACGAGCTGGGCCAAAGCCTGGCGACACGTCCGGAGCTGGATGATATCGAAGCCTCCGCGCGTTTCTTCGAAGACGAAGACGGCCTGCATATTCACTCCTTCTTCTACTTTGAAGATGCGGAAGACCATGCCGGTAACTCCACCGTAGCTTTCACCATCCGTGATGGCCGTCTGTATACCTTGCGCGAGCGTGAGCTGCCGGCGTTTCGCCTGTACCGCATGCGCGCACGTAACCTGACGATGGTGGACGGCAACGCTTACGAGCTGTTGCTGGATCTGTTCGAAACCAAAATTGAGCAGTTGGCGGACGAAATTGAAAACGTCTACAGCGATTTGGAAAAGCTCAGCCGGGTAATCATGGAAGGCCATCAGGGCGATGAATACGACGAAGCACTGTCGACGCTGGCCGAACTGGAAGATATCGGCTGGAAAGTGCGACTGTGTTTGATGGATACCCAGCGTGCGCTGAATTTCCTGGTGCGTAAGGCGAGGTTGCCGACCGGTCAGTTGGAGCAGGCGCGTGAAGTGCTGCGCGACATCGAATCTTTGCTGCCACACAACGAATCGTTGTTCCAGAAGGTGAACTTCTTGATGCAGGCGGCGATGGGCTTTATCAATATCGAACAGAACCGCATCATCAAGATCTTCTCGGTGGTGTCGGTGGTGTTCCTGCCACCGACGCTGGTGGCCTCAAGCTACGGGATGAACTTCGAGTTTATGCCGGAGCTGAAGTGGTCGTTCGGCTATCCGGGCGCCATCAGCCTGATGATCCTGGCGGGGCTGGCCCCGTACCTGTACTTCAAACGCAAGAACTGGCTGTAAGCTGACGGGCGAACTTGTTCGCCCGATATTTCTGCTGTCGACCAACGCTTAGCCTGCTAAATAGGGGTAGAATGCCCCTTTGGCTTATCTGTCCGTAAGGCATGCGTTTTGATGGAGAGGTTTCCCCGCTTGATCCAATGGTCAATCCTGCTGCTGGCTTCGCTGGTGCTGGGGTTTGGCCTGCAAAGATTCCATATTCCCGCTGCACTGTTGCTGGGGCCGATGATTGTCGGCGTGGCCATGGGGCTGCTGGGCGCCACGGTTCGCATTCCAGGTTACCTGTTCATCGCCGCACAGGCGGCGCTGGGCTGCATGATCGCGCAAAGTCTCTCTCCTGCTATTCTCACACCGTTACTGGATGACTGGCCTTTGGTGCTGCTGGTGTTGATCGCTACGCTGCTGGCCAGCGGAGTTTCAGGCTGGTGTCTGGTGCGTTATAGCAGTCTGCCGGGGCCAACCGGTGCCTGGGGCTCATCGCCCGGCGGGGCATCGGCGATGGTGGCGATGGCCGGGGATTTCGGTGCCGACGTGCGGCTGGTGGCGTTTATGCAATACCTGCGGGTGCTGTTTGTCGCAACCGCAGCGGCGATGGTGGCGCGCATTGGGTTGGGTGATGAAGCGGGGCATGGCGGCGCGATGCTGGAGTGGTTCCCTTCACTGGATTGGCGTTTCCCGGCGACGCTGGGCATTGCCGTGGTCGGCGCCTGGCTTGGCCCCCGGTTGCGTATTCCCTCCGGCGCGTTGTTGCTGCCGATGATCATCGGCGCGACGCTGCATTCCAGCGGTACCATGGCGTTACAGGTGCCGGAATGGCTGTTGGCCCTGGCTTATAGCCTGATTGGCTGGAGCGTCGGGCTGCGCTTCACCCGGCCGATTTTTTTGTTGGCGCTGCGTACCTTGCCGCAGATGGTGGTGTCGATCGTCGCGCTGATGCTGTTTTGCGGTCTGCTGGCATGGATGCTGACGCGTTTCCTGCCGGTGGATTTGATGACCGCCTATCTGGCGACCAGCCCGGGTGGGCTGGATACGGTGGCGATCATCGCCGCCGGCAGTCGGGTCGACATGTCTTTCGTGATGGCGATGCAGACGCTGCGCTTGTTCACCATCTTGCTGACTGGCCCGGCGATGGCACGATTCATTTCCAACCGCGCCACCCCGGCTTCAACTTAGCGCTGCTTCAACGCAGTTTACGTTGGGTATAGAGCGCGTCGAGGATAAACAACAGCAGTGCGGCCCAGATAAAGCCAAAGGTCACCAGCTTATCCTGGCCGACAGTTTCGCCATAGAAGGTGACGGCCAGCAGGAACATCAGCGTGGGGCCGAGATACTGGAAGAAGCCGAGTGTCGACAGGCGCAGGCGGGTGGCTGCGGCGGTAAAGAACAGCAGCGGTACGGTAGTGACGATGCCGGCTGCCACCAGCAGCAGGTTCAGCGACCAAGGGTTGGCGCTCAGGTGACTGGTTGGGCTGTCGGCGAACAGGAAAAGATACGCAGCCGCGACCGGCAGCAGCCACAGGGTTTCAATCAGCATGCCGGTTTGCGCGTCGATGGCGATCTTCTTGCGCAGCAGACCGTAGAACGCAAAGCTAAATGCCAGCCCCAGCCCGATAATCGGCAGCGAACCGAATTGCCATAGCTGAATCAACACGCCGGCGAATGCCAGTACCACCGCTATCCACTGCATGCGGCGGAAACGTTCACCCAGGAACAGCATCCCCAGCAGCACGTTCACCAGCGGGTTAATGAAATATCCCAGGCTGGCTTCCAGCATATGGTGGTTATTCACCGCCCAGATAAATAGCAGCCAGTTGCCGCCGATCAACACCGCGGTCACTGCCAACAAGAACAGCCGTTTGCGATTGTGGCAGGCGGCGCGCACCTGCGACCAGTTACGCCCGAGCGTGATCAGCGCCAGCATAAAGAAGAATGACCAAATAACCCTGTGGGTGAGGATCTCATCCGCAGGCACCTGTTGGATCAGTTTGAAATAGGCTGGAGCTATGCCCCAAATAAAATAGGCGGCCAGAGCAAAGAAGATGCCCTGCCGCGTTTGCTGTGCGTCCATGACGTTACTCAGATGGGAAAAACGGAGATGCGGTGAGTGTACTGAAGAGCCTCACCGCATACAATCACCCGACCAGATAGGTCGCGGTAGCGCTGGCGATGTGCAGGCCATCGTGGTTATGCAGTTCAACGCGGGCGACCGCGACTTTGTTGCCGCTGCGCAATACGCTGGCAGCCGCGATAAAGTGCTCGCCACGGCCCGGGCGCAGATAATCAACGCGCAAATCTATGGTGCCCATGCGCGACAGACGGCTAGCGACTTCTTCTTCGATCAGTGGATCCAGGCGCATCAGCACGCTACCGGCGCAGGCTAACCCGGCGGCGACGTCGAGCACCGAGGCGATCACCCCACCGTGCAGGATCTTCTGGGCCGCATTGCCAACCAGCTTGGGCTGATTGGTGAAACTCAGCTCCACGTAGTCGTCGTCAAAGCGGCGCAGCTCGAGACCCAGCTCGCGGTTAAACGGCATGTGATAAACAAAGATTTCGCCAATTTTTTGGCGTGCGGCTTCTAGTGTGAGTGGTGTGGTAGACATAAATACCCATTCTTGTTCTGTGTCGTAGGGAAGTAAACTGGTCAGTCCAGGTTAACCGTTTGTTGATATTATGCCTATATTTTGTTGCTTTCCAGACTAATCCAATAAATACACGCCGTGCTGCTGTAAAATCTCCTTTGTGTGTAAAATGGCCTGTTTTTATTTCAGAGTTTGTCATTTTTTGTTGGGGTGAGGAACGTTATGCGCATTTTGTCAGGGATCGTTTTGGCCACGCTGGCCGCGCCGCTGCTGGTACAGGCGGAAGAAGCCAAAGAGCAGCAAATTCATGATAAACCGGCGGTACGCGGCAGCATTATTGCCAACATGCTGCAGGATCACGACAACCCATTTACGCTGTATCCGTATGAAACCAACTATGTGTTGTATACCGATACCAGCAATATCAATAAAGAAGCCATTCAGTCCTATAACTGGTCCGATAACGCCCGCAAGGACGAGGTGAAGTTCCAGCTTAGTCTGGCATTCCCACTGTGGCGCGGCATTGCCGGCGACAACTCGGTGCTGGGTGCATCTTATACTCAGCGCTCCTGGTGGCAGCTGTCCAACCACGGTGAATCATCACCGTTTCGCGAAACCAACTACGAGCCGCAGGTGTTCCTCGGCTGGGCGACCGATTACCGCTTCGCCGGCTGGACATTGCGCGATGTGGAAGTGGGCCTCAATCACCAGTCCAACGGCCGTTCTGATCCCACCTCACGCAGTTGGAACCGCGGTTACGCGCGCTTTATGGCGCAAAACGGCAACTGGCAGGTGGATCTGAAGCCCTGGTTCCGTTTCTCGGAAAGCAGCAGCAGCGACGATAACCCGGATATCACCAAATACATGGGCTACTACCGCCTGAAAGTCGGTTATGCCTGGGGTGACAGCATCTTCAGCGTCGACAGCCACTATAACTGGAACAGCGGCTACGGCGGCGCGGAAATGGGTTGGAGCTACCCGATCAGCAAGCACGTGCGTTTCTACACGCAAGTCTTCAGCGGTTACGGCGAATCCTTGATTGATTACAACTTCCGGCAGACACGGGTTGGCGTTGGTGTCATGCTTAACGATATTATGTAATCCGGCCGTCATACAGGCGTCGCTACGCAGCAAAAAATGGGGAAGTGTGTGTCAACCGCAGCAGTGATAAACAAAGAGTTGCTGGCAGAGCAGGTATTACGCGATACCTTCGGCTATCAGCAATTCCGACCGGGTCAACAAACGATTATCAACACGGCGATCGGCGGGCAGGATTGCCTGGTTGTTATGCCGACCGGCGGCGGTAAATCCTTGTGCTATCAAATCCCGGCGCTGGTGATGGATGGCCTGACGTTAGTGGTTTCCCCGTTGATTTCGCTGATGAAAGATCAGGTCGATCAGCTGTTGGCCTATGGCGTTTCCGCCGCCTGCTATAACTCGACGCAAACGCGTGAGCAGCAGCTCGAAGTGATGGCGGGGTGCCGCAGCGGCCAGATCAAAATGCTGTACATCGCTCCCGAGCGGCTGATGATGGACAGCTTTCTCGATCTGCTCGACCACTGTCCGCCGGCGTTGCTGGCAGTAGACGAAGCACACTGTATCTCGCAGTGGGGCCACGACTTCCGCCCAGAATACCGTGCCTTGGGGCAGTTGAAGCAACGCTTCCCCGCGATGCCGGTGATAGCCCTGACGGCGACAGCCGATGAATCTACCCGTGGCGACATCGTGCGCCTGCTGGCACTGCAGGACCCTCTGGTACAGGTCAGCAGCTTTGACCGGCCGAACATCCGCTATACGCTGGTGGAGAAGTTTAAACCTCTCGATCAACTGTGGCGTTTTGTACAGGACCAACGCGGCAAAAGCGGCATTATTTACTGCAACAGCCGGGCCAAGGTGGAAGACACCACCGCGCGCCTGCAAAGCCGTGGGCTGAGCGTGGGTGCCTATCACGCCGGGCTGGACAACGATCGCCGCGCCCAGGTGCAGGAAGCGTTCCAGCGTGACGATTTACAGGTGGTGGTGGCCACCGTCGCCTTTGGTATGGGCATCAATAAACCGAACGTGCGCTTTGTGGTGCACTTTGATATTCCGCGCAATATCGAATCTTATTATCAGGAAACTGGCCGCGCCGGGCGCGATGGCCTGCCCGCCGAAGCTATCTTGCTGTATGACCCGGCCGATATGGCCTGGCTGCGCCGCTGCCTGGAAGAAAAGCCTGCCGGACAACAGTTGGACATCGAGCGCCACAAGCTGAACGCCATGGGCGCATTTGCCGAAGCGCAAACCTGCCGCCGTCTGGTGCTGCTTAACTATTTTGGCGAGGGCAAACATCAGAACTGCGGCAACTGCGATATCTGCCTGGATCCGCCCAAGCGCTACGACGGGCTGGAAGATGCGCGCAAAGCACTGTCTTGTGTCTATCGCGTCGGGCAGCGTTTCGGTTTGGGCTACATTGTCGAGGTGTTACGCGGCTCCAATAATCAGCGTATCCGCGAATACGGCCATGAAAAGTTGCCGGTGTACGGCATTGGCCGCGACCAAACCACCGAACACTGGACCAGCGTGCTGCGTCAGTTGATCCACCTGGGGTTTATCACTCAGAACATTGCCATGCATTCGGCATTGCAGCTGACCGAGGCTGCACGCCCGGTGTTGCGCGGCGAGCTGGAGCTGCAACTGGCGGTGCCACGCATTCAAAGCCTGAAATCGCGTGGCAGTGCCAACCAGAAATCCTACGGCGGCAACTACGATCGCAAACTGTTTGCCAAACTGCGCAAGCTGCGTAAATCGATTGCCGATGAAGAAAATATTCCGCCTTACGTGGTGTTTAACGATGCTACGCTGCTGGAAATGGCGGAACAGATGCCAATCAAGGCCGGCGATCTGTTGAGCGTTAACGGCGTTGGCCAGCGTAAGCTGGAGCGTTTTGGCGCCCCGTTTATGGCGATGATCCGCGATCATCTCGATAATGACGAAGACTAAGGGCAGTAAATCATGCTGATGTTATTTCTGACCGTGGCGCTGGTGCACCTGATTGCGCTGATGAGCCCGGGGCCGGACTTCTTTTTTGTTTCGCAAACCGCCGCCAGCCGTTCACGCCGTGAGGCGATGATGGGGGTAGTGGGCATCTCGCTGGGCATCGTCGTCTGGGCAGGTGTGGCGCTGATGGGTCTGCACCTGATCCTGCAAAAAATGGCCTGGCTGCATCAGGTTATTATGGTGGGCGGGGGGATTTACCTGTGCTGGATGGGCTGGCAGCTGCTGCGCTCCGCACGCTCTCAGAATGCACAATCAACGCCAGCGCCGGAAGTGAAAGTGGCCTTGCCTAAGCCGGGACGCAGCTTTATTCGCGGTTTTCTGACCAACCTGTCAAACCCAAAGGCCGTTATCTATTTCGGCAGCGTGTTCTCACTGTTTGTCGGTGACGACGTGGGCGCCGGTGCGCGCTGGGGGCTGTTCCTGTTGATCATCGCCGAGACTTTTGTCTGGTTCAGCCTAGTGGCCGTGGTGTTTGCGCTACCGGCAATGCGCCGGGGCTATCAACGCCTGGCGAAATGGATCGACGGACTGGCGGGGGTATTGTTCACCGGTTTCGGCTTGCACCTGATCTTTACCCGTTAATTTTGGGGCAGTGAACCAGAGGGCCGAACAGCGATGTTCGGCCCTTTTGCATCAGGCTTTTCGGGCCGTGGCCAGCAGCCCTGCGACCAGGATGAACAGCGAGCCAAAGATGCGGTTCAGCAGTTGCATTTGGCGTGGGGTCTTCAGCCAACCGGCAATACGGGTCGCCAAAGTGGCGTAGCCAATCATCACGATGATATCGACCACCACCGTAGTGACGCCGAGTACCAGGTACTGCTCGGCTTGGGGCTGATTGGGCAAAATAAACTGTGGAAACAGCGCCGCCAGAAAAACGATGCTTTTCGGATTGGTCAGATTCACCAGCACGGCGCGGCGGAACAGACGGCGGCGCGGCATGGTGCCCGCCAGCGTATGCAAGTCCAGCGAACCGGCGGCGCGCCACTGCTGAATACCGAGCCACACCAGATAAGCGGCACCCAGCCATTTCAGCAATTCAAAAGCCATCAGCGACTGCGAGATCAGCGCCCCCAGGCCAATGCCCACCAGCAGGATATGCAGGCTCAGCCCGACCTGCAGCCCGGCGATCGAGGCTGCTGCCCCGCGATAACCGTGGCTGATGCCGGTGCTCATGGTGTTGATCGCTCCAGAGCCGGGTGACAGGCTGAGGATAAGGGTTGTCAGCAGGTAGGTTAGCCACCAGTCCAAAGTCATTGCAGTGCTCCCTGAAAGCGCCAATTTGTGCCAAAATGATTCGGTTTTTGTAGGAATTGAATCACAATACGCTAGTATTATTTCTTGTGCCAGCGGTCACATTTTTACCGCTGGCGGCTCAGGGAAAAGCATTTGATGACGTCGTTTACTCTCAGCACCGATGACTGGTTAACGCGTGAAACGCAGTTTGCTGCTTTCGCCACCGGCCCGCTGCTGGACTTTTGGCGGCTGCGTGAGGAGGGCGAGTTCATCGGCGTTGGCGGCGTACCCATCCGCTTCGTACGATTCTGTTCTGCGCGTCATCAGCGGGTGGTGGTGGTAAGCCCCGGCCGCATCGAAAGTTACGTTAAATATCCTGAGGTTGCCTACGATCTGTTCCAGTGTGGCTATGATGTGATGATTTTAGATCACCGTGGGCAAGGCCGTTCCGGCCGTTTGCTGGCGGATACGCACCGTGGTCATGTGATAAACTTCAGCGATTACGTCGACGATTTCACCCAGTTCTATCAGCAGGAAGTGAAGCCACGCGGTTACCGGCAACGCTTTGCGCTGGCGCACTCAATGGGGGGCGCGATCCTGGCGCAATTCCTGGCTCGTCAGCCGCAGGCCTTTGACGCCGCCGCGTTTTGTGCGCCAATGTTCGGCATTTATTTACCGATGCCGGGTTGGATGGCCAATCGCATTCTTGACTGGGCGGAGAAGCACCCGAAGGTGCGTGAGTACTATGCGATAGGCACCGGCCAGTGGCGCCCACTGCCGTACGTGGTCAACGTGTTGACCCACAGTCGTGAACGTTATCGGCGCTGCTTGCGCTATTACGCCGACTATCCCGAGCTGCAGGTGGGGGGGCCCACTTACCATTGGGTGCGAGAAAGTCTCCAGGCCGGTCGGGATATCATCGCTCAGGCGGCTAACATCACTACGCCGCTATTGTTATTGCAGGCCGGGGAGGATCGGGTGGTCGACAACCGCTCTCACCAGGCTTTTTGTCAGGCATTGTCAGAAGCGGGGCACCCTTGCGAAGGGGAAAAACCGCAGGTTATCGAAGGCGCACGGCATGAGATCCTGTTTGAGCGGGACGCGATGCGCGCCGAAGCACTGAACGCAATCCTGCGTTTCTTTGCTCAACACTTAGGTGGTACCCCTACCGCCGACCACTCCATCAGAGGTTAGAACATACCGCTATGTATCACGTCGTCGCTTCCGATTTAGATGGCACGCTGCTGTCACCTGACCACACCTTGTCCCCGTACGCCAAAGAGACCTTGAAGCTGCTGACCCAGCGTGGGGTACATTTCGTCTTCGCTACCGGGCGTCACCATATCGACGTTGCGCAGATCCGCGATAACCTCGACATCAGCGCCTTTATGATCACGTCCAACGGCGCTCGCGTGCACAACACCGACGGTGAGCTGATTTTCAGCCATAACCTGGCCGAAGACATTGCCCGCGACCTTTACGGCATGCTGCATAACGATGCCGATATCACCACCAACGTCTACCGCAACGACGACTGGTACATCAACCGCGAAAGCCCTGAACAGAAAGAGTTTTTCCAGGAATCCATTTTCCAGTACCAGTTGTTCGAACCGGGCCTGTTGGAAACCGACGGCGTGTGCAAGGTGTACTTCACCTGCGACGATCACGAAAAGCTGCTGCCGCTGGAAGATGCCATCAATGCACGCTGGGGCGATCGGGTTAACGTCAGCTTCTCGTTCCCAACCTGTCTGGAAGTGATGGCGGGTGGCGTGTCAAAAGGGCATGCGCTGGAAGAAGTGGCCAAGATCATCGGTTATACGTTGAAAGAGTGCATCGCCTTCGGCGACGGCATGAACGATCTGGAAATGCTGTCGATGGCCGGTAAAGGCTGCATCATGCGCGACGCGCATCAGCGTTTGAAAGATAAACTGCCTGAGCTGGAAGTCATTGGCTCAAACGTCGACGACGCGGTGCCACATTACCTGCGGAAAATGTTCCTGGGTTGATATGAACAGGGCGCCTTGCGGCGCCCTGATTGGTATTACTTGTGCTGGCCCTGCTTTTGCAGGAATTGCACGCCCTTGTCAGGGAAGTCGGTGAACACGCCGTCCACGCCCGCCTGGTTGTAAATCACGTCATACAGCTGATTCACGTCGGTCACGTAGTCTGGCAGCGCATCGGCGCGGATGGTGAATGGGTGCACCGCCAACTTGTTGGCATGCGCTTCTTTCACCATGTCGGTCAGCACCACCTTGCCCGGCTTGGATTTTTCCGCCACCACCAGCATGTGGTAGTCCGGTCCGATGCCGTCGGCATACTGGGCGATTTGCTTCATCGCGCCCGGTTTGAACATCCAGTCATAGTCGTATTCCACCCATTTGCCGTCGGCTTTCTGCTCATAGGTTTCCTGCCACTTGTTATAGGCGATCAGTTGGATCAGCTTCAGATCCATGCCCATTTTCGGTTCCAGCTCGGTTTTAATCCGCTTCAGCTCGTTGGCATCGAAGCATTGCAGATAAACGTTATCGCCCTTGCCGGTGTAGCCGTACTGTTTCAGAACCGCCAGCACCTTGCTGGAAATGTCTTTCCCTTCCTGCTTATGGAACCACGGCGCTTTGATTTCCGGGTAAATACCGATGTTTTTGCCGGTTGAATGATTCAACCCCTGCACAAATTCGATCTCTTCCTGGAAGGTATGGACGCGGAAGTCGGATTTACCCATCGGGAAACGACCCGGGTAGCCCTGTACCTTCTTGCCATTTTCGATCTCAAAACCTTCGGTGAACTTCAGCGACTTGATTTCAGGCAGCGTAAAGTCGATGGCGTAATAACGGCCGTCTTTGCGCGCGCGGTCCGGGAAACGCTCTGCTACGTCGGTGACGCGATCGAGGTAGTGGTCATGCAACACCACCAGCTCGTTGTCCTTGGTCATCACCAGATCTTGTTCGAGGAAATCCGCGCCCTGCGCGTAGGCCATGGCCTTCGCCGGCAGCGTGTGTTCCGGCAGATAACCGCTGGCGCCACGGTGGGCGATCACCACCTTGTCGGCGGCTTGTGCGGCGCTGACCATTGAGGTGGCCAGGATAATCCCTGCCAGCAGGGCTTTGACTTGAGTCCGCATATTGTTGTTCTCCATGTTGTAGGTGCAGGGGTAGTAAAAAGGCCGCAAGGCGGCCTTTAAATAATGCGAAAGTTGTATGACGCTTAACCGCGTTTGTTGGCAGCGATTTCCGCGTGGTGTTTTTTCTCGCTCATCATGGTCAGCAACAGCAGCACTACCGCGCCGATGCTACCGCCAATCATCACCATAAAGCCGCCGTCCCAACCGAAGTAGTCAACGGTGTAGCCGACGATGGCGCTGGCTGCAACAGAGCCGCCCAGGTAACCGAACAGACCGGTGAAGCCTGCGGCGGTGCCGGCGGCTTTCTTCGGTGCCAGTTCCAGTGCGTGCAGGCCGATCAGCATGACCGGGCCGTAAATCAGGAAGCCGATGGTGATCATACAGGCCATATCGATGCCAGGATTACCGACCGGGTTCAGCCAGTAAACGACGGTGGCAATGGTCACCAGCGTCATGAAGAACACGCCGGTAGCGCCGCGGTTACCCTTGAACACCTTGTCCGACATCCAGCCGCACAGCAGGGTGCCCGGAATACCGGCATACTCGTACAGGAAGTAAGCCCAGGAAGACTTGTCCAGCGCGAAGTGTTTCACTTCTTTCAGGTAGGTCGGTGACCAGTCCAGAATGCCGTAACGCAGCAGATAAACGAACACGTTAGCTACGGCGATGTACCACAGCAGTTTGTTCGGCAGGATGTATTGCATGAAGATCTGCTTGGCCGTCAGCTCTTCTTCCGCTTTGTCGGTGTAGTCGTCCGGATAATCGTTTTTGTATTCTTCAATCGGCGGCAGGCCGCAGGATTGCGGGGTGTCGCGCATCAGGGCAAAGGCGATCAGGGCTACCAGAATGGCACCGAAGGCCGGCATGTACAGCGCCGCGTGCCAGTCGTTGAACCAGGCCATACCCAGCAAGAACAGCAGCGGTGGCAGACCGCCACCCACGTTATGGGCGCAGTTCCAGACCGAAACGATACCGCCACGCTCTTTCTGCGACCACCAGTGCACCATGGTACGGCCACAAGGCGGCCAGCCCATGCCCTGGAACCAACCGCACAGGAACAGCAGCACGAACATGACCGCGATGCTCGATGTCGCCCATGGAACGAAGCCCATGAACAGCATGACCGCAGCAGCCAAAATCAGGCCGGCGGGCAGGAACACGCGAGGGTTGGAGCGGTCAGAAACCGACCCCATGATAAATTTGGAGAAACCGTAGGCGATGGAAATACCGGACAGCGCGAAACCGAGGTCACCGCGGCTGAAGCCCTGGTCAATCAGGTAAGGCATGGCCAGGGTGAAGTTCTTGCGCACCAGGTAGTATGCGGCATAACCGAAGAAAATCCCCATAAATATTTGCCAGCGCAATTTACGGTACAGCGGGTCGACTTTGTCGACCGGCACACGTGAAATGTGTGCTGCCGGCTTAAAAATACTCAACATGAGCGCCTCCGATGGCTTTATCTAGTTATCACATCAATATGATCTTTTACGTTCATTTGATGATTGAGCGGATATCGAATGTGGTGTTTTTTTGTTCCATAACGAGCGTCATCCTAGTCAAAACCGCCTGGTGTCGCTGTGATGAATGGCGCAAATGTTACACTTTTATGAAACACCGGCGGATTTTGAGCGATTCGTTAACGTTATGAAATAGAAAAACGCCTAAAAATCGTGATTGTGATCACATTCGTGGTTTTTTGTGGACATTTTACTTTCGTTTTAAGTTCGTTATTGTTCCTTATCAAACAAAGACCCCAATGACTGTGGCCCAATAGGGCAATAACCACGGATCCAGAGGGAGCGTCATGAGCAGCCATTCAGCAGAAAACGAAACGGATGTGATCATCATTGGCGGCGGCGCGACCGGCGCGGGCATTGCTCGTGACTGCGCACGCCGCGGACTGCGTTGCATACTGCTGGAGCGTCATGATATCGCGACCGGCGCGACCGGGCGCAACCACGGCCTGCTGCACAGCGGTGCGCGTTATGCGGTAACCGACGGCGAATCTGCGCGCGAATGCATAGAAGAGAACCGTATCCTCAAACGCATTGCGCATCACTGTATTGAGCGAACCGACGGGCTGTTTATCACCCTGCCGCAGGATTCACTGGCTTACCAACAGCAGTTTATTGTCTCCTGCCACAGCGCCGGTATCAACGCTGAAGCTATTGATCCGCAGTTGGCGTTGCGGCTGGAGCCGGCAGCTAATCCGGCGCTCATCGGTGCCGTGCGCGTGCCGGACGGTACTGTCGATCCTTTCCGTTTGACCGCCGCCAATATGCTCGATGCCCGTGAGCACGGCGCGCAGATCCTCACTTATCACCAGGTGGTCGGTTTATTACGCACGGGCGATCGCGTTACCGGAGTGCGTGTTTTCGACCATCAATCGTCGCGCCGTTACGATATTCACGCCGAAGTGGTGGTCAACGCCGCCGGTATCTGGGGTCAGCAGATTGCAGAATATGCCGATCTGCGAATTCGCATGTTCCCGGCCAAGGGCGCTTTGCTGATCCTGGGTCATCGCATCAACAACATGGTGATCAACCGCTGCCGCAAGCCGGCGGACGCCGACATTCTGGTGCCGGGCGACACCATCTCGCTGATTGGCACCACCTCCACCCACATTGACTATGACCAGATCGACAACATGCTGGTGACCCCGCAGGAAGTGGACATTTTAATCCGCGAGGGTGCGTTGCTGGCACCTGAATTGGCGCAAACCCGAATTCTGCGTGCTTATGCCGGCGTTCGGCCTCTGGTAGCCAGTGACGACGACCCTAGCGGTCGCAACGTCAGCCGTGGCATCGTGCTGCTCGATCATGCCAGCCGCGACGGCCTGGAAGGCTTTATCACCATCACCGGCGGTAAGCTGATGACCTATCGGCTGATGGCGCAGTGGGCGACCGATAAAGTGTGTGAAAAGCTTCGGGCAGACAGCCCCTGCACTACCGCACAGGAGGCGTTGCCGGGTTCTCGTCAGTCGGCGGAAGAAACGGTGCGTAGCGTGGTGTCTTTGCCTGCCAGTATTCGTGGCTCGGCGGTTTATCGCCACGGCGACCGTGCAAACCGCGTACCGGCGGGGGATCGGTTGGACAACAGCCTGGTGTGCGAATGCGAAGCGGTGACCGCCGGCGAGGTGCGTTATGCGGTTAACTCTCTCACCGTCAATAACCTGGTCGATTTGCGTCGCCGTACCCGCGTTGGCATGGGCACCTGCCAGGGGGAGCTTTGCGCCTGCCGTGCCGCGGGGCTGCTGACACGCTTTAACGTCACCACCCCGCAGCAGTCGATCGACCAGCTATCGCATTTCCTCAACGAGCGTTGGAAAGGCGTCCGGCCTATCGCCTGGGGCGATGCGCTGCGCGAAAGTGAATTTACCAGTTGGGTTTACCAGGGATTGTGCGGGCTCGATGCCCGGGGGGAACAGGAGGCCGATGATGCGATTTGACGTAGTGGTGATTGGCGGTGGCCTGGCGGGTATGACCTGCGCCATCCGCCTGGCGGAACAGGGCAAGCGCTGTGCGGTGGTCAGTTCTGGCCAGAGTGCACTCTATTTTTCATCCGGCTCGCTTGATCTGTTGGCGCAACTGCCCGACGGCACCCCGGTGACAGAGCCATTGGCGGCGCTGTCCGCACTGGCAACACAGGCACCCCGGCATCCCTATGCGTTGATCGGTGCCGAGCGGGTGGCGGCGCTGTCGGGTGAAGCTGCATCGCTGCTACAGCGCTGTGGGCTTGATTTGCAGGGTGGCAGCGAACGCAATCATCTGCGCATCACGCCGCTGGGCACGCGCCGGGCCACCTGGCTCAGCCCGCAGGCTATCCCCGTTACGCCGTTAGGCGGTGAACTGCCGTGGCGGCACATTGCGGTGATCGGTATTGAAGGATTTTTGGATTTTCAGCCACAGTTGGCCGCGAGTTCCCTGACGCAGGCCCTGGACGTTCGGGCTGAGGTGGCGGATATGCACTTGCCGGCGCTGGACCGGCTGCGCAATAACCCCAGTGAGTTCCGAGCGGTAAATATCGCCAGGGTACTGGATCTGCCGGAAAACCTGACGCCAATGGCGGACGAGCTTCGGCGGTTGGCTGCGGACGCCGAGGCGATATTCTTGCCGGCCTGTCTGGGGCTGGAGGATGACGCGCCATTGGCGGCGCTGCAGGCGGCGGTCGGCAAACCGATTCGCCTGCTGCCGACGCTGCCGCCTTCGGTACTGGGGATGCGGTTGCACCAGGCGCTGCGCTCGCGATTACAGCAATTGGGCGGCGTTTTTATGCCGGGGGACAGCGTGCTGCGAGCGGATATTGAAGCCGGGCGAGTCATCGGTGTTTATACCCGCAACCACACTGACATTCCGTTGGTGGCGCAGCAGGTGGTGCTGGCCAGCGGCAGTTTTTTCAGTAATGGGCTGGTGGCGGACTTCGACGGCATACGTGAACCGGTATTTGGACTGGATGTCGACAGTAAGGCGGAGCGTGCAGACTGGAGTTGTCGCGAGCTGTTTGCTCCGCAACCCTATTTGCAGTTTGGGGTACGCACCGATAACCAACTGCGTGCCCTAAGGCAGGGAGAGCCTTTGAGTAACCTGTATGCCATAGGGGCGGTGACCGGCGGCTACGATCCGCTGCAGCAGGGCTGCGGTGCAGGTGTTTCGTTGGTGGGAGCATTGCATGTCGCGCAACAGATTGCGGCACAGGAGGAGCAACCATGAGCCTGCGCAAAGACAACAGTTTTGAGAACTGCATCAAGTGCACCGTCTGCACCACCTATTGCCCGGTGGCCAAGGTCAATCCGCTTTATCCCGGGCCCAAGCAGGCGGGGCCGGACGGCGAACGCCTACGGTTAAAAGATCCGGCGCTGTACGACGAAGCGCTGAAGTATTGCACCAACTGCAAACGCTGTGAGGTGGCCTGCCCGTCCGACGTCAAAATTGGCGATATCATTCAGCGGGCGCGTGCCGACTTTGCCCAGAGCAAGCCGACGCTGCGCGACGCCATCCTCAGTCATACCGATATCATGGGCTCACTGTCGACGCCGTTTGCGCCGATCGTCAACGCTGCCACCGGGTTAAAGCCGGTGCGCGCGCTGCTGGACAAGGCGTTGAAAATTGATCACCGTCGCGAACTGCCCAAATACTCGTTCGGCACCTTCCGCCGCTGGTACCGCCAGCAAGCGCAGGCCCAACAGCGTTACGCCGAGCAGGTGGCTTTTTTCCACGGCTGCTTCGTCAATTACAACCATCCACAGCTGGGTAAGGATCTGATCAAAGTTTTCAATGCGATGGATATCGGCGTGCAGCTGCTTAAGCGCGAAAAATGCTGCGGTGTGCCGCTGATTGCCAACGGCTTTATCGCCCAGGCCAAGAAACAGGCCAAGGTGAATGCCGAATCGCTGCATGAGGCGGTGTTGGAGCGCGGTATCCCTGTAGTGGCCACATCATCGAGCTGTACTTTTACGCTGCGTGACGAATACCCGCATTTGCTGGAGGTGGATACCTCGGCGGTGCGTGAACGGGTGGAGCTGGCGACGCGCTATCTGTACCGCCTGCTCAATCAGGGGCGCAGCCTGCCGCTGAAGCGCACGCCATTGCGGGTGGCCTACCATACGCCGTGTCACATGGAGAAAATGGGCTGGACGGCTTATACGCTGGAATTATTGCGGCAGATACCGGGGCTGGAGCTGGTGGTATTAGATTCGCAGTGTTGCGGCATTGCCGGCACCTACGGATTTAAATCCGAGAACTATGCGACTTCGCAAGGGATTGGCGCATCGCTGTTTCGCCAGATTGAGGAGAGTGGGGTCGATTTGGTGGTGACGGACTGCGAAACTTGTAAATGGCAAATCGAGATGTCGACCAGCAAGCGCTGCGAACACCCGATTACCCTGTTGGCACAGGCCCTGGCGTAGGGCGCAGCAGTGTGAACTGCGCCCTATAGGCTGAGTCAGTAAAAGTTTACTTGTTCAGTTTCAGCGTTTTGATGATGCCTTCGGCTTCACTTTGCGCCTGCTGCTGGTTATCCGCCGGCAGCGTCACCTGAATGGTCAGCATGTTGTTATCCAGCGTGCCGATCAGGATGGAGGAGTAGGCCTTCTCGCCGCCGCTGGTAATGATGCTGTCCAACTGACGCAGCGGCACGCCGTTTACGTCGATGGCTTTGTTGGTGACCACCTGCAGGTTCGCATCACGCGCGCGCTGGGTATCTTCCAGACGCTTGCTCAGGGTTTCCAGACTGTCGGCGGTTTTGTCGCCGAGGATCACGATCACTGCGCGTTGGCCGGTACTGTCGGCGTAAACGTGCATGTTGTTCGCCTGATTACCCAGCTTGCCGCTTTGGTCCGCCATACCGACCGGCAGGGTGAACGCCAGCTTACCCTCCAGCAAGCTTACCTGTTGCCCGGCCGGTGCGCTGGCTGCGGCATCGCCCGCCGGCGCTTTGGTGTCTTTGGTTTCGCCGTCGCAGGCCGCGAGGCCAAGCACTAACAGGCTGATACCCATCAATTTTGCTACTTTACGCATTGGGCTTCCTTCTTCCTTTCAGGTAGGGTTTCACTGCCGTATCGCAACCTATTCCAGGGTGAAATGCAAGGCAGATGTTGTCACAAGGTTTTCTCAAGTAATAGCCGATAATCAGCCACTTCGCCTTTCTTTTCCAGTTGAACAATCTGATAGTGATTGTTGATAAGCATCATCAGCATCGCACGGAACTGATTCCGGGTTTTCACCCTCAACTGGTGATAACCCTGCGCCCGTGCCCAGTTTTCCTGCTCGGCCAATAGCGCTAACGCCACACCGTGGCGGCGACAAGCCGGCAATACGGCACCCAACCAGCTGTAAAACACTCGGTCTTGTTGCTGATAACCGAGCTTGAAACCGGCAGCCTGGCCGTCGACTTCGGCGATCAGTGCGGCCATCGGGAGTGAGCCGATGCGCTGTTGCAGATCGTTGAGGTTGTGCAGATTGCCGAATTCGGGGATTTGTTGATACAGACGATGAATTTCTTCGAGGGTGGCGTGGCGGGTGGTGACGGTCATGGCGGCCTCCGGATGGGTAGGCCGCCAATGATAACACGGGTCAGCTCGGTTGCAGGCTGCTGTCGCCCTGGCGAGCGGCAATGCGTTTGAGCAGCATATTCAGCAGCACGCCATACATTGGCAGGAAGAACAGCATGCAGATCAGCACCTTGAAGCTGTAATCGACCAGCGCAATCTCGACCCAGTTGTTGGCCATAAAGGCGTCGCTGCTCTTGTAGAATGCAATAAAGAAGAACGACAACGTGTCGCTGATATTGCCGAGGAACATGGCCGCGGCAGGGGCCACCCACCAGGCGCTGCGCTGGCGTAACCGGTTGAAAACGTGTACGTCGAGGATCTGACCGAGCACGTAAGCCATAAAGCTGGCGACGGCGATACGTGCGACAAACAGGTTAAAGCTACCCAGTGCGGCAAACCCCTGCCATTCCCCCTGATAGGTGACGGTGGAGATGACGTACGAGATAAACAGGGCCGGCACCATCACCGAAAGAATGATGCGTCTCGCCAGCGGGGCGCCAAAAATACGCACCGTCAGGTCGGTTGCCAGAAAGATAAATGGGAAGGTAAACGCACCCCAGGTGGTATGGAAACCGAAAATGGACATCGGCAACTGCACCAGGTAGTTACTGGAGGTAATGATGACAATATGGAACAGCGATAGCCAGACCAACGCGGTGAGGCGCTGTCGAGCGGTAAACGAATACATGTTGTAGCCTTTTTAGCAGTGGGGTGAGGGAACCCAGAATGTCTTGTCTGTGCAGCGAAATAAGCTGCGCGGCCGCATGATACGCGTTTGCGCAACCAATGCAATGGTTAAATTTAACGCAAACGTTAACGCATCTTGCACAGAAAAACTACCGGCGTAAACTAGGCGCTAATGAGATGCGGCGAGCGTACGCCGATCGCTTTTGACCGAGAAAAATTGCATGACTGACTTGTTTGCCCAGGCCGACCAGACGCTTGATGCGCTGGGGCTGCGCTGTCCGGAACCGGTAATGATGGTGCGTAAAACCGTGCGCCATATGGATAACGGTGAAACCCTGCTGATTATTGCTGACGATCCGGCCACCACCCGCGATATTCCGGGTTTTTGCCGTTTTATGGAGCACACGCTGGTGGCGCAGGAAACTGAAAAAACGCCTTACCGCTATTTATTGCGTAAAGGTGTTGAGCGCTAATCGCCGCTTTTGCCTAGCGTTTTTGCAGTATTTGCTGTGCGTCCGATGCGCGAGCATGCATTGCCAGCCCCCTGAAATCCTGCGGGCGGTAATAGTGGGGCGGCACCGGCAGAGAATGCATCGCATCCGTCGGCCAGAGTTGCAGTTCACCCAGCTTTGCCAGCCAGAACCCCTGAACCTGCAGCGGTAACATCAGGCGTTGTGGGGCGGTGTTTTCGAACGGCGGCAGAGCCGGCAGGCGATTGCTGCCGGTCGTGTAATCCCGTTTTAAGACCAGAAACTTCTCCGGTACCCGGCGATGGCTGTCCCACCAGTCGCCGTCAATCCCGTCAAACTGCCGCTGAGTTGCCCTGATGGAGACGGCGCCAAGCTGGTGCAGGGCCTGGGGGAGCAAATTCTCCATGGCGTGGTTGTAGGCCGTTATGGAAACCGCCTGCCCCTGCAAGATAGCATCGATCGCCAGCCGTGATCCCAGCAGGTTGGAATACAAATCTTCCGGTGAAAAAGCCGAAACCTCCTCAGAAAACCCCGGTACCGACTGATAGCCATACCACTGTGCCACTTCATGCCACGCCGCCATTTGAAAGGCGAGTTCTCCTGCCAAATACGCCGCGAGCGTATAGCGCTGCGCAGCATCCTGAGGCGGGGTAAAGGCGTTCAGCTGGATACGGCGTATTGCCAACTCGGGGCTAAGATCGATATTCCATTGCTGGCCCAATCGGGGTAGCAGTTGGCTGAACAGGAAAAGGGTATTGTCGGCGGTGTCGCGTACGTGAGCGATATCGATAAATCCCCCGCGGCGGGTGTACATCACCCCCAATTGCTCGCTGCCAAGTCCCATCAAGTTGCTAACGGCATTGAAAGCGCTGTCGTTATAGTGGTGACGGCCAAGCCGGTCGGCATCCACCAGGTTACCCAACTGATAAAAGGGGACTGGGATACCCCAAACTTGCGCTTTGAGGTTGTAGCCAAAGGCACAGCAGGGGCGCAAACCATCCGGCGGGGACAGCGGCGCAGCCACCGGCCAGGCGATACGGCTTTCGTTGATGGGTTGCGAGGTCACCAACGTTTCCACGGGTTTGGCAGATAGCGCGGAAGTAAACGACAACAAAACCAGCAGTACAACAGAGCGCATTAAAAAGCTTCCCCAACCTGAAAGTAAAATCCACTGCTGCCACGTCCGATGCCAAAATCGAGCCGCACGTTCATTTTCGGTTTGAATTCAAAACGGTAACCCGCTCCCAGCGTGGGTAACCAGGGCCCCTGGCCCAAATCGCCAGCCTTGCTACTTAGCGTTCCCGCGCCGGCCCAAAGAACGTAACCGTGGCGCCAGTTCAGCTTGCGACGATACTCGATCTGGCTGCTGAACACATTTCTGTCGCGATAGCGGCCTTGATAATAGCCGCGCATGCGTTTGTCGTCACCCAGGCCGGACAGCCTGTCCCAGGGTACCTCGCCCGTCGTCAGGCGGCTGTAAGCGTCTAACGCCAGCACGCTTTTCGCACTCAAGCTGTGGTAGGCATTGTACTGGCCTTCTACAGCATTGAAACGGCTGTCGCCGCCCAACTCTGGCGCAAAATAGGTGTCGCTCAGGTGAAGATACTGACCACGGCTGGCATTAGAAACGAAGTCGCGCGTATCGTAACTCAGCGAACCGCTGACTCCTGAACTTAGCGATGAAACGCCGGCTTTTTGGGCTCTTAACAGGCTACTGTCATCCTCATCACTCTTGCTGGCGTGCGTCGAGGAAAAATCCCAGCCCACCCCCGCGTAGGTGGCATTGGCAATGCGATACAGCAGCTGTGGGGCTATCTGGAATGCCTGCTGCGTGTACTTTTCTTTGTTGCCGTTGTTATGCCCAGCCTGGTAACCGGTGCCCCAGAAATAGGTGGGCATATTATTCAGCGAGCCGTCGGCAAAAAAACGCCATTGGTCGTCAGCGAAAAAACTGTGGTTTTGGAAACCGACGCCGAAGGCACCGGTGGTGCTGAAAAAGCCCTTTAACGCCAGCGTCGAGTTTTGGCTGACTTTATCCTGGCTGTCCGGGCGATATATCCCCACGACGGCGGTACCGATGCCAAGACCGAGTTCTGGCGTATAGAATGGGCCGGGCAAGACTCCCCAATCGATGGCTTTGCTGCTGTCGAATTGGTTGTTAGACCCCAAAGGGGCCAACATTTCATCTATTTGCTGGCGTGACAACAAAGTGGCGTGAGCTCCGGGTAGCAGAACCAACAATACCAGCGGCAAACTGCGGATCGATATTGCCATCAGAAGCGATATTCACCGGAGACCATAAAGCTGTTACGTTCGCTAAAGCCAAATTCGGTCAACAGGTTAAAGTGTCTGGTGATCTCGTATTGCGTGCCAATCAGTACGTTCCACGGCGATTGCAGGTGCTGTTTCACGTCAAAACGGCCTTCACCCTGCTGATTGGCCATCATCATCAGGCTCTGAAGTTCGGTTGGCATTTTTAAATCACTCAGGCTGCCTTTGAACCTCTGCTGGACGTCCTGATACATGGTGCCGACCCACAGGTTGAGATGGGTTTGGCCACTGATACCGGGCACCAGGAAGCGGTAACCTACCCGAGGCGACACCGTCAGTGCGGAAATCTGACCATCAAGGATATCGAAATTGGTGCGGGTGTAGTTGGTATCGACCGAGGTGAACCAGTTCTCATATCCCCCAACCAGCGTGAAACCGGCGCCGTAAGTGGTGCCTTTAAAATCGAGCTTAAAATCCAGATCGCGCAGTTGCCCACTTTGATTCATGCGGTGCACCTGACCCGCGATAACCTTGTTCAGGAAGCCTTTTTGTTGACTGGGATCGGCGTCTACGGAAACCTGGGACAGCGAGCTGCCTTTGGTATGGCCGATGATCCCGTAAACATTGAGGAATGGCAGTACCCAGGTGTCCAGACGCATGGTTTCCGTTTTGCTTTTCTCGCGAGTTTTGCCCACGTCGATGTTGAACAAATTGGATGGCAAGGGAGTTTTACCCAGGCTGAGGCCGGAAAATTGGATACTGTCGACATCGATATTTTGCCGCATGTTCATGTAGTTGATGCCGATCCCGAAGGGTTCCGGCAGATCATAACCACGGGCGCGTGCTTCATCCCCCCAAATCGGCAACAGGCGATGCTCAGGCTGGGGTTTTGCCTTGGGCGCATCGTTATGCTGGGCTGCGGGTAAGGCGTTAGGGGTGGTGAAAAGGGGGCGATCGGCGCTATCAATGAGTTGCTCTGTGGCGGCAGAGTCAGGCTGCTGCGCCAGAGCCAGTGTAGGGATAAAAGGGACGACGATCAGGTTCAGGATTTTAAAATATAGCGGTTTCATTCATTCGGCCATGACTCTGATAAGTTAAGTAGGCTTATCGGGTTTCAGGAATAGGTGGCGGAAGAATATAGAAAGGCATGCTGGTTTTATGGTTATTACGTGCGACTTGCCGGTGTTATTTTTCGGCTAAGTGAATCAGGATGCCATTGCTGGCATCCTGATAGGTGGTTCTTATTACTGACGTTTCTTCAGCAAGCGTAGGGCGTTGGCGGTGACCAGCGCGGTAGCGCCAGAGTCCGCCAACACCGCCAGCCACAGCCCGGTCAGGCCCATCAGGGTGGTGATCAGGAATATCCCTTTCAGACCCAACGCAATGGTGATGTTCTGGCGGATATTGGCGTGTGTAGCGCGCGAGATGCGGATCATCTCCGCCACGCCCAGCAGCCGATTGTGCGTCAGCGCCGCGTCGGCGGTTTCCAGCGCCACGTCGGTGCCACTGCCCATGGCAATACCGATGCTGGAGGCTTTCATTGCCGGCGCATCGTTGATGCCATCGCCGATCATCGCCGTTGGCCGCAGTTCGCTCAGCTCGGTTACCGCCCTCACTTTATCTTCCGGCAGCAAACCGGCACGGTAGTCCAGCCCCAGCTCGGCGGCAATCGCTGCGGCTGCTCGAGGGTTGTCGCCGGTTAACATTACGCCGTTGATCCCCAACGCATTCAGTTCGGCAATCGCCTGCTTGGCGTCACTGCGCAGCGTATCGCGCAGGGCCAGCAGGCCGATCGGCACGCCATCTTCCAGTACCACTACTGCCGTTTTACCGGCATTTTCCAACCGTTCCACCTGGTTAGCACCTTGCTGATTGAGCAAGCCTGCGGCCAGTTTGGCCGGTGTACTGATCAGCACGGTTTTACCGTCGACAATGCCTTCCACACCGACGCCGGCCAACGCACGGCGGTTCTGTGCCGGCGGCAAAGGAGCACCATATTGTTCGGCGCGATTGATAATGGCCTGCGCCAACGGGTGATGGGAGCCAGCTTCTACCGCTGCAGCAAGGATCAACAGTGACTGTTCGCTGATGCCGTTGAGCGGCAGCACATCCGTCACCGTCGGTTTGCCTTCCGTCAGGGTACCGGTTTTGTCGAAGGCGATGGTTTGCACCTGGCCGAGCTGTTCCAGCGCCGCGCCACCTTTAATTAACGCGCCGCGACGGGTTGCCGCCGCCAGGCCGGAGGTAATGGCTGCCGGAGTGGAGATCACCAGTGCACAAGGACAGCCGATCAGCAACAGGGTCAGGCCGCGGTAAATCCAGACATCCCAGGGTTGAGCATACATCAACGGTGGCACCAGAATTACCGCGATGGCCAGCAGCATAATGGCCGGGGTGTAGTAACGGCTGAAACGGTCAAGGAAACGCTCGATCGGCGCACGGCGTTCTTCGGCTTCTTCAATCAGTTGCAGGATACGGTCGATGGCGTTTTTGCCCGGCTCGGAAATCACCTTCATCTGCGCGGCCTGATCGACCGACAAACTGCCCGCCGCCACTTTCTGACCTTGCTGACGTTCTACCGGGACCGACTCGCCGGTCAGGGCGCTTTCGTCGAAGCTGGCGAACGGGTTGAGCAGTTCGGCATCGGCCGGAAGGCGACCGCCGGGGGCAATTTCAATCACATCGCCGGGACGCAAGCTGGAGACCGGCACGCGTTTACGCTCGGTACCCTGCAGCAGCAGGGCATCTTCAGGAACCAGCTCCATCAACGCTTTCACGCCACGACGGGCGCGGTTGGCGGCGTAGGATTCGAGCATTTCGCCGACCATAAACAGCAGCAGCACCATGGCCGCTTCGGCAGTAGCGCCGATAAACAGCGCGCCGATGGCCGCCACGCTCATCAGCGTTTCGATGGCAAACGGCGTGCCGGAGCGGATCAGACGTATCGCCTTGGTGGCGACTGGTGCTAACCCCACCAGCGTGGTGGCGATAAAGGCAATGCGGCTCAGCTCAGGGTTGACCATGCTGAGTGCCCAACTGACGATCATCAGCGCGGTGAGCAGCAGCAACGGGCCGAATTCCCCCAGGCGTGAAGGTTTAGGCGGCTCGGCTTGGTTTGCCTGAGTGCCGAGCAGAGTAAACCCGGCTTGTTGCACTGCGTCCTGGATGCGCAGGCTAAGGTTCGACTGGCCGTCTACCACCAGCTTTTCAGTGGCGAATAACACCCGTGCGTTTACGACACCCGGGATGGCAGTAACGGCATTTTCAATCTTTTTAGCGCAGCTGGGGCAGTCCATACCCGTGACTTTCCAACTGTAGCGCTCGCTGCCGGAGAGAGGGGCGGCAGCGAGCCTGTCACTTTCTTCGTCCGGATCCCCATGATCGTCAGCGCTGCAACAGCTGGCGCCATGATCGTGAGCATGAGAGTGTTCGCCAGGGTTGACGGCGTTTTGTTTTTCACTGCTGCAACCGTGCTGGGTTTTGCTGTGGCTGTGATTGCACCCGCAGCCACCTTCGGCATGGTTATGTTCCTGATGATTGTGATTTTCATGGTTATGCATAACGTCCCCCCTCAGGGCAGTTAATGAGCTTCTTGAAACAAACTCTACACCCTGGAGTCCACTCCAGAGTCAAGCGACGGATGAGAATTATTGCTAATGGCGCACCGGAGGGAGAATTGGGGTATTTCTTTTTTCCCATGTCGTTTATCAGGGGGCGACGAGCGCGAAAGACCCGGAAGGCACGAGGTGATTAGTCAAAAAAAGAAAATGTTATTCCTGCGGGAACTAAAAAGTACCGGCGGCTAATAATAAAGAGTTATTAATCTATAACGCTTTAGCCAAATTTAACTTTTAGCCGTCTAAATCCCAGCACGATTCGCTTGGCTCTGCAGGCCGCATTTTTGTTGGAGTTTGTTACCAACTCATGGCATTTAAGTTTCATTAATATTGTAAATAACGCAAAAAACCAGCATAAATCGCCTTCGAAACGATAATAAATGGCTGATTATTTTATGTGCAGTTTTACACCGCTGCCTATAATTGGAATCGATTACCATTTATGGTGGTAATCTTATTTGCTGATATATATGCATTAATTCTCTCTAACACACTGCCGGCAACGGCGCATAAACTCCTTCCCGTAAGCGTGCGGTTCGTTCTCCGTGGCTTCCTGGCAGGTTATGTCTATCTGTCTGATTGAAAACAATCAGCTAATGAGTGGAATCGAACCAATGCAATCTACTAAAAAGGCAATTGAAATTACTGAATCCAGCCTTGCGGCTGCGAGCTCCGCTTACAATGCAGTAGATAATTTGCTGCATTATCATGAGCGAGGCAACGGGATTCAGGTTAATGGCAAGGACTCATTTTCTACCGAACAAGCCGGGCTGTTTATTACCCGCGAGAACCAAACCTGGAACGGTTATAAAGTTTTTGGCCAACCGGTTAAATTAACGTTCTCTTTCCCGGATTATAAATTCTCTTCCACCAACGTCGCCGGCGATACCGGACTGAGCAAATTCAGCGCGGAACAGCAGCAGCAGGCTAAGCTGTCGCTGCAGTCCTGGTCTGACGTGGCCAATATCACCTTTACCGAAGTTGGTGCCGGCCAGAAGGCCAATATCACCTTCGGTAACTACAGCCAGGATCGTCCCGGCCATTATGACTACGATACCCAGGCTTACGCCTTCCTGCCGAACACCATTTATCAGGGCCAAAACCTGGGCGGGCAGACCTGGTACAACGTCAACCAGTCCAACGTGAAACATCCGGCCAGCGAAGACTACGGCCGCCAGACCTTTACCCACGAAATTGGCCATGCGTTGGGCTTGAGTCATCCGGGCGATTACAACGCCGGTGAAGGCAACCCGACCTACAGAGACGCCAGCTACGCCGAAGATACTCGTGAGTTCAGCCTGATGAGTTACTGGAGCGAAACCAACACCGGTGGCGACAACGGCGGGCACTACGCTGCGGCGCCACTGCTGGATGACATTTCCGCTATTCAGCATCTGTATGGTGCCAACCAGACCACCCGTACCGGCGATACCGTGTATGGCTTCAACTCAAATACCGGACGTGACTTCCTCAGTACCACCAGCAATTCGCAAAAAGTGATCTTTGCGGCCTGGGATGCGGGTGGTAATGACACCTTCGATTTCTCCGGTTACACCGCTAACCAGCGTATTAATCTGAACGAGAAATCTTTCTCCGACGTGGGTGGGCTGAAAGGCAACGTGTCCATTGCCGCAGGTGTGACCATCGAGAACGCGATTGGCGGTTCAGGTAATGACGTGATCGTCGGCAATGCGGCCAACAACGTGTTGAAAGGTGGCGCGGGCAACGACGTGCTGTTCGGTGGTGGTGGGGCTGATGAGCTGTGGGGCGGTGCGGGCAAAGACACCTTTGTCTTCTCTGCGGTCAGCGATTCTGCGCCGGGTGCCTCCGACTGGATCAAGGATTTCCAGAAAGGCATCGATAAAATCGACCTGTCATTCTTCAATCAGGGCGCGCAGGGTGGCGATCAGATCCACTTCGTCGATCATTTCAGTGGCGCAGCGGGCGAAGCCTTGCTGTCTTACAATGCGTCGAATAACGTCAGCGATCTGGCCCTGAATATCGGTGGCCATCAGGCCCCGGACTTCCTGGTGAAGATCGTCGGCCAGGTTGACGTCGCCACTGACTTTATCGTTTAACAGTGCAGGCGGTAACGCCCGGCGCCGGTTGGCCGGGCGTTATACAGGAGCCGATATGAAGGGCAACGTGACGCACGTCGCTGCAGTCGTGGGCGGTATGATGGTAACGGGAGCAGTTATGGCCAGCAGTTTGGTTCTTCCCAGCGCGCAATCATTGGCGGGGCAATGGCAGGTCGCCAATGCCGAACAACAATGTCAGATTGAGTTTTTGGCCGGTGAACAGAGTGAAATCAACGGCTACTCCTTGGTTGATCGGCAGCACTGTTTGGAAAAGGTGTTAACCGCCGAGGTGGTCGGTTGGCGCCCGGCACCGGACGGCATCGCTTTGCTGCGGGCGGATGGCAGTACGCTGGCGTTCTTCTCGCGCGATGGCGATATTTACCGCAACCAGCTTGGCGCGGATGACGGACTGACGCTGAAAGCGCTGGTATAACAACAGCGGGTTCGGCAGTCGAACCCGCCCTGAGCAGCCTTACAGATACAGCGAACGTACGATCAGGAAATGGCCGGAGAAATAGCAGAAGGCCACCAGCGCATCCGCAGCGCGGAAGGTCCAGCGATAGCGGTTAACCAGCCACACCACGTTGGCCAGCAGCAGCAGTGAAGTGCCCGCCAGCAGCGAGAAACCGAAATCGGTGCTGCGCATAAAGTACTGCTCACCCGCCAGCCACACCATCAGCAGCGTCATCGCTACATAAGTGGCGATCGGCCAACGCATTTCTTCCAGTCGCGTCCAAATTGTTGCCAGTAACAGCACGCCGATAATCAGCAGCGCCAGCGGCAGCGGCCAAAACAGGCTGAAGGTCATCTGACTGGCGAAGCTCAGGGTATACAGCAAGTGCGACAGGAAAAAGGCACCGATGGCGTAAAGCACGCGTTCGCGCGGCAGCAGCAGCAGGGTGTCGGCGATTAAGGTTGCCAGCAGGCCGAGGACGATCAGATAGCCGGCAGGCCCCAACACCGGCGCTTGCCAGGCCAGCAATAACAACAGCAGCAGGGTGATGGGCTTAAACACCCAGCGCTGCCAGCGAGGCCCACGGTAGGAGGCATCGACGAACAGCCAACCGGAAAAGAATACGGCAAGGAACGGCCAACTCATTATGTCTTCCTTATTCATTATGGGAACCACAGCAACCGGCTCCAAATTGTCACCAGCGTCACTTCTGTTTGCAGTGTAGGCAGCGCCTCTGCGATCGACAATGCTTTCTTGCTGATGAACTGTAACTTATTTGCAGAGTAAGAAAGGGAGCCGTAGTTTTTCTCGGGAAAATTTACTGACAATGGCTGCTCTACCGTTGCGGATCATTTTCTGAGAGCCATAACTGCTCGATGCGAATGCTAATTAATTAGTAATTAATGCTGCGCGTGACAATAATAGCTAAGGATTAATCTTAGAGTCTCATTATTATTTAGCACAGTTGGGTAACTGTATTTGCATTTTTGGCTGTTTTTTAAACCCGCCATCGGTCCTGCTTGATACATGATGTTTCTGGGGAGTTATGCAATTGGAAATAAGAAAATATCTGAATGAATCAGAAATAAAAAAATGATAAAAAATATAAAGGGAGGACTAAACTCGGTACGGGACAGCTGTATGATCACCATGTGCTTTGTTCACGGTTTGCGGGCCAGCGAGTTAAGCCGTATGACGCTGGACAATATAGAGCTCGCCGAGCGGCGGGTTTTTATTTCGCGACTGAAGAATGGTCTGTCGGTTCAGCACCCATTACAACCGGATGAGACCCTGATGCTTAAACGCTGGCTGGATGACCGTAAATACAGCCCGCATGCCGGCCAGCCCTGGTTGTTTTTGTCGCGCAAGGGTGGCCGCCTATCGCGCCAGCAAATCTACCGACTGATCCGCGATTACGGCAAAGCGGCATGTCTCGAATTACCTGCCCATCCCCACATGTTGCGTCACGCCTGCGGTTATAGCCTGGCAAATAAAGGTATGGACACTCGACTGATACAAGACTATCTCGGCCATCGGAATATTCAGCATACGGTACTCTATACCGCCAGCAATGCCCAACGATTCAAAAGAATTGAATTTTAACTTTCGGTCAGGGCTTAATTCGCGCGAAATGGCCACAGTGTGATAATTAAGCGACGGTTTATTCCTGTTAGGTCATTGGCTGAATATTTAATACTTATTCAGCATGACTTGGGTTGGTTTTTTTCTGGCTCTGTATTGTAGTGTTCGGCGGCGGCAAACAGTGCCACCTCATGAGGCACATTAAGTCGCCGCATAAGATTGTGTTTTTGGCCGCTCACCGTTTTGACACTTTTCCCCAGCAACTGTGCGGTTGCCGTGACGCTGCCGTTGCGCAGTAGGGCGGTCAACACCTGCTGTTCCGCTGCCGGCAAGGCAATCTGCGCGGTCGCATGCTGTGGGCCGTAAAGCAGCGCCCCCAGCGCATAGAGTTCGCCGTTGTGTTGCAAACCGGCTTTGTCCATGGCCCGTTTTTTATGGCTGGAAATGGTGCGAATATCTCGGTTCATGCGGGCGGCCAGCTGCCAGGGATGCATGCCGCCCAGCAATGTCAGCAACACCCGACTCTCTGTTAGCGTCAAAAGTGGCAGGCTCTGTGGTTGTTTGGTGGACAGATCGGGAGAGATGTTCAGCACGCCTAACAGACGGTGCCAGGCGGGGGTGGAAAACGGTGCTTGCAAATTCAGTTTCAGGTCATGCCGGCAAGACTTCAGCACAACCAGTTGCCACAGCAGCGGTAGCCATTTGACACCGCCGGTATGGGGCAGGGGCTCTAGCCGCACGGCGCTTTCGGCGGCGGGGTGCAGTTTGAGAACAATGCTGGGCAGACTGTCCGCCGTGGCAATATTACGAAGCAGGTCCAGCTCTTTGGGAGCGGGGAAATAGCCGGTGCGATCGTTAACGGTCAAACGCATATCATCTCTCCTGCAATCAAATGAAAAAATTGCGCCGGGGTTAAAAAAACCAGTAGAGCAGCAGCGCAAAAAGACACCAGAGTAGTGCACTGAGGGTAAGCATCAGGTTCCAGGCAAGCCGCTCCAGGTGATACAAGGTTCTTTTGGTCAAGGCAGGGTCATTCCCCTTGGTTTGAAAAAGTCGGGGCCGGTTAGACGCAACGCTGTTCATGTCATCACGGCTTGGCCCCGATGGGAAAAAGTTGTCTATAGGCAACCTCTCTAATTAGGGGAGCGAAAAGGGCCGGTTATCACAGATGCAGTTCGCTCCACGGCCGTTGAAGCAGTTGTGCCCAGACGCTTTGCCTGTCTACATTGCGAACCCTGGTGCTCTTTGTTCGTAATGGCAGAGGTTGGCTTACCGTGCGGATCCAGACCCGCAGTTCCTGGCGGTGCGATCGCGGATGGGTATAAACGTGTTGGTCGCAGGTGATGCAAGGGCTGTGAACGATATAGCGCAGAATGTAACCCGCTTTACGGCGCGGTACGTTAAAGGCCTGCATGATGCGCTGACGATTCAGATAGTGGTTTTGCAGCAACCCCCAGGTGGCCACAATGCGACATAACGGCTGTTCGGCCAGGTGCGCTACCGTTTCCGGCAGGGTGATATTCTCGTCATGCTGAAGCTTCATAAAACCCCCTGTCTCCTTGTACAATGAATCGTTGTTGGGGTGGCTTTGCCATGGATAAATTGTCTTGCGCCCGGTGCTTCCGATTAATGCTGAAACCCGTGTCGGGTGTCTTGAAAAAAAACAAGAGTGAATCTGTCGTCACTATTGCGTATTTTCTTCACGTGCATGTTTCCACCAGTATTTCCACCTTTGCTGTTTTAAAGGGGACCGGTGCAAAGATGCAGAATTTCCATTTGGTATAATAATTAAAGTTATTTTTTATTTTCTCCTTTTATTTCAGTGTGATGCGTTGTTTTTTTGAGCTTAAAATGCGACATTTTGGACCAAAATGTGACATTCAGATAATTAATCTGTTTTTAGGCGTTCCAGTGGGCTAATGTTTTATTTTTAGTGGGGCGCTGACGGATTTGTCAGTGTATGTATCTGAAAATAAAATGACGTTGCTTCGCTGTTTAATTGCGTTAATTTATTTAACAAAGGTTCGCTTCGGTGAGCCTTTTTTATTTTGTTTAGTGGGTTGTTGATATTGAAGGAAATAAAATTGTTGCGTAAAAGCGGGGGGTATTCTTATTGACTTGAAATCGTACAAAACTAAGATATGTAACACTTTGGTCCAAAATGACCTATTTTCCACCTCACTTTTTTTGCCATAATCCAATAAAGCGATTGGGATTGCTGGCGGTATATATCACCGTATGTCGAATATTCCGGTGACCCAGATAATCCTGAATCAAACGCGTGTCGACGCCCGAATCCGCCAGCGCATAGCCACAGGCATGTCGCAGCATATGTGGGTGCGATGCCACCGTAATATTGGCGGCCTCGCCGTAGCGTTTAATCAAGTAATGCACGTGTTTGCGCGTCAGTTGGCCGCCTTTTTGCGACAGGAATAACCACTCGCTGTCAGCATCGCGCCACTTGTCGCGCAAATTGAGCCAGCACAACAAGTGCGGCAGCTCATCTTGCGCTAAGGGATGCACGGTCGAAAAACCGTTCTTCAGGCGGCGGATATAAATCACGTTATCGCGCAGATCGATATCAGATATTTTTAACTGACAGGCTTCGCTGGCGCGCAGCCCGTGGATAAAACACATCTGTATTAAACAACGGTCACGCTCCGGATGTTTTCCAATGTGCGTGGCAAGCAGGATGTCATTTATTTCACCGAGAGTGAGGTGTTTTCGAGTTTTCATTATTTTGGCTCCATATAGCCTCTCCGACCCGATGCCGTATGAGGATCTTACTGGAGAGAAAATAGCCTATTTCCATTTTTTTTACGCATCTATTTTCTTTGCGAATAAATGGCGGCAGCTGATCTGACAGGAGGAGTAAAAACCACCATGCAGCATGAATTAACCGCGATGGCAGCACCCACGATACTCACCCGCAAGGCCGCCCGTGCCGTTGCTGGCAAAGCCGCCAGCCTGGAACGGCGCATCATGCAACTCAGCGGGATGGCTTACGGTGTAGAAGATTGGCTGTATGCGTTGCACAAGACCGCCGAATTGTGGCGTAGCCTCAGTGAGACGCCCTTGCTGGCTGAAAACGAACGTCACTATGCCCGGCTACGCTATCACCACTGTGCTCATCCAGCCACTCATTTGCTGGTGCGTCAACGTTATCAGGCCGATCAGCAGCAGTTCTGAATCTACAGCAGAGTGACTCCCTTATGTCAGCTACCTCTTTTCCATCGCGTTTGCGCGTGGTCGTGATGATGGCGCCGGGGCTGGTGCGAGAAGGCACCCTGAAAGTGTTAGCACTTACCCGTCAGGCGATCGCATCGTTAATTGTGGTCGACGATCTATTGACTCTGCGACAGACGTTATCGCAAGACGGAGCGGATATCATTATCACTGGGCTCTGCGGACATCGCGACAAACTGCGCGATTTTTTCCTGTTTTATTCCCACTATCTGCGTTTCGACCTCAATACTACCTGGCTGTTGTACAGCGAACCGTTAACACCGTTGCTAACCACTCTGAGCCCGTTGAGGCCGAGCGAAGGGCCATTGTGCCTACCGCACGATCTGCAGCCGCATCAGTTGCACGATTTGTTGCTGAAACGTCAGGCGTTGGGGCATCCGGCTTTTATGGCCAAGGGCCTGCTGTGTCGGACGCCGTCGGAGATTGCTCTCAGTTGGCCGGAGTTACAGGTCCTCAGTCATTTTGTCTGTGGTGCACTGGAACATCTCACTACGCCGACGGGCGGATTCACGACGAAGACCCTGAGCGCCCATAAGCGCAGCGCGATGCGCAAACTGGGTGTGCATCGCGATCAAGAACTCCATGCGTTGCTGTATGGTTCTCGCTTATGCCCAACAAGGAGGTTGCCTGATGTTGCCCTCAGCCAGAGATAAACACATCCGCCGCTACACCTGGTTGGCGATGTTGCTGGTATGCGGCATCTTTGGGTGGGGGGTAATTTGGTGCGCACTGAAATTCGCCGGTATTTAATGGTTGGCCGCGCTTGGTCAAGCCGGCTCTTAAAACAATTTACCGACAAGTGCTTATGCCCTCAGGTCATTACGCTCACGGTTAGGGTGGCGGTGACTTTGTTGTGGGGCGTGCTGTTTTTCCCTCAAGCTGAGGCTGGCACGCTGTTGAATGGCTTGCCGACGTCCTTTATTGGTCGCAGTGGGAAGAACGCATTGCCTCAGCGGCTGGCACAATGCCGTCATGACGCCAAAATACTCGACGCTTCGCCTGCGAATCATGCCGGGCGTTATTTCCATGTTCTGAGCGATCGCTTCGCTCAATGGGGAATAGGCCCTGAAACCGATGTCAGTCCTCCATTGACCCGCGTCCAACGCTGCGAACTTAATCGTTTCTGTGACATGTTGCACCGGCTGGCCGGTAGGCAACTGTTGGATCAGCTGTTTTTGCCACAGGGCGGGGTGGCTGAAGTGGAATATCGTACGGTGGTCGTCACGGCCCCAGGTTTAAGGAGAAACAATGACACCTCTAAAAGTGATGGTTATGGAGCCGAATCCCTGGTTTCGGCACGGAGTCCTGGCGGTGCTTGCGTCACTCCCCGCCCAGTATGAGGTTTGTGGGGTGACTGACCGGCTGTCGGAATTGCGCGGCCTGTTGCACAAACAACCGCTCGACCTGTTGTTGTCAGATACCCACGGACACGATGAAAGCCTGGATGACTTCTTTGTTTTCCGTGGGAGATTCTGGAAGAAACACGCTAATGTGACCTGGCTGATGTGGAGCGACGGTTATAGTCCTTTCTTGTCGGGTTTATCTTCCAAAATGATACTGCCGGTTTGTCTGCAAAAAACGCTGCGTCCGACCGAGTTGAACTCACTGTTGGTGTTGCGTCATCGGCTGGGACATCATCATTTTTTGGCTGAACACCGTCGGACCCAGATGCGCGTCTGTTGTCATCTGACGCAAAAAGAGCTTTTGGTTATCAGCGCGTTGGCGCATGGTGAGCCGCAAAAGCAACTGGCACGGCGGTTGGGGCGAAGTGAAAAAACCATCAGTTCACATAAGGCCCATGCCTTGCGCAAGCTGGGTGCCAGTAGCGATCGGCGGCTATTCCATCACCAGGGGGAAAATCGCCTGTTGGATATCCTGCGCTATGCAGGCATCAACATTCCTCATACTCCCTTGGGGAGTTACTCAGCATAACCCATCATGCTGAAGAGCCGTTCGTAATAAGCCGCTAATCAATGTTATGCATGGGGTTGTCCCAGGCAACAGCGGTGTCAGTTTAGGGCTTGTGCTATGTTTACGCTGATTTTACCGCGTGGAGATGGGAAGTAAGATGAGTAAGCCACCGCTGTTTTTTATCGCTGTGATCGCGTTGATCGCCGTATTGGCGACGCACCGCTATTTCAATCAGCGCCGTATTGAAGCGGATAACGACCGTGCGCCGGTACGCAGTTTGCAGGTCACGGTGAGTGATAAACGTGAGTTTCCGGTCGCCAAGACCCGGGCACCGCAGCGTGAGCCGCTGGTCAATGAGCCGATGCATTATGAGGTGGTGTTTAGCCCGCAGCGCGGTGGCGAGGAGATCCGCTTGCGGTTGAAGCCGTGGCAGTATAATCCGATTGAAAAAGGCGCACAGGGCACGTTGAGCATGCAGGGCACGCGGTTTGTCTCCTTTACTGCCCAGCCGTAGGGCACCGGACCCGGTGCCCATGTGGGGTTATTTTCTTTTGATTGGCGGCTGTTTTTTCTGCCAGGCCAGCAGTTCGAATACGCCAAAGATGAAGATCTTGGCTTCTTGCCAGTAGCTTATCGGCTGATCTTTCGGTTGTGTGGACTTCAACAGAACCAACTGCAGTCCGTGCATCACCACCATAAAGAACAGCGCCACGTCGATGAAATATTTCAGCGGCTTGGGAAAGGGGTGAAACAGGTTGGAGAGCAGAAAGCCCCACACGCACAGCATCAGCAGGCGACCCAGATTAATCAGCATTTTCGGTTTTCTCTTGCGAACGGATATAAAGACGATAAGCCACCTGACCGGCGACTTTTTCACGGTGTAATTGCCAGTTGGCCGGGACATCAGCGGCGGCGCTTTCGGCTTCGGCCTCTACATAGATCCAGGCCTCATCGGCCAGCCAGCCCTGCTGCTCCAGCAGCGTGACGGTTTCAGCCAGCAAGCCTTTGCGAAAAGGCGGATCGAGAAACACCACGTCAAACGGCTGAGCGGGGGTCGCCAGCCAGCTCAGCGCGTTGGTATTGACCACCTTGCCATTGCCCTGCAGCAGGGCCAGATTTTTTTCCAGTTGCTGCGCCACTGGGCGTTCAAACTCCAACAGCGTGACGCTGCCGGCATAGCGCGACAGCGCTTCCAGGCCGAGTGCGCCGCTACCGGCGAAACAGTCCAGGCAGCGTGCCCCCTGGATCACCGGCGCCAGCCAGTTGAACAGGGTTTCCCGAACGCGATCGGTGGTCGGACGCAGCCCGGGGCTGTTGGGTACCGGCAGTTTTCGCCCGCGCCATTGGCCACCGATAATGCGGATCTGCCCGGCCGCAGCCTGAGGCGGTTTTTTTGCCGATGCCCGTGGCGATAGTCTTGTCATAGGTTTGCTTTGATTGTTTTCTGGCGGTGAGGCCGAATGAGTTGGCGATAAGTTGCCTCTATTCTACCGGTGAGAGGCGCTGGGGGAAACGGTAAAACTTTGTTGCCTGATTTCACAGTGGAAAGCATGCCGGATGCGTGTTGCTGAACGAGGGAAAGTGATAGACTCGGCGAATTATTGTCAGCATAAGCAAGCCTTCGGTACGGAGTAGAGTCATAACATGGCAAAAGATAAGAAACGCGGGTTTTTCTCCTGGCTGGGCTTCGGCCAGAAGGAAGAAGAGCAACAGCAACCTGAGACGCCGGTAGAAGCGGCGGAAAATCAGGCCGTGGAGACCCCGGCTGAACCGGTCGCTCCCAAGCTGGATGACCAGCTCCCCGCGCAGGAATCTGAACCTGCCGCTTCCGTAGAGACGCCTGGGGAGTGGGACGGCAGTCTGACCGGCGAGCATATTGCAGAAAGCGTGCCGGCGATCGTCGAACACACTGCCGCGGCAGAAAAGCTGGCGGAAGAGATTGTCACCCTTACTGAACAGGTGGCGGCAGAACAGCAACAGCCGGCAGCGGAAGAGATTGCCGTGCCTGTGGCCGTGGTTCAGCCTGAACCCGAACTTGTCATCGAGCCTAAGCCAGAAACGACCGCGGTATCAGAACCCGAAGTGGTTACGGCAGAGCCGATTATTGCGCCAGAACCGGAACCGGTGATGGTGCCCGAACTGGAAGTAATTGAGCCTGAACCTACTATCGTGCCAGAGCCAGAGCCAGAGCCAGAGCCAGAGCCAGAGCCAGAGCCAGAGCCAGAGCCAGAGCCAGAGCCATTGTCGGCCAGCGTGGCGCTGGAACCGATTATTGTCGCGCCGGCCATTATCGAAGAAGAAGAAAAAGAACCCGAGCTGCTGGCCCCTGCGGTCACTCAGGAGCAGGAACGTCCGACCAAAGAAGGCTTCTTTGCCCGGCTGAAACGTAGTCTAGTGAAAACCAAGCAAAATTTGGGATCCGGTTTTGTCGGCTTGTTCCGCGGCAAGAAAATTGACGACGAACTGTTTGAAGAGCTGGAAGAACAGTTGCTGATTGCCGACGTCGGCGTGGAAACCACGCGTAAAATCATTACCTCTCTGACTCAGCATGCCAGCCGCAAGCAGTTGAAAGACGCCGATGCGTTATACGGCAAGCTGAAGGAGGAAATGTCCGAAATTCTGGCTAAAGTTGATCAGCCGCTGGATGTTGGCGGTAAAAACCCGTATGTCATTCTGATGGTTGGGGTGAACGGTGTGGGTAAAACCACCACCATCGGTAAGCTGGCTCGCCAATTCCAGGCGGAAGGCAAATCGGTGATGCTGGCGGCGGGGGACACCTTCCGTGCCGCGGCGGTAGAGCAACTGCAGGTGTGGGGCGAGCGCAACCGTATTCCAGTGGTGGCGCAGCATACCGGCGCGGATTCCGCCTCGGTGATTTACGATGCGGTCCAGGCCGCCAAGGCCCGTGGCATCGACGTGCTGTTGGCTGATACTGCAGGGCGTTTGCAGAACAAAGCACACCTGATGGAAGAGCTGAAGAAGATTGTCCGCGTCATGAAAAAACTGGACGACCAGGCCCCCCATGAGGTTATGCTGACTCTCGATGCCAGCACCGGACAGAATGCTGTCAGCCAGGCGAAATTATTTAATGAAGCCGTGGGCTTAACCGGTATCACACTGACTAAACTGGACGGTACCGCCAAGGGCGGGGTGATCTTCGCCATTGCCGATCAGTTCGGTATCCCGATTCGCTATATCGGCGTTGGGGAAGGCATCGAAGATTTGCGGCCATTTAAGGCTGACGATTTTATTGAGGCACTTTTTGCCCGAGAGGATTAATACGGATGATTCGCTTTGAACAGGTCAGTAAAGCTTATCTGGGCGGACGGCAGGCCCTGCAGGGGGTCGATTTCCATCTGCGCCCGGCAGAGATGGCGTTTCTGACCGGCCATTCCGGCGCGGGGAAGAGTACCCTGCTGAAACTGATTTGTGGTATCGAACGGCCAAGCGCCGGCCATATTTGGTTTGGCGGCCATGACATCAGCCGGTTGAAAAACCGCGAGGTGCCGTTCCTGCGTCGTCAAATCGGCATGATTTTCCAGGATCACCATCTGCTGCTGGATCGCACGGTTTATGACAACGTGGCAATGCCACTGATTATCGCCGGCGCCAGCACCGAAGACATCCGTCGCCGCGTTTCCGCTGCGTTGGACAAGGTCGGGCTGCTGGATAAGGCGAAGAACTTCCCGATTCAGCTTTCCGGCGGTGAGCAGCAGCGTGTGGGTATCGCCCGCGCGGTGGTGAACAAGCCGGCGGTACTGCTGGCGGATGAGCCTACCGGTAACCTGGACGATGCGTTGTCGGAAGGCATTCTGCGCCTGTTCGAAGAGTTTAACCGCGTGGGTGTCACCGTGTTGATGGCCACCCACGACACCGGGCTGATCGCCCGTCGCAATTACCGCATTCTGCGCCTGAGCCAGGGCCGCATGGCTGGAGGAGCGCATCATGGCGAATAATGCAAAAACCGCCAAGAGCAAAGCGCTGCGTGGCGGCTGGCGGGAACAATGGCGCTACGCCTGGATGAACGCCGTCAAGGATATGCTGCGCCAGCCACTGGCGACGCTGCTGACGGTGATGGTCATCGCCATCTCCCTGACGCTGCCAAGCGTGTGTTATATCGTTTGGAAAAACGTCAGCACCGCGGCGACGCAATGGTACCCTACGCCGCAGTTAACGGTGTACCTGGATAAATCCCTGGATGACGACGCGGCGGTGAAAGTGCTCGACGCCATCAAGGCGGAAGCCGGCGTAGAGAAAGTGAATTACCTGTCGCGTGAAGAGGCCCGGGGCGAATTCCGCAACTGGTCCGGCTTTGGCGGCGCGCTGGATATGCTGGAAGAGAACCCGTTACCGGCGGTCGCTATCATCACGCCGAAAATGAGCTTCCAAAGTTCCGACACCCTCAATACCCTGCGCGATCGCGTCGCGGCGGTGCAGGGGGTGGATGAAGTGCGGATGGACGACAGCTGGTTTGCTCGTCTGGCTGCACTGACCGGGCTGGTGGGGCAAGTGGCTGCAATGATCGGCGTGCTGATGGTGGTGGCGGTGTTCCTGGTGATCGGCAACAGCGTACGTCTGAGCATCTTCAGCCGCCGCGATACTATCAACGTGATGAAGCTGATTGGCGCCACCGACGGTTTCATCCTGCGGCCGTTCCTGAACGGCGGTGCGATGCTGGGCTTCTTTGGCGCATTGCTGTCGTTGGTGTTGTCCGGGGCGATGGTGTGGCGGCTGGAGTCGGTGGTCACCGGCGTGGCCAAGGTGTTCGGCACCACCTTTACCCTGCACGGCCTGGGTTGGGATGAGGCGTTACTGCTGCTGATTGTTTCCGCGATGATCGGCTGGATCGCCGCCTGGCTGGCGACGGTGCAACATTTACGCCGATTTACACCACAATAAAGATTTTTTGGTATACTCTTCTCCTGCTGCTCCGAGCGTGTTGCGGGAGAAGAGCTACCGGCACTAACTTAAGCACCATCCAGTCTCTTCTTAGCGCACAAATTCCCTATCGGCCTGAATATTCGTCACGTATTGTCATGGACAATGCGATCGAAAAACTGTGAACTAATAGGGCGGAACGCGGTCAAAATCTGCAGCAAAATGTTATGGTGCCCGGCGTGTGGACCGCTTTTGCAATAGCAACTGCCGTTGAATCAATCATTTCCCCGCCGTGACAATCACCTGCATGACCTGTTTTTTCAAGAGAGGGTTTGAATGACCAAAGAAATGCAAACTTTAGCTTTAGTGCCCCAGGGCAGTTTGGAAGCCTATATCCGGGCCGCCAACACCTATCCGATGCTGACGGCAGAGGAAGAGCGGGAGCTGGCTGAACGGCTGCATTATCAGGGCGATCTGGAAGCCGCTAAGCAGCTCATCCTGTCTCACCTGCGCTTTGTCGCTCATATTGCCCGTAATTACTCCGGTTACGGCCTGCCTCAGGCAGACCTGATCCAGGAAGGTAATATTGGCCTGATGAAAGCTGTTCGCCGCTTCAACCCAGAGGTTGGTGTGCGTCTGGTTTCCTTTGCGGTGCATTGGATCAAGGCAGAAATTCACGAGTACGTACTGCGCAACTGGCGTATCGTCAAAGTGGCTACCACCAAAGCACAGCGCAAGCTGTTCTTTAATCTGCGTAAAACCAAGCAGCGTCTGGGCTGGTTCAATCAGGATGAGGTGGAATTGGTTGCTCGCGAGTTGGGTGTGACCAGCAAGGATGTCCGCGAGATGGAATCCCGCATGGCGGCGCAGGACATGACGTTCGATCCTACGCCAGACGACGAAGCCCGTGATGGCCAGTCTATGGCGCCGGTGCTGTACCTGCAGGATAAAAGCTCGGACTTCGCCGAAGGCATCGAGGAAGATAACTGGGAAAGCAACGCCGCAGACAAACTGGCCTATGCGCTGGAAGGTCTGGACGAGCGTAGCCAGCATATCATTCGCGCCCGTTGGTTGGATGACGACAATAAATCCACGTTGCAAGAGCTGGCCGATCAGTACGGTGTTTCCGCTGAGCGTGTGCGCCAGCTAGAAAAGAACGCCATGAAGAAACTGAAAATGGCGATCGAAGCCTAATCCCGCATAAGCGTTAAAAAGCCCGGCTAGCCGGGCTTTTTTGTGCCTGAAATTCGACGTTATGGCGCGATCGCCGCAAAATCGGGTGCTGGACAGTCATAACCAAACTTGTTGGCCCAGGCATAGCGCGTCCCGTTATTGATATAGCGCTGATACAGCGCCCGGCCGGTTTTCGCGTCACGTTTAATCACCCAACCGGCGGCATTACACAACACGGCGGCATAGGCCTGGCTTTTTGGCGGCAGTAAGTCGGCGGCCTGCTGCGCCAGATCAACCGCCTGCCAGCGGTAGTGCAGGAAGCGATTATCCTGCGGCGGTAACGCCGCTTTGGCCCGTGCTGCCTCGGCACTGCTGATCCAGCTCTTATGCTTGAGCTCACGCGTATCAAAGGCATCCCCCAGATAGGAATAACCGGCGTCATAAATTGCATAGTCCGGTGTCATCTCATAACCCGTGAACACCAATCCCTGGCTGCGCAGCAGCGTTGCAGCCTGATAGTAGGCTTTGGCCCGCGCCAGCTTGTCTGCGGATTTATCCTGCGCCGTTTTCAGCGTATCGGCGTACTGTTGGGCAACCTGACGATAGTTCGGGATGTCAAAGTAGGCCATTGCTTCTTGAGGGCGTCCGGCGCGCATCAGTCGCCGCGCCAGCAGCTCGCGCAGTTGCACCTCCGGCGTAAGCGGCTGGCCGTTGTAGTCGTCGGGATTGACCGGTTTCAATGGCGTAGCTGGGGCCGGCACATGCTTATCAACAAAGCCTTTCAGTTCATCGATGGTCAGCACGCGTTCGGCCACGTCGGCGACGTCCGCCCAGTAAATATCTTTGCCGCGATAGAGGAAGTCCATTGCCTGCAGATAGTCGCCGCGATCCAGGGCCAGAATAGCCTGCTCCCCAGCCACCCGGCATTCGGGCACGATGGTTTCTGGCGTAAAGTCCGCATTACGCTGTTCGCCCCAGCTTTCATTGGAGGGGAATGCGGCCGCCGCTTTGGCGTAGTCTGCGGTAGCGGCTTTAACATCCCCGTCGCGCAGCGCCATTTTGGCGCGTAACCACCAGGCCAGGCCACTGTCGCCAGCGTGTTTCAGCAGGCTGGCCGCCATCGGGTATTGTCCTGCTCGGTAGGCCAGCGCCGCCAGCCGGTCGCTGCCGCTGAAACCGCTTTTCACCGAGGCGTCCAGCAGCGTCAGGATTTGGCTGATGATTTGTGCTGAGCGAGTGCCGGTGCCGTCCGTATCGGTCATTTGCAGATTACTGCTGCGGGCAAACAGCTCAATGGTGACCAGTTGTTGGATCAGCGGATCGGCGATTGTCTGCTTCAGAACATCGAAGTGATCCGGATTGACCAGGTAACTGGAGACGTACTGCAGCGACAGTGCCCCATTTTGGTCACCCTGTGCCGCCTGTTGAGCATATAACTTCGCTGCCTGGGTAACGTTGCCGAGCCAGAAATGAATGCGGGCCTGCTGCCCAAGGCTGCTCAGCGCCAGTTGATCTGGATCGGCAGTACCGCCTTTCACTTTATCAATCACCTGCTGGAAGGCCGCTAGCGCCTGCTCGAGCTGGGGCTTCGCGGGATGTTCGACTGCGATGCTCGAGCCGTCACCTTCGTTTTCCGGCGTGCCGTGATCGCCCATCAACAACCGGCCGAGTGAATACTGCGCCCTTAGCCCCCAGTCACCTTGATCTGCGGCAGGTAGCGCCAGAACCTGCTGGAAGTACTCGCTGGCGCGCGGATCTTTACCGGCGAAGGCCACTGCACCCAGTTGGTAAAGGCGGGCCGCGTCAGACAGCCCCTGGCTATTGACCGCATCGGCCTCTTCAACGGTTTTTGCCGCACGCATTTTCTCGATGATGATAGTTTCCGGCGACAGCGGCATCGGTTTCGGTGGCATCGCCGGTGGCGGTGCTTTCCACAACGGCAGCTGTTTATCCACTGCGACCAGACGCCCGGCTTCAAAGGCAAAGTTGCCTTCCGGCATATACAGCAGCGTGCCGTTGCGATCGACCAGTAAACGGTTAGGGAAATCCGGCCCGCAGGCGTAGCCATTAAGTGGCATCGCCAGCGCCGAGCCGATCAGGGCAGCCAGCGGAAGAGTTCGGCCGCGCAGAGTCCGTGTAGCGCGTGCATTACGGTGTGACAAGGGTGCCTCCTGGCGTCAGTTGTTGGCAGCGGATCCAGCCCAACGGCCGGGACTGCCCGGCGCGCAGCTGGTCACTGCGGGTAAGCACAAAGCGTAGTCGTTGAGGCTCGCTTTCCAGCCGGTAGTTGCCTGCCGCGTCCGCCGCCAGGCACTCGCTGGCGGTGATGACGATTTCGTGCGGCAGCGGTGCATCCACCGGCCCGTTATTTTGAATTATCAGATCATTCAGCCCATTTTGCAGCGCCTGAGGGCTAAATTTTACCTGCCAGCTGACGTCGAGCGGTTGCTTTTCTATTACCGCCCTCAGCGTAGCCAGTGACCAGGCGCGGCGATCGTCCTCCAGTGGCAAACGGAACCAGATCAGGCCCAGCAGGTGTGGTGTGGTCCGTGTGTTCAACTGGCGCAGAAAATCGGCCACCTGCTGCGGCGCGACCGTCAGCTCGCGCGAGGTACCCGCCACGCGTATGGAGGCTTCGCTTTCCACCTGCGCGCCTTGCGTATCGAACCCCACCAAACCCATACCATAGGCAGGCAGCGCCACCCGGAAAGGTCTTGGCGTGATTTGTGCGTACTGTTTTACCCACCGCAGTGCCAGCGGGGCAGCAAACAGGCCTTGTTCGGGCGACAGTACGGCATGCACCTGCAGCACGGAGCTGTCTGCCTGTTGCAAGACACCGGGCAGCGCAGCTGAGCCGACCCAGGCCGGCAATGCGGTAATGCCCAGTTGCAGTGAGGAGGGCAATTGCTGACGCAACTGCTGCAGGAAATGCTGATAGGCGGGCAGGCGCGCGGTAGCTGCGTCATGATCGATTTCAACGCCGATCACTTGCAGCCCGGCGGCTTGCCAGCGTTGCACCTGTTTTAGCAAACGTTGGCGAATCGCGACTTCATCCAGTTGCGTCAACTGCCCATCCAGACGGGCCACCAGCCACAGCGGGCGGCCATCTTGTTTCAGTAAGGGGAGATTGACCGTGATTTCCCGCCAGCCCTCACGCGGGTGCACTTGTAAACCCAGCACCCGCAGCGTAGGGAACAGATCGCGGCTTTGCCCTAGTGCGGCAGCATGCTGCGGCGTCCAAACGCGTTGCCAGACGTAGACCTGATTATCCCAGGTAGGTTGTATCCGCAGCGCCTGCTGGCGGCCGCCGAACCAGGCGATTAACGCCAGCACCAGCACCAACAGTGCGAGGAACCTGCGCTTCATCGTTGCCAGAGTTCGCCTTGCTGAGTGAAACCGCAGGCGCGCATAAAGTTATCCACCTCGCCCCGCTCGCGTGGGGTCAGACCGGCGGTCGAAAGCTGCCAATGCGTTATCTGCGGTAATTGACGCTGCATGTCCTGCACCAGATACAGCCCGACGCCGCGACGGCGCGTGACTTCACGCACCAGCAAATCCTGCAGTTGGGCACGTTCACCGTCCAGCTCGAGTTTCACCGCCCCCAACAGCCGCTCATTGAAGCGTGCGGCGAACAGCGCTTTATTGCCGTTTAACCCGCTTTGCCACTGTTCCGGCTGCTGATGCGGCCAAATTTTGCCAAGGTCGATAAGGTCTTGCTGGGACAGCGTGGTTAATCGCTCAATAGTCAGTTTCATGCAGGATTTCCGAACGGCTAATCGATGCCGACAGTGTAATAGATCTTGCACAGAGCGTTGTGTAAGTTTTTCTGTACGATTACTGCGCAAAATGTTTTTTGCAGGACGCATTTTCCGAGTAAATATGTAGTTAATCGATCGAGAACCAGCATAACGCGCTGTGCCTGATGCAAAACAGCGCAGATTTAATCCGGATTTTATGCTGTTTACACCGCTTGTTTCTGATTGTGTAAGTTGATTTGCAGCAGAAAATTCCTGTTTAATGGCATGAAAAATAAAGTCTTATTAGAAAATATTGCCACAGAAACACCTAAATCATTATTACTTATGAATAAAAGCAGTAAATAAGGGTTGGGTGTCGGCAAACACAACAGGTACGTTCACAACGACAGATGGGGATTTGCGGATGAAATTAACAAAAGGTAAGGCGCTGTTGGCGGGTTGTATCGCGATGGCTATCGGGCATGCGGCAATGGCGAAAGACATCAAGGTGGCGATCGTCGGGGCGATGTCCGGCCCGGTGGCGCAGTATGGCGATATGGAATTCACCGGCGCCCGTCAGGCGATTGCCGATATCAACGCCAAGGGCGGTATCAAGGGCGACAAACTGGTCGGCGTGGAATATGACGACGCCTGCGATCCAAAACAGGCGGTAGCCGTTGCCAACAAGGTAATCAATGACGGTATCCGCTATGTGATTGGCCACCTGTGCTCATCCTCGACGCAGCCGGCTTCCGACATCTATGAAGATGAAGGCGTAATCATGATCACCCCGGCGGCCACTAACGCCGATCTGACCACCCGTGGTTACAAAATGATCATGCGTACCACCGGCCTGGATTCCGATCAGGGGCCGACGGCGGCGAAATACATCCTCAGCGAGATCAAACCCAAGCGCATTGCCGTGGTTCACGACAAGCAGCAGTATGGCGAAGGCCTGGCGCGCTCGGTGCGCGACAGCCTGAAAAAGCAGGGCACCGACGTGGTGATGTTTGAAGGTATCACCGCTGGCGATAAAGATTTCTCCACCCTGGTGGCACGCCTGAAGAAAGAAAACGTCGATTTCGTTTACTTTGGCGGTTACTACCCGGAAATGGGCCAGATCCTGCGTCAGGCTAAACAGGCCGGTTTGACCACCCGCTTTATGGGGCCGGAAGGCGTGGGCAACTCCTCACTGTCCAATATCGCCGGTGCCGCCTCTGAAGGCATGCTGGTGACCCTGCCTAAACGTTACGATCAGGTCCCTGCCAACAAACCTGTTGTAGATGCGCTTAAAGCCAAAAAGCTGGATCCAACCGGGCCGTTCGTCTGGACCACTTACGCGGCGCTGCAATCTCTGACTGCCGGGATGGAGCGCAGCGGCAGCCAGGAACCGGCCGACATCGTCAAGGACCTGAAAACCGGCAAGCCGGTGGACACCGTGATGGGGCCGTTGAGCTGGGATGACAAAGGCGATCTTAAAGGCTTCGAGTTCGGCGTGTTCGAATGGCATGCTGACGGCACTTCAACGCCGATTAAATAATATACCCGTCGTCTTTCACGTTGCAGCGTTGTTGGCTTCACGGGTGCACCCCAGTCACTTAGTTTACTAAGCTCCTGGGGATTTACCCGCTTGCCGCCTAGCTGCAACGCGAAATCCATTGGGTATAAGCGTTTTTAATGATTGTCATTTCAGGTTTGCTTTACCCAAAATAAATTGAAGTTGCATCAAGGCGGCAAGGGAACGATTCGGGTGAATGAGTGCAGCCAACACAAATGCAGCTTCAAGTGTGATGGGTATAGAAAGCACAGCCAAGGGTTAGAGTATGTCTGAGCAGGTTCTCTATTTTCTGCAGCAAATGTTCAACGGCGTCACGTTGGGCAGCACCTATGCATTGATCGCCATCGGTTACACCATGGTCTACGGCATCATCGGCATGATCAACTTCGCCCACGGCGAGGTGTATATGATCGGCAGCTATGTCTCCTTTATTGTTATCGCCGCCCTGATGATGATCGGCATCGACGTCGGTTGGCTGCTGATTGGCGCGGCTTTCCTGGTATCGATCGTGATCGCCAGCGCTTACGGCTGGAGCATCGAGCGGGTGGCCTACAAGCCGGTACGCAACTCCAAACGCCTGATCGCGCTGATTTCCGCCATAGGGATGTCGATATTCCTGCAAAACTACGTCAGTCTGACCCAGGGCTCGCGCGACCTGGCGTTGCCAAGCCTGGTCACCGGGCAATGGGTTCTGGGGGAAAGCAACGGCTTTGCCGCCACCATCAGCACCATGCAGCTGATTATCTGGATAGTCACTTTCCTGGCGATGCTGGCGTTGACGATGTTTATTCGTTATTCACGTATGGGCCGCGCCTGCCGCGCCTGTGCGGAGGATTTGAAGATGGCCAGCCTGCTGGGCATCAATACCGACCGGGTTATCTCGCTGACCTTTGTGATCGGTGCGGTGATGGCGGCGGTCGCCGGCGTACTGCTCGGGCAATTCTACGGAGTGATTAACCCCTATATCGGCTTTATGGCCGGCATGAAGGCCTTCACCGCGGCGGTGTTGGGCGGCATCGGCAGCATCCCCGGCGCGATGATTGGCGGCCTGGTATTGGGGGTGGCAGAGGCGTTGACTTCGGCTTACCTGAGTACCGAATATAAAGACGTGGTGTCGTTCGCGCTGCTGATTGTGGTGCTGCTGATCATGCCTACCGGCATCCTTGGGCGTCCGGAGGTTGAGAAGGTATGAAACTCAATTTGCTCAACGCGCTGATCGCCACCCTGGTGCTGTTTGTGATGGCTTCATTCCTGATGGGCATGCAGCTGAGCCTGGACGGTACCAAACTGGTGGTGCACGGCGCAGCGGAAGTGCGCTGGATGTGGATCGGCATCGGCTGCGTCATCGTGTTTTTCTTCCAACTGCTGCGCCCGCTGATGCAGCACGGGCTGAAAAAAATCTCCGGCCCGGCCTGGGTATTACCGAGCTTCGATGGCACGACTGCCCGGCAGAAGCTGTTGGCCGCAGCGATCATTATCGCCGCGGTTGCCTGGCCATTTCTGGTCTCACGCGGCTCGGTGGATATCGCCACGCTGACGTTGATCTATGTGATGTTGGGCCTCGGCCTGAACGTGGTGGTGGGGCTGTCCGGTTTGCTGGTATTGGGCTACGGCGGTTTCTATGCGATTGGCGCTTACACTTACGCACTGCTGAACCATTATTACGGCCTGGGTTTCTGGGAGAGCCTGCCGCTGGCGGGTATGGTCACCGCCCTCTTTGGTTTTCTGCTCGGGTTCCCGGTGCTGCGCCTGCGCGGCGATTATCTGGCGATTGTCACGCTGGGGTTCGGTGAGATCGTGCGCATCCTGTTGTTGAACAATACCGAGATCACCGGCGGGCCGAACGGCATCAGCCAGATCCCGAAACCGACCTTTTTCGGCCTGGAGTTCAACCGCAGCGCGCGTGACGGCGGCTGGGATACCTTCCATAACTTCTTTGGCCTGAAATATGATCCGAGCGATCGCATTGTCTTTTTGTACCTGGTGGCGTTGTTGCTGGTGGTGCTGACGCTGTTTGTGATCAACCGCCTGCTGCGCATGCCGCTGGGCCGTGCCTGGGAAGCCTTGCGCGAAGATGAAATCGCTTGCCGTTCGCTGGGGCTTAATCCGACCAGAATCAAACTGACCGCTTTTACCATCAGCGCCGCCTTCGCCGGTTTTGCCGGCACGCTGTTCGCTGCGCGCCAGGGCTTCGTCAGCCCGGAATCCTTCACCTTTGTCGAGTCGGCCTTCGTGTTGGCGATCGTGGTCTTGGGCGGCATGGGATCGCAGTTCGCGGTGATCCTGGCGGCGATCCTGCTGGTGGTGTCGCGCGAACTGATGCGTGACCTGAACGAATACAGCATGCTGTTGCTGGGTGCCTTAATGGTATTGATGATGATTTGGCGGCCGCAGGGGCTGCTGCCGATGAAGCGGCCACAGCTAAAACTGAAGGCGGCGGATATGCAAGCAGGCAAGGGGGAGCAAGTATGAGCATGCAACCTTTGCTGAAGGTCGAAGGGCTGTCGATGCGTTTCGGCGGCCTGCTGGCGGTCAATAACGTGGCGCTGACGCTCAACGAGGGCGAGATTGTCTCGCTGATCGGCCCGAACGGTGCCGGAAAAACCACGGTGTTTAACTGCCTGACCGGCTTTTACCGTCCGACCAGCGGCACCATCAAACTGCGTGAGCGCCATCTGGAAGGGTTGCCCGGCCAGGCCATCGCCCGGATGGGCGTGGTGCGGACTTTCCAGCACGTACGGCTGTTTCGCGAGATGACGGTGATCGAAAACCTGTTGGTCGCACAGCATCAGCATCTGAAAAGCGGCGTGTTCGCCGGGCTGCTGAAAACGCCGGCCTTCCGCCGTGCCGAAGCCGATGCGCTGGAGCGTGCCTCGGTTTGGCTGCAACGGGTGGGCCTGTTGGAGATGGCGAACCGTTCGGCGGGTAATCTGGCTTACGGCCAGCAACGGCGGCTGGAGATTGCGCGCTGCATGGTCACCCGGCCGGAATTACTGATGCTGGACGAGCCGGCGGCGGGCCTGAACCCAAAGGAAACCGACGAGCTGGATCACCTGATCGTCGAATTGCGCAATCAGCATAAGGTGTCGGTGCTGCTGATCGAGCACGACATGAAACTGGTGATGGGCATCTCCGATCGTATCTACGTGGTGAACCAGGGCACGCCGTTGGCGCAGGGCACCCCGGCAGAAATCCGTAACAACCCGGACGTGATCCGGGCCTATCTGGGCGAATAATTTATGTTGTCATTTAATCAGGTATCCGCCCATTACGGCAAAATTCAGGCGCTGCATCAGGTTAGCCTGAACATAAAGCAGGGCGAGATTGTCACTCTGATCGGCGCTAACGGCGCCGGTAAAACCACGCTGCTCGGCACGCTGTGCGGTGAACCCCGCGCCAGCGAAGGCAGCATCACCTTTCTCGATCAGGACATTACCCAGTGGCAGACGTCGCGCATCATGCGCGAAGCGGTGGCGATCGTGCCGGAAGGCCGGCGGGTATTCTCGCGCATGACGGTGGAAGAGAACCTGGCGATGGGCGGTTTCTTTGCCGACCGTCACCAATATCAACAGCGCATCGAAAGGGTGTTTGGCCTGTTTCCGCGCCTGCTGGAACGCCGTACACAACGCTCGGGCACCATGTCCGGCGGTGAGCAACAGATGTTGGCGATAGGCCGTGCACTGATGAGCCAGCCGAAGCTGCTGTTGCTCGACGAGCCCTCTCTGGGGCTGGCGCCGATCATCATTCAGCAGATTTTTGACATCATTCAGCAGCTGCGTGAAGAGGGCATGACCATCTTCCTGGTCGAACAAAACGCCAATCAGGCGCTGAAATTGGCAGATCGCGGTTATGTACTGGAAAACGGGCGCGTGGTGTTGGAAGATACGGGGGCCGAATTGTTAGCAAACGAAGCAGTTAGGTCGGCGTATCTGGGCGGTTGAAATACCCGTCGAAGCGGTAGGGGGCGAATATCTTCGCCCCGAGCGACTCGGGCGCAGCGTATCGGACCCCTACAACATTTTTAACGATTACGAGAAGAATAAGAAATGAACACAGAAGGGTTACTCGCGCAGCGCATCGTAAAAGTAAAAAGCTCGGCAATCCGTGAATTGCTCAAGCACAGTAAGATGGAAAACGTCATTTCGCTGGCGGGCGGCATCCCCTCTGATGCCCTGTTTGATTTCGAAGGGCTGAGCATCGCCACTCATCAGGCGATCACCGAACAGCCGAAAAGCGCTTTTCAGTACGGTCTGACCGAAGGCAGCCCGGTGCTGCGTGAACGCATCTGCGAGCTGTGTGCCGAACGCGGCGTCACCGCCACCGCCGATGAAGTGATGGTCACGGCCGGCTCCCAGCAGGCGCTGGATCTGGTGATGCGCGCCATTGTGAACCCGGGCGACGTGTTCGTGGTGGAACGTCCGACCTACCTGGCGGCGTTGCAGACGCTGGAACTGGCGGAAGCCAACATCATGTCGGTATCGTCCGACAGCGATGGCATGGTGGTCGAAGAACTGGCCGAGCTGTTGAAAACGCAGCGCATCAAGGGCGTGTATGTGGTGCCGAACTTCGGCAACCCAAGCGGCATTACCCTGAGCGCCCCGCGTCGCGAACTGTTGGTCAAGCTGGCGGCCGAGCACAATTTCCTGATCATCGAGGATGATCCGTACGGCGAACTGCGTTTTACCGAAGAGCGTAACGCGACGCTGCACCAGGTTTCGCAGCAGGTGCTGGGCCATACCGATAACATTATCTATACCTCGACCTTCTCCAAGATCCTGGCTCCGGGGTTGCGTTTGGGCTGGGCTATACTGCCGCCGTTTTTGCTGCATAAAGTGGCAATCATCAAGCAGGCGGCGGATCTGCATGCCAGCGCATTGTCGCAGAGCATCGTAGAGTGTTACCTGGGGCTGGATCGCCTGCCGGCGCAGATCGAAAAGATCCGCGCGGCTTACAAACAAAAGGGTGAGATCCTGGCCGGGCTGGTGGAAAAAGAGCTGGGTGACCATATCAACTTCGATATGCCGAAAGGCGGCATGTTCCTGTGGGCGCGTTTCCGTCAGCCGTTCAACGCCACCGAATGGCTGAAAACCACCCTGCAGCAGGGCGTGGTGTTTGTGCCGGGAGAATACTTCTTCTCAGACAATCCGGACCGTTCTACCTTCCGCCTGTCGTTCGCCACCGCCACTGAACAGCAAATGCAGGAAGCGGTTGCCCGCCTGCGCCGTTCACTGTGATCCTCACGGCGGCGGGGATCTTTCCCCGTCGCCGACATCAAACCGCAATCTGCACTTCACTCTTCCGTCATATGGCTGTCATCTAACGGTTATTTTTCTGTCATCCGAGCATGGCATGTTAGCTTCCGAACAAAAAACTGATTCTTTTCGCTCACGCGCTTATTGCCCCAAAAGATTTCACGTAGCAGCAAGGCGGTGACCGCCAGAATCCTCAGGAGTTTACATATAGGTAAATGACTGAGGTGATGGCGGGAAACCAACACGGCTGCGGCGTGAAAGATGCAGGGGATACACCAGCTTTTTCAGGAGTTAGGCATGCTCACCTACGCTATTCGCAAAACCACGCTGTGCGTCGCGTTGACCCTGGCGGTCAGCACTCAGGCACTGGCGGCGACCGAGATCCCGTTCTGGCACTCGATGGAGGGCGAACTGGGTAAAGAAGTGGATTCCCTGGCGGACCGCTTTAACCAGTCGCACACCGACGTCAAAATTGTTCCGGTTTACAAAGGCAACTACGAACAGAGCCTGGCAGCGGGCATCGCGGCCTACCGCTCCGGTAAAGCGCCGGCGATCCTGCAGGTGTATGAAGTGGGTACGGCCACCATGATGGCCAGCAAGGCGATCAAGCCGGTGTACGAAGTGTTTAAAGACGCGGGCATCAGCTTTGACGAATCGGTATTCGTGCCTACGGTGTCCGGTTACTACACCGACAACAAAAGCGGACACCTGCTGTCGCAGCCGTTCAACAGCTCCACCCCGGTGCTGTATTACAACAAAGATGCCTTCAAGAAAGCCGGTTTGAACCCAGACCAGCCGCCAAAAACCTGGCAGGAGCTGGCGGCGGACACCGCCAAACTGCGTGAAGCCGGCATGAAATGCGGCTATGCCAGCGGTTGGCAGGGTTGGATCCAACTGGAGAACTTCAGTGCCTGGCACGGCGTGCCATTCGCCACGGAGAACAATGGTTTTGGGGGCGCGAGCGCCAAGCTGGAGTTCAACAAGCCGTTGCAGGTCAAGCATATCCAACTGCTGGAAGAGATGAACAAAAAAGGTGACTTCACCTATTTCGGCCGTAAAGACGAATCCACCGAGAAGTTCTACAGCGGTGACTGTGCGATTACCACCGCTTCATCCGGCTCGCTGGCGGACATCAAGCATTACGCCAAATTCAACTATGGCGTGGGCATGATGCCGTATGACGCCGATGCCAAAAATGCACCGCAGAACGCCATTATCGGGGGCGCCAGCCTGTGGGTGATGAACGGTAAAGATGCCGCCACCTATAAAGGCGTAGCCGAGTTCCTGCAGTATCTGGCACAGCCGGAAATCGCCGCCGAGTGGCACCAGAAGACCGGTTATCTGCCGATCACCACCGCAGCGTACGACCTGACCAAACAACAGGGGTTCTATGACAAGAACCCAGGGGCGGACGTGGCGACGCGTCAAATGCTGAACAAGCCGCCATTGCCGTTCACCAAGGGGCTGCGTTTGGGCAATATGCCGCAGATTCGCACCGTCGTGGATGAAGAGCTGGAGGGCGTGTGGACCGGTAAGAAAACGCCACAGCAGGCATTGGATGCCGCCGTACAGCGCGGTGATGTGTTGCTGCGTCGCTTCGAGTCTCAGACTAAGTAATAGCGGCTACTGCGCTTTGCCATTCTGGGATTGGGCAGTGCTCGCTCTCCTCATGGACTTTATGTCCACTCCGGGAGCTGTGCGCTGTCCGCACCCAGACTGGCTTTGCTCGCGACGCCCTGCTCGAGTCACCCGTTTTTTGTCTTCATGAGTCCCTAATGATGAGTTCACATCGTCCCGGTTTCGGCTGCAGTTGGCTGCCCTATGTTTTGGTGCTGCCGCAGTTGCTGATCACCGCAATATTCTTTCTGTGGCCCGCCGGCGAGGCGCTGTGGTATTCGGTGCAAAGCCTCGACCCGTTTGGCCTGTCCAGCCAGTTTGTCGGGTTGGACAACTTTACCCAACTGTTCCACGACCCTTACTACCTGGACTCGTTTTACACCACGCTGATTTTCAGTTTCCTGGTGGCGGGTATCGGGCTGGTCGTGTCGCTGTTCTTCGCCGCGTTAGTGGATTACGTGCTGCGCGGCAGCCGGATCTACCAGACGCTGATGATCCTGCCTTACGCCGTGGCGCCCGCGGTGGCGGCGGTGCTGTGGATTTTCCTGTTCAACCCCGGCCTGGGGTTGATTACCCATTTCCTCAATGGACTGGGCTACAGCTGGAACCACGCGCAAAACAGCGGGCAGGCGATGTTCCTGGTGGTGTTGGCCTCGGTATGGCAGCAAATCAGCTATAACTTCCTGTTTTTCTTGGCCGCGTTGCAGTCAATTCCCCGCTCTCTGGTTGAGGCGGCGGCCATTGACGGTGCCGGCCCGGTGCGGCGTTTCTTCAATCTGGTGCTGCCGTTAATCACGCCGGTGAGCTTCTTCCTGCTGGTGGTGAATCTGGTGTACGCCTTCTTCGATACCTTCCCGGTGATCGATGCTGCGACCGGCGGCGGACCGGTACAGTCCACCACCACGCTGATCTACAAGATTTACCGTGAAGGCTTTGCCGGTCTGGATCTGTCCAGCTCCGCGGCACAGTCGGTGATCCTGATGTTGCTGGTGATTGGCCTGACGGTGATCCAGTTCCGTTTTGTCGAACGTAAGGTGCGTTACCAATGATTGAGAACCGACGCGGGCTGGACATTTTCAGCCACGTAATGCTGATTATCGGCGTGCTGGTGGTGCTGTTCCCGCTGTACGTGGCCTTTGTGGCGGCTACGCTGGACGACAAACAGGTGTTTCAGGTGCCGATGACCCTGATCCCCGGCGGTCATCTGTGGGAAAACATCAGCAATATTTGGCAGGGTGGCGTGGGCAACCTTAAGGTGCCGTTTTCGCTGCTGCTGCTGAACAGCGTGGTGATGGCGCTGGCCATCACCTTCGGCAAGATTGTGGTGTCGGTGTTGTCCGCCTATGCCATCGTTTATTTCCGTTTCCCGCTGCGCAGCCTGTTCTTCTGGCTGATATTCCTCACCCTGATGTTGCCGGTTGAGGTGCGTATTTTCCCGACGGTGGAGGTTATCTCCAACCTCAACCTGCTGGACAGCTACACCGGCCTGACGTTGCCGCTGATGGCGTCGGCGACCGCCACCTTCCTGCTGCGCCAGTTCTTTATGACGTTACCGGACGAACTGCTGGAAGCGGCGCGGATTGACGGCGCCGGCCCGATGCGTTTTTTCTGGGATATCGTGTTGCCGCTGTCGAAGACCAATCTGGCGGCGCTGTTTGTCATCACCTTTATCTACGGCTGGAACCAGTACCTGTGGCCGATTCTGATCACCAGCGATGCCTCGATGGGCACCGCAGTGGCGGGTATCAAGAGCATGATCTCCACCTCCGGCGCGCCGACTCAGTGGAATCAGGTGATGGCGGCGATGATTCTGACTTTAATTCCACCGCTGACGGTGGTTCTTCTGATGCAGCGTTGGTTTGTACGCGGCCTGGTTGATAGCGAAAAGTAACGAGAGAAATTTTCACATGGCAGGTTTAAAACTACAGGCAGTCACCAAGTCTTACGACGGTAAAACGCCGGTGATCAAGCAAATTGACCTCGACGTGGCGGACGGCGAATTTATCGTGATGGTCGGCCCGTCCGGCTGCGGTAAATCGACGCTGTTGCGCATGGTGGCCGGGCTGGAACGCACCACCAGCGGCGATATTTATATCGACAGTCAACGCGTAACGGATATGGAGCCGAAAGATCGCGGTATCGCGATGGTGTTCCAGAACTATGCGCTGTATCCGCACATGAGCGTATACGACAACATGGCCTATGGCCTGAAAATTCGCGGCTTCGGCAAACAGCATATTCAACAGCGGGTGGAGGAAGCCGCGCGCATTTTAGAGCTGGAGCCGTTGTTGCAACGCAAGCCGCGCGAGCTTTCCGGCGGCCAACGTCAACGGGTGGCGATGGGGCGCGCTATCGTGCGCGAGCCGGCGGTATTCCTGTTTGATGAACCGCTGTCGAATCTGGATGCCAAGCTGCGCGTCCAAATGCGCCTGGAACTGCAACAACTGCATCGCCGGCTGAAAACCACCAGCCTGTATGTGACCCACGATCAGGTAGAGGCGATGACGTTGGCACAGCGGGTGATCGTCATGAACAAAGGCGTGGCAGAGCAAATTGGCACCCCCAGTGAGGTCTATCAGCGCCCGGCGTCGCTGTTCGTCGCCAGCTTTATCGGTTCGCCGGCGATGAACCTATTGCCCGGCACGTTGAGCGCCGACGGCAGCCAACTGCAACTGGCAGAGGGGATGACACTGAATTTACCGCAACCCAAGGCGCAGTGGGGCGGCCGCCGGTTGACGCTTGGCATCCGCCCGGAACATCTTCAACTGACCACCGCCGAGCAAGGGGGCGTGCCCCTGGCGCTGCAAACGCTGGAGTTATTGGGCGCAGATAACCTGGCGCATGGGCAGTGGGGCGGTCACGGCGTGATTGCGCGTTTGTCGCATGAAACTATGCCGACGGCGGGCAGCACGCTATATTTGCAGTTGCCTGCACAGGCGCTGCACTTTTTTGATACCGATAGCGGATTACGGATGGAATCATGACCACAGCCTGGCCTTACCCTCACATTGTCGCCCACCGCGGCGGCGGTTCTCTGGCACCGGAAAATACCCTGGCGGCGATCGACGTCGGCGCACGCCACGGTCATAAAATGATTGAGTTCGACGCCAAGCTGGCGCAGGACGGGCAAATATTTCTGTTGCACGACGATACCCTGGATCGCACCAGCAACGGCTGGGGCGTGGCGGGTGAGCTGCCGTGGGACAAGCTGGTACAGCTGGATGCCGGCAACTGGTATAACTCCGCTTACAAGGGCGAACGTTTACCGTTGTTGGCCGAAGTGGCGGAGCGCTGTCAGCAGCACGGCATGATGGCGAACATTGAAATCAAGCCTACCACCGGCAGCGATGATGAAACCGGTCGTGTCGTGGCGCTAGCCGCACGTTTGCTGTGGCAGGGGCAGACCGATCCGCTGCTCTCTTCTTTCTCGATTGAGGCGCTTGAGGCGGCGCAGCGTACGGTGCCGGAACTCCCGCGCGGCCTGTTGCTGGATCAGTGGGACGACAACTGGCAGGCGTTGACCGAACGATTGGGCTGCGTTTCGTTGCACATCAACCATAAAGAACTGACGGCCGAACGGGTGTCGGCGCTGAAAGCGGCAGGGCTGCGCATCCTGGTTTATACCGTTAACCAGCCGGCGCGTGCGCGCTTGTTGTTGAACTGGGGCGTTGACTGCATTTGCACTGACCGGATAGATTTGATCGGCCCGGACTTTCCCAACGCGTGATCCCGTTGCCATGGACGCAGTTTGCTGCGTCCGTGAGAAAGTCGTCGGCGCCTGTTGAATTTTGCGACGTCAGTCCTTTGCCGCCGCGCTAACGGAAGGGATGTGATGTCTGTTTTTATGGGTTCGTTATGGCATCAAATAGCGCTGTCTTTGCCGCTATTTGTGCTGATCGTGTTGGGATATGGGCTTATCCGCTGGGGTAAATGGCCAGCGACCATCACCGACGGTTTAACGCGTTTTGTCTTCTCTTTGGCTCTCCCCGCCATGTTGTTCCGCATGATGTGCGACTTTTCGCAGCGTCCAGCGGTAGATGCCCGCCTGTTGATCGCCTTTTTCGGCAGTTGCCTGATTGTGTTCGTGATCGGTCGCATCACCGCGCGTCGGGTGTTTAAACTGGATGGAGTGGCGGGATCGGTTTTCGCGTTGGGTGGAATTTTCTCCAATAACGTGATGCTGGGCCTGCCCATCGCCAGCGTCATGCTTGGCGAGGCGGCAATCCCATCGGTGGCCTTGGTGTTGGTGTTTAACGGCCTGATCCTCTGGACGCTGGTGACTATCTCCATCGAATGGGCGCGCAATGGTTCGCCGACGCTGCAGGGCTTTATCAAAACGGCGCGTAGCGTGCTGACCAACCCGCTGATTATCGGCATTCTTTCCGGCACGCTGTTCAGCCTGACCGGCTTGCCGCTGCCGACGTTTGTCGACCAGCCGGTCAGCATGCTTGGTCAGGTTGCCGCACCGCTGTCGCTGGTAGTGCTGGGTATGGGGCTGGCGGAGTATCGCATCAGCGAAGGCTGGCGCCTCAGCAGCGGCATCTGTTTCCTCAAGCTGATTGTTCAACCGCTGATCATCTGGCTACTGGCCTGGATGATGGACCTGCCGCCGATGGAAACCCGGGTGGTGGTGTTGCTGGGTTCGATGGCGGTCGGGGTCAATGTTTACCTGATGTCACGCCAGTTCAACGTATTGACCGGGCCTGCCGCCACCAGCCTGGTGATGTCCACCGTGCTGGCAGCAGTGACTACGCCATTGATCCTGACCATCATGGGCGTGCGGGGCTAGCCGGCAGCGGTGCCTGGGGGACTGCAGGTGCTGTGCGGTTAAATGGGCTGCGCGGCTGGTTGCCGTTGGGTAACAACTTCCCACCGTTTGGCGCCGTTTGCTGCAGTTGTTGCTGGTTATTATCGAACTGCCGCTGCTGTTGCAGGCGGCGCTGATCCAGCTGCTGATTATTCAACATACGCTGTTGCTGCGCCTGTTGAGTGCGTTGGTTGAGAAACTGCTGTTGCGAGCTGAGCTCGGTGACGCCGTTGGCCGCGGTGGCCAATCCGGACAGCAGCAACAGGCCATAGAGCAGATGATAACTTTTCATGATGTTCTCCTCGTCTTTTATTAAGCCTAACCCAGCGGTGCAAATTTGCTGAAAGTTTGTATTTTGCTCAGATGTAAACCTTCTTTTCGCTACACCCCTTTCTGCCTTCCGTTACAATCGCCCTTTCTGAATCTTTAGGGTGAACCCATCGTGCTGCTTCTGGTGATTACTACCATCCTGTGGGCATTTTCTTTCAGCCTGATTGGCGAATACCTGGCGGGCCAGGTCGACAGCTGGTTCTCGGTGCTGATGCGCATCGGCCTGGCGGCGGCGGTGTTCCTGCCTTTCCTGCGCTGGCGCAACATCAAGCCAAAAGTGATCCTGTTGTACATGCTGGTGGGGGCTTGCCAGCTTGGCATCATGTATCTGTTCAGCTTCCGCGCGTACATGTACCTGACGGTGCCGGAATTCCTGCTGTTTACCGTGCTGACGCCGCTGTACGTTACGCTGATTTATGACTTGATCAGTGGACAGCGCCTGCGCTGGGGTTATGTGTTCAGTGCGCTATTGGCGGTGCTGGGCGCTGCGATTATTCGATATCATCAATTGAGCGAGCATTTTTGGTGGGGGCTGTTGCTGGTGCAGGCGGCGAACATCAGCTTTGCCATCGGCATGGTCGGTTACAAACGGTTGATGGAAGTGCACCCGCTGCCGCAACACACCGCATTTTCCTGGTTCTATCTGGGGGCCTTGGTCGTGGCGGTGGTCGCCTGGTGCCTGTGGGGCAATCCGCAGCAGCTGCCAACCACTAACCTGCAGTGGGGCATTTTGGTCTGGCTGGGCGTAGTGGCTTCCGGGCTGGGTTATTTCATGTGGAACTACGGCGCAACGCAGGTGGATGCCGGTACTTTGGGCATCATGAATAACATGCATGTGCCGGCAGGACTGTTGGTTAATCTGGCCATCTGGCAGCAACAGCCGCATTGGCCAAGTTTCATTATCGGCGGGGCGGTGATTGTCGCTTCGCTGTGGGTGCATCGCCGTTGGGTGGCGCCTAAAATAGTCAGCAAATAAACGGGCAGCCCAAGCGCGAGCTGCCCTGATATTTAGGGTTGCGAAGCCAGCGGTTTGACGCTGGCGACACCGGCGCTTGGGCGTGCAGCATCACGCACGAATGGCAGATGGTTGCAGGCATGTTGCCGAGCCGAGCGGATAAAGGCTTCGGTGACGGCCTGGCGCTGTTCACCGTCGCGTACCGCCGCGTACAGGCGGCTCCAAAGCCCATCCCCCAGGGTTTTGGTCACCACTAACCCCTGGCGTTCAAAACTTTCCACCACCCAGTGCGGCAACGCCGCGATCCCCATGCGGGCCGATACCATCTGGATCAGCAACAGGGTGTTATCCACGTTTTTCAGCGCCGGGCTGATGCCTGCGGGCTGCAGGAAATGGCGCCAGATATCCAGTCTCTGACGCTGTACCGGGTAAATCATCAGCGTTTCGTCAATCAAATCTTCAGGCTCAATGTGCAGCTTGCTGGCCAATGGATGATCCGGCGCCAGCACCAGGCGTACTTCGAAATCAAACATCGGTGAATAGTGCAGCCCACTGCGCGGCAGAATGTCGGAGGTCAGCACCAGATCCAGTTCACCCTGTTGCAGCGCCGGCTGCGGATCAAAGGTCACGCCGGATTTGAAGTCCATGATCACCTGTGGCCAACTCTGACGGAAGTTATCCAGCGCGGGCGTCAGCCATTGAATGCAGCTGTGGCATTCAATGGCGATGCGCAACGTGGCCTGATGAGGTTCGTGACACGCCTGTAGCGCGTGCTGGATTTGCGGCAGTACCTGTTCTGCCAACTGCAACAGGATCTCTCCCTGCGCGGTAAAGCGCAGCGGCTGGCTTTTGCGAACGAACAGCTTGAAGCCCAGACGCTGCTCCAGATCGCTGAACTGATGCGACAGAGCAGACTGTGTCTGATGGAGTTGGGCCGCCGCGGCCGCCAGCGAGCCGGTATTGCGCAGCGCCTGCAGCGTCCGTAAGTGTTTCAGTTCGATCATGAGAGTCCTTCACAGTGACAGTGAATAAATTGCGCTTGTGGTTAATACAGTACCTGCGGATTATGGATGTGTAAACATCTGGACGGCTAAATGGGGAATATGACGATGGCAATTTTAAATCACACACTGGGTTTTCCTCGCGTTGGGCTAAGACGTGAACTGAAAAAAGCTCAGGAAAGCTACTGGGCTGGTAACTCAACGCAGGAAGAACTGTTGGCGGTTGGCCGCGAGCTGCGCGCTCGCCATTGGCAACAACAACAGCAGGCCGGAGTGGATTTGGTGCCGGTCGGCGATTTCGCTTGGTACGACCATGTATTGACCACCAGCCTGCTGCTGGGCAACGTGCCGGCACGTCATCAGAATGCGGATGGCTCAATCGATCTGGATACGCTATTCCGCATCGGCCGTGGTCGCGCACCAACCGGAAAACCGGCAGCGGCGGCAGAAATGACCAAATGGTTTAACACCAACTACCACTACATGGTGCCTGAATTTCACAAAAGTCAGCAGTTCAAACTGGGATGGACCCAACTGCTGGAAGAAGTGGACGAAGCGCTGGCTCTGGGCCACAAAATCAAGCCGGTGTTGCTGGGGCCGGTGACCTATCTGTGGCTGGGTAAAGTGAAAGGTGAAGCGTTTGACCGTTTGTCGCTGCTGAAAGACATCCTGCCGGTTTACCAGCAGGTGCTGGCTGAATTGGCGCAACGCGGCGTGGAGTGGGTACAAATTGACGAGCCAGCACTGGTGCTGGAATTGCCGCAGGAATGGCTGAACGCCTTCAAGCCGGCTTACGAAGCGCTGCAAGGTCAGGTAAAACTGCTGCTGACCACCTACTTCGACAGCGTGGGCCATAATCTCGACACCGTCCGCGAGCTACCGGTTCAGGGGCTGCACGTTGATCTGGTTGCCGGTCATGACGATATCGACGCATTGAACAAGGCGCTGCCAACAGAGTGGCTGCTGTCTCTGGGTGTCATCAATGGTCGCAACGTCTGGCGTGCGGATCTGAGCAGTTGGTTTGAACGCCTGCAGCCGTTGGTCGGCAGCCGCCCACTGTGGATCGGCACTTCCTGTTCACTGCTGCACAGCCCTATCGATCTGAGCGTGGAAACTCGCCTGGACGAAGAGGTGAAAAGCTGGTTCGCCTTTGCTCTGCAAAAATGCACCGAATTGGCCCTGTTGAGCGCGGCGCTGAACGCACCGGGTGCAGAAAAGCAGGCCGAACTGGACGCCTATAGCGCACCAATCCGCGCTCGTCGCCAGTCCAGCCGCGTGCATAATGCGCAGGTAAGCCAACGCCTGGCGGCGATTACCGCACAGGACAGCGAACGTCAGCGCCCTTACGCCGAGCGTGCTCAGGCACAGCGTGCGCGCTTTAACCTGCCGGCCTGGCCGACTACCACGATAGGGTCTTTCCCGCAAACCACGGAAATTCGCGGCCTGCGCCTGGACTTCAAGCAGGGGCGTTTGGACGGCAATAACTACCGCACCAGTATTAGCGAACACATCAAACAGGCGATTGTTGAACAAGAACGCCTGGGGCTGGACGTGTTGGTGCACGGCGAAGCCGAGCGTAACGACATGGTGGAATATTTCGGCGAAAACCTCGACGGCTTCGTGTTCACTCAAAACGGCTGGGTACAGAGCTACGGTTCCCGCTGCGTAAAACCGCCGGTGATCATTGGCGATATCAGTCGCCCTGAAGCCATTACCGTCGAGTGGGCGAAGTATGCTCAGTCGCTGACCGACAAGCCGGTAAAAGGTATGCTGACCGGTCCGGTCACCATTCTCTGCTGGTCGTTCCCGCGCGAAGACGTGACCCGCGAAGTGATCGCCAAACAGATTGCCTTGGCGTTGCGCGACGAAGTGGAAGATCTGGAAAAAGCCGGTATCGGCATTATCCAGATTGATGAGCCTGCACTGCGCGAAGGTTTGCCGCTGCGTCGATCCGACTGGGTTGCCTATCTGAACTGGGCGGTGGAGGCTTTCAAACTGAACGCCGCTGTCGCGCAAGACGACACGCAGATCCACACTCACATGTGTTATTGCGAGTTCAACGACATCATGGACTCCATTGCGGCGCTGGATGCCGACGTGATCACCATCGAAACCTCGCGTTCTGATATGGATCTGCTGGAAGCCTTCAAAGAGTTTGAGTACCCGAATGAGATTGGACCGGGCGTGTACGACATCCACTCGCCGAACGTGCCAAGCGTGGAATGGATCGAAGCGCTGCTGCGCAAAGCTGCGCAGAACATCCCGGCTGAGCGCCTGTGGGTGAACCCGGACTGCGGCCTGAAAACCCGTGGCTGGCCGGAAACCCGTCAGTCGCTGACCAACATGGTGCTGGCCGCACAGCGCCTGCGTGAACAGCAGGTCTGATAGCGACATTTGGGTGTAGATTATTCTGGGCGCTTCGGCGCCCTTTTTCATATCGCAAATGACTGCCGATCGGGCAGCCTTAAGATGAGAGGCTATTTAACGCCTGGCACTCCGTGCTGCGCGAACCAAGCCAGCATACGTTGCCAGCCATCCTCTGCCGCTTCGGCGTTGTAGCTGGGCCGGTAGTCGGCATTGAAGGCATGGCCGGCCTCGGGATACACCACGATCTCGGCATTGGCGTTGGCCGCGCGGATCGCCTGACGCATGCTTTCCACCGTCTCCAGCGGGATGCTGCTGTCCTGGCCGCCGTAAAGTCCCAGCACCGGTGCCGTCAGCTGTGTCGCAACGTCGACCGGGTGTTTTGGCGAATTCAGCGTTTTTTCACCCACCAACCTACCGTACCAGGCCACCGCAGCCTTTAACTGCGGGTTGTGCGCGGCATAGAGCCAGCTAATACGCCCGCCCCAGCAGAAACCGGTAATCGCCAGCTTGCCGGCATCGCCGCCGTGGCGCGTTGCCCAATGGGCAGCATGATCCAGATCCGCCAGCACCTGACGATCCGGCACCTTGCTCACCAGATTCTGGAACAGTTCACTGATATCGGTGTATTCCCGGGCATCCCCTTGACGGAAGTACAGTTCCGGCGCTATCGCCAGATAACCCTGCTTCGCCAGACGACGGCACACATCCTGAATATGTTCATGTACGCCAAATATCTCCTGTACCACCAGAACGACCGGGAAGGGGCCGCTGTGGTCCGCCGGTTTGGCGATATAGGCAGGCAGGTTGTCACCCTGAGAAGGAATGGTGGTTTCCCCGGTATGAATGCCCTGCTCGTCGGTGAGGATGGTAGAAGCCGCCAGGGGGGTTACGGCCGGGGTGAATCCCCCCTGGGCCTGTTTTAATGTCATCACATGATCGGTTTTCATTGCGGTCTCCGTGCAATCAATAGAGAAAAGCGCTGCGATTAACTATAGGAAAGATTACCCGTTATTGGCATCGAGTGGAGCATTTTCAGTCAAGTCTGTAAAAAACGATTAAATATCCGGCTTTACCGCGTTTTTATTGTCTTTTTATCATGCTATTACGCAAGTTGACCTGCATTAGTACCATAAGGTGCGTTAGTTCCGCTTATTCGGGCTAAGTCCCCGACAAACCAAGGCTATTTTTCTGTGACTGCATAGGGGATTTATTGGCAAACCGCCTTGATAAACTCCGAGTGGCAGGGGAAACCGGCGGGGCGATTTGTCGACTAGACTGGTGGCTATTGGGGCCAACAGGCGGGCCTTCTTGCTGATTTTTGTGACTTTAGTCACAAGAGTTATGTAGATTGCATTCTGTTTCTTTGTCTGTAGTGATTGCCGTCACGAAATTGCGTGGCGATTTTCAGTAGAGTACTTTTTTGTTCCTCCCAATAAACATGATCTATGAGGAGTCTCGTATGTCTCAATCTGACGTTTTCCATCTCGGCCTGACCAAAAACGATTTACAAGGGGCCCAGCTTGCCATCGTTCCTGGCGATCCGCAGCGCGTAGAGAAAATTGCCAAGCTGATGGAAAATCCGGTGCACCTGGCTTCCCATCGTGAATTCACCTCCTGGCGTGCAGAGCTGGACGGCAAGGCAGTGATCGTCTGTTCCACCGGTATCGGCGGTCCTTCGACGTCTATCGCGGTTGAAGAGCTGGCACAGCTGGGTATTCGTACCTTCCTGCGAATCGGCACCACCGGTGCGATCCAGTCAGACATCAATGTAGGTGACGTGCTGGTCACCACCGCGGCGGTTCGTCTGGACGGTGCCAGCCTGCACTTCGCGCCGATGGAGTTCCCGGCGGTGGCCGACTTCGCCTGTACTACCGCACTGGTCGAAGCTGCCAAGGCAGCAGGCGCGACCACGCACATCGGCGTAACCGCGTCTTCCGACACCTTCTATCCAGGCCAGGAACGTTACGATACCTTCTCCGGGCGCGTCGTTAGCCGTTTCAAAGGTTCGATGGAAGAATGGCAATCGATGGGCGTGATGAACTATGAAATGGAATCCGCCACGCTGCTGACCATGTGTGCCAGCCAGGGCCTGCGTGCCGGTATGGTTGCCGGTGTGATCGTTAACCGTACCCAGCAGGAAATTCCGAACGCGGAAACCATGAAAAACACCGAGAGCAAAGCGGTGCAGATCGTGGTTGATGCGGCGCGTCGCCTGCTGTAATCCCTCCGCAATTCAACGGGCCGCCACGCGGCCCGTTTTTCCATTCAGCCGTAATCTGTTACGGTTATCATCATCAGCGCCATCTTAACTGGCCACCTCTTTGACCCGTTGAGCCCGGTTTTACCTTGGCTCTCAGGTTGCGTTTTATCAGACAATAAACACGAGGACGTCTATGACCGCCCAGATCCTGCTTCATCCTTCATTGGCACCGCTTGATGGCGGCATTAACTTTCGCGATCTCGGTGGTAACAGCGTTGCTGATGGCCGTCGCATCAAGCGAGGATTACTGTTCCGTTCCGGGTCGCTGGAGCGCCTGACGGAAAACGACTGCGCCTTCCTGGCCGGCGTGCCGGTGCGATCGGTACTGGATTACCGCGATCCCGATGAAGTGCAGGCCAAGCCCGATATCCTGTGGCAGGGCGCGGATTACCACCATTTTCCTGCCAACCCGTTGAGCAATGAGGTTAATGCCAACCTGGAAAAACTGACCAGCGAAACGCTGGCCGGTTTCGATGCGCGGGCGTTTATGCTGGAGTTATATCGCCGACTGCCGTTCGGCAATCCGGCCTACCAACAGTTGACTCAGTTGCTGAGCCATACCGATAACGGTGCTATCGTCCAGCACTGTGCAGTCGGTAAGGACCGCACGGGGGTCGGATCGGCGTTGGTATTGTTCGCACTGGGTGCCGATGAGGCGACGGTGGTGGAAGATTACCTGCTGACCGAAACCACGTTGGCGACCTTCCGTGAACAAATGTTGGATCAACTGTCGATTCGTTTAAGTGACTCGGCATTGGGGCAGTTTGCCTATGTGCTTAGCGCCCGAGAAGAGTTCCTGATGACTGCCCTGGGTTGCATCCGTGACCAATACGGTTCTACCGACCGTTGGCTGGAGGCGGAATACGGGCTGGGGCAAAGCCAGCGAGCAGCGCTACAGGCGTTCTACCTCGAGTAAACCGCGTGGATGTTTAGCCGGGGTTTAACCGACGCCGGCTGGCATTGCGTATCCTTAGGGGCAGTAAATCCCGCATCAGGAGCCCGTATTGAGCCTCAATGACATTATCCACTGGATCAGCGAGACCGTGCGTCAGCACGAAGGCTGGGCCATCCCGATTATCTTCTTCCTGGCGTTTGGCGAATCGCTGGCGTTCCTGTCGCTGCTGTTGCCGGCCACGGTGATCTTGCTGGCGCTGGGCGCGCTGATTGGCGAAAGCGGCATTGCCTTTTGGCCTATCTGGGCCGCCGCTGCTGCGGGCGCTTTCTTTGGTGACTGGCTTTCTTACTGGATTGGCTACCACTATCAAGATCGCGTCGCGCACATGTGGCCGCTATCGCGTAATCCGCAGCTGCTGACCCGCGGCCATGCGTTTTTTGAGCGCTGGGGCGTGCTGGGCATTTTCATTGGCCGTTTCTTTGGTCCGTTGCGGGCCGTAGTCCCGCTGGTTGGTGGCATTTGCGGTATGCCCCAGCGTTATTTTCAGGTGGCGAATATTACTTCGGCGATGATCTGGGCGTTCGGCATTCTCGCGCCGGGAGCGTTTGGCATCAAGTGGTTAAGCCAGTGGTTTGGCTAATCTTTGCCTGACTTGCGCAGCGTTTCGCAATAATGCGCCGTTGGGACGAAATCAGGCTGGACATCCATACAGCATCCCCTTAACGTGACGGGCAGCGGGCGGATAAAACGCCGGAACGGTCAGGTGTAACAGGAGGCAGGGTGGATACCAGTTTGGTTTACGGTATAGGCGGGGTGACGATAGGCCTGCTGTTGGGCTGGTTAATCGCCAGCCTGAGGGTGCAGCAGTCCCATGCGCAGCATGAAACCGAGCTGCGGCTGCTGGAACAATCGCTGCAACAGGCGCAGCAGGAAACGGCATCCCGGCAAGAGACGCTCCTGCGCAATGAACAGCAAATGCGGCAGAACGATATGGAGCTGCGCAATTTGCACAGCCAGCTGGCTGCCGGGCACGAAAAGCTTCAGCAGCTTAATCACTGGCGCAACGAGTTCGAATTGTTGAACCAGGAACTGCGTGCCCAGCGTGAAGTGAACAGCGCCCAAGAAGCCGAGCTGCGTGAGGTGACCATCCGTCTGGAGGAAACCCGCATGGCGGCGGAAGAGAAGCAGCGCCTGTTGATCAACAGCGAGCAGCGTCTCACCACCCAGTTTGAAAATTTGGCCAACCGCATTTTTGAACACAGCGGTCGCAAGGTGGATGAGCAAAATAAGCAAAGTCTGGATCGCCTGCTGTTGCCGTTGCGTGAGCAACTGGACGGTTTTCGCCGCCAGGTGCAGGACAGTTTTGGCCAGGAAGCTCGCGAACGTCATACGCTGACCCACGAAATACGCAACCTGCAGCAGCTTAATGCGCAAATGGCGCGTGAGGCTATTAACCTGACCAAGGCCCTGAAAGGGGATAATAAAACCCAGGGCAATTGGGGCGAGGTGGTATTAAGTCGGGTGCTGGAAGCCTCAGGCCTGCGGGAAGGGCACGAATACGAAACGCAGGTCAACGTGCGGCTGGACCATCAGAGTCGGATGCAGCCCGACGTTATCGTGCGCCTGCCGCAGGGCAAGGACGTGGTGATCGATGCAAAAATGTCGCTGGTGGCCTATGAACGTTACTTCAACAGCGAAGATGAAGTGGAGCGTGAGGCGGCACTGAGTGAGCATATTGCCTCACTACGTGGCCATATTCGTCTGCTGGGCCGTAAGGATTATCAGCAATTACCCGGCCTGCGTTCGCTGGACTACGTATTGATGTTTATACCGGTGGAGCCGGCTTTTCTTTTGGCCATTGATCGTGAGCCGGAGCTGATTAGCGAAGCGCTCAAGCACAACATTATGCTGGTGAGCCCAACCACCTTGCTGGTCGCCCTGCGCACCATCACCAACCTGTGGCGCTATGAACATCAGAGCCAGAATGCTCAACGCATTGCCGACCGGGCTGCGCGGCTGTATGACAAAATGCGGTTGTTCGTTGACGACATGTCGGCGCTTGGGCAGAGCCTGGACAAGGCTCAGGGGAGTTATCGCCAGGCGATGAACAAACTGAGTGAAGGCCGTGGTAATCTTATCGGCCAGACCGAGGGGTTCCGCGCGCTGGGGGTTGAGGTGAAAAGACCTATCAACCCGCTGCTGGCCCAGCAGGCCAGCGCACAGCACGATGAAGAATTCGAGGCAGCGGGCGAAGATGACATTGACGCGCTGCCGGGGGCGGAGGATGACGACGCCGCAGAGCAACCACGCTCCGCATCGCAGGCATGACAGCCGCGGCGAGGTGGGGTATTTCGTGGGGTTCTGGTACACTCAACCACACTAAATTGACTGAATAGCAGGCAGGACAATGGCAGATCAACCGCAGGAAACCACCGATTTCGGTTTTCGCACCGTAGCTCGAGACGAAAAGCAGGCCATGGTGGCAGACGTTTTTCATTCGGTAGCGGCAAAGTATGACGTGATGAACGACCTGATGTCGTTTGGTATCCACCGTATCTGGAAGCGTTTTACCATTGATTGCAGCGGCGTGCGCCGTGGGCAGCGTGTGTTGGATCTGGCCGGTGGTACTGGTGATCTGGCCGCCAAGTTCTCCCGCATGGTCGGTGAGCAGGGGCAGGTGGTGCTGGCGGACATCAATGATTCCATGCTGAAAATGGGGCGCGAGAAGCTGCGGGACCGCGGCATTGTCGGCAACGTCAGCTATGTGCAGGCCAACGCCGAAGCGTTGCCGTTCCCGGACAACTATTTTGACTGTATCACTATCTCCTTCGGCCTGCGCAACGTCACCGACAAAGACAAGGCACTGCGCTCCATGTTCCGCGTGTTGAAACCGGGTGGCCGTTTGTTGGTGCTGGAGTTCTCCAAACCCTTGCTGGCCCCGCTGAGTAAGGCTTACGACGCTTACTCTTTCCACGTGTTGCCGAAAATCGGCGAACTGGTGGTGAAGGATCCAGAAAGCTACCGTTATCTCGCCGAGTCGATCCGCATGCATCCCGATCAGGAAACGCTGAAGGGTATGATGGGCGCTGCCGGGTTTGACAACGTGACCTATTTTAACCTGACCGGCGGTATTGTAGCCCTGCATCGCGGCTTCAAATTCTGATATGGACATGCCGATGCTGCTAACCCCTTTGTTGACCGGCGTGCTGGAAACATCGCTCAATAGCCTGCTGTTCCGCGATCGCAGCATGAAGGCTGCCCGTCTTCGCCTGGCTGGCAAGGTGCTGCGCATAGAGTTGCAGGAGCTTGCTTCGCCGTTGGTACTGATCTTCAGTGAGCAGCGAGTCGATGTGCTTGGTCAGTCTGACGATACCGCCGACTGCACGGTGCGCAGCCGCATATCGGTACTGTTGAAACTGCGGGACCGCCAACAGCTTTCGCCCTTGATGCGCAGTGGCGAGCTGATTGTTGAAGGTGATATTCAGGTGGTACAGCAGTTGGTTGGCCTGCTTGATCTGGCTGAGTGGGATCCGGCGGAATGGCTGGCGCCTTATATCGGCGATATTGCCGCACAAGGTGTCACTCAGGCGTTCGGCAAGGGCGCGAATTTGCTGAAGAAAGGCTTGCAGCGTCAACAGAATTACGTGGCCGAAACCCTGACGGAAGAGTGGCGTGTGGCTCCTGGCCCGCTGGAAGTGGTGTGGTTTAACGAGGAAGTTGACGCCACCGTTCGCAGTGCCGAAGCGCTGATTGCTCGCATGGACAAGTTGGAGGGTAAACGATGACCCCTGGCGAACTACGCCGCCTGTATTTGATCGTCCGCGTTTTCCTCAGTTATGGCCTGGATGAACTGATCCCCAAGATGCGTTTGACGCTGCCGTTGCGCTTTGGCCGACGTCTGCTGTTTTGGATGCCAAACCGCCACGCGGATAAACCGCTGGGGGAGCGTCTGCGGCTGGCCTTGCAGGAACTGGGGCCGGTATGGATTAAGTTTGGTCAGATGATGTCTACCCGTCGTGACCTGTTCCCGCCACAGATTGCCGATCAACTGACGTTGCTGCAGGACAGGGTTGCCCCCTTCGACGGCGCCCTGGCGCGCAAGCATATCGAATTGGCGATGGGCGGCCCACTGGAAACCTGGTTCGATGATTTTGACCAACAGGCGCTGGCTTCGGCATCCATAGCTCAGGTCCATACCGCACGGCTGAAAACCACCGGGCAGGAAGTGGTGCTGAAGGTGATCCGGCCGGATATCGGGCCGATCATCAAGGCCGACGTTCGCCTGATGTATCGCCTGGCGGCCTGGGTGCCAAAACTGATGCCGGACGGTCGCCGTTTGCGCCCGCGTGAAGTAGTGCGCGAATATGAAAAGACCTTGCTGGACGAACTGAACCTGTTGCGCGAAGCGGCCAACGCCATTCAACTGCGCCGTAATTTCGACGGCAGTCCGATGCTGTATGTGCCTGAGGTGTATTCCGATTACTGCCGCGAAAGCGTGCTGGTGATGGAGCGGATCTACGGCATTCCGGTTTCAGATATTCCGACGCTGGAGAAGCAGGGCACCAACATGAAATTGTTGGCCGAACGCGGGGTGCAGGTGTTCTTTACCCAGGTCTTCCGCGACAGCTTCTTCCATGCGGACATGCATCCCGGCAATATCTTTGTCAGCTATGAGCATCCTGAAGATCCCTGCTATATCGGCATTGACTGCGGTATTGTCGGTTCGCTGAACAAAGATGATAAGCGCTATCTGGCGGAAAACTTTATCGCCTTCTTCAATCGCGACTACCGTAAGGTGGCAGAGTTGCATGTTGATTCAGGCTGGGTGCCACGCGACACCAACGTGGAGGATTTCGAATTCGCTATCCGCACCGTGTGCGAGCCTATTTTCGAAAAACCGCTGTCGGAAATTTCGTTCGGCAACGTCTTGTTAAACCTGTTCAACACCGCGCGCCGTTTCAATATGGAAGTACAACCCCAACTGGTGTTATTGCAGAAGACCTTGCTGTATGTTGAAGGTCTGGGACGCCAGCTCTATCCGCAGTTGGATCTGTGGACTACCGCCAAGCCTTTCCTGGAAAGTTGGATGCGCGATCAGGTCGGTATTCCGGCGGTGATCCGGGCACTGAAAGAAAAAGCGCCGTTTTGGGCGGAGAAGCTGCCCGAACTGCCTGAATTATTTTACGATAGCCTGCAGCAACATAAGCTGTTGCAACAAAGCGTTGATAAGCTCACCAACCAGATGCAGGCTCAGCGCGTTCGCCAAGGGCAATCACGTTATTTGTTCGGCGTTGGCGCTACACTGTTAGTAAGCGGTACGATTTTGCTGTTGGGGGACGTCGAGGTGTTTCCCGCATGGCTGATGGCAGCCGGCATCGTATCCTGGATGATTGGCTGGAAGCGAACCACCTGAATTGATTCGAAACTCTGGTAAAATCTGCCGTATAATGCGACGGATTTTGAAAAAACCCTGTAAAAATAGAGGTAATTGCAATGGGCGGTATTAGTATTACGCAATTGTTGATCATCGCAGTGATCGTGGTGCTGCTGTTCGGTACCAAAAAACTCCGTACTCTGGGGTCTGATCTCGGTGCATCAATCAAGGGCTTCAAAAAGGCGATCGGCGATGACAACACGCCGCCAACCAACACGGCTGAGAAAAGCAGCCTGGATGACGCTGACTTCACGGCCAAGCCTATTACCGATAAGCAGCCGGAAGTGAAAGCGGAAGAGTCGAAGAACAAAGAGCAGGTATAAACCGTGTTTGACATTGGGTTTAGTGAACTGCTGCTGGTTCTGGTGATTGGCCTGGTGGTACTCGGGCCAGAACGGTTGCCGGTAGCGGTAAGAACAGTTTCGGGCTGGATCCGCGCGCTGCGTTCGCTTGCGGCTTCGGTGCAGAACGAACTTTCTCAGGAACTGAAGCTGCAGGAACTGCAGGACAGCCTGAAAAAGGTAGAGAAGGCGGGCATGCAGAATTTGTCGCCGGAGCTGAAGGCGTCAATGGATGAGCTGAAAGACGCAGCGGAATCGCTGAAACGCTCCTATCAGGGTGACAGTGGCACCAAAACCGAACCTGCGCACACCATCCATAACCCTCTGGTCACAGACCCGGAAGCCATTCATGACGGCGTGACGCCGGCGGAAGCCGCGGCCGTAGCATCCTCTCCGGCTGCAGTGCCGGAGCCGGTTGTAACGGCAACGCCGCAGGCTGCGCAGCCGGTCATTGCACCGGTGAAACAACCGGTCGAGCCGGCTGTTCAGGCAACCCCAGAACCTGTTGTGGATAAAACCCCAGCGTCTCACCAACCTAGTGGCGATCGTTAAAACATGGCTGTTGAAGATACCCAACCCCTTATCAGTCATCTGATAGAACTGCGTAAGCGGTTGTTAAACTCGATTATCAGCATACTGGCGATTTTCCTGGTGCTGGTTTTTTTCGCCAATGATATTTATCAACTGGTGTCCGCGCCGCTGATCAAGCAGTTGCCTGCCGGGGCGAGCATGATCGCCACAGACGTGGCCTCCCCTTTCTTTACCCCGATCAAATTGACGATGATCGTCTCGGTGTTCGTGTCCGCACCGGTTATCTTGTATCAGGTCTGGTCCTTCATCGCGCCGGCGTTGTATAAGCATGAACGCCGTCTGATGATGCCTTTACTGGTCTCCAGCAGCCTGCTGTTTTATCTCGGCATGGCCTTTGCCTACTTTATCGTCTTCCCGCTGGCGTTCGGCTTTTTTGCCAAAACCGCGCCGGCCGGGGTGATGATTGCCACCGACATCAATAACTATCTCGACTTCGTCATGGCGCTGTTTATGGCGTTTGGCGTGGCATTTGAGGTGCCGGTTGCCATTATTTTGCTGTGCTGGAGTGGCGTCACCTCACCGGAAGATCTGAAAAAGAAACGTCCTTACGTTCTGGTCGGGGCTTTCGTGGTCGGCATGCTTCTGACCCCGCCGGATGTGTTCTCGCAAACCCTGCTGGCCATTCCGATGTATCTGTTGTTTGAAGTGGGCGTGTTCTTTGCTCGTTTCTACACCGGTAAACGTCGTCCGCAACCGGAAGAAGAAGACGAGGGTGACGAACCCCCGGCACCTTAAATTTGTTTGCTCCTGAGCCGCCCGATGGGCGGCTTTTGCATTGGGAAAACCATGTTTGATATTGGCGTAAACCTCACCAGTTCACAGTTTGCCAAAGACGGCCCAGCGGTGCTGGATCGCGCACGAACCGCAGGCGTGACAGGGCTATTGATTACCGGTACTGATTTGCAGGAAAGCCAGGCTGCCTGTGAACTGGCGCAGCAGCATCCTGGTTATTGCTGGTCCACCGCCGGTGTGCATCCCCACCAGGCCAGCAGTTGGGATGAGCAGACCGCGGAGCGGATCCGCGAGTTGGCCTCGCAGCAGCAGGTCGTAGCGATAGGTGAATGCGGGCTGGACTTTAACCGTAACTTTTCTACCCCAGAGCAGCAGGAGAGGGCATTCAGCTCCCAACTGGCGCTGGCGGCGGAGCTGGAGATGCCGGTTTTTCTTCACTGCCGTGATGCGCACGCACGTTTTGCCGCACTGTTGACGCCGTGGTTGGATAAACTGCCCGCGGCGGTGGTGCACTGTTTTACCGGCACCGCCGAAGAATTAGAAAGTTGCTTGTCGCTGGGCCTGTCGATCGGGATTACCGGTTGGGTCTGTGATGAGCGACGTGGCCTGGAGTTGCGTGCATTGCTGCCGCAGATCCCGGCCGAACGTCTGTTGTTGGAAACCGACGCACCCTATCTGTTGCCCCGGGATTTACATCCGAAACCTGCATCTCGCCGCAACGAACCCTGTTTTTTGCCTCATATCGTCCGGCAGGTGGCTACCTGGCGACAAGAAGATCCCGAATGGCTGGGGCAGAAAACCGATGAGAACGCCCGCCGGCTATTCCGGCTGGAATGAGTTAGGAGAAAACTATGAGCTATGCATTTCCGGGTACCTTCCCGGGTCGCCGTATGCGCCGTGTGCGCCGTCACGATTTCAGCCGCCGCCTGGTGGCCGAGAACCAACTGACGGTTAACGACCTGATTTATCCGGTATTTGTCATGGAAGGCAGTAACCGTCAGGAAGCGGTGGCATCGATGCCCGGCGTATCGCGCATGAGCATCGATCTGCTGATCAAAGAAGCGGAAGCTATCGCCAAGCTTGGCGTGCCGGTGATCTCCCTGTTCCCGGTGATTGAACCTGGCCTGAAGTCACTGCATGCGGAAGAAGCTTATAACCCGGAAGGTCTGGTACAGCGTACGGTGCGTGCACTGAAAGACGCGGTGCCTGAGCTGGGTATTCTGACGGACGTGGCGCTCGATCCCTACACCACTCACGGTCAGGACGGCGTTATCGACGAACAAGGTTATGTCATTAACGACATCACCAAAGAGATCCTGGTTCGCCAGGCGCTGTCTCACGCGGAAGCCGGAGCAGAGATCGTGGCACCGAGTGACATGATGGACGGCCGTATCGGCGCGATCCGCGATCGCCTGGAACATCAGGGCCTGGTGAATACTCAAATCATGGCTTACTCCGCCAAATATGCGTCTTGCTACTATGGCCCGTTCCGCGATGCGCTCGGTTCCAGCGGTAATCTGAAAGGCGGCAACAAGAAAACCTATCAGATGGACCCGGCCAACAGCGACGAAGCGCTGCAGGAGATCGCACAGGATCTGCAGGAAGGTGCGGATATGGTGATGGTGAAGCCTGGTATGCCGTATCTCGATGTAGTGCGTCGGGTGAAGGATACCTTTGGCGTGCCGACTTTCGCCTATCAGGTTTCCGGTGAGTATGCGATGCACATGGCGGCGATTCAAAACGGTTGGTTGCAGGAGCAACCGGCGGTGATGGAATCGCTGATGTGCTTTAAGCGTGCCGGCGCCGATGGCGTACTGACCTACTTCGCCAAGCGAGTCGCTCAGTGGATGCATGACGAAGCGATGCAGCGCTAAGGCGTAAGTCATCTATGTAAAAGGCGCCCTGGGCGCCTTTTTGCATTACAGTTTTTGGAATTGCCGGTTATCCACGCTTTGGCTTACCTGCTTGTTGATCAGATTCAGCAGCAGCATCGAACGGGCTTCGCCGTCCGGCTCGGTGTAAATCGCCTTCAGCCCTTCGAACACGCCATCGACGATTAACACGCTATCACCCGGCTGTGGCATTTCCGGATCGACGTAGGTTTCACCGGTATGCGTCTGCAGCTCTTCGATGACTTTCTGCGGGATAGTGGTCGGCGTTGAACCAAAGCGTACAAAGTGGCTGACACCACGAGTTGCACTGATGGTTGTGGTGTGGATGCGCTCCGGATCGAACTTCACAAACAGGTAGTTCGGAAACAGGGGTTCGCTGACCGCAATGCGTTTACCGCGTACGATCTTTTCCAGCGTTATGATCGGACTCAGGCAGTTCACTTCCTGCCGTTCCAAATGGTCCTGCGCCCGTAAAAGTTGGCCGCGCTTGCAATACAGTAGGTACCAAGATTCCATAATTTCACATGCCTTTCTGTCAGCCGGTAAGCATATCAAAAGCCATTACGGATACATAGTGATGCAAGTTTCAGCATGTAACGGCCGCTATCTGCATGAATCGTTGGCAATTAGCGAGGGGTCACACACTTATTCGCACGGCTTGGGTATAACAGAGGGCTAAAAATTTGTTACCGTCGGAGTATGCCTTGTGCTGCTTTCGTCGGGTGTGACGTTATTCATCGTTTTCGATTGAGGGGGAAAAATGGAGTTATTTTTGTTGAGCAACGGCAAGCTGTCCGGTGAGGATGAGCTGCTGGGTTATGCCAAGAGCCACTTGCTGGCGATGATCGCGCGCCGTGGCATTACGTCCGCCGTATTTATCCCCTATGCCATGATCCGCAGCGATTACGATCAGCGTGCACAGGAACTGGCGAAAATTCTCGGCATCAAGGTCACCAGTATTCACCACGCCGACTCTCCCGCGGCGGCGATTGAACAGGCAGAATGCATTTTGGTCAGCGGCGGCAATACCTGGATGCTGAACCAGATGCTGCATGAAAACGGCCTAATCGTCCCGATTCAACGGGCGGTTCGTGAACGTAACGTGCCCTACGTGGGATGGAGCGCCGGGTGTAACGTTGCCACACCAAGTATTCGCACCACCAATGACATGCCGGTGCGTAACAGCGTCGTACTGCCGGCACTGAGCCTGTTCCCGGTGCAGATTAACCCGCATTACATCGACGCCCATATTAGCGGCCACATGGGGGAAACCCGTGATGAACGCCTGGCCGAGTTCTGCGCGGTTAACCCGAGCGAATCCGTGGTGGCGCTGCGCGAGGGCAGCCTGTTGCACGTTGAGGGTAATGATCTGCGTTACTTTAGCGCCAGAGATCAAGATTTCAAGGTGTTCCGCCACGGTGTGGAAACTCAGGAATATCGCGATACCCGGGCATTGCGTCCGCTGGTGCCCTTTACCTGCCACTAACGCCGACGATGTCTTTACCGGTGTTTAACAAAAGTGCAGCAACAACTGTGAAGAGGGCTTATAATGCCCTCCTCACTGGCCGTTATAATGATCAGCATGAAATACCGTGACTTACGCGATTTCCTCTCGTTGCTGGAAAAGAGAGGGGAACTAAAACGCATCAGCCAGCCGATTGATCCCTATCTGGAAATGACAGAAATTGCCGATCGTACTTTACGTGCGGGCGGCCCGGCACTGCTGTTCGAAAACCCTAAAGGGTACGATATGCCGGTGTTGTGCAATCTGTTCGGTACCGCCAACCGCGTTGCGATGGGCATGGGCCAGGAAGATGTCAGCTCGTTGCGCGAGGTCGGCAAATTGCTGGCGTTCCTGAAAGAGCCAGAGCCGCCGAAGGGCTTTCGCGATCTGTTCGACAAACTGCCGAAGTTCAAACAAGTGTTGAACATGCCGACCAAGGTGTTGGGTTCAGCCCCTTGTCAGGAACAAGTATGGCAGGGCGATGACGTTGATCTCAGCCGTATCCCGGTGATGCACTGCTGGCCGGAAGACGCTGCGCCGCTGATCACCTGGGGGCTGACGGTAACCCGCGGGCCGCAAAAAGAGCGCCAGAATCTGGGCATCTATCGCCAGCAGGTGCTGAGCAAAAATAAAGTGATCATGCGTTGGCTGTCCCACCGTGGCGGCGCGTTGGATTATCAGGAATGGTGTCAGGCGCATCCCGGTGAGCGTTTCCCGGTTGCGGTGGCATTAGGGGCGGATCCCGCCACTATCCTCGGCGCGGTGACGCCGGTACCGGATACCCTGTCTGAATATGCTTTTGCCGGGCTGCTGCGCGGCAACAAAACCGAAGTGGTCAAGTGCCTCTCCTGCGATTTGGAAGTGCCGGCCAGCGCGGAAATCGTGTTGGAAGGCTACATTGAACCGGGTGAAATGGCGCCGGAAGGCCCGTATGGCGATCACACCGGTTACTACAACGAGATCGACCACTTCCCGGTATTTACCATCACTCACATCACCCAGCGTCGCGATGCCATTTACCACTCGACCTACACCGGCCGTCCGCCGGATGAGCCTGCGGTGCTGGGCGTGGCGCTGAACGAAGTCTTCGTTCCCATTCTGCAAAAGCAGTTCCCGGAAATTGTCGACTTCTATCTGCCGCCCGAAGGCTGTTCTTATCGTCTGGCGGTGGTGACCATCAAGAAACAGTATGCTGGTCATGCTAAACGCGTAATGATGGGCGTCTGGTCGTTCCTGCGTCAATTTATGTACACCAAGTTTGTTATCGTCTGCGACGATGACGTCAATGCGCGTGACTGGAATGATGTGATTTGGGCGATTACCACCAGAATGGATCCGGCAAGGGATACCGTGATGGTGGAGAATACGCCGATCGATTATCTGGACTTCGCCTCACCGGTTTCCGGTTTGGGTTCGAAGATGGGGCTGGATGCCACCAATAAATGGCCGGGTGAAACCGAGCGCGAATGGGGCCGTCCGATTGAGATGGATGAAAAGGTGCGTGCGCGCATCGATGACATCTGGGATGAGCTCGCAATTTTCAGTGACAGAGAACCGACATTATAATGTACCCAAAATAATTGGAGTTGCATTGCGGCGGCAACGCAGCGCACCCCAAGAGCTTACTTGAGTAAGTGACTGGGGTAAGCGAGAAAAGCCAACAAAGATGCAGCTTCAAATATGAAGGGTATGTCAGGCTCTGTTCTCAGTTTTGCATTGATGACCCGACAGAGGGAACGCATGACAATATTGAGCTGTAAAGTGACCTCCGTAGAGGCCATTACCGATACGGTTTACCGGGTACGTTTGGTGCCAGAGGCGCCGTTTTCTTTCAAGGCAGGGCAGTATCTGATGGTGGTGATGGATGAGCGCGACAAGCGTCCGTTCTCGCTGGCATCGACCCCGACAGAGCAGGATTATATTGAACTGCATATCGGTGCTTCGGAACTGAATCTGTACGCCATGGCAGTGATGGATCGCATTCTGAAAGAGCAGGCGATTACCGTTGATATTCCGCACGGTGACGCCTGGCTGCGTGAAGAGGGCAGCCGTCCACTGGTGTTGATCGCCGGCGGTACCGGCTTCTCATATGCGCGCTCGATTCTGTTGGCCGCACTCGAGCAGCAGCCTGACCGCGATATCTCTATCTATTGGGGCGGGCGCGAGCTCAAGCACCTGTATGATTTGAGCGAGCTGGAAGCGCTGTCAGTGCAGCATCCGAACCTGAAAGTCATTCCGGTGGTTGAACAGCCGGAAGAAGAGTGGCGTGGCCGTAGCGGCACGGTGCTCAGTGCGGTATTGCAGGATTTCGGTACGCTGGCGGAGCACGACATTTATATTGCCGGTCGTTTCGAGATGGCGAAAATCGCTCGTGAACGCTTCTGTGCCGAACGTGGCGCGCTGGAAGCGCACATGTTTGGCGACGCCTTCTCGTTTATCTAAGCGGCGAAGCGGGAAAAATTGGGGTGGCCAATGGCTGCCCTTTTTTATTGGCCGTCTGCGGATTTCAGGCATAAAAAAACCCGCCCCTGACAGGCGGGAAGTACGGCAACTAAACTTGTTGGCGTGCTGCGGTTTAAAGTGTGACGCAGTCAGGCCAAATAGACACAGCTAAACGCGTTCAAAGACGGTGGCAATCCCCTGGCCCAGGCCAATACACATGGTCGCCAGACCGAACTGCACATCGCGGCGTTCCATGTTGTTCAGCAGGGTGGTAGAGATGCGGGAGCCCGAGCAACCCAGCGGGTGACCCAGTGCAATGGCGCCGCCGTTCAGGTTGATCTTGTCATCGATGCTGTCCAATAGGCCCAGATCCTTGATGCATGGCAATGACTGTGCAGCAAAGGCTTCGTTCAGTTCGAACAGGTCGATGTCCTGCACGGTCAGTCCGGCGCGCTTCAACGCCAGCTTGCTGGCAGGCACCGGGCCGTAGCCCATAATGGACGGATCGCAGCCGACGACCGCCATTGAGCGAATGCGTGCACGGGCTTTCAGACCGAGCGCTTTGGCACGAGATTCACTCATCAGCAGCATGGCGGATGCCCCGTCGGACAAGGCCGAAGAGGTGCCGGCGGTCACAGTGCCGTTGACCGGATCGAATGCCGGGCGCAGTGCCGCAAGGCTTTCAACGGTGGTTTCCGGGCGGATCACTTCGTCGAAGTCATAACGTGTCAGCACACCGTCGGCGTCGTGGCCGGTGGTGGGAATAATTTCATTCTTGAAGTAGCCGGCCAGGGTGGCGGCATGCGCACGTTGGTGTGAACGCGCGGCGAACTCGTCCTGCATCTGACGGCTGATATTGTGTATCTTGGCCAGCATCTCGGCGGTCAGGCCCATCATGCCGGCGGCTTTTGCCACGCTGCGGCTGAGCCCCGGGTGGAAATCCACGCCGTGGTTCATCGGCACGTGGCCCATATGTTCGACGCCGCCAATCAGGCTGACGTGCGCGTCGCCGACCATAATGGCGCGCGCTGCATCGTGCAGCGCCTGCATGGAGGAGCCGCATAACCGGTTGACGGTTACGGCCGGTACGCTGTGCGGGATCTCAGCCAGCAGCGAAGCGTTACGGGCGATGTTAAAGCCCTGCTCCAGCGTCTGTTGCACACAACCCCAGTAAATGTCGTCAATTTCGGCTGCGTCCAACGCCGAATTGCGGCTCAGTACGGCACGCATCAGGTGAGCGGAAAGATCTTCGGCTCGTACCTGGCGGAAGGCTCCGCCCTTGGAGCGGCCCATCGGCGTGCGTACGGCATCAACAATAACTACGTTTTCCATCTTTATGACCTCATGCCGGTTGGCCAGTGGAGACATCGGACAGCGGCGCTGCCACCGGGTAGTAGCTTTCATTACGTTCGGCTTTGGCACGCAGGCCGGCAGGCACCTGATACAGAGCGCCAAGATGCGCGTAACGCTGAGCCATTTCGACGTAATGGGTGGTGCCAAGCGTATCCAGGTAGCGGAATACCCCTCCGTGGAACGGCGGGAAACCGATGCCGTAGACCAGTGCCATATCGGCCTCGGCCGGGCTGGCGATGATGTTTTCTTCCAGACAACGCACCACTTCATTGATCATCGGGATCATCATGCGGGCAATGATTTCTTCGTCACTGACGGTTTGACGTGGCTGGCTGACGGTCGCCAACAGGGCATCGGTTTGCTCATCGTTGTCTTTACGCGGCTTGCCTTTGCTGTCCTGGCTGTAGCGATAGAAGCCCAACTGATTTTTCTGACCGAAACGCTGGTTATCGAACATCACGTCGATAGCGTCACGGTAATCTTTGCCCATACGCTCAGGGAAACCGGAAGCCATCACTGCCTGGGCATGGTGCGCGGTATCAATCCCCACCACGTCGAGCAGATAAGCCGGGCCCATTGGCCAGCCAAACTGTTTTTCCATCACTTTGTCGATCTGACGGAAATCCGCGCCGTCGCGCAGCAGCAGGCTAAAACCGGCGAAATACGGGAACAGCACGCGGTTGACGAAGAACCCCGGGCAGTCATTCACCACAATCGGCGTTTTACCCATGCGACTGGCGTAGGCCACCACCGCAGCAATAGTGCTGTCGCTGGTCTGCTCGCCGCGGATGATTTCTACCAGCGGCATACGGTGTACCGGGTTAAAGAAATGCATGCCGCAGAAATTCTGCGGACGTTTCAGCGATTTCGCCAGGTGATTAATCGGAATGGTCGACGTATTGGAGGCCAGGACGGTATCCTCGCCAATCAGGCCTTCCACTTCGGACAGCACTGCCGCCTTGATCTTAGGATTCTCGACCACGGCTTCGACGATGACCTGTGCGCGCTCGATACCGGCATAGTCCAGCGTTGGCTGAATGGTCGACAGCACCTGGGCCATCTTCATGCCGTCCAACTTGCCGCGCTCCAGTTGCTTGTTCAGCAGCTTGGCGGCTTCATTCATGCCGAGCGTCAGGGATTTGTCGCTGATGTCTTTCATGATCACCGGCACGCCTTTCAGCGCGGACTGGTAGGCGATGCCGCCACCCATGATACCGGCCCCCAACACAGCAGCTTGCTTCGGTGCTTCAGCATTCAACGCCCGCTTCTTCGCCTGGCTTTTCACAAACTGATCGTTGAGGAAAATGCCGACCAGGGCGCGCGCCTCTTTGGAGCGGGCCAATGGCACAAAGCTGGCGGTTTCCAATTTCAACGCTTCATCGCGACCCAGCTTGGCAGCGGCCTCAATGGTTTTGACCGCGGTCATCGGTGCCGGGTAATGTTTGCCCGCGGTTTGCATCACCATGCCTTTGGCGGTAGTGAAACTCATGGCGGCTTCGATTGGGCTAAGCTTCAATGGCTCGAGCTTTGGCTGACGATAAGCGCGCCAATCCAGTTTGCCGTCGATCGCCTGTTGCAGCATTTTCAGCGCGGCATCGACCAATTTTTCCGGGGCAACCACTGCATCTACCAGGCCAACCTTCAGTGCGTCTTTGGCGCTGACGTCTTTACCGGCGGCGATGATCTCCAGTGCGCTGTCGTTACCCAACAGGCGTGGTAAACGTACGGAACCGCCGAAACCAGGCATGATGCCCAGTTTGGTTTCCGGCAGGCCAATGCGTGCATCCGGTGAAGCGACGCGGAAGTCTGTAGCCAAAATGCATTCGCAACCGCCGCCGAGCGCATAGCCGTTAATGGCCGAAATGGTCGGTACCGGCAGATCTTCCAACCGGTTAAAGATGCTATTGGCAAAGACCAGCCATTCCTGCAGTTTTTCTGCTGGAGCCGCAAATAAAGAAAGGAACTCGGTGATATCGGCGCCGACAATAAAGGCGGCTTTCGTGGAACGCAGCAGTAGGCCTTTCAGCTCGGTCTGCTTTTCCAAAACCGTGAGCGCTTCGCCCAGGCTGGCAACGGTGCGGGTATCCAGCTTGTTTACAGAACCTGGGGCATTGAACACCAGCTCGGCGATGCCGTTGTCGAGCCAGTGCAGTTGTAATGTTTCGCCTTGGTAGAGCATGTCTATCTCCTGAATCAGCGTTTGATCTGGTATGACCAGATGATGAGGAGTGTGGTTTTTATGTTAACAATATGCAAATAAGAGATTGCATTTTTGCAGGGCGGATCACATGACTCTGGGTTAATATTTTGATTTAAAACGAAGTTATATTTTATGTCTTATGGTGATTTGCTGGTGTGGGAAACCCCTCATACACTTGCCGGAGCGAAGCGCTAAACACCCAGAGGTGCGAAATGAGTAAAGCGGTATGTGCAAAACAGAGTGGGTTTTGGAGTCTTCCCGCCAGAACCATGACGCTGGCCTGCTTGCTGGTCTTCATGGCGCAGATGGCGACAACGGTGTATCTGCCTTCGTTGCCGACGGTGATGCAGGAATTGTCGATGACGCGCCGTGCCACCGAACTATCGATATCAATATTCGTCATTGGCGCCGCGCTACCGGTGCTGTTCTGGGGCGCGGCAGCCGATCGCTTTGGGCGGCGTCTGCCGCTGACGTTGTCGTTGGCGTTGTTTATCAGTTGCAGCGCGCTGCTGGCGTTTTGCAGCAATGGCACCCAATTATTGGTGCTGAGGGCACTGCAGGGCATTGCCGCCGGGGGCGCCGCGATCATCGCACGCATTATTGTTCGCGATAACTGGAGCGGCGACGAGCTGGCACGACGCCTTTCGGTATTGTCGATTGCCTTTATCGCCGCGTTGGGCGGTGGGCAGTTTATCGGTGGGTTGCTGAGTCAATATTCGCACTGGCAAATGGGCTTTGTACTGATGGGGCTGACCGGGCTGGCGATCCTGCTGCTTATGCAGACGCTGCCGTTGGAAGCTGGCAGGGGGGCGGGGCCTCGTCCGCCGATGGCCACGGCTTATTGGCGCATTTTGCGTCGACCGGGATTTTTCTGGCCGGCATGCGTCGGTGGATTAGGGTTCGCTACTACGGTAACCCTGCAAGAGGTGAGCCCGTTTATTATGCAGCAGGGGTTTGGTCTGAACGTGACGGCCTTTGGGGCACTAGGATTGGTGATCGGCGTAGCTTACTTTACCGGGGCGATGGCGGTGAATCGGACGGTGGCGCGTTTCGGCGGCAAACGGCTAATGCAGGTAGGAGTGAGTATTGTCGCTATGACGACCGTCGCGATCATGCTGCTGTGGTGGAGCGGTGTGCTGGTGGGGCTTTCCGGCATGGCGTTATTCATTGTGCTGTACTGCCTGACGATTTTTGGCCAGGCGGTATTGTTCCCTAACAGTATGGCGATGGCCGTCAGCGATGCCAAAGAGCAGGGTGCCTATGCCATGGCGTTGTGTGGGTTTCTGCAGCAGTGCCTGGCGGGTATCGCTGCGGCCGGTGCCGTTTTGCTTGAGCATCACGGTCTGTGGGCCGCCGCGATCGCCTCGTCAGGTTTTATCGCCTGGTTAATTGTTAAGCTGCGGATGTAACGACATTTACAGTGATTTGCGAAGCGCCCCGCATGCCAGAGGCGATGAGGTTGGTACGCAGGAACGGTGTGCTAAGATGAGGCATTCCGTTCTAATGGTATGTAAAAGGGTATTGTGATGGAAACACTGGCTTCTTTGTATAACGACCACCTAGCAGAACTGCAAAAACGCGCGCGTGAAGTGTTAACGCGCAACAAACTGGACGCGTTGCTGATTCACTCAGGGGAACTGCAGCGGATATTCCAGGACGACCGCAGTTATCCGTTCAAAGTGAATGCGCATTTTAAAGCCTGGGTACCGGTGACTTCGGTTCCAAACTGCTGGCTGTGGGTGGACGGCGTTAACAAACCGAAGCTGTGGTTCTATTCGCCGGTCGATTACTGGCATAGCGTTGAGCCGCTGCCGGACAGTTTCTGGACCAAATCTGTTGAACTGATACCGCTGGCTAATGCTGACGATATCGCTCAGCAGCTGCCAGCCCAGCGTGAGCGCGTGGGCTATATCGGTTATGCGCAACAGCGCGCTCGCGATCTCGGTATTTCGGCAGAGAACGTTAACCCTAAAGCGGTGCTGAACTACTTCGACTTCCATCGCTCAATCAAAACCGGCTACGAGCTGGCCTGCATGCGTGAAGCGCAGAAGACCGCGGTTATGGGGCATCGTGCTGCCCACGAAGCTTTCCTGTCAGGCATGAGTGAGTTTGATATCAACCTGGCTTATCTCACGGCGACAGGCCATCGCGATACCGATGTGCCTTACGACAATATCGTTGCGCTGAATGAGCATGCGTCGGTACTGCATTACACCACGCTGGATCACCAACCGCCGGCTGAAATGCTGAGCTTCTTGATCGATGCTGGTGCGGAATATAACGGCTATGCGGCCGACCTGACTCGTACTTATGCTGGCCAGAGCGGCAGCGATTTCGCCCAGTTGGTTAAAGATCTTAATAACGAGCAGTTGGCGCTGATGGAAACCATCAAAGCCGGTGTGCGTTACACCGATTACCATGTGCAGATGCACCAGCGCATCGCCAAATTGCTTAAAAGCCACAAACTGGTGAGCGGTATCAGCGAAGAAGCCATGGTGGAACAAGGGCTTACCACGCCATTCCTGCCGCACGGTTTGGGCCATCCTCTGGGCCTGCAGGTACACGACTCAGCCGGTTTTATGCAGGATGAACAAGGTACTCACCTGGCCGCGCCATCTAAGTACCCATACCTGCGCTGCACCCGCGTATTACAACCTGGCATGGTGTTGACCATCGAACCTGGCCTCTACTTTATTGAATCCCTGCTTGCACCGTGGCGCAGCGGCGAATTCAGCCAACACTTTGCCTGGGATCGTATCGATGCGCTGAAACCTTATGGTGGTATCCGTATTGAAGACAATATCGTGATCCATGAAAAGCGCATTGAGAACATGACGCGCGATCTGAACTTGGCCTGATGCAGCCTTATCCGATCCCCGCAGGCCCCATTAGCGTCAGCGAGGAAATCAAGAAGAGCCGTTTTATCACCCTGCTGGCGCCGACCAGCGGGGTTGATGCGGCCAAGGCGTTTATTCAGCAGGTACGTGATGAGCACCCGGCAGCGCGGCACCATTGCTGGGCATTTGTCGCCGGGCCGCCGACCGATTCTCAGCAATTAGGCTTCTCAGATGACGGGGAGCCCTCCGGCACGGCGGGTAAACCTATCCTTGCGCAGCTTATGGGTAGTGGCATAGGCGAAATCACCGCCGTAGTGGTACGTTACTACGGCGGTATCAAGTTGGGCACCGGCGGTTTGGTAAGAGCCTACGGCAGCGGGGTGCAGCAGGCATTAAAACAGTTGGCCGTAAGCTACAAGATCCCGCAGGCCGAATATACTTTGCAATGCGACTATGCTCAGTTGGCACTGGTAGAGAATCTGTTGCAGCAAACAGAAGGGCGGATTGTACAGGGGGAATATGGTGCCTCCGTCGTGCTGCATCTGGCTTTACCGGTCACCGGCGTTGAGGCGTTCGGGAATAAATTACGTGATCTCAGTCGCGGTAATTTGCAATTAACCCCCATTTCGCAATAATTCCCCCCAACTGAATTGCTAAGGATCGTGCTGAAATGCATTTTCGCGCTATTACCCGTATCGTGGGTTTGTTGGTCATCCTGTTCTCCGGGACGATGTTTATTCCTGGTCTGGTGGCATTGATATACCGCGATGGGGCAGGGCGGGCGTTCAGCCAGACCTTCTTTGTGGCGGTGACCATTGGCCTGATGCTGTGGTGGCCTAACCGTAAACAAAAGCACGAGTTGAAGCCGCGGGAAGGCTTTTTGATCGTGGTGCTGTTCTGGACGGTGCTGGGCAGCGTCGGGGCATTGCCGTTTTTATTTTCGGAGCGGCCTAACCTGTCGCTGACCGATGCCTTCTTCGAGTCGTTTTCCGGTTTGACCACCACGGGGGCGACAACCTTGGTGGGGTTGGACTCGTTACCCAAAGCCATCTTGTTCTATCGGCAGATGCTGCAATGGATGGGCGGGATGGGGATCATTGTGTTGGCCGTAGCGATACTGCCGATCCTCGGTGTCGGGGGGATGCAGTTGTACCGGGCAGAAATGCCGGGTCCACTGAAAGATAACAAAATGCGTCCGCGCATTGCCGAAACGGCTAAAACCCTGTGGCTGATTTATGTTCTGCTGACCATTGCCTGCGCGTTGGCGCTCTGGGGGGCAGGCATGTCGATGTTCGACGCCATAGGACACAGCTTCTCGACCATCGCCATTGGCGGCTTCTCTACCCACGATGCCAGCATCGGTTACTACGCCAGTCCCACCATCAACACCATTATTGCTATTTTCCTGCTGATCTCCGGTTGTAACTACGGCCTGCACTTTGCCTTGTTGAGCGGGCGCAGCCTGAAAGTGTACTGGCGTGATCCTGAGTTTCGCATGTTTATCGCCGTCCAGTTGACGCTGGTGGTGGTCTGCACTGGCGTACTCTGGGGGCATGGTGTTTACAAAACCGGTATGGAAACGCTCAATCAGGCATTCTTCCAGGTGGTGTCGATGGCGACGACGGCGGGCTTTACTACCGACAGCATTTCCAAATGGCCGTTATTCTTGCCGATGTTGCTGCTTTGCTCTGCCTTTATCGGTGGCTGTGCCGGTTCGACGGGGGGCGGCCTGAAAGTGATCCGTATTCTGTTGCTCTATTTGCAGGGCTCGCGTGAGCTAAAAAGGCTGGTGCACCCTAACGCGGTTTACACGATAAAATTGGGTAACCGCGCACTGCCGGAACGGATCCTGGAGGCGGTATGGGGATTCTTCTCGGCTTATGCGTTGGTCTTTATCGTCAGCATGCTGGCCATTATCGCAACCGGTGTGGATGATTTCTCTGCCTTCGCTGCTGTGACGGCGACGCTGAACAACCTGGGGCCGGGGTTGGGGGTGGTGGCGGATAACTTTACTACCATGCCTGCACCGGCAAAGTGGATCCTGGTTCTGACGATGCTGTTCGGTCGCCTTGAGGTCTTTACACTGCTGGTTCTGTTTACGCCGACGTTCTGGCGCGAATGACCTTGATAAAAGGAGTAACGCCGTGAAGGCACTGATTCTTTATTCTAGCCGTGATGGGCAAACACGTTCTATCGCCTCTTATATAGCAAACAAACTGCAGGATACGCTGCGCTGCGATGTGATCGATTTGCTGCAGGCGGATAATATTGACCTCACGCAGTATCAGCAGGTATTGATTGGCGCATCGGTGCGTTATGGTCATTTCCATCCGACATTGGGAAAGTTCGTCAAACGCCACGCTGAACAATTGAACCGGATGCCGAGCGCATTCTTTAGCGTCAACCTGACCGCCCGTAAAGCGGACAAACGTTCCCCGCAGACCAATGCTTATACCCGTAAGTTCCTGCTGGCGTCGCCTTGGCAGCCAAAACAGTGCGCCGTGTTTGCCGGCGCACTGCGTTATCCACGTTATCGCTGGCTCGATCGCGTAATGATTCAACTTATTATGCGTATGACCGGGGGCGAAACAGACAGCAGTAAAGAAGTGGAATACACCGATTGGCAGCAAGTGGAACGTTTTGCCCAAGAGTTTGGCCATATTCAGTATGAAAAGTGACGAAAACGCTGGCTTGTGCAGCGTTTTGTCGAAAAATACCGCGCTTGAAAAGTTTTTTGCATTTAGGGG
>NZ_JBXALM010000005.1:0-302182 GCF_058799445.1 Serratia sp. GW822-FHT06E05
CTCAGAAGTGAAACGCCGTAGCGCCGATGGTAGTGTGGGGTCTCCCCATGCGAGAGTAGGACACTGCCAGGCATCAATTAAGCCAAGAGGCCATCCGCAAGGATGGCCTTTTTGCTATGTCCGCTATATAAATATTTGCTGTTATTTCGCCCAATTTTCACGCCAGTCTTCAATGCGCATCACAAAAATCACGCTATATTCTTCGCCCGCTATTTGTTTTAATTGTTAACTCAATATTAACAATTGAGTTACATTTAAACGGCAGGACGCCGACTTCACGGTTTATCTGGCTCGGAGAATAGAAAATGACAGAAACAACCTCGGCCATTGAGGATGGAAATACCGTCGATCCGGCAGTGCAGGACAAAAAGAAACGCATTTTCGCTATTGTTGGCGCTTCATCGGGTAACCTGGTGGAGTGGTTTGATTTTTACGTCTATTCCTTCTGTTCTATCTACTTTGCCGCTTCATTTTTCCCCGCCGGTAACAGCACCACCCAATTGCTGCAAACTGCCGGCGTGTTCGCCGCCGGTTTCTTCATGCGCCCGATCGGCGGCTGGTTGTTCGGTTATATTGCCGATAAGCATGGTCGCAAAAACTCGATGCTGATCTCTGTTTGCATGATGTGTGCAGGATCGCTGGTGATCGCCTGTTTACCGACCTATGAGTCGATCGGAAGTTGGGCTCCGGTGCTACTGTTGGTTGCGCGTCTGTTCCAGGGCCTGTCGGTCGGCGGTGAGTACGGTACCAGCGCCACCTATATGAGCGAGGTGGCAATAAAAGGGCGACGTGGTTTCTATGCTTCTTTCCAGTATGTCACGCTGATTGGTGGCCAATTGCTGGCGTTGCTGGTTCTGGTGGCTCTGCAGCAGATCCTCTCTGCTGAGGAATTAAAAGCTTGGGGCTGGCGTATTCCCTTTGCGATTGGCGCGGTATTGGCGGTAGTGGCGTTATATCTGCGTCGGTCGCTGAATGAAACCTCCGATGCCAAAACCCGTAACCATAAAGATGCGGGTTCACTGAAGGGGCTGTGGAAAAATCGTAAAGCCTTCCTGATGGTGTTGGGCTTTACCGCCGGTGGTTCGCTGAGTTTTTATACTTTCACGACCTATATGCAAAAGTATCTGGTCAATACTTCCGGGATGGACGCCAAGCTGGCCAGCGGCATTATGACCGCTGCACTCTTTATCTACATGCTGCTGCAGCCCTTGGTCGGGGCATTGTCAGACAAGATCGGTCGCCGCAGTTCAATGCTGATCTTTGCCTCGTTGGCGACCTTGCTGACCGTGCCTATCTTGCTGACGCTGAAAAATGTCAGCAACCCTTATGCGGCCTTCGGTCTGATTGTGCTGGCGTTATTTATCGTCAGTTTTTATACCTCGATCAGCGGGCTGCTGAAGGCTGAAATGTTCCCGCCGGAGGTGCGTGCGTTAGGCGTTGGCCTGTCTTATGCGGTGGCTAATGCGATGTTTGGCGGGTCGGCGGAATATGTTGCACTGTCGCTGAAGTCGTTTGGCTTCGAGAATGCCTTCTTCTGGTATGTTTCCGGCATGTGTCTGCTGGCGCTGATCGTTTCTCTTCGCTTGCACCGCAAAGGGAAAGAGATCCAGCTGTGAATCAGCGGGTTGCGTGGTAAAGGCTATAGCCGGTCGCTGCTCCCGCGACATCCCAGGCAAAATCTTTCCAACTCCAGCCGGTGCCGCCTTCGCGACTGTCATACAGTTCTTTGGCGGCGCCGAGCCCGATTGAAAACATCAGGCCAAAGCTGCGGCTGCGTGCCTCATTCCAGTTTTGATGATCGCCATAAGCCGCACCGGCGGCAGCGAAAGCCGCAGACGCGACAAAGTGCTGTGCCTTGTCTTTCCCGGTCCAGCTGTCATTTGCCAGGTGGGTACAGCCGCTGGTGAGCAATAAAAAAGGGAGCACGGCCAGGCAGCGGAGTGGGCGCATAATGAAAACATCCTGTTGTCATGACACATAAAAACCCCGGCATAGGCCGGGGTCTGCGATAGCTAAATTATAGCGGGATTACAGTATACGGCTAATCAACCGGTCAATACGGATACGGCGCAGACGGCGGATCAACTTGCGCACTTTGATCGGGTACTGCTGGATGCTTTGCAGTTCCAGGTAGTTCCCCACGACGGTGGTGTGAGTGCGGATGCACTCCAGCTCTTTATGCCGTTGCTCACGCATCTCCTGCTTGGGATCGTGGATCAGAATGGCATTTTCCAGATCCAGTCGCCAGGCGCGCGGATTAAGGTTATTACCGGTAATCAACTGCCATTCGTCATCCACCCACATGCCTTTCAGGTGGTAGCTGTTATCGCCGTCTTTCCACAGGCGAACAATCAACTGGCCGGTATCGACATAGCGCTGCAGGCGGCTGAGAAAGCGTCGCAGGTTGATTTCGTACAGATAAGGCAGGGCGCCGATAATTTTGAACGGCTGATCTTCCGGAATATAGAAATCATTGGCGGTTTTGTCGCCCACAATAATTTCCACCTGTTTGCCCTGGCGCAGCAGATAGATGATATTGCGCACCAGCAGGGCCGGCAGGTTGAAGTAAGGGGTGCACAGCGTCAGTTTCTGATCGGCACAGGACATCAGATGGTGAATGGTTTTATTCAACACGCTTTGCTTACCCAGCCCAACCAGCGGCGTTACCGCCAGCTCATCGTTGCCCGCCTGGTTGCGAAACTGATAACCGGCTCGGCGCAGACCGAAACGAAATAAGCGAGTTTCGTTTTTGATCTCCGGGCTCTTGGGACGATCGTCACGATCCAAACGTTGCACGGCACCGGCGGTCAGCAGGTGCTGCTTGATGTAATCGATCATGGTATTGGCCAATTCGCCATTGGTGATCAACTGGTAACGATCGTAGCGGTATTTCTCATGCTGATGCAGGTAAACGTCATTGATGCTGGCACCGCTGTAAACCACGGTATCGTCGATCACAAAACCTTTCAGGTGCAACACGCCCAGGGCTTCGCGGGTATTCACCGGCACGCCGTAGATTGGCACGGCAAGCTCTGGGTGCTGGTCTGCCATTGAGCAATACCAATCGGCGTTGGTATTGGCGGCCGCGGCGCCGATGCGCCCACGCTGGGCACGATGCCAGTCGACCAGAATGCAAATCTCCAGCGCCGGGCACCGCTGCTTGGCTTGATAAAGCGCGTTGAGAATATCGCGTCCGGCGTCGTCATGCTCCAGATACAGAGCGACCAGATAAATGCGTTGGGTGGCGTTAGCGATCAATTCCAGCAGCGTGGCACGGTAATCAGACGGTGTGTACAAAGTACGTACATCAGCTACCGTCTGGGGGAGTTTGGGCAGTTGTGCAAGGTGTTGTTGATGTTTGCTACGTTTAAATTTTGACAACATCACAGTGCGCTTCTTCTCTCATGATTAGATGGCCGGAACGCCAAATACGGGAAAACAGTAAATCGAATAATCGGGCGATAATACCACTAGTTGTCCCGATTGTGCGTATGTTTTGGCGTTAAGTGGTGGATTCGTAGCGCATTGCGACACAGGTCACTGCGCTTCTTCCGCCTGCAGCGGCAGGGTCAAATTGACGATACCGTCCTCAAGCTGCACATCGATGCCAAAGCCCAGCCGTTGCGCCAGCGCTATCATTCCGCGGTTATTAGGCATGGTGATGCCGGTCAGGCGGGCCAACCCGTGGGCGCGGGCATAGGCAATCATTTTTTCCAACAGTTGGCGCCCCAGACCGAGCCCTTTCAAATCTGAACGCACCAACACGGCAAATTCCGCGTCGGTATTATCCGGGTCGGAGAGAGCACGTGTTACGCCAATGATTTGGTCATCCCGCACCGCGACAAAAGCCATCTCCCGATCGTAGTCGATCTGCGTCATGTTAGCCAAATCGTCATGGGTAAACTCGTTGATCTCACTGAAGTAGCGATAGTAGAGATCTTCCTTGGTCACGCGATCGATAAAGTGTTTCAGCGCGGGTTCATCTTCCGGCAGGATCGGTCGGAACAGGCATTGCGATCCGTCTTTCAATCCGATGGTTTCTTCCAGCTCATGAGGGTAAGGACGGATCGCCAAGCGTGCCTGCGGATCACCTTCGAACGGAGCAAGCTGCATGGAAACGTCGAGCAGGGTGAATTCGCTGCCAGAGGCCAGAACCGGGTGGATATCCAGACGGGTAATTTCCGGGCAGTCGAGGATCAGATTGGACACCTGTACCAGCAAGCGGCTCAGTCCAGGGATATCCAGCGGTCGTAAAGCGCTGCGGCCGCGAATTTTTCCGCCTTTCACCGCCTGCAATACCAGATAACGCGCCAGCGCCATATTCAGCGGCGGCAGCGCTACGGCGACCTGATTTTCCTGGCGCCATTCGATACCGCCTTCACCCAGCATGATTAGCGGGCCGAAAATGGCATCTTGCTCCACCGCGATACGAAGCTCCTGCGCTCCGGCGCGGTTGGCCATGCTCTGAACCAGCAGGCCGTGAATGCGCGCTTGTGGATAGGTACGTTTAACGCGGTCGAGAATTGCCTCAGCGGCGCGTTGTACCTCGGTAGCGGTGCGCAAATAGAGCATTACACCCTGAACTTCAGACTTGTGCGGAATATCGGGGGAGCGCAGCTTCAGGGCCACAGGATAGCCAATTTGCTCGGCAATATGCACGGCTTCGGCGCTGTCTTCGGCAATCCAGGTAGGCAGCGTCGTCAGGTCATAGGCCTTTAGAATCGACTGTACCTCGTGGGTATCGAGCTGCGTTGCGCCCTCCGCCAGCGCCTGCTGAATCAATCGGTGAGCGTCGGCGGTGTTGGCCGTCAAACCGACCGGAAGCGCCGGGGTTTCTTTAAGCTGTTTCTGATTACGGCGATATTCCACCATATGCATAAACGCGGTTACTGCACCTTCCGGCGTTCGGTAGGTGGGAATACCGGCTTCGGTAAATAACCGGCGGGCTTCTTGCGAAGAGTACTCGCCGCACCAGTTGGTCAGCAAAGTCACGCGTTTACCACGCGGGTGCTGACGCACGGCCTCGATAATACGTTCGGCGGTCAGGGTGCCTGGGGCTGCCGCGCTAGGAGCGTGGATCAGCAATAAAGCGTCGTAGTCGTGGCTGTCGAGCAGGGTCTTGACCGCCGCCAGATAGCGCTGCGGTGTTGCATCGTCTCGCAGGTCAATCGGGTTGCCGGCGCGTATAAAGTCGGGCAAGGCGTCACCCAACTGCGCCAGGATCTCGTCTCCCAGCGGCGCCAGCTTGCCGTTGCGGCCCAACAGTTCGTCCAACGCCATTGCCGCCGGTGCCGCACCGTTGCTGACGATCATCAACCGCTCTCCGCGCAACGGATGCATATGGCTCAGCGTTTCCACTGCCGAGAACAGCTCGTGGGTATCCTGTACGCGCAGTAAACCGGCGCGTTGGATTGCGGCATCGTAAGCGGCATCCAGCCCCTGCTGACTGTTGAGCAACAGCTGGGCCTGCTGACTGCGTCCGCTTTTGACCACCAGAATGGGTTTGTTGCGCGAAGCACTGCGCGAGGCAGATAAAAAGCGGCGCGCATCGCTGATGTTTTCCAGATACAGCAGGATGGCGCTGGTTTTACTGTCGCGTGCCAGAAAATCCAGCAGGTCGTCGACGTCAATATCCAGGCTGTCGCCCAGCGCGATAAAATAGGAAAAGCCGACTTCGCGTTGCTGTGCCCAGTCGAGAATGGTATTGGCCACCGCGGCGGACTGGGAAATAAACGCCAGCTTGCCCTTCAGGATCGGTACCGGCGAGAAACTGGCGTTGATGCCTTGCCAGGGGGCCAGCAGGCCCAGGCTGTTCGGCCCCAGCAGGCGCATAGAATAACGCTGCGCGCAGGCTTTCAGCTCGGCGAACTGTTCTGGCGGTGAGGAGAGCACAATGGCCGTTTTGCAGCCGCGTTTGCCCAAATCCTCAATCAAGGCCAGATTGCGATGCGCATGGGTACACAGTATGGCCAGATCGGGGCTGAGCGGCAGGCTGGCGACGTCCGGGTAGGCCATGACTCCGCATACCGCCTTATAACGCGGCGTGACGGGCATGACCGGCCCGTTGAAGCCGCCGGCCAGCAGGTTGCTCATCATCAGGTTGCCGGCGCGGCCAGGCTGCTGTGAAGCGCCGAGAACGGCAATCGATTTAGGACGTAAAAGCGCTTCTAACCCTCGCTGGCTCATGCACGGCTCCTTTATATCCGTTATCCTTCAAAAGACAGGGGTGTTGGCTGCCCTCTCTCACCCTGGTCACTTAGTTAACTAAGCTCCCTGGGATTCGTTCAGTTGCCGCCTACCTGTCTTTCGAATGCTATTGGCTATAGGCAACGTTACCGACTTGATTCTAGGCGTTTTACAACGGCTTTGCTGTGACCGGTGCCTCCGGGCGAGTAGGTTTCCCTGCCAGATACTGTTGACGGAAGTAGCGAAAATGCTCAGCCAGGCCGTCGGCCGCGGCGGTATCACCGGCCTGTTGCAACAGCGCTGTCGCCACTTCCGCGGTGCAGTGCTGCTCGGTGCGGCTGGCTTCTCGCAGTTGGTAATTTGAGGCAGCGGTAACATTGAGCGAAAACACCGGAAACTGATTGAGGTACGGGCTTTTGCGGAACATCTTGCTTGCCTCGGTCCAAGTGCCGTCGAGCATAATAAACAGCGGCGGTTTACCACCGACGGGCAGTTCGCTGAATACCGGTCGTTCAGGGGCGGCATAGGACGCGGGAAACACCACGTAAGGCTGGCGTTCGGGATCGTTAATCGCCGCCAGCAGGCCAGGGTCAACCTCGGTACGCGACCAAAGAAACGCCTGGGTGTCCGGCAGAATATCGGCGATCAATCTGCCGGTATTGCTTGGTTTGAGCGGTTCTGCGCCAAACATGATCAGGCAAAAACGGCTGGCGGCCGGCTGCGGCTGGATGGTGTCACACAGGCAGTTTTTTTGTGGCAGCAGACACCCCTGACAACGCGTAATGCGGTTGCCACGCGCCAGAAAAGGGCGGGTTGATCGTTCCAGGCGAAACTGGCGCAGGCGAAGTACGGCGTTGTCGGTCATAAAGATCCCGGGGAAAAAACGCCATTGTAACGCAGAAAAAAGCCCGACGGGAGCGTTCGGGCCGGTTTGAAATGCGGCGGTGTCATTGACAATGGGCAACACCGCCTGGACTTTCTGCGTTAAACTAGTTCATTGAGCCAGTTATCAAACGGCGTTTTCGGCATGGCGCCATTGAGCATGTCGACCATTTTTCCGTCGCGGAAGAGCATAATGGTCGGGATGCTGCGGATGCGGAAACGGGCGCTCAGTTCCGGTTCAGCCTCGGTATTCACTTTTACGAAGCGGACTTTACCGGCGCGCTCTTCGGCAACGTCTTCGAAGATTGGCGCAAAGCTGACGCAAGGGCCACACCACGGTGCCCAAAAGTCGACCACCACCGGCAGGCCATCCTGCAGCAGCGCGTCCAGTGTCGCGGCGGTGGCATTGATCACTTCACCGTCAAAAAGCGCATGGCCGCAACGGCCGCATTTTGCGCCGTCAGCCACACGATCTTCAGGTACGCGGTTGGTGGCATTACAAGCGGGACAAACTGTATTCATGATGACCTCGGATACTGGGAAAGCACGACATACCGCATTCGGGTTGCGGAGATGTATCTTTAATGCTGCTTATTATCGTTAAAAGCGCGTCAATGAACAAAGAGGTTTGTTCAATGAATACGATAGTTGTTAGCTTTTAGCGCAAGTAGGTGGCTTAGCACCCCAACATCAGGTAATCTTCGCGCCCTGCGCGTTGGTGGAGAAGAAAATGAACGATTCATTTAGTGGCAAGAACGGTAAAGTTAAAGTGATGTACGTCCGCAGTGACGACGACAGTAACGGCGACGACCGTAACAAGAATAAGCGTCCGGCCGGCAAAGGCCGTCCGGCAGACGGTGCTCGCTCTTCGGGCCGTACCGGTCAGGACAAGCCGCGCGGTAACAACGATCGCCGTGGCTCTGGCTCTGATTCCCGCCGCAGTGAAAGCGATCGTCCTCGCCGTCCAGCGCGTACTGAAGACCGTGGCGGTTATGATTCGCCATGGAAAACCGTTTCTCGTGGTCCGGAAGAAGAGCCGGCGTTCGATCACGGTGGCATCAGCGGCAAAAGCTTTATCGATCCAGAGCAACTGCGTCGCCAGCGTGCGGAAGAAACCCGCGTGTACGGTGAAAACGCCTGTCAGGCGCTGTTTGCCAGCCGTCCGGACGCGATCGTCCGCGCCTGGTTCGTGCAGTCGGTCACGCCGCGTTTTCGTGAAGCGCTGCGCTGGATGGCAGCCAACCGCAAAGCCTACCACGTGGTAGATGAAGAAGAGCTGGCCAAAGCGTCCGGCACCGAGCACCACGGCGGCGTATGCTTCCTGATCAAAAAACGTCAGGGCCTGGATGCGCAAACCTATCTGAAAGAAGCACCGGCGAAAGACTGCGTGCTGGCATTGGAAGAGGTGGGCAACCCGCACAACCTGGGCGCTATCGTCCGTTCTTGCGCACACTTTGGCGTGAATGGCGTTCTGTTGCAGGATCCGGCATTGCTGGAGTCCGGTGCGGCGGTACGTACCGCAGAAGGCGGCGCGGAACACATCAAGGCGATCAGCGCAGATGACTTCCTGTCGGTGCTGGATACTTTCCGCAAGGCCGGCTACGCCATCGTGACCACTTCTAGCCATAAAGGCACCCCATTGGCGCAGGCTAAGCTGCCGGCCAAAATGGTGCTGGTATTGGGGCAGGAGCGTGATGGCCTGAGCGACAGCGCCTGGCAGCAGGGTGATATGAACGTGTCTATCGGCGGTACCGGCAAGGTAGAAAGCCTGAACGTATCAGTCGCGACCGGCATTTTGCTGGCCGATTGGTGGCGTCAAAACCAGGCTTAATATCCGTCGCCTGGCTGCAACGGTATAAATAAAAAACGGGCGCCTCTGGGCGCCCGTTTTGCTTTCTCTGGTTTAGTGAGCGCCGCCGCCCCCACCGCCGGAGCTGAACGGCGGTTTCGCCACCCAGACCAGCACCAGCAGGACCAGGAACACCCCGGCCGACAGCCAGAAGATCTCGTTGGCGGAGATAATCAGTCCCTGCGCGGTGATCTCGTTGGCGATGTAGGCCGAGGCCTGCTGCTTGCTCATGCCAATTTGTTCCAACTGCCGGTACATCTCTTGTGACTGTGGGTTGTAAGGATTCACAAACTCCGTCAGCTGCGAGTGATGCTGCGATTCTCGCTGGGTCCACAAGGTCGTGGTGATCGATGTCCCGATCGACCCCGCCAGTGTTCGAGTAAAGTTCGACAGGCTCGATGCCGCCGCCATGCGCTCCGGCGGCAGACCGGACAGCGTAATGGTGGTCAATGGCATAAAGAAGCAGGCGATGGCGAAGCCCTGAATAAACTGCGGCCAGGCCGAGGCGCCAAAGTCCATTCCCGGTTCAAAGGTATAGGCGCGCCAGTAGAAGCACACCGCATACATAATGAAACTGAAGGTCACCAATCGTCTCATGTCGAGCCGGTTGCCGAACTTGCCGATGATCGGCGACAGCAATACCGGTATCAACCCGACGGGTGCTGAAGCCAGTCCTGCCCAGGTGGCGGTATAGCCATAAACCTCCTGCAGCAACTGCGGCAATAGCACAATGGCGCCGAAGTACAGCATGTAGGCCAGGCTGATACACAGGCAGCCGACGGTAAAGTTGCGCGATTTGAACAGTGACAAATCCACCACCGGATGGTCGTCCGTCAGTTCCCAGACAATCAGGAACAGCAGCGCCACCACCGCCACCACCGTCAGAACGATGATCTCGGTCGAGTTGAACCAGTCGAGCTCCTTGCCCTGATCGAGCATCACCTGCAAAGATCCTATACCGACGATCAGCAGCACCAGACCGACGGTATCGATCGGTTTGATCTCGGTTTTGGTTTCCCTGCCTTTCAGCGTCGACATCGCCACCAGGATTACCACGGCACCGATCGGGATGTTGATGAAGAAGATCCAGCCCCAGTGATAGTTGTCACTGATATAACCGCCGAGGATAGGCCCGAAAATGGGCGCAACGATCACCGTCATCGACCATAGTGCCAGGGCCATCGCTCGCTTGGCGGGCGGATAGTTGTTCAGCAACAGACTCTGCGACAGCGGGATCAACGGCCCTGCGACCACACCCTGAATCACGCGGAAGAAGATCAGCATGCCCAGGCTGTTGGAAATGCCGCACAGCCAGGAGGCGAGTACGAACAGCGCGGTGGACCAAAGGAACAACCGCACTTCACCGATGCGCTTTGCCAACCAGCCGGTGATCGGGATGGAAATGGCGTTCGCCACGCCAAACGAGGTGATCACCCAGGTTCCCTGCGAGTTGGAAGACCCGAGGTTACCCGCAATCGTTGGGATCGCCACGTTGGCAATGGTGGAGTCCAGCACCTGCATAAAGGTCGCCAGGGCAAGCGCGACCGTCATCCAGGCGAGCTGAGCACCTTCAAGCGGTTTCTGTGCCAAGGTAGCCTCCCGCGCGCTTAACCGGCATTCGCATGGATCACGTCGGCGATCATTTGGTTAACCGGTGCCAGGTTCAACGCCAGGGCGTCGCTTTGGTACAGCGGTTTGTCGCGCACCACGTCAGACAGCACGCGGCCGTCCAGATTGGTGGTGTCAACTTTAACCAGGGTCGACAGACCGATGCGCAGCGGATGATCGGCGATTTGCTTGGCGTCCAGTTCAATACGTACCGGCAGACGCTGAACCACTTTGATCCAGTTACCGGTGGCGTTCTGCGCAGGCAGCAGTGAGAAGGCGCTGCCGGTACCCATATCGATACCGACCACTTTGCCCTTATACACCACGTCATCACCGTAAATGTCACTGACTACGGTAGCCGACTGGCCGATACGCATATTGGCGATTTGGGTTTCTTTGAAGTTGGCATCTACCCAGATGTGATCGGCTGGCACCACTGCCATCAGCGGGGAACCGGCGGCGATTTGCGCGCCAACCTGTACGCTGCGGCGTGAGACATAACCGGTGATCGGGCTGATGATTTTGGTCCGTTGCAATGCCAGCCAGGCGTCACGCATTTGCGCTGCGGCCTGTTGAATGGCCGGCTGCTGCTCCAGCGGGGTATTCAATACCATCGCCTGGTTAGCGTTGTATTGCTGCACCGCCACTTCCAACGCCGCCTTGGCGCTGTCGACTGCATCGCGAGCATGTTGCAGCTCTTCACGGCCGATAGCGTCAACGCTGCCGAGCACGACGCGGCGTTTCAGATCGTTTTCAGCCTTACTCAGGTCAGACTTGCGCAGGGCAATATTGGCCTGATACTGCTTGCTGTTGATGATCAGCTGGTGGGTCTGACGCACGCTATTGGCCAGGCCGGTTTTGGCGCGTTCCAGCGCCTGTTCGGCATCGGTCGGATCCAGGGTAACCAACACGTCACCCTGTTTCACATAGTCGGTATTGTCGAAGTTGACGCGGTTAACGCTGCCGTTCACCTGGGCCATGATCTGGACCTGGTTACCGGAAACATAGGCGTCGTCAGTTTCCTGATGATGACGTAACACCAGGAACCAATAGACTAAATATGCCACCCCAATAACGATGAAAATAACCGTCAGCAGCAGCAGCCAAAATTTACGCTGCTTCTTTTTGCCTGCCGGTTGCTGCGGGTTTTGAGTCTCCGCGCTTGCGCTCATGGTGTTCTCCAAGCTCTCTATTTTATTATGCTTTTGAACCCGTAGCGGCCGGGGCCTGATAGCCACCGCCCAGCGCACGGATCAGTCCTATCTTCGCCTGCAGCAAATTGCTGCTGGCATTCAGTTCCGCCTGCTGCTGCTGCAAAAGCTGCGTTTGGCTGGTCAACAACTGGTCGCGCCCGATAATCCCTGCCTGGTATCGAGCGTTAGCGACGCGGTACACCTGTTGCATCGATTCGGACGCAGATGCCGCCTGCAGCTGCTGTTGCGCAGTGCTTTGTTGGACGGTGATGGCATCGGCGGTTTCCTGCACGGCATTCAGGATGGTTTGGTTATAGGACTCCACCGCCTGGTCATACAGCGCGGACTCCTCACCCAGCTTGCTGCGCAGCGCACCGGCGTGGAAGATCGGCAATGAAATTGCCGGCATCACGTTCCAGGCCTGGCTGGCCGCTTCAAACAGATTCGGGCTGGTCCCACTGGTGTTGGTGGTGGTCAGGCCGGCAAAGGCTGAAATGGTCAGGCTGGGGTAAAATTCTTTACGGGCGGCGCTGACGCGCTGGTTATAGGACTCCACCAACTGGCGCTGTGCGGCGATATCCGGACGTTTACCGAGCAGATCGGCGGTCAGTTCACCTTTTGGCGCCATCAAACTGCTGGCGGGAAGGGCCACCGGGCGCAGGTGCTGCATGGCGTTCGGGCCCTGGCCTGCCAATGCGGCCAGTTGGTGTCTGAGCTGTTCAATCTGCGATTGCAGTTGCAGGATCTGCTGCTTGGCGCCGTCGGCTTGCGCCTGGGTTTGTTGCGGAACATCAACGCCGGTGATGCCGGCCTTATATTGCTGTTGACGCAAGTCCGCCAGGCGTTGGTTGTTGTCCACTTCCTGCTGCAACAGCTTTTCCAGCGCGAAATTGCTCTGCAACTGGTAATAGGCGGAGGCTACCGAACTGGTCAGCGTCAACGCGGCCTGTTCCTGCTCGGCGCGGGCTGCATCGACCTGTGCCTTGGCGGCGTTGACCTGGTTGCGGTATTTGCCCCACCAGTCGAATTCATAGGCCAGGTTTAGCCCCAGCGAGTTGGAGGTTTCGTAGATCGGTTGATGAGGATACCCCAGCCCCAGGTTCACGTTTTGCGGCACTTTCTGGCGGTTGCTGCTGGCGTTGAGATCCAGATTCGGCCCGTTGGCGGCGCTGGCTTCCCCCATTACGCTTTGTGCTTCGCGTACGCGTGCCGCTGCCTGTCGCAGCGAAGGGGAGCTTTGCAGCGTCTGGGTCATCAGCGCGTCAAGTTGCTGGTCGTTAAGCGCGCGCCACCACTGCGGGCTGACGTTCAACGAGCTGACCTTCGGCTGCGCAAGCTGCAGAGCCTGCGGATCCATCAGGGTGGATTGCGGGGCAATATTATCGGTAGACGCACACCCGGCCAGCAGTAATACGGCGAACAGTGGGGTGAATCTCCAGTTAAATGGGGATCGCATAGTATGTATGTACCTGAACAGAAATTATTGGGATAACTGTTCTGTAACTTCCATCTGGTCCAGGCGCGTCAGCAGCTTACGCGTCAGCTTTTCAAGCTGTTGCTGTTCATCATCGTTCAGCGTGGACCACAGGAAATGCAGACACTTGTGCTGCGGTGGCAGCAATTGATTGAGAAACTCTTCTCCCTGCGGCGTCATGTGCAGGTGCAGGCAGCGACGATCGTTGTCGCTTTCACGGCGTTCAATCCAACCGCGTTTCTCAAGTTCGTCGGCAATGCGCGTGGCATTGGTCCGTGACGAGCCCAGGGCAGAGCTTAGCTCAGAAGGCTGAATGCTGTGGCTTTCCTGCGCATCCAGGGTAATCAGCGCCATAAACAATGTTTCGTTAATCCCTTGTGCTTTCAGCATTTTATTGCGATTTTCCAGCAGCTTGCTTTGCATGTGCATGCACAGGCGGGTCAGCAGGATTTCCTGATAAGGGAAATCTTTCTGACGCTTGGCGCGGAAATTAAGCATTTGTTCAATGGGAGCAAACGAGCTTTCCATAATTTTGGGCCTCATTAGTTTCGTCCGAGATAGTAACGATAGTGATTAATAATGTAAATGTTCAGCAGGGTGATTAATTTAGCAATTCGTGTCATTTGTCAGCGGATTGTCAATAAACCCACTTTAAGCAAAAGGGTTAATGCGACGTGCTGCCTAAGATTAAAGGTTACCCTGACTGAAAATCATAAATAACTTTAATGTAATGCCAAAGGATGCCGCGCCAATCAGCGTCGACAAAATGATGCTTTTGGTTCGGTAAAAACACAGGCCCAGCGCGGCGAAACCGACCAGAGTGGGCCACAGCTTGTCCGGTTCACGCATCACTACCGGGGTGCTGGAAACCACCAGCAACGCGCAGATTGAGGCGATGCCGATGCTGTCGAGCAACAGTGCGGTTTTACCGCGTTTGATTCCCGGTTGTGCCCGCGCAGGCGCCAAACGCAAGGGTAAGTAGCGGAACAGATAATTAGCACAGCCGACCACCAGGCCGATCACCAGCACATCAGTGTTCATCAATGGACTCCGTTGCTGTGGGTTGGAACAGGGCTGCGATACAACCGGCGCTGATGCCGGCCAAAATGGCCACTGGGATAGAGAACAGCACTACGCCAAGCAGTGCACCGGCCAGCGCGGCGGCGATGGTCAGGCTTTGCGGACGTTTGAATGCCGCCAGCAGGAAGCTGAGGAACAGCGCCGGCAACATAAAGGATAATGAGGCTTCAATCACCGGGAACTGCTCTAGTGGCCCATTGCCGAACACGGCACCCAGCGCGGTGCCTGCGACCCAAGACAGCCAGGAGCATAGCGAGATGCCGATCATCCAGTTCTCGCTCCAACTGCGGTTATTGCGCATCAATTTAGCGGTGGCCGCGGCGAACACTTCATCAGTCAGGCCAAAGGCCCAGAGCGCAGTTTTGCCAGCCGACATGCGCGAGACGATGCGGTGGCGCAAAGCAGGACCATACAACAGGTGCCGTATATCCATTGCCATCACGGTCAGCGCGGAAACCCACAGTGACATACCGGCGCTTAACAAGGCGGTGATCACGAACTGGCTGGCACCCGCATAGATGATGCAGGAGAAGAAAATGCTCTCTAGCGGGGAGAACCCCAGCTTAACGGCGCTAAGGCCAAACGCAAAAGCCACCGGCACATAGCCGATAACGATCGGTAAACTGTCGACGATGCCGTGGGTGAAGGTGGAACTGACGGCTGGGGGATTGATACTTTCTGCAGCTTGGCTTTGCATAATGTATTTGAATCGCAGGGTATATAGGGAACCAATAGTTTATCCCCAGAACATTACCAGAGAGTAAGTAATGTTTATACCCTGCGCCGCTAATAAATTTCCGCTATGACTATTCGCTTGCTAATCAGATGGCCGCCGGTCCCTGGGGATCATGGCGCTTGCCCAACCACCAGGTGAGCAGGTTAAACAGGCACAAAATGCCCCCTGCTGCAGCGACCCCTGTCCACCCCGCGTGCTGATAGGCTGAGGCAGACAGCAGCGAACCCAGAGCGCCGCCGATAAAATAGCTGGTCATGTAGCCGGCCGTCAGACGATTGCGCGCTTCCGGCATAATGCGATAAATCACGCTCTGGTTGGTAACGTGTACGGCCTGCACGGCCAGATCGAGGATCAGAATGCCGACGATCAGTGCCCACAGCGATTGTTTAGCGAAAGCGATAGGTATCCACGACAGCAGCAGCAGTACCAGGCCTACCGTAGTGGTTAATCCCGCCTTGCCCTGATCCGCCAAATGCCCGGCACGGGAGGCGGCCAACGCTCCGGCGGCCCCCACCAGCCCGAACAGGCCGATGACCCCTTCGGAATAACCAAAAGGCGGGGCCGCCAACAGGAAGGCCATTGAGGTCCAGAGCACGCTGAAGTTGGCAAAGGACAGCGCACCGAGCACTGCACGGGTTCGCAGCATCGGTGATCCGCAAAACAGGGTGAAAATAGACTTCAGCAACTGAGGGTAATTCAGTCCGGAGTGCTGTTTGTAACGTGGCAGCGCGCGCCACAAGATCAACGCCATCAGGATCATCAGCACGCTTGCCACCCAGTAAATGGTGCGCCAACCGCCGAACGATGCCAGTGCGCCCGCTACGGTACGTGCCAGCAGAATGCCGAGCAGCAGGCCGCTCATAATGATGCCAACGGTTTTTCCGCGTTTTTCCGGGTGTGCCAGCGTAGCGGCCAACGGCACCAAAATTTGCGCCACTACCGAGAACAACCCGGTGAGGGCAGTCCCCAGGATCATCATCGGCAGCGTGGTGGAGCTGGCGGTGATCAGCATGCCTCCGGCGGCCAGCAGCGTCATAAAGACGATCAGCCCACGACGCTCAAACATATCGCCGAGCGGCACCAGCAGCAGCAGGCCTACGGCGTAGCCCATTTGGGCGGCGGTGACGATAAAACCGGCCTGATTGACCGATAGCCCAAAGTTTTGAGCGATGGTTTCCAGCAGTGGCTGCGCGTAGTAGTTACTGGCGACGGCCAAACCGGTGGCGATGGCGATCAGCACAATCAGTGCCGGGCTGAGGCCTGGAGGTGAATTTTGTTGGCTCATTGGTTTCAATCACAAGAAAAAGTGGTGCAAGTATCGGGCAGGACAGCGGGTTAAACCAATGTATAATTTTCATCTGATTAATCTCATTTAGAGATAAATGAATGAACCTGAAACAGATTCGTTTTGCGCTGGCGGTTGCCGAAGAGCAGAGTTTTACCCGGGCGGCGCAGCGCTGTCATACGGTGCAATCGGCGCTCAGCCACCAGATCGCCAAATTGGAAGAGGAGCTGGGCTGTGCATTGTTTGAGCGTACTTCGCGCCGGGTCAGGTTGACCACCGCCGGGCAGGCATTTATTCAACCGGCGCAGCGACTGCTGGCGGCAAAACAGATGCTGGTGGAAGAGGTTGTCGCCGCCAGCGGCACAGTTTCCGGTACCCTGACCATCGGCACAATTTCCACCATAAACGCGATTGATCTGACCGAAAAATTGGGTAACTTTCACCGCCATTATCCCGCAGTGAATATCCGGCTGTACGTGGGCATGAGTGAAGAGCTGTTGGAAGACGTTCGGCAGCAAAAGACCGATGTGGCGTTTGTCGGCCTCTGGCCGGGGGATATCGATATGCTGCCGGTGTCCCATCGGCAACTGACCGACGAGCCACTGGTGGCGTTGGTGTCACCACAACACCCGCTAGCCAGTCGGGAACGAGTGAATTTGCAAACCTTGTCGGAAGTGCCGCTGGTGGACTTTTACAGCGGGACCGGTGCCCGGCGCCAGACCGACCGCGCGTTTCAGGCGGCAGGCATCAAGCGTCACGTCAGTTTTGAGATTGACCATATCGAATGGCTGGAGAATTTGGTACGCCGTGGGTTGGCGACGGGCATTGTGCCGATTTCGACGGCACAGCGCTTGAGCACGCTGGTGTCGATTCCGATAGAAGATGGTCCACGGCGTCAGGTGTACTGCGTTTGGCCACAGCCGCTGCCACGGACCGCCGAGCGTTTTTTACAGTTTAGCGGGATTGAAATCAGCGAATAGGGCGCGACAGGCTGCCGCGCCCAGGGTGATTATTTCTTCGCGGCTTCCGCGGCGGTTTTCACCCAGCCGTCGAAGGTGGCCTGATGCGCCTTGATCCAGCCATTTACATGGTTTTGGATATCGGCTTCGGAGGCCTGGCCTTCATGCATCCGCAGGTTCTGCGCATTCACGTCGGCAATCGGCAGCTTCATGATGGCAAACAGCTTGGCGGCCGCCGGGTTGGCTTCGGCCCACTGCTTGTTGGCGGCGATGCGCATGGTGTTGACCGGGAAACCATAGTTGGCGCCGTTAGGCAGCTTGGTATCGAGGTTTTTCTGCTCGCCCGGCATGGCGGAGAACGGCACCTGTAACCAAACAACGTCGCGGCCTGGCACCAGCACGTCACTCACCCAGTACGGCGTCCAGGTGTAGTACAGCACCGGCTTGCCTTCTTTGTAGCGAGTAATGGTATCGGCAATCATCGCCGCGTAGTTGCCCTGATTGTGCTCGACGGTTTTCTCCAGGCCGTAGGCTTTGATGTGATGGTTAATGGCCGCCTCGCAGCCCCAGCCTGGCGTACAGCCGGTCAGGTCGGCCTTGCCGTCGCCATTGGTATCGAACAGCTTGGCAATATTGGGATCTTTCAACTGTTCAACGTTGGTGATGTGGTATTTATCGGCGGTTTTCTTGTCGATCAGATACCCCTGTGCCGCCCCGTTGACGTAAACCCCTTCACGGTAAAATTTGGCGTCACCGCCTGCGGCCTTGTATTGATCGGCGTGCAGCGGATCCCAGTTAACCGCCAGGAAGGTCGCGTCGCCGGAGGCGATGGAAGTGTAGGCGACGTTGTAGTCCACTTCGCGGGTGTCTTTAACGTCATAGCCCAGCTTTTCCAGCGCCTTGCTGACCAGCAGCGTCTGGAAGGTCTCTTCTGAAATGGTGCTTTGCACCGGCTGAACGGTGACACCTTTACCGGGCAAGTCGGCGGCGGAAACCGCCTGTGAGCTAATCAGTGTGGTAAGGGCAACCGCCCAGATTCCTGTAGTGCGCATAGTGAAATACCTTTTTATGTTATGAAGCCGGGATTTCCGGCACCCTGGGATTATTTCGCTGCTGCCGCAGCCGTAGTGATCCAGCCGTCAAAAGTGGCCTGATGTGCTTTGATCCAGCCGTCTACGTGACGTTGTATGTCGGCGGCGCTGTTCTCGCCTTTGTGCATGCGCAGGTTCTGCGCGTTCACGTCCGCCAACGGCAGTTTCATGATGGCGAACAGTTTGGCGGCGGCCGGGTTAGCCTCGGCCCATTGCTTGTTGGCGACGATATGTTCGTTGTTGACGGAAAAACCGTAATTTTTGCCGTTCGGCAAGGCGGTATCGTTATCTTTCAACGAACCTGGGCTGGCGGAGAACGGCACGGTTAACCAAACCACATCACGACCCGGTGCCAGCTCATCGCTCACCCAGTACGGCGTCCAGGTGAAATACAGCACCGGTTTACCCTGTTTGTAGCGAGTCAGGGTGTCGGCGATGATGGCGGAGTAATTGCCCTGGTTTTGAGTGACGGTGTCGCTCAGGCCATAGGCTTTGATATGGGTGTTAATGACGTTGCCGCACACCCAGCCAGGTTCGCAGCCGGCCAGATCGGCCTTGCCGTCGCCGTCGGCATCGAACAACTTCGCCAGCTTGGGATCTTTTAACTGGGAGATATCGCTGATGTGGTATTGATCGGCGGTTTTCTTGTCGATCAAATAACCCTGGGCCGCGTTGGTGATATAGGCTCCCTGACGATAGAATTTCTTGTCGCCGCCGGCGCTTTGGTACATGTCGGTTTGCAGCGGATCCCAGTTCACCGCCATGTAGGTGGCGTCGCCGGAAGCGATAGAGGTGTAGGCGATATTGTATTCCACCTCGTCGGTAGGCTGGACGTCATAGCCCAGCTTGACCAGGGCGCGGTTGACCAATTCGGTTTGGAAGCTTTCTTCGGCGAGAGTGCTTTGCAACGGTTTTACCGTGACGCCTTTGCCGGGTAATTCGACGGCGAACGCCTGTGTGCTTAGCAATGAAGTCAGGGCCAGAGCCCAAATTCCTGTCGAGCGCATAGTGGTTCCTTCGTTTTTATAAATGCTGTCGGTGCCCCCGACGTTTGGCCGGGGGCAGGGCGATTAAGGCTTTTTGATGAAGGGCCGGGTGACTAACCCGATCGGGCCGTGAGCATACCAACGGCCGATGCCTTTGCTGCGGCGATCGCGCCCCAGCGATTGGGTGAGGCGGTCGAGAATAATCGCCAGGATCACGATACCGACCCCGCCAACGGCGGCCAGCCCCATATCCAGACGACCGATACCGCGCAATACCATCTGGCCCAGGCCGCCAACGGCGATCATCGAGGCGATAACCACCATCGACAGCGCCAACATCAGCGTTTGGTTTACGCCGGCCATTATGGTTGGCATTGCCAGTGGCAGTTGCACTTTAAACAGCAGTTGGCGCGGGCTGGCACCAAAGGATTCGGCGGCTTCGATCAGATCCTCAGGCACTTGGTTAATGCCCAGAATGGTCAGTCGTACGATCGGCGGCAGCGCAAAGATAATGGTCACCACCACCCCCGGTACGTTACCGATACCGAACAGCATGACGATCGGCACCAGATAGACGAAGGCCGGCGTGGTCTGCATGGCGTCGAGCAGTGGCCGGATCACCTTGCCTGCATGTTTGCTGCGCGCCAGCCAAATGCCGAGCGGCAGACCGATGACGATACAGAAGAACAGGGCGGTCAGGACCAGCGCCAGGGTCACCATGGCTTGCGACCAGGCGCCAATCGCGCCAATGGCAATCAGCGAGACCAGCGTCGCAGCACCCATACCAAGGCTGGAGAGCTGCCAGGCAATCAGCGAGAACAGCAGAATGGCGATCGGGGCAGGCATGCCGAGCAGCAGCTGCTGAAAGCCGCTGAGAATAAAATCGACCGGTACGCGAATGCCCTGAAACAGCGGGCGAAAGTGCAACACCAGCCAGTCGATGCCGTGGGTCACCCAGGAGTCAAACGGCACCCAGGTTTTGTGGAACGGATCCAGCAGGCTGAAATGTTCCTGTTGGACCGGTGCGCTGTTAAGCCAGTCGGCACCCTGAGCGGCCTGATTGGCGGCGTCATGGGTTTCCGGTGGCGGTGCGCTGGACCAGGCATCGCCAGCGGGCGCTGACGAGGTTGCGGCGTCAGTCGCCGGTGCGGCGCTGGGGTCGGCAGGCGCAGTCGCCCATGGATCCTGTGTAGTGTCACTCATTCGCTGGGCCCTCTTTATCTAAGGCCTGCAACAGCATGGCCTTGGAAATTATTCCGATATAGTTATTTTCTTCGCAGACCACGGGGACCGCACAGGGCGCCAGGGCAACCAATGAAATCAGTTCGCTCAGCGGCATGTCGGCCGGGACCGGGGCAGGGGCTTCCAGCAGGGCGTCATCCAACGTCTGGTTGGAAGCCAGCGCCTGCTTGAGTGAATCTACCGACACCACGCCGATAAATTTCTTCCCGCGTTCAATAACATAACCATAATCGCGGTCTTCATCGCGCAGCAGCTGTAGTGCTGAACGCGGACCAAAACCGGGGGTTTTACGAATAAGGGCGACAGGACGACGCTGGGCGATATCCTTGGCGCTGAAAACGTGGCTGATATCGACGCCACGGAAGAAGGTGCGGACATAATCGTTGGCCGGATTATTTAATATTTCCTCCGGCGTACCGACCTGAATAACCTCTCCGCCTTGCATAATGGCAATACGATCGCCAATACGCATTGCCTCATCCAAATCATGGGAAATAAAGACGATGGTGCGCTGATGCTGGGCCTGTAATTTGACCAGCTCATCTTGCATCTCGGTACGGATTAATGGATCCAGCGCCGAGAAGGCTTCATCCATCAATAATATGTCCGGATTATTCGCCATGGCACGGGCTAATCCCACGCGCTGACGCATCCCGCCGGAAAGTTCATCGGGATAAGAATAGGCATAATTCTCCAGCCCGACCTGACGTAATGCTTCCAGGGCTTTTTCCTGGCGCTCCTGCGGTGGAATGCCGGCCAATTCCATACCGAACGCGGTGTTATTCAATACATTCATATGCGGCATTAAAGCGAATGATTGGAACACCATGCTGATCTTATTACGGCGTACGGCGCGCAGTGCGCTGTCGGATATTTTAGATATATCCTCGCCATCAATCAGCACCTGACCGCGGGTGGGTTCTATCAGACGATTGAGAAGGCGTACCAGGGTGGATTTTCCGGATCCGGAAAGCCCCATGATGACAAATATCTCGCCTTCTTCAATGGCCAGAGAGGCGTCTTTTACGCCCAGTGATAATCCGGTTTTTTCAAGCAATTGGTCTTTTGTCAGGCCTTTTTCAATCAGTTTGAAAGCGCGATCCGGATGTTCGCCAAATATCTTATACAGGTTCTTTACTTCGAGTTTAATTGCCATGCAATTTGCTGTTTCCTCTGATGAATTATCAAACGATAAAAATTTCCCAATAGAAAATAATAGTCCCCTATACCCTAACACAGTGAATATCTGAGACAACCCTCAATGTCCGATGAATGGGATATTGACGATTTACATCAAGTTTTCGATTAGTTATGGTAATGAGGTGAGTGCTCAATTATCAGTGGCTGATATTTCCGATAAACGGTTGGTTTTAAGTAAGAATAATCCGCTCGGATTATTGCTGTTATTTGCCTGCCAAAGCCTGTTTTCGGACAATAAAAAACCCGACCAGAGGCCGGGTAAAAGTCATCAGTATTTCATCAATTTTCAACGACAGGTGCCGATATCGAGGGGATATCGCCGAAGTTATATTACCCCTTAAATATGACAGCCAGATGGCAGCTTATGCCTTGCGATACAGACGCCGCGGATGACCAATATTGCCGTACATCATTTCAACGCGCACAAACTGGGTGGCGACGCAGTATTCCAGATAACGTCGGGCCGTGGTTTTGCTGATCCCGACCTGTTCGACCACGTCTTCTACCGCATGCGCAGCTTCCGGTTGCTTGATAAACAGCGCCTGCACCAGCTCCAGCGTGTTGGTTTCTATGCCTTTGGCGGTGGGTTCGCTGGAGAACTGCTTGGATTGCAGGTTATACAGCGCGTCGACGTTGCTTTGGTCGATTACCTTGAAGGTGCGCTGGGTTTGCACAAACTGCATAAAGCGCTCCAGTGAGTTGCGCAGCCGCTTGTAGGAGACCGGTTTAATGATGTAATCGAAGGCGCCATTGCGGATCGCCTGGCTGCAGGTATTCATGTCGCTGGCGGCGGTAATAAAAATCACTGAACAGCCGGGGTTTTTCACCGCCGCTTCTTCCATCAGTTCAATGCCCTGGCCGTCAGGCAAAAAATTGTCCAGCAGGATCAGCCGTGGCTGGTGGGCATTGACTTTGACTCTGGCCTCGGCCAGCGTGGCGGCATAAGCCACCACCCGCAGAGCAAAGTTCTGCTCAATAAATTCCGCGTGCAGCGTCGCCAGCTGTGGCTCATCTTCCACGATCAAAACGTCCAGTGCTTCTGGTTGCATCATTCGGGTGCTCAAGATTGTTTAGGGATAAACAAAGAAAAAATAGCGCCGTGCGGATCGTTGTCCGACACTTCTATGCTGCCGTGCGCCTGCGCCACGTGGCTGGCAACCAGGTGCAGGCCGATGCCGTGGTCACCCTTGTCATCTTTGGTGGTGACGCCCTGTTCGAACAGCGTATCGCGCACCTCAGGGGCAATACCGGTGCCGCGATCGGCCACTTCAATCACCAGTTCATTGCTGCTGTCGCTGATATAAAGTTCTACCGCCTCATAGGGCGCGCCGTAATGCAGCGTAGCGTCTACCGCATTATCCAGCAAATTGCCGATGATCGACATCAATTCGGTTTCATTCAATGCCGCCGGGATCTGCCGCAGCTGGCAGGCCGGGTCGAAGCGAAGCTCCACGCCTTTTTCCTTCGCGCTGGAGTATTTGCCCAGCAGCAGGCCGCATAATGCCGCCGAACTGAAACGCTGTGAGATAAAGTCGAGGATCTCCTGCGCACCTTCAGATTGCGCCTCCACATAACGGATGGCCTCGTCGTAGCGTTGCATATGCAGCAGGCCGGCGAGGGTGGCGGTCCAGTTCAGCTGTTCGTGGCGCATGATGCGCAGGTTGTCAGCATAGCGCTTCACCTGGCTAAGCTGGCTGCTCAGGGTGTTGATGTCGTTTTTGTCGCGGAAGCTGATCACCCAGCCCTGCAGCTCTTCTTCCTGCATGATGCGTACCCGGCTGGCGATAACCCGGACATGGTTGAAGCGACAGACCTCGTCATGGGTATCATGCCCTAACTGTGAGGCGCCGAAGAAATCCGGCTGGGATTGGATCACCTCACCGATTTCTCTGCCCATCAGGGCGGCGGCGGGCTGACGCAGATCCAGCAGTTCGCGGGCCGCGTGGTTAATGGTGATGATCCGCAACTGAGGATCGACGGCAATCACCCCTTCATAGATTGCTTCCAGCAACGCTTTCTGTTGGCGTACCAACAGGGCAATTTCTTTCGGTTCCAGCCAGAACATTTGGCGTTTTAAATTCTTCGATAACAGCCACGAAAATACGAACAGCGCGATTAATAAAAGCACTATCGACCCAAGAATTTGCGTCAGAGTTCTGGAATTTAAATTGTCGATATGTGATTTGAGATAACCCACCGAAACAATGCCGATGACGTTATTATTTTCGTCCAAAATGGGCGCTTTACTGCGCAATGAAATGCCGATGCCGCCTTTGCGAATGGAAATAATGCTTTTGCCTTCGAGAACCTCTTTATTATCGCCGCCGACCATCGGCGTGCCGATACGGTTGGCATATTCAGAGTGATAAAGATGCCGGGTTTGCTTATCGCCGATAACGATATAGCTGGCATCGCTGCTGGCGCGAATTTTCTTCATTAGCGCTGCAATTTTAACCGGGTCTTTTTTTTCCACTGCGGTGATCAGGGAAGGGATCAGGGCAATCTCTCGGGCCTGCACCTGCGCTCGTGCACCGAGGTCGCGGTGCAGTTGCGCATCGAGCTGGTAGTAGGTGTAAGCACCAATAAACGTCAACAGCAGGCAGGAGAAGGCAACCAGGCACAGGAATAGCTTGATTTGAAATGAGAGTTTTATACGCATGACCGGGGTTCGCCCTGATAAATCCTGAAGGCTTACCCTATCATGAGTGGCCGTTAATGTAATATTGCGCCGGATCAACTTGTGATCGCAGCCACGGGATTATTCTTGTCTGGGTGGTTAATGCAGCAGCTGCAATAAAACTGATAATTCTTAAAGTAAAAATAACGTTAACACCATTAAAACCACGGCAAATTTTACATAATCCTAATTAACACCATAGAAACCATAACCACCATTAAAAACCCTTTTTAACTTTGAACAAAATCACAGCAGATAATCCGTGCGTTTCTCTATGATGGCTGAACAAACTAATAAGAGGCCAGATTATGAGCACAACAGATGATTCTTTCCTCGCCGCCAAAGACAAAACCGCTGAAATACCGCTGCGGGAAAAATGGTGGCATATACTGGACAATTACAAAGTAGGAATTATTCCGTTGCCGTTCTTTGTTCTGGCCGGCGTACTTATTTTATTGGATTGCCTGGAAGGGAAATTACCAAGCGATATCGTGGTCATGGTTGCCACATTGGCGTTCTTTGGTTTTGCCTGCGGCGAGTTTGGCAAACGCCTGCCGCTGATCGGCAAAATGGGGGCCGCGGCGATCTGCGCCACCTTTATTCCTTCTGCGTTGGTGCATTACGGCTTGCTGCCGGACGTGGTGGTGGAATCGACCACCAAATTCTATAAATCGACCAATATTCTGTATCTCTACATCTGCTGCATTATCGTTGGCAGCATTATGAGCATGAACCGTCAGGTGCTGATCCAGGGCTTTCTGCGCATTTTCGCGCCGATGCTGTGCGGTGAGATTGTCGGCATGCTGGTAGGAATGGCGGTGGGCATGGCGTTGGGGCTGGAGCCGTTCCAAATCTTCTTCTTCCTGATTTTGCCGATCATGGCCGGTGGCGTCGGTGAAGGCGCGATCCCGCTGTCGATGGGGTATGCGGCGATTCTGCATATGGAGCAGGGGGTAGCCTTGGGGCGCATTCTGCCTATCGTCATGCTTGGCAGCCTGACCGCCATTGTTCTGGCCGGCTTGCTTAACCAACTGGGTAAACGTTACCCGCACCTGACCGGCGAAGGCAGCCTGATGCCGAGCAAGCAGGGCGAAAGCGAGATGAGCGCGGTGGAAAAAATCAGCGGTAAGGTGGATGTCAGCACCATTGCCTGCGGTGCGCTGCTGGCTATCCTGCTGTACATGGTAGGGATGTTGCTGCACCGCATGATTGGCCTGCCGGCACCGGTTGGCATGCTGTTCGCCGCGGTGGCGGTGAAGCTGGCACATGGCGTGTCCCCACGCATTCAGGAAGGTTCGCAGGTGGTCTATAAATTCTTCCGTACTGCGGTCACCTACCCGATTCTGTTCGCCGTCGGCGTAGCGATCACTCCGTGGCAGGAACTGGTTAACGCCTTCACCTTCCAAAATCTGGTGGTGATCGTCAGCACCGTGTCTGCACTGGTGGCGACCGGCTTCTTCGTCGGCAAGAAAATTGGCATGCATCCGATCGATGTGGCGATTGTCTCCTGCTGCCAGAGTGGGCAGGGGGGCACTGGCGATGTTGCCATCCTCACCGCCGGCAACCGTATGTCGCTGATGCCTTTTGCGCAGATAGCTACCCGTATCGGCGGCGCGATCAATGTCTCGCTCTCTTTGCTGGTACTGGCCAAATTCTTCGTATAACTCAAAAAAATCCTTAGTGTTTCTTTGCCTTTCCCCGCCCCCGCGGGGATTTTTTTATTCATTTTTTGCCTCCGGCAGGCGTCATTTCCGCTTTGGGTTAATACTTAGCGCTCAAACGACAACAAGGAGTCACCATGTTCTGGAAACGTTACCTGCTGGGGGCGGCGCTGGCCGTTATGTCGCTGCAAACCCTGGCCGCCGCGCCGCAGGTGAAAACCCCCGCGCCGGGTTTTTATCGCATCATGCTGGGCAGCTATGAAGTCACAGCCTTGTCTGATGGCGTACTCCGCTTGCCGGTTGACAGACTGCTGCTGAACAGTTCGCCAAAGCTGATAGAGACCGCTCTGGCCGAGCACCATCAGGGCCTGCCGGTCGTCACCTCTGTTAATGCTTACCTGATCAATACCGGCAGCAAGCTGATCCTGGTTGATACCGGTGCGGGTTCGCTGCTGGGGGACGGGTTGGGCAAACTGGTCGTAAACCTCAAGGCTGCCGGCTATCAGCCACAGCAGGTGGATGAAATTTACCTGACGCATATGCACCCGGATCATCTCGGCGGTTTGACGCAAAACGGTAAAGCTGCTTTTCCAAATGCAGTGGTGCGTGCCGGGCAGCAGGATGCGGATTTTTGGCTTAGCGAGAGTCGGTTGAAACAGGCGCCGCCGAAGGAGAAAGCCTCGTTCGAGAATGTTATCGCCGCGCTCAAGCCTTATCAGGCCGCCGGACATTTTAAAACGTTCAGTAATGATGGTGAGCTGTCGCCGGGGATCAGTGCGTTTGCCGCCCATGGGCATACGCCAGGCCACAGCATCTATCTGGTGGAAAGCCAGGGTAAAAAATTGCTGCTGCTGGGGGATTTGATCCACGTGGCGGCGGTGCAGTTCACCCATCCACGTGTCGCGATAAGTTTTGATAAAGATGCCAAAGCGGCAGTAGCCCAGCGGCTGCGGGTGTTTGGTGATAGCGCTCAACGCAGTGTGCTGGTGGGCGGACCGCATCTGTCATTCCCCGGGCTGGGTTACCTGAATAAACAGGGGGAAGGTTACGACTGGGTGCCACTGGAATATGGCGCCATGTAAGGCATTTATCGGTTACGGGTGGCGAACACTTTGCTGAACCAGTCGATGAAAACCCGAACCCGCGGTGAAAGTTGGCGGTTGCGCAGGTAGAGCAAGGAGACCGGCATCGGAGTGGAGGGGAATTGCGGCAGCAGGGGCAGCAAGCTGCCGTTGTCCAGGCTGTCGCGCAGGTGATAACGCGGCACCTGAATGATCCCCAGCCCCATGCGCGCCGCAGCAACCAGGCTTTCCGCCGCGCTGACCGACACCGTGCAAGGCAATGTCACCTGCCGCGCCTGGCCGGCCACCTTAAATTCCAGCGGCATCAGGGTGCCGCTGGCCGAGGAACGGAAGCCCACCATGCGGTGGCCTTCAAGTTCGCTGATGGAATGCGGCGTGCCAAAACGTTGCAGGTAGTCCGGGGCGGCGCAGGTAACCTCTTCAAGCTCGCCTAACCGACGCGCCACCATATCGCTGTCTTTCAGTTTGCCGACCCGCACCACGCAGTCGATACCTTCCCGCACCGGATCTACCAGCCGATCGCCCTCGCTCATAAAAAGTTCGATATCCGGATATTGCGTCAAAAAGTCGGGAAGTTCCGGCAGCAAAAAGTGCCGTGCCAACGTGCCGTGCACGTCGATGCGCAGCAGCCCACGCGGTTTGGCACCGGCAAACGCCATCTCGGCATCTTCGATATCCGCCAGAATGGTCAGGCAGCGTTGATAGTAAGCTTCGCCATCCAGGGTTGGACTGACGTGACGGGTGGTGCGTTGCAACAACCGCACCTGCAGCCGAGCTTCCAGTTGCTTGATGGCATCGGTCACCGTCGATCGCGGCAGGTTCAGATCCTGTGCGGCCTGGGTAAAGCTGCGTTGTTCCACCACGCGGGTAAACAAGCGCATGGCATCGATTCTGTCCATGGTTATTGTTCGCTAAATTCGGATAGTGATAACGAAGAGTAGGGGATTATTCGCCAAGGCGAAAGGTGCATGATGTTGTCACGCCGGTAAGTCGCCGGCGCATAGCCGACGAGGATAGAGAGCATGAACACCAAGACTCAGCAAGTTGCCATTGTCACCGGCGCATCGCGCGGTATAGGCGCGGCCATTGCCGAACGCCTGGCTGCCGACGGTTTTACCGTGATCGTCAACTATTCAGGCAATCAGGCATTGGCCGATGAGCTGGTGCGCAAAATTGAACAAAGCGGGGGGCGGGCGCTGAGCGCCAGGGCGGACGTCAGCGACGCCGCCGCCGTTGCCCAGCTGTTTGACCGTGCCGAGCAGGCTTTCGGCGGCGTGGATATCCTGGTGAATAACGCCGGGGTGATTGCGCTGGCTCCGGTCGCAGAAATGAGCGATGCCGATGTCGATCGGCTGATCGACATTAACCTGAAGGGGACCTTCAACACACTGCGAGAGGCGGCGAAACGCCTGCGCGACAACGGGCGCATCATCAACTTTTCATCCAGCGTGGTCGGGCTGCTGCAGCCGAGCTACGGCATGTATGCCGCCAGCAAGGCTGCCGTCGAAGCGCTGACCAGCGTGCTGGCGAAAGAGCTGCGGGGGCGCAATATTACCGTCAACGCTATCGCGCCGGGCCCGACCGCCACCGGGCTGTTCCTGGACGGTAAAACGCCGGAGCTGATCGACCGGCTGGCGAAAATGGCTCCATTGGAGCGTCTGGGTCAGCCGCAGGATATCGCCGCGGCGGTGTCATTCCTGGCCGGTGCAGACGGTGCCTGGATCAACGGCCAAACCCTGCGGGCCAACGGCGGCATTATCTGATTTTACCGGGGCGGTTTCTCTCGCGGCAGGATCGGGTATCCTGTCGCGAGAAATCCACCGGAGGAAGCGCCTTATGGTAGGCCGCAGCAGAAGAAGAAAAACCGGCAGTCAGATTGACGATGGCGTGCGTTCACCCTGCAATAATGTTTGCCAGATCGACACCGAAAACGCGTGGTGCCGGGGCTGTTGGCGCACGTTGGAGGAAATCGCCGCCTGGTCGAGTGCCGATGACGAGGAAAAGCGGGCCATTTGGCAGCGCATCCGACAGCGTACCGGAAATATCTAAACTGTAGGGGCGCGGTAGCCTGCGCCCGTTCAGCGGTTATGGTTTAGAGCGAAGTGATTCGCCCCCGCGATTTCACTCAGAAATCCCAGTCGTCATCTTCAGTGTTGACCGCTTTACCAATCACGTAAGACGAGCCTGAGCCGGAGAAGAAGTCGTGGTTCTCGTCGGCGTTTGGCGACAGCGCCGACAGAATGGCCGGATTGACCTGCGCCATCGACGGCGGGAACAGCGCTTCGTATCCCAGATTCATCAACGCCTTGTTGGCGTTATAGTGCAGGAAGGTTTTCACGTCCTCAGTCCAGCCTACACCGTCGTACAGCTCTTCGGTGTAACGCACCTCGTTATCGTACAAATCCTGCATCAGATCGAAGGCGAAATTTTTCACCTGTTGGCGCCGCGCCGCGTCGACCTTCTCCAATCCTTTTTGGAATTTATAACCGATGTAATAACCGTGCACCGCCTCATCGCGGATGATCAGACGGATCAAATCGGCGGTGTTGGTCAACTTGGCGCGGCTCGACCAGTACATTGGCAGATAAAAGCCCGAATAGAACAGGAACGACTCCAGGAATACGCTGGCGACCTTCTTCATCAGCGGATCGTCGCTGCGGTAGTGGGCCAGAATGATGCTGGCTTTTTTCTGCAGCGCGCGGTTTTCTTCGCTCCAGCGGTAGGCATCGTCGACGTCCGGTGTCTGGCACAGCGTAGAGAAAATTGAGCTGTACGAACGAGCATGCACCGCCTCCATAAAGCTGATGTTGGAGTACACCGCCTCCTCATGCGGCGTAATCGCATCTTCGATCAGCGCCGGCGCGCCCACGGTATTTTGAATGGTGTCCAGCAGCGTCAGGCCGGTGAATACCCGAATGGTCAACTGCTGTTCTTTTGGCGTCAACGTTGCCCACGACGGAATGTCGTTCGACAGCGGCACCTTCTCCGGTAGCCAGAAGTTGGAGGTCAGGCGGTTCCACACCTCCAGATCCTTGTCGTCTTCGATGATGTTCCAGTTGATCGCGCGCACCAACTGCGCCGGTTTAGGGGTATTCATAGATTGCCTCACAGTGCGCAGGACACGCAGCCCTGCACCTCGGTGCCTTCCAACGCCATCTGGCGCAGGCGGATGTAATAGATGGTTTTGATGCCTTTACGCCAGGCATAAATTTGCGCGCGGTTGATGTCGCGGGTGCTGGCGGTATCGCGGAAAAACAGCGTCAGCGACAGCCCCTGATCGACGTGCTGAGTGGCGGCGGCATAGGTATCGATAATTTTTTCCGGCCCTATGTCGTAGGCATCCTGGTAGTACTCCAGGTTGTCGTTGGTCATATAGGGCGTCGGGTAATAGACGCGACCAATTTTTCCCTCTTTGCGGATCTCGATGCGTGACACGATCGGATGGATGCTGGAGGTCGAGTTATTGATGTAGGAGATGGAACCGGTGGGCGGTACCGCCTGCAGGTTCTGGTTGTACAAGCCGTGCATCATCACCGACTGGCGCAGCGCCAGCCACTCTTCGCGGCCAGGGATGGCGATATTGGCGTCGGCGAACAGCGCGCGAACCCGTTCGGTTTGCGGCTGCCATTCCCGTTCGGTGTATTTGCTGAAGTATTCACCTGAAGCATAGGTCGACTCTTCGAAGCCGCCGAATGCGCTACCGCGCTCGATGGCCAACCGGTTAGAGGCGCGAATGGCGTGGTAAGCGACGGTATAGAAATAGATGTTGGTGAAATCAATCCCTTCTTCTGAGCCGTAGAAGATGCGTTCGCGAGCCAGGTAGCCGTGCAGGTTCATCTGGCCGAGGCCAATGGCATGCGAACTGCGGTTGCCTTCGGCAATCGACGGCACCGAGCGAATGTCGCTCATGTCCGCCACCGCCGTCAGCGCACGGATCGCGGTGTCGACCGCTTTGCCAAAGTCGGGGGCATCCATGGTTTTGGCGATGTTGAGCGAACCGAGGTTGCAGGAAATATCCTTGCCTACCTGGTCGTAGCTCAAGTCATCGTGATAGGTGCTGGCGCGGTTAACCTGCAAAATCTCGGAGCACAGGTTGCTCATGTTGATGCGCCCGGCGATCGGGTTTTCACGATTGACCGTATCTTCAAACATCATGTACGGATAACCGGATTCAAACTGGATCTCCGCCAGTACCTGGAAGAATTCACGCGCATTGATGCGTGATTTGCGGATGCGCTTGTCATCCACCATTTCGCGGTACTTCTCGCTGACGCTGATTTCCGAGAACGGCACGCCATACACTTGCTCGACGTCATAGGGCGAGAACAGGTACATCTCTTCGTTATTCTTCGCCAGTTCGAAAGTGATATCCGGGATCACCACCCCCAGCGACAGCGTCTTGATGCGGATTTTCTCGTCGGCATTTTCACGCTTGGTGTCGAGGAAACGCAGAATATCCGGATGATGAGCGTTGAGATAGACCGCACCGGCACCCTGACGCGCGCCCAGTTGGTTGGCGTAAGAGAAGGCATCTTCAAGCATCTTCATGATAGGGATCACCCCTGAAGACTGGTTCTCTATGCGTTTGATCGGGGCACCGACCTCGCGAATATTGGTCAGTAAGAACGCCACGCCGCCGCCGCGTTTTGACAGTTGCAGCGCAGAGTTCACCGCCCGACCGATGGACTCCATATTGTCTTCGATACGTAACAGAAAACAGGACACCAGTTCGCCGCGCTGCTGCTTACCGCAGTTGAGGAAAGTGGGCGTCGCCGGCTGGAAGCGGCCCGAGATCATCTCCTCCACCAAATCTTGTGCCAACGCGGTATCACCTGCCGCCAGCGTTAAGGCGACCATGCACACCCGGTCTTCGTAGCGTTCCAGGTAGCGCTTACCGTCGAAGGTTTTCAGCGTGTAGCTGGTGTAATACTTAAAGGCGCCGAGGAAGGTCTCAAAGCGGAATTTTTTCGCATAGGCCTGTTGGAAAAGCTGTTTGATAAAGGCGAACTCGTACTGCGCCAACACGCTCTGTTCATAATAACCTTCCTCCACCAGATAGCGCAGCTTCTCCTCCAGGTTATGGAAGAACACGGTGTTTTGATTCACGTGCTGCAGGAAGTAGTGCCGCGCTGCTAACCGATCCTTGTCAAACTGGATACGGCCTTCGGCATCATAAAGATTGAGCATCGCGTTGAGCGAATGGTAATCCAGCGCGCTTGCGGCGGGCCGGGTCAGTTCTGTCGTTGCCAAAATGCGGTTACTCCCTGTCGAACGTTTGCAACGTCTTGTGTGGTGCCGAGCAGCTCAAAGCGGTAAAGAAAAGGCACCTGACATTTTTTGGCGATGATGTCGCCGGCAATGCCGTACGCTGCGCCGAAATTGGTATTCCCGGCGGCGATAACGCCGCGCAGGAAAGCGCGATTTTGTGGATCGTTGAGAAAGCGGATCACCTGGATCGGCACGGCTCCTACGGCGCTGCCGCCGCCATAGCTGGGCACGATCAAAATATAGGGTTTATCCATCAGCAGTTTGCTGCGGGCGCCGGCGATAGGGATACGTATCGCCGGCAATCCCAGTTTTTCAACGAACCTGTGGGTGTTCTCCGAACTGCTGGAGAAATAGACCAGCGGGTTCATGGGCAACCTCAGGACGCCAGGGCGTGGGCCAGCGCGCCGATTTTGTCCGGCCGGAAGCCAGACCAGTGATCTTCACCGGCGATAATCACCGGAACTTGCTGATAGCCAAGGGATTTAACATGGTTCAGCGCCTGCTGATCCTGGGTGAGGTCGATCACCTGATAACCAATCCCTTGTTTATCGAATGCGCGATAGGTGGCGTTGCACTGGACACAGTCCGGTTTACTGTAAATAATAATGCTCATGATTCGCATTTACCTTTTAGGCTGAAGGAAAGGCGGACAGGTCAGATAACGGAGCATTGAACGGCGTTTCTGACGGCGTTACCAACCGCTACATGTTCCCTGCGGTTGATGGGTTAAATACTATATGTGGATATTTAATTTATCAACCACGCTATATATGGTGTTTTGGCAGGATTCACGTTGAGGCCGCATCAGGGCTGGAAAAGCAGAGGGAAAAATTTTTTTTGGCGGTTGTTGGCGGGAAACCCCTCTCGGGCGAGAGGGGGATAAGTGCGGTTTCGTCATTGACGCATGCTGATGGCCAGGCGGTTAAAGGCGTTCATGATGCTGATGGCGAAGGTTAAATCGGCAATCTCCGCCTCGCTAAAGTGCGTCTGCAGCGCTTCAAACGCGCTGTCCGGTGCGCCAGTTGCGGCGATCAGGGTCACGGAGTCTGCCCACTCAAGCGCCGCGCGCTCGCGGTCGCTGAACGCATGACTCACGCGCCAGCCCGCCAGTTGGTCCAGCTTGGCGTTGTCAACGCCACTTTCTCTCAGTGCTTTACCATGCATATCCAGGCAGTAGGCACAGCCGTTAATCTGCGATACGCGCATAAACATCAGCTCAATTGTCGCCTTGTCCAGCGCGCCTTTCTCCAGTGCCATCAGGGCGGTCACCATGCCTTTGTAAGGGGCAGGAGAGAGTTCGGAATATTTCAAACGTTGCTTAATCATGGTCAACCTCAGTTAGCGAACAGCAGAATAATGAGGCTACTTTAAAGGCGATATGGACTATGCTATAGAGCCATAAAATGATTATTTAACCAGGCCATGATGCGTCCGTTTCTCTCCTCTTTACGGCTGGATGCTCAGCTCGCAGATCCTTTGTACCGGCAGATTTATCTGCGGATTAAAGACGCCATTGCGCAAGGAAGTCTGCAGGCGGGCAGTCGGCTGCCTTCGGTGCGTGGGCTGGCGAGCGATCTGGGAGTGGCGCGGGCCACGGTGGAAAGCGCTTACGGCCAACTTATCGCCGAAGGTTTTCTGCAAAGCCGGGGACAGGCTGGCACTTATGTTTCGCCGCAGCTGCAGAATCTGCCGGTACGCGCAGCATTGACGACGGAAGTGTTGCCGGCGGTGGCGGCGAATCCATTGCATCCGAGTGGGGCAACGCAGCCTTTTCAATTGGGGCTGCCGGCGCTGGATGCTTTCCCGCGCGCACTATGGCAGCGGATTGTCGGTCGCCAATTGCGTACTGCTCCTTTGGCGGCCATGGCTCATCCGTCAACTCAAGGGTTGCCAGAGTTGCGCGCGGCGATCGTGAATTATTTGCAGCTTTCGCGTGGTATCAATTGTCGACCGGAACAGGTTTTTATTTGTGCCGGCTATCAGGCATTGCTGGATTTGGTGATCGGCACTTTACTCAAGACCGGTGACGAGGTGTGGCTGGAAGACCCTGGCTACCCGGTGACCCTACCGCTATTTCGCGCCGCCGGCATGCAGCCGGTGGCCGTGCCGGTTGATGAGCAGGGGATGAATATCGCCGTCGGTGTTGCCGCTGCACCCCGAGCACGCATGGCGGTGCTGACGCCGACCCACCAGAGTCCCCTGGGCGTCTCGCTTAGCCTGGCGCGGCGCATGGCCTTACTGGAGTGGGCACAGCAGCAGGGGGCATGGATCCTTGAAGACGATTACGACAGCGAGGTTCGTTATCATGGTCGGCCGCTGCCGCCGTTGAAAAGTCTCGATCGTCAGGGCAGGGTGCTGTACGCCGGGACTTTCAGTAAAACCTTGTTTCCGGCACTGCGTATGGCTTATTTGGTCGTGCCGCTTGAACAGGTGGACGCTTTTGGACGCAGCAGCCGGTTACGCGGTTGCGGCTGCCCGCCACTGATGCAGGCTAGCGTGGCTGATTTTATCCATCAGGGGCATTTCTATCGCCATCTGAAACGTATGCGGCCTCTCTATCGCCAGCGCCGTGAATGGCTGGCGCAGGCGCTTGCACGACAGCTGGGGGAGTATTTGACGGTATCGTCGCAGGCCGGGGGCATTCAATTACTGGCACGATTGACGGCAAAAGGCTTGGATCGGAGGATCGCGCAAGAGGCCTGGCAACGCGGGTTGTCGATACAGGCACTTTCGGATTGGCACATAGCCAGTGCGGCGGGAGATGGCCTGCTGATGGGGTTTGCCAACTTTACCCAGCAGAGCGAGGCTGAGCGGGCAGTGGCCAGGCTAGCCGAGTTGTTTGACGCCACAAATTAAACGGCCCGCGGTTTCCCACGGGCCAGACGCACATCTGTTGTTTTATCTTTATGACTGCAAGGGGTGTTAACGCCGGGCCAGCAGAACGCCGAGGACGATGCCAACCGCGGCCCCGATCCCTACGCCCTGCCAAGGTTTGTCGCGCACGTAGCTGTCGGCTTGTTCGACGGCATCGCGGGCGTGCTGTGTCAGATTGCTGGAACCATTGAAGCGAGCACGGGCGTCGCGTAACACGCCTTTGGCTTTGCTGTGCAGCTCTTTCAGTTCCTCTTTGGTTTTGTCACCGGATGCACGTAGCACCTCATCCAATGTATCAGCCAAAAGAGTGACGTCCTGATCAATGTCGCGTTCTACTTTTTCTGATTTCTTAAACATTCGACTCTCCGTTTTTGACACATGTCTCTTAAGTGTAGACCATTTCTCAAAATGTGCCGGCGATCACGGTAAAATACCTGGTGGGATAACGTCACCGGCGATGCCTGTCTGTGTTGTACATTTGGTTACTCGGCGAAACCAATCACTCACGGAAGCGGCTCATCGATTCCTCTAGTATCTGCTTCAACGGCCCAACGGGGCTTACTGAAAAAACACTCTGAGGAATTAAAGATGAAAAAAGTATTAGCCCTGATCGTTGCTGCCACCATGGGTCTGTCTTCTGTTGCTTTCGCTGCTGATACTGCTGCAGCTCCGGCAACGGCTGCTCCGGCTGCAACCACCCCTACCGCTGCGCCAGCTGCTGCTGAGAAGGTTCCTGCTAAAGCCACTCATCATAAGAAAGCGCACCACAAAGCGGCCAAGAAAGCCCCAGCTCAGAAAGCCCAGGCGGCTAAAAAGCACCACAAAGCCACCAAGAAAGCCCCAGCTCAAAAAGCTCAGGCCGCTAAAAAGCACCAAAAAGTAAGCAAAAAAGCCCCAGCACAGAAAGCTCAGGCTGCTAAAACTCACCACAAAGTAAGCAAAAAAGCGCCAGCTCAAAAAGCCCAGGCTGCTAAAAAACACCACAAAAAAGCGCCAGTGCAGAAAGCTCAGGCCGCTAAAAAACACCACAAAGCCACCAAAAAAGCAGCAACTCCAGCCGCTTAATTGAGTGAGGAATGCGGTGCCTGAGGGGGCCGCATCATCCCGACGTTATTGAGACACCCGGCTTGGCCGGGTGTCTTCTTTTGAGGGCTAGCTCATGATGATCAATCGCTATCTGTTCGAAGTGATTTTCAGCGCCGTCACCCTGTGTGGGCTGATCGTGGCCTGGGAACTGTTTCTGGCCGACGGTTTTCTCTGATTACTGCGCGATGGGCGTTTCATGCAGGTGTCGCCAGCCCAGCCCGGTTTCGGTTTGTTCAAACACCACGGTGGAGTTGCGCAGCGTCGCCGCCTGTCCAGGCAGCCTCTGTTTCTCGCGATAGCTGACCACAGCCCCCGTCGGCCATTCGGCCACCAACGTCATCTCTTCTATGCTGATTGCCAACCCCGGTTTGGCGGCCCGATGCGCACGGAAAAAAGCGCTCAGTGCGGCAAAATCCAGTCGGCTGCCGTTCAGCGCGATCATGCTGAAGGCGGGATCAAAACGTGCCAACAGCCCCTGTTCATCTCCGGCCCCTTTTTCCAGCCAGTTTTCAATGGCGACGTGTGCGTCGATCACTTCGGTAAAATATTGGTTCATTGGTGTTCCTGTTGAGTATTGAGACGGCGCACTATGGCGCGGTTTGCGATGCGCAGGCACAGCAGCATGGGGATCAGCGTGCTGGCGGCGGCCAGGTAAAAACAACTTTTGTAGGCGACGGTGGGGGTAAAATGTTCCAGCAGCAGGTTGAGTAACAAGCTGAGCAGGGCGACACCCAGGCAGAAGCTGAGCTGTCGGTTGATATTCCACAGCGCACTGGCGTCGGCCAATTGCTCATCGGCAATATGCAAAAATGCGCTGCTCTGCGCGGTGCTGCTGCACAGGCTGCCGCCAAAGCCCATCAGGGCGAAGGCCGCAACCTGCAATCCGTAATTCCCTGCGTGCGCAATCTGCGACAGCGCCAAAATGCCCAACCCTTGCAGCAGACAGCCGAAGATAAACAGCGGTTTCGGGCCAAAATGGTTAAATTTTCTGCCGGTCAACGTGATGGCCAGGAACGAGGCCAGCGACCAGGGCAGCATCAGGCTACCGACCTGCGCGGCACGCATGCCCAACTGATTTTGCAAATACAGCATGGCGATCAGGCTGACGCCGATAAACAGGCCGGGGATGCACTGATAAATCATCATCGACGTGCGCAACAGCGGATCCTGAACCAGGCGCAGATTCAGCAAAGGGTGGGTAATGCGCAGGCTACGGCGCAGGAAATAGGTCAAGGCGATCGCTCCTGCGGCCAGCAGTAACGCGCCTTGCGCAAGGCCCCCGCTTTCCCCCAGTCGGGTGAGGCCCAGTAAGATCAGCGTCAGGGCCGTACAGGCGCTAAGCAACCCCTTGATCTCGAGCGGTCGCCGTTGCGGATTGGGTGCCTGAGGGCGTAGCCAGAGTGCGGCCAACAGCAGCGCCAGCGCGGCGAGCGGCAGGTTGGCAAAGAACACCCAGCGCCAGTCGAGCCGGTCGACAATAAGCCCCCCCAATGCCGGTGACAGTGCCGGGGCCAGCAGGCCTACCAGCATAATGGCGGCGGAAAGCCCCGCGCGCTCATGGCTACGGTACAGTTGGTAGGTCAGCGTTTGGCCGATCGGGATCAGCAACCCGCCGCCCATGCCCTGCAGCACTCTCCAGCCAACCAGTTCGCCGATGGAATCGGCATAGCCCGCCGCCGCCGTTGCCAGCATAAACAAGGTTAACGACAGCAAAAACACCCGCCGTCCGCCAATGCGCTGCGCTAACCAGGCGCTGAGCGGGATCACCAGCGTCAGGCCGAGAATGTAGCCGTTACTGACCCAGGCCAATTCACCGACCGAAGCCTGCAGCGCATGGCCGATTGAGGGGTAAGCGACGTTGGCGATAAACATGTTGATCAGATCGACAAAAAATCCGAGCAGGTAGACGATTGCGACTTTGATGCGATAGGGCATGGTGCCTCCGGTTGAAGGCCAGCAGTGTAACGGGCGGGAAAGTGCGGATAAATCGGCTACGAGCGATTACACTGTCAAAATTATTTTGACAATAAGGGGCGACAACATGCTTAACCTGCAGCGTTTGGCTATATTCGTGGCCGTGGTGGACGCCGGCAGTTTCACCGCAGCTGCGGTGGCGTTGGGACAAACCAAGGCGGTGGTCAGCTTCAATGTCAAACAGCTGGAGAGCGAACTGGGGGTGTCGCTGCTGGTGCGCAGCACCCGACGGCTGGCACTGACCGACGCCGGCGAACGTTTTTATCAACGTTGTCTGCGGTTGTTGCAGGATGCGGAAAACCTCTTGGATGACGTACGTCGGGATCACCATGGACTGAGCGGCGTATTGCGCATCACGACTACGCCGGAATATGGCGCTCAGGTGGTGGTACCGGCGTTGGCGGCGTTTTCCCAATTGCATCCGCGCCTGCGCATTCAGCACGTTTCCTCTTCCTATCATGCCGATTTGATTTCAGAGCGTTTCGACGTGGCCATCCGGCTGGGGCAACTGGCGGATTCCAGCCTGCGGGCGGCACTGCTTGACAGCTTTGCTATTGTGCCGGTCGCCTCGCCGGCCTACCTGGCCCGCCATCCCATTGCGTCTCTGGCCCAACTGGCACAGGCACAGTGGATTGCTCACAGTCGCCTCAGCTCGCCGCTGAGTTGGCAGGTCATTACCCCTGAGCGCCAGGCGGTGCTGTTCAAAGTGGAAGATGCCGCCACGTTGATGGGCGACAGTGCCGCGGCGCTGTTGGCGTTTGCTTTGCACGGTGCCGGGGTGGCGCTGTTGCCCGAATGGCTGGTGCGGCCTGCCCTCGCCGAGGGCAAGCTGTGTCCGCTACTCACGGACCATCAGTTTCCTGCGCAGAGTATTTATGCGCTATACCCCAACACCCGCCACGTACCGGAAAAGGTGAGGGCGTTTATCGATTTCCTGCGGGCGCGGGTAGCCACGGATGAATAAATGCCATGATGGCGGCCAGCGTTTGCCGGTGTACGGCTTCGCGTTGTTCGCTGGAAGAGGCGCAAAGCACCGCCCCATCATCTTCTTCACTCGCCAGGATTTGCCGGCCTTTGGGCTGACAAACCGGCAGGAAATCGAAATGATTGCCGCTGGATAGCCTCAGTGCATGAATAGGTTGCTTTCCGTGATCCGCCGCCAGCGTGGCACCGCCAAGCCCGGGTTCCTGGCCGTCGGGCAAAAAGTGCTGTGGCTCGACGATCAGTAACGGTGCGCTGAGCCGACGCAGGCTGGTCGGCAGCAGGTAGGGCACCATGCCGGGATCTAGAGCCACCGCAAAGCGAATGCGCGGGTCGGTGTAGTCGGCGTTAAATGCCCTGGCGGAAAGCTTCGTCAGTGCGACGTTGGCTTGTGTATAAAACTGACAGTTTGGGGACTGCGGTGCTTGTCGGCAGCCATCGATGAAATCGCTCAGCCGGACTTTACCGCCGATAGCTGCAATGGTGCTGTAACCGCCCTTGGAGTGGCCGATAACGCCAATCGCCTGAGGGTTGAGCATCGGCTTCCAGCGAGGGTCGGTGGTGACGGCGCTAATCAAGGCGGAAATATCGCTGGTTTGTAACCACAGCTCGGCAGATAAAGCCGGAACCGAGTTACCGGTAGTGCTGCCTGGGTGGTTGGCCGCCACCACGATCGCGCCTTGTTGGGTCAGCGCTGCCGCCAGCCAGGCCTGGCTGGCGTTATTGCCGCCGCTGCCGTGGCTGATTACGATCAGCGGAAAATGCCCACTTGCTGCCGGCGCGTCCGGTTGACTCTCAATGCCGGTAAAGACCCGGTTTGCACCGATGAGCTGCGGTTTAGCCGTTTCGGTGGTGGGGTAGTAAATTCGGCTGACTAACGAACGCGAGCCGGCCTGAACGGTTTCATCGTGGGTGGCGACCTGATAGGGGGACGCGCTCGTAGTACCGCACCACAGCATCAATAACAACAAGGTTCTTTTCATTTTCACTCCTCAAGGTATCGAGATTGAGAGGGTGGCATTGGCGGTGCCATCCGGCGACCTCGATCGCGATCCGGGTCGTTAAATGATTGTTTTAACAGTACACTGTTGATTCCGTGTGCAAACGACAAGACCTTGATGATGCCGCTTATTCCTCTCACATTTCTGTTCGGTCTGCTGTGCCTGGGGCTGCTGTATCGCCTCGGTCGTCCAACGGCGCGGCGCTGGGTCTTTCAGCTATTGTTGTTGCTGTGCGCGTGGCAAAGCCTGCTGGTGGGTATCCGTTATGGCTACGGCATAACGCAATTCAATGGGCTGCAACCGTTCGGCGCGATGGCGATCCCTTCACTGGCTTATGTCGCGTTTTTGGTGAGCACCCAGGGCCGTTTGCGGCGGCGCGAACTGTGGCATCTGATGCCGCTGTGCCTGACGCTGTTGGCCAGCCTGACGGCGCCCTTTTTGCTGGATGCCATGATTGTCGGGGGTTATCTGGGGTATGGAGCCGCATTGCTGTATGCGTTGCGGCGCGGTGAAAACGCTTTGCCGCAGGTGGCGCTGGCGGAAAGTTGGCTGAGCTATCGACTGTGGCGCGGTTTGGGGGGCTTGCTGATCATGGTGGCGGTAGCCGAAGGGGTGATTGCGCTCGACTTTTCCCTGTTTGACGGGCGGCACGCCGGTTGGCTGGCAACGATCGATAATCTGTTGGTGGCGTTGAGCCTATGCTTGGTGCTGTCGCGCAGCCGACCTGCGGAAAGCCCGGTTGAGGTCATATCGGAAACGGCGGATAGCGGGGGGGAAGATGAGGATCAACTGGCCGAGTGGTTTGAGCGGGTGCAACAACGGCTGCGGCAAGATGACTTCTACCTGGAGCCTGAGCTGAACCTGGCCCGGCTGGCGCGCAAGGTGGGCTTGCCGGCGCGACGGGTTTCGCAGGCTATCAATCGGCATACGGGAATGAATGTGTCGCAATATGTGAATCAACTGCGTATTCGTCAGGCGGCGCAGTGGTTGCTCACCGGTGATGAGCCGGTGACTGATATTATGCAAAAGGCCGGATTCACTACCAAATCGAATTTTAACCGCGAATTCTTGCGCATTCAGGGTGTGAGCCCAAGTGAATGGCGCAGGCAACAACAGCGGCTTTAAATAATACTTTGTTATCCCTTGCCGGGTTTGGATCGGAGCTATGCTAAATGCTGTTGATGAGCCGTACGGGCGTGCCGTAGATCTCTTAATTTTACGGTACTGAGGGTGTTTCCGGGCGTGATGTTGACGCTGCGCCTGCTGTTGCAAAAACGGCAAAATACCTAGTTAAGGAATATTCCTAAACCCACATCCATACCGAAAAATTTATTGTTTCATCTCATGATTACGGTAAGGTCGCTCAGCGGTCCAGAACGAGAGGAGAAATCGATGTATTTACGGCCGGATGAAGTGGCTAGAGTGTTGGAGAATACGGGGTTTGAGCGTGATTATGTCACCGATCAAGCCTATGGTTACCGCAAGGGTGAGCACTACGTGTATGTGAATCGTGAAGCGCGGATGGGCAGAACCGCGTTGGTGATCCACCCGGCGCTGAAAGAGAAAAGCGTGCATTTCGCCACGCCGACCTCGCCGATACGCACCAGCGATCAGTACCTTGAGTTTCCCCTGGATTTAAGCAGCGATACCCCGAGTGCGCGTTATGGCATTCCCCACGGTTTCAGCTCGCGTGACGCGCTTTCGCGCTATATCTACAGCATGTTTCTGTAATGCCTCCCCCGCCTGCGGGGGACATCTTCACCAATTGGCAATGGCTTCCTGGTTAAAACGCTCGTTGTAGGCGCGGCGGAACTGTGCCAGCTCGAAAGCATCGATATCCAGATCGGCAAAATAAAACAGCGCGGCTTCGGTGTGCTCGGCATGTAACTCTGGCGACAGACCGGCACGCAGCAGGGTTTCCCGCCACAGGGCAATCTGGTGGTCGTCTGCCTGTTTGATAAAGGTCAGATAGATAAACAGCAAATAGGCCGCCTGGTGCATCTCTTCGGTGTAACCGTTGTTCAGCATGCGGATAAAGGTCTGGCTGTTGCGGCTCCCCATCTCCTGAATCATCGATTCAATCAGCATAGGTTTCACTTTCAACAGGTGGGCCAGAGAGTCAATGGCTTTGCGGGTATCGGAAGTCAGAATGCGGTAACCAATAATAAATACAACGATCAGGGCAGCGATGATGATCCAGGTCATTTATGATTTATTACACTCTCGGAACGCCAGTATTTGGCAGGAGGCGCTGCAGGACAGCGCCCGGTGTCAACGCTGTTCGCCGCTGAAATTGTCGGCTGCCCGCTGCTGATTGCGCAGGTGGTGGTTGAAGCTGGCGGCATCTTTGGCCAGTGCGTCCAGATGGGCGCCCAGCATTTTAATTTGCTTCACCAATGCGTGCTGCTCCGGCACTGAACTGGCGGTGCTCAGCTTGCGTACCAACTGTTCGTTCTGCATACGCAGTGCGACTTCGCGCTGTTTAGCCTCTTCCAGCAACTGCTGCAGGGCCTGATAGCTGTGCTGCCATTCACGGTGCTGCTTTTCGAAGCTGGCCTGCAACTCACTCATGGCATTTTGAAACTGGGTTTCCAGCTCGCGCATTTTCATGGGATCGATCCTTTGCGGCACTCAATAATGGTTTTGCAGTATAACGAAAACTGCACAGAACCTCACCCGTTGACGACGATTGCGGAAAATTCCCGGCTTGCAACCGGAGCTGTGGGTCTTACAATCAGGCTTATTCCGGCATGAAAGGCTTAGTGTCCAAGAGTGGCTTTGAGATGAGCAACCAAGACAAAGATTTTTTTGAACAGGCGATGGCGGATGTCATTCCGTTATCCCGTGGTCCCGAGACGTTGTACTTGAAGCCGCAGGAGACCATGGATAAGCGCGCGCGCCGTGAAGCGCAGGCGCTGCAGCAGGAAAACTTTCTCAGTACCGGCTTTCTCGAACTGATCCCCTGTGAGCAACCGTTGGAATATAAAGGCGAGGGCATTCAACAGGGCGTGCTCGACAAGCTGAGCCATGGCCGCTACCCGCCACAGGCCAGTCTGAACCTGTTGAAACAGCCGGTGGAGGCCTGTCGGCAAGCTCTGTTCCGTTTTATTGTGCAGGCGGAAAAGCAAAGTCTGCGTTCGCTGCTGATCGTTCACGGCCGTGGGCGAGATGATGAAAGCCACGCCAACGTGATCCGCAGCTATGTCGCCAAGTGGCTGACCCAGTTTGAGCAGGTGCAGGCTTTTTGTCGGGCGTTGCCGCGCGATGGCGGTGAAGGTGCCTGTTACGTGACGTTGCGCAAATCTGCACAGGCGAAAGCCGATAACTTCGAACGTCACGCCAAACGTAGTCGATAAACGGGGCAACAGAAGGCCAGCCGGTAGCGGGGCCACCGGCTGGTGGGGGTTATTTATTGAAGAATTTATAATCCAGCGAATAACGTCCGGCGCCGGTGACCGCCAGCAGCAACAGCCCGCCAATAATGCTGATGTTTTTGAAGAAGTTTATTTCATTGCCCATCATTTCCATGCCGGTCATTTTCCAGAATGGGTGGCCGATAAACGCGGTGCCGAGTACGTAAAGGGCAAAAATAACCGCGATAGGGCGGGTAAATAACCCAAGAATAAGCGCAATGCCGAAAAAGAACTCCACCACCACGGCGATAATCGCCGCTAAATAAGGCATGGGCGTACCATACCCTTCCATTGCCGTGACGGTTGCACCAAAGCCAACCAGCTTCATCCAGCCAAATATGATAAACAGGATCATCAACAATATTCGGGATAGCAGAATAACGCCGTCTTTTGAGCTTTCACCCATTTTGAACTCCTCAGCCACTGTCACAATTATGTTGTGTTACTGATTAAAGAGTAGACTAATATTGGCTTTGTTGTAGCGACAACCGAGAGTTACGCACTTTTTTATAGGAATAAATTCTATGGATCTTAAATTTTTGGAAGATGAAAAGCGTTTCTATATAAACGATCAGCAGGGGAAGATGATTGCCGAGATATCTTTTGTGCCCAGCGGCGACAAATTAACCATCATTGATCACACCTGGGTTGACGAAGTGCTAAAAGGCCAGGGGGTAGGTAAAAAGTTGGTGGCGCTGGTGGTTGCCAAAATGCGCGCGGAAAACCGCAAAATCATTCCGTTATGCCCGTTCGCCAAACACGAATTCGACACCACGCCAGAATATCAGGATATACGCGCCTGAAACCTAGCGGGGCGTAACCACGTCCCGCTGCTCAGCACATGCCAAAGTTGCTACCACTGCGTTGGCCGGAACCTGCGGTCTTTGCGCGTAACCCATGCTGATAAGCTTTTCCCCCAATAGCGAACTCGCTCTTTGTGGCAGCGCTGGTTGCATAATAATCGCTATATAATATATTACATAACGATTATTAAAACAGAGGGATAGCAATCTAATGCCGGGATTATTGATGTTCTATGTGGGCGGCACCGCACCGGGTGCCAATATCGAATTGCACGACGTACAATTCGTTGCAGCGGAGCGGCCAGAACAGGCTTATCCCTTGCTGCGCGAGAAATGGTTTGGCGATAAGAACAAGGTGCATGTTGATGGCTATTCGCGTATTGAATGGGCGGATGGCTATGACGTGGCGCTGAAGGCAGAGCCGTTCGTCGGGCCGGAGAAGCTGTTCTTCGTTAACGTGGGCGGTTACCGCAGTGACGAGTTGGCTGAGCTGCACGAGTTTGGCCTGTTTGTCGCGCACAGTGCGGATGAAGCCAAAGAAAAAGCCAAGCAGACGCTACTGACCGGCAGCTTCAAGCAGCATAAGGATGATCTGGCAGAGGTGGATGATTGCCTGCTGTTGCAGTCACTGCAGGGTTACCATGTTCATTTGCAGGCCAATGCGCAGGGTAAAGCGGCGCAACCGCTGTGGCAGGGCTATTTGCCGATCGGCGAGTAGAACGTGATAGCGGCGCCGATGCCTGCAACCGCGGCCTAAGCCATTGGGGGGAGGCAGCCTCCCCAATATTGGATGTGTTCAGGATTTATTGCGGAAAAAAAGCATTAAGCAGGTTTATGAGCGGCGAGAATAAATATCATTGGGCGCTCTTTTTCTTCGTCCAGCGCTGGGTTTTCTGCGATTTGTTGAGCCGAAGGGCCCCATTCGTTCAGATAGCTAATGACGAAGCCTTGCCGGATCAGCAAGTTTACGTAGCTGCCAAGCGTGCGGTGCTGCTTGATGACCCCATCTGCCAACCAATTTGAAATCCGCTGACCTTCCTGCTGATAGCCGTTAACCGGCCACGACTTCTGCCCGTTTTGATCGACCCACCATCCCTGATGCTGCGGTGCGGTATAAATGGGGTGCTCAGCGGTGAAGATAAACTGCCCGCCAGCCGCCAGCGCCTGATAAACCGTGGCGAACAACCGCGCCAGATCTTCGATGTAGTGCAGCGTCAGTGAGCTGTAGGCGATATCAAAAGACGCCTGCGGCAACTGAAGCTGTTCCAGATCCTGCTGGCGGTATTCAATGCCGGCATCCTGGGTCATCGACTGCGCTTTACCGAGCATTTTTTCTGAGACGTCCAACCCCAGTACGCTTACGGCACCTTGTTCACGAGCGCTGCGGCAGAACCACCCGTAGCCGCACCCGAGATCGACTACGCGCTTGCCGTGCAAATCCGGCAGTATGCTGCGGATAGTCGGCCATTCCGGTGCGCCGTCCAGCCCGTTCACCGAGCGGCTGAGCTGAGCATAGCCGTCGAAGAAGGCCTGATTGTCATAAATATTTTGCGTCATAATGACTCCTGTTTTGGTGAAATCGCTGCCGGTTAAGGGGCAGCGTCGCCATATTATCTGCCCACCCTGCTGATTTCCATGATAAAGGTCGTGCTAACCTTCACGGGTTACCGCATAATTTTACGCCAGAAAAAGAATGAAAAATCACCTCAGGAAAAGATATGAAGATTATTTCGGTGCGTCAGTCCCCCGAGTTTAAACAGCAAGCGATCGGTTATTTCCAACAACAATGGGCTTCGGAAGAAACGCTGATGATGTATGAGGATGCCATCACTCGTTGCATCGGTGCGGCTAATCCATTGCCGCAGTGGTATTTGCTGGTGGATAACAGTCAGATCCTGGGGTGCGCAGGATTAATCACCAATGATTTCATTAGCCGCGGTGAACTCTATCCATGGCTGTGCGCGCTGTATGTGGAGGAGGCCCACCGTAACCGCGGTTACGGCACGTTGTTGATTAACCATGTAGCGGATGAGGCTCGCCAGCTGGGTTTCCCACAGTTGCATTTGTGTACCGATCTGGAAGGCTACTACGAGAAACAGGGGTTTGCCTTTAATGGGTTGGGTTACCACCCCTGGGGTGAGGCTTCGCGAGTGTATACACGGGATCTGTAAGAGGATTAACGGGCTCTGATAGCCAGTTAATAACGCTTTGGCAGCCGGTTAACCGCCAGCAAAATACCTTTTTCGACGGTAATATAATCTCCCTTGCGCAGGTCAGATAATATTTTCATGATGCCACTGCGCGAGAGCTGCGTTCGTTGCTGAATATAGCGTGGAACCGTAGTGGATAAGCGAAAGGCTTCTTTTTCATTCATTAGCATCAGCAAGTGATTGCAGACAACCTCGTAGGCATCGTTGCCTGACAATAACCTGTCGCGGATGCTCAGAACTTGGATGACATAGGCTTGTATATGCACTAAGTTTTGCCAAAGGTTTTCCCGTGCCAGCGTTTCCAGCACATCACTTTCCTGGTACATCACCAGTTCAACCGGTGATTCGGCCAGGAAAAAGATCAACTCTTTAGGGAAGAAGGTTTCCGCGATACCGGCGAGCGAGGGTTCTCTAAAGTTGGCTATTTTCAAACCATCACTGTCGCGGCATGCGGACATTTCACCGGACTGGAGCAAGAACCAATGCCGAATGCCATTGTGAAATAAGCGAATTTTTTTGCCCGCTGGAAAAGAACATTTTTTACCATAGGGCATTAAGGCGTGCTTAATCGCCAAGATATGCTCTATCGGCTTATCATCTTTATTAAATAAAGTGGCTGAGTTTCTTTTCCCAAGAGTGAAGAGAACGTCTGTTTCCATAATGTCATGTTCCAGGGGCGTAAATTTATTACGGTGAAGCCAGGGTCGAATTTTTCCGCATACTATATTATGCCTTGTAGCTATGCAATTATGCAGCTCTGTCTGGTGGGTGGTGGCGGGCAGTGAATGGTAAAATAGGGTGAATATGATTAAAAATCAATTTGTTGCCTGGTGTGCATTTTTGGACACTTAAGCCGCTATCAGACAATTACCCTGGTGGAGTAGTATGCACGGCGTTTGATGCTCCCACTATGGATGATAATAATGAAACCGTGCTCAGATTTTCTAACTCCTCGTATTAGGGGGAGTAAGTTTAGTATTTCGCTTTCGCTAATTTTCGCTTACCTTATTTATTCGCCTTTTTCAGTTGCAGCGAGCTGGTCCTTAGGGGCAGCTGCGATGGTGAATGATTATGGTTATGTTGATACCGATGCTAAAACCCAGGGATTGCCCACGTTAAACTATGAGAAAGGGAACTTTTATATTCACTCTTTGGCGGCGGGATATTATCTGCTGAATATGCCAAAGGATCAGATTTCGATCATCACCTATTATTCCCCCCTGGGTTTTGATCCGGATGATAGCAATAACAGCCAAATGAAAAAGCTGGATAAGCGCGATGGCACAGTAATGGCCGGGATGGCCTTCACCCATAAAGAAAAATGGGGGGTTATTCGCGCATCGCTGGCTGGTGATACCCTTGATAACAGTAACGGTGTGGTAGGGGACGTGGCCTTCCTGTATCCAATCAAGGCGGGCAAGCTACGCCTTGTTCCCGGTATTGGCGCGGTCTACAACAACGGTAACCAGAACGATTACTACTATGGCATTGGCCATGCGGAGGCAAAAAGCAGCGGTTTCTCAACGTATTCGGCCGGAGAGAGCTGGAGCCCTTATGTGGAGCTGAGCGCCAACTACCAGTTTAACGAACATTGGTATGCCTTGGCGTCAGTGCGTGCCGTGCAGCTGAGCAGTGAAATCACCGATAGCCCAATGGTGGATAAAGATATCTCCAGCCAGGCTTTACTGGGCGGTGGATACCGATTTTAAGCTACATGTTAGTAAGCCTGTGCCGCCTTCAGGGCATGCGTGCCTGTCTGCTCTGGCGACGCGACCAGGTTGCGAGCGAAGTGACGATCGGGAAAGACCGGTAAACGAGTAACTGTCGACGGTTCGGAAAGACGAACAGCATCACCTCGCTTCGGCGGGGTTTTGCTTTTAGTGTTTGTGGCCGTTATCGCTAAATCAGGCGCTGCTCATGCAATTTCATATTATGCATGATGCTGTCCATCATCACCTGAACCCTGTGGGGTAACACCCCACGCTGGCGATAAATAAGAAAGGCTTGCATATCGATACAGCGCTCACGTTCAATGCAAGGCATCAGTGACCCCGATTCTAGCGCAGAAGCGACGGAGTAATAAGGGGCATAGACGATGCCAAGCCCCTGTTTTGCCAGCTCGATGGCCGGCAGAATATTGTCGCATATGCTGCTGCCGGTGACTGCTACCTGCATCAATTGGCCCTGAGAACTATAACAGCTCCAGGTATTGTGGCTCCCTCCCAGCACCCGCAAGGTAATGCAGCGATGCGCAGTCAGCTCCTCTGGCTCGACAAGAGGGGCGTTCGCGATATAGTCCGGTGAGGCAAATAACCCGACGCGAAAACGGGTCAGGGGCCTGGCGATCAGGCTTTCATTTTGCGGCTGGAAGAAACTGATCAACAGATCGCAGTCACTGTCGAATACCGCACCGTACTTCTTCTCGCGTTCATCCGGATTGCGGGTGACCAAATCGACGATCAGCTCCGGCGATTCGCGTAACAGCGGCGGCAGCAGATAACGGGTCAGGAATGAATGGATACCAATTGGTGCGCCCAGCGTCACCATGCCATTCAGACTGCGTTTATAGGTACCTGATATATCGAGCAGATCGTTATGCTCATCTAACAGCTGAGTGGCTCGGCGTAAAAATTGTTCGCCAAACTCGGTTAGCGACAAGCTGCGCGGGGTGCGTAAGAAGATCTCCAGGCCAAGCCGGCGCTCCAGCGCCGTCAGGGTGCGCGACACATTTGACTGTGGCATGTCTAGCCGCTGAGCGGCCTTGCTGACGCTGGCCGTTTCGGCAATGCAGCGAACGATCCTGAGTTCGTCGATCTTGAAGTCTTTTGATTTCACTCTACGCGCCAGTCTGATTTTGTATATCAAAAATGATATACATTTTTGCCTGTATTGTCATATGACTTATCAGTCACTAGCGGGTACTATTTCGATTAATTATTTATTGCTTATTAAATTAATATTGGAAGTTATGATGAGAAAAAAACGTGCGGCCATTTTGCCCTTGGTATTCATTCTGGCCGCTTGTTCATCCAAGGTCACCGAAAAAGAAAAGTATTCTACGTTCCTGAATAATTACAATGATATTACCCAGGGGGAATCGGCCTCCGGTAAGGACGTTTTATATTGGAAACAAAATAACGTTGACTATTCTAAATATAAATATTTGGTTTATCAGCCGATGATCTATTTCCCGCGTCCGAAACCCACTGAGATGGTAAGCCAGCGCGCACTTGATAATATCCTGAACTACACCAACCAGCAGTTTAAGCAGTCCATGGCATCCCATTTTATCTTAGAAGATGTGCCACGTGAAAATACGCTTATTTTCCGAGGGGCTATAACGGCTATCGATACCCATAAGAAAGGGCTTCAAGTGTATGAGGTACTGCCAATCACGCTACTGGTGGCGGCAACACAGAGCGTAACCGGTCACCGCACCATGGAGAGCTCTGTGTATATGGAAGGCGAGTTTATCGATGCTTCGACTAATCAGCCGGTTATCAAAGTGGTGCGCAAAGCGTCCGGAAATAATTTGAATAATGAAAAGGCAAAACTCACCGTGGACGATGTTAAAAATGCCATTGATATCATTGCCAAAGATATCAAAGAGTATAAGACAACATAAGCCTCGATGCGTTATTTAGCGTTACCAGCCAGGGTGTAGCATGTTTCTAGATTATTTTGCTTTAGGCGTATTGATCGCCGTGTTTTTGATTTTATTTTACGGCGTGATAATTATTCACGATATTCCTTATTTGCTGGCCAAAAAACGGCAACATCCCCATCAGGATGCCATTCACGTTGCAGGCTGGGTCAGCCTGTTTACCCTGCATGCTATTTGGCCACTGCTGTGGATTTGGGCGACGTTATATCGGCCAGAGCGGGGCTGGGGCATGAGCGAGAAGGCCGAACACCCTGAAGTGCTGCAAGCGCGAATTCATCAGTTACAAAGCGAGTTGCAGCGAATGCAGATGCCCGCTGCGGATGAAAGCTCGTCGTCCAATAAAGGGTGTTGAAAGGGTATGGATCTCTTAATTATTCTCAGCTACGTAGCGCTGAGCTACGGCGTTTTCAAACTGTTCCGTATCCCCATCAATAAATGGACCGTGCCGACCGCGGTATTGGGCGGCATTTTTATCGTAGGAGCTTTGATTCTGGGGATGAATTACAACCATCCTTATACCTACCGGGCGCAGAAAATCGCTGTTTCGGTGCCCATTGTTCCCCAGGTATCGGGAGTGATTGCCGAGGTTACGGATAAGACCAATGTGCTATTGCATAAGGGCGATGTGCTGTTTCGCCTGGATGATACCCGCTACCGTGCCCGGCTGAGCAAGCTGCAGGCAGATCTTGCCAGCGCGCAGGCGGATGTCAGAACACGACAGGCTACGCTAAATGAGTCCTCGGCCAATGTGCAGCGGGTTTATGCCGAGTATGAACGCACGCGCCAGGATTATCAGCGTTACGCCAAAGGCGCGGCAATGGCAGTTAACCCTTTCTCGGAACAAGACATCAGCCATGCCCGGCAGCAGTATCAAGCGCAATCTGCAGCGCTGCAGGCTGCCAAAGCTCAGCATCAGCAGGCGCAGGAGCGGCTTTCGGGCCACTACAACGGTGAGGACGCCCGCATTGCCAGCCTGAAATCACAGATTGCGGAAGCGACCTACAATTTGGAACAAACGACCATTCGAGCACCCAGCGAGGGTTATGTTACCCAGGTGCTGGCTCGGCCTGGCACCACCGCAGTGCGCTTGCCGTTCAAGCCAGTGATGATTTTTATTCCACAGCAAAAACGGCAGGTGGTGGCGGTATTCCGTCAAAACTCGATCCTGCGTTTAACCCAGGGCGATAAAGCCGAGGTGGTATTTAACGGTTTGCCGGGGAAAATCTATGGCGGCTCGGTCACGCGGGTGCTGCCGGTAGTCCCCGACGGCAGCTATCAGGCCAGTGGTGTTATGCAAGGGCTAAACGTTGGCGCTCAGCAGGAGGGGGTTTACGTAATGATCGATTTAGACCCTGTTCCCGCGCTGGACAAATTGCCCGATGGGGTTATCGCACAGGCTGCGGTCTACACCGAGCACTTTGAGCATCTTTCCATCATGCGCAAAGTCCTGCTGCGCATGACCAGCTGGCTGCATTATCTCTATCTGGATCACTAACGACCAGTGTGCGCTACAGACACAAAAAAGCCCGCAACGTGAATTGCGGGCTTTTTCGTTATTGTCACCGGATCTATCTGGGGTCACCGGTGACCTATTTGGGCTGGCGTCCCTGTGATTGTTTTTGCAATTATTTGATATTATTGTATTTTTCATAGGTTATTTTAGGGTTCCAAATAGGAACCCTAAAACAGAGCCACAACACTACGCATGATACTAACATGCTTGTTGACGCTCTGCAGCATGCTCAATGTGAGTGTTATGGGATTGTGGCGGCACACGAAAATAGGACGCGGTATGGGAGTATTCCCTACAAATACCCACTTAAAATTGACCGAGTATTTTATGCTCAACCTAATCAACAGACAATATTTTGTAGATCTACTTAGGAGTTTTTAGGTATCCAGTACCTTCATACATTCGCACAATCTACTCATAGCACTTGAAGGGAAGTTAGAGGCTCTTCCATTAGCGAAGAGGGGGAGTAAACTTCGTATGGATATGTTACATTTATAAACTAGTCCTACTAAATAAAATAAGATAGAAAGAAATATGATTTATTTACCTGACCCTAGAACGCTGGGTCAGGTTGAGTATGTCACTGAGTATAAAGCTTTTGCTTTGTGATTGAATTGTCTCTACTACACTATAGTTTTTGCTGAAGTATTGGGATGAAATACTTATTTCTGACTTTCTGATCTTCCTTTACATCCTTTTTCTCAAAGTAGTCATTATAACTGGTTTGAAGTATAGTCCAATTCAGAAGGTTGTTCGATACGTCTGAAATTACTTTATTTTCAAAACTCACGTATCCTACCGGAAGAGAAACCCCCCGCTTATCATTCAACTTAAAATGGAATAAACTTGCGACCAGCACACCAGGGATAATTAAAAATTCTGCATCCTCACCACCATATTGAATAGGGAGGTCCAGCAGCTCGACATTAGATAACTTCCAAAAATTATTACTTAGCGCAATCGATTCTTGAAAACTATTACAAGTCATGCCTAATACAACTTTTGATGTACTCTTTCTTTTGTCGAAAAAGGCGTAGATTTCATCTATTAATTTATTTAAATCAGTGGTTTTCCCCCATGTTTTAGATTCTGAATTTGTGAGCCAAATCAAACCTGAACTCTCTGGTTTATCTTTAAATATAGACTTGATCCTATAAGATAAAAGCTCCCTATTACTTTCAGTGTAAAAATTACCAATTAGCATAAAAGTATCATCATTTATTTTTGCTAATCCATGCTCATAATGATTAACTAAAGCCTTAATATCAAGAGTTCTAGCACCATCATCCCAATACTGAATGAGGAATGGATCATTTGATGCAGCAAGATAATCGTTAAAACTATCATGCTGATCTTTCGCCACATCAACCTCAATAGTTGAATCCATTATAGAGAAAAAGGACTTATCTTCATCCCATTCATCAACTGTTTTGGAAGCATACTCCATTCTCAGAGTACTTGGTGATTCAGTGTCTATGAAATATTCGACCTCAAGAGGTAGAGTCGCATCGTATCGATCTGTAACCTGATTTATTTTATAAAGTTCTTTTATTTCTGAAAAAACATCTTCCTTCAGAACTAGTTCTCTGAATAAATTGAAGTTAGTATCGAACGCGCTTTGCGCTTTGTTCAATAAATTACGATAACATTCATCTGGTAAGTTCAGTGAAATATTAAAATCTTGTGAACTGGAACGTCTGACATCACTAGACAATATTCTAAAACTATACAGTTCAAACTCAACAGGTGAAGTCTCATCGGTTACTTCAAAAAAAGTAGGCCTCAGGTTTCCGTCTTCTTCTGTAAACTTACTCATCGCATAGTAAGTAAGCTTCACTTTTCCTTCATGCCACTCAATCAGATTTTCTTCTTGTAAATCATCTATAATTGCAAGAATCTCTTTATTTGTCAGGCCGAAGTAACCTTGTATTGTATCTAAGGTCGTTGAGGATAATGTATGAATCAGCCTTATCACGAACTCTTTAACTACAGGTAGTTCTCTTTTCTTACTAACAGTGTAATCCATAAAAAAAGACTTCATTGGTAGACCAAAGCAAACCTTATTTAATGCTATTCTCATTTTTTGACCTCCAAAGAAGATGAATTGATAACAGAATATTCTTCACTATTATGTTCTGAAATATATTTATATACTCGACCAAAGGCTGAGCCTTCATTACGATTTTTCCACATATCAGAATTGCCAATGATAAATAATGCCTCTTTGGCGCGAGACAGTGCCACGTTCGCTCTATTTTCTGACGCTACGTATCCTTGGCTACCGTTCAAATTACTTCTAACAAGGGAAACGATGACAATATCGTTTTCTTTACCTTGATAACTATCTACTGTATCTACTTTAATGATTCCCCTTTCTAATAACGTTCGTGCCCAGGCTACTCTATTAATTTCTCTAATCAGGTATCTAACTTGTTCGCCATACATGCAAATAATACCAATTTTGGGATCGTTGTCTTCAATCAAGAGATCTTCGGAATTTTTGTTTGAAGACAACTTATTTAGAAGTTCCAATATTATTTCTGCTTCATATTTATTAATGTAGCTCTTATGATTCGCATTTTTTGTAGTTGGTCTAGATTCAAATGAATTCTTTTTAGTTTTACTCGTATCAATCCAGGTTACAGGAGTGCATACATCTTCAAACAACTCCAAATAAGCCTTTTTAGTTTTACCTCTACCAGTTTCTAAACCACCTTCTTCTATGTAAAAACATTCTGATACTAAGTTTCCAACAGCCGGTATCATTCTATATTGGACTTTCAAAAATCGGCCAACAGTTTTCCCGTAAGTGGAAACAAAGGCTCTTTCAAAATCACTGCGCTTTAACTCATCAGTGCTAACGTTTGGTAATATTCTTTTTGCTGCTTTGATATGTTCTTCATCGAACAAAGGTGGTAACTGTTTGTGATCTCCAACAAGGAGGACTTTACGTCCGACCTGCATTGCTATTGCAAGCTCACTTGCAGGGGATCTGGCAGCTTCATCAATAACAACTAAATCATAAATGTTCTCTTGAATTCCATAATGATTTCGGCCGATCCCAACACAGGTACCGCATACTAATGTTCGAGTTTTGGCTAAGAAGTTTTGGAATTGAGATTGACTTGAAGCCATAACACTCAGCCACTCATTTGATATAGAAATGATGTTATTAAACTTTGATATTAAGTTTTCTGAGAAAATTTCATAGTGTCTTGCTAACGCTGAATAAATGAATTCTCGATAGTTGGCAAGCTCAATATTATCTAGATTAAGAACAAGGTCTGCTCTGCGAACGAAGAATTCAGGTAGCTTCTCACGAAATATTTTAATGTGTTTTATTGAAGCGATTTCCGAATCACTATCTGTATCTTTCATGCGAGAAATAATACGATCTAATTGTTTTCCAAATGATCTTTCAAACTCAGTAGCAATGCGAGTAAACTCCTCATCTAAACCTATTTCCTGCGCAACTTTGGCGATGCGTTCTTCATATTCAGCTTTAAATCTATCTCTATAATGTTCTTGAAGGGCCTTTTCTCCCACATCATCAAGCTGTTCAGAAAGGACATGCTGATCGCCAAGACGCACAATATCTATCGATGTATCATTCCTTCCAAATAATGACTTAACTTTCTCTGTAGCATTGTTCACAGCCTCATGTGACTGACTCACCAAAAGTACTCGTCTGGCTCCATTTGAAATACAATAGTGTATAAAAGATCCAATAAATGCAGTCTTACCAGTTCCCGGAGGGCCTTGAAGTAAGCTAATAGGTCCATATTTATATAAACCTTTAAATGCATCTTTCTGTTGCTCATTTAGCTTAAAGAGCACATTGCCATCATGATCTAATTCGGTATATAAATCGAGTTGTGCATCAGTTGGCTCTTTATGCTCTGAAGGCTTTACATTGGCTCCGGGTGAGAAGTAATCTGCGATATTACTTATAATACTTCGATTGTTGACAAGGTTTTCTGTTGCTGATTTTCTCTTATTTAATGACGATGCCGACAATGCCCCTTCAAGAACTAAGGTATCACCAAGCTCAATTCGAGCTTTACCCCAGATATTTATCGCCATCGAATTTGGACCAATATCTGCAATAATTCCAATCCTTCGAAGTTCACCATGTCTATCAGAGTATACAAATACACGCTCAGTATTAAGGTTGAAATCTAAAGTAGCACCTTCACTAGTGTACTGGAAAATGTACTTATCACCTTGTATTCGGGGGTCTGTAGATATTTCAACTCTGGGATTACTTTCATGCTCGGTATCAATTAGAGCTTTCCATACAACTCTCACATCTGTTACTTTTGAACTCTTAATATTAGATAAAGCAAGCAAGTCGCCACTAGAACTATTCTCTTCGGAGTTTATGTCGTTATTCAAAAGTTCTTTGTATGTAGGGCTTTCAAGAATTATATCAAAAAAATCTTCAGAAGATTCACTTTGATATTTACAAAAATGAATCTCTCCATTTAATTCTAGAGTTGATCTCTTTTTGTTTTTGATGAAATCATTATGTCTGATTTCATCAAGATTGGCGGATACAATGAATTTCTTTTCCGGATGCACTAATATGCTCAATCTATGTTTTACACCCGTAATTCGAATTGAAACTAGATTGTTATCCTTACCTTTATTTACTTCGATATCTAAATAATATTTACCATCATCAGACAAGAATGTTCCTTGTTTGATTTGAAGATTTTTATGATAAACATTATAGGTGGCTACAAGTTTTAGAGGAGGAGGCGTCATTATGTCCTCTAGCTCATCATGTAGCTTTATGATTTCTTGGTGAGAAATTTCAGGAAGTTTAATTAATTCATTTAAATATTGTAGTAAATGTGTGAACTGCGTCAAATTAGCCAATTCATTAATTATTTTTACCACAGCGTAGCGATCTATACTCGCCTTAGAGAGATTTTCATGGTTAGAAGGTGCGTAAGTAGGAGTATATTTATTTTCATCGAACTCTATAATATCGATAAAGAACAAACCGTTCTCATTAACGATAATATTCTCAGGATGAATGTCACCATGATATATATTTGCGGAGTGTATCTCTATTAGTGAAGATAATAATTCCTTAATTCTCAATATAGAAATATCAATGCTACTAGATATTGTAAACTGCTGCCAGGTAATGCCTTTTATCCACTCGAATTGGATAAAAGCACATGTCATTTGTGGATTAAGGCCATAATCTATAATTTTTGGTAAGCACTTTAGGTCAGCATTTTTCCTGATGTCAAGTCTGTTGAAAAAAGACAATAATTGATTATTTACTCCACCATCATTCGAGACATCATTGATACCAAACCAAGCTTTCAAACCAAATGATTCATCAGCTGCTTTTAAAAAAATGAAAGTTCCTTCAGCCTTAACATGATTAGTATTACCAAAATTGACATATATATTTTTTGATGAGTGATAAGTTGAAAGTAAACCTAATTTATCTTCACTACTAGACTCACCAACATTCAATAGCTTATTTAGTTCAGTTAAGGCTTCTCGTAAGTCCTTAAAGCGGGCCGCAGCTTCTAGCTCTAACCCCCTTTCAAACCATTTCTCAAGTTGTATGCTAATTGGGTTATCTTTAATTGGTTGCCAGAGGTAAATTCCATCTTCCTTTATTGGTGGTTTACCAAATGCAATATAGTGGCAAGCGGCGGTAGCCAAATATACATCACGAGTAAAATGTGTACCATCTGTATCTTCAAACAATTCTTCAGGTGTGGATACTTGGTTGTGCTGAAGTATTTTACGGATATTTGATACTGTTTTATTTTGTGGGTCTGGATATGTTGCAGTTAGAAAATTTGATAGTACTACCTTACTTGGCAATGACACCCAGATGCTATGATTGCCAATGTCACGGTGTGCGACTTCAATATCATGAAGGTTTGCGAGGTGATTGACTAGAGCTTGAATTAGATTTAGTCTATTTTCATCAGTAAGCTTTTTATTGTTTTTTCTAATGAATGTATCAAGTCTTTCTTTTTTATTTGGCCATTCATATAACTCCACGAAGTCAGATGATAATTCACTTGGTAAATATTCTAGTCTCAAGAATGTATCCTTGAGGTCTTCATCTTGGCTACTTATGTAACCCAGTACATCACTTTCCCTATGTGCAATGAGCGATCGTTGCTCAGGTGTTTTAGCATGCTCAATGATACATGGAGACGTGAAGTCCCACCTACGCATAATAGCTTTATAATTGGGATTATCAGACCGTTGACTTTGATATTCAGCGTATAGTCCATCTCTGTGCTGAAATAAATGTTTTCCTTGTAGTATGTAATTGTTTACTGAGTAATTCTTTGCTTTGAAATCTGCGCTATTATTAGAGAAAATTTTATCCCATTGCTTTAAGTTTTTATTAGGGGCATCTTCCTTACGTTTAATTGTCCATGTTTTGTCTTTGAAGTATTGTTTGTAAACCTTATCATCGCCAATTTTCGAGAATTATTCTAACGTAAATACGTACTCCTGTTCATCTGATGGGAGATCATCCTTTGTAGCAGACCCGCAGAGCACTACACAATAATCTACCCACGGGACAAAACGGTTATTTAACCTTTCTTTCAATTTAGTTGCTAAAATTTGAGCCGATCTCCTTGCCTGCCGTACACCATTACTACGGTGTTCTTCTCGGCCATCTGGGAACTGCACAACCCATTTACCATCGTTAGAGAATATTTTCCCAGACCATTTTTTTAATTCTACGTTTATGATTCTATCATGCGTAATTAAAATTAGATCGCCTTCAAACTCATTGCTCTGTCTACCGCGCATTTCTAAAGAAGAATAACCCTTCCAAGTATTTGGCAAAGTAGCTTCAAGCTTTTCATTAGCTTCTCTTTCGTAGCCATTAATTCCTAAAGGGTCTAAGCATTTTATTTCCATTATTAGTCCTGTAATAACAGTGTTCTAACTAACTGTGACCGCATTGGCTACTGTTAGCCTTCAATTATGGTTCATAATCACAGCATTATAATCTATTCTTTTTGTGATTAAAACGTAACAACCTTCTGATCTGTTACCCTTGAGTTAGCACCGATTGATCTTTGTGACCTGCTCCCCGTTGCAATGCTGATTTTGCTGCGGGGCTTTTACCGTTCCCCAAGCCCGAAAGCAGCCTTTTTTCTGGCTAGCCTGCCTTAAATCGAGCGTGCATGCATAGGGTGCATGATTTTGCATGAATCCCCAGCCTTTCAAAACAGCCGAAACCCCGCGCCACAAGGGCTTACAGGGTCTCTACGTCTTGCATGAAATGTGCATGATAAAGTCAGAGCGCGTAGGCGAGGGAGTATTGCGCGCGGTACGTATAAACCCATTTGAAATTAATATATAGTCGGGTTAATTTAAGTTGCTAGTAGGCAGTCACAAGACAGATATCAGAATATTCTAAAAGAAGTGATTAGGATTGATTCCGAAGTCTAACATGCACGTTAATTATAAGTGTTCACGAGCCTCATGCTGTAAATAAGCTGAGGCTTGTGAAGATGTATTTATACTTTAAGAATATAATCGTTTTTATTGTAGTACCTGCCAACACCATATGCATCGTTATTAAGGCTATCATCGACTTTTGATGTTGTCATTATCAGTTGGTAGTTACTGAACCCCTTAAGGGAGGATACTATTAGTTTTTGTAAGTTATGGCTTCTTGCTTCATTTATATCGCCGCACTCAAAATCCATAATTGAGAATCGTGGATAACGACATGTACTGTCTTTCAATGAAAATATTAAAAAGGAAAGGTGCAAAGATGCTTTTTTCACAACGTTTGAGCTGTCTGAGTAGTTCACCCTTTCATCTAAAAGCCATCTGTCTTTTGAAAAATCTATCTCAGAGTTTAGTATTGTTGCTATTTGGAAATTTTCCTCATTTTGCGTATCTTTTTCTAACATTGATGTGGCTATATCAGATAGTGATTTATAAACATAATCCCTACGGATTTTATTCTTTTCCTCAAGGGCTGCAATATTTCCCTGCAGGTTGGTGATTGATTGGGATACCTCTTCCCTTTGTTTTTTTAATTCATCAACTTTTGATATTGATTTTATCTTATCTTCAAGGTTCCCTATTTTAATTAGTCTTTCTGTTCTCCCTTCAATTATATTTGACAAGGCCATTTCTCGACTATTTGAAACTAAACTTATTTCAAACAGTCTGTTTTGACAGAGTTCCAAACGCTGTTCTTTTAATTTTAAATAAGTATCTAGTTTTTCTATTTTTTCTGATATTTCTTCAATGATATTGTCGTTTTGTCTTTTCTGGTATTGAAGCTCATTGAGGTTTTCAATATATTTCCCTTCTAAGGAGTCGATTGTTTTCTTTGATTTGCAAAGAATGCAGCCACCATCATTTTCTTCAGCCACTTCAATCTGTGAAAAACAGCATGGGCAATATTCAAAGGATACCTGCCCTAATGCCTTGTATGCTTCCTGAGATTCAGTTAGTGATTTTATTCTAAATTGGATGCTTTTTCCAAAAAATAAACAATCTTGAATTTCATTCTTTAATAAATCTGATTTTTTATTGGCATCATTAATATTAAAGGTTAGTTCTTGTATCTCGGTGAACAAGTTTCTTCTTTCTTCACTTAAAGTATTTTTGTCGTCACCGTAAACATCACCATTTGAGTCAAGAAGTATTTTTCTATCATCATCTATATCGTTTAACTCACTTCTTATCTCGCTTATTTCATCTTTTATTTTATCAACTGTAAGATCGGCGTCATCACCTAATATTGAAAAATATGTTCTTAGTTCTGAGCCGGTACTCTCATAAATTCGCTCTAACCTAAGCAAGTTTTGTCTATATGAGTGAGTCTCTAAGTCGTCTAAGCCGAAAAGAAATTCGGCAATAGCAATTCTAGTATTCTCGTTATCAGACCGATTTGATTCTTTTCTGAATATTCTATTAGAATCTGATGATTGGCTTAGATAAATCAATCTTAAAATTTGGTGCATAGTTAAATTAGAATAGTCGTCTGATTTAAACTGTCCCCAGTTAAGCAGCTCGAATATTATTTCAGAAAAGCTTTGTCTATCTTTTCCTCTTCTCGGGCCGTAATCTATCCATCCTAACGTATCCTGCATAGCTTTATCATAGGTGCCTTCATAAACTCTTATGTGAGGAACTGCACCTGATGGGTCTATCGCTCTTGATAAACAAATTATGTGTTCATTAATTAAAACTTCAGCATTAACAGTGGAGCATAAATCTGCTGGTTTTTTCCAATCATCTTTTTTTAGCTCACCACCTAACACATAAAATATCAAATCTAGAATAGTTGATTTCCCGACTGAATGTTCTCCTCTAATTATATTGATACCTTCATGGAAAAGTTGATCGTAGATACGCTTTGTATCTTTAACAATTACTAATCTGTTCAGTTTTATCCGAGAAACATTATGAATCATATCTGTATTCCATTAAATTTGATTTGAATTTTAATCCTGTTTTTCCTTTGATTTTTATCTTAGGCAGCTCTTTTGTTATTAAACTATATTCTACAGTTTTTCTAAATGTGTCTAACTCTATCTTTTTGGATAGTTCCAAAGGGAGCTTGTTAGCATCTAGTTTTAGATAGTTATCATTTTTCACGATAACTATTTTTTTTGAAAGTAAATATGCAAGAGTGTTTTTTCTTATATCCCTAAGCTCAAAGAATATTCTGCGTGGGTTGTCTATAATCTCATAGGATTCATCTATATTATTAACTTCCTTATATAGTTTTGAATTTGCTCTAGGCCATCCGGTTATTTTTTTTAGTTGGCTAGGGAAAAGGTAATAAAAATCCATAAAACTGAGAAGATCTTCTGAAATGAGGCTTTCATTTTTATATAGAATGCTAATTAGTCTATAAAGACAATGGTTAGCATCTTTAAATGGATGATAAATAATCATTAACTTACCCACCTCAAGTGACATTTACCGGTTAGAAAGAAAATCATTCCTCTAATTAAGTCAACAGAAACACATATAGATGCTTCGGAAACTTCTTCGTAAAGAGGAATGACAATTTTTTCATATATCAACCTGTCAATTATAGCATCATCAACTGTGTTTTTAAACAGTGGTTTTATGTATGATGTAAAAGATGAGTTAATTTTACTCAAGCAATGAAAGTAAATAATTTCATCACTAATAGAAAATTGTCCTCGCGATACCCTTCTGGCAAATTTATTCTCTAAAAAACCGCCTTCTTCCAAGAGGTCTAATCTATTCCCTTCCTCTAATTTTGATTTAAGACCAATAATATTTCTACCTGGGCGGGGTTTAAGAAAATCCTCTAGCTCTTCAAGCATATATCTATATTCAGGATCGGCATCACAAAGTTGCTTTGAGCGAGTCAGAAGTTGAAGTAGGGCATTTCTTCGCTCCTTAACTTCACTAAATTTATAACTATTACCGATGATGATGTCTTCACCGGATTTATTATTAGAGATTTCATTTTCAGTTATTTTTTGTGAGCTATCATTTGAGTTATTATTTAGCATCTTTATCACTCTTGCCAATAACTAATTCACCATCAGTTTCATTGTTTTTTATTTTATTTTTTCGTATATTACCAGAGCTAGATATCTTTATGTTTTTCTTTGCCTTGTTCCCTTCAATAATATTATCTTCAAATACGTTATTTTGGATTTCCTTTTTATTTGTTAACCATAGGGCAATAACTGAGAAGTTAGCTATTATTAAAACTAAGAAAATTGATGTTTTTGGATTGTGAGAAATTAATTCTATGTTGCTATATATTGGATGGAGTAACCATACCAAAAGGAAAATAACTAAAGTTAATGGCGCATTATATTTTAATGCTTTTTTTAAAAAATTACCGTATTCCATTATATGTAACCCATTACAATAATAGTTAAGTAAAGCTAATGATATCAAGAGTAAAAGGCATATACCAGCAAATAGATCACAAAATCAACCTCTTATATTGACTTTGTTTTCTGAGGGATTGTATAAAATATCCAATTTATTCATTAAGTTATGAGTTACTTTGGCTTTTAACGGTTTGTTTGTATAAACTTCGTTCCCCCACCAAGCCATTAGGTTTTGGCGTTGTTCAAGATATGTCGAACGGTTATATGCTCTCCTAACTTCATTTTTTTCACAGTGTGCAAGCGCAGCTTCAATCACGTCAGCATTAAACTCAGTCTCATTCATGGCCGTACTAGCGATAGATCGTAATCCATGAGCAACAAGCTTACCGCCATAACCTATCCGTTTTAATGCTGCATTTGCTGTCTGGCTGTTCATCGGCTTGCGTGGGTCATTGCGGCTAGGAAAAACGTGTTCACGGTTACTACTGATAGGATGCATGATTTCGAGTATATTTAGTGCCTGATCTGAGAGTGGAACAATATGCTCACGCTTAGCCTTCATTCGTTCTGCCGGGATGCGCCACTCACGGTTTTCTATATCGATCTCAGCCCATGCGGTTGCCGAGGCTTCTGCAGGACGTATAAGCGTAAGTAGCTGCCACTCAAGTAAGCAACGGGTTGGGATTGATAAATTGCTCATCGAGATTGTGCGCATCAGCTTAGGCAGTTCTTCGGGCCGTATGGTCGGCATATGCTGCTTCTTAGGGCGCTAGAACGCATTGCCGATGCCAGAAGCCGGATTAGCATCAATCAAACCGGTGTTGACGGCGTAAATCATGATTTCGTTGATGCGTTGCACCAAACGCCGGACGGTCTCTAATGCACCACGGGCTTTGATAGGTTCCAGCACTTGAGTCAGCAAACGTGCTTTAATGTCCTGAACCGGAACATTCTCGATAGATGGCAGTATGTCCTTTTCAAGAGAACGCCAGATATCTTCCGCATGCTTAGCGATAACACTGGCCTGCTTCGACGCAAACCATTGTTTTGCCACATTCAGGAAAATGCTTTCTTGGGCTACCTGCTTTTGTTTCGCCTCTTCTGCTTCTTTGGCCTGTGGGTTAATGCCTCTTGCCAGTATCGCGAGCTTTTCGGCACGTATTTGCCGGGCGTCGGCAAGTGACAGGCAGGGTCGGCACCGAGGCTAACCATAATCCGTGAACTGGTGCCGGGGCGAAGGTGGCGGAAGCGCCACAATTTCTTGCCGGTGGTTTTGACTAACAGGAACAGACCGTCACCATCGTGTAGGGTGAGGTCTTTCTCGATTGCTTTGGCTTTTTGTACTTCGGTATGTGTGAGGGGGCGTGTAGTCCGCGCCATGTAAGGATTCTTCCATAATTGGTATACGTTTATGGCATACCTTTTAACGTATACCTGAACGTATGCCAATAAACCCCCGGATTTAGCCGGATATTCTTGGACTACTACAGACACAAAAAAGCCCGCAAAGTGAATTGCGGGCTTTTTCGTTATTGCCACCGGATCTATCTGGGGTCACCGGTGACCTATTTGGTGGAGCTGGGGGGATTTGAACCCCCGTCCGAAATTACTACACCGTCGGCACTACATGCTTAGTCCAATCTTTACATTCGCCGGTCAGCTGCGGATGGACACGCCACTAACAAACTAGCCTGATTGGATTTAACGCTTCAGCCCCAGGCAGGACATCCACGCGATCTCTTTTGGGTTTGACCTCTCTTGATCCCCGTCCTAAGAGCGGAGGCTAGGGAGAGAGGGCTCTTAGCAGGGTATTAAGCTGCTAGGGCGTAGTTTTCGTCGTTTGCGACTATTTTTTTGCGGCTTTTTACGAGGCCAACCGCCCCTCGGCATGCTCCTAGGGCTTCGCAAATCCCGTCGAATCCAGAATCAGCCCCAAGTAACTTTGTGCAGTATACCAGAAGTTTAACCCGTTAAGCCAGAGGCTTATCGGTTGGCGTGCTTCATGATACGGGCTTTCGCCGTCTGCCACTCACGATCTTTGATGTCATCGCGCTTATCGTGTTCTTTCTTGCCTTTGGCTACGCCGATTTTGACCTTGACCCAGGCATTTTTCCAATACATGGACAGGGCTACAACGGTATAGCCTTCACGGTTAACGCGGCCGAACAGCGAATCCAGCTCGCGCTTGTTCAACAGCAGTTTGCGGGTACGTGTCGGGTCGCAGACCACATGCGATGAAGCCACGCTGAGCGGCGTGATGGTGGCGCCAAAAAGATAGGCTTCACCGTCACGGAAGGTCACGTAGCTGTCGCTGAGGTTGGCTTTGCCGGCACGCAACGATTTGACTTCCCACCCTTGCAGGGACAGGCCCGCCTCGATTTCTTCTTCAATGAAGTATTCGAAACGTGCTCGCTTGTTTTGCGCAATGGTGGCTGAACCAGGTTTGTGAGCTTTTTTCTTTGTCATAGTGCGTTCATTATACTGGATGCGTCAGCGAAAGAAATCCTTTACCGCTCAGCACCTGCGCAATTTTTCGCATTTTTGGCTCCTGTCTTGCATAGCAGATTTTTTGTTTGCCGATAGATAAATGGTATGATTTGTATGTTTTGTGTCTCACAGGAAATGATATGCCCCAGATCAGTCGGTCTGCGTTAGTGCCGTTCAGCGCCGAGCAGATGTATCAGTTGGTTAACGATGTTCATTCTTATCCCGATTTTCTGCCAGGTTGTACCGGTAGCCGGGTGATTAACGCGTCCAACAATGAAATGACCGCCGCGGTGGACGTTGCCAAAGCCGGTATCAGCAAAACTTTTACCACGCGCAATACGCTGCTGGATAACCAGAGCATCAATATGCAACTGGTTGATGGCCCGTTCCGCAAGTTGATGGGGGGCTGGCACTTTACGCCGCTCAGTCCGGAAGCCTGTAAGGTTGAGCTGCACCTGGACTTCGAATTTACCAACAAACTGATCGAGTTGGCGTTCGGCAAGGTATTTAAAGAGTTGGCCGGCAATATGGTGCAGGCATTCACCCAGCGGGCGAAAGAGGTTTACAGTGTCTGAGATACGAGTTGAGGTGGTTTATGCCTTGCCGGAGCGTCAGTATCTGCGCAATGTGAAACTGGCAGAGGGCAGCAATGTTGAGCAGGCGATTGTGGCCTCCGGATTGCTGGAACTGCGCAGTGACATTGATTTGCAAAGTAATAAGGTGGGCATTTATAGCCGACCGGCCAAGTTGGGCGATGTGCTCAATGATGGCGACCGGGTGGAAATCTATCGCCCATTGATTGCCGATCCCAAAGAACTGCGCCGTCAACGGGCAGAGAAGGCAAAAAAATAAGGCGCTGAGTGCGCCTTATTTTTTATCAGAATTTTATCTTCCGAGTTGCAGCCTGTGACTGTCATGAAGAACTTGATTCGTCCCTCACGGGCCGGACGACAGTTCCTGTACTGATTATTTGGTCAGCGCAGGCTTGTTCTGAATATCCGTCAATACGCCCGCGCTGTTAAAGGTCAGCGTCAGAGTTTGCTGGGTGATATTTTCATGACCCGGCTGCTGGCGGAACACATAGAACCACGTCTGAGTACCGAACGGATCCTGCAGCATTGGGGTTCCCAATGTATAAGCGACCTGTTGCTGGGTCATACCTTTTTGGATTTTAGCTACGTCGGTTGACGTCAGGTAGTTCCCTTGGTTGATGTCAGGCCGGTAAACCACCTTCTCAAAAGTAGAACAGCCTGCAGTCAGCATCACAAGAACCACAGCGGCGGCAGTCAGCGTTTTACAGCGCATAGTAATCACATTCCTTTAGGGCATAGGATGCCGATGATAATAGACCTTGCAGCAGTTGGAAACCTTTGCAGGGCCCCAATATGACCTCAGGAAAGTAAAAAAGTTGAGCTTTTCTATGCAGCAAGCAGTTCTTTTGCGTTCGCCAGGGTGTTTCGGGTGACTTCGCTGCCGCCAAGAAGGCGCGCCAATTCTTGCAAACGAGCACGTTTATCCAACGGTGACATCTGCGTTTCGGTTTCCGTGCCGTCAGTCTGCTTGCTGACAAACAGGTGCTGATGCCCACAACCGGCCACCTGTGGAAGGTGGGTGACGCACATGACTTGGGTAGATTCTCCAAGTTGACGCAACAGGCGCCCAACAATGGCGGCCGTCGGACCGCTGATGCCGACGTCCACTTCGTCGAAAATCAACGCCGGGGTTTCCATCTTGCGAGCGGTAATCACCTGGATAGCCAGCGCAATGCGGGACAGTTCGCCACCGGAGGCCACTTTCGCCAGCGCTTGCAGCGGTTGGCCTGGGTTGGTGGACACACAGAATTCGGTACGGCTGGCCCCTTCAGCACTCAAATGCTGCGGCTCGAAGCGAACGTCGATATTGAATTTGCCGTGCGGCATGGAGAGGGCCTGCATGCTGTCGGTAATCAACGTGGTCAGCTCTGCGGCATAGTGCTGGCGCTTCTGGTGCAATTGTTCCGCTAACAGCAGCGCTTGCTGATGATGCAGAGTGACCGCCTCGTTAAGGTGTTCATGGTCGTTCTCTTGCTGCGACAGCAACTGCTGCTCATCCAGCATCTGTTGGTGCAGCTGTGGCAGTTCCTCTGGCGCAACGTGATGTTTCCGCGCCAGGTTAATTTGGCGCGACAGACGCTGTTCAAGTTCTTGCAGGCGGTTGGGGTCCAGATCCATGCGATCGGCATAGTGACGCAGTTCGTCGCTGGCCTCACTGATTTGGATCGACGCCTCTTCCAGCATGTCCAGCAGCCCGCTGAGTTTCTCATCCATGCCGACCAGCTCAACCAGCAGATGTTTGGCGGTGTAAAGCTGGCTCAGCATGTTGTTTTCTTCATCGTCAGCCAGCAATTGCAGGGTCTGCTGGCTGATGGTCAGCAATTGGCCGCTGTTGGCCAGGCGTTTGAACTCCGAATCTATCTGTTCGAACTCACCGGCCACGGGCGCAAACTCGTTCAGTTCTTTCAATTGGTATTGCAGCAACTGTTGGCGTGCGTCGCGTTCGATGGACTGTTGCTGATGATGGGCCAGTTCGCGACAGCTTTGGTGCCAACGCTGATAAGCCTGTTGCATCTGCGCCAACAGGGCAGGTTCGTCGGCATAGGCGTCGAGCAGTTGCTTCTGGTGATCGGGCTTGAGCAGCAACTGGTGGGCATGCTGACCGTGGATTTGAATCAGCAACTGACCGAGTTCGCGCAGTTGCGAAAGCGGCACGGAAGTGCCGTTGATAAAGCCGCGTGAGCGGCCGTCTGCATTGATGACCCGGCGCAGCAGGCACTCATTGCTGTCGTCCAGGTGGTTCTGTTCGAGCCATTGGCGTGCAGAAGGGGTATCTGCCAGTGAAAAACGGGCGCAGATATCGGCACGGGCGGCTCCCAGCCGGACGACGTTACCGTCGGCGCGGTTGCCGAGGCACAGCCCCAGCGCGTCGATGGCGATAGATTTACCGGCGCCGGTTTCACCGGTAATCGCCGTCATACCCGGTTGAAAATCAATTTCCAACTCACGAACGATAGCAAAATTGCTGATGGTCAATTGCGCCAGCATGGGAACCTTCCTGTGTATAAACACATAACTGTAGTTTCATACAGTATAAACTGGTTTTATATACAGTAAAGGGGCTGGCGATATTTTTAGAACAATTTTTTAGACCAGCCCAGCTTGGTGCTTAACGTGTTGAAATAGCTGTAGTCCTTTGGATGAATAAGATTCAAATGGAAATCACTGCGGCGTATCAATACTTCCTCGCCTTCCTGGATAGGCAGCGCGATCTGGCTGTCGCAGCTGATTTCCAGATCGCTGCCGATCTGCGAAAACTTCAGGCGAATGGTGCTGTTGCCGTTGATCACCAACGGGCGGGCCGAGAGGGTATGCGGGAACATCGGCACCAGCGCGATGGCTTCCAGCGATGGCGTCAGGATCGGGCCGCCGGCAGAAAGCGAATAGGCAGTCGAACCGGTCGGGGTAGCGATAATCAGACCGTCAGAGCGTTGCGAGAAGGCAAAGCGATCGTCGATATACACTTCGAACTCGATCATGTGCGCCACTTTACCGGGGTGCAGTACCACTTCGTTGATGGCAGTGCTGATGCGGCACTGCTGGTTCTCTTTGTGCACGATGGTTTCCAGCAGGAAGCGCTGTTCATCGATGTATTCGCCCTCCAGCACGTCGGCCAGTTGCTGCAGTGCGTTGTCGGGGTCAAGATCGGTCAGGAAGCCGAGATTGCCGCGGTTAACGCCGATCACCTTGATGTCGTAGCGGGCCAGAACGCGGGCTGCGCCGAGCATATTGCCGTCGCCGCCGACCACTACCGCCAGGTCGGCCTTTTGGCCAATATCCGCCAGGCTGCCGGTAACCGCATCTTTTAACCCCAAATCCTGAGCGATTTGGCGTTCAATCATCACTGAATAGCCTCGGGCGACTAACCAGTGAAACAACATCTCATGCGTTGCCAGCGCCGAAGGGTGACGCGGGTGGCCAACAATGCCAATACAGGCGAATTTTTTATTCATTGTTGTGATTTTCCTCACCGGGACCAGTTTATGCCCCACATTGTGACCGGTTGACTTGAAACCCCGGTTTTGATCCCCATAATAAGCCAAGTTGCGAGATTAATGCTAAAACGCGGAGATATTCATGAGTAGTAAAGAACAGAAGACGCCAAACGAGCAAGTCTCGGAAGAAATGGAACAGCAGGAAGTCTTGCCGGAAGCGGCTGAGGGCGTCGATCTGCGGGATGAGCGCATTGCTGAGCTGGAAGCTCAACTGGCCGAAGCCCAGCAGCATGAACGCGACAGCCTGCTGCGTGCCAAAGCGGAAATGGAAAACGTCCGCCGCCGCACTGAGCTGGATATCGAAAAAGCACACAAATTTGCGCTGGAGAAGTTTTCCGGTGATCTGCTGCCGGTGCTGGATAACCTGGAGCGCGCGCTGGAAATGGCGGATAAAAACAATCCGGAACTGACGGCGATGATTGAAGGCATCGAGCTGACGCTGAAGTCCCTGCAGGACGTTGTGCGTAAGTACGGGATTGAAATCGTTGGTGATATTAACGTGCCGTTCAACCCGGATGTGCACCAGGCAATGAGCCTGATGGAATCTGCCGATCACCAGCCGAACCACGTCATGATGGTAATGCAGAAAGGCTATACGCTGAATGGTCGCCTGCTGCGCCCGGCGATGGTGGCGGTTTCCAAAGCCAAGGCTTAAGCCGAATTCAATAAGGAAAAGGCACCTGCGGGTGCCTTTTTTGCGTCTGGGTTATGCCTGCGGCAGTCGCGGTAGCCAGTCGATAGGCGCCAGCCCCTGCTGTTCCAACAGTTGGTTGGTTTGCGAGAAGTGGCGACAGCCCAAGAACCCTCGGTGGGCGGAAAGCGGCGATGGATGTGGCGCTTTCAACACGTGGTGGCGGTTGCGATCGATAAAGTTGCCTTTTTTCTGCGCATGCGATCCCCAGAGCAGGAACACGATGCCTTCGCGGTTTTCATTCAGCGCGGCGATCACTCTGTCGGTAAAGGTTTCCCAGCCCAGTTTGGCGTGGGAGTGCGCCTGGCCGCCTTCAACGGTCAATACCGTGTTTAACAACAGCACACCCTGTTCCGCCCAGCTTTGCAGGTAGCCATGGCTGGGGCGCTCAAAGCCCGGGATATCCGTCGCCAGCTCTTTGTACATGTTTACCAGCGAAGGGGGAGCGGGTACGCCAGGGAGCACCGAAAAGGACAGCCCGTGGGCCTGATTCGGGCCGTGATAGGGATCCTGACCGAGGATTACCACCTTCACGTCCGCTAGCTCGGTATAACGAAAGGCGTTGAACACGTCTTTTTGCGGTGGGTAAATGGTCTTACCGGCCTGGCGTTCAGCGGCAACAAAGGCAAGCGTTTCATGAAAATAGGGCTGCTCTTTCTCCTTGCCGATAACATCATGCCAGGTGAGGGAGGTGGACATAAACGCTCTCCTTTGTTTTCGTTAACAATTCACTGGGCATAGCTTACCGTTTAGTGCCACGCAGCGAAACCTGCTTTTCTTTTTCCGCCGCGCTCCTGCATATAAATATTTTTTAAAATTTACAAAAATAATTGCGATGTGCTCTACAGGGAAAATTGACATAAAACATAAACTTGCCCATTCTCGCTCTGTGGGTACCCCGTGAAAATTGACTTTAATCAAAGAATTGCCCCGGCCAGACTGGTATACAGAACAACAAGACAACAATGGTTTTACCAAATGGCCGAAACCAACATTGGGTTTTCTTTCGAAGTAGAATTTTTCGCCCTTGTACGGAGGCAACAAAATGATTACTGGTATTCAAATCACTAAAGCGAACGACCAGGCGCTGGTGAACTCTTTCTGGCTGCTGGACGACGAAACATCAGAAGCCCGCTGCGTTTGCGCTAAAGCCAACTATGCGGAAGATCAGGTGGTACCGGTCAGCGAACTGGGCCAGATCGAGTACCGTGAAGTGCCATTGGAAATGCAATCGACCGTTCGCGTAGAAGGTGGTCAGCACCTGAATGTGAACGTGTTGCGTCGCGAAACTCTGGAAGACGCGGTAAAGCATCCGGAAAAATACCCGCAGCTGACCATCCGCGTGTCCGGCTATGCAGTGCGTTTCAACTCGCTGACGCCAGAACAGCAGCGTGACGTGATTACACGTACTTTTACAGAAAGTCTGTAATTTTACGCACGCTTAATAAGGGAGCTTCGGCTCCCTTTTTTCTTGCCGCAACGGCCAGAAAGTGAATCCGGATCACATTCCTCGCAAAGATAATTCTTCTCATTACAGAACTGCTCCGACCTGCCGATAGCTACATCAGCACCCAATGAGGTGCGGCATTGATAAGTCTATCGACAAGGAGTCGGCATGAGTATGTCTTTGAGTTTTACCTCTGCGGTCAGCCCTGCGGCGATTCAGCCCCCGGCAACGCGTACGCTGCCAGAGCGTTTGGATCCTTCCCAGCCTACTGAACCCTCGGCATCAAAGGCCCCCGCGGCCACGCTTTCCCAGAATAGCCTGAATGCCCAGAACCTGCTGAACACGCTGGTCAGCGATTTGTCGGCAGCAGCGCCGGCGGCGGCGGCGAATCAGGGCGTGACACGCGGTCAGCAGCCACAGAAGGGGGACTATACGCTGGCGTTACTGGCTAAAGACGTTTACAGCACCGGCAGTCAGGGCGTCGAAGGATTCAATCGGTTGAGTGCCGATGCTTTGCTGGGGGTTGGCATTGATCCTGCCAGTCTGCAAGATGCAGCGTCGGGTTTTCAGGCCGGGATTTACAGTGATAATCAGCAGTATGTGTTGGCCTTCGCCGGCACCAATGATATGCGCGACTGGTTGAGCAACGTGCGCCAGGCGACCGGTTATGACGATGTGCAGTACAATCAGGCGGTATCCCTTGCGAAAAGCGCCAAGGCAGCCTTTGGTGATGCGCTGGTGATCGCCGGTCATTCGCTTGGCGGCGGTCTGGCGGCTACGGCAGCGCTGGCAACGGGCACGGTGGCGGTGACTTTTAACGCTGCCGGGGTTTCCGATTATACGCTGAATCGTATGGGGATCGATCCGGCAGCGGCGAAGCAGGATGCACAAGCCGGCGGTATCCGCCGTTACAGCGAGCAATACGACATGCTGACCGGCACGCAGGAATCCACTTCGCTGATCCCGGATGCCATTGGGCATAAAATCACGCTGGCCAATAACGACACCCTGAGCGGCATTGACGACTGGCGCCCGAGCAAACACCTGGATCGCAGCCTGACTGCTCATGGGATTGATAAGGTGATCGGCTCGATGGCGGAGCAAAAGCCATGGGAGACGAAGGCCAATGCCTGAACGGCGGCGCCTATGGCAGACGTTAATGGTCGCCACGCTGGCGGTAATCGCGATCGTCGGTTTGCTGATGATGGCTAAGGAACAACAGATGAATCAGGAAATTTCTCCGTTTAACGGGCGCAGCAATCTGGCACTGGCTCAGGCCGTGGCGCGTGGTGACACCAACGGGATTGCCGAACAGGCAACTGAGGCGCGCCTGCATGAACAGGGGGACCGTCAGGTCACTTTGCTGCAATGGGCCATACTGTCGCAGCAAACGCAAAGCCTAAGCTCGCTGCTGGCGTTGGGGGCCGATGCGACCACTCCGGGCCTGGATGGCAATAGCGCGTTGCATACAGCCGCAGCGGTGCAGGACCCGCAGTATCTGCGATTGCTGTTGGCACACGGAGTGCCGCTGAATCCGCGCAATGCGGTGACCGGTGCTACGCCGCTGGCAGCGGCAGTCTTGGCGGGGCGGGAGGAGCAAGTACGGCTGCTGTTGGTGTCCGGTGCCGATGTCACCCTTAGCGATCGGCTAGGGGATACGCCTTTGCACCTGGCGGCGAAAATCAATGCGCCGCAGTTGGCGCTGATGCTGTTGCAGGCGGGGGCGGACGCCAAAGCGCGCAATCAGCAAGGCGTGGCCTTCCAGTTCTATTTATCGCAGACGCCGACGGCATTGCAGAATGAAGAAATGCGCGATCGCTATCGTCAACTGAACGCCTGGCTGAAAGCCCATCAACAGGCGGCGCAATACGGACAGCAGTAACGGCGCATAAAAAAACCGCCTGCGGAAAAGGAGGCGGTTTTTATTCACTGCGGCGGTATTACTTCGCGCCGCTGCCCTCGGGCTTGGCCTTTGGCTGGCGGCGTTTGCCTACGTTTTTCGCATCGCGATGACGTACTTTCACCTTGGCTTTTTCTTTGTTCTTTTCTTTGTCTGACGCGCGTTTGGCCAGTACCTTCTTCGAAGGCTTGCCGTTGCTCTTTTCGCTTGGCACTTTGGTTGATGGACGCAGTTCATCGATCACGCGCGCTTTCAGCGGCTCGTTCAGATAACGGCCCACTTTGCCCAGCAGCAGGTGGTCGTGTGCTTCAACCAACGAAATTGCGGTGCCCTTACGCCCGGCACGACCGGTACGGCCGATACGGTGCAGATAGGTATCTGCGGTGCGCGGCATGTCGAAGTTGAACACGTGGGTGATATCCAGGATATCCAGACCTCGCGCAGCAACGTCGGTTGCGACCAGCACGTTCACACGGCCGTCCATCATACGTTTTACCGCTTCGTTGCGCTTGGCCTGCACCATTTCGCCTTCGAGGTAACAGGTGTTGATGCCTGCCTCGCGCAGCCAGCTGGCCAGCTCATGCACACGCTCACGTTTGCGCACGAAGATAACGGATTTCTGCACGTCCGGTTGCTGCAGCAAGTGCACCAACAGGGCGGTTTTATGCTGTACGTCGTCGGCGCGATAGTACCATTGCAGGATCTTTTTACGTTCGCGGCGTGACGGATCGGCTTCGACCTCTACCGGTTCTTTCAGAATGCGTTCGGCGAATTCGCGGATGGCATCGCCTTCCAGCGTCGCGGAGAACAGCAGGGTCTGGTTACGCCAGCGGGTCTCGGCGGAAATGGTTTCGATGTCCTGCGCGAAGCCCATGTCGAGCATGCGGTCGGCTTCATCGAGGATCAGCGTCTCTACTGCGCGGCAGTCGAAGTTTTCTTCTTTAATATACTGCAGCAAGCGGCCGGTGGTCGCGACCACCACGTCCTGGTTTTCACTGAAGACTTCCGCGTGGTTCATATAGGCGACGCCGCCGGTGATGGTGGCGATATCCAGCGAAGTATGAGCAGCCAGTTCACGAGCCTGATCGGCTACCTGCATCGCCAGCTCGCGCGTCGGAGTCAGGATCAGTACGCGCGGTGGGCCGGACTTCTTACGTGGGAAGTCGAGCAGATGTTGCAATACCGGCAGCAAAAATGCTGCGGTCTTGCCGGTGCCGGTTGGCGCCGAACCCAATACGTCGCGCCCATCCATCGCAGGCGGGATCGCCTCGGCTTGAATGGCGGTTGGGCGTTCGTAGCCTTTATCGCGCAGGGCGTTTATCAGGCGTTCATCGAGTTCGAGTTCGGAAAAATTGGTTACTGTCATGGTCTACCTCTACTTGGGGCGCCGATTATAGACGGGTTGGCCGCGTTCTTCACCTATTTAAGCGGAAAGCATCTCTTTTCCCAAAAATCAGATTGCCTTATGCTACGCCAGTTTTGTCTTCAGGTGGTTATTGTGAGTACTCAATCGAAAGCAAATTTCACCCCGCGTCGCGGTGGTTTTACCTTTAAGCAGTTTTTTGTTGCTCACGATCGCTGTGCAATGAAGGTGGGCACCGATGGCGTGCTGCTCGGCGCATGGGCGCCCTTGGCGCAGGCGCAACGCGTGCTGGATATCGGCAGCGGTAGCGGACTGATCGCGCTGATGTTGGCACAGCGTTCAGCCGAGTCCGTGCTGATTGACGCCGTGGAGCTGGACGAGGCTGCCGCCGCGCAGGCGCGTGACAACGTGCAGGAATCGCCTTGGCCTGAGCGTATCCAGGTGCATGCGCAGGACATTCATTATTATGCCCAGCACCATGCCGGCCAATACGACCTGATCGTCAGCAACCCGCCATATTTTGAGCCGGCTGTCGCCTGCCGGGACCAGGCTCGTCACAACGCGCGTTATACTGAAACGCTTACCCACGATGCTTTGCTGGAAAGCGCGGAACGGTTGATTGCCCCACAGGGGACTTTTTGCGTAGTGCTGCCGCATGATATTGGTGAGGCCTTTGAAAGTAATGCACAACGCCGTGGATGGCATACTGCGCAACGGCTGAACGTCAGCGATCGCGCCGATACGCCGTTACATCGCGTGCTGCTGGCCCTGACTCGTCAACCGACGGGAGAAAAAGCGGCGCAAAGCCTGGCGATCAAGCTGGCTGATGGCAGTTACACCGAAGCGTTCCGCCGTTTGATTACCGATTTCTACTTGTTCTATTGAAATGAAAAGGGCGCCACAGTAGGCGCCCTTGCGGTGTCGCTGCTAGGGTTGCAGTATGGTCGGCAGCGCTTCCGGCAGCATATCGGGATAGTCCAGCGTAAAGTGCAACCCACGGCTTTCCTTACGCGCCATGGCGCTGCGTACGATCAATTCCGCCACCTGCACCAGATTTCGCAGCTCCAGCAAATTGTTGGAGATACGGAAGTTGGCGTAGTACTCATCAATTTCCGCCTGCAGCGTATTGATGCGGCGCAGGGCACGCTCCAACCGTTTGGTGGTGCGCACAATACCCACGTAGTCCCACATAAATAGCCGCAACTCATGCCAGTTGTGCTGAATGACCACTCGTTCATCCGCGTCATCCACCCGGCTCTCATCCCACTGCGGCAGCTGTTTCGCCAACTTGATAAACGGCAGACGCATCTTGATGTCTTCTGCTGCTGACCAGCCGTAAACCAAGCACTCCAACAGCGAGTTGGACGCCATGCGGTTGGCGCCATGCAGGCCGGTATAGCTGACTTCGCCAATGGCATACAGCCCATCCAGATCGGTACGACCATGCTGATCGACCATTACGCCGCCGCAGGTGTAGTGCGCGGCGGGTACGATAGGGATAGGTTGCGTAGTCAGATCGAAACCCAGCGTCAGCAGTTTTTCATGGATCATCGGGAAATGCTGAGTAATGAACTCAGCCGGTTTATGGCTGATATCCAGATACATGCAGTCCGCACCCAGGCGCTTCATTTCGTGGTCGATGGCGCGGGCAACGACATCGCGTGGTGCCAGTTCGCCTCGTGGGTCAAAATCGGGCATAAAGCGGCTGCCGTCCGGGCGCTTCAGATAAGCCCCTTCACCGCGCAAGGCTTCGGTCAGCAGGAAGTTACGTGCCTGCGGGTGGAACAGGCAGGTCGGGTGAAACTGGTTAAATTCGAGGTTGGCGACCCGGCACCCTGCGCGCCAGGCCATGGCGATGCCGTCTCCGGAAGAGATATCCGGGTTGGTGGTGTATTGATACACCTTGGCTGCACCGCCGGTTGCCAGCACCACCGTTTTGGCACGATAGGTTTCTACCTGCTCCAGCTCGCGGTTCCAGACGTAGGCGCCGACGACTCTGCGGGTGCCCGGCAGGCCGATTTTGTTGGAGGTGATCAGATCGACCGCATTGCGGCGTTCCATCACGCAAATATTGGGGTGGGCGCTTGCTTTCCCTACCAGTGTGGTCTCTACTTCTTTACCTGTAGCATCAGCGGCATGCAGGATACGGCGGTGGCTGTGCCCCCCCTCCCGCGTCAGGTGGTAATGCTCTTCGCCCTGAGCGTTGACTTCGGTGTCGAACAAGACCCCTTGGTCAATCAACCACTGCACGCAGTGGCGGGCATTGCCAGCGATAAACTCAACGGCGTCTCTGTCACACAGGCCGGCTCCGGCAATTAAAGTGTCATCAACGTGTGAGGCAATACTGTCCGTTTCATCGAAAACCGCGGCGATCCCGCCTTGGGCATAGAATGTGGCGCCTTCGTTGAGCGGCCCCTTGCTGAGTACGGTAACCTTGCAATGCTGCGCCAGGCGCAACGCCAGTGACAAGCCCGCAGCACCGCTGCCGACGATCAGTACATCGCTAACATGTTCAGATGATGGTTGCATAACGTATGATGTGTGCAGAAGAAGAGTGAAATTCATGTTAGCCTAATTGTCCGGGCAAAAGCCACGGATGGGTGACATCAACATAAAAAACAATGGCAATACGGAACTTCGCGTTCTGTATGAACTCCAAGCGAGTGCTTGCTCAGGAAAACAATGTATGGCTGGCAGTACAATTTTACGCGTGGAGACGGATTTGGGGAGAGTTTACCTCGGATGAGCGAGCAGTTAACGGATCAAGTTCTGGTTGAGCGGGTCCAAAAGGGCGATCAGAAATCGTTTAACTTACTGGTAATTCGTTACCAGCATAAAGTTGCGAGTCTGGTTTCCCGGTATGTACCGCAGGGCGATGTGCCGGATGTGGTGCAGGAGTCGTTTATTAAAGCCTATCGCGCACTGGAATCATTCCGTGGGGATAGCGCTTTCTATACCTGGTTGTATCGAATCGCCGTGAACACGGCAAAGAATTATTTGGTTGCTCAGGGCCGTCGTCCGCCATCCAGCGATGTGGATGCCAACGACGCAGAAAATTACGAAAGTGCGGGTGCACTGAAAGAAATTTCGAACCCTGAGAACTTAATGTTGTCAGAAGAGCTGAGACAGATAGTTTTCCGTACCATTGAGTCTCTCCCTGAGGATCTTCGCATGGCGATTACCCTGCGGGAGCTGGATGGTCTAAGCTACGAAGAGATAGCTGCCATCATGGATTGCCCGGTCGGAACCGTACGTTCGCGTATTTTCCGCGCCAGGGAGGCTATCGATAATAAAGTTCAACCGCTGATTCAACGTTAGCAATGGCGGACACAGGAAGGGTACTTAGGCATGCAGAAAGAAAAGCTTTCCGCTCTGATGGATGGAGAATCGCTCGACAGCGAGCTACTGAGTTCATTGTCTAAAGACAGGGCGCTTCAACAAAGCTGGCAGAGCTATCACCTGATACGTGACACACTACGGGGTGATATCGGGCAAGTCATGCATTTCGATATCGCAGATCGTGTTGCTGCTGCACTTGAGAAAGAACCCGCACGTCTGGTTCCTTCTGCCGTGCCTGAGTCTCAGCCGCAACCGCATACCTGGCAAAAAATGCCGTTCTGGGACAAAGTTCGTCCTTGGGCCAGCCAGATCACACAGATTGGCATGGCGGCCTGCGTGTCGCTCGCGGTGATTGTCGGCGTACAGCAGTACAATCAGCCGGCTGCGCAATCGGGTGCTGCAGAATCACCTGCATTCACCACATTGCCAATCATGGGGCAGGCGTCACCGGTTAGCCTTGGTGTACCGGCAGACAGTTTCTCTACCGGCAGCGGACAACAGCAGCAGGTGCAGGAACAGCGCAAACGCATTAACGCTATGCTGCAAGATTATGAGTTGCAACGTCGTTTGCATTCTGATCAGCTGCAGCTTGAGCAAAGCACACCACAACAGGCTGCCGTTCAGGTTCCCGGAACTCAGTCTTTAGGAATGCAACAGCAGTAATGAAGCAAATTTGGTTCTCCGTCTGTCTATTGACGGGCAGCCTGCTCTACTCAAGCATCGCCCCGGCGCAGCCCACTGCGTCCGGGGCGTTGTTGCAACAGATGAGCAGTGCCAGCCGTTCGCTCAATTATGAACTCGCCTATATCAGCATCAGCAAGCAGGGGATTGAATCGCTGCGTTATCGTCATGCGGTGATCGATCAATTGCCTCTCGGTCAACTGCTGCATATGGATGGTCCACGTCGTGAAGTGTTACAGCGCGGCGGCGGGATCAGCTATTTCGAACCCGGTTTGGAACCCTTTACGCTGTCCGGCGATCATATCGTCGATGCGTTGCCGGCGATTGTTTATGCCGATTTCAGCCGCCTGGCGAAATATTACGATTTCATCTCCGTTGGCAGCACCCGTATTTCCGATCGTCCCTGCGAAGTGATTCGCGTGGTTGCGCGTGATGGTTCACGTTATAGCTATATTGTCTGGATGGACGAAGATACCAAACTGCCACTGCGGGTGGATCTGATCGATCGCGACGGTGAAACGCTGGAGCAATATCGGGTGATTTCGTTCGTGGTCGGGCCGCAAGTACAGGGCGTGATGGAAGGTCTGATCAAAGCTAACCTGCCACCATTGCTGTCGCTGCCTGCGGTAGATAAAATCAAGCTGAGCTGGAGCACGGGCTGGTTACCGGCTGGGGTGGACGAGGTGGCGCGTAATCGCCGTAAACTGCCGAATGTGACAGAGCCGGTAGAGTCACGGCTTTACAGCGATGGTTTATTCAGCTTCTCGGTCAATATCAGCCCTGCGGGCAGCGGTGCGGGCCAGCAGTATTATCGTCAGGGTCGACGCACGATTCAAACCGAAGTGCGTAACGGCAATGAAATTACCATTGTTGGCGAATTGCCGCCGGCAACGGCCAAACGTATTGCAGACAGTATTTCCTTCAAGGTATCACCACAATGATGAAAGAGTGGGCCACGGTCGTCTCGTGGCAACAGGGTGTGGCGCTGTTGCGTTGTGAACCTAAAGCCGGATGCGGCAGCTGCACTGCTCGCTCTGGATGCGGTGCGCGCGCGTTAAACGAATTGGTGCCGGAAACCGAACACCAACTGCAGGTACGCATTGAGCAGCCGCTCGAGCCGGGTCAACGCGTCGAAGTAGGCATTGCAGAAGGCAGCTTGCTGCGTTCAGCGATGCTGGTTTATCTGACGCCGCTGGTGGGAATGATGCTGGGTGGCAGCCTGTTGCAATACTGGCTGGGTACTGACGCTTCTGCCGCGCTCGGTGCATTGCTTGGCGGTGGCCTGGCTTTTATTCTGGCGCGTGGTCTGGCTCATCGTCTCGGCGAGCAAGCCAATTACCAACCTGTCGTTTTGCAAATTGGTTTACCGCCTGGGGCCATGCGCCTGCAGACGGAAAACGAACCTCTGCTTTAAAACTGCTGCCGCATCACCGCCGGTTATGGTAGGCGGGGATGCGGCTGTAGATCATATGCTCTAACAGTGCGACAAACAGGTCTGCGCTGAGCAGCGAAAAATACCCTATCGTAAACAACGCATTCCCCTGGTTATCCAGCAGTCGAATGGTGCCACGTCGTGGATTATTCTCGAGTTCACGGATCTGTTCAATCGGGATTGATCCTTGTGCCGTGATAAGCGCCGTCGCGCTCAACTGCAGCGTTTGAACCTGTTTTCCTTGTCGGTTTCCGGGCAATAAATGATTCAGCCAGCGAGCTCCGCAGCTGAGATAGTGAAACGACAGCACTTCCCCCTGATACAACGCATTCAGCGCCAGCGGCCCACGTTGCTGGATCTGCTGATTAATAATGGTATCAGCCAGCCGCCAGGAGTGAGACAGGTTGCTGAACACCGGGTACCAGGGGTGTTCAGCCGAGGCACGAAATGCCATTACGTCGAATAGCCCGCCAAACAGTCGCCCGCCGCGAAAACGATAAATATCCCCAATTTTTTCAAAGGGGATAAAGCGTTCTTTGTGACTATGTTGGTTAATCACCCTAACGCCATGTTCGTACAGACGGTAAGTCACCGCTGGCCGCAGATAGTGGCGTAGCGCCAGAAGAATACAGCCGAGTACAATAGTGGCTGCGCCGGTTTGCAGTAGGGTCAGTATTGCATTTTCATCCATATTGCTCAGCAGCGGCAGCAACAGCAGCGCCGCACCAATGGTTAACAGCAGCGCCGCTGCCGTCAGAATGCCCCAATTGACCTTAGAAAAATCGTGCCGGCTCAGCATTTGCCCTTTATCGATCATTTTGCACCTTCCAATCAATACGTAGAGATATGCTGGTGAACCCCGGTGGGCATGCCGATGTAGTGCCCTGAATTATGTTTTGTCACGGTGTTCACCTTCATTTCTATAGAAGCTACCGGGAGGCGTATATGGGGTTTTTCCTAAAGCCGGAGGGGTAGACGGCAATTCTAAGATATTGATCCAGATATTATTTAATCAATAACTCGGAGAGGGTTTATTGCGTTATTGGCGGTTATGTATTACTACCGGATCCCGCCGATGGCGGAGAAAGAAATGCAGAGGGCAACGGCTGTTGCAACGCGGTGTTGTGAGCACGCTGAGTTTTGTTAACATCAGCTTTCATAACCCGGGGCGCTCTGTAACATTAAAGTGCACATAATAGAATGCCTTCACTGCACCGATCGCTAGGTTTTCAGTGTTGTGACATGTAGAATGCAGCGATTCAGGCGCAAGACGGCCGAACCCATTCACTGTCGCTTTAGGTCCATGCGGGTTTCTATAGGCGAGTAATTCAGAAATACCAAGGCAGAAAAACTTTTATAATGAAGCATATACGAAATTTCTCCATTATTGCCCACATTGACCACGGTAAGTCGACGCTGTCCGACCGCATCATTCAAATTTGCGGTGGCTTGACCGAACGTGAAATGGCCGCGCAGGTGCTCGATTCTATGGATCTGGAGCGCGAGCGCGGTATTACCATCAAAGCGCAGAGCGTCACGCTGGATTATAAGGCGCAGGACGGTCAAACCTATCAGCTCAACTTTATCGACACCCCAGGGCACGTTGACTTCTCTTACGAAGTTTCGCGCTCACTGGCCGCCTGTGAGGGCGCGCTGCTGGTGGTCGATGCCGGGCAGGGCGTAGAAGCTCAGACTCTGGCTAACTGTTACACCGCGCTGGATATGGATCTGGAAGTGGTGCCGGTACTGAACAAAATTGACTTGCCGGCTGCCGATCCTGACCGCGCCGCGCAGGAAATTGAAGATATCGTAGGCATCGACGCGACCGACGCGGTGCGTTGTTCCGCCAAAACCGGTGTTGGCGTGCCGGAAGTGCTCGAACGCTTGGTGCGCGATATCCCGGGGCCGCAAGGCGATCCGGATGCGCCACTGCAGGCCCTGATCATCGACTCCTGGTTCGATAACTACCTCGGCGTAGTTTCCCTGGTGCGCGTTAAAAACGGCACCATGCGCAAGGGCGACAAGATTAAAGTCATGAGCACCGGCCAAACCTACAACGCCGATCGTCTGGGTATCTTCACGCCGAAGCGTGTCGATCGCGACGTGTTGAACTGTGGCGAAGTAGGCTGGTTGGTCTGCGCAATCAAAGACATCCTCGGTGCGCCGGTGGGTGATACCCTGACGTTGGCGCGCCAGCCGGCGGACAAAGCCTTGCCGGGCTTCAAAAAAGTGAAGCCGCAGGTTTATGCAGGCCTGTTCCCGATCAGCTCCGACGACTATGAGTCCTTCCGCGATGCGTTGGGCAAGCTGAGCCTGAACGACGCCTCCCTGTTCTATGAGCCAGAGAGCTCCACCGCGCTGGGCTTCGGCTTCCGTTGTGGCTTCCTCGGCCTGCTGCACATGGAGATCATCCAGGAACGTCTGGAACGTGAATACGATCTGGAGCTGATCACCACCGCACCGACGGTAGTGTATGAAGTGGAAACTACCAGCAAAGAGACGATTTACGTTGATAGCCCGTCCAAGCTGCCGCCACTGAACAATATCGAAGAGTTGCGTGAGCCGATCGCCGAATGTCACATGCTGATGCCGCAGGAATTCCTGGGTAACGTCATCACGCTGTGTATCGAAAAACGCGGCGTGCAAACCAACATGGTTTATCACGGCAATCAGGTTGCGCTGACTTACGAAATCCCGATGGCCGAAGTGGTACTCGACTTCTTCGACCGTCTGAAGTCTACGTCACGCGGTTATGCGTCGCTGGATTACAACTTCAAGCGCTTCCAGACCTCTGACATGGTGCGTGTCGACGTGCTGATCAACAACGAGCGTGTGGATGCGCTGGCGCTGATTACTCACCGCGACAATGCGCAATACCGCGGCCGCGAGCTGGTGGAGAAGATGAAAGAGCTGATCCCTCGTCAGCAGTTCGACATCGCCATTCAGGCGGCGATCGGCACCCATATCATCGCGCGCTCCACGGTGAAACAGCTGCGTAAAAACGTTCTGGCAAAATGCTACGGCGGCGACGTTAGCCGTAAGAAGAAGCTGTTGCAGAAACAGAAAGACGGTAAGAAACGTATGAAGCAGGTCGGTAACGTAGAGTTGCCGCAAGAAGCGTTCCTGGCCATTCTGCACGTTGGCAAAGACAGTAAGTAAGAGCGATTAGTTCGCGTAATTAGGGAGTTTGCATGGCGAATATGTTTGCCCTGATCCTGGCGCTGGCAACGTTGGCAACCGGGATCATTTGGGCCTTTGAGCGCTTTAGATGGGCGCCTGCCCGCCGCGCCAAGATTGCGGCGGTCAATGCACAAACTGCGGGCGCCGTGGACGATAAAACGCTGGCGAAAGTGGCAAAGCAGCCGGGTTGGATTGAAACTGGCGCGTCGGTGTTCCCGGTGTTGTTGCTGGTCTTTGTGGTGCGTTCGTTTATTTACGAACCTTTCCAGATTCCGTCCGGTTCGATGATGCCGACGTTGTTGATTGGCGATTTTATTCTGGTGGAGAAATATGCCTACGGCATTAAAGATCCTATTACCCAGACCACGCTAATTGAAACCGGTCATCCGAAACGCGGTGATATTGCGGTATTTAAATATCCGTTGGATCCGAAATTGGATTATATCAAGCGCGTAGTCGGCTTGCCTGGCGACCGTGTAAGTTACGATCCGGTCAATAAGCGCGTAACCGTTCAGCCATCCTGTAATAGCGGTCAGTCATGCGATACCGCGTTAGCGGTGACTTACAACGATGCGCAGCCAAGCGACTTTGTTCAATTGTTCAGCCGCAGCGGTATGGGCGAAGCCAGCAACGGCTTTTACCAGATCCCGTTGAGCGACAACGTGCCGCAGGGCGGTATCCGTCTGCGTGAACGCCAGGAGACGCTGGGCTCGGTTTCTCACCATATTCTGACCGTGCCAGGCACGCAGGATCAGGTGGGCGCTTACTACCAGCAGCCGGGTAAACAGTTGGCGGAATGGGTTGTCCCGGCGGGTCATTACTTCATGATGGGTGATAACCGCGACAACAGCGCCGACAGCCGTTACTGGGGCTTCGTACCGGAGAAAAATCTGGTGGGTAAAGCCACGGCTATCTGGATGAGTTTTGAAAAGCAGGAAGGCGAATGGCCTACCGGCGTAAGATTTAGCCGCATCGGTGGAATTCATTAATCAGGCGTCTATAAACGCAGCATTATATTTCCACTCGTTGTAGAATACCGGCTCGAGCGATAAAAAGTTGGCTCCCTGTTGGGAGCCACTGCAAACGAAACAGCTTTGGATTGGCTTTCGGCGAAGCAGGCCTGTTCCGTATGCTGCAAGTTTTTGACGCATTCTTGATCTATTGGTAACTCATGAACCCCATCGTAATAAATAGGCTACAGCGGAAGCTGGGCTACACTTTTCAACAGCAGGAGCTCTTACTGCAAGCGTTAACTCACCGTAGCGCCAGCAGTAAACACAATGAACGTCTTGAGTTTCTGGGTGACTCTATTCTTAGTTTTGTCATCGCCAATGCGCTCTACCATCGTTTTCCTCGCGTAGACGAGGGCGATATGAGCCGCATGCGTGCCACGCTGGTGCGCGGCAATACGCTGGCGGAGATGGGCCGCGAGTTCGATCTGGGCGAATGTCTTCGCCTCGGGCCGGGTGAGTTGAAAAGTGGTGGATTCCGCCGCGAATCAATCCTGGCGGATACGGTGGAAGCTTTAATTGGCGGCGTGTTCCTGGATAGCGATATTCAAACTGTTGAACGACTGATTTTGGACTGGTATCGCAGCCGGTTGGACGAAATCAGCCCCGGTGATAAGCAGAAAGACCCCAAAACCCGTTTACAGGAGTTTTTGCAAGGTCGTCATCTGCCATTACCTTCTTATCTGGTGGTGCAGGTTCGCGGTGAGGCGCACGATCAGGAGTTTACTATCCACTGTCAGGTGAGTGGTTTGAGCGAACCCGTGATGGGTACCGGCTCAAGCCGTCGTAAAGCCGAGCAGGCGGCAGCGGAACAAGCGCTGAAAAATCTGGAGCTTGAATGAGCGAAGTAAAACAATACTGTGGTTTTATTGCGATAGTCGGTCGTCCCAACGTGGGCAAATCCACGTTGCTGAACCAACTGCTGGGGCAAAAAGTCTCCATCACCTCGCGTAAACCGCAGACGACCCGTCACCGCATTATGGGTATCGACACCGATGGCGCCTATCAGGCCATTTACGTCGACACCCCGGGTCTGCACATCGAAGAAAAGCGCGCCATCAACCGTTTGATGAACCGCGCCGCCAGCAGCTCAATCGGCGACGTCGAGCTGGTGATCTTCGTAGTTGAAGGCACTAACTGGACCGCCGACGATGAAATGGTGGTCAACAAACTGCGCAGCCTGAAATGCCCGGTTGTGCTGGCGATCAACAAGGTCGACAACGTCACCGACAAGTCCAAGCTGTTGCCGCACATTGCGTTCCTCAGCCAACAGATGAACTTCCTCGATGTGGTGCCAATCTCTGCGGAGAAAGGCATGAATGTCGATACCATCGCCGCTATCGCGCGCAAGGTATTGCCGGAAGCGGAACACCACTTCCCGGACGATTACATCACCGACCGTTCCCAGCGCTTTATGGCGTCGGAAATCATCCGTGAAAAGCTGATGCGTTTCCTGGGTGAAGAGTTGCCTTACTCGGTGACGGTTGAGATCGAACAGTTTGTGCCGAACGAGCGCGGTGGTTACAACGTGCACGGTCTGATCCTGGTTGAGCGCGAAGGCCAGAAGAAAATGGTCATCGGCAACAAAGGTGCGAAGATCAAAACCATCGGTATTGAAGCCCGTCAGGACATGGAACAGATGTTTGAAACCAAAGTGCATTTGGAACTGTGGGTGAAAGTGAAATCGGGCTGGGCGGACGACGAACGTGCGTTGCGTAGCCTGGGCTATACCGACGATCTGAAATAACCTCTCCAATGGACGGCTGGGAGCGCGCTTTCGTCCTGCATGGACGACCGTACAGTGAAACTAGCCTGATGCTGGATATGTTCACGGAAGGTCATGGACGGGTGCGCTTGCTGGCAAAAGGCGCGCGCAGCCGTCGTTCTAATCTGAAGGGTTGTCTGCAGCCCTTTACCCCTCTGTTAGTACGCTGGGGCGGTCGTGGCGAAGTCAAAACGCTGCGTAACGCCGAAGCGGTGTCCCTAGGTTTACCTCTCAGCGGCATGATGCTGTACAGCGGCCTCTACGTGAATGAGCTGCTGTCACGGGTGCTTGAGCAGGAAGCCAATTACTCGGTATTGTTCTTCGACTATCTGCAATGTTTGCAGGCGCTGGCGGCAGAAGACGTTTCGCCGGAGCAGGCACTGCGCCAGTTCGAATTGGCCTTGCTGAATCACCTGGGTTACGGTCTGGACTTCCTGCACTGCGCCGGCAGCGGTCTGCCGGTCGATGACGGCATGACCTACCGCTACCGTGAGGAAAAAGGCTTTATCGCCAGCCTGGTGGTGGATCACTACAGCTTTACCGGCCGCGAATTACGCGCACTGGCGGAGCGTCAGTTCCCTGATGTGCAAACCTTGCGTGCCGCCAAGCGTTTTACCCGCATGGCGCTAAAACCCTACCTGGGCGGTAAGCCGCTCAAGAGCCGCGAGCTGTTCCGTCAGTTTGTCCGTAAACAGCCGGATACGCCGGTCGACGACGCCTGACCTTTTCTCCTTTTGCGCTACTGCACCCGCGTGTAAACTACGGCCACTGAAAATCGTTTTTTAGAGGGTTGTCATGGCTGATTTGCTGCTGGGCGTCAATATCGATCACATCGCCACGTTACGTAACGCGCGCGGAACCCAATATCCGGATCCTGTTCAGGCGGCATTTATTGCCGAGCAAGCAGGGGCTGACGGGATCACGGTGCACCTGCGCGAAGACCGTCGTCATATCACCGATCGCGATGTTCGCATTTTGCGCCAGACCATCCAGACGCGAATGAATCTGGAAATGGCCGTGACCGATGAAATGGTGGATATCGCCGTTGAGCTGAAACCGCACTTTTGCTGTCTGGTACCGGAAAAACGCGAAGAAGTGACTACCGAAGGTGGGCTGGACGTTGCCGGGCAGCAGGAAAAAATGGCCATCGCCGTTGAACGCTTGGCGCAGGCCGGTATTCTGGTTTCGCTGTTTATCGATCCCGATCATCGCCAAATTGATGCAGCGGTCGCGGTGGGCGCCCCTTACATTGAAATTCATACCGGCGCTTATGCGGAAGCTGAAGGCGAACTGGCGGTCAAAGCCGAGCTGCATCGTATCGCCGTTGCCGCCACCTACGCCGCAGAGAAAGGCCTGAAGGTCAACGCTGGCCACGGCCTGACTTACCATAACGTTCAGCCGATCGCGGCCCTGCCGGAAATGCATGAGCTGAATATCGGTCATGCGATTATCGGCCAGGCGGTCATGTGCGGCCTGCCGGCGGCGGTGACGGATATGAAACTGCTGATGCGTGAAGCGCGTCGCTAATGGCCGTACTGGGGCTGGGCACCGATATCGTTGAAATGGCGCGTATCGAAGCGGTTGTCGAGCGCAGCGGCGATCGCCTGGCGCGTCGCGTACTGAGCGATGCCGAATGGGAAGTGTATCAGCAGCATCAGCAGCCGGTGCGCTTTCTTGCCAAGCGTTTTGCAGTGAAAGAAGCTGCCGCCAAGGCCTTCGGCACCGGGATACGAAACGGATTGGCGTTTAATCAGTTTGAAGTGTTCAACGACGGTCTCGGCAAGCCGAATATCCGCTTGCATGCTCGCGCCGCCGAGCTGGCGCAGCAAATGGGGGTGACCTCCATTCACGTTTCGCTGGCAGATGAACGCCGTTATGCTTGCGCGACGGTGATTATCGAAGGGTAAGCCGGCGATCGGCCATGAAAAAAAGGGCGCCTGTTGGCGCCCTTGTCGATCTGAATTTCTGTGTCACAGCCGATCGGCATGATGCAGCACCACAAATTTGTCCCACAGCTGTTCGTTGGTTTCGCGGTGCTCTGGATTGACGATAATGGTGTTGTCGATCGGGCACACCTGCTGGCAGGTTGGGATATCGTAATGACCGACGCATTCGGTACAGCGATCGGTATCGATCTGGTAGATATCATCGCCCATCGAAATGGCCTGATTTGGGCATTCCGGTTCGCACATGTCGCAGTTGATGCATTTTTTGGTAATCAGCAGTGCCATTTCAGTTATCTTTTAATCGGTGCACACGAACAGGCGCGCAATCTATCATAAAACCCATTTTATTGGGCGTTTTTCCACCGGCGCCCGCCAATGCGTTGCTGCAGAGCGCTCACCCCTTGAGATGGCCGTCATAATAACTCTGGCGGGTCATTGGCCAACTGATCGAAATCAACCATTTCCTGACCATTGAAAGTAGGCCGCTTACCAGGCCCTGCTACTCGCGTATTCAGTTCTGGATGAGTCACGACTATGCCTGCCTGCCGGGCAAAAAGACGGATAAACTCAAAGGCACTGTGTGGCTCGTCAACAAAGATACGTTGGCGATCGGTATCAGAAAGCACCAAGAGCGGGACTTCGAAATTCTGTCGTGTATCGCCGCTATGTCGCAGATACACTTTGCCATCAATAGTTCGCTGAGAGAGACCGTGATCAGAAAAATAGATTAATTTAAACGGTGAATGGGTATCTTGCAGCATTTGGTAAGTATGTTCGATGAACCTATCCGTCTTGCGGTAGGTGGAAAGGTAGCAGGCGAGCTCAGTATTGCTGCTGGTGAAAACCGGCGGCTCACCACCGAGTCGTTCGCAAAAGTCAGAATGCGAACCCATAATATGCAGAACATATAGGTTGCCCGGTGAGTTGTTAGCCAACGCGTTTTGTAACAATGGCAGCAGTTCATCATCATCGGTGTTACGCGATTGATAATCTCCTTTTTTCAGGAACTGATACTCATCACTGAACATGGCTATTTTGGATACCGGTGCATCAAATTGACCAAGCAGTCCCTGATTGGAAAACCAATAAGTATGTAATCCTGCTGCTTTTGCCAACGTGACAATATTATCTGAGATATAGCTGATTTTTCCGTCGCTCAGTGCCAGAGTTCTCGGCAGGGATTCGAAGGTGTTCGGCGCGGTAGAAATATAATTACTGTAAAAGGTGCCGTTTACGCGATCCAAAAATGGGGTTGTTGACGTCGGGTACCCAAATAAGGACATATAATCCCTGCGCATGCTCTCACCCACTATAATGACATAGTTAGTCTGATTACTATTTACGCTATCAATAGTCCAGCGGGGCTTGGCCAGCATGCCTGCATTGATTTCTATCATTTGCCGATTATAGCTTTGGTATGAGGACATCAATGAGGAAAAAAAATCTATCAACTTAATATTTCCGGCGTTTCCACTGAGTATTCTGGCAAACAGTACCACAATTAAAATCAGAAAAAACGGCATAGCCTTACGCGCCGAGAGCGGTTGACGCCAGCAATAGCGGGCGAGAAGAAACAGCATCATCAGTGTAGCGAAGGGTAACAGATAACAGCCTGTCGGTATGGCATGCAGGAATTCGACGGCCTCGACCCTGTTGGTTTGAAACAGCGCCGAGACCACTGCAACGGAAGGTGGGCCATATACCATGCCGACAGGGGCATAGATAGCACAAAGTATAATGTAGGGAATGACCAGGATATACCGAGTGAGAGGAGAAGTAGACAATAATAATAGCGTAAGGGAAATAAAAATAATATCAATCCCTTTACCGCCGCCGTAGCCCATCGATTTTATTAATATCAACGAAGTGACAACGAAAAGTAATAAATCTCGGAGTGCGTAAAGTGTTACGGATGTGTGGAGTTTATTTAGAATGGCTGTGTGTGTTTTCATTAAGCTCAATTGTCAATATATTGCTGTCCATGCCAGTTCAAACCCTGCTCGGAATTTGAACAATAAGAGCCACGTACTCTATTATTAGATAGGTTTTTTATACCTGGATATTTGTGGCCCGGACATTATACGGCTCAGACGAGTTTTTTCATTAATTGTTCGCTGTGTTTGATGCGTTCGGGGGCGCGATCGAGATCGTGCTGAATTAAAGCCATAAACAGCAGGTCGGTGAGGGCGTATTGAGCGGTACTGGAAGAAATGGCAGCGCTGCGGGTATTGGGCTCTTCGGCAATGGTATACAAACAGTGATCGGCACGTTGCTGCAGGCCGTTGGGTGAAAAACTGGTGAGCGCCAGCACTTTTGCGCCGGCAATGCGGGCTTCTTCCGCCGCCAGATTGATTTCCCGCCGTTCACCGCTGAACGAAATTGCCAGCAATAAATCCCGCTTATCCAGCGCCTGAACCGCCGCCAGCTGAACGTGCATATCCTGCTCGGCTACGGCAATAACGCCGATTTTCAACAGCTTGTATGAGAAGTCCTTGGCGACCAATCCGGAAGCGCCGATCCCCAATAAAATAACCCTCCGCGCCTGACGCAGCATTTCCAACGCTTGATGCAGGCGCTCTTCACTGTTGATATCCAGCGTGGCGCGCAGTGCAGCCTGCTTTTCCACCAACAGTTTTTCGCCGACGGCTTTCAACGAGTCGCTACTGAGGATCTGGTTATGCACCGTGACCACAGGTTCTTTCTGCGGCTGGGCTAGCGTTTCACTCAGCGCCAACTTTAGCGCCGGAAAGCCTTTGTAGCCCATCTTCTGAGCAAACTTCACCACGCTCGACTGGCTGATGCCGGCCAGTTGAGCCAGCTTCTGCGAACTGAGATGGCGTGCCTGCTCCGCGTTATGCAGCAGAAAGTCCGCCAGCTTGCGGTCATTTTGAGCCAGAGTTGGATACATCTGGCGAATACGAAGAAGGGTACTCATTCATTTTTCCCTTGAGGCCAGCGGCCATTCTGCCACGTGGGAGGCGAAAACGCGCGGTGAAAATTTTTTGTGAGCGAGACTTTAAAATAGCAAAAAGCGCTCGCTTTGTTGAATAAAATATTCAAATAATGATTTAAGTTTGTGAATTAAAAATTCAAAGGTGAAGAGATGAATTTAGGCGCATTAGTATCCGAAAGCCGCAACCCGGCCACGCTTCGACTCGACGAGATGACAACGTTGGAAATGGTGAAGTGCTTCAATCAGGAAGACCGCAAGGTGCCGGAGGCGATAGAAAAGGTGTTGCCTGCCATTGCACAGGCAGTGGACCTGGCGGCGGCGGCATTGAAGGCGGGCGGTCGGCTGATTTATCTCGGTGCCGGGACCAGCGGCCGCCTTGGCGTGTTGGATGCCTCTGAATGCCCACCAACCTTCGGCGTGCCGCACGGCATGGTCATCGGGTTGATTGCCGGCGGTCCGGGTGCGTTGCTCAAAGCGGTAGAAGGCGCGGAGGATGATGCGGCGTTGGGTGAAGCCGATCTTATCGCACTGGATTTGACCGCGACCGACATGGTGGTGGGGCTGGCGGCTTCCGGGCGCACCCCTTATGTGATTGGTGCGCTGCGCTATGCGCGACAACTGGGCTGCCCGACGGCGGCAATCTCCTGCAATCCGGACTCACCGATCGCCCATGAAGCGCAGGTGGCGATTTCGCCAGTAGTGGGACCAGAGGCCCTGACGGGGTCCACTCGGCTGAAGTCGGGCACCGCGCAGAAGCTGGTGTTGAACATGTTGTCGACCGGGGCGATGGTCAAACTGGGGAAGGTCTACCAAAACCTGATGGTGGATGTAAAAGCCACCAACGTCAAACTGGTGGATCGTGCCTGCCGCATCGTGGTGGAGGCCACCGGTGCTGAACGCAGTCAGGCCGAAGCGGCGCTGACACAGACTGGTTTTGAGGTTAAACCGGCAATCCTGATGATTCTGGCCGGCGTCGACGCTGAAGAGGCGCAGTTGCGCTTAAAGCAGCACGACGGCTATTTACGCGCGGCGTTGACGCGCTAACGACACCTGGGGCGGGCGATGGACAAAACAACGGCACTGGCAACACAGATTCTGGCAGGCATTGGTGGGGAAGGGAATATCCTCAGGCTGGAGAACTGCATGACACGGGTACGCGTCGAGGTTAGCGACGAGCAACGCCTTGATCTGGCGGCGCTCAAGCAGTTGCCAGGCGTCAAAGGCTATATCAAACAGGGCGAACAGCATCAGTTCATTGTCGGGCCCGGCGCCGCCGCCAAAGTGGTGGACGCGATGCGCTCATTGCTCACGGGGGCCCCTGCGGTTGCGGCTGCTGGGGACAACATCGCCCGCAACAAGGCGCAGGCCAAGCAGAAATATGCCGCGCCGATGAGCGGTGCGCTGAAAAAGCTGGCCGATGTCTTTATCCCTTTGATCCCGGCTTTCATCGCCTCTGGCCTGATTACCGGCATCATCAACTTGTTAAAGCGGCCGGACATTGCCGGCGAACTGGCGGTGAATTACCCCAACGTGCTCGGGCTGCTGGCCATTTTCGGCAGCGCGGTGTTTGCCATTATGAATATTTTGGTGGGGGTTAACGCCGCACGGGTGTTTGGCGGTTCGCAGGCCATGGGCGGTGTGATGGCCGGGATTCTCTCAAGCCCGGCATTGGCGCAGATCACTTTGTTCGGCGAAGCGCTGCAGCCGGGGCGTGGCGGGGTGATTGCCGTGCTGTTGGTGGTGGCGTTGATGTGCTGGGTCGAAAAACGCCTGCGCAACTGGCTGCCGGAGTCGATTGAGCTGATCCTAAACCCGCTGATCACCACCTTGGTGACCGCATCCCTGGCTATTGTGATCCTGCAGCCGTTGGGCGGTTATATTTCAGACGTGATTGCCCACGGCGCCAATCTGGCAATCGACAAAGGTGGCTTACTGGTGGGCGCGGTGCTGTCCGGGCTGTTTCTGCCGCTGGTGCTGTCCGGTTTGCATCAGGGCCTGGTGCCGATCCACGTCGAACTGGTTCAGGCGCATGGTTCCAACCCGTTATTGCCTATTTTGGCGATGGCCGGGGTTGGGCAGGTCGGGGCCGCGTTGGCGGTATTGATGAAAACCCGCAATGCGCGCCTCAAAAAGGTCATCAAAGGGGCGTTGCCGGTCGGCATTCTCGGTATTGGCGAACCCTTGATTTTTGGTGTCACTCTGCCGCTGGGCAAACCTTTTATTGCCGCCTGTCTCGGCGGTGCGGTGGGCGGGGCGCTGATCAGCTATTGGAAAGTGGCAACGGTGATTACCTTTGGCATCTCGGGTTTACCTTTGGCGTTAACCATCGTCTCGGGTAAGGTGATGTTGTATCTGACCGGCCTGGTGATTACCATTGCCGCTGGATTTATTTTCACCTGGATAATGGGATTCAACGATCCTGAGGAGTAGCCCTTGAGCGAGAAACAGAGCCAGCAGGCCGGGGAAGGCCGCCGCGTGGTGTTCTTTGATCTGGACGGCACGCTGCATCAGGAAGACATGTTTGGCAGTTTCTTGCGTTTTTTGCTGCGCCATCTGCCGTTGAATCTGCTGCTGGTGGTGCCGCTGCTGCCGGTTGTCGGGTTGGCGCTGCTGGTGATGGGCCGTGCAGCCCGTTGGCCAATGAGCGTACTGCTGTGGTCGATCACCTTTGGGCGTTCGGAGGCCAGGTTAAAGGCGCTGGAGCAGCGTTTTGTGACTTATTTCCGCAATAAGGTGACCGCTTTCCCGGTGGTGCAAATGCGTTTGCGGCAGTACCTCGAGGCGCATGATGCGCAGGTATGGTTGATTACCGGTTCACCGGAACGGCTGGTGGAGCAGGTGTATCAGGATTCGGCCTTTCTGCCGCAGATTCACTTGGTGGGCAGCCGCATCCTGCGGCGTTACGGTGGTTGGGTGCTGGCTTTACGTTGCCTGGGAGTCCAGAAGGTGACGCAGTTGGAACAACGTCTAGGCACGCCGCTTAAGCTGTATAGCGGCTATAGCGACAGCAAGCAGGATAACCCGCTGTTGTATTTCTGCGAGCACCGCTGGCGAGTCAGTAAACTGGGTGAGCTGCAGCAGTTGGAATAACCAAAGGGCGGATTTTCCGCCCTTTGCCGTTTTTGATGACTTACATTGCCGCGCGGAAAATGGCGACAATCTGCGCGTGAGTGGCCTGTATTGGGTTAGTGAAGCCGCAAGCGTCTTTCAGCGCGTTGGTGGCCAGCGTATCCAGATCCTGTTCTTTCACCTGCAAATCACGCAGCCCGGCCGGGATGCCAACGTCTTGCGCCAGTAACCGAATGGCGGCAATACAGGCCGCGGCACCCTGCTGGTCATTAAGGTAGCTTACATCCAGCCCCATGGCGGCGGCGATATCTTTCAGGCGAGACGCACAAACGCTGGCGTTAAATTCCTGCACGTGTGGCAGCAACACCGCATTACACACCCCATGCGGCAGATCGTAGAAACCGCCGAGCTGGTGCGCCATCGCATGCACATAACCGAGAGAGGCGTTGTTGAAGGCCATCCCAGCAAGGAATTGGGCATAGGCCATATTTTCGCGCGCTTGCATATTGCTGCCGTCGGCGACTGCGTCGCGCAGCGATTCGGCGATCATGGTGACGGCTTTCAACGCGCAGGCATCGGTAATCGGGTTGGCGGCGCTGGAAACGTAGGCTTCAATCGCGTGGGTTAAGGCATCCATCCCGGTGGCGGCGGTCAGGCCTTTCGGCATCCCGGCCATCAGATGCGGATCGTTTACCGACAGGATCGGCGTAACGTGTTTGTCGACAATCGCCATTTTTATGTGGCGTGCTTCATCGGTGATGATGCAAAAACGGGTCATTTCAGAGGCGGTGCCGGCGGTGGTATTGATGGCGATCATCGGCAACTGCGGTTTTGCAGAGCGGTCTACGCCTTCATAGTCCTTGATGTCGCCGCCGTTGGTGGCCAGCAGCGCGATGCCTTTGGCGCAATCGTGCGGTGAGCCGCCCCCCAGGGAGATCACGCAGTCGCATTGATGCTCTTGCAGCAGGGCCAGGCCCTGTTTCACGTTCAGCGTGGTGGGGTTAGGGTGAGTGCCGTCATAAACGCAGCTTTCGATCTGTTGTGCGGTCAGCAACTGTTGAACCTGAGCCACTACGCCAATGTTATTCAACACTTTGTCGGTCACGATCAACGCTCGGCGCAACCCCTGTTGTTTCATGGTCTTTGCCGCTTCGTCCAGACAGCCGGAGCCAATCATATTGACGGAAGGGATAAAGAAAGTTGAGGCAGCCATAAATCACTCCTGGATAAAAGCTTTATTGCTTGCCTCAAACACTACTCCGCTAATTATTAAGTCATCATGATCTATCGCAACATCAAGGTGGTTAGGTCAGGTGATTGATTTAGTTTTAGTTTAACCATTTACACTTTGTGGGTTTAACCCGATTAGAGTCAAACCCAGCAGTAACTCTTACCGTTAAAACCGCATGGGTTCAATCATCGGTTTGGTCGTGCGGCTTACGGCCCAATTGCCAGACTTTTTCCGCGTAATGCCCTAGCGCCCATAGGCTCAGGCCGAGCACCACAAAGAAAATTGCCTTGGGCATGGCGTTCCAGAAAAATTCGAAGAAGCGGGTATAAAGGTTAATACCGAGGAAGGTCAACCCAAACCCACGCAGCATGGCATCGTCGCGTTTCAGCCCCAGCCAGATGCACCCGACGGCGGCGATGCCGAACAACAGACCCCAGTGGAGCAGTTCAATCTGGCGTGCGTTATACCAGCTGTCGAGATCGCCGTAATTACCAAAGATCGACAACAGCCACAGCGCGATGAACAGATACAGCAAGCCCATCGCCAGCGAAACTCGCTCCAGTCCACGGCGAGCGAGCAGTGGTTGCAACAGCAGCGCCGCGGCGATCAGCACCACGCCAAAGGCGATAAAGCGAATCGGGAAACTCATGCCCAGCCAATAAGCGCCCCAGCCGGACAGATAGCCGGTCTCGGCACCAAAAGCGTTGCCGAGCGACAGCAGTGCAAACCACCACACCAGCCCTGAGCGGCCGCACCAGCCAATTACGCCATACAGCAGCGCAGCGAACATCAGCAGCAATGAAACTCGGCCACTGCCGTTATCCAGCCAGACCCCCATTTGCCACAGGGCGCAGGCGGTGAACAGCACGGCAACGAACAAGGCGGCTTCATTACCATAGCGTTTCTCCGGATGTTGACTGCGACGGTTCAGCGCCCAGACATAGCAAAGAGCGGCTAACATGGCGGCAATTATCATACGTACCGGCGCATCGAAACGGAACAATTCACCCAAGCGGTAAAGTAACATGCTGTCGGCGAACAGGCTGCTTATGGCAATCACCAGCGAAGCCAGCGCGGCGAGAAATGCATAACGTGCCAGCCGTCGCCAGTCGAAGGGTTGTACTTCAACGTGTTGCAGCAGCTGTTGCTGCTGTTGCGCCGTTAGCGCACCTTCATCTACCCAGCCGTCCAGTGCTTTGCGCACGATGGTGGCGTTCTTCTTGCTGAATTTCATGTTTTCTATCCTTGAAAAACACTGTTAATAGACAAGTATATACCGGTTGAATTTCAAGCGATAGAAAGTCGCACTGCCGCCGTTTTCTGGGGGACAAATATATTCACCCCGGTTAACACAGGCGCAGCAAGCATCGCCCCTACTGTGTATAATGCCCGCCGCAAAGTGCACGAGGAATGATGCAATGACTGAATATAACGATGAATACTGGATGCGTCAGGCATTGCGGCTGGCCCTGCGTGCGCAGGAAGAGGGAGAGGTGCCGGTCGGGGCGCTGTTGGTACTGGACAATCAGGTGATTGGCGAAGGCTGGAACCGGCCGATTGGCCGCCACGATCCGACCGCGCATGCAGAAATCATGGCGCTGCGGCAGGGCGGGGCCGTGTTGCAGAATTACCGCCTGTTGAATGCGACCTTGTACGTGACCCTGGAGCCGTGCGTGATGTGTGCGGGGGCGATGGTGCATAGCCGCATTCGTCGATTGGTTTACGGTGCTGCCGATGTGAAAACCGGGGCAGCGGGATCGCTGGTGGATATTTTACGCCATCCCGGTATGAATCATCAGGTGGAGATCCTCTCCGGCGTGCTGGCCGAGGAATGCGCAGCTACCTTGAGCAACTTTTTCCGCATGCGCCGTGAACAGCAAAAGGCGTTGAAGCAAGCGCAACGCGCGCAGGCAGATAAGGACCCTGAATAATCAGAAGTTAAGTGCCAACTCCGGCGCCACGGCCGGATAGCCTTTCCCCAGCTCCGCCTGTTCGGCCGCTTCCTGCGCCGCCTTTCTTTCCCTTTCTTGCAGATACCCCACCAGGCTGACCTGATAGCGGCGGATGTTTTCCACGTAGTTATAGGCTTCGCGTCCGCGCGCATAGCCGTAGGTCAACTGCGGGTAGTAGCGCTTCTGGCTGAGCATCGGCAGGCGCTGTTTGACGTCGACCCAACTGTCCGGGTTGCCTTTTTGCATTTTGGTCAGCTTGCGGGCGTCGAGCATATGGCCCCAGCCCATGTTGTAGGCCGCCAGCGCAAACCAGATACGCTCATCTTCCGGCACGCTGTCGGGCACCTTGGCCATCAGCCGCTGTAAATAGAGTGCGCCGCCCTGAATGCTCTCCTCGGGATCGAGGCGATCGTTAACCCCCAGACCGTCGGCGGTGGCCCGCGTCAGCATCATCAGACCACGAACGCCGGTGGGTGAAGTGGCCTGCGGATTCCAGTGCGATTCCTGATAGGCAATGGCGGCCAGCAGCTTCCAGTCGATCTCGCTGGCGTATTTTTCAAACAGCGAACGGAAGGTGGGCAGAACCGAATCTATCGCCGACAGGAAGGTTTTGGTATCAACGTAATCGAAACTGCCCACGTGGCCGAGGTATTTCTCTTCCAGCCGCGCCAGCGTGCCGTCATCCACCATCTGGCTGTAAAAATCCAGCATGGCCGCGTACAGGCTGTCGTCGGTGCCGCGCTTCAGGTACCAGGTGACAGGTTCTTCATCGGTGACGTCGAAAGCCACCGCCAACTGCGGATGGATGCGCTGCAGCAGGGCGATGGTCACGGAGTCGCCGAGGGTGTAATCCAGTTTGCCGTCGGCGACCTGCTCGAGCAGCTCTTTGGAGGTGAGATCGCTGGAAGCTTCCCAACTGAGGTCCGGGAACTTACTTTGTTTGAGCTGTTTCAGCGTGCTGACGTGTGCCGAGCCGGAGGCGACCGCCAGCTTGCCTTTAATATCGGCAAAGCTTTTGGGGCGTGCGGTACCCAGGCGATAAACCAACTGCTGGGAAACGGAATAGTAAGCAGGGCCGGTTCGGGCGCGACTGAGACGATCCTGATTGTAGATCAGGCCGGCGGCCAGCAGGTCGGCATCGTCATCGTCCAGATCGTCGAACAGGTCGTTGATGTTCTTATGCGGGATCACCACCAATTTCACCCCCAGATAGTTGGCGAAACGTTTCGCCAGCTCGTAGTCGAGGCCACTTGGCCCCTGCTTGGTGGTGAAATAGGTTAACGGCGAGTTTAGCGTACTGATACGCAACTCTCCGCGGGATTTGATCTCTTCGAGTTGCCCGCCCTGGCCGCCGCGCCAGGTAATATTGGGCCACAGGGCGAGCGCCAGAAGCAGGGTGACAACACCGATTAGAATGTAGTTTATTTTAAGGCGTTTCAAATAGTTATCCAGTGGTGGCACAGGTGCACTGCCGATTGTCATCACGCTTTTTCTTATGGTTAAATCACCAGTGCCGGGGCATTTTGCGCAACAAAACGCCAGCGTGCAACTTTATTGATACGTTATGACAATTCGATGGCGCGAACAGCTTTTATCAATAATAGCTACGCAAACGGTTTCGTCTGTCGCGCAGATTCTCTATAATGGCGCGCGTTTTCCCCCTGTTGCGCCCAATGAAGTGCTGAAGTCAGTTGCTTCGAAGACGAGAGAACTTTGATTATGGAAATACTGCGTGGTTCGCCCGCTTTGTCGGCTTTTCGTGTTACCAAACTGTTGTCCCGCTGTCAGGACGCCCAACTTCCGGTCAGTGATATCTACGCCGAGTACGTCCACTTTGCCGATGTTAGCGCACCGCTCAATGCCGAAGAACACGGCAAGCTCACGCGCCTGCTCAAGTACGGTCCCTCTCTCGCCGAACATGCCCCTGAAGGTCGCCTTCTGTTGGTGACACCGCGTCCGGGCACCATTTCTCCCTGGTCTTCCAAAGCCACCGATATCGCCCATAACTGCGGTTTGAAGCAGGTGGTGCGGTTGGAGCGCGGTCTGGCGTTTTACGTCAAGGCACCGACGCTGACTGAAGCGCAGTGGCAACAGCTTGCCGCATTGCTGCATGACCGGATGATGGAAACCGTCTTCAGCAGCTTGCAACAGGCAGAACAGCTGTTTGCTCAGCATCAGCCGGCGCCTTATCAGGCGATCGATATGCTGGGGGAAGGGCGCAGCGCGCTGGAACAGGCCAACCTCAAGCTCGGTCTGGCGCTGGCCGAAGACGAAATCGACTATCTGCTGAATGCCTTTACCGGGCTGGGGCGCAACCCGACGGATATCGAACTCTATATGTTCGCGCAGGCCAACTCGGAGCACTGCCGTCATAAAATTTTCAACGCCGATTGGATCATCGACGGCGAACAGCAGCCGAAGTCGCTGTTCAAAATGATCAAAAACACCTTCGAACAGACGCCGGATTATGTGCTGTCGGCTTATAAAGACAACGCCGCCGTGATGGAAGGTTCGCAGGTTGGCCGTTTCTTCGCTGCGCCGCAAAGCGGTCAGTATGACTATCATCAGGAAGAGGCCCATATCCTGATGAAGGTGGAAACCCATAACCACCCGACGGCGATCTCCCCGTGGCCGGGTGCCGCTACCGGTTCCGGTGGCGAGATCCGCGACGAAGGCGCTACAGGTCGCGGTGCCAAACCCAAAGCAGGTCTGGTGGGTTTCTCGGTTTCCAACCTGCGCATTCCCGGCTTCGAGCAGCCCTGGGAGCAGGATTTTGGCAAGCCGGATCGCATCGTAACCGCACTGGATATCATGACCGACGGCCCACTGGGCGGCGCGGCGTTCAATAATGAATTCGGCCGTCCGGCGCTGGTGGGATACTTCCGTACCTACGAAGAACAGGTTAACAGCCATAACGGCGTCGAGCTGCGCGGTTATCACAAACCGATCATGCTGGCGGGCGGTATCGGCAACATCCGCGCCGATCACGTGCAAAAAGGTGAAATCACTGTCGGCGCCAAACTGGTGGTGCTGGGTGGCCCGGCGATGAACATCGGTCTGGGCGGCGGCGCAGCCTCTTCTATGGCCTCCGGCCAGTCCGACGCCGATCTGGATTTTGCCTCGGTACAGCGCGACAACCCGGAAATGGAGCGCCGCTGCCAGGAAGTGATCGACCGCTGCTGGCAGTTGGGCGAACAGAACCCGATTCTGTTTATCCACGATGTGGGAGCGGGCGGTTTGTCTAACGCCATGCCGGAGCTGGTCAGCGACGGTGGCCGCGGCGGCCGTTTCGAACTGCGCGATATCCTTAACGACGAACCGGGCATGAGCCCGCTGGAAGTCTGGTGCAATGAATCGCAGGAACGCTATGTGATGGCGATTGCCCCGGCGCAGATGGCGCAGTTCGACGAGATTTGCCGCCGTGAGCGTGCCCCTTATGCGGTGATCGGTGAAGCCACCGAAGAACAGCATTTGACGCTGAACGACAGCCATTTCGACAACCAGCCGATCGACATGCCGTTGGACGTGCTGCTGGGCAAAACGCCGAAGATGACGCGCGACGTGACTCGTTTGCAGGCTAAAGGCCAGCCGGTACAGCGCGAAAACATTACTCTGGCCGATGCGGTAAAACGCGTTCTGCACCTGCCGGCAGTTGCCGAGAAAACCTTCCTGATCACCATCGGCGACCGTACCGTGACCGGCATGGTGGCACGCGATCAGATGGTCGGTCCATGGCAGATCCCGGTAGCCGACTGCGCGGTTACCACCGCCAGCCTGGACAGTTACTACGGTGAAGCGATGTCGATCGGCGAACGTGCGCCGGTTGCCCTGCTGGACTTTGCCGCTTCCGGCCGTCTGGCGGTGGGGGAAGCGCTGACCAACCTGGCGGCGACCGAGATTGGTTCGCTCAAGCGCGTCAAACTTTCCGCTAACTGGATGGCGGCAGCCGGTCACCCGGGTGAAGATGCCGGCCTGTATGAAGCGGTAAAAGCGGTGGGCGAAGAGCTTTGCCCTGCGCTGGGCATCACCATTCCGGTGGGTAAAGACTCAATGTCGATGAAAACCCGCTGGCAGGAAGGCAACGAGCAGCGCGAAATGACGTCGCCGTTGTCCCTGGTGATCACTGGTTTTGCCCGCGTGGAAGATGTTCGCCACACCGTGACGCCACAACTGCGTACCGACAAGGGCGACACGGCATTGCTGCTCATCGACCTGGGTAACGGCCATAACGCGCTGGGCGCCACTGCGCTGGCACAGGTTTACCGTCAACTGGGCGACAAACCGGCCGATGTGCGTAACGTCGAGCAACTGGCAGGCTTCTTCAACGCGATGCAACAATTGGTCGCCGACCGCGCACTGCTGGCCTACCACGACCGCTCCGACGGCGGCCTGTTGGTGACGCTGGCGGAAATGGCGTTTGCCGGCCACTGCGGTGTACAGGTAGATATTCAAGGGTTGGGCGACGACGCGCTGGCAGCGCTGTTCAACGAAGAGTTGGGCGCGGTGATCCAGGTGACGGCCGATCGGCTTGAAGCGGTCCAGCAGGCGTTTGCTCAGCATGGCCTGACGGACAATGTGCACCACATCGGCAGCGTACAGGCCGGCGATCGCTTTGTGATTACCCAGGGCGACAAACCGGTGTACAGCGAAAGCCGTGCCACGTTACGCACCTGGTGGGCGGAAACGACCTGGCAGATGCAGCGCCTGCGCGATAACCCTGAATGTGCCGATCAGGAGCACCAGGCCAAGCAGAATGAACGCGATCCTGGCCTGAACGTCAAACTGAGCTTCGCACCTGAAGAAGATATTGCGGCACCTTATATCGCCAAGGGGGCTCGTCCTAAAGTGGCGGTACTGCGCGAGCAGGGCGTTAACTCCCACGTTGAGATGGCGGCGGCATTCCATCGCGCCGGTTTTGATGCGGTGGACGTTCACATGAGCGATCTGCTGGAAGGGCGCCGTGACCTGCAGGACTTCCATACCTTGGTGGCCTGCGGCGGTTTCTCTTACGGTGACGTGTTGGGCGCAGGCGAAGGTTGGGCGAAGTCGATTCTGTTCAACGAGCGCGTGCGCGACGAGTTCGAATCTTTCTTCCACCGTCCGCAGACCCTGGCACTGGGCGTGTGCAACGGCTGTCAGATGATGTCGAACCTGCGCGATCTGATCCCCGGAGCCGAACATTGGCCGCGTTTCGTACGTAACCTGTCAGACCGTTTCGAGGCCCGTTTCAGCCTGGTGGAAGTGGCGGCCAGCCCGTCGCTGTTCATGCAGGGGATGGCGGGTTCGCGTATGCCGATTGCGGTATCGCATGGTGAAGGTCACGTCGAAGTGCGCGATACGGCACATCTGGCGGCGCTGGAGCATCATGGTCTGGTGGCGTTGCGCTTTGTCGATAATGCCGGTCAGGTAACGGAAAGCTACCCGGCCAACCCGAACGGTTCGCCGAACGGTATCACCGCCGTCACCAGCGCCAATGGGCGTGCGACGGTAATGATGCCGCATCCGGAGCGTGTGTTCCGCACCGTCAGCAACTCATGGCATCCGGAAGAGTGGGGTGAAGACAGCCCGTGGATGCGCATGTTCCGCAACGCCCGTAGGCAGCTGGGCTAAGCGATAACGCTGTGCTAGCCGAAAGGGACGCAAGAGATTGCGTCCCTTTTCTATTAAGGCTATGGCGAGGACGATGGCGGTTGTCTGCATTTTGCGACAGAGGGTATTTTCATTGTCTCTAAAAAGAGACACGTAACTTATTGATTTTTAATGACCTGAAATTAATTGGCTTAAGTTGTCGGTTTTTGGCGACAGGGCGGTGTTTTTTTCTTCGCCCGCATGCCTGAGAATGAGAGTGCTTTGGCATTGATTTTATTTATTTTACTTTAAATTCATTGTGTTAATAAATATATTGAAAAGTTGGCACGTTAAGTGCATTATTCTGCTCAGTTGCTCATTCAACTTTTTATGACGGCCCCGTAAATAGACGGAACAGTTGCCTCATAAGCCCCCCGAATGATGCCAAAGAAATGGTGCCTATCGTCCAACTAAACCGATAATAGCCGCGTAAGCGCTTTATCAAGCATCGGGCGACACGTGGAGTGAGGCACCGCCTGTATCCAACTGTGATGAGTGTTCATCAATTCCGGATACTTACGGATGCTATTCGTCCTATTCGATGCCAGCCATTGTGCTACATCACCCTGGGGACGAGAATTAAGGGCATCCACACTTTCTTGCGATGGGGCAGTCTTGCCCCAACGTCAAATACCAAAGCATGCTCACCACTCTTTACCGACAAGTTCTGACCCGTACTCCCTATCTATGGCCTGATTCTCCTTATTTCCTGACGCTCCGCTGAACGCCGGGCTTTCCTCTCATCGGCGACTCGGTTAGCATCGAAGCAGACTAGAGACAATGAGATGATTTCGTTGAAAAGATGGCGTTTATTTCCCCGTTCGCTACGTCAACTGGTGTTGATGGCGTTCTTGCTGGTGCTGTTGCCGCTGCTGGTGTTGGCCTATCAGGCTTACCAGAGCCTGGATCACCTCAGCGCCCAGGCGGCGGACATTAACCGCACTACGTTGGTGGATGCACGACGCAGCGAGGCGATGACCAGCGTGGCGTTGGAAATGGAGCGTAGCTATCGCCAATATTGCGTGCTGGTGGATCCCACACTGGCGCGCCTCTATCAGAATCAGCGCAAACAGTATTCGCAAATGCTGGATGCCCATGCCCCAATCCTGCCGGATGAACGCTACTATCAAACCTTGCGCGATCTGTTGACTCAACTGGCAGCGATTAAATGCCAAAGCAGCGGTCCGGATCCGCAGGCTTCCACGCTGTTAGAATCGTTTTCACGCTCCAATGCCGAGATGGTACAGGCCACGCGCGCCGTGGTGTTTTCCCGTGGCCAGCAGTTACAGCAGGCGATTGCAGAGCGCGGTCAGTTCTTCGGCTGGCAGGCGCTGATGCTGTTTTTGGTCAGCGTGATGCTGGTGGTATTGTTCACCCGCATGATTATCGGCCCGGTCAAGGCGGTAGAGCGAATGATCAACCGTTTGGGGGAAGGGCGAGCCTTGGGCAGTACGGCTTCCTTTAAAGGGCCGCGTGAATTACGTTCGCTGGCACAGCGCATTATTTGGTTGAGCGAGCGCCTGGCCTGGCTGGAGTCGCAGCGCCATGAGTTCTTGCGCCATATCTCGCATGAACTGAAAACGCCGCTGGCCAGCATGCGTGAAGGCACCGAACTGCTGGCAGATGAAGTGGCAGGGCCGCTGACCTCCGATCAAAAAGAGGTGGTGACTATCCTCGATCAAAGCAGCCGACACCTGCAGCAACTGATTGAACAACTGCTGGATTACAACCGCAAGCTGGCCGATGGCCCGGCGGAACATGAAAATGTCGAGTTGACCGAAATGGTCGAGATGGTCGTGGCTGCGCACAGTTTGCCGGCCCGGGCAAAAATGATCCGCACCGAGATCCAACTGGATGCGGAAATATGCTGGGCAGAGCCTACTCTATTAATGCGCGTGCTGGATAATCTCTACTCCAATGCGGTGCACTACGGCAAGGAATCCGGTAACATTTGGATCCGCAGCCGTCAGGTTGGACAACGGGTGCAGATTGATGTCGCCAACAGCGGCACGCCAATCCCCGAGGCCGAGCAAACCATGATTTTCGAGCCTTTTTTCCAGGGTAGCCACCAGCGAAAAGGGGCGGTAAAAGGAAGCGGTCTGGGGCTGAGCATCGCGCAGGATTGTATCCGCCGGATGCGCGGTGAACTGCAGCTGGTTGAAGTCGCCGGCACAGACGTCTGTTTCCGTATTGAATTGCCATTAACCGCCGAGAATGAATAATAATGTACACATGGTCTAAACGCCTTCGTCTTACGCAGACCGAACGTTCACCGCGTGCCGCACTGGGTACGCCACTCGGCAAGCGTCGATTTTCTTTTTTAGGCAGCGTGCTTTTTATGCCGTTTCTGTTGGCAGGCTGTGTCGATCGCGCAGTCAGCGGTGGTCTGAATCAACCGCAGCAGGAAGCGATCCCGGACACCAAAGTGGTGGATTACCGCATTGCGGCCTGTGACAGTCTGTGGGCGCTGGATGATAAAGATGCGTTGAATAATTCACTGTACTGGCTGCGCGCTATGGACTGTGCCGATCGTATCGGTTCAACCCAGGCACGTGCGCTGGCGAAAACTCTACCCGGCAACAGCTGGGACGGAATTTTCAAACAGAGCATTCTGCTGGGCAGCGCCGAACCGACTTCGGGCGAGCGCCGTCAGATTATCGATCGCCTGAACAGCTATCGCCTGGAGTTCCCAAGCTCGCTGCGCCCGCTGCTGCAGTTGTGGCGTCAACAGCAGGTACTGCAGGTCACCCTGTTTGATGAAAAAGCACGTTATCAGCACCTGCAGGAAAGCTCCGACAGCCAGATAGATCTGCTACGCCAGAATCAAATACGCCTACAAGCGCAGCTGCAGGATACGTCACGCAAGCTGGAAAACCTGACCGATATCGAACGTCAGCTCTCTTCGCGCAAGCAGCTGCAAAGTGAAATCCCGGATAACAGCGGGACACAGCCAAAAACCGACGCAGCGGGCAAGAAAGTGGCGCCGGCCAAGGCCGAAGAATCGGACGCCGAGCCGGAAAAGGGCACCGCCCTGCCGGTCGAGCCGGAAGATACCTACGCGCCGCCCGTTAATAAGGAGTCTCACGCGCAATGACAGCACGCAAACCGGCCAATTTGTTATTGGTTGACGACGATCCCAGCCTGCTCAAGCTGTTGGGCATGCGCCTGACCAGCGAAGGGTTTCATGTCACCACCGCCGAAAGCGGCCAGGAAGCGCTGCGCCTGTTAGGGCGCGAGAAGATTGATCTGGTGATCAGCGATCTGCGGATGGATGAAATGGACGGCATGGCGCTGTTTGCCGAGATCCAAAAGCACCAACCGGGCATGCCGGTGATCATCCTGACCGCCCACGGTTCGATCCCGGACGCGGTGGCGGCCACTCAGCAGGGGGTGTTCAGCTTCCTGACCAAACCGGTGGACCGCGATGCGCTCTACAAAGCCATCGACGAAGCGCTGTCCCAATCATTACCGGCCGGTGACGACAGCTGGCGTGAGGATATCGTCACCCGCAGCCCTATTATGCTGCGCCTGCTGGAGCAGGCAAAAATGGTGGCGCAGTCAGACGTCAGCGTCTTGATCAACGGCCATAGTGGCACCGGTAAAGAAGTGTTGGCACAGGCGATCCACGGCGCCAGCCCGCGCGGCAAGAAGGCGTTTATCGCCATTAACTGCGGTGCGTTGCCGGAGCAACTACTGGAGTCCGAGCTGTTCGGTCATGCCAAAGGGGCGTTTACCGGCGCGGTCAGCAGCCGTGAAGGTTTGTTCCAGGCGGCGGCAGGTGGGACGCTGTTCCTCGACGAGATTGGCGATATGCCGCTTTCGCTGCAGGTGAAGTTGTTGCGCGTGCTGCAGGAACGCAAGGTGCGTCCGCTGGGCAGTAACCGCGATCTGGACATCGATGTACGCATTATTTCCGCTACCCACCGCGATCTGCAAAAGGCGATGGCGAAAAATGAATTCCGCGAGGATTTGTATTATCGCCTCAACGTGGTGAACCTGAAGATCCCGGCGCTGAACGAGCGGGCCGAGGATATTCCGCTGCTGGCCAATCATCTGCTGCGCGAATCTGCCAAGCGACACAAGCCGTTTGTCCGCAGCTTCTCTTCGGACGCCATGAAACGCCTGATGACCGCCACCTGGCCGGGCAACGTGCGCCAATTGGTGAATGTGATCGAGCAGTGCGTGGCCCTGACTTCCGCACCTGTTATCAGCGAAGCGCTGGTAGAGCAGGCGCTGGAAGGGGAAAACACCGCCTTGCCGACCTTTGTCGAGGCGCGTAATCAGTTTGAATTGCATTATTTACGCAAACTGTTGCAGATCACCAAGGGTAACGTCACCCAGGCCGCGCGCATGGCGGGTCGTAACCGTACCGAGTTTTATAAATTGCTGTCGCGCCATGAACTGGACGCCAACGACTTTAAAGAATGATGTTTTCCGCCGCGGCCTGCGCACGCAGGTTCTCAACAAACGCGGCGGAATGATTTACACTCCGTTCTCAATTGCTGGCATGACCAAACGCAAAGCACCATGGAACGTATTAAGCGGGACCCTAAACAATGAGCAGATCACTTTCCATCGCACTGGCCCAGTTGAATCTGTTGGTCGGTGACATCGAAGGCAACACCGAACGAATGTTGCAAACCGTGCAACAGCAGCAGAAGGCGGGAGCCGATCTGGTCATGTTCACCGAACTGGCGCTGTCCGGCTATCCGCCGGAAGACCTGCTGTATCGCAACGATTTTTACCAACGTTGTGACGAGCAACTTCTGCGTTTGCAGCAGGCCTCCACCGACGTGGCGATCCTGGTCGGCCACCCGTGGCGCGAAGGCGACAAACTCTATAATGCGCTGTCGCTGTTTTCTGAAGGGCAATTGCTGGCGCGTTACTTCAAGCAGCAGTTGCCGAACTACGGCGTATTCGATGAGAAGCGCTACTTCCAGGCCGGTAACGACACCTGCGTGGTTGAGCTGAAAGGCTACCGTTTGGGCCTGCTGATTTGCGAAGATCTGTGGTTCCCGGAGCCGGTGGATGCCGCCAAGGCCGCCGGAGCCGAAATGATTCTGTCGATCAACGCCTCACCTTACAACCGCGAAAAACCGTACATCCGTAAAACCCTGATGGCCGGTCATTGCCAGCGCACCCATTTGCCGCTGGTCTATCTGAACCAGATTGGCGGACAGGATGAACTGATTTTTGACGGTTGTTCGAAAGTCTTCGACGCGGCTGGCAACATGACCCATCGCCTGGCGGCGTTTGCCGAGCAGGTAACCCTGCTGGAATTCAACGAGCTGGACGTGGTGCCGATGACCGCTCCGGCCGCCGAGCTGCCGCAGTTGGCACAGGTCTATGAAGCCCTGGTGCTGGCGGTGCGCGATTACGTGACCAAAAACGGCTTCAAGGGTGCCGTGCTGGGGCTTTCCGGCGGTATCGATTCGGCGTTGACGCTGGCGATTGCCGTCGACGCGCTGGGCAAAGACAAGGTGCAGGCGCTGATGATGCCGTTCCGTTATACCGCGGACATCAGCATTGCCGACGCCAAGGAAGAAGCGGAAATCCTGGGCATTGAATTCGATATCGTTTCGATTGAACCGATGTTCGACGCCTTTATGGGCCAGCTGACGCCAATGTTCGCTGGGACCGAGCGTGATACCACGGAAGAGAACCTGCAGGCGCGCTGTCGCGGCGTGGTGTTGATGGCGCTGTCCAACAAGCGTCGCAGCATCGTGTTGACTACCGGCAACAAAAGCGAGATGGCCGTAGGTTACGCCACGCTGTATGGTGATATGGCCGGTGGCTTCGACGTGTTGAAGGACGTGCCTAAAACGCTGGTGTTCAAGCTGTCCGAATACCGCAATACCGTCTCTTACGTGATCCCGCAGCGCGTTATCGATCGTCCACCGTCCGCCGAGCTGGCGCCGGATCAGCTCGATCAGGACAGCCTGCCGCCGTACGACATTCTGGATGCGATTCTGGAAGGTTACGTCGAGCGCGATAAATCGGTTGCCGATCTGGTGGCCGAAGGCTTCGACGAGGCGATCGTTCGCAAGGTGATACGCCTGGTGGATATTAACGAATACAAGCGGCGTCAGGCCGCCGTCGGGCCGCGCATCACCGCCCGCAATTTCGGCAAAGACCGCCGCTACCCAATCACATCCGGCTTTGGCCGCAAAAATTGGTAAAGGAAAGAAGATGAAAAAGATCGACGCTATTATCAAGCCGTTCAAACTGGATGATGTCCGTGAAGCGCTGGCTGAAGTTGGCATTACCGGGATGACCGTGACCGAAGTGAAAGGCTTCGGCCGTCAGAAAGGGCACACTGAGCTGTACCGTGGCGCTGAGTACATGGTCGATTTTCTGCCGAAGGTGAAAATTGAGATCGTCGTGGCCGACGATATCGTCGATACCTGCGTGGAAACCATCATGCAGACCGCGCAGACCGGTAAAATCGGCGACGGTAAAATCTTTGTCTTCGACGTGGCGCGCGTAGTGCGTATCAGGACCGGCGAACAAGACGAAGAAGCTATTTAATGTGATCGTCTACCGAGCACCGCCAGCTTGAGTTTGGGCTGTGCTCGGCCTCCTCGTGTACTGCGTGTACACTCCGGGGCACTGCGCGCAGGCCGCACCCAATCTGGCTGGCGCTCGCTACGCCCCAAATCTCCTTCAACCTCTCCGCTGTTCTGATTGTTTTCATTATTAGCATTCTAAAAAAGCGAAGGCTATCGCGTTTTTGATACTTTTCCCGATCGCTTTACGCGCGGCGTCTACACTCAACTCAAATATTTTGATTAAGGCGATCCCCAATGAATGTCAAGTTGCGGCTAGGCGGCAAGGGCGTGCATCCCCAGGAGCTTACTCAAGTAAGTGACTGGGGTAAGCGCACGCAGACAACAACGCAGCGGCTTGAAAGGCGATGGGGATGATGACGCTGCGCCAAATCCGCCATTTTATCGCGGTGGCCGAAACCGGCTCGATCTCTGCCGCCGCCCAGGCGGTGTTTGTTTCCCAGTCTTCGCTGACGCTGGCTATCCAGCAGTTGGAAACCGACATCGGCGTACGTCTGTTTGAGCGTCACGCCAAGGGCATGAACCTGACGCATCAGGGTCACCAGTTTCTGCGCCAGTCATATCTGATCCTTGCCACGGTGGATAACGCCAAGCGCAGCCTGCAACTGGGAACCGAAAGCCTGACCGGCAAGCTGACCATCGGCGTGACCAGCCTGGTAGCGGGCTACTTTTTGGTCGAGCTGCTTAAGCGCTTTAAATCGGCATACCCCAACGTCACCATTCAGGTGATTGAAGACGAGCGGCCCTATATTGAGCACTTGCTGGTCAGTGGGGAAATCGATATCGGCGTGCTGATCCTGTCGAACATCGAAGACCGCGATGCGCTGCAAAGCGAAGTCCTGATGCATTCACCTTATCGCCTGTGGTTACCGCCGCTGCATCCACTGCTGGATCATGAAAGCATCAGCCTGGCGGATGTGGCGAAGCTGCCTCTGATCCAGCTTAATGCCGACGAAATGGACGTGCATGCGCGGCGTATCTGGGCGCGCGCAGGCTTAAAACCGGAAATAGCCATGAAAACCGCTTCAACCGAGGCGGTACGCAGCCTGGTGGCGGCGGGAATGGGCGTTTCTATCTTGCCGGACATGGCCTACCGTGCCTGGTCTCTGGAAGGCAATATGATTGAGGCGCGCAAGCTGGCGGATCTGCTGGAACCGTTGGATATCGGTTTGGCATGGCGGCGCGGCAGTGCGCGGCCGGAGCTGGTTACGCCATTTCTCACTATTGCGCGTGAAAACGGCAATATGCACGCGGCTGGGCTGAAGCATTCGATTTAATCGAACGCGTCGTTCAGTATTTAGAATTTGTTGGCTGCCTGATGCTCGCTTAGTCTGATTAAAACTAACTTATTTCACATTTAGTTAACGTTTTTGTCACTCAGAGGCGATACGCAATGGCAGATGTGCACCTCCTTTCAGGTTTATCCTGTCAGCAATTTATTAACGGTCAATCGGTCGAAGGCGAAGGCCAGCAAGAGTGCATCGTTAATCCGGCGAATGGCGAGACGCTGGTCTCGATCACCGAAGCCTCATCTGTCCAGGTCGGCAACGCAGTGAAAGCGGCGCAACAGGCGTTCGCTTCCTGGTCGCGGACTACCCCCGCCTACCGCGCGGCTATTCTGTTGCGTATTGCCGATGCCATCGAGCGTCAGGCCGGGCGCCTGGCCGGTCTGGAGGCGCTTAACTGCGGCAAACCGCTGCATCAGGCGCTTAATGACGACCTGCCGGCGGCCATCGACGTCTTTCGCTTCTTTGCCGGCGCGGTGCGCACCCAGCAGGGGCAGTTGGCCGGGGAATATATCGAAGGGCACACTTCAATGATCCGCCGTGACCCGATCGGCGTGGTGGCCTCTATTGCGCCCTGGAATTACCCGTTGATGATGGCGGCGTGGAAAATTGCGCCAGCGCTGGCCGCGGGCAACACCGTGGTATTCAAACCTTCCGAACACACCCCTCTGACCATTTTGGCGCTGGTGCCCGCGTTACAGGAGATCCTGCCGCCGGGGGTGCTGAATATCGTCTACGGCGGCGGGGAAGGGGTCGGCAGCCATTTGGTCGGCCACCCGCAGGTACGGCTGGTTTCGGTCACCGGCGATATCGTTACCGGGCAGAAAATTCTGCAGGCGGCGGCGAAAAGCGTCAAACGCACGCACCTGGAGTTGGGGGGCAAGGCACCGGTGATTGTCTGCGATGACGCCGATTTGGACGAGGTGGTCAACAGCATTCGCACCTATGGCTACTACAACGCCGGGCAAGACTGCACCGCGGCCTGCCGTATCTACGCGCAGGCGGGGATCTATCCGAAGCTGGTGGATGCGTTGGGCGAGGCGGTTGCCAGCCTGCGCTTTGCCCGCAAACGCGATGAGGATAACGAAATTGGTCCGCTGATCAGCAGTCGCCAGCGCGATCGCGTCGCCAGCTTTGTCGAACGTGCGCTCAGCCAGCCACACATTGAATTGATCACCGGCGCCGCCGCGCATTCCGGCCCGGGTTTCTATTACCAGCCCACGCTGCTTGCCGGCTGTCTGCAAAGCGATGAAATCGTCCAGCGGGAGGTGTTTGGCCCGGTGGTGAGCATCACCCGCTTTGAACATCTGGAGCAGGCGGTCAACTGGGCAAACGATTCCGAATACGGCCTGGCCTCATCGGTCTGGACGCAGAATATCGATCGGGCGCTGCATATCGCCGCCCATCTGCAATACGGCAGTACCTGGATCAACACCCATTTCACCCTGGCGAGTGAAATGCCGCACGGGGGCCTGAAACGCTCCGGCTACGGCAAAGATCTTTCCAGCGATTCACTGCAGGACTACAGCGTTGTCAGGCATGTGATGGCGAAATTTAAAGCCAGCTTCTAAAGGCAGCATACCCGTCGCTTTTCAAGCTGCAGCGATGTTACCTGCACTCATCCCCAGTTGCTTACTCAAGTAAGCGCCTGGGGATGAGTGAGCTGGTCGCCTGGCTGTGCTGTACAGGGATGTACAAATGCCGCGAGCGCATGGACGCGCTAAAGCGGCCAACTTGAAATTCATAGGGTAAATAAAATGAGACTAGGGCGGCAGCCGTTCCCTGCCGCACACAGATAGGCCACACAGGGGTAATTACGATGGGAAAAACTACCGCAGTCACCACCACAGTTTCCGCGCTCTGTTTCACCGTACTTTGCGGTTTGGCCCAGGCGGCCGATCTGCCGCAGGCGCTCGGCAAGGGCGAAGGGCGACTGGATATCATTGCCTGGCCCGGTTACATCGAACGCGGTCAGTCCGATAAAAACTACGACTGGGTCAGCCAGTTTGAAAAGCAAACCAGCTGCGCGGTGAATGTGAAAACCGCCGCCACTTCCGACGAAATGGTCAGCCTGATGGCCAAAGGAGGCTACGACCTGGTCACCGCTTCCGGCGACGCTTCGCTGCGGCTGATTTTCGGCAAGCGGGTGCAGCCGATCAATACCGCGTTGATCCCTAACTGGAAAAACATCGACCCGCGCCTGTTAAACGGTGCCTGGTACACCCTGGACGGCAAAACCTACGGCACGCCCTATCAGTGGGGCCCGAACCTGCTGATGTATAACACCAAAACCTTCCCGACACCGCCGGACAGCTGGGCAGTAGTGTTCCAGCAGCAGAACCTGCCGGATGGCAAAACCAACCAGGGCCGGGTTCAGGCCTACGATGGGCCAATCTATATCGCCGATGCGGCGTTGTTCCTGAAGGCCACGCAACCGCAGCTTGGCATCAGCGATCCGTATCAGCTTAACGAAGAGCAGTATCAGGCGGCGTTGAAGCTGTTGCGTACCCAGCATGCACTGATCCACCGCTACTGGCATGACACCTCGGTACAAATGAGCGATTTCAAAAACGAAGGTGTGGTCGCCTCCAGCGCCTGGCCGTATCAGGCCAATGCCCTGAAAGGGGAAAGCCAGCCGATCGGTACGGTATTCCCGAAAGAGGGGGTGACCGGTTGGGCCGACACTACCATGCTGCACGCCGATGCCAAACACCCGAACTGCGCCTATCTGTGGATGAACTGGTCGCTGGAACCGAAAGTGCAGGGCGACGTTGCCGCCTGGTTCGGTTCTGTTCCGGCGTCACCGGCGGGTTGCAAGGCCAGCACGCTGCTGGGTGATAAAGGTTGCGAGACCAACGGTTTCAACCAGTTCGACAAGATTGCCTTCTGGAAAACGCCACAGGCGCAGGGCGGAAAATTCGTGCCCTACAGCCGCTGGACTCAGGATTACATCGCCATCATGGGCGGTCGGTAACCCGTGCGGGCGTAGTTCGCTACGCCCGATTAACGTCAATCAGGAGCGCAGATCATGACCATTGCCGTGCAATTTATCGATGTTTCGCGAAGCTTCGGCGAGGTTCGCGCCGTGGACCGGGTTTCAATCGAGATACAAGACGGGGAATTCTTCTCCATGCTCGGGCCTTCCGGCTCGGGGAAAACCACCTGCCTGCGGTTGATCGCCGGTTTCGAACAGCTCACTGCCGGCTCGATTCGTATTCACGGGCAGGAGGCCGCCAATTTGCCGCCGTATCAGCGCGACGTGAATACCGTCTTCCAGGATTACGCGCTGTTCCCACATATGTCGGTGCTGGAAAACGTCGCTTACGGGCTGATGGTTAAAGGCGTCGCCAAGCGAGAACGCCTGGCCCGTGCGCAGGAAGCGCTGGACAGCGTGGCGTTGGGGTTTGTAGCCGAGCGCAAACCGGCGCACCTTTCCGGCGGCCAGCGGCAGCGTGTCGCACTGGCTCGCGCACTGGTCAATCGGCCGCGGGTGCTGCTGTTGGATGAACCGCTCGGCGCGCTGGATCTCAAGCTGCGCGAGCAGATGCAGGGGGAGTTGAAAAAGTTGCAGCGCCAGCTCGGCATCACCTTTATTTTCGTCACCCACGATCAGAGCGAAGCGTTGTCGATGTCCGACCGGGTGGCGGTGTTCAACAATGGCCGTATTGAACAGGTGGACGCGCCGCGCGAACTCTACATGCGACCGAAGACGCCGTTTGTCGCCGAGTTTGTCGGCACCTCTAACGTGGTGCGCAGCGATTTGGCGCAGCGGCTGTTGGGCCAGGCCGCCACCTTCTCGATCCGTCCCGAGCATATTCGGCTCGCGGATCAGGCCGGCGCAGCGCAGGGGGAAATTCAGGTGCAGGGTACGCTGCAGGAGATCCATTACCAGGGGGCGGCGACGCGCTACGAAATTGCGTTGAACAGCGGTGAAAAACTGCTGGTCAGCCAGGCGAATCCTCAGTGGCTCGCCGACGGGCAGCCGCATCTGATCGGCCAACCGGTCACCGCCTGCTGGTCACGTGAGGCGATGGTGCCATTGCTGGAGGCGAGGTGAAATGGAGATGAGCATCGATTATCCCGCGCCGCGCCGCGGAACCTTGCGCACCCTGTCGACCTACCTTTATCGCCGGCCGACGCTGTACCTGCTGCTGTTACTGGTGCCGCCGCTGCTGTGGTTTGGCGCGGTCTACCTCGGCTCACTGCTGACGCTGCTGTGGCAGGGGTTTTACACCTTCGACGACTTCACCATGACGGTGACGCCGGATCTGACCTTCGATAACCTGCGGGCGCTGTTCAACCCGGCCAATTACGACATCATTCTGCGCACGCTGACGATGGCGGTACTGGTGTCCCTGGCCAGCGCGGTGCTGGCGTTTCCCATTGCCTATTACATGGCGCGCTACACCAGCGGCCGCACCAAGGCGTTTTTCTACATCGCGGTGATGATGCCGATGTGGGCCAGCTATATCGTCAAGGCCTACGCCTGGACGCTGCTGTTGGCGAAGGATGGCGTAGCGCAATGGTTCCTGCAGCATCTCGGGCTGGAGCCGTTGCTGGCGGCGATCCTGACCGTACCGGGTGTCGGCGGTAACACGCTATCCACCTCCGGGTTAGGCCGTTTTCTGGTGTTTGTTTATATCTGGCTGCCGTTCATGATCCTGCCGATCCAGGCGGCACTGGAACGCCTGCCTCCTTCGCTGTTGCATGCCTCGGCGGATCTGGGCGCACGCCCTGCGCAGACCTTTCGTTACGTGATCCTGCCGTTGGCGGTGCCGGGGATCGCCGCCGGGTCAATCTTTACCTTTTCGCTGACCCTGGGGGACTTTATCGTGCCGCAACTGGTGGGGCCGCCGGGCTACTTTATCGGCAGCATGGTGTACGCCCAGCAAGGGGCGATCGGCAATATGCCGATGGCTGCGGCCTTTACTCTGGTGCCGATCGTGCTGATCGCGATTTATCTTTCCATTGTGAAACGTCTGGGGGCTTTCGATGCACTCTGAACGCGCGCCGTTAGGGCTAAAACTGGCCGCCTGGGGCGGACTGATTTTCCTGCATTTCCCGTTGGCGATTATCGCCATCTACGCCTTCAACACCGAGGATGCGGCCTTCAGCTTCCCGCCGAAGGGGTTTACGCTGCATTGGTTCAGCGTTGCCGCCGGGCGCCAGGACATTATCGATGCGATGCTGCTGTCCGCGCAGATTGCCGCGCTGGCCACCGTCGTGGCGCTGGTGCTGGGCACGCTGGCGGCAGCGGCCCTGTACCGGCGTGACTTCTTCGGCAAAGACAGCATTTCGTTGCTGCTGCTGTTGCCGATCGCGCTGCCGGGCATTGTCACCGGTCTGGCACTGCTGGCGGCGTTTAAGGCGCTGAATATCGAACCGGGGGTGCTGACGATCGTCATTGGCCATGCCACCTTCTGCGTGGTGATCGTGTTCAACAACGTGATTGCCCGTTTCCGCCGAACCTCCTACAGCCTGATCGAGGCCTCTATGGATCTCGGTGCCGACGGCTGGCAAACCTTCCGCTACGTGATTTTGCCCAACCTAGGTTCGGCGCTACTGGCCGGGGGCATGCTGGCGTTCGCGTTGTCGTTTGATGAAATCATTGTCACCACTTTCACCGCCGGCCATGAGCGCACGCTGCCGCTGTGGTTGCTGAACCAGCTCGGTCGCCCACGTGACGTGCCGATCACCAACGTGGTGGCGCTGTCGGTGATGCTGCTGACCATGATCCCGATTTTGGGGGCCTATTACCTGACCAAAGGTGGCGAAAGCGTCGCCGGCAGCGGCAAATAGCTTTCCCCTTCGTCTTTCAAGCTGCAGCGTTGTTGGCTGCGAGCGTAAACCCCAGTCACTTATTTTGTATAAGCTCCGGGGGATTTACGCTCTTGCCGCCTAGCTGCAACTTGAAATCCATTGGGGAAAGGGATCATGTCGCTAAAAATAAATAACTGAGGGGTTCGTCTATATGCAAAGCCAATTGTTGATTAACGGCCAACTGGTTGCCGGCCAGGGGGCGTTGTTGCCGGTGTATAACCCGGCGACCGGAGAGGTGGTGGTGCAGGTGGCTGAAGCCAGTGCGGAGCAGGTCGATCAGGCTGTGTTGGCAGCCGACGCCGCGTTTGTCGAATGGGGCCAGACCACACCGAAGGAGCGTGCCGAGCACCTGTTGAAGCTGGCGGACCTGATCGACCACCATGCGGAAACCTTTGCCCGTCTGGAGTCGCTTAACTGCGGCAAACCTTACCACTGCGTATTGAACGATGAGTTGCCGGCGGTGGCGGATGTCTTCCGCTTCTTCGCCGGTGCCAGCCGTTGCCTGAGTGGGCTGGCGGCCGGTGAATACCTGGCCGGGCACACGTCGATGATCCGCCGCGATGCGTTGGGGGTGGTCGCTTCAATCGCTCCCTGGAACTACCCGCTGATGATGGCAGCGTGGAAGCTGGCTCCGGCATTGGCGGCAGGTAACTGCGTGGTGCTTAAGCCTTCGGAACAAACCCCGTTGACCACCTTCAAGCTGGCAGAGCTGGCCGCCGATGTGTTTCCTGCGGGCGTATTCAACGTGCTGTTTGGCCGCGGCGCCAGCGTCGGTGACCGACTGACCGGCCATGACAAGGTGCGCATGGTGTCGCTGACCGGCTCAATCGCTACCGGCGAACACATCATTGCCCATACCGCGCCCGGCATTAAACGTACCCATATGGAACTGGGCGGCAAGGCACCGGTACTGGTGTTCGACGACGCCGATCTGCAACAGGTGGTGGACGGCATTCGCAGCTTTGGTTTCTACAACGCTGGCCAGGATTGCACCGCCGCCTGCCGGATTTATGCCCAGAAAGGCATTTATCCGCAGTTGGTAAAGGCCTTGGGTGAGGCTATTGGCAGCCTGAAGATAGGCCCGCCGGAAGATCCAGCCAGCGAGCTGGGCCCGTTGATCACCGCTCAGCATCTGGAGCGGGTGGTGGGTTTTGTTGAGCGAGCCAAGGCGCTGCCGCACGTGCAGGTGGTAACCGGCGGTGCGCGAGTCAACGGCCCCGGCTACTATTTCCAGCCAACGCTGCTGGCCGGTGCGCGTCAGGAAGATGAGATTGTGCAGCGTGAAGTGTTCGGGCCGGTGGTAACCGTCACGGAGTTCGAGGATGAGGCGCAGGTATTGGCCTGGGCCAACGAGTCACAGTATGGCCTGGCGTCGTCGTTGTGGACCCGGGATGTTGGTCGGGCACACCGTCTAAGCGCTCGTCTGCAGTATGGCTGCACCTGGGTGAATACCCATTTCATGCTGGTGAGCGAGATGCCGCACGGTGGCCAGAAGCTGTCCGGCTACGGCAAGGATATGTCGATGTATGGCCTGGAAGACTACACTGCGATACGCCATGTGATGTTCAAACATTGATTTTACTGTATTTATCCGCAAAATAACGCGGCCTTCAGACCGGCCCCGCCGGTCTGATGATAATAAAAACTGAAAGGAAGCCAATTATGGGTATCACCAGACGCGATTTTCTTAATGGAGTGGCGATCACCATCGCTGCCGGGCTGACGCCGATGCAGATCCTGCGGGCATCGCCGCAAACCGCCAATCAAACCCTCTACTATCCGCCGACGCTGACCGGACTGCGGGGCAACCACCCCGGTTCCTTTGAACATGCGCACCAATTGGGGCGTGACGGCCGAGCCTTCGATTTTGCCGCCGTACCGGCGACGGAAGAGTTTGATCTGGTGGTGGTCGGTGCCGGGATCAGCGGGCTGGCCGCGGCCTGTTTCTGGCAGCAAATGAAGGGGACGCAGCAGCGTATTTTGCTGATCGACAACCATGATGATTTTGGTGGCCATGCCAAACGCAATGAGTTCAGCAGTGAGAACGGGACCATCCTCGGCTATGGCGGCAGCGAGTCGCTGCAGTCGCCGCGTTCCAACTTTAGCCCGGTAGCGATGGGGCTGCTGAAAAAACTGGGTGTCAGCATCGACAACCTGGAAAAGGCTTTCGACACCACTTTTTACCCCAATCTGAACCTGAGCCGCGGTGTCTATTTCGACCGTAAGAACTTTGGCGTCGACAAAGTGGTGAGCGGCGATCCCGGTCGTATGGTGGCGGACGATATTCCGCATGACCGACTCAACGGCCGTTCCTATGAAGCTTTTATCGGCGATTTCCCGCTGCCGGAAAGCGACCGTCAGGCGCTGATTGCACTGCATACGGTGGACAAGGACTACCTGCCGGAAATGAGCCAGGAGCAGAAAAGCGAATGGCTCGACAAGCACAGCTATACCGAATTCCTGCGTGAAAAGGTGGGGCTGAGCGAAATGGCTATCCGCTATTTCCAGCAAACTACCAGTGATTTCCAGGCGGTGGGCATTGACGCGACTTCATGCAGCGACGCCCGTATTTGTGACCTGCCGGGCCTGAACGGTATGAACCTGCCGCCGCTGGACGAAGAGTCGCAGGCGGATCTCGACGATCCTTATGTGTTCCACTTCCCGGACGGCAACGCTACCCTGACGCGTCTGATGGTACGCCATCTGATCCCGGCGGTTTCACCGGGCGGCAAAGACATGAATGACATCGTTCTCGCCAAGTTCGATTACAGCCAGCTAGACCGTGCCGATTCGCCGGTAAAACTGCGATTGAACAGCACCGGATTGCACGCGGCCAACGTCGGTGACAAGGTCGAAGTGACCTATATGACCGGTGAGAAAATGACCAAGGTGCGCGCCGGGCAGGTGGTGATGGCGGGGTACAACATGATGATCCCGTACCTGGTACCGGAAATGTCGACCGAACAGCAAGAGGCGCTGAAGCAGAACGTGAAGTCACCGCTGGTGTACAGCAAAGTGGTGATCCGCAACTGGCAGCCGTTTATCAAACTGGGCGTACATGAAGTTTACTCCCCAACCGCCCCTTATTGCCGCGTGAAGCTGGATTATCCAGTGAGTATGGGCGGCTATCAGCACCCGCGCGATCCCAACCAGCCCATTGGCCTGCATATGGTATACGTGCCGACGTTGGCGGGCAGCGGACTCAGCCCGCGCGAACAGTCACGTAAAGGCCGTGCCCTGCTGTTGGGCACACCGTTTGAAGTGCATGAGCAGATGATCCGCGAACAATTGCAGGGCATGCTGGGGTCGGCCGGGTTCGATCACCAGCGTGATATTGAAGCCATTACCGTCAACCGCTGGTCGCACGGTTACTCCTATTTCCTCAACGGCTTGTTTGACGACGAGGACGAAGCGAAGAAAATCATTGAGACGGCGCGCCAGCCGATCGGCAAAATCGTGATTGCCAACTCGGATTCAGACTGGAGCCCGTACGCCAACTCGGCGATCGACCAGGCATGGCGTGCGGTCAATGAGCTGGCCTATGGCAAGGTTGCCGCGAAGGAGGGAGCATGAGAATGCGTTCACTGTATTTGCTGACCTTACTGGCGGCGGGCGGTTCGGCCCAGGCGATGTCGGCCGGGGAATACGTGGCCAAGGCCGGTGACTGTACCGCCTGCCATACCTCGTCAGGCGGCGCATTGTTTGCCGGCGGCATGAAGTTCCCGACGCCGCTGGGTAATATCTACGCCACCAATATCACGCCGGACAAACAGCAGGGCATCGGCGCTTATTCTTTTGATGAGTTTGACCGCGCCATGCGTCAGGGGATCGCTAAAGACGGCCACCGGCTTTATCCGGCGATGCCGTATACCTCTTACGCCAAAATGAATGCGGAAGATATGCGCGCGCTGTATGACTACCTGATGAACGAAGTGCCGGCGCAGAATACCGCCAACCGCGCCAGTGACATCAGTTGGCCGTTGTCGATGCGCTGGCCGCTGGCGGTATGGAATCAGCTGTTCCATGACGATACGCCTTACCAGCCTGACCACGACCAGAGCGCAGAGTGGAATCGCGGCGCCTATTTGGTTCAGGGGGCGGGGCACTGCGGCAGTTGCCATACGCCGCGTGGCTGGGCGATGCAGGAAAAAGGTCTGGACAGCAAAGAGCCGGCCTTCCTGAGCGGCGCTGAGCTGGACGATTGGTACGCTTCCGGGTTACGCGGAATGAAGCAGGACGAAGTGGTTGCCCTGTTGAAAACCGGGCGCAGCCAACATGCCGCGGTTTCCGGGCCGATGAGCGAAGTGGTGAGCCACAGTACGCAGTATCTTACCGACGGCGATCTGAACGCTATTGCCACCTATTTGCACAGCCTGGCGGCGGAGCAACCCGCGGCGCAGAAAGTGACGCCGCTGGCCGCCGACCATCAGCAGGCGGGGCAGCGCAGCTATGCGATGTACTGTTCAACCTGTCATGGCAATAAGGGCGAGGGCAGCGACAACACCATTCCTGCGCTGGCGGGCAACACGACGGTGACGGCGGAAAATCCGATCACTGCGCTACGCGTGGTGCTGGAAGGCGCACACACGCCAATCACCCAGCACGCCACCGCGATCGCCATGCCGGGCTACGCTTGGACGTTGAACGACCAGCAGGCAGCCGATCTGATGAGCTATCTAAGAGGCAGTTGGGGGAATCAGGCGGCACCGGTGACGGCGCAGCAGGTGCAGGAGACACGCAAGTTGGCGGAGAAATAATCATACCCGTCATACTTGAAGCTGCCTCTTTGTTGGCTGCCTGCGCTTACCCCAGTCACGTACTTATTGTACATTTCTGGGGATGCGCTTAGTTGCCGCCGAGATGCAACGCCAATTATTTAGCGTATAGGGCGCGGTTGTGGATGAACTGCGCCCTTTTCAATTACATCACTTTATGTGGGCCGAAGCATTCGTAGTGGATACGATCGGCGCTGACGCCCATCTCCAGCAACTGTTTGCCCACGTGTTGCATAAACGGCACCGGTCCGCAGAAGTAGTAATGCATCTGCGGGGTGCTGAGCGTTTCGCGCAGGGCGCTGAGATCCATCAGGCCACGGCTCTGGTAGTCTCGGCCTTCCACATCATTAGCATTCGGTTGGTTGTACCACACGTGGCGGCTCAGGTTTGGCATGCGCCCGGCGATGTCCGCCACTTCATCTGCAAAGGCGTGAACGCTGCCATTTTCCGCCGCGTGCAGCCAGTGCACGTCCGCCTGATGCTGGTTATCGTGCAGGGTATTGAGCATGCCGAGCATAGGCGTTTGGCCAACGCCGGCGGAGATCAACGCCACCGGAGTATCCGGCTTGGCTTCGAGGAAGAAATCCCCGTGCGGCGGAGCAAGGTAAATTACGTCGCCTTCTTTGGCCTGCTGATGCAGGAAATTCGAAACCTTACCCTGATCTTCACGCTTTACCGCAATGCGATAGTATTCGCCGTTCGGTGAGGTGGTCAGCGAGTATTGGCGAATCTCCTGATTCTCCATGCTGTCGTGCTTGATATAGACCGCCAGGTATTGCCCCGGTTTGAAGTCGATCACCCGGCCACCGTCAACCGGCGCCAGCACGAAGCTGCAAATCACCTCGCTCTGCGGTTGTTTTTTGACGATGCGGAAAGCGCGCAGATCGCGCCAGCCACCGTCGGCGCTTTCGCTGGCCTGATAAATCTGGCCTTCACGCTGGATAAATACGTCCGCCAGTACGCCATAGGCTTTGCCCCAGGCGTCCAGCACTTCCTGACCCGGGCTGAACATTTCGTCCAGGGTCGCCAGTAAATGGCCACCGACAATCTGATATTGATCCGGCTGAATATTCAGGCTGGTGTGCTTCTGGGCAATACGTTCTACCGCCGGTAGCAGCGCCGCCAGATTTTCGATATTCGCGGCATAGGCGCAGATCGCATCGAACAGCGCCTGACGCTGATCGCCATTACGCTGATTGTTCATATTGAACACGTCTTTGAGCTCGGGATTGTGCTCGAACATACGATCGTAGAAATGTGCGGTCAGCTTCGGCCCGGTAGCGGCCAGCAGGGGAATAGTAGATTTTACGGTGGCGATGGTTTGGCTATCCAGCATGGCAGCGCTCCTTGGTCGATCATTATTGGAATAATGTAATGATGTATTTTAAATACATCTTTAAGTTTAAGCGCATCCTAACGGTTTCTGTGGTGGCTGTAAATACCCCTGTTTTTGTTGCGGGGTCGGCGAGCGGCGATCCCGCTCACAGAACATGAAAAAACCGCATTCCCAGCATGAGTAAAAGTCCGTTGCCGAATGGGGAGATTTATCGGATCAAAGCCTTGCCGCGCCTAATGCCAATCGTTTGCGTAAAAACCTCTGTCAAGGCCTATCCTCGGTGGGGGGAAACAGTTTACACTGTGCCCCAGAACCCAAACGGGTAGTTATTTGGTGATTTTTTAGTTAGCCGATTTAAGTCAGGAGAAGCCGGATGTTAAAGCGTGAAATGAACATTGCTGATTACGATGCCGAACTGTGGCGTGCAATGGAGCAAGAAGTGGTGCGTCAGGAAGAGCACATTGAGCTGATTGCGTCTGAGAACTACACCAGCCCGCGCGTAATGCAGGCTCAGGGTTCCCAGCTGACCAACAAATACGCTGAAGGTTATCCGGGCAAGCGTTATTACGGCGGCTGCGAATACGTGGATATCGTTGAGCAACTGGCTATCGACCGTGCCAAAGAGCTGTTCGGTGCCGATTACGCCAACGTACAGCCGCACTCCGGCTCCCAGGCTAACTTTGCCGTTTACACCGCGCTGCTGCAGCCGGGCGATACCATTTTGGGGATGAACTTGGCGCACGGTGGCCACCTGACCCACGGTTCTCCGGTTAACCTGTCCGGCAAACTGTATAACGTGGTGCCTTACGGTATCGACGATAAAGGTCAAATCGATTACGAAGATCTGGCCAAGCAGGCGCAAACTCACAAGCCAAAAATGATCATCGGCGGCTTCTCTGCCTTCTCCGGTATCGTTGACTGGGCAAAAATGCGTGAAATCGCCGACAGCATCGGCGCTTACCTGTTCGTTGATATGGCGCACGTTGCGGGCCTGATCGCCGCCGGCGTTTATCCGAACCCGGTTCCACACGCTCACATCGTGACCACCACCACCCACAAAACCCTGGCGGGTCCGCGCGGCGGCCTGATCCTGGCGAAAGGCGGTGATGAAGATCTGTACAAGAAGCTGAACTCCGCCGTGTTCCCGGGTGGCCAGGGCGGCCCGCTGATGCACGTGATTGCCGGTAAAGCGGTAGCGCTGAAAGAAGCGATGGAGCCTGAGTTCAAGATCTACCAGCAGCAAGTGGCCGATAACGCCAAAGCGATGGTGGAAGTGTTCCTGGAGCGCGGCTACAAAGTGGTTTCCGGTGGCACCCATAACCACCTGTTCCTGTTGGATCTGGTTGACAAGAACCTGACCGGTAAAGAAGCCGACGCCGCCCTGGGCCGTGCCAACATCACCGTGAACAAAAACAGCGTACCAAACGATCCTAAGAGCCCGTTCGTCACCTCAGGTGTGCGTATCGGTACTCCGGCTGTAACGCGTCGCGGCTTCAAAGAAGCGGAAGTGCGTGAGCTGGCCGGTTGGATCTGCGACGTGTTGGACAACATCAATGATGAGGCCACCATCGAACGCACCAAGAAGAAAGTGTTGGATATTTGCGCCCGCCTGCCGGTTTACGCTTAATTCCGCTTTCTGTTTAAAAACCCGCTTCGGCGGGTTTTTTTATGCCCGTGGTAGGCAAACTGTGAACTGCCTAGCAGTCTATGGCCTCGCACCTGAATGTACATTGCTAGCCAGTGTGAGCTCTGTCAAAGTATTGCCTTCACACCGGAGGGATCATGGTACTGCAATCAACGCGTTGGCTCGCTCTCAGTTATTTCACCTACTTCTTTTCTTACGGCATTTTCTTACCCTTTTGGGGCGTTTGGTTAAAAGGCGAGGGGATACCCCCTGAAACCATCGGTATTCTGCTCGGTGCCGGGTTGGTTGCGCGTTTCCTCGGAAGTTTGCTGATTGCTCCCCGGGTTAAGGATCCCTCTCATTTGGTGACGGCTTTGCGGCTGCTGGCATTGCTGACGCTGGCTTTTGCCATCGGGTTCTGTTTCGGTAACGGCTGGGGCTGGCTGATGCTGGTGATTGCCGGTTTCAACCTGTTCTTTTCGCCGCTGGTGCCGCTGACCGACGCACTGGCTGCGACCTGGCAAAAACAGATCACCATGGATTACGGCCGGGTCAGACTGTGGGGCTCGCTGGCGTTTGTCATCGGTTCGGCGCTGACCGGACAGATGGTTTCCGTCTGGGGGCATAACGCGATCCTTTACAGCCTGATCATCAGTATTTTGGCGATGCTGTTGGGCATGATGCTGAAACCGAGCGTGATGCCACAGGGAGAAGCGCGCAGCCACAGCGAAGCCGACCGTTCATTGTGGGAGATGTTAAAAGAGGGGCCGGTCTGGCGCTTCCTGCTGTGCGTCACCTTGTTGCAGGGCGCACATGCAGGCTATTACAGCTTCGGTTCGATCTATTGGCAGGAAGCGGGGTATTCGGCTTCGACCATTGGCTACCTGTGGTCGTTGGGTGTGGTAGCGGAAGTGATCATTTTCGCTAGCAGTAATTTCCTGTTCCGTCGCTGGAATGCCCGTAACCTGCTGCTGCTTTCCGCCTGCTGTGGCGTACTGCGCTGGGGCCTGATGGCGTCCAGTACCGAACTGGGGTGGTTGCTGGTGATCCAAATTCTGCATTGCGGCACTTTCACCGTTTGCCATCTGGCGGCCATGCGTTTTATCGCCGCGCGCAAGGGGCCGGAAGTGATCCGGTTGCAGGCAGTCTACTCGGCGCTGGCGATGGGCGGCGGCATTGCGATTATGACGGTGATTGCCGGTTTCCTGTTCGAACATTTGCAGGGCGGGGTGTTCTGGGTGATGGCAGCGGTGGCTCTGCCGGCGATGTTTATTCGCCCGCCGGCGGTGGCAGTCAGCGGCAGCCGTTAAGAGGTTTCCAGCAGCGCACGGATGGCTTTGCGCTGCTGGCGTTCCAGCGGTAATTCGGTGTAAATCAGCGGTGGCTCCGACTCGGTGTGTTCTGCGGCATAAGGGGTAATCACCAGCGTGATGCCCTGCGGCGCGCCAGAGCGCAGATAATCGCGTAGCGGCAAATATTTGATGTTCAACGGCAGCAGCGTTAATTCACGGATTTGATACTCCACTTGCTCTTCCAACTGCGGGTTGTCCAGCGTCAGCAACAGCACCTGCTTTTCCTGCAGCGCATTGCCCTGCATCAGCCAGGCGCCAAAACTGATGGCGACCAAGCCCGCTTCCTCACTGGAAAAATGAATGTCGTACTCCTGCTCCAGCGGCGCCAGTGCCTCCTGAGCGGTACGCATCAGGCGTGGATACTTACGTTCGACCTCTTCCAGCAGCTGGTTATCGATGCCAATCTCAAAGCGACAGCGCTCCACCGCCGGCGCCAGATGAGCAAATAACTGGCTAATCAAATCCTCTTCACTGCTGAAGGTCATGCCGGAGATCTGTTGGAAGCGATCGACCATGTTTTTTATCGCCGCCATCAGCCGCAGATCTTCCGCTGAGTCGTTGCTGTGGTAACTGTGGTTTTTCAACATGGTGAACGTCAATACCAAAAAGTCACTTTCGTTGGCCACGGGCGGCAGGGTAAAGAGCTGATTTAACGAATGATGCAGCAAAGCGGCCGCCTGGTATTCCGGTTTCTGATGCAGCCAGTCGTGCTGAGCGGGGGTGAAAACAGGGTGTCGTTGGCGCTGGTTTTCCCAGACACAAAAGCGCAGGTAGTGCTGCAGAAACTGACGATCGCGTCGATCAAAACTGCGGTTGAGCAACGCTTCGCATTCGCCGATGCATTGTTCCAACTCTGGCGTCAGCTCTGCACCTCGTCCCAGCGCCTGCTGTAACCACTGGGAAAAGTGATGTTCGACAAACTCCGGGCTGCAGCGCAGGGCTCGTCGCAGCCAGTGGATCAGGCAGAGGCGTTGGTTGAGCGCGCTGCCTCTGATCCGGTAGCCTTCGTCGGGATTGCCGTCAATTTCCAGGTGATGGAAACGCTGGATTTCACTGGCAACCTCGGCTATATCTTGCCGGGTGATGAGGGGGGCGACGCCATTAATTTGGCTGATAGTCTCCAGTTGTACTGCGGGCACCGGCGCGTACAGCATCAATAACAGATGGCAGCGTCGCTGTTGACCGGAGAGCTCAGGCACGGGGGAAGTGTCCAGGCTCATATCACCTTCTGGCGGGTAACGATTAAATTATGAATAAGCATAGCAAAAGGCGATGCGCGGCGCGGCGACGGCACCCGGTTTTACTTCGGCTTACAACTTTCGTCACAATTATTGGCTGTAATGGCGACGGTTTAAGGTTGGTTGATGTTACTTTATAACAATAATGAGTATCGTTTGATGATGAAGTTACGATTTATTCTGGCCGGTTTTTTGACGCTTTTCAGCGCCGGTGCTGTCGCTCACCCACACAGCTTTATTGATATGAACACCACTTTCGTGGCTAAGGATCAACAGCTGGTTGGCTTGAAAATGGTTTGGGTTATGGATGAAATTACCTCGGCGGATCTGCTGTACGATGCGGAAAACGCCAAAGACGACTCGGAAGTGTGGAAGAAGTTGGCGGCGCAGGTGATGGCCAACGTGCTTGGCCAACACTATTTCACCGACATGTATCGCGACGGCAAACGAGTGAAGTACCTGAACCTGCCGACTGAATATCACCTGTCGCGTCAGGGGCATCAGGCGGTGCTGGAGTTTGTGTTGCCGCTGGCCGAGCCGCAGCCGCTGGCGGGCAAGCCGTTTGAAATCGCTACCTACGATCCCACCTACTTTGTCGATATGACCTATAAAGATAAAACGGCGCTGCATTTGCCGCCGGAAATGGCCGCCCAATGCAAGTTCAAGCTGATGACGCCAAAACCGAACTCCTCCTTGCAGGCTTATGCGTTATCCCTTGATAAGAACGATTCCCCTGGCGAAGATATGGAGCTGGGGCAACAGTTTGCGCAGAAGGTCAGCCTGCAATGTCAGTAAATCTCAGCCAGCCCGTCACGCGTAAACGGCACTGGGTCTTAAGCCTGTGGCCGCTGTTGCTGTTTGCGCTGCTGCTGGCACTGGGTGCCCGGTTGGCGTGGCACTATTGGCCGCAGTTGCTGTTGCAAAGCGTGGTGTGGCAAAAAGGTTTGCATCTGCAGATGGCCGGTCTGTTGCAGCAGGTCAAAGCGGCACCGCAGCAAGCCGGATTGGCTTTGATGCTGTTCAGCCTGAGCTATGGGGTGTTGCATGCGCTCGGCCCCGGTCACGGCAAGGTAGTGATTGCCACCTATCTGGCTACCCATCCGGCGCGGCTGAAAAGCAGTCTGAAACTGACCTTTGCTGCCTCGTTGGTGCAGGGGCTGGTGGCTATCGTCCTGGTAACGCTGATGCTGGTGGTGCTGCAACTGTCATCACGGCAGTTGCATCAGAGCAGTTTCTGGTTGGAGAAGGGCAGTTTTGTTCTGGTGATGTTGCTTGGGGTGCTGCTCACTTGGCGCGCGTTGAAGCGTTTGTATCACGCGCTGAAAACCCTGCGTCCGCAACCGGCGTTGCGAATCAACAGCCTGCAACCTCTGCCGGCGGATCACGTTCACAGCGAGCATTGTGGCTGTGGTCACCGCCATTTGCCGAGTGATACAGAGCTGCAGGCCGGCAGCGATTGGCGTACACAGACTGCCATCGTACTGGCGATGGGTATGCGGCCCTGCTCGGGGGCGATACTGGTGTTGCTGTTTTCCAAAGTGATTGGCGTTTTCGCCTGGGGAGTGGTTTCCGCATTGGCGATGGCGTTCGGCACTTCACTGACTATCTCGTTGTTGGCCTTGCTGGTGCATTACAGCCGCCGATTGGCGGTGCGACTCAGCCGCTCACGTGCGCCTGCCGCCTGGAGTGCGGTGGCCTGGGGTTCGCTGGCGCTGGCCGGCGGTTTGATTTTGCTGTTTGCCGGGTTGTTGTTATACGCCAGTGCCCAGCCGGAATTCGGCGGCGGCATTCGGCCTTTCTCCCGCTAGCAGGCATAAAAAAAGCGCTGCAGTGATTGCAGCGCTTCATTATTCAAAACAGGTTCAGGCGTGATGAGCGCAGGCAGTTTGGGTACGGCCAGCGCGGAGAACCCGGAGCGTACACGCAGTACGTGAGGAGTTCGAGCACTGCCCAAGCCTAAAATGGCCAGCGTAATAGCCTGAATTAACGCTTCAGCGCTTCGCTCAGTTCATCACGCATGGTAGAAAGCATGGCTTTCACAACGCGTGGGTTACCGGCTACCACGTTGCCGGAGCTGAAGTGGTTGTGGCCGCCAACGAAGTCGGTCACCAGGCCGCCAGATTCGCGCACCAGCAGTTCACCCGCGGCGAAATCCCATGGCTTCAGGCCAATTTCGAAGAAACCGTCCACGCGACCGGCAGCCACGTAGGCCAGATCCAGTGCGGCAGAACCGGTACGACGGAAGTCGGCACATTGGGTAAACAGCTTGCCAACCACGTTGATGTATGGCGTTGCGTGCTGCTTAACTTTGAACGGGAAGCCGGTTGCCAGGATGGTGCCATCCAGGTCTTTGGCGTTGGTGCCGCGCAGACGGTAACCGTTGAGCTGTGCGCCCTGACCGCGGGTAGCGGTGAACAGTTCGTTACGCATTGGATCGTAAACCACAGCGACTTCGGTACGGCCTTTAATGCGTACAGCGATAGAGACTGAGAAGTGTGGGAAACGTTTGATGAAGTTTGATGTGCCATCCAGTGGATCGATCACCCATTGTACGTCTTTATCTTCGCCGACCAATTCGCCGCGTTCTTCGGTAACAATAGTATGTTGCGGATAGGACTTGCGAATGACTTCGATGATCAGATGCTCTGCATCGCGATCGACGTTAGTGACAAAGTCATTGGTCCCTTTTTGACTCGCTTCTACAGCGTCTGGGGTTTCGTAGTTTTTGGCAATCAGGTTACCGGCCTTGCGCGCAGCGCGCACGGCGATCGTCAGCATCGGATGCATGGGTATCTTCCAACTAGGATGTTAAAGAACAGGAAACGGCGCGAAGTATAGCAGGTGTTCGGTAAAATGCCTACGGCTGTGTTAAGATGCTGTGATTTTCCGCTACGCTCAGAGTTTGTATGCTGCATAACATCCGCATTGTTCTGGTAGAAACCTCTCATACCGGCAACATGGGCTCGACCGCCAGAGCCATGAAAACCATGGGGCTAACCAACCTTTATCTGGTTAACCCGCTGATAAAACCCGATTCTCAGGCGATCGCCCTGGCCGCTGGCGCCAGCGACGTGATCGGCAACGCCACTATTGTTGACACTTTGGACGACGCTATTGCCGGCTGTAGTCTGGTGGTGGGTACCAGCGCGCGTTCACGCACTTTGCCGTGGCCGATGCTGGAACCCCGTGAATGCGGCGTACGCGCGGTGCACGAAGGTGAGCATGCGCCAGTGGCGTTGGTCTTCGGCCGTGAACGTGTCGGCCTGACCAATGACGAACTGCAAAAGTGTCATTATCACGTCGCCATTCCTGCCAACCCGGATTACAGCTCGCTGAATCTGGCGATGGCGGTGCAGATCCTGGCCTATGAAGTGCGCGTGGCTTACCTCGATCGTCAACAGGCGGGCGTGCCGCCGTTGGAAGAGACGCCGTATCCGCTGGTCGATGACCTCGAACGTTTCTATCAGCATCTGGAACAAACGCTGCAAAATAGCGGCTTCATTCGTCCGTCCCATCCGGGGCAGGTGATGAGTCGTTTACGCCGTTTATTCACCCGCGCACGGCCGGAAGCTCAAGAGCTGAATATTCTGCGCGGCATGCTGACGTCGATAGAGAAACAGGACAAACAGCAAGGTCATTAATTTTGGGGCTGCGTAACGGTTAACGGTAATAGCATTAGTTATCCAAGGGTTATAACATGTATTTTATATGCATTTTGCATGGCTAAGTACAAAATGTGCTAATACTTGAGTAAATTACTAGGTTAAATAGTTGACTGATTTACTCGGGAATGTCAGACTTTCGGCCATGTTTGACCAACAGGTAACCACTTAGCTATGAGACTGACATCTAAAGGCCGTTATGCCGTAACCGCTATGCTTGACGTGGCATTGCACTCCCAGGAAGGGCCAGTCCCTCTGGCGGATATTTCTGAGCGCCAAGGTATCTCGCTCTCTTATCTGGAACAATTATTCTCCCGTCTGCGTAAAAATGGCCTGGTGGCCAGCGTACGCGGACCGGGCGGTGGTTATCTGCTGGGCAAAGACGCGGGTGAGATTGCCGTTGGTGCAGTTATCACTGCCGTCGATGAATCGGTAGATGCAACCCGTTGCCAGGGTAAAGAAGGCTGTCAGGGTGGCGATCGCTGCCTGACCCATACCCTGTGGCGCGATCTGAGTGAGCGCATCAGCGGGTTCCTGAACAACATTACGCTGGCTGAACTGGTGAACAACCAGGAAGTGCTGGTGGTGGCGGACCGTCAAAACAACGATACCCGTCGCACGGCCAACGGTCGTCCGCAAGAAACTATCAACGTTAATCTGCGCGCATAAGCAGCTGGCGATACTTTTTTTAGTTTTTGGAAGTGATGTACGGAGCACAAGAGCAATGAAATTACCGATTTATCTGGATTACTCAGCAACGACGCCGGTTGATCCGCGCGTCGCTGAGAAAATGATGCAGTTTTTGACTCTGGACGGGACTTTCGGTAACCCGGCTTCCCGTTCCCACCGTTTCGGGTGGCAGGCGGAAGAAGCGGTAGATATCGCCCGTAACCAAATTGCTGAACTGGTTGGCGCTGACCCGCGCGAAATCGTGTTCACTTCCGGAGCAACCGAATCCGACAACCTGGCGATTAAAGGCGCTGCCAATTTCTATCAAAAGAAAGGCAAGCACATCATCACCAGCAAAACCGAACACAAAGCCGTGCTGGACACCTGTCGCCAGCTCGAGCGTGAAGGCTTTGAAGTGACCTACCTGGCACCGCAAAGCAACGGTATCATCAGCCTGCAAGCCCTCGAAGCCGCGATGCGCGACGACACCATTCTGGTTTCGATCATGCACGTGAACAACGAAATCGGCGTGGTGCAGGATATCGAAGCGATCGGCGAAATGTGCCGCGCACGCGGTATCATCTACCACGTTGATGCGACCCAGAGCGTGGGCAAACTGCCTATCGACCTGAGCAAGCTGAAAGTCGATCTGATGTCCTTCTCCGGCCACAAGATTTATGGCCCGAAAGGTATCGGTGCGCTGTACGTGCGTCGTAAACCGCGTATCCGTATCGAAGCCCAGATCCACGGCGGCGGTCATGAGCGCGGTATGCGTTCAGGTACGTTGCCAGTGCATCAGATCGCCGGTATGGGTGAAGCCTACCGTATCGCCAAAGAAGAAATGCCGACCGAAATGGCGCGTCTGCGTACGCTGCGTGACCGCCTGTGGAACGGCGTGAAAGATATGGAAGAAGTGTATCTGAACGGCGACCTGGAACACGGCGTTCCTAACATTCTGAATGTCAGCTTCAACTATGTTGAAGGTGAATCGCTGATCATGGCGCTGAAAGACCTTGCCGTCTCTTCAGGCTCCGCCTGTACCTCCGCTAGCCTTGAGCCATCTTACGTGCTGCGCGCGTTGGGTATGACCGACGAGTTGGCGCATAGCTCGATCCGTTTCTCCCTGGGGCGTTTCACCACGGAAGAAGAGATCGATTACACCATTCAACTGGTGCGTAAATCCATTGGCCGTCTGCGCGACCTGTCTCCACTGTGGGATATGTTCAAGCAGGGCGTGGATATCAACAGCATCGAATGGGCACATCATTAATTCTCAGGATTCAGGAGCAAGGTCATGGCTTACAGCGAAAAAGTAATCGATCACTATGAAAACCCACGTAACGTGGGTTCTTTCGACAACGAAGATCCTAGCGTCGGTAGCGGTATGGTTGGCGCACCGGCTTGTGGCGACGTCATGAAGCTGCAGATCAAAGTCAATAATGAAGGCATCATTGAAGACGCGCGTTTTAAAACGTACGGCTGCGGTTCCGCCATCGCTTCCAGCTCGCTGGTGACCGAATGGATGAAAGGCAAATCTCTTGATCAAGCCGAAGCGATTAAAAACACCCAAATCGCCGAAGAACTGGAATTACCGCCGGTAAAAATTCACTGCTCTATCCTGGCGGAAGACGCCATTAAAGCAGCGATTGCCGACTACAAGAGCAAACATAACGCCAAGTAATTCTTGTGTAGGGGCGCTGTATGCCGCGCCCGCATTGATTGGGGCGAATATATTCGCCCCCTACACCGGTTAGCCCCCCAACATCGGTTTTGCTACAGGTTGGGAATATTGAGTATGAGGTTGTGATGTCAATTACCATGAGCGACAGCGCTGCGCAGCGTGTTCAGGCATTTATGAATAACCGCGGCAAGGGTCTTGGCCTGCGTCTGGGGGTGAGAACCTCTGGCTGCTCCGGGATGGCGTACGTGCTGGAATTTGTTGACGAAATGAACGATGACGACATCGTTTTTGAAAACAAAGGCGTTAAGGTGATCATTGACGGCAAGAGCCTGGTCTACCTTGACGGCACCGAGCTTGATTTCGTTAAGGAAGGCCTGAACGAAGGCTTCAAGTTCAACAACCCCAATGTCTCAAGCGAGTGCGGCTGCGGCGAAAGTTTCAACGTCTGACAGTCCGTCAAGCTCCCCCGCCGGCGCGGGGGAACTTCATCCGATAAAGCCCAGAGCACGCTATGGATTACTTTACTTTATTCGGGCTGCCAGTTCGCTATCTCGTGGACGGCAGCCTGCTTGCATCTCGCTATCAGGATCTGCAACGCCAATTCCATCCCGATCGCAATGCTCTCCAACCGGAACGCGAACGCCTGATGGCGTTGCAACAGGCGGCGACTATCAATGAAGCCTACCAAACGCTGAAGCACCCATTAAAACGCGCAGAGTATATGTTATCTTTGCACGGTTTTGATTTGGGTAACGAGCAGCATACCCTGCGGGATACCGCTTTCCTGATGGAACAGCTGGAATTGCGTGAAGAGCTCGACGCCATTGAGCGCAAAGCGGAGGCGGAAAGCCTGCTGGCCGACTTTGGCGCGCGGGTGAACGAAACGGTCAAACAGCGCACTGCGCTGATGGTGCAGCAGCTTGATAACCAGCAGTGGCCCGAGGCCGCCGATACCGTGCGTAAGCTACGCTTTTTGGACAAACTCCAGCAACAGGTTGAACAACTCGAAGAAAAACTGCTGGGTTTTGAGTAATTCTTTTCATTTATACCCAAAATAATTGGAGTTGCTTGTAGGCGGCAACTGAGTGAATCCCCAGGAGCTTACTCAAGTAAGAGACTGGGGTGAGTGAAGGCAGCCAACACCCAAGCAGCTTCAAGTATGAAGGATATGGGAAGCTTCAATATGGCCTTATTACAAATTAGTGAGCCCGGCCTTAGCGCCGCGCCGCACCAGCGCCGTCTGGCTGCCGGTATTGATTTAGGCACCACCAACTCTCTGGTCGCCACGGTGCGCAGCGGGCAGGCGGAAACGCTGGCCGATGCTCAGGGGCGCGATTTACTGCCCTCGGTGGTGCACTATCAGGCTGATACCTTGCGTGTCGGTTGGGATGCGCGCCAGCAGGCCGCACAGGATCCCGCCAACACCATCAGCTCAATCAAACGCATGATGGGCCGCTCTCTGGCCGACGTACAGCAGCGTTACCCGAACCTGCCGTACCAGTTCCAGGCCAGTGAAAACGGCTTGCCGATGATCCTGACCGCCGCCGGACCGGTTAACCCGGTAGGCGTTTCCGCCGATATCCTCAAAGCGCTTGCCGCGCGTGCGCAAACCGCGCTGGAAGGGGATTTGGACGGCGTGGTGATCACCGTTCCCGCATATTTTGACGATGCACAGCGCCAGGGCACCAAGGACGCTGCGCGTCTGGCCGGGCTGCACGTGCTGCGCCTGCTGAACGAACCTACGGCGGCAGCGATTGCCTATGGCCTGGATTCCGGGCAGGAAGGCATTATCGCGGTTTACGATTTGGGCGGCGGCACCTTTGATATTTCCATTCTGCGGCTGAGCCGCGGCGTGTTCGAAGTGTTGGCCACCGGCGGCGATTCCGCGTTGGGCGGCGACGACTTTGACCACCTGCTGGCCGATTGGCTGCGGGAACAGGCCGGCGTGGCCGACCGTAGCGATCATGGCGTTCAGCGTCAACTGCTGGACGCGGCCATTGCCGCCAAGATAGCACTGAGTGATGCCGACAGTGTGAGCGTGGAAGTTGCCGGTTGGCAGGGCGAAGTGACGCGAGCACAGTTCGACGCCTTGATCGCCACACTGGTTAAACGCACCCTGATGGCTTGTCGCCGTGCGCTGAAAGACGCCGGCGTCAATGCTGAAGACGTGTTGGAAGTGGTGATGGTTGGCGGTTCCACTCGCGTACCTTTGGTGCGTGAGCAGGTAGGCGCGTTCTTTGGCCGCACGCCGCTGACTTCGATTGATCCCGATAAAGTGGTCGCCATCGGTGCCGCCATTCAGGCCGATATTCTGGTGGGCAACAAACCGGACAGCGACATGCTGCTGTTGGATGTGATCCCGCTGTCGCTGGGTCTGGAAACCATGGGTGGTCTGGTCGAAAAAGTGATCCCGCGCAACACCACCATTCCGGTGGCGCGTGCCCAGGAATTCACCACTTTCAAAGACGGCCAAAGCGCGATGATGATCCACGTGCTGCAGGGTGAGCGTGAGCTGGTGCAGGATTGCCGTTCGCTGGCGCGCTTCTCGCTACGTGGCTTACCGCCGCTGCCTGCCGGTGGCGCGCATATTCGCGTCACCTTCCAGGTGGATGCCGACGGCCTGTTGAGCGTTACCGCGATGGAGAAATCCACCGGCGTTGAGGCTTCGATTCAGGTTAAACCGTCGTATGGCCTTTCCGATGCCGAAATCGCCGGTATGATCAAAGACTCGATGGCCAATGCGCAGAGCGATGTCGGCGCACGCAAACTGGCAGAACAGCGGGTTGAGGCGTCTCGGGTGCTGGAAAGCCTGCAGGGCGCACTGGCAAGCGATGCTGCTTTACTGAGCGAGGCCGAAAGTACGGCGATCGCCGCGGCGGTGGAAGCTTTGCAACAGGCGACGCAGGGCTCCGATCCTGCCGCTATCGAAGCCGCAATAAAAACATTAGATGCACAAACGCAAGACTTTGCCGCGCGCCGCATGGATGCTTCCATTCGCCGTGCGCTGGCTGGCCATTCTGTGGATGAGGTTTAATCATGCCTAAAATTGTTTTCCTGCCCCATCAAGATTTATGCCCGGAGGGGGCGGTACTGGAAGCTGAGCAAGGGGAGTCAATCCTCAACGTTGCACTGCGCAACGGTATCGAAATTGAGCACGCCTGCGAGAAATCCTGCGCCTGCACCACCTGTCACTGCATCGTACGCGAAGGCTTTGACTCTCTTGAAGAGAGCAGCGAGCTGGAAGACGACATGCTGGACAAGGCCTGGGGTCTGGAGCCGGAAAGCCGCCTGAGCTGCCAGGCGCTGGTGGCCGACGAAGATTTGGTGGTCGAAATGCCGCGTTATACCGTTAACCATGCGCGTGAGCATTAATTGCTAGCCGCGGCGCAGAGCTGGAGATAATAATGGGACTGAAGTGGACCGATAGCCGTGAAATCGGCGAAGCCCTGTACGACCAATACCCGGATACCGATCCGAAAACCGTACGTTTTACCGACATGCATCAGTGGATTTGCGATCTGGAAGATTTTGACGACGATCCACAGGCTTCCAATGAGAAAATACTGGAAGCGATCCTGCTGGTCTGGTTAGATGAAGCGGAGTAAATAGCGTAACGGGCTGCCATAGGCGGCCCGTTTATTTTGTATCCGACACGATTAATAAAAGAATAATCCGGAGTAAGAAGGCTATGACAACTGAATTCATGCAGGTAACGCTGTCGAACCAACCTGCCGACGCTCGCTGGGGCGAGAAAGCGCTGCTGAGCACTGATGGTCGAGGAATGACCATTCACCTGACCGGCAACGACAAGCTGGGGGGCATCCAGCGTGCCGCCCGCAAGATTGACGGCCAAGGTGTCAAGAACGTCAAACTGGCCGGCGATGGCTGGGATCTGGAGAACAGCTGGGCGTTCTGGCAAGGTTTCCGCGGACCGAAAGGCAAGCGCAGCGTCGAATGGGCAGAGCTGCCGGAAGCGGAACGCAAAGAGCTGGAACAGCGTCTGAAGATTGTTGACTGGGTACGCGACACCATCAATATGCCGGCGGAAGAGCTGGGGCCGGAACAACTGGCTACGCGCGCGGTTGATCTGATGTGTGACGTTGGCTGCGATGCCGTCAGCTATCGTATTACCAAGGGTGAAGATCTGCGCGAGCAAAACTACGCCGGTATTCACACCGTGGGCCGGGGTTCCGATCGTTCACCGGTGCTGCTGGCACTGGACTTCAACCCGACCGGCAACCCGGAAGCGCCGGTATTTGCTTGCCTGGTGGGCAAAGGCATCACCTTTGACACCGGTGGCTACAGCCTGAAGCAAAGTGCCTTTATGGATTCCATGAAAGCGGATATGGGCGGGGCGGCCACCATTACCGGCGCACTGGCGCTGGCGGCGGCACGTGGTCTGAAACAGCGCGTGAAACTCTATCTGTGCTGCGCCGATAACATGGTTAGCGGTAACGCCTTCAAACTGGGCGACATCATCCGTTATCGTAACGGCAAAACCGTTGAGGTTATGAACACCGATGCGGAAGGGCGCCTGGTACTGGCTGACGGACTGATCGATGCTTCTGCACAAAACCCTGAGTTGATCATCGACTGCGCCACCCTGACCGGTGCGGCGAAAACGGCGGTGGGTAACGATTACCATGCGTTGTTCAGCTTCGATGATGCTTTGGCACAGGAACTGCTGACCAGCGCGGCTGCCGAGCAAGAGCCTTTCTGGCGCCTGCCGTTGGCTGAGTTCCACCGCAGTCAACTGCCGTCCAACTTTGCTGAACTGAACAATATTGCCGGTCCGGCCTACACTGCTGGTGCCAGCACCGCGGCTGCATTCCTGTCGCATTTTGTGCAGAATTATCAGAAAGGCTGGTTGCACATTGACTGCTCCGCCACTTACCGTAAGGGCGCGGTGGATCAATGGTCTGCCGGTGCGACCGGTCTGGGTGTGCGTGCCCTGGCCAACCTGTTGCTGAGCAAAGCCAAATAATGGCATGCCCGCCTTGGCGGGCGGCTTGAACGTCGTTTTATTGTCGGGGCCCAGCATGCTGGGCCCCGTTATTTGATTGCTGGAGTTTGTCATGAGTTCTCACCATCACGATACCGCCACAGGCGAAAACGAACTTGAACGCCTGCTGAAGCTGGCGGTGACCGAGCCGGCCCATCGCCCGGCGTTTTTCCGTGAGTTGCTCGACGCGACGGTGTTGATCCTCGGTGACAGCGAACAGGTACAGCATGGCGGTGACATCACGCTGAACGCCGATACGCCGGTGAATATTCAGCACTGGGAAAAACAGGACGGCGGCAGCATCATTCCGTTTTTTAGCTCGGTAGAAGCGCTGCAAAAGGCCGTTGAAGACGAACAGCCGTTTATCGCCATGCCGGCGCGGGTATTGTTCGAAATCACTCAGGGCGCGGATCTGTTCCTCAACCCTAAGGCCGAGTACGGCAAAGAGTTTTATCCTGAAGAAGTGGCAATGCTGCTGGCCACCGGTGGCGTAGCCAAACCGGCGGAACGTTATATCGACAAGGATACCCAGATCCTGTTGGGTCAGCCGGAGGAGTACCCGTCGGCGATGGTCGATGCCTTGACCACGCTTTTCAGTCAACGCAAGCCGGTACGCCGTGCGTTTTTGGCACTGATGCACGATCAGGCGGTCGACGAAAAACCAAATCTGTTGGTCGGACTGGAAGTGGACGGTGAGCCGGCGGAAATTGAAGCGCTGATCAACGAAGCCGGAAGCGTTGCCAGCGAAACTGCGCCCAACGACGAGCCGGTAGATTTTTGTCTGGTCTCTGAAAAGGAGCGTGGGGTCAGCCATTACCTGATCACCCATACCCAACCCTTCTACCAGCGCCGCTGGGGCAGTTGGCTGCGTAATATCATTCCTTCGACCGATAAAACCCAGTAATCCTGCTTTTCGCTACCGGCGCACATTCTGCCGGTAGCGCTTGCTTTTTCCTGCTGATCAAAGCGACGGTTTTAATCGCGCAAGCCCTGCAATGGCGCTTTCAAGATATTGACGCGGGCAGCCGAGATTGAGGCGGATAAACCCTTTTCCCTGTTCGCCAAAGCTGACGCCCATGGAGGCAGCAATTTTTGACTGGTGGATCAGCGCCTGTTGAAGCGCATTGTCATCCAGGCCCAAAGCGCGACAATCCAGCCAAGCAAGATAGGTGCCTTCGGCCCGGGTCATTTTGCACCAGGGGGCGGCATAGGCTAAGGCCTGTTCAAACCAGCGCCGGTTGTTTGCCAGATATTGCTGCAGAGCATCAAGCCAGTTTTCCCCTTGCTGATAGGCGGCCGTGGCGGCGGTCATCGACAGCGCATTGAAGACATCCAACCCATGGGCATTGAGGCGTTCGACAAACGCATTTCGGGTTTGATCGTTGGGGATCAGGAAGTTTGAGATGCGCAGTGACGACAGGCCAAAGCTCTTGCTGGCGGAAGTCGCAGAAATCACATGGTCTTGCCAGCTCTCGTCCAGATGCAGCACGGAGGTGAAGGTCTCGCCAGGCAGCAGCAGATCGGCCCAGATTTCATCGGAGATAACCGTTACGCCATAGCGGCTGCACAGCGTCATCAACTGCGTCAGTTCGTCGCGGGTCCAGCACCGGCCCGTTGGGTTATGCGGATTGCACAGCAGCAGCAACGGGGGCTTGCGCTGTTCAAAACACGCCTCCAGATGATCGAAGTCGAATTGATAGCCTTGCGGGCCGAGGGCTAAAGGATTTTCAAGCACCTCTCTGCCGTTCAGGGTAACGATCTTGGCAAAAGATCCGTAGTACGGCCCCTGGATCACGATCGGATCTCCGGGCTGGCTTAGCAGTTGGATCAGGATCGCCAGACCGGGAACCACGCCTTCGATGGAGGTGAACCACTCCCGCTGCAAAGGCAACTGGTGCCGTTTTGAGAACCAATCCATCACCGCCTGGTAATACTGGTCATCGCGTTCGCTGTAACCGAATATGCCGTGTTCAACGCGGTGATGCAGCGCCTGTCGGACTTCCAGCGGACACTGAAAGTCAAAATCGGACACCCACATCGGCAAAAGATCGGTTTCATCGAGCTGCAGATAGCGGTCGATAAAGTCCCATTTCACCGAGCCGGTGTGGTGGCGGTTGATGATCTGGTTAAAATCGGTTTGTTTCACGTCAGGCTTCCTTACGCTGTAACTCTTGCTGTGGCTGTATCTTGGCAATGCCGAAACCGGTAAATCCGTAAATCAGGGCGAATACTACGGCGGCGTAGCATTGGATGGCCCAGGGCAGCAAATCCAGCGTGCTGACCCCCAGGGTGGTCGCCATATAAATGCCTGCGGCGGTCCACGGAATTAACGGTTCGATGACGGTGCCTGCATCTTCTACGGTCCGCGACAGGTTTTTATTGTCCAGGCCCATGCGGCGATAAGCGCCTTTGAAGAGTTCAGCGGGGATCAGCAGCGCCAATTTGCCGTCGCTGGTGGCGCCGGTGACCAGAATGGTGGTTGCAACCGTTGCGGCGATCAGTTGGCCGGTAGTGTGAACCACTTTCAGCAGCCGATTGATGATGACGGTCAATGCCCCGGTCAGGGTTAATGCGCCCGCAAAGGAAAAGGCGCAGAAGACCAGCAGGATGGTACTCATCATCGAAAACATACCGCCCCGGTTGAGCAGGCGAGGCACATCTTCGACGATATCGTTGATGCCGTGCCCTTGAGTGGCAAACATTGAAAGGTTAAAACCATCCATCAGCGCATTTAAGCCTTGTTGCAGACTGAACCCCTGCAGAAGTACGCCGATGGCGATAGCCAGCGCACAGGCTGCCAGCATGACCGGGATCACCGGACGTTTGGTCACCGCGCCCCACAGCACCAGAACCGGGGGCAGGATTAGCAACAGGTTGAAGTGATAAAGGCTCTCTAGCGCCGTCACGATCTCGGTGACTTTTTCCGGTGTAGCCACGCTGCCGACGGCGCTGGTGTGTCCGGCAATCAGATACACCACCGCCGCTAAAATGAAGCTCGGAAGCGTTGTATACATCAGGTGCTGGATATGGCTGTAAAGGTCGGTGTCCGCAACGATGGCCGCGAAATTGGTTGAGTCAGACAATGGGGATATTTTGTCGCCAAAATAGGCCCCGGAAACGACAGCTCCCGCGGCGGCGGCCAATGGCACATCCAGCCCGGCGGCTACGCCCATCAGCGCGACCCCGACGGTGCCTGCTGCCCCCCAGGATGTACCGGTACACACGGAAATCACGCTGGTAATGAAGAACGCGGCGATCAGGATATATTGAGGGCTGATCAGTTTGAGCCCCCAATAAACCATATAAGGAATGGTACCGCTGAACATCCAGGTGCCGATCAGCCCGCCCACACAAATCAATATCATAATCACCGGCATGGCTTTGGCCAGTTTGGCGACGATGGAATCAATGATGTCGTCCCAGCGGTAGCCCTGCCAGTAGGCCAGCGCAGCGGCAATGCCGGCGGAAGCCAGCAGCAGCGGTTCGATCCGCAGTCCCAACTGGCCATAGCCTATGATAAGCAGCAACAGCATGGCCACAATGGGGAGCATCGCTAACCCCAGGTTGAGCTTCTTTTTGTCATTCATTTACAACTCCGGTTAAGGATGGGGATGTGACGCAAGCCTAATGAATTTGCAGTGAATGAGGTGTGAGCACGGGCCATTGGCGATGTAATCGGTTACATGAAGACGCGTTATGTGAGAGATCTCTCACTTGGCGGCCTTGTTTTCTTCAAATGGGGGATTTTTTTCCATAAAGGCCACCGAGTCCCGCAGGATCAGCTCAGCGGAAAACCGATTGTTCTGCGGCGTAACAGCGGTGCCTGAATTGAGTTGCAGCGCCAAATTGGCCGCGCGTCGGGCCATTTTCTCAATCGGATAATGCACGGTAGTCAACGGCGGGTGGAGGTATTTTGCCAGGGCTACGTCATCGAAGCCGACAATCGAGATATCTTCGGGCAGGTTCATCCGCCGCTGGCGAAAGGTGCGCATAATGCCGGCGGCCATTACGTCGTTGAATGTCAGCGCGGCGGTAAAAGCCTGCTTACTGGCGAGGATTTTCTCTGCCGCTGCTTCGCCCCCTTGCTCATTGAAGGGGACGCTGATGATCCAGTCACCCGGCACCGCAATCCCGGCTTCGGCCATCGCGGTTCGATATCCCTCGAGACGCTGCCTGCGGTCATCGATCGGCAGATCTGTGGTGATGCAGGCAATGTTGCGGTGTCCGCGCTCGATGAGCATTCGGGTGGCAGCCTGAGAAGCGCTGACGTTGTCCAGCCAGATGCAGCGATTGGCGATGGCGGGCAAATAGCGGTTGATCACCACCATCGCCGGAGTGTGGGCGGCATAACGTAGAATATCGGCATCGCTCATGCGGGTGACGTGGGCAACAATCGATTCGCAGCCTTGATTGATCAGGAAATCCAGGCCGTTTTTCTCCAGTTCGGCCTGATGGCCACCGCTGCAGACCATCAATTTTACACCGTCTTTGCGCGTGATATCTTCCACGCCTCGGGCTAGTCGCGAGAAAAACGGATCGTCGAGGTTACCGGTCAGCAACCCCAGCATATTGCCGCTGCGTTTCGCCAGCGCCAGCGCGGCGGCATTTCGATGATAGTTAAACTCGCGCATGGCTTTTTCAACGCGTTCACGGGTGACGGGTTCAACATAAGCGGTGCTGTTGATCACCCTGCTGACGGTGGCGGTGGAAACGCCAGCGCGTCGGGCAACGTCTTTCATGGTGGCCATATCATTTCCTGCTGGTTTCGCGGCTGCCGAAGTGGGCGGAGCCAAGCCTGGATGATTTTTATTATCTTTTTGTTTTAAAAGAATATAGTCATAAACTCAACCCAGAGTGCCACGCACTGTGATCGGCATGGCAGTTCGTTGTGAAGCAGGGAAGGGTCGGTAACGGCAGCGCGTTTTGAGACTCGGTCCGTATGAGTTCGTACAACCTGTGCTCTGGGCCGCAAAGTGAAGAATCAGGATAATAATTTTTTAATGAAATGTTGATTTTCCCGTAGGCAAGCGTTAACGGCACACATATAATCTGCGCCACTTGAGAAGGCCGGCACCTGTTTTCAGACCGGCCTGTTTTGGAAGTTATACAGAGGCCATCATGACCGTAGAACGTACCTTTTCCATCATTAAACCAAACGCTGTAGCTAACAACGACATCGGCGCAATCTATGCTCGCTTTGAGCGTGCCGGTTTCAAAATCATCGCATCCAAAATGCTGCGTCTGACTCGCGAACAAGCCGAAGGCTTCTACGCTGAGCACAAAGGCCGCCCATTCTTCGATGGTCTGGTTGAATTCATGACCTCTGGCCCGATCGTGGTTCAGGTCCTGGAAGCGGAAAATGCAGTACAGCGCAACCGTGACATCATGGGCGCAACCAACCCAGACAACGCTCTGGCCGGCACCCTGCGTGCTGACTACGCGGACAGCTTCACTGCCAACGCCGTGCACGGTTCTGACGCAGTAGAATCTGCTCAGCGCGAAATCGCTTACTTCTTCAACGAAAGCGAAATCTGCCCGCGTTAATTGCTGTCATTTCGACGCTGAAGTATGGCATTCACTGGCTGAAACAATAAAAATGCCCTGAATGCCTTTCAGACGTGGAAAGCTACTACTAAAATTTGTACAATGCCGCGCCCCTGATGAGTCATCTTGTCAGGGGCGCGCTTTTAGCGCCGTCGCCCGATTTCTATGGGCTGAGCGACGCACTTACTTTCCACTCTTTCGCGCCATAAAGTGTAACAACGAGGCCAGAGATCAATTATGTTAGAACCCATCACGTCCGAGCACATCGTGTCTGAAAATAATTCGCTGACTACTCAATCCGTTAACGCGGAAAAACCGGCTGTGGCCAAAATTAATCTGCTGGATCTGAACCGTCAGCAAATGCGTGAGTTTTTCGCCAAAATGGGCGAGAAACCCTTTCGTGCCGATCAGGTGATGAAGTGGATGTACCACTATTGCTGCGATGATTTTGAGCAGATGACCGATATCAACAAGGTCCTGCGCAATAAATTGCAAAGCGTCGCCGAAATCCGTGCGCCAGAAGTGGCGGAAGAACAACGCTCAGCCGACGGCACCATTAAATGGGCTATCAAGGTGGGCGATCAGCAGGTCGAAACCGTGTATATCCCGGACGGCGACCGTGCGACCCTGTGTGTTTCTTCCCAGGTGGGTTGCGCGCTGGAATGCAAATTCTGTTCGACCGCTCAGCAGGGCTTTAACCGCAACCTGCGCGTGTCGGAAATCATCGGCCAGGTGTGGCGTGCGGCGAAAATCATCGGTGCACTGAAAGTCACCGGCGAGCGCCCGATCACCAACGTGGTGATGATGGGCATGGGTGAGCCCTTGCTTAACCTGACCAACGTGGTGCCGGCGATGGAAATCATGCTGGATGATTTCGGTTTTGGCTTGTCAAAACGCCGCGTGACCCTGTCGACCTCGGGCGTAGTGCCTGCGCTGGACAAGCTGGGTGATATGATCGACGTCGCGCTGGCGATCTCGCTGCATGCGCCGAACGACAAGATCCGCGATGACATCGTGCCGATCAACCGCAAATACAACATTGAGACCTTCCTGGCTGCGGTACGCCGCTATCTGGAAAAATCCAACGCCAATCAGGGCAGGGTGACGGTCGAGTACGTGATGCTGGATCATATCAACGACAGCACCGACGACGCACACCAGTTGGCGGAAGTCCTCAAGGACACGCCATGCAAGATCAACCTGATCCCATGGAACCCGTTCCCGGGCGCACCTTACGGCCGCAGCTCCAACAGCCGCGTGGATCGTTTTTCCAAAGTGTTGATGGAATACGGCTTTACGACTATTGTTCGTAAAACCCGTGGTGACGATATCGATGCCGCCTGCGGGCAACTGGCGGGTGAAGTGATCGACCGCACCAAGCGTACCCTGAAAAAGAAAATGGCCGGGGAACCTATCACCGTGCGTGCGGTCTGAATCCTATAGCATGATTTTTGTTATCTTACAGTCTGTTATGTGAAAAGACGTCAAGGTAACATCAGACAAGGAAATGAATGCAGGCATGAAGCTGATTCTGTGGGGTACGTTGCTGGCGGCCGGGTTACTGGCCGGTTGTTCCGGTTCAGCGCCGGAAGAAAAAGACGCGCTGCCTGAAGCCAGTCAGACGCGATTGCAACTGGGTCTGGAATATCTGAAGCAGGGCGATTTAAACGCCGCGCGCCAGAATCTGGAGAAAGCGGCAGACGCCGCCCCACAGGATTACCGTACCCAATTGGGTATGGCGCTCTACGAGCAGCGGATGGGCGAGAACAGCGCGGCTGAACAGCGTTATCAGCAGGCGCTCAAACTTGCGCCGAACAATGGCACAGTGCTGAATAATTACGGTGCGTTTCTTTGCAGTTTAGGGCAGTATGTACCGGCACAACAGCAGTTTAGCGCAGCAGCCGTGGCACCGGATTACGGTCAGGTTGCCGACAGCCTGGAAAACGCAGGTTACTGTTTTCTCAAAGCCGGACAAAACGACGAGGCACGTATTTTGTTAACACGTGCTTTGAAGATCGATCCGGACAAGGGCACTCCACTGTTGGTGGAGGCAGAAAAGCAATTTGGAGAAGGGAAGCGCGCACAGTCGCAACTTTTATTGGATAGTTATCAACATGTTCTGCCGGCCAGCGCCGACAGCTTATGGTTACAGATTCGTTTCGCCGCGTTAGCCGGGCGCCAAGATAGCGTGCAACGTTATGGCAAGCAGTTATCGCGAAGTTTTCCACAATCCAAACAGTACCAGCAGTTCTTAGCTAATGAATACTGAAGCCTCCCAAGATAAAACCGTATCAATGACGACAGGCGAACGTCTGCGTCAGGCCCGTGAACAACTCGGGTTGAGTCAACAGGCTGTTGCAGAACGCCTGTGCCTCAAAATGTCTACCGTGCGCGATATTGAAGAAGACAATCTGTCCGCAGATCTGGCTTCAACCTTCGTACGTGGTTATATCCGTTCCTATGCCAAGCTGGTGCGTTTGCCAGAGGATGAGCTGCTGCCGATGCTGGCCAAGCAGGCACCGTTGAAGGTCGCGAAAGTGGCTCCGATGCAAAGCTTCTCTCTGGGCAAGCGCCGTAAAAAACGCGACGGCTGGCTGATGAGCTTCACCTGGTTGATCGTTTTCGTGGTGGTCGGCTTGACCGGTGCCTGGTGGTGGCAAAATCACAAGGCCCAACAGGAAGAGATCGCCACGATGGCCGATCAATCTTCTGCCCAGCTTTCACAAAACAATGAAGGCCAATCTGTACCGTTGACCGACAGCAATGCCGACAACAGCGCACCTTTGGCTGACAATGGCTCCACACCGGTTGACACCGGTGCGGGCGCAGCAGCACAGCAATCACAGACTCCGGCCGTGACCGGCAGTGCAACCGCGCAGCAGCCTGCGGTGGTTTCACCAAGCCAAACCACGTTGCCTGAGACAACGCCTGCGGCGCCAACCGCACCGTTGCCGACGGCAGATGCGGGCGTAGCTGCACCGGCGGTTGATCCTAACGCGCTGGTGATGAACTTCACCGCCGACTGCTGGTTACAGGTGACTGACGCCAGCGGCAAAACGTTGTACAGCGGTAGCCAGAAGAGCGGCGGTAAGCTGAGCCTGGCGGGCACCGCGCCTTATAAACTGACCATTGGCGCACCGGCCGCAGTACAGATTCAATATCAAGGTAAGCCGGTTGATTTAAGCCGGTTTGTTAAGTCAAACCGTGTTGCTCGTCTGACCGTTGCCGCGCAGTAATTGCGCGGCCATTGTCGTTAAGTCAGAGCAACAATGGAGAGTAAGTAATGCATAACCAATCGCCCATCATCCGTCGAAAATCAACGCGAATTTACGTCGGCAATGTGCCTATTGGTGATGGTGCGCCGATTGCTGTGCAGTCGATGACTAACACCCGTACTACCGATGTCGAAGCCACGGTCAATCAGATTAAAGCGCTGGAGCGCGTGGGCGTCGATATCGTCCGCGTTTCAGTCCCCACCATGGATGCCGCCGAGGCATTCAAGCTGATCAAGCAACAGGTCAACGTGCCGCTGGTCGCCGATATCCACTTCGATTACCGCATTGCGCTGCAGGTGGCTGAATACGGCGTAGACTGCCTGCGTATCAACCCGGGCAATATCGGTAACGAGTCGCGTATCCGTTCAGTTGTGGACTGCGCACGCGATAAAAACATCCCAATCCGTATCGGGGTGAACGGCGGCTCGCTGGAGAAAGACATCCAGGAAAAGTACGGTGAACCTACGCCGGAAGCCCTGCTTGAATCCGCCATGCGCCACGTTGATATCCTCGATCGCCTCAACTTCGACCAGTTCAAGGTCAGCGTCAAGGCTTCCGATGTGTTCCTGGCGGTGCAATCCTACCGGCTGCTGGCGGCGCGTATCGATCAGCCGCTGCATCTCGGCATTACCGAAGCCGGTGGCGCACGCAGTGGTTCGGTCAAGTCGGCGATTGGCCTGGGTCTGCTGCTGTCGGAAGGCATTGGCGATACCCTGCGTATCTCGCTGGCGGCCGATCCGGTGGAAGAGGTCAAGGTCGGTTTCGACATTCTGAAGTCGCTGCGTATCCGCGCTCGCGGCATTAACTTCATCGCGTGCCCGACCTGTTCACGTCAGGAGTTTGACGTTATCGGTACGGTGAACGCGCTGGAACAGCGCCTGGAAGATATCATCACGCCGATGGACATTTCGATTATCGGCTGCGTGGTCAATGGGCCGGGCGAAGCGCTGGTGTCCACGCTGGGCGTTACCGGCGGCCATAAAAAGAGCGGCTTCTACGAAGACGGCGTGCGCCAGAAAGATCGTTTCGACAACGAGCAGATGATTGACCAGCTGGAAGCCAAAATTCGCGCCAAGGCGTCGATGATGGATGAGAGCAATCGCATCTCGGTCAACCTGCTGGAAAAATAAGCATTATACCGATACGGCGGGCTTTTTAGCCCGCTTGTTTATGAACCCGGGAGCAGAACTCTGCATTCGCGTTGAATACGGGGCGGCAAAGTCCCTATAATCGGGTTCATTTTTATAGACAACGGACAGAGAACTCACGTGGCAAAGAACATTCAAGCCATTCGCGGCATGAACGACTACCTGCCGGAAGAAACGGCATTATGGCAGCGTATTGAAGGCATCCTCAAGCAGGTGCTGAGCGGCTACGGTTACAGCGAAATCCGCTTGCCGATTGTAGAGCAGACCCCGTTATTCAAACGCGCGATCGGCGAAGTGACCGACGTCGTAGAAAAAGAGATGTATACCTTCGACGATCGCAATGGCGAAAGCCTGACGCTGCGTCCGGAAGGGACCGCTGGTTGCGTTCGCGCCGGCATCGAACATGGTCTGCTGTACAATCAGGAGCAGCGTCTTTGGTACGTCGGTCCGATGTTCCGCTACGAGCGTCCGCAAAAAGGCCGCTACCGTCAATTCCACCAACTGGGTGCCGAAGTGTTTGGCCTGCAGGGCCCGGATATCGACGCCGAGCTGATCCTGCTGAGCGCCCGCTGGTGGAAAGCGCTGGGCATCGCTGATCACGTTAAGCTGGAGCTGAATTCCATCGGCTCACTGGAAGCTCGCGCCAATTACCGTGATGCTTTGGTGGCGTTCCTGGAACAGCATCAAGACAAGCTTGACGAAGATTGCAAACGCCGCATGTACAGCAATCCGCTGCGCGTGCTGGACTCCAAAAACCCGGAAGTGCAAGCGTTGTTGAACGATGCGCCGCGCCTGTCCGAGTATCTGGATGAAGAATCCAAAGCCCACTTCGAAGGGCTGTGTGAACTTTTGGCCCAGGCAGGTATCCCATATACCATCAATGAACGCCTGGTGCGCGGTCTGGACTATTACAACCGTACGGTATTCGAATGGGTGACCACCAGTCTGGGCGCTCAGGGGACGGTGTGCGCCGGTGGCCGTTATGACGGTCTGGTCGAGCAACTGGGCGGGCGTGCAACGCCGGCAGTCGGTTTCGCGATGGGCCTGGAGCGTTTGGTGCTGCTGGTTCAGGCGGTCAACCCAGAGTTTAAAGCTCCTGCAACCATTGACGTGTACGTGATCTCTTCCGGTGCCGGTACGCAGAGCGCGGCGATGCAGTTGGCTGAGCGTGTTCGCGATGCCGCGCCGCAGTTGAAACTGATGACCAACTACGGCGGCGGTAACTTTAAGAAGCAGATCACCCGTGCGGATAAATGGGGTGCGCGCGTTGCCTTGATCCTGGGCGAGAACGAAGTCGCAGCCGAGCAGGTGGTCGTCAAGGACCTGCGCAGTGGTGAACAAGAAACGCTGGCGCAGAGCGAAGTCGCTGTGCGTCTGGCTTTGATGTTAGGTTAAGGAGAAGGACACCGTGGAAGTCTATACCACTGAAAACGAACAAGTCGACGCCGTGCGTCGGTTCTTTGCCGAAAACGGCAAAGCGCTGGCAGTGGGCGTGGTGCTCGGAATTGGTGCCCTGGTCGGCTGGCGTTACTGGCAGAGCCACGAGAACTCCAACATGATGATTGCGTCCCAATCTTATCAGGAAGCCAGCGATCGTCTGGCGGTCGGTAAACCAGACGACGTGGCCGCTGCGGAGAAGTTCGCCCAGGCCAACAGCAACAGCTACGGCGTGCTGGCCTCGCTGGAACTGGCGAAGCATTTTGTTGAGCAGAACGACTTTGCCAAAGCGGACCAACAGCTGGTGCTGGCTCAGGGCCAGACCAAAGATGAAAACCTGCTTTCGATGATTAACCTGCGTCTGGCCCGTGTGCAGTTGCAGGAGAAAAAGCTGGATGAAGCGCTGAAAACGCTGGATGGCGTGAAAGGCGAAGGCTGGGCGGCGATGGCGCAGGATACGCGCGGCGACGTGCTGTTGGCCAAAGGCGACACCAAAGGTGCGCGCGAGGCGTACAGCAAAGGCATTGAGTCTAACGCTTCTCAGGCGCTGCAGGTTCTGCTGCGCATGAAATTGAATAACTTGTCCAGCTAAGGGGAATTCCCATGCAATTGCGTAAAACACTCTTGGTCGGACTGGTTTCCGTTGCCTTGTTGAGTGGTTGCTCACTGTTCAACAGTGAAGAAGACGTGGTTACCATGTCGCCGCTGCCGAAAGTTGAAAATCAGTTCACGCCAAGTAAGGCGTGGAGTACCTCGGTCGGCGACGGCGTCGGTGAGTTCTATTCTCACCTGCGTCCTGCTTTCCAGGACAACACTATTTATGCTGCCGATCGCCACGGTCTCGTGAAAGCGATGGATGCCGACAGCGGTAACGAAAAGTGGAAGGTTGATCTCTCCGAGAAGACCGGTTTCTTCTCCAGCAACCTGCCGGCGCTGCTGTCGGGCGGTATGGCTGTTGCGGGCGACAAAGTTTATGTCGGCAGCGAGAAAGCCGTCGTTTACGCTCTGAACACCGCTGACGGTAAGGTAGCCTGGCAGACCAAGGTGGCCGGTGAAGCGATTTCGCGTCCGGTGATCAGCGACGGCATGGTACTGATCCATACCTCCAACGGTCAATTGCAGGCGCTGAATGAATCTGATGGCGCAGTGAAGTGGACGGTTAACCTGGATATGCCTTCGCTGTCGTTGCGCGGCGAGTCTGCTCCGGCCGTTGCCTTTGGCGCAGCCATTGTCGGCGGTGATAACGGCCGCGTCAGCGCCGTACTGATGCAGCAAGGTCAGTTGATCTGGCAGCAGCGTATTTCCCAGCCTAGCGGCGCGACCGAAATCGATCGTCTGAACGATGTCGACACTACGCCGGTGATTGTTGAAGGCGTTGTCTACGCATTAGGTTACAATGGCAACCTGACGGCGCTGGATCTGCGTTCCGGCCAGATCTTGTGGAAGCGTGAACTGGGCTCGGTAAACGACTTTATCGTTGATGCAGGCCGCATTTACCTGGTCGATCAGAACGATCGCGTGGTCGCGCTGAGTACTGAAGGTGGCGTCACCGTATGGACGCAGAGCGAGCTGTTGCACCGCAACCTGACCCCGCCAGTGATGTATAATGGTTACCTGGTGACCGGTGACTCCGAAGGTTACCTGCACTGGATTAACACCACGGACGGCCGTTTTGTTGCCCAGCAGGAAGTGGATAGCTCCGGCTTCCTGTCTGCGCCGATGGTAGCCGGCGATAAGCTGGTCATCCAGGCGAAGGGCGGAAAAGTTTACGCTTTCACCCGCTAACGCCGCTCGTCGTGACCCTTCTTGCACCCGAAAGCTTTCGGGTTGCAGCCAGGCGGCAAGCGCATGAGTCCTCGGGAGCTTAGTGAACTAAGTGACCGGGGCGAAGGTGCGCAGACAACGCCGCTGTGGCGCGAAAGATGAAGGGGAAAACGGCTCCTGAGTGTTCAGGGGCCGTTTCGTATTTTATAAGCTGCACTTCTGGTGTCTATCCATAGTGCAGTAACGCATTGATTATTAAGTAATGAGGCTTCACAATGATACCTGTCGTCGCGCTAGTTGGGCGCCCGAATGTGGGTAAATCCACCTTGTTTAACCGTTTAACACATACGCGCGATGCGCTGGTGGCGGATTTCCCCGGGCTAACGCGAGACCGCAAGTATGGTCGTGCAGAAGTTGAGGGCAATGAATTCATCATCGTCGATACCGGGGGTATTGACGGTACCGAAGACGGCGTTGAAACCCGCATGGCTGGCCAGTCGCTATTGGCGATCGAAGAAGCAGACATCGTGCTGTTTATGGTCGATGCCCGCGCCGGTCTGATGCCTGCCGATCAGGGCATCGCCCAGCATCTGCGCAACCGCCAGAAAGCCACCTTCCTGGTCGCCAACAAAACCGACGGCATGGATCCAGACATGGCCACCGCCGATTTCTACTCGCTGGGGCTGGGTGACGTGCATGCGATTGCCGCTTCCCACGGTCGTGGCGTGGCGCAGCTGATCGAACACGTGCTGGTGCCGTTTGTCGGTGAAAAACCGGAAGAAGTCGAGCTGACCGAAGAAGAGGCTAACGCTGCTTATTGGGCCGAGCAAGAAGGTGAACTGCCTGAAGACGAGGAAGAAGAGCCGGAAGACGACTTCAACCCGCAAGATTTACCGATCAAGCTGGCAATCGTTGGCCGTCCTAACGTTGGTAAGTCCACACTGACTAACCGTATCCTCGGCGAGGAGCGTGTGGTGGTGTACGACATGCCGGGCACCACCCGTGACAGCATTTATATCCCGATGGTCCGCGACGAGCGCGAATACGTGCTGATCGACACCGCCGGGGTGCGTAAACGCGGCAAGGTAACGGAAACCGTAGAGAAATTCTCGGTAATCAAAACCCTGCAGGCGATCGAAGACGCAAACGTTGTGCTGCTGGTCGTCGATGCGCGCGAAGGCATTTCCGATCAGGATCTCTCGCTGCTCGGCTTCATCCTCAATAGTGGGCGCTCACTGGTGATTGCGGTCAACAAGTGGGATGGCATGAGCGAAGAAGATCGTGAGCACGTCAAAGAGATGCTCGATCTGCGCCTGGGCTTTGTCGACTTCGCCCGTGTGCACTTCATTTCCGCTTTGCACGGCAGCGGCGTGGGTAACCTGTTCGAATCGGTACAGGAAGCTTACGAGTGCGCGACGCGTCGCGTGAACACCTCGATGCTGACCAAAATCATGCAGATGGCTGCCGATGACCACCAGCCACCGTTGGTGCGTGGCCGCCGCGTGAAGCTGAAATACGCGCACGCCGGTGGGTACAACCCGCCGATTGTGGTGATCCACGGCAACCAGGTAACCGATCTGGCCGACTCGTACAAACGCTATCTGATGAACTACTTCCGTCGTTCTCTGAAGGTGATGGGTACGCCCATTCGCATCCAGTTCAAAGAGGGTGAAAACCCGTTCGCCGGCAAGCGCAACCTGCTGACGCCGAACCAGATGCGTAAACGTAAACGCCTGATGAGCCACCTGAAGAAAAGCAAATAATCAGTACGAGGGGCGCGGTAACCATACCGCGCCCCTTTTTTATTGCGCCGAAATCGTTTTATTATCTGAAGATTACCGCCGTCAGCCTGAAGGAACACCATGTCCTGGGAAACCTGGAGTTTTGCGTTCAGCGTCACCGTACCCAATCTGTTAATGATGTTGCTGGGCGTGCTGCTACGCCACTGGCGGATGATGGACGACCGCTTTATTGATGGCGCCACACGGTTGGTGTTCAATCTGGCGCTGCCTTGCTTGCTGTTCTTCAGCATTGCCACCAATCATCCGCAACTGCTGGGTAACCTGTCGCTGGTGATCTACGGTGCGGTCGGCACCGTCGCCACTTTCCTGTTGCTGGAGATAGCCGCCGTCTGGCTGGTGAAAGAACCGCGTGAGCGCGGCGTCTTTGTTCAGGGTGGTTTCCGTGCCAATACCGCCATCGTCGGCCTGGCTTATGCCATGACCGCTTATGGCAGCGAAGGGGTTGCGCTGGGGTCGTTATACCTGACGGTCACGGTGATCCTGTTTAACGTACTGTCGGTGGTGACCCTGACCCGCAGCCTGCAGGGCGGAGAGGGTAAGAAGATCAGCCGGCTGTCGCTGTTGCGCAGTATCGTCACTAACCCGCTGATTATCGGCCTGGTGTGTGGGTTGCTGTTCGCCCAGACCGGGCTGGAAATCCCACAGGTTATCCGGCAAACCGGCAGCTATATCTCAGGGTTGTCGTTGCCACTGGCGCTGCTGTGCACCGGTGCCAGCCTGGATTTGCGCGCCATGTTCCGTTCGTCCAATGTGGCGGCGCTGTCCTCCAGCGCCAAACTGTTTCTGGTGCCGATATTGATGACGTTTGGTGGCTGGCTATGCGGTTTCCAGGGCGCGGCATTGGGGATTATCTTCCTGTTCTCGGCCACGCCAACCGCCTCCGGCAGTTATGTCATGACGCGCGCCATGGGCGGCAATGCCACGCTGGCAGCGAACATTATCGCCATCACCACCGTCGGGTCGTTTTTCACCACCGCGCTGGGGATCTATTTCTTACGCTCATGGGGCGTAATTTAACTCGGGAGAGTCTATGGAAGCGCTATGTCCGCAATGTCACCAGGCAATGCAGTGGGTGAAGGGTCACTATCATTGCGAAGCCTGTCACAGCGATTATCGTCAGTTGGCCGAGTGTCCGGAATGCCGGCAGCCGCTGCAAGAATTGAAGGCCTGCGGCGCGGTAGATTATCTGTGCCAAAACGGTCATGGGCTGATATCGGAAAAGCGCGTGTTGTTCAGCTATGTACCTTGGGTAGAGGGCGAATAGATTCGCCCCGATTAACTCGCCGTTGCGTCCCTAACTTTAGAACCGTTCACTCATCGACCTGACCGGTTTTCCAAAGGTCGATCAATGCCTGCGGGGCGCCTTCCCAGGAAAAACCACCCAGTGCGGCGGCCTCAGATAGGAGGCGCGCTTTGGAATGCCGGAGTTAAGTTGTACGCCGCCGTTATCCTCTTTGGTCTTTAAATCAGTCTACAGGTCTACATTGTTGGTTGGCTTAGCAAGCACATAAAGCCGAGTCGGTGGCTGATTGATAGGAACCGCTGTGAGAAGTTTGGGTGCCCAATCAGGCAGTCGCCTTACGGCCTCTTGATCCCTCATGATTGATAAAAAATAAACTACTAGACTTTTACTGACAAATATTTACACTTTGCAACCATTACAACTTAATGGTAGTGAGTCTCATTTGCATATCAACAAGGAATGTTGGTTATTGGTTACCTGGCTTGGGCTGTCTGGCCTGGCCCAGGCGGCATCAACCCTTAACCCTGCCGACCAGGATATTATCGAGCGCCGACAGAAGAATTTGTTGGAGCAGGCGCAGCAGCAGCGTGACGACCTGCAAAATACCACCGACCTGCCGACTCTCCCTCTGCCCGTGCCGGAGATGGAAGATAAAACTTGCCATCACGTCAACCGCATCGTCTTTCAGGGCGCCGAACATCTGTCCTGGTCGGTGAAAGATAAACTGGCGTCTTTCTATCAGGGCCGCTGCCTGACGCTATTGCGCATCAATAATCTGGTTCGGGAGACCACCAACGCCTATATCACGCGAGGCTATGTCACGTCGCAGGCCTGGCTGCCGGAACAGGATATCGCCGGTGGTGAACTGACCGTCGCCGTCAGTGAGGGGCGCGTTGAAGGTATCAGTCTGGACGGACAGGAAACGCTGGCACTGAAAATGGCGTTCCCCGGACTGGTCGGCCACGTGCTTAACCTGCGTGATATCGAGCAGGGCATGGAGCAGCTCAACCGGTTGCCCTCGCAGCAGGTCGCCATCGACATTCAGCCAGGCAAACGGCCGGGCTATTCCTCGGTGGCGCTGCGCCGGACGTCGACACGTTTGCCCGTCTCGGTGTCCTTCGGCGCCGACAACGGCGGCCAGAAAAGCACCGGAACCGGGCAAATGAATGCCGGCGTGGTGCTGGACAATCCGCTGCGCCTGGCCGACCAGTGGTCGCTGTCAGCCTCACGGGATGATGCATTTCATCATGACCGCCGCAGCCGCAGTCTGAGTGGCGGCGTCACGTTGCCTTACGGTTACTGGCTGTTCAGCTATCAGGCCGCCTGGAACGACTTTTATCAGCACATTCCCATTCAGGATGTACGCTATCGCTATGCGGGCAACGCCGTGGTGCAGCGCCTGGGCGTTAACCGCACCCTGTTGCGCGACGGCCGGCAGAAGCTGGCACTGGACCTGGGGGTATCGCGCCGGCGCACCGAGAATAAGCTGGCCGGGCAGCGCCTGACCAACAGCAGCGTGACGGTGGCCAGCCTGTCCGCTGGCCTCAACTACAGCCGCACGCTGAGCGGCGGTTACCTGACGTTGAACCCGACTGTGTCGCACGGCCTGAGTGGGTTGGGTGCAAGCCGGGACGACCCCGCAGCTCCTTACGCCGCGCGCAGCAAATTTCGCAAACTCAGTCTCAGCGCCAGCTACTTTTATCCGCTGACGCCGTCGCTCTATTACCTGACCTCCGCTTACGGGCAGACCAGCGCCGACAACCTGTACAGCGGTGAGCGCATTTCCCTTGGCGGGCAGTATTCGGTGCGCGGCTTCAAGGAGCAGTACCTCACTGGCAACCGCGGCGCTTACTGGCGCAACGAACTCAACTGGCAACTCGGCCCCGTGCCGGTTATAGGCGACGTATCGTTGACCGCCGCGCTGGACGGTGGCTGGCTGCGCAGCGAGACGCACCAGGTGGACGGCGGCAGCGTGGCCGGTGCCGCTCTGGGGTTGGCGATCAACAACAGGTGGTTCAACCAGGCGTTCACCGTCGGTAAACCGTTGGCACACCCGAACAGCCTGCAACCGGACCGCTGGGTGGCTTACTGGCAGGCCGGTATCACCCTGTAAGGTAAACGATTTATTGCAGTAACCGACACACGGCACGGACGTCAGTGCGCGACTGAATTTTATATTAAGAGAACGGACCTTCCTATGGACAAGCCTCTTCATCCGCTGGCGCGCGCCGTCAGCTACCTGCTGATTTACACCACGGCGCTGACGCCGCTGCATCCGGCCTTCGCTGCTGGCATCAACGCCGCCAACGGCAACACCCAGGTACACATGAAACCTGGCAACGTGCCGGTGGTGAATATTGCCACGCCGAACGGTGCGGGAATTTCGCACAACGTCTATAAGGACTTCAACGTCGGCACGCCAGGCGCTGTGCTCAACAATGCCACCCAAGGTGGCAAGACCCAACTGGGCGTAATTATAGAGAATGCCAAAGGCAACCCGAATCTGAAGGGGAAGGCGGCGGAGCTCATCATCAATGAAGTCACCGGCGGTAGTCGCTCTGAGCTGCAGGGTAAACTCGAGGTGTTCGGCAACAAGGCCAACGTGATGATTGCCAACCCCAATGGCATCACCTGCGACGGCTGTGGTTTTATCAATGCCCCGGGCGTGACGTTGACCACCGGCAAGCCGCAGTTCGACAAGCAGGGCGCACTGGAGGCGTTGGAGGTCAAAAAAGGCGGCGTCACCATCGGGGGCAAGGGACTCGATGGTAGTGGCGCCGACTACGTCGACATCCTCAGCCGTGCCACTGAACTCAACGGCAAAATCAACGCCAAAAACCTATCGCTGACTCAGGGGACCAACCGCATCAGTTTTAAAGACGGCACGGTAAAACCCATTGCCGGCGACGGGGCCAAACCGCAACTGGCGGTCGATACCAAGGCGCTGGGTGGCATGTACGCCAACAAAATTCGCCTGGTGGCCACCGAGGACGGGGTGGGTGTCAACCTGAATAATATCAATAGCGCGCAACAGGATATCACCTTGACCGCCAATGGGCGTATTGAGCTGGGACACGCGCATGCACAGACGGATTTGAACGTCAGCGCCAGAGAGGTTCATATTGCCTCCGGCGTTAAGGTGCGTGGCGAACGTGACGTGACGCTGGCGGCCGATACGCTCAACAACAACGGTAATGTGACTGCGCACCGCGATATGCGAGTGTTTGCCGACACGGTGCGCAACGTTGAGTTACGTGACGGAGACAATACGGCGTTACACAGCAACAATAATCTGTGGATCCAGAAGGATGCGCAGGGAAATAAGTCCAAACAGATAGAAAACCGCTCCGCGCGCATTCAAACCAACAGCGGCGATTTGGTGATACGCGCAGAGCAGGTGAATAATGTTAGAAACGTTGGAATTGTTAACAAAACCAAGCTGACGCCGACATCTACGGATAAAAACATGCAGGTGGCTAACGTCATGGCGGAAAGCGGCGACTATCCCGTGATCATCACCGCAGAATTGACATCGCCCTTACCGGAGAGATGGTTTGGAAAAGCGGATTTCAGCAATATTGAGCAGGGGGTTTTGGTAAACGACCAACAGACCTTGTTCGATACAGGGAAATGGTCGGCGCCCGCGGAAATCACATCCGGCCGGCATCTCTATATTTATGGTGATGACGTTTATAACCACAGCAGCCTACTGAGTGCCAAATCAGACCTGATCCTGACGGGGCAGAATTTCACCAATGAACAGGTGTCCACAGGAACACTGTTGAATTACATTCGTTATGTCCCTGATGAAAAAGCCAATAAGGAACATGGGAAAACCACCTTCAATCCGTTAACTGCAAAAGAGCTGCGGTTAACGAATTACTTCACTCGAGGTGATAACGTTCAAGTCTGGCAGTCCACTCTGTCCCCCTTACCCCGTGCCAGTTTGAGTGCCGGAAACAACCTGGTCGCAGATTTCAAAAACAAGATAGAAATCAAAACCCCAACGCCGTCTGAAAGTCAGTTCACGGAGGTGAAAACGACCGGACGCCTGGAGTCCATTAAGGCGCAAAACGTGGTGCTGCATGCGGCCAATATCATCAATACCGACGCCATTAACGCCAGCGGCAATCTCACCGCCATTGCCGAAGACCGCATCGTACTGGGGCAGGGCATTCTGTCCGCAGGTAAAGCGCTGGATTTGAGTGCCGGCAATGCCATCGATGCCTGGCAAAGCGAACTGAAAGGGCAGGATGTTACTCTGACCGCCCGTACCGGCGAAATAAAGGTGCACACCAGCGAGAAACCCCACTATTACCATCCTGACGGGGTGCGCTGGCTGGGCAGCCTGGAAGCCTCGCACGACTTGACGCTGACGGCGGGCAGCACTATAACCCTGGTCAATACACTGCTAGCGCAGAGTCGTAATATCAGCATGACCGCCCCCGGCAGCATCGGCATCATCAATAATGATGCTGTTCTGGTGCGTACCCGTCCCGGCGAAAACCTGTCGGCGGACCAGCGGTTGCAGTACTTCAACAACCTGCTTCAGGCTGGCACCATGAACGCGACCGGGTCGATAACGATGAACAGCGGCAGCGGCCTGTCGCTGAACGGCATCAAAATGACGGCCGGGGGGAATGTCAACCTTAATGCCGCACAGAATATCGACCTTAACATGCGCCCCCTGGGTGATGCCTACCGTTCTCTATTTGCTGCGACCCGCACACCCGAATTACGCAGCCAGGTCAAGGCGAACGGCAACCTGCTAATTAACTCGGGGCGCGATATCGGCCTGCAGGGCAGTGACGTGTGGGCAGGCGGCGATGCGACGCTGATTGCGGGACAGACACTGTGGCTGGCAGCTGTAGGTTATTCCGCTATCGATGCAACCAATGACAACAACAAGGACGACCGTCAGTGGGTCACTGGCCTGCACGGTGGCAAGACACTGACCCTGTCCGCCAATCGCGATATCCTAACCTATGGCTCACACCTTTCGTCTGACGGCAACATGACGCTGACCTCCGGCGGCGACATGCGCTTTGAGGCGGTGCAGAACCACAGCTATCGTGAAGGCGGCAAAGAATTTACCGAAACACGCACTCAGCAGGGCACAGAACTGAGTGCCGGCGGTCTGCTGACGGCCATTGCCAACGGCAGCATCCTGTTCCAGGCGACTAAACTGCAGTCGAAAGGGCAATCCGGGCAGGTGAATACACCCGCAGACCTTTCTGGGGTTGATGCTGTATTTTCAACGGCTGAACGCCTGGCGCAGGAGGCCAGACAACGATTTGACCAGGCGATGAATAACCGGACTCAGGCCGAAGGTCAGCTGAATGACCGTCGGCGCGAGTTGGACAGCGCACGACAGCATCCTGATACCTTATCGTTGTTCAATGTTGGCGCACACCCCATTACCTCGTCGTCGTCCCGATTTGTTTCAGTGCCGAGCTATAGCGGAGGGGGCGCCAATTATGACGCTTCGGCGTTGATTGATAACCAGGCACACCTCGACCGGTTATTGCAAGAAGGGGGCCGGGCATTTGTCAATAATGTTCTTCAATGGGGAGATGTTTCGGCACCGACTCAAGACGGTGTCAAAGTCGGGAACGCGATAAAAGAATCGACCATCGAGGAATATGACAAAATTCGTCAACGCCTGATAGACAGGCAGAACGCGGTCAATAACGCTCAGAACGCGTTCACTACGGCTCAACACGCATTCGACCAGGCCCAGCAACAGATCGCGCAGCCGACGAAAGAAAAAAATGCTGCTGAAAATCAACTGAATGTGGCGCGGGCGGAAAGACAGCGCCAGTATGATGCGGAGAGGCAACGTAAGGATCAGGAAAACGCCAGAAACAGGGAGCTGGCGGTCCGCACCGGTTCCATGGATATCGCCGCCAAGGGCGGCTATCTCTATGCCCAGGCGATGGAAGAGTCCAGCCACTACGAGAAAACGGAAACCAAGCGCAAGTGGTGGGGTAAAAAAACTGAGGTCAAGCAAACCCGCCATGACGTGACCAATAAGGTGACCGAGTTTACCTCCCCCGGCAATATCACCCTGATGAGCCGTGACGACAGCACCTATGAGGCGAGCAAGATTGAGGCCGGTAAGAATGCCCGACTGACCAGTACCCACGGACAGGTCAACTTCCGTGCGGTGAAAAACACCAACTTCGAACAGACCGTCACTAATTCGAAAGGGTTCTTCATCAAGCAGGCCAACAAAGGGTACGAAGACAATAAGTGGGTACTGCCGAGTATTCATACTGGCGGTACGTTGACGGTCGATGCCGCCAAAGGCGTCAGCGCCGACGTGAAGGTGAGAAACGGCCAGGTGCTGCAAAGCGCCATCGATGCGCTGGGCAACACGCCGGGCACCACCTGGGTCAAAGATCTGAACAAGCGCAATGACGTGCAGTGGAATAAGGTCAAGGACGCCTACGACAGCTGGGATTACAAGAGCCAGCATCTGAACCCGGCGGTGGCGGCAGTGATTGCCATCGCGGCAGCCGCAGTGACGGCGGGCAGTTCGCTAACGGCGCTGGCGGCCAGTAATGTCGCCGGGGCCATTGGCGGCGGCGCCGTTACCAGCGGCGCGGTTACGGCTGGTATGTCATCGTTGGCCTCTCAGGCGGCGGTGGCGCTGGTCGAAAACAGAGGCAATCTGTCAAAAACCCTGAAAGTGCTGGGCAGTAGCGAGAGCGTGAAGGCGACGGCCACGGCAATGGCAGTGGGGGGCGCGCTCAACGGCTTCGACAGTGCGATGGGCTGGAGCAAGGACGCGGCGGGCAAACCGCTCAACCCGAACAACGTCAAGCTGCCACAGCTGAGCAATGGCGACTGGAGCAAGGTGGCGCAGCGTGTGGCTGGGCAATCGGTCATCAGCTCTAGCCTGAATACGACCATCAATGGCGGCAGCTTCAAAGACAATTTGACCAATGCGCTGCTGGCGAATATTGGCAGCCAGTTTCAGGCTGAGGGTGCCAACCTGATAGGGGATAATGGTCAGGTTCTCGGTGTACCGGGCCGGGCCGTGAGTCATGTGGTGCTAGCGGGAATCAGCGCGGAAATCGGCAGAGGAGACGGTAAAGGGGCCGCTGCCGGGGCATTGGCGGCGGAACTGGCCGGGGTGATCATCAACGATAACCTGGTAAAAACCGAAGGATGGCAGGAGCGTCAGTCACAAATCAGCCGTGTTGCAGGTGCCTTCGCGGGAGCTATAGCTACCGGCAAAGCCTCGGGTACCAACAGCGGTGCAAACGCGGGTGAATTTGTTGAACGCTTCAATCGCCAGCTGCATCAGGAAGAACTCAACGCTATTAAAGTGCTGTCGAAGGGCGACAAGGAAAAAGAAGCGCGTCTGATGGCAGCATCTTGCCGAAAAGTAGCCTGTACCACGCAGGAAGCGTTAAACTCGGAAGAGCGCAAGCAGTTTGAAGACCTGATGAAGAAATACCCGTCAACGCGGGACGAAGATGGGCTTATTGCCAACTACTGGGTGCAAAAAGAGCGTCAGCGCTTCGGCAACTACCCGGCGTTTGCCGGTTATGACAGTGAAAAGTTATTCACGTATGACTTGGGTGACCAGATAACCGACAGCCAGCTGTTTGCACGAAACCAACAGATAGAGCAAATCAGCAAGCTGACCGGATGGTCGCCGAGCTGGGTGAATGCCTCGGTGATGGCGGTTTCTATCGCCAGTACGTTTGCCGGTATGGGTAAAGCGAACGTCGGCAACCAGTACCTGTCATCCAAACTGGTAGGGCCAACCAATGCCTGGAAAGGGTATCTGGTCAATGAGAAGACCATCCAGCAGGCTGCTACGTTCAGACAGCAGGTGTTGGATGCCAGGGCGCCATTTGCGGAAAAAATCCGAAAGAAAGGAAATGCCGCTGTTGCACAAATCGATGTTCCTGGTATGCCGAAAACACTTGCGGCACACAGCAGGATCGCTAAAGCAGAAAAAAGTTTCATAGGTGATGGCAACCAAAACTTTAAATATGAAAGCATTAAAAATGCTGATGGTATGCTCATATCTAGGAATACGGATTCTGAGTACAAGATTCTTGACAATTTAGCTGATAAGTTGGGCAACAATGTGTCAGCTAAGGGGAGAGTAACCATTTTCACTGAACGTGCTGCATGTGAGAGCTGCTTGGGTGTTGTTGATCAATTCCAGAAAAAATACCCTGGAATAAAAGTAGAGATTCTCGACAACAACGACGTAATGCTGATTCCCGGGAGGTTGAAATGATGGATGACGAACGCATGACTTATGAAGAATTGCGAACCGAGTATTTAGATTGTTTTTATAGCTGTTGCAGAAGTCACATTACTGCTTTTAATAAAAATGGTACAGCCTGGGAATATGGTATAGAAGAAATAGGGTATGCATCTTACCAATACGAAAATGCACCATTATCGCCTGTAGAAAGGTTAATGCTGAAAGTGTTTACACTCATTCTTATGGCCGGTAGAGGGCCTAAAGATATTGAGAATAATTACCGAAACTCAATTTCAGCCATTTTGGAACAAACGAATCTTGAATCTCTAATTGAAGGTATTGGCGAAGATGAAAAAAGTGACTTGCTTTATGATATGGAGTTGCTTGGATTGCTTGAGAAGCCTGAGTAACTTCCTGTTCCCAAAAGTATGAGATTAAGCACGTTTTGCGCATGCAGGTGCTAGCGAAGGTAACCAAGTAACACTGCAGGCCAGGATTGTCGTAAATCTAACGTCCTTACGAACGGCTCTTTGGAGCCGTTTTTCTTGATTTTGTATTCCACATAAACGTCGACATATCTCACCGAGCGATGGCCATCCTCGGGCAGCTGGGGCGCACCAACTGGAAATTTACTCTATCCATGAAGCCTTTTTGTGGCCTTACCGGCGTCCCCGCTGCGCAGTTGAGGCCTCGTCTGCCAGCTGCGTGATGAAGTACGGTACCGCGCCTCCTTCGCAGACTCTGTACGTGGCTTAGGGTGAGTTTTGGCAAATACAAACCTAAACATTATTACTGCCATTATCCATTAGTTCACGCCAATACGCGATGAACCAAAAAATTGCCCTCAATAATGAACGGGGTGTCACTAAGTGTAGTTCAGACATCGTAAAGACGGTGGTCATGGGTGCTGACCGCCGGGCTGGTTTTATGGGGACTGATGCGTTTGACCGAGGCGCGTACCGCCAGTTTGCCGTATAGCAGCAGGTTACAAGGCGGTGCATCGGCGCGCAGCATGCGGCGTTGCAGCAGTTGGATCGCCTCATAACCCAGTTCGTCGCGCGGTACCTGCACCGAGGTGAGCGGCACGTCGTGAATTTCCGCCAGATTGAAGCCGTCGGTGCTCATCACCGAGATATCGCCCGGCACGCTCAGCTGCAGTTTATTCAGCGCCTTGACCGCGCCGACCGCCATGTAGTCGCCACCGGCAAGAATGGCCGTTGGCAGCTGCGAGCGGTGGCTCACCCGGTTGATAAAGGTGGTAAGCGCCTGCTCCGCTTCTTCGCTGCCGAAGCCGGAAGTTGTCACCAGATGGCGGCCGTCGTCAAAGGCGATATTGTGCCGCGCATAGGCTTGTTTAATACCCGCCAGCCGCAGTTCCATGGTGTGGCGGCGCAGGCATTGCAGATTCAAAATATGGCTGTGCCCTTGTTGCACCAGATAGTTGGCGGAGAACTCGCCAATCAGTTGGTGATCGGGTGACACGCTGTCGAGCCGCATCTGGCGGTCGGTGCAGTTAATCAGTACGCAGGGTTTATTCAGGTCGGCGGCCAACTGGTGAATGTGTTCGTCGTCGATGCCGATAATCAGCGCCGCCTGAGTTTGCGGATCGCTCATTTTTTCCAGAAACAACGCGCCGTCGCTGTGCAGTTCTTCCAGCCCACAATAGCGGATCCGCACTTCATGCTCAGCTAATGCGGCGGAGATCCCCTGGATCACCTTGTAGTAGAAGATATCGGTGCGCACATCAAAAGCGCGCTGGGGGGCGAAGACCATCACGTTATTGAGCATCAGCCTGCCGCTGGAAATGCCCTGCAGAATGCCGTTCTGTTGAGCGCAGGCCAACACCTTTTGTCGAGCTTCGACGCTGGTATTGGACTTACCGGCTAATACACGTGAAACGGTGCTGATCGACAGCCCGGTTTGCCGGGCAATTTCCTGTATTTTCAGCTTTCCGTTCATTCTGTGATCTCCTTCAAATTCGGTAATGAAAATATTTTCACGGTGTTTTTTCAGCGTACTGTCAGGCTTCTGTCGCCATTATGGCGAGCTTTTATTCTATGCATGAGAATTTTTGCAAAAAACCTCGTTTCGCTCACGCTTCCGGCTGGCTAGTCTGAATTGGTATACCAACTTTATAGATTTATCAGTCCAATTAATGGACTGAATTATAAATAAAACGAAAATAAATCATGTGGTTGTGATCGTGATGCGTTGGTCTTTGTTAGACATACCGCAGTTTTCCACGGCCCATACCTTCGATACCAAAACGTACCCTACCAAAAGGCGCGCTGTTGCACCGGGCAGCCGTCGTGGAGAGAAGACAGATGAGTGTTGAAATTAATCAAAGGGTCGCCGATACCGGCCGGCGCAAGTTCAAATCGCTGCGCTGGTGGATGCTGGCGCTGTTTTTACTGGGCGTAACGGTCAACTACATCACCCGTAATTCGTTGGGCATTCTGGCACCTGAACTGAAAACCAGCCTCAACATGACCACCGAGCAGTACTCCTGGGTGGTGGCGTCGTTCCAACTGGCCTATACGGTATTTCAGCCGATCTGCGGCTGGCTGATCGACGTTATTGGCCTGAAGATGGGTTTTCTGATCTGCGCCAGTATCTGGGCGGTTGTTTGCATGCTGCATGCCGGCGCGGGCAGTTGGGTTCAACTGGCTATCCTGCGGTTCTTTATGGGCGGGGCGGAAGCGGCGGCCACACCGGCCAACGCCAAGGCGATTTCCGACTGGTTCCCTAAAAAGGAGCGGCCGATCGCCGCCGGTTGGGCGGGCGTCGGTTTCTCTATTGGCGCCATGCTAGCTCCGCCAATTATCGTGATTGCCCACGTTTCCTTTGGCTGGCAGGGCGCTTTTTTGTTCTCCGGCGCGCTGGCGTTGATCTGGGTAGTTTTGTGGTGGTTGTTCTATCACTCGCCGCAGCAGCACCCCAATCTGAGCCAGCAGGAACTGGATCTGATCCGCGAAGACAATGAGCCGGAACTGCCCAGATTGCCGTTTCTCAAGTCGCTGGCGATTTTGTGCCGCAACAAAAAGTTCTATGGCATCGCCATTCCGGCCTTTCTCGCCGAACCGGCCTGGGCGGTGTTCAGTTTCTGGGTGCCGCTGTACCTGGCCACCGAGCGCGGCATGGACTTAAAGCACATCGCCATGTTTGCCTGGCTGCCGTTTTTGGCGGCGGACATCGGCAGCGTTGCCAGCGGCTATCTCACCACCCTGTACCGCAAATGGTTCGGCTGCAGCCGCGTCAACTCGGTGGTCGCCAGCTCGGTGACGGGCGCCTTTATGATGGTTTCGCTGGCATTTGTGGCGATCACCAAAGATCCCTACGTGGCGATCGCCCTGATCTCGATCGGTGGCTTCGGGCACCAGGTGATCTCCTGCATGCTCAGCGCGCTGGTGGTGGAGTCGTTCGATAAAAACCAAATGGCGACCGTCAACGGCATGCGCGGCTCCAGCGCCTGGATCGCCAGCTTCCTGTTTACGTTGCTGATCGGTGCGGTCTCCGACACCGTCGGTTTTAACCCCTTATTCATCGCCATGGGCTTCTTCGACCTGATCGGCGCCCTGTTCCTGATTGCTTTGATCGCCGAACGCGGCGGTAAAAAAACACTCAATAGTTAAGTTGGATGCCTATGAAAACCTTAAAAAACTGGACGCTGGCAGGACAGTATGCCGATCGTATTGAACTGCTGGTCGATGAACGCCATCTGTTTTGCCTGTACGTGTTGGAAAACCACCTGTGTCGCGTGTTGATCAAGCGCAGCGGAGAGCTGGCGCTGGATCGCACCTGGAGCATTGCGCCACAGACCGACGTGCCCTGGGAAGGGCGCGACCGGCTGAGCGTCGCCGGTTTCAACCTGCCGGGTTACCACTTGCAGCAGCATGAGGATCGGTTGGTGCTGACCACCTCTGCGCTGCGCGTGACCGTGCATCAGCCGCTGTGGCTGGAATGGGAACACTGTAACGCCGCCGGTGAATGGCGTCCGCTGGCAGCCGATCGGCCCACCAGCGCCTATTTGCTTAACCCGCACGGTGACGGCGTGGCCCATTATCAACGTCGCCATGCCGCCGAGCGCTATTATGGCCTGGGCGAGAAGGCCGGTGATTTGGAGCGCAGCGGCCGCCGTTTTGAAATGCGCAATCTGGATGCGATGGGTTACAACGCCGCCAGCACTGACCCGCTGTACAAGCACATTCCTTTCACCATCACCCGTGGAGAAGAGGCCAGCTTTGGGCTGTTTTACGACAACCTGAGCAGTTGCTGGCTGGATTTGGGTAACGAGATCGACAATTACCACCTGGCCTATCGCCGCTATCAGGCCGAGGCGGGGGATTTGGATTATTACCTGTTCCTCGGGCCAAAGGTGCTGGATGTCACCAAGGCGTTTGTACGCCTGACCGGCAAGACACACTTCGGGCCAAAATGGAGCCTGGGCTACAGCGGATCCACCATGCATTACACCGATGCGCCGGATGCTCAACAGCAGCTACGGCAGTTTATTGAGCTTTGTCACCAACATGACATTCCCTGTGACTCCTTCCAGCTGTCCTCGGGTTATACCTCGATCGGCAACAAGCGTTACGTGTTCAACTGGAACTACGACAAGGTGCCGCAACCCAAGCAGTTGAGTCAGGCTTTCCACGATGCCGGATTGAAATTGGCGGCCAACATCAAGCCGTGCCTGTTGCAGGATCATCCGCAGTATCAACAGGCGGCGCAGTTAGGGCTGTTTATCCGCGATTCAGAAAGCGATAGGCCGGAGCGTTCGAGCTTTTGGGACGACGAAGGCTCACATCTGGACTTCACCAACCCGGCGGCAGTGCACTGGTGGCAGCAGGGCGTGACTCAGCAACTGCTGGAAATGGGCATCGATTCCACCTGGAATGACAATAACGAATATGAAGTGTGGGACGGCGAGGCGCGTTGCCACGGTTTTGGCCAGCCGATCGCCATCAAACATATTCGCCCGGTGATGCCGTTGCTGATGATGCGTGCCTCGATGGAGGCGCAGCAGCGCTTTGCCCCTGAGCTGCGGCCGTACCTGATTTCACGCTCCGGCTGTGCCGGTATGCAACGTTATGTGCAGACCTGGAGCGGCGATAACCGTACCAGTTGGCAAACCCTGCGTTACAACATTCGCATGGGGCTGGGCATGAGTCTGTCCGGTTTGTACAACCTCGGGCACGACGTGGGGGGGTTCTCCGGCGACAGGCCGGACGCCGAACTGCTGGTGCGCTGGGTGCAAAATGGCGTGATGCATCCGCGTTTCACCATCCACTCCTGGAACGACGACGCCACGGTTAACGAACCCTGGATGTACCCTGCGGTGACGCCGGCAGTGCGCGAGGCGATTGCTTTGCGTTATCGGCTGATGCCGTATTTCTACACCTTGCTGTGGCAGGCCTGCGTCGACGACGAACCGATGCTGCGCCCGACCTTCCTCGACCACGAGCATGATGAGCGCACGCTGAACGAAACCGATGATTTTATGATGGGTCGCGACCTGCTGGTGGCCAGCGTGGTGGAGCAGGGGCAGCGTCAGCGGCCGGTGTATCTGCCGGATAACGGCGACGGCTGGTACTGCTTCTACAGCGGCCAATGGTTCAGCGGCGGCCAGGCGGTGCTGCTGGAGGCGCCGCTGGAGCGCTTGCCGCTGCTGGTACGTGCCGGTGCCGCGATACCTTTGTCGTCGCGATTGGCGCATGTTGACGTGACGGCGGACGATCGGCGCGAGCTGAAGCTGTATCCGCTCAAAGGCTGTGGTAGCGCTTCTGGGCTGTTATTCGAAGATGACGGGGAAAGTTATGGCTGGCAGCAGGGCGATGCGCTGTGGCTGCGCTGGGAGATGCTCAGCGACACTCAACGCATCATGCTGAACATCACTGCCGAAGGCCGGTTCAAACCGGCGTGGCAGACGTTGGCCTGCAGTTTGCCAACTGGAGAGACGCGAGAACTGTGGATTAACGGCGTACCGGGCAGCCGTTTTACGCTGGAGTAAGCGGGATTATTCGGCCGCGCGTTTCTTGCGCGGCTTTTTGGCAACGGTGATGGTTTTCACCTCGCTTTCCACCCAACCATCCTGCAGACGGGTTTTCAGCAGTTCGCCAACCTGAGCCTGCTTGGTGGTTTTCAGCAGTTCGCCGCGCGGGGTTTGCGTCACGCTGTAGCCGCGGGCCAGCGTCGCCAGCGGGCTGACGGCCTCGAGTTGGCTGCAGGCGACGCCGAAGCGCTGGCGCAGGCCGTTAAGCTGGCGATCCCATGCCTGCTGCAAACGGTATTCCTGTTGCTGCACGCGTTGTTGGTAGCGGTGAATACGCGCCTGCGGTTGCATCTGCGCCAGCCGTTGCTGAACCCGCTCGCTGCGACGCGAAGACAGACGCAGTTGGTTTTGCATGCCGTCTTCCAACCGACGTTGCAGTTTGAACAACAGCGTTTGTTGGCGCGCCAGACGCAGGTGCGGGTGCTGCTGCTGCAAACGGTGGTTGATGCGGGTGAACTGCTGCTGGCGCTGCGCCAGGTAGTAGTCCATCGCCATTTCCATCCGCTGTTGCTGTGATTGCAACTGACGCAGCAGTTCCAACTGATTGCGACTGACCAGTTCGGCAGCGGCAGAAGGGGTTGGCGCACGCAGATCGGCGACAAAGTCGGCAATGGTGACGTCGGTTTCGTGGCCGACGGCGCTGACAATCGGAATGCGGCTGGCGAAAATCGCCCGCGCAACGCGTTCGTCGTTAAAGCTCCACAGGTCTTCCAGTGAACCCCCGCCACGGCCGACGATCAGCACGTCGCACTCGTCACGGCGGTTGGCCGTTTCGATGGCACGTACAATCTGCAGGGGGGCTTCCGCGCCCTGCACCGAAGTAGGGTAGATAACGATGGGCAATGACGGATCGCGCCGTTGCAGCACCTGCAGCACATCGTGCAGCGCCGCGCCGCTGGCGGAGGTGACCACCCCGACGCGTTTGGCCGGGCTGGGCAGCGGCTGTTTGAACTGTTGGTCGAAAAGGCCTTCGGCGCTCAGTCGCTGTTTTAACTGATCGAACTGCTGTTGCAACAGGCCGTCGCCGGCGGGCTGCATGCTTTCGGCGATCAGCTGATAGTCGCCGCGCGGCTCATACAGCGTGATGCTGGCGCGCACCAGCACCTGTTGGCCATTTTGCGGGCGGAAGGTAGTACGACGGTTAGTGTTGCGGAACATCGCGCAACGCACCTGCGCGCGGTCGTCTTTCAGCGTGAAATACCAATGACCTGAAGACGGCTGGGAGAAGTTGGAGATCTCGGCGGAGAGCCAAATCTGGCCCATTTCCATTTCCAGCAGCTGTCGAACCGTCTGATTCAGGCGGCTTACGGTAAAAATGGAAGGCGAAACAGGTATCGACATGTGACCCAGATCAAATTTCAAAACAAGCACTTAATTGGTCGATACTACATGGCTGAAAAAGGTAATCAAGAGTTTTTGTGAGAAAGTGCTGGAGGCAACCGATTACGCTCTGTATAATGCCGCGGCAATATTTTATCTTTTTCACAGCCCACTCTGGTGAGATATTGCCCATGCTACGTATCGCGAAAGAAGCACTAACGTTTGACGACGTTCTCCTGGTTCCAGCTCACTCTACGGTTCTGCCTAATACCGCTGAGCTCGGCACCCAACTGACCAAAAATATCCGCCTGAATATCCCTATGCTGTCCGCAGCCATGGATACCGTTACCGAATCCGGCCTGGCCATCGCGCTGGCGCAGGAAGGCGGTCTGGGCTTCATTCACAAAAACATGTCTATCGAGCGTCAGGCAGAAGAAGTCCGCCGCGTGAAAAAACATGAAAGCGGCGTGGTAACCGATCCACAAGCCGTAACCCCTGCCACTACCCTGAAAGAAGTGAAAGAGCTGACCGCACGTAACGGCTTCGCCGGTTACCCTGTCGTCACCGAAGAGAACGAACTGGTCGGTATCATTACCGGCCGCGACGTCCGCTTCGTCACCGATCTGAACCAGCCTGTTACTGCCGTGATGACGCCGAAAGAGCGTCTGGTTACGGTGAAAGAAGGCGAAGCGCGTGAAGTCGTGCTGCAGAAAATGCACGAAAAACGCGTTGAGAAAGCGCTGGTTGTGGACGACAGCTTCCACCTGCTGGGCATGATCACCGTAAAAGACTTCCAGAAAGCGGAACGCAAGCCAAACGCCTGTAAAGACGAGCATGGCCGTCTGCGCGTTGGCGCAGCTGTGGGTGCAGGCGCAGGTAACGAAGAGCGCGTTGATGCGCTGGTCGCCGCCGGCGTTGACGTGCTGCTGATCGACTCCTCGCATGGCCATTCCGAAGGCGTATTGCAGCGTATTCGCGAAACGCGCGCCAAATACCCGGATCTGCAGATCGTGGGCGGCAACGTGGCTACCGCAGCCGGTGCCAAAGCGCTGGCTGACGCCGGCGTCAGCGCGGTCAAAGTAGGTATCGGCCCTGGCTCCATCTGTACTACTCGTATCGTAACCGGCGTAGGCGTACCGCAGATCACGGCCATCGCCGATGCGGTTGAAGCGCTGGAAGGGACAGGTATCCCGGTCATCGCCGACGGCGGCATTCGCTTCTCCGGTGACATCGCCAAAGCTATCGCGGCCGGCGCATCCTGCGTAATGGTCGGCTCCATGCTGGCGGGTACCGAAGAATCACCGGGCGAAATCGAGCTGTATCAGGGCCGTTCGTTCAAATCCTACCGTGGTATGGGTTCACTGGGCGCGATGTCCAAAGGCTCTTCCGACCGTTACTTCCAGACCGATAACGCCGCCGACAAACTGGTGCCGGAAGGTATCGAAGGCCGCGTGGCTTACAAAGGCATGCTGAAAGCGATCGTACACCAGCAAATGGGTGGCCTGCGTTCTTGCATGGGCCTGACCGGCTGCGCCACCATCGACGACCTGCGTACCAAGGCTGAATTTGTTCGCATCAGCGGCGCCGGTATTCAGGAAAGCCACGTGCATGACGTGACCATTACCAAAGAGTCACCGAACTACCGCATGGGTTAATTTCAGGGGCTGCGGCCGGCGCATTTGTTCGCCGTCCGCTGCTCGCATTGCTCATTGACTTTATGTCAACTGCGCATGCTGTGCTGCGGGCGACCACCAACTGTTTGGCCTCGCCGACTGAAACTGTCCTAACGTTTTAGATTTTCCTTTTTCTCTGTTGCTGGAATTCGCCTCACATGACAAAAAATATCCATAAGCATCGCATTCTGATTCTGGACTTTGGTTCGCAATACACCCAACTGGTCGCCCGCCGCGTGCGCGAAATCGGCGTTTACTGCGAGCTGTGGGCCTGGGACGTTAGCGAAGAGCAAATCCGCGAATTCAATCCGAGCGGCATCATCCTGTCCGGCGGCCCGGAAAGCACCACCGAAACCAACAGCCCGCGTGCGCCAGAATACGTGTTCACCGCCGGTGTACCTGTGCTGGGCGTATGCTACGGCATGCAGACCATGGCAATGCAGCTGGGCGGCCATGTGCAAGGTTCCAACGAGCGTGAATTCGGTTACGCGCAGGTGGAAATTACCACCGACAGCGCACTGGTTCGCGGCATCGAAGACGCGCTGAGCCCAACGGGTAAACCACTGCTCGACGTGTGGATGAGCCACGGCGACAAAGTGACCGCTATCCCGTCCGACTTCGTGACCGTTGCCAGCACCGATACCTGCCCGTTTGCCATTATGGCCAACGAAGAAAAACGCTTCTACGGCGTGCAGTTCCACCCGGAAGTGACCCACACCCGTCAGGGCCAGCGCATGCTGGAGCGTTTCGTGCTGGATATCTGCCAGTGTGAAGCCCTGTGGACTCCGGCGACCATCATCGAAGATGCGGTAGAGCGCATTCGTGAGCAGGTGGGCGAAGATCACGTGATCCTCGGCCTGTCCGGCGGCGTCGACTCTTCCGTAACCGCAATGCTGCTGCATCGCGCCATCGGTAAACGCCTGACCTGCGTGTTCGTCGATAACGGCCTGCTGCGTCTGAATGAAGCAGACCAGGTGCTGGAAATGTTTGGCGACCACTTCGGCCTGAACATCGTTCACGTGGCGGCGGAAGATCGCTTCCTGAGCGCCCTGGCTGGCGTTGACGAACCGGAAGCCAAGCGCAAGATCATCGGCCGCGTGTTCGTTGAACTGTTCGACGAAGAAGCCTGCAAGCAGACTGAAGTGAAATGGCTGGCGCAGGGCACCATCTACCCGGACGTGATCGAATCCGCCGCTTCCGCCACCGGTAAAGCGCACGTGATCAAATCGCACCACAACGTGGGTGGCCTGCCGAAAGAGATGAAGCTGGGCCTGGTCGAGCCGCTGAAAGAGCTGTTCAAAGACGAAGTGCGCAAAATCGGTCTGGAACTGGGCCTGCCGTACGACATGCTTTACCGTCACCCGTTCCCGGGCCCAGGTTTGGGCGTACGCGTACTGGGCGAAGTGAAGAAAGAGTACTGCGATCTGCTGCGCCGTGCCGATGCGATCTTCATCGAAGAGCTGCACAAAGCCGATCTCTACAACAAAGTCAGCCAGGCATTCACCGTGTTCCTGCCGGTGCGTTCGGTTGGCGTGATGGGCGATGGCCGTAAATACGACTGGGTTGTTTCACTGCGCGCAGTGGAAACCATCGACTTTATGACCGCACATTGGGCGCACCTGCCGTACGATTTCCTCGGCCGCGTCTCCAACCGCATCATCAACGAAGTCAACGGTATTTCCCGCGTGGTTTATGACATCAGCGGTAAGCCACCGGCTACCATTGAGTGGGAGTAAGAGGTTTTTATAGATATTTGATTTAAAACAATATTCAATGTGCCATTGATAATGCATATTGCGTTGTCAATGGCATTTTTTATGGCATTGAGTCAGGTATCACAAGTTGGGTGGTACTGATACCAAGGACACATCTAGCGACTGGCATGGTATTTGTCCGAAGTCTGTAAGTTGGGGTGATTTTCGCTGCGTCCTGCGGCTCTGTAAATGGAAGGCACTGACTGTTCTGCAGCGATCTCAGTCGTTCAACACCTGTGTGTGAATAGACGCTGTACGATGAGTTCCGGTCGCCACGATCAACGGCACTAGTAGCGTCGGTTGGGTAGAAAAACTATTCTGCTCCTCATTATTTGAGGATGCCCCAGTGCAGTTGACGAGCACTGCGCCTGATAGACTTACGTGAATAAAAAAGCATGGGAGGCACCGATGTTTAGCGATATTCCTCAGGGCATTAGCCTTTGGGATCACCAACGCAGAGCGCTTTCATTCGTCATTGAGCGTATGCGAGCCAATAGTACTGCTTGCCTAGTTCGGATGCCTACCGGTACAGGAAAGACTGGCGTCATCGCCTGTCTGTCCGTGATCAGTGCGCCAGGTCGTGTCCTGGTACTTACTCCTTGGAAGAATTTACGAGACCAGATGGTCAGCGCGCTCCAGCACGGATTCTGGGCAAACGTCAGATACCCAGCGCCAAATGAAAAAACTATTGTCGGTTTTGTGCCCTCATCCATAAAAGACGTATTAAGTAACACCGATGCCAAGGTGCTTGTCTGCACGTTCACCACACTGACTGAACTCCAAAGATCCTCGCCTCAGGAGTACGCCACGCTCGCCGCATCCGTCGATGCCGTTGTCGTTGATGAGTGCCACTACGAACCGGCACTACGCTGGGGGAAGGCGGTGAAATCGCTTAACAAGCCCATGATCCTCATGACTGCGACACCGTATCGCAATGACCTAAAGCTGTTCCGCATCGAGAACCCAAAAGAATCCGTTTTTCATTTTTCACACCACGATGCCGAAGCGGCAAAGATTATTCGTCCCCTTAAGACGCTATCCCTGCCTGATGAGATGGACGTTCCGAAACTGGCTCAGGAATTCTCCGCTGCTTGGAAGGCCGCGGTACAGTCGAATAGTCTGATCAGCAGCACACCTCGGGCCATCATATGCTGCACCAGTGCTGCTGACATCAAGGCAGCAGTGGCAGTGATTCGCGACGCGGGTCTTGACGCCATTGGCATACATGACACTTTTACAGGGAATGCTGGCTCGCATTTGTTGAAGGAAGTCCCTGAGAGGCACAGCGCGGTGATCTGGATTCATCAGCACAAACTAACCGAAGGACTGGACGACCACCGATTCTGCTGTGTCGCCTTCTTCGGGCCTGTTGGCAATGACCGCAAGCTCATTCAGCAAATCGGACGGGTTCTGCGAAGGGGACGTTCGGATCGAGAGGACTGTGCGGCTCTACTCTACGCGCCGAACTACTTAAATCTGGGTGATCGTTGGCTGGCGTACCGAGAGTTCGAAAAAAGTGTAGAACTCCTGACAGCGCAGCACTATCGCAATGTTGTCGAGCGTATGTTGGAGAGCCAGCCTTCCGTGGAGTACTTCGATGGTCGCTTCCGGCGAAGGTTTCGTCAGGATGTGCTTGCAGACAATCCTCAGGTTGTTATTGCGCCAAGCGTGCTCGTGCGCAGGCTAAAGAGCAGCTTTTCTCTGGAAGAATATATCGAAGACTGCACCGACAGTCTTAACCTTACAGACGCAATCATTCTTGGTGAGCCGAATGCGCCGTGCCAGCGAGCGACAGACTTCGCACTATGGGTCTACGCATCGATAGCAAATTCCCGTCTTCTGGAAGAGACATCACTGTATGAAGTCAGACTCGAAGTGCACTGCGTAGTCGTTGCTGGCGACTACCTTCTGGTTTCGGACACCACAGGTACTTATCCTGAAGCGCTTATCGATGTGTCGACCACAGCTCTCGGGGCAGCCGAGCTATCTCAGTTACTTGATGCGTCGTACAGCATCACCAATGTTTCCACGAGCAGCGCTATTCCATTTGACACTGTGATCAGGGCGTCAGTTCATCGCGGTCACGATCTGAAGCTGATCCCTGCCTCGCTGACTGACCGGGTTCAGATCTGCAAAGCGGCCCGTGGAGCGTCGGCAAAGGGTCGACGCTACGTTGGTATGCATCGCGGTCGGGTTCGTCAGGATATTCCCGAGCAGCAAAGACGACGCCACTCTGTATCTTTGTTTAAAGAATGGGCAACGTCAATCGCCTCGGCGCTGGCCTCGACGCATGTTGACAATATCGTCTTGCAAAGATACATGCAGACCTGCAAGCCACCTCTAAAACCGCTTCCGGTGACAATGTCGATCGATTTGTCGCAGTCGAAGATCCGCATCTCTTCCGCCGAAGGCGAAGAACTTCGCATCGTAGCTTCTTCCGTTGAGGTCACGTCGCCAAAGAGCGGGCCATCCGGCACAAGCACCAATATGCACGAGTGCACATACATATTCGAAGATCTCGCGGACCCGCCGGTAAGCGTTGAGCTGGAATTGCTCTTGGAGTACCAGCAAGATAAGGGTCGCTTCTGGTTCAAGGGAAAGGGCGTTCGAGGTGGGCTTGGCGTTCAAGTCCTCGAGGACGACACTGGGAGCAGCGCCAAGTCGTTCACGGACTACCTGAACCAGAATCAGGAGTTGGTTCTGATCGGTCTTCAGGATGGGGCCATGGTTTACCAGGGCCGCAACTTCTACAAGGTTGACTATGCTCACGCCGAGGAATCCCTTTTGCAGCACTTCAGTCGCCCACGCATCGCTGCCTGCGCTAACGAAAAGGGCACGACCGATGAGTTAGATGCAGCCAAGAAGCAAGGTACGAAGGCCACTGCCTTTATCCCAGGCTCTCTCTTCAAGGCAATCGCCGATGGTGACGTATCGCCCGGATTCTCGCCTGAGTTGGTCATCTGTGACGACTTGGGTTCGGAGTGCGCCGACTTTGTGCTGGCCAACTTCACGAATCGTCAAATCGCACTAGTTCATGCAAAGGCTGGAAAGGGTACGTCGATCTCGGCCTCGGCCTTTCACGATGTCGTCGCGCAAGCCATGAAGAACTTAGTTTACCTAGCGCGTGGATCGGAGACGCCTGACGGGGCAAAGAGTTGGACGAAATCCACCTTTTGGAACAACACGAAGATTCCACGGCTATATAAGGCACCCGCGAAATCGCCAACGGGCATCGCGCTGTGGAGGAAGCTAAGGAGCGACATCATCGAGCGGGCTGACGCGCAGTTGCATGTGGTTTTAGTGACCGCTGGCTGCTGCGACCTTGATGCACTTCAGAAGGTGATCAAGGATCCCTCCAAGAGAACCGCAGAAACCGCGCAGCTATTTCACCTGTTTGATGGTCTGGTTGGTTACGCTAGACAATTGGGTGTGCGAGTGACCGTGCTGGACGTTCCTCACTAAGCCCTATAGGCAATGCCAACAACAGCTGGATCAATGCAGACGTTCAGTGAATCGCCATAGGTTCCGTAGACAGCACCGAGCTTCAACGATTCACATACGTCAGGTGTCCGCCTCACGCAATCACAGATATTTGAATTCGTTAGGTTGCAGTTACAGATTTGGGGGTGCAGAACAGACTTCTGTAGAGTCCTTCAACAACTGTAGTCATTGATCTTTCTGAATTGAGCGACTGCAACCAGCCTAGTCTGGACATTCGGGCCTTGAAGCGAGTTCCCGTCATTGGTGAAATTGTGAGGCTGGGCTCTACAAGGCGGTTGACGAGGTCCGTTAAGAGGCTCACATTTGCTTCTTCTCTGTATGGTATTTTTAATGGTATTGGATAGTATGTTGGTTGAAAATCATTGTTGTATAAGAATTATTTTTTCTCATTTATGACTGAGTGGGAATGATGAACCGCTAATCACTGACTATCAGTGATGATCTAAAAACCCCCGTTGCGGCTAGGCTGTGCGGGGGTTTTCTTTTTTCCGACGCCCACGAAATATTCCCTTTGCGCGCCTCCTTGTATTCATTTTGGTTATACCAAAGATCCCTTTTTTGATTATTCCCTGATATCAGCACAGCCCTATACTCGATCAATCCCTGCTTTCTGGAAAACCTGCCCCTGCAGCGCTACCCAGTAAAACACCAGGTTATGCATAAGCTCCGGAACTGGCAGAAGGTAAATTATTACTAATCAGTATGTTGATGCCATTTTATTCACCGGTTAATCCCGGGTCTTCCTGCCGGTGGTGGCGTGCTTTTCATGATGCAAGGTAATACAAAAACAAGAAAAGAGGATTTTTGCCATGAACAAACAATCCGTCACCGACATTGTCGATCAAAGCCCGATCGGTGGTTTACAGATAATGACGCTGCTCTTGTGTTTTATTGTATTGATGATTAATGGTCTGGATGCCAGCGCGATGGGTTATATCGCCCCTGAATTGGCTCAAGAATGGGGGATTGATCGCGCCGAGTTGGGCCCGGCTTTCGCGGCAGGTCTGTTCGGCATGTTACTCGGCAGTTTCATTTGTGGCCCCGCGGCGGACCGTTATGGGCGCAAAACGGTGTTGCTGATCTGCTCGGTTATCGTCGCTTTAGGCACCCTGGGTTATGCCTTTTCCTCATCGATTAGCGTGCTTGTGGCACTGCGGTTGCTGACTGGCATGGGACTAGGCGGCGTATTGCCCGGTTGCATTACTCTGGTGTCAGAGTATTCGCCCATTCGCTGGCGCATGTTGCTGGTCACCTTGAGCTTTTCCGGCTTTACCTTGGGTATGGCGCTCGGCGGCTGGGTGGCCGACTTGCTGCTGCCGGTGCTGGGCTGGAGAGGCCTGCTCTTTGTGGGCAGTATCGCTCCTTTGGTGATGCTGCCTGTACTGTATTTCATGCTCCCTGAGTCGATCTGTTTCCTGGCCAACAGGCCGCAACAGAAAGCTAAATTACTGCGGATCGTCGAGCGGATTGGCGGCCATAGGAAGTGGCAGGACGTAATCTTTACCGACGGTATGGACAGAAAGCCCGGCGAAAAAAACCTGCAGCTGTCTCCCGTGGCGGCGCTATTTTCTGAAGGGCGAACCGAGCGTACGCTGCTACTCTGGCTGACCTTTTTCTGCTGCTTATTCTCGTTCTACCTGTTGAGCAATTGGCTACCCACGGTATTGCGCAGCAGCGGCTTTGACGCTCGGATGGCCTTACATGTTGCCGCAATGCTGCCGCTGGGGGGCATGATCGGTGGCATCATCACAGCACTTCTCATCGATCGAATCGGTATCGCCAAAATACTCCCTCCTTTAGCCTTATTGGCCTCGGTCGCGCTGCTGGTTACCGGCAGCCAGCTCGGCAGTTCTACCCGTTTATTGGTTTGCGTTTTTTTCGTGGGTTTTACCCTCACGGGAGCATTGAACAACATCAGTATTTTGAGCGCTGGCCTTTATCCCACCACGGCACGTGCGACCGGAGTGTCATGGGGGATCGGCGTGGGTCATGTGGGTTCCATCACGGGGGCTTATCTTGGCTCTTGGCTATATACCGTGGTTGGTGATTTGCAGAATTTTTTCTACTGGATGGCGATTCCCGCATTAATTGCCGCTTTGGCGTTGTTCTGCATGACCAGGAGAAAGGATCTGTTTGCGGTACAGGCGGGTTCTTAACGACGGGTACGATCAAAAACAAACGGGGCTGAGGAGAGGGTATGAAGCAACTGCATGCAGAAATTGCTGGGGCAGGTATCGCCGGGCTTACGGCGGCGGCGGCGCTGGCTCAGCGTGGCTGGAGCGTGAGAGTGCATGAGCGTTCGGCAAACCTGCGCACCTTTGGTGCGGGCATCTATATCTGGAGTAATGGGCTGCGTGTGCTCGAGGCGATTGGAGCCTATGACGAAGCTATGGTGGGGGCACACGAAGGGGCCGTATTCCAGACCCGGGATCACGGCAACGCAACGATGGAGGATATTCCGATCAACAGCAGCGGTGCCCCACGTCTGGTTACCATCCTGCGCGAGCGGCTGCTGCTGTCTTTGCTCAATGCGGCTCGCCGCGCCGGTGCTGAAATTGTCAGCGATTCCGAGGCGGTGGGGGCGACACCGGATGGAAAGCTGCTGATGGCGGACAAGCGAACGCTGTCAGCCGATTTGGTGATCGGCGCTGACGGTATCAACTCGCGGGTGAGAGAATCTCTGGACCTGCTGATGTACCGCAAGCCGCTGCACTATGGCGCGGTCAGAATGATGTTGAAGCGCGATGACGATGACGTACCGCCTGCAGATCGCTCGAACTACATTGAGTACTTTTCAGGCACGAGGCGGATCCTTTATACGCCCGCCAGCGCGACCGATCTTTATGTTGCACTGTGCTGCGCTGAGGACGATGTGGGTGCCTATCAGCTTCCGATTGCCCCGGAACTTTGGCGCAAATCCTTCCCACACCTTTCCGGCCTGATCGCACGTTTTGGCGAGGCCGGCCGCTGGGATGCGTTTGAGGTGCTGAAGCTCAAGGCCTGGAGCAAAGGGCAGGTGGCGATCCTCGGCGATGCAGCCCATGCGATGCCGCCTTACCTCGGCCAAGGGGGCGGTTGCGCACTGATGAATGCTCTTGGATTGGCGGTCAGTCTGGAAAATAACCGGGATATTCCGGCGGCGCTGGCAGTCTGGGAAGCGCAGGAAAGGCCGTTGACCGAACATACCCAAGACACGGCGGAATGCATGGGGCATATGAACCTGTGGCCAGACGACGTTCGTTCGGCCGTTTTGCGTATCACCGGACGCTGCGAGCAGATCGGCGCAGAGCGTATGAAAACGGCGTTAAGCCTGCCGACGGGCACTTTGGCCTGATCATTGCTCCGGCCCGAGAAACGGGGCCGGGAGTAACCACTTTTTTAGTCCGCAGCCGCTGGGATAAGGCGGTGTTCATCAGGGAGGTTGAAAAATGACGCTTTTGGCAGACGAAGTGTTTATGGATCCGGCACGCCTCAATGAGGATTACGATGCACGCGCTACGGTAGGTGTCGATGGCTTTGCCAAAGAAATGGCGCGTTATCGCTCGCAGTCTGAAAAGATGAAACTGGCTTATGGCCTCCATTTTGATATCACCTATTGCCAGAAAAGTGGCCAGGCTCTGGATATTTATGGGCCAACGGTGAATGGAAACGGGCCGCTGCTGCCCGTTTTTCTTTTTATTCACGGGGGATACTGGCGAGCGCTGTCGAAAGCAGATTCCGCGATGATGGCGGGCACATTGGCGGCAAATGGCATTGCCACGGTGGTTATAGATTATCCGCTTGCGCCGGCAGCCGGCATCGGTGACATCGTCCATGCCGTACGCAGTGCGGTGGCGTTCATTTGGCGGCGGGGACATGAGTTTGGGCTGGATCCGCAACGGATCTCGCTGGGTGGCAGCTCTGCTGGTGGCCATTTGCTTGCAACACTATTAGCACCAGGCTGGCATGTAGCTTTTGGCGTGCCGACCGATGTGGTGAAGTTTGCTTTTCCCATCAGCGGGCTTTTTGAACTCGCACCTTTGATGAAGACGCCCGTGCAGGCATGGCTGGCACTCTCCGACACCAGCGTGGCCGATTACAGCCCGATGCGTCACATCCCAGCGCCGGGGTGCCCCATCACCGTTGCCTGGGCTGAAGGCGATCCGCCCGGCTTCAAGCGGCAGTCCGAAGCCTTTGCCTCTTTGTATAAAGCGGCCGGTGCGGAAACGAATATGCTCGAGGTGCCCCATTGCAACCATTTCGATGTGCTGATGGAGTGGGCTGACCCGACTTCTCTGCTTTCCAGGACGCTGATCTCGGGAATATTCCGCAACCTCTGACCGCCCCCACTCATTTCTAGAGTTTCGGTTATCGCCGGGTGATTACTGGATGTACACGGCCATTCATCGCAAGGAAAAGTGAGGCAGGAGCCTCACTGTTCAAGCTGCTGGTTTTGCTCATCATATCTGCGCCGGCAGTCCTGAATAGCCTCCATATTCCCCATAGTCCACTCAAACAGAATAGAGAACGGCCCTTGCAATGATTGGCCGAGCGGCGTCAGCGAATACTCGACGCCGAGCACCGGCCCATCCAAAACCTTGCGGTTCACCATGCCGTTACGCTCCAGCTTGCGCAGCGTCTGGGTGAGCACACGTTGAGTGACGCCATCAAGGCGACGCTTGATCGCATTGAAGCGCCTCGGCTCACGCAGCACCTCCAGCACCATCATTGACCATTTGTCCGCGATCTGGTCGAGAATGATTCGGCTCGGGCAGTCAGCGCGGTAGACAGTTTCATTCGTCTCCATCGGTATCCTCCAGCATCCCTGGGATGCTTCAAGTGCGTAATTGACGCCAGGTATGCAAAGTATACCATTCGATCAGCGGCGCGAAAGTCCAGCGCCGATACGCCTGACAAACAAGGACATCGACATGAAAGATACCGATTTCAGCAAACTCAGCTTGTCTCACGCAAAGGGGGTCTTGACGATCACCCTCAATAATCCGCCGGTCAACGTGCTTGATGTGGCTTTGATGTCGGAAATCAGCCGCTTACTGCGTGCCTTGCGTGGCGACCCGGATACTCGCGTGCTGGTTTTCCAGAGTGCGGATCCGGAGTTCTTCATTGCTCATGTCGACATGACCTTAATCGATGAACCGCATGCTTTCGATGAGCTGGCGCGTAATGCGCCGGAAGGGCTCAACCCGTTCCAGGCATTCGGTGAGTTGCTGCGCAGCCAGCCCCAGGTGACTATCGTTAAGCTTGCCGGGTTGGCGCGTGGGGGCGGCGCAGAATTCGTTGCGGCGGCCGACATGGCTTTTGCCGCCGAAGGGCGGGCAGGGCTGGCCCAATGCGAAGCCTTGATGGGCATTACGCCCGGTGGCGGCGCGACGCAATACCTGACGAACCGCATGACGCGTGGTCGCGCGCTTGAAGTGGTCCTGGGGGCCGATCTTATCGACGCGGCGACCGCAGAGCGCTATGGCTGGATTAACCGCGCCTTGCCCGCATCCGAACTCGACGACTTTGTCGAACGCCTGGCGCACAACATTGCGGCACTGCCCGAAGGGGTTATCGCGGCGGCCAAGCAGGCGATGCCGGCGGCAGATCTGCGGGAAGGTTTTTATCGTGAGCATGAGGCCTGGGCGGGGCTTTTTGAACGTCCCGCAGCGGAGAGACTCATTCGGGGCGGACTGAAGGCGGGCGCCCAAACCAAGGTAGGTGAGCGCAACCTCGAAGGCCTGCTGCGCAATCTTGGTGCCTAAGCGGCAGTCTCAGCCGCAATCTTGCCGATGCCGGAAATGCAACGTCGGCAGGATAAAGCCCCGAACAGGCCTGGCGCCGGCTAGCAGGATGACCACTGCGACAGCAAGGCATGCAGCTTCGCGGGTTCCAGCGGCTTTCTTAATACCAGATAACCTTCCTGTTCGGCCTCTTGCAAAATGGGGGAGTTGAATTCCCCGCTGACCATGGCGCCGCTGGTGTTCGGCAGGCGTTCGAACAGCGCTTTCAATATATCGAAGCCGCTTTCACCGGAGCGGAGCCGTTGATCGCAAAGCACGGCGAAGGGGGTGAAGCCTGCGTCGATAATCGCAAAAGCCTCCTCGGCGGAAGCGGCGCAACGCACGGTGATCCCCCAGGTACTCATCAAACTCGACCAGGCGGAGGTGACCAGCGGATCATCATCCACCACCAGGCAGGCGCCGCTCAATGACTCATAGCGGGTAGGGATCTGGCTGTGGGTATAGGCGTTGAGGTTTTCTGGCGCTTTGACTTCGCCGGTATAGAGGGCAAAACGCATCCAGAAATGCGATCCCTTGCCCTCCACGGAGCGCATGCCGTATTTCACCTTCATCAATTTGGCGCAGCGGGCCACTACCGCAAGGCCTAACCCATGACCGGCGCTATCGATTTTCCACGCCAGTTCGGGGCGATAGTAGGGGGAGAAGATTTTGCCTTTCTCTTCGTCGGCGATGCCCACGCCGGTGTCCCAGACTTCGATCAGGCATTCTCCCTTTTGTGGGCGGATGGCAATCAATACGCCGCCTTTCTGGGTGTAGCGCAGCGCATTTTGTATCAGGTTAATCAGCGATTGTCGGATGAGCAATTGATCGCCCATAACGGCAATGCGTCGCTTGGGGCGCCATGTCCGCAGGGATAATCCCCGGCTGTTCGCTTCTTCACGGAACAGGGTAATCACCGAGTCAAGCAGGGTTCCAATATCGACATGGGTGGTCGCCGTACTGACGTTGCCGGACTCAATCTTGCTGAGATCGAGCAAAGAATTGAACATCAGGTGCACGGAGCGCACGCTCTGCTGCAGATCCAATAGCTGCGGGGTTAAAGAGGCATCGCGATTTTTATGGATGATGGCCTCGATCAGGAAACCCATGGCATGTACCGGTTGGCGCAAGTCGTGACTGGCGGTGGTCAGAAACTGGTTTTTATCGAGCAGGGCTTGTTCCGCCTCCTCTTTGGCCTGGCGAAATTGCTCCGCAAGGCGAGAGCTCTTCTCTTCGAGACGGGCTTGCTGAATAAAAAACTGATGAGAACTCAATGCGTGGCGGTAGATGGCGAACCCATAAAGCAGGTTGAGCATCAACACAATGAGCATGACGTCGTTTAAGCGCCAGATGATGCCAATGTTAAGCATGCCCCAGCAGGCAAAGAAGAACAGGGTAAAGGTACTGATGATGGGCGTCAAATGGGTCGCGTTCGCCGCGACGATGGCCGCGATGCTGATATTTAATAACAGGAAAAAATCGAAATTATTTATTTGTGGGGTTATTAAATATAATGAGGATATACCTATCCCATGTACGAAGGCGACTTTGTTGATATGTGGGAGCCAGCGGTTAAGAATAACGCCAGCATCCTCTTTCTCCGCTTCGCGTTGATATCTTTGGTGCCATAATCGGATAGCCAAAGCGCAGAATAAATACACTATTATCCAGCTGATTATCGGCCACAGCGGTTCACCCAGTAAATAAATCCAAATAGCAAAGGGGATGCCGACGCAGGGCACAGCACTGAAACTAAAGACCAATCGAATAAACGTATTGTTCAATAATCGGATTTGCGCGTGCGACGAAATGCCATCATCTTGTAAAGATTGAAGTAGTTTCATTCGGACGGCCCCTGCCTGCCATGCAGTAACGTAATAGCTTCTACCCGGCTGTTTACGCCTATCTTTTTAAGGATATTGCTGATGTGTTCTTTAACCGTAGGTTCGGAAATAGCAAGCTGAGAGGCTATTCTCTTATTGGGAAAACCGCGCATCATCATGGTCAAAACGTCAATTTGTCGCGGCGTTAAATTGAAGTTTTGAAGATGGTTTTTGGCACTGGAAGCCTCCAATAGATTATCCATAGGAAACCAGCTTTGATTTTCTAACAGCGCAGCAACGGCTTTGGCGAATAATTCTGGTGGCTCATTTTTGAGCACGAAACCATGGCCTCCGGCATCACGTACCTTTTGGCCTATTTCATTATTTTCATCGCCGCTGACCACTAATAATCTTACCTGTGGGTAAAGCTGTCTGATCTCTTTGAGTAATTTTAATGCCGTGCCGTCGGATAACCAAAAGTCGATGACGATTAAACGCGGGGCGCCATTTTCCAGAATATGTCGATAACAACTCTCCTCGTTTGTCATCACGTAGGCGTGTTTAAATCGACAGTGCGTATTCAGGAAATTGGCGATGCCACTTGCCACCAACGGATGGTCATCAACGACCAACGCATAATCCTGCCCCAAGGGTATCTCCTTTTGCTAAAACCTATCAGATTGGTCTGACGACTTGTTATTTTCTACCCTCCCTACTTTAGGAGGGTTTTTTCGGTTAGGAAAGGGAAATATATTATTCAGGGATTTTGATAAGGTAAAACATAAAGCCATTCAGCATTTGGAACTGTTTGGTTACAAAGGACAATTTATGAGAAAACCACTTATCGCATTAACCGTTACGCTTCTGGTAGCTGGCTGTTCCACATTGAAAACCGATCAGGCAATACCGCTGCTGCAGGCGGAAACGGCCAAAATGCTGGGCCTGGGTTCATCGGATGAAATTACCGTCACCAATGTTAATGGTGCCCAACCCGACGCCCTTGGCGGGCAAAAACTTTCTTACCGTGCCACTACGGAGAAAGGACGAATCTTTGACTGTTCCTCGATGATGATGCCGGGTATTTTAGGTTCAGCCCCGTCGTTAAGCACACCAAGCTGTACCCCGGTCGTTACGCATAAATAATTCACCTGACGCGTTTAGCGAGGGTGGATGATCAATACCGATCCGCAGTTCCCATAATTTTGGCATCGAAACGTTAGCGCTGGGGGGCAATAAGCTAGTGTCTCGATGACAAATCAGCCTGTGTTCTCGCACAACGCGTCGCGCATCCTCTAATGCATTGAGTTTTTCATATAAATAATAACTTTGATGGCATCAAGATAATTGGGCCGGAGAGAAAACATGAAAGATAAAACATCGCATAACTTAGCGGTAAGAAAACCGCTTTCGAAAGTTTACCTCGCACTTTTTTCCGCACCGTTGATATTGATTGGCCCAGCCGACGTGGCGCGTGCCGATGATGCTATTTTTGATGGTGAATCACGTATTACCGAATCTTTGACTTACACCGGGGATGTTTACGTCGGCCGTAATCAAAGCGGAAACCTGTTGATCGATAATGGCCAAATCAATGCCTATAACGTCAATATTGGCCGTCGTGCTAATGGCCAGATATACGAAAGCCTGGTCACGGTCAAAGGGCCGAATGCCGTATTAAATGCGATCAATGACCAATCCGTTATGCACGGCAGTCTGAATCTGGGGCTGGGGACGTTACGGGTAGAAGAGGGCGGATTGGCGACGGCGGAAGAGATTATCGTCGGCACCACCGGGGGGTATGACAGCCATCTTAATGTCAAAGGGGCCGGTTCCCAGGTGATCAGTGAGAGACTCGGTCTCGGCTTCGGACAGGGCGCACGTTCCACCTTGCTGATTGAAGATGGCGGGGTAGTGACCACCACGGCCGCCGCCAGAATCGACAGCGGTTTTCGCCCCGACGAGGCTGACAAGCTCAACCCCAAAGCCACGGTGACCGGCAATAACTCTCTGTGGAATATCACCCAGTCGCTCACCGCCAATGGCGATGTGGACGTGCTGAACGGCGGTGCGGTCAACGTTGGTAGCGCGGAGATTGCCGGTGTTTCAGGCTCAAGAAAAACCGCAGAGCTTTACATCGCCGGCAACGGCTCACGCTTTACCAGTGCGGGCAATGTCAACGTAGGGGATTATGGCAACGGGGTGCTGTCGGTTGTTGATGGCGGCTCATTCTCTGCCGGCAGCAACGAATTGCGGCTGGGGGATACCGGGTCCGGCTCTAACCGCGGCGCGTTGATTATCGGCAGCCGCGGCAACATGGATACCGGCACCGGCTTGACCGAACCTACGCTCGGCGCGGCGGGTGGTGCGGGTACTGTCGATGCCCAAACGGTGGTCAATCTGCGTGGCGGGTTGTTCGGCAGCTACGTTTACTTTAATCACAACTCAGATAACTACGACTTCCGCAACAAGATGGTCGGCGAAGGCGAAGTCATCAACACGGCCGGCCAGACGACGCTGAGCGGCGACCTGACTCAACTCCAGGCGAATGTCACCGCACGCGGCGGCAAAATCACCATCGCCAGCGACATCAATACGCAGCAAGAAGACAACGTTTTCGATGTGCAGACGCTGAGCGCCGAGAATGGCGGCACGCTGATCCTGAACGCCACTGCCGGTTCCGACGTCAGCAATGGTCTGGGTTACAGCAGCGCCGCGTCAATCAAAGCCGGCGGGACGCTGGGCGGCAACGGCACCTTGGGGCAGACTGAAATCCAGTCCGGCGGCCATATTTCCCCTGGCGACGGCAACATCGGTACCCTGACGCTGAAACGCTATCTGAATTTCCTGGGTGAATCCTTCTATGACGTCGATATCGCCGGTGATGGCAGCAGCGACAAACTGGTCGTTTCAGGCAAAACCACCATCAGCGATCAGGCCAAGGTGCAGGTGACCGCGTTGGATCCGCAAACCAGCTATCAAACCGGCCAAAGCTATCGCATTTTGACCTCGGATGGCGGGATTGACGGTCGGTTTGCTGAAGCCGTCTCAAAATCTGCATTTTTGGACGTCGCGCTTAACCACAGCACCAACGCCGTGGATCTGACGATTGCACAAAAGGACGGTAATCCAGGCGAAGGCGGCAACCCAGGCGAAGGCGGCAACCCAGGCGAAGGTGGCAACCCAGGCGAAGGCGGCAACCCAGGAGAAGGTGGCAACCCAGGCGAAGGTGGCAACCCAGGCGAGGGCGGTAACCCAGGTGAAGGCGGCAACCCAGGCGAGGGCGGCAAGCCCGGTATTTTCCAGACGGTCGCGCAAACCAGTAACCAGTGGAATACCGCCGGTGCGCTCTCGACGTTAACGCAAAGCGGTCCTTCGCTGGCCTTGTATAACTCTGTGCTGCTGTTGAGCGCACCGGAAGCGCGCGAGGCGTTCAATCAACTGTCCGGTGAAGTTTATCCGTCCATTCAATCTAACCTGATCGCCGGCAGTAGCATGCTGCTCAACGTGTTGAATCAGCGCATGCTTCGCGTATTTGATAATGATGCGCTGCCTGTTCCACCGATGGCGATGACGTTGGTTCAACCGGCTCAGGCTGAAAATAACGGCGTTTGGGGGCAGACGTTCGGCTCCTGGATGAGAAACAGCGGTAATGACAACGTTGGGAAATTGGACGGCCACACCAGCGGTTTCCTGTTGGGCGCCGATCGTAAACTCGCTGACCACAGTATCCGCGTTGGGGGATACGTAGGCTATAGCCGTGGCGACTATGATGTCGATAGCCGTCGCTCCAGTTCCGACAGCGATAATTACCACCTGGGTCTGTACGCTGCAGGGCAGCAGGATGCCTTCTCCCTGCGCGGTGCGCTGGGCTATACCTGGCACCGACTCGAAAATGAGCGCAACGTTAATTTCGGCAATTACTCGGATCGGCTCAAGGCGGACTATGACGCAGACTCGCTGCTGGCGTTCACCGAAGCGGGTTACCGTTTTGGTCAGTTGGATGCGAATATCGAGCCATTCGTCAACCTGAGTTATATCCGTTTGCATACCGATAACTTCCAGGAGAAAGGCGGGGCAGCGGCGCTGAGCGTCCGTAATGAAACGATGAATACGTTCTATTCAACGTTGGGCGTGCGGGGATCTACCGAACTGCCGAAAAACGTCAGCCTTTACGGTTCATTAGGCTGGCAGCACGCTTACGGCGATAAAAATACGTCATCGCGCATGGCATTTGCCGGCAGCGACGCATTTATCACGCAGGGACAGGCGGTAGATGACAATTTGCTGGTGGCGGATGTGGGGGTGAGCGTGAAGCTATCGCGTTCCACTACGCTGGCTCTCGGTTATCAGGGGCAGTACGGTTCTGATACCCAGGTCAATTCGGTCAATGCCAATATCAGATGGTCGTTCTGATTCACTGAGGAAAAGGGCCTTTGGTCTTGAGATGTCGTTGGGCAACTTGCAGTTTTACCTGGTTGCCTGGCGATATCTCTGCTCCAGAAAACCTTCACTCCGTGTCGAGATTTTCGCTGACATCAGGCGCTAGCGAAACGGGCAGGCGAACATCCTCGCAAGATGAGTGCTCAATCAGCTTAAACAGCACGTTCTTTTCGTCACCGGTCAAATCTCGCCATTCACCCAGCGGCAATCCTGTCAGATCGACGTTCATAATGCGCACACGCTCAAGTTTGGTGACGTGATAACCAAAGTATTTGCTCATACGGCGGATTTGGCGGTTAAGGCCCTGAACCAGCGTGATGCGAAACATCTGCGGCGCGATTTTCTCCACCAGGCACTTTTTCGTCACCGTATCCAGGATGGGGACACCGGCGCTCATCCCCTGAATAAACGCGTCGGTCAGCGGCTTATCGACGGTAACCAGATACTCTTTTTCGTGGTTATTGCCGGCACGAAGGATCTTATTGACCAGTTCGCCGTGATTGGTCAGGAAAATCAGCCCCTGGGAATCTTTGTCCAGACGGCCTATAGGAAAGGTGCGTTTGCTGTGATTGACGAAATCACCGATGTTATTTTGCACGTGCTTTCCCATGCTGGTGATGATGCCCACCGGCTTGTTCAGCGCGATAAGCACCAAATCTTCCGCATTACGTGGCTCAATCCGCTGGCCGTTAACTTGCACCACGTCCCCGACAAATACCTGAGCGGCCACGGCGGCTACGTTGCCGTTGATGAAAACGTTGCCCTGTTTGATATGACGATCGGCACTGCGGCGTGAACAGATGCCGCTGTCGCTAATGTATTTATTAAGGCGAATGGATGATTGAGTCAGCATGATTTCCCCGTAAAACGCGGACTATACAGTAACCCTTGAGGCCTTGCGAAGGGGCATATGGGGTAATGCGTAAACCGAAAGATCGCCCCCAATAAAAGCGTGTGAATAATTTTTGCTCAAGAAATCGAATGAGCGAATCGAACGATTCAGTCGAAAGGTAATGAAAATGCATATTCTGACAGCCAATGAAGCCAAAACCCAGTTTGGCGATTTGCTGCTTAAGGTTCCGGGTGAACCGGTGCAAATCACCCGTAATGGCAAGCCCGTTGCGGTTGTGGTGTCTGCCGAAGATTACGAGCAAATTGAAGCGATGAAACTCCAACTGTTACAAATGAAGATTCAGCGCTCCCAGCATGATATGGCGATCGGCAATGCCGTTGATGGCGAGACGTTTTTCTCTGAACTGCTGGAGCAGGATAAAGGATAAATGGCCAGTTACCGACTGACCGGTGAGGCGCAAAGCGATATCCTGGAGATTCGCGACTACACATTGAGCAACTGGGGCATACAGCAATCCAGAGATTACCTTGTAAGACTGCGCCAAGGATTAACCAACCTGACGGAAATACCAGGCATTGGGCAGCATCGAGTCGAGGATTTAGAGACCGGTGTTTATAGCTTTCCCTACGTCAGCCATATGATTTATTACGCTACAGCAAACAGCGAAATTACCATTCTTGCAGTTTTGCTCCAAAGCCGCGTTCCAGCCAAACATCTGTCTCAGCGGCTCTAAGGTTCAACTAATGTGATTTTACTCTTCACCCACCTTTACCACCCGGGTATTCAGCGGTGTGAGCGTTTGCCCGACGCTGCCGGTCGGCGTCATGCGTGGGATCGGTTGGCCGCTGTCGCTTTCGACTAAGGTTGAATGCGCCTCTTGCTCGGCAAACAGATGATCTTCCCCCCATTGGCGCAAGCCGACGATCACCGGGAACAGGGCTCGGCCCTTGTCGGTGAGAATATACTCCTGATAGGCGCTGCCGTCTGAGGCCGGTGCGATCTCCAGAATGCCCTGTGCCACCAGGGTGCGCAGACGGGTGGAAAGGATATTTTTCGCCATCCCCAGCCCCTTTTGGAATTCACTGAAGCGGCGCACGCCGTCGAACGCGTCGCGCACAATCAACAGTGACCACCAGTCGCCAATCACATCCAAAGTGCGTGCCACCGGGCACGGCGCATCTTCCAGGCTTTTACGTTTCACGTTATCCCTCCTGCCACACTATCTGGTTGCATTATAAAACCTCTGCGCGTAATGTCCATTGGGTTTAATAATGAAACCGCTTTGGAGAAAACGATGAGTGACAAAACGCTGGATCCGATCTGCGTATCTCAGGCGAGGGGACTGAGTCGGCTGCCGGCTTCGCTGGTGTTGTTGCTGGCCGGCGCCAGCGCTTTTAGCGTGGCTAATGTCTATTACGCCCAGCCGTTGTTGGATGCCATAGCCCAGGAATTTGCTATCAGCGTGGCGTCGGTGGGTATGGTGATCACCGCCACCCAGCTTGGTTGCGCGTTGGCGCTGGTATTGGTGGTACCGCTGGGGGACCGCATTAATCGCCATCGGCTGTTAGCGGTACAGCAACTGTTGTTGATTGCCGCATTGTGCATGGTCGGTTGGGCAAACAGCAGCCTGCTTATGCTGATCGGCATGTTGCTGGTGGGATTATTGGGCACCGCCATGACACAGGGACTCATCGCTTTTGCCGCCACGCTGGCGGCACCTCATGAGCGTGGGCGGGTCGTGGGGGCGGCGCAGGGCGGTGTAGTGCTGGGTCTGCTATTGGCGAGAACCCTGTCCGGCGCGTTGGCAGACGCAGGAGGTTGGCGCACGGTGTATTTTTTTTCCGCCGGAGTGACGCTGGTCTTGCTGCCGATTCTGGCACGTTTGCTGCCTGCACCGAGCACGCCGCCTTCAACGCTTAGCTACACCGCCTTGCTGCGTTCGATGCTGACGCTGTTGCTGCGCGATCGCACGTTGCAAATTCGCGGCATACTGGCGCTGTTGATGTTTGCGGCATTCAGCATCTTCTGGAGTGCATTGGTGCTGCCGCTGAGTCAGGCACCGTTCAACTTTTCGCATTCGGTGATTGGCGCCTTTGGCCTGGTGGGCGCGGTGGGGGCGCTGGCGGCGGTAAGAGCAGGGCACCTGGCGGACCGCGGCTTGGCGCAGGTGGCGAGCGGCATCTGTCTGCTGCTGTTGGTGCTGGCCTGGCTGCCGCTCGGCATGCTGGATTATGGCCTGGGGTGGTTGATTATCGGCATTGTATTGCTCGATTTGGCAGGCCAAGCCATTCATGTGTTGAATCAGAGCCTGATTTTCAGCGCACATCCGCAGGCGCATAGCCGGTTAGTGGGCGTCTACATGCTGTTCTATGCCATTGGCAGTGGGCTCGGCGCTTTTGCCAGCACTCACGTATTTGCACTGGCTGGTTGGCAGGGGGTGTGCTGGTTGGGGGCGGGCGTCAGCTTTATTGCCCTGGTGTTCTGGGGCCTGACGCTGCGTGCGATGCCGATGGCGCCGGGAAAATGACGGCGTTTTTGATTCTGCCTGGCTCCTTGCTTAATCCGCAGTAAGAGAGGACCGGAGGGGGGATCTTGCCCAAGGTTGCCAAGATCCCTTCTGTTCTGGGACCGAAGTCACACATAAAATCCAATACCCCCATTGTTTGTCATAATTCACCGCGATACTGTTGTGCAATCTGGTTTAAACCAATTAGGTGTGGATATGAAAAACAGCTCAACCGTTGAATTGGCAAAGGCCAGGTTGAATGACTGGCTGAGCCAGGGGGCAATCGCCCCCGGTGACAAGCTTCCTTCGGAGCGAGAACTGGGAGAATTGCTGAACATCAAACGCATGACGTTACGTCAGGCGCTGTTGTTCCTGGAAAGCGAATCGAGGATCTTCCGCAAGGATCGACGGGGTTGGTTTGCGGCACTGCCGCGTTTTAACTATAACCCCAATTCCTCTACCAGTTTCAAACAGGCGGCTATCGAGCAGGGCCGTTGTCCCTCCTGGGACTATATGACCAAAGAGTGCGTATTGGCAGCTCCGGGGTTTATCAAAGAGTTATTGCAGGTCGACGCGGCGAGCGAGATCTACAAGATTTCTGGTTGGGGTGCGCTGGATAATCACATCGTGTTTTATCACGAAACCTTTATCAGCCCGCGAGTGGCACCCGGTTTTATCGAACGCCTGGGTGAGAACTCGTTTGCCGAGGTCTGGGAACAGGCTTATGGCACTTCCACGCGAACCCGTCATCTGGCCTTTAAACCCACCCGGTTATCCGGAGAGGCCTGCAAGGTGATGGGCGGAAACGCCAGCACGCCTGCGATTTTGGTCGAAAAGCATCGTGCCGATGCCGAACGCCGTATCGTGCAGGTGGATATCGAGCACTGGCGCTTCGAGTCGGTAGATTTCTTTATTAACTTATAGGTGAATATCATGGATCGCTTAACGGCGGAGAAAGTCCTTCTACGGGCGCATAACTTGCCCCTTTACCTGCATGCTTACGCCTTTCATCTCAATATGCGTATGGAGAAGATCCTGCCAGAGGATTTGTTGAGCATCGCCCATCAGCAGCGGTTGCGAGGGGTGAAGGTGCATGTGCTGGATGGGGAAAGTCAGGCGCTTTGCCATGCTGATGATGCCCGGCTGCGCCGGTTTGGCGAACAGGCTCGGCGCTATGGATTGGATATTCATATCGAAACCAGCGCCTCCGACTCGCAAACTATCGATCAGGCGGTGAATATCGCGCTGAAATGTGGGGCCAGCTCAGTGCGTTTTTATCCGCGCTATCAGGGCCCTTTGCAAGAGGTGTTGGCGCGTATCGGTGCGGATATTCAGTACATCAAACAGCGTTATCAACACAGCGGCCTGAGTTTTACTCTGGAACAGCATGAAGATCTCAAGAGCCATGAATTGGTCGGCCTGGTCCAGGCGGCAGATTTCCCTCAGCTTTCCCTGCTGTTTGATTTCGCCAACATGATTAACGCCAATGAAGAGCCGCTGCCGGCACTGGCGGCAATGAGTGGGGAAATCACTCAGGTGCACATCAAGGACGCAATTATTGTGCGAGAGAACAAGGGGATGGGGCATCGTGCCTGTATTTCCGGACAGGGAGATCTGCCATTCCGAGAACTGTTATTGGGGCTGATCTGTCTGGGTGAAGATCAACCGCAGGTCACCGCCTACGGGCTGGAAGAAGAGGTGGATTATTACGCACCGCCGTTTCGTTTCAGCGACGAAGGGAATAATCCTCCCATTCCATGGCGAGAAATGAGTGAAACAGCGTTACCGGAGCAAGGGTTGGAAGCGCGATTAAAGAAAGAAACTCAAGATGCTTTAAATCAAATTCACTATGTTCGCACCATCATTGACAGTTTAACGCAGCAAGCTCAGGAACTGCTAAATCCGGCATAATATAAAAATAAATCTATAAATCACATATTCTCGCTGATGAGCGATCAACGCTCGCCTCATTATCGGGTAAACAACACCGCTTATTAATTATTGGCTGTGAGGGGACTATGTTAACTAAAAAAAGATGGGCATTATTTAGCTTGTTGGTTTTATGTGGAGGGACAATCTATAAATTGCCTTCCCTTAAAGATGCTTTTTATGTTCCGATGCAACAGTATTTTCACTTGAGTAACGGCGAAATAGGCAATGCCATGTCGGTTAACTCGATTGTGACGACCATTGGCTTCTTCTTATCAATCTATTTTTCCGATCGCCTGCCGCGACGTTTTACCATGTCGTTTTCGCTGATTGCTACTGGCTTGCTTGGTATCTACCTGTCCAGCATGCCGGGGTACTGGGGCATACTGTTTGTCTGGGCGCTGTTCGGCGTGACCTGTGACATGCTGAATTGGCCGGTGCTGCTCAAATCGGTGAGTATGCTGGGGGATAATACTCAGCAGGGGCGGTTGTTCGGCTTTTTTGAAACCGGGCGCGGGGTTGTGGACACGGTGGTGGCCTTTTCTGCGCTGGCGCTGTTTACCGCATTTGGTAGCGGCTACCTGGGTTTTAAAGTCGGCATATTGTTTTATTCGGCCATCGCCATTTGCGTAGGGATTATTATTCTGTTGGTGATGAAAGAAAGCCCAGAGGAAAAGTTACCCGCTAAAGAACAAACCCCTGTCAATAAAAAGCCTGGAATGGGCAGCGTATTGAAAAACAAAACTGTATGGCTGATTGCCTTCAGCGTTTTCTGTGTTTACGCGGTGTATTGCGGATTGACGTTCTTTATTCCTTTCCTGAGTCATGTCTATGCGCTGCCGATTGCACTGGTGGGTGCTTACGGGATCATTAATCAATACTGCTTAAAAATGGTGGGTGGACCGATTGGTGGTCTCATTGCCGATAAAGTATTAAAGTCTCCCAGCAAGTATTTATTCTATACCTTTATTATCAGCGCCATTGCGCTGGCGCTATTGATCCTGTTACCGCATGAACAAATGCCGGTTTACTTGGGCATGGCCTGTACGCTGGGATTTGGTGCAGTGGTCTTTACCCAAAGAGCGGTGTTCTTTGCCCCCATCGGTGAGGCCGGCATTGACGAAGAACATACCGGTGCGGCTATGGCGCTGGGCAGCTTTATCGGTTATGCCCCGGCGATGTTCTGTTTTAGCCTGTACGGTCATATTCTCGATGCCTTCCCAGGACTGACCGGTTACAAGATTGTTTTCGGGCTGATGGGTATGTTTGCCTGTGCCGGGATCATAGTGTCGGGGCTGTTGGTCAGAAATATCCGCGCACGTGCAAAACTGACCCCGGCAGCTTCTGTCGCCTGAGCCGGGGGCTTTAATGAACGGGCACGGTTTGCGCTGTGCCCTTATTTTATTTTGCCGGGGAATGCAGCAGGTAATATTCTTCCCCGCCGTCATTGCCGGTAGTGATGATTCGCCAACCGTGCTTGTGGTAGAACGCCAGCGCCTTCTCATTCTTCACCAGGCATTTCAGCGAACCGGTGGCGGTAAAGGTCTGTTCTGCCGCTTGTAACAGAGCGCTGCCGACGCCGAGCGGCGGCAGATGCGGATCGACATACAGGTTGTGAATAAAGTTGTCCTGGCGATAAATCGACACAAATCCCAGCCGCTTCCCCTGATCTTCCGCCACCCAAATATCTTCGCCCAGCGTTGAGCGATCGAAATCCTCCAGCCGGTAATCTTCGGTATCGCGCCACGGAAACGCCGCTTTACGCGAAGCCAGATACAGGGTGCGCAGGAAGGGGCGATCGGCCTCTTGGTATTTTCTTATCTGCATGGCGCCTCCTTTTTATTTTTTGACACTATAGCGCGATTGACCTCACCGGCGGCAACCCCAATAATGGCCGTCTTGACTCGGGGTGCCCTGCGCGATGCGCAGTGGCTGAGATTTTACCCGTATTACCTGATCTGGATTATGCCAGCGTAGGGAAGTCTCGGTGCCTCAACCGGTACCCGCCTTCTTGAACGCCGGTTGGGAGGAATATGCTCGCTCGACCTGATGTTTTCCCCGGCGCCCGCGCCGCGGCCTGTTTGACTCAATTTAAACGCCAATCGCCCCTGATCCATTGCCTGACCAACGAAGTGGTGCAGGAACTGACGGCTAACGTCCTGTTGGCGCTCGGCGCTTCGCCGGCAATGGTGGTGGAACCGACCGAAGCGGCGCAGTTCAGCCGACTGGCGGATGCGGTGCTGATCAACGTTGGCACCCTCAATGCATCACGCGCTGAATCCATGCTGGCCGCGGTGGAAGCTGCCAACGTGGCACAAACCCCCTGGACGCTGGATCCGGTAGCGGTCGGCGGGTTGGTGTATCGCACCGCGTTTGCCCATCGTTTGTTGGGTGAGAAGCCGGCGGCGATCCGCGGCAACGCTTCTGAAATCATGGCGCTGAGGGGTCTGCAGGCTAACGGACGTGGCGTCGACAGTGCAGACGACTCGCTGGTGGCATTGCCGGCGGCGCGCGAATTGGCGCGCAGCAGCGGTGCGGTAGTGGCAGTAACCGGCGTTGTTGATTACATCACCGATGGCCAGCGTGACTGGGCGGTCACCGGCGGCGATGTGCTGATGACGCGGGTGGTCGGTACCGGTTGTGCACTTTCTGCAGTGGTGGCGGCATTTTGCAGTTTACCGGGCGATCGGCTCGATAACGTGGCGACCGCCTGCCGGGTGATGTCGCTTTGCGGTGAACGGGCCACGCGCCGTGCCGCCGGGCCGGGCAGTTTCACCCCGGCGTTCCTCGACGCACTGTATCAACTGCGCCCGGAGGAACTGCAATGAAACGCATTAACGCACTGACAATTGCCGGGACCGATCCGAGTGGCGGCGCCGGCATTCAGGCCGATCTAAAAGCTTTCTCTGCGTTGGGGGCCTATGGTGCCTCGGTGATTACCGCGCTGGTGGCGCAAAACACCCGTGGTGTGCAGTCGGTCTACAACATAGATCCGGCCTTTGTCGCCGCTCAGCTGGATTCCGTCTTCAGCGACCTGCGCATCGACAGCACCAAGATTGGCATGTTGGCCAACGCCGATATTGTGCAGGCGGTGGCGGAGCGTTTGCGCCATTATCAGCCGTCGTTTGTGGTACTGGATACCGTGATGCTGGCAAAAAGCGGCGATCCGCTGCTGGCGCCGGAAGCGGTGGATTCGATCCGTCGTGAACTGTTGCCGCTGGTGTCGATCATCACGCCGAACCTGCCGGAGGCGGCGGTGCTGCTGGCATGCGCCCCGGCGGAAAATGAGCGCCAGATGCGCGAGCAGGGCCGGGCGCTCCTGGCGATGGGGTGCCAGGCGGTGTTGATGAAAGGGGGTCACCTTAGCGAAAGCGAAAGTCCGGATTGGCTGTTTACGGCCGAGCAGGAGCTGCGGTTTACCGCGCCGCGCGTGGCGACCCGACATACTCACGGCACCGGCTGTACGCTGTCTGCCGCCCTGGCGGCGCTGCGACCGCGTCACGACGACTGGGCCGAAACGGTCGCTGCCGCCAAGGACTATTTGCAACAGGCCCTGCTGCAGGCGGATACCCTGGAAGTGGGGCACGGTATTGGGCCGGTACATCATTTTCATGCCTGGTGGTAAGTCAACTTTTTGCTACCCTTGTGGTCTGACTAGATCCAGACCCGGCTTGGGCCGGGTGCAACCGAATTTTTTCTAGGGAGAAGGCAATGACAGGACAAAACGCACTTCGCGGCGCCATCTTCGGCGCGTTACTCAGCTTCAGCGTGGGTGGTTTCGCTCAGCAGATCGTCACCACCTCGGACGTGATCCAACAGCCGGGTTACCAGACCAGTTGGCAAAATATGGTCAAAGGGCAGGCTCGCTTGCCGGGTTGGGCGCGCAAGGGGATGGGAACCTCCACGCCGGCGCAGAGCCTGAGCTGGAAAGGGCAGAACTATCTGGTGGGCAATCTGTGCAAGCCGCATGACTGCGCCAACAACTTTATGATAGTGGCGTTTAAGGAAGACAAATCACAGGCCTGGGCCGTGCGCGTTGAGGTGGCGGATAAGCCGGAAGCGGTTGACCATCCGAAGAAATACGCCAAATACCAATGGCTGGGTAAACCGAACGACGATATGAAGGCGTTGCTGAAACAACAGTTTGAGAATAATCCCGACTGGAAATAATCAGTTTTCGGCTGAAGGCATCTGCATTCAGCCGAATTTTTAAGGTATGTGTCTATTATTGAAATGAAATTTATATAAAATAAATCCTGGTGAGGAGTATATTGCTTCGTCATGAATTAATTATCTAATTGTATCTATGCTTTATCATTTTGTTTTTCCTGTTATATATATTCCTTTGCCATTTAATTGGTTGCATGATTTATGGTTATTTTTGCCTGATAACCTTGTTGGATTTATGGTTTTATTTTATTTAGTGTCTATGATCTTGTTTGGCGAATTTATTTCACACGAAATAAATAATCATTGTTAATTTTGCAATGGTGTCTGAGGTTAAATATCCAAACGGAGCATTATGATCATGGCAACTAATCACGTCACTCTTTCTGAAGATGAAAAAGCCTCTTTGTATTTGTTGGATCAAACGATGGGATTCACCGTGCAGGCCGCCTTGCGGGCTGCGGCTGAGCTGTGCGTGGCCGATCATCTGATTGACGGCCCCAAAACGGCCCAGGAGCTGGCAAGGAAGCTGGAAGTAAATAGCAGAATGCTGCATCGGGTCTTGAGTATTCTGGCATCGCGCAATATTTTTTCCGTTTCCGAAGACGGACGTTTCTCGCTTAACCCAGTAGCGCAATATTTACGTTCAGACTTGCCGGATTCACTGCGTGGCGGTGTAATGATGCTGACGGATGAAACAATGTGGCGTCCGTTGGGAAAATTGGCGGCAACGTTACGCGGCGAACCGGTATTTAAACAAATATTCGGTATGCCATTCTATGATTATTGGTCGCAAGAGGATATTCCTGACGCGGAAAATGATTTCCATATCGGCATGGCATCGATGTCGGCGTTGGAAAATAAAATTTTGATGCGCAGTTATAAATTCCCCGAGCATTCTACGGTGGTAGATATCGCCGGGGGATTTGGCGGATTGCTGCTGAGCGTATTGCGCGCCAATCCGACGGTTAAAGGCATTCTTTTTGACCAACCGCAGGTATTGCCAAGAAACCGCCTTGGTGAATTGGGTGATGATTCGCGTTGGGAAACCTGCGCGGGCAGTTTCTTTGAAGCCTGTCCGACGGCAGACTTTTATCTGTTGAAATTTATCGTCATGGACTGGGCCGATGAGCCGGCCAGTCGCATATTACGTACCTGTCGTAATGCGATGCACCCGCAATCGAAGCTATTGCTTATTGAACCTGTAATAGTGCCGAATAACACCGCCTGGGACAGCTGCCGGGAGCTTGATTTGGTTCTGATGGGCAGTTTTGACGGTGGGCAGGTGCGCACCGAAGAAGAACTGAAGGCGCTGTTGGCCAGCGCCGACCTGAAGCTGAACCGGATTATCGATACCGGTTGTTATTTGTCGATCGTCGAGGCTGTACCGAATTGATACCCGGGATGAATAGGCAAGGAGGAACCCGCATTGCTGCGGGTTTCTTCAGTTTAATTAGCCGATCCCGGCCTGATGCAAATCGTGCAGGTTGATCGCGCCGACCAGTACGCCGTCCAGATTGACCACCGGTGCGGCACTGATATGTTGTTCGTGCAAAGCTTCCAGGGCTTCCCCTGCGCGCCACTGCTCCGGCAAGCGATAGCCAGGGCGGGTAATGGCCGGGCTCAACGCATCCTGCAGGCTATTGCCTTTTACCAGCCAGCGGCGCAGGTCGCCATCGGTAAATACCCCCACCACTTTCTGCTGTGCGTCGCACACCGCGACCAACCCCAGCCCGGTGCGGCTCAGTTCGAGCATGGCTTCCATCACGTTGGCGCTTTCACTGACTTTCGGCAAACGATCGCCGGTGCGCATCAGGTGATGTACCCGGTTGAGCAAACGCGCACCCAGGCTGCCGCCCGGATGTGAACGGGCAAAGTCTTCGGCGTTGAAACCGCGCTGGCGCATTAAAGCCATTGCCAATGCGTCGCCCATCATCAGCGTATTGACCGCGCTGGAGGTCGGCGCCAAACCCATCGGGCAAGCCTCGCGTTCGACGCTGATGTCCAGCATGCAGGCCGCAGCCAACGCCAGAGGTGACTCTTTGCCGCCGGTGATGGCAATCACCGGGATGTTATTTTCCGCCAGCAACGGCAGGATTAAATCCAGCTCTTTGGCGCGGCCGGAATAAGAGATAAACACCACCACGTCGTCGGCGCCAATCATGCCGAGATCGCCATGCAGTGCTTCTGCCGGGTGCACGAAGAACGACGGAGTGCCGGTACTGGCCAGCGAGGCGGCAATTTTTTTACCGATGTGGCCGGATTTGCCGATGCCGGAAATCACCGCCTTGCCCCGGCAGTTCAGCAGCAGTTCGCAGGCGCAGACGAAATTATCGTCCAGTCGCGCCAGCAGGCGTTGTGCTTCAGTCAGCTCAATTTCCAGCGTTTCGCGGGCAAAGGCCAGCAGGGCAGCGGCGTTACTCATCAAAATCTCCTACCAGAATGATATTGATCCCTTTCGCCTGCAATGCGGCGAGGTAATCCGGATTGATGTTTTTATCGGTGATCAGGGTATCCACGGCGCTCAGGTCGCAGACCACGTTCGGGCTTTTGCGGCCGAACTTTGACGAGTCCACCAGCAGGATAATGCGGCTGGCGGCTTCGCACATCGCCTTGCTGACGTTGTGCACTTCGTTAAAGGTGGTGACACCGGCATTAAGGTCCACGCCGTCCGCCCCGATAAACAGTTTGTCGAAGCTGAACTGCTGGAAAGCCGATTCCGCCAGGCTGCCGTGAAAGGACGCCGACTTTTTGCGATAGGTGCCGCCGGGCATCAGGATGGTTTGGTCGTTATTCAGCTCCACCAGCGCATTGACGATGTGCAGGCTATTGGTCATGACCGTGATGTTATTGAACTGCGCCAGATGCGGCACCATTTGCAGCACGGTGCTGCCGGCGTCGAAAATCAGCGAGTCGCCGTCGTTGATAAGCCCGATGGCGGCATAGGCGATCTGGCGTTTCTTTTCGGTATTGATATGGGTTTTGCGGTCGATAGGCTGATCGCCATCGTCGCGGCTGAGCACCACGCCGCCATAAGTGCGGATCACTTCACCTTCCTCTTCCAGCAGGGTGAGATCCTTGCGGATGGTGGTGCCGGTGGTGGCAAAGTGCGCTGCCAGGGCATCCACTGCCGTTTTGCCATGCCGCTGCAGATATTCAAGGATAGCGGCCTGCCGCTGCTTTGGTTTCATAGCCCGTCCTGTTCACAAGAGTTGCGCATTTCCCTTCGGCTAACAATTCAATATGAAAGGTAATGTCTTTTAATGTGAAAATATCATGATTTAGGGGCAATCGCTAACGATAGTGCAGTCTGGCATGCGGGATCCTCGGGGAAGATCACATCCGGGCGAAGATCACGCTGATGCAGGCCGTGCAGCCGGGCGATAGGTTTCGGTTGGGCAAAGATGGTCAGGCCACGCATTAACATGCTGCCGCAAACCCGCCGCTCGGAATCAAAGGCCAGCGCCAGCACCACCCGGGGTTGAAAGCGCCCGCCGGAACGCCCGACACCGACGGCACCCAGCTGGCACAGGCCGTCGAAGGCACGGTTGAAACGTTGGATCTGCCACCAGCCGAGGGCGATTTGCAGTAGCCAGGCCAGAACTGCGAAGGTGATCAATGCCTGAGTCATATAGCCTCCTGTTTGTTTTCCCTCTCCAGAAGGAGAGGGAGCGTTGACAAGATCAGAACATCACCTGACCGCCGGTAATGTTGATCGACTGGCCGGTGCAGTAAGAAGCCTTATCGCTGGCGTAAAACAGCAGGGTATTGAGCACGTCCTGATAGTCACATCCGCGTTTCAGCGGCACCTTGTCGGTGTAATACTTTTCAACCTGATCCGGCGCGATCCCCAGTTTTTGTGCGTACTGCGGCAGCAGCGACTGGAACATCGGCGACTTCAACAGGTTACCCAGCATTAAGGAATGCACGGTAATGCCGTATTCCGCCAGATCGAGCGCCAACGACTGTGTCAGCCCCACGCCGCCGAACTTGGCGGCGCTGTAGCCGGAGTTGTGCTTGCTGCCGACCTTGCCGGATTTAGAGTTGATCTGAATGATGCGTCCGGCAATGCCGTCGCGGATCATCAGGCGAGAAAACTCGCGGGCACAGAGAAAATAGCCCACCAGATTGACCTGCAGCGAGCGGTCGAAATCCCCCAGCGGGAAATCGGTGATCGGTGCCGCCTTGGCGATACCGGCGCTGTACACCAGCAGTTTGGCCGGGCCGAATTCATCGTCAACCGCTGCCGCCAGCGCAATCACGCTTTGTTCGTCGGTGGCGTCGGCCTGGAAACCACGCGCGCTGCCCGCGCCGTATTGGTCGTTAATCTGTTGTGCTACCTGCCGGGCGTTATCCGCGTTTAAATCGGCGACCGCCACGCGATAGCCCGCCTGCGCCAGACCCTGGCACAGAAATGCACCCAACGTTTGGCCACCGCCAATCACTACAGCTACTTCAGACATGGTTTACTCCTTATGCGATAAATTTCAGCGTGCTGCCCAGTGGGATATCCGCCGGCGTGGTGCCGGATACGTGGATCGAACCGGGGAATTCGGCCTGCGGCTCTCCGTCGAAACGTACGGTGAGGTGACCCAATTCACGCAGGTTTTGAGTGGCGACGTCACCGACGGCGGTGATTGGATAACGTTGCTCTGCCAGCTCCATCCACCCCCCGGCCTGCAATTCACCGGAAGTGTTGCCGTGCTGGTGGATGAAACAGAATTCTTCGATGTCTGCCGGTGCGCCTTCACGGAAGGTGATCAACATGTCATCTTGCAGCGCCTCGCGGGCGCAGTCGCCAATCTGGGTGATGATGGTCTGGAAAATGGTATTCATAACGGCTCCCTGGCAAACGAAGTTATTGGTAGATGAAGGCGGATGCGGCCCAGGCGATCAGCACCGTCGGTGCGCCGGTCAGGAAACGTCCGACCAATACCGAAGGAACGCCGACCCTAACCGTGTCCTGCTTGGCCTCCGCCAGCGACAGGCCGACGGGAATAAAGTCACAGGCGGCCTGCGCGTTAATCGCGAACAGCGCGGGCAGCGCCAGCTGCGGCGGAATATGGCCGAGGCCTATCTGCACCCCGACCAGCACGCCGATCACCTGAGCGATCACCGCGCCAGGGCCGAGGAACGGCGACAGCAGTGGGAAGGAGCAGATCAGCGCCAGCGTCACCAACCCAATCGGGCTGTTGGCCAATGGCGTCAGGCCATGGGCGATAAAATCCCCCAGGCCGGAAGCCATGATGATGCCGATCAGCGCCGAGACGAACGCCATAAACGGCAGTATGGTCTTCAGCACCGTGTCGATGGTGTCGCGCCCGGCCTGGAAGAACACCGCCACCACCGATCCCATGCCCATACCCACTTTGGCCAACAGGCCGTCGCTCTGCTCGGTGATTTTTTTGCTGGTGTCGTAATCCCGTCCCTTGGGTTGCGACGTGGCTGTCGGGATCTGATCGGTAGCCGCTTCCACCCGGCTGATGTTGCTATCACGCACGCCGGAGACGTAAATATCCTCGAGGATAAACTTCGCCAACGGGCCGGATTGGCCGGTAGCGTGAATGTTGACCGTCGGAATACGGCGCTTCGGGTACAGGCCGCAGCGCAGGGTACCGCCGCAGTCGATCACCATGACGCCAATTTCGTCTGCCGGCGGTTCGCCTTCTTTAAAGCCATCGACGGCAGGCCAGCCGGTCAGTTCGCTAATCCGGTCGACGATCGATGGGCGGGTACCGGCAGTGATGTACACCACTTTTTTGCCAGGTTCGATCGGCAACGTTAATGGGCCACCCCAGCCGCTGGCGCCTTTCTCAATACGGATATAAGCACTCATGCTGCACTCCACGAATTAAAGTTGCACCTGGCGATCCAGGCGGATCCCCATCTTGCGTTCGAACAGGCTGGTGGTGAGATCGGTGATCCAGCCGCGGAAAAAGTTGGTGAACAGCCCGACCAGAAAATAGCTCACCGCCAGCGGCCCCAGTGGCAGGCCGAGGGTGGTCAACCCGCTGGCAATGCCGAGATAAACGAAGAGTTCGCCGGGGTTGATATGTGGGAACAGACCGTTCATCGAGTGGCAACTGTAGGACGCTGCCGCGTAGTAGCTGGGTTTATATTTCTCGGGCATAAAGCGCCCGAGGCTGAGGGTCATCGGGTTGCAAAAAACAAAGGTGCCGATCAGCGGCAGCAGCAGATAACGAGAAACCGGGTTTCCCGCACAGCGCTGCGCCAAGCGTTCGATACGTTCCTGGCCTACAAATTTGATCAGCGCGTTCATAATGACCAACAGGCTGATTAACAAAGGTAAAATGCCCGTCACCATGCCGACAAACACTTCACCGCCTTTCTGAAACAGGCCGATAAACCATTCGGCTCCGTGGGTGATTAGCTCAATCATTATTATTCTCCTGTGATGGAAGGTATGGCCTGGAGCGAACGGCGGCTCTGTCGCCATGGGCCTTACACTAATCACTTTATGGATTCATTTGTTTTAAATAGATCACAATTCGAAAGATAAATATTTTATTGTGAAAGTTAATAATGAAAGAAAAATAACATTAAGCGGCGGGGGGAACAGAAAAGGGGAGCGGGGATCGGCAGAAAAACGCGACAAAAAAGCCCGGCGAACCGGGCTGGAGAAACGAACTGGGTGTGGCTTGGGATCAGGCGATGGTGACTTTCTTGTCCAGGTAGGTGTCCTGAACGGCATTGATCAACGCCACGCCTTCTTTCATCGATTTCTTGAACGCCTTGCGCCCCAGAATCAGGCCCATGCCGCCCGCGCGTTTGTTGATGACCGCGGTGCGAACCGACTCCTGCAGGTCATTCTCACCAGCGGCACCGCCGGAGTTAATCAACCCGGCGCGGCCCATATAGCAGTTGGCCAGTTGGTAACGCACCAAATCGATCGGGTGGTCGGTAGTCAGCTTGCTGTAAACGCGGTCATCGGTATAACCGAATTTCACCGCGCGGTAGCCGCCGTTGTTTTCCGCCATTTTTTGCTTAACGATATCGGCGCCGATGGTGGCGGCAATGTGGTTGGCCTGGCCGGTGAGATCGGCACTGGAATGATAGTCCACGCCATCTTTGTTGAACGCCGGGTTGCGCAGATAGGCCCACAGCACGGTGACCATACCCAGCTCGTGCGCGCGCTCGAAGGCACTGGAAATTTCTTCAATCTGGCGGCGTGACTGCTCGGAACCAAAGTAAATGGTGGCGCCGACCGCAACCGCGCCCATGTTGAACGCTTGCTCGACGCTGGCGTACAGCGTCTGGTCGTATTGGGTCGGGTAGCTCAGGGTTTCGTTATGGTTCAGTTTGACCAGGAACGGAATTTTGTGCGCGTAGCGGCGCGAGACTGACGCCAGCACGCCATAAGTGGAGGCGACGCAGTTACAACCGGCCTCAATGGCCAGTTCGACGATATTTTTCGGATCAAAATACAGCGGGTTAGCGGCGAAAGACGCGCCGGCAGAATGCTCAATGCCCTGATCGACCGGCAGAATAGACAGGTAGCCGGTGCCGGCCAGGCGGCCATGGTTAAGCAGGCTTTGCATTGAACGCAACACGGTGTTGGGGCGGTTGTTATCGATCATTATCCGGTCAACAAAGTCGGCGCCCGGCAGGTAGAGATTTTCAGCAGGGATGGTAGTACAGCGGTGTTGCAACAGGTCTTCCGCTTCCTTTCCTAACAACTGTGCAATATCAGTCATGATTAACTCCCGATTTAGCTTCTTCATACACCGGCAACCTAAGGTATCTGACCACCGGCGTAGCAAAAAGCGGTGATTGAAGCTGATAGAACGATAGTAATGAAATCCTGACGGCAAGGAGAAACAATAGATGCGATTGAGAGGAATTGCCATTTGCGTGGCCAAATACGTGGGGACGATCGCCCCACGGAAGATTTGTGGCTGATTATTCGACTTCAAACCACTCGGTATTTTGCATAGAGATAGGGGTAATGGAGTAAATCATCTCTTGCAGGTGTTCATGAATGGCGCGCTCGGCGGCGTCGGCATCCTGTGCTTTCAGCGCTTCAAAAATGCGGTAATGCTGTTGGATCAGGCTTTCCGGCGGCGAAACCTCGCTCAGGCTGAGAAAGCGCACCCGATCCATGGTGGCCTTGATGGTTTCGATGGTTTCCCAGGCCAGCGGGCAGTCGGCAAACTGGGTTAGCAACTGGTGGAACTCGTCGTCCAGAGCCAAAAACTCACGGGTTTGCCGATTTTGCGCCGCCAACGTCTGGCGATGCAAATTATGCTCCAGCGTCATCAGCTGCTCCGCCGTGATCCGTTCTGCGACACGACGAACAATCGCGCATTCCACTGCCTGACGAATAAAGCGCCCGTCGGCTACCCGCTTGGCGGAAATCTTCATCACGAAAGTACCGCGCTGCGGCAGGATCTGCACCAGTCCCGCTTCCGCCAGCTTGATAAAGGCCTCGCGCACCGGCTGACGTGAAACGCTAAAGCGGGTGGAGATCTCTTTCTCAGACAACAAGGTGCCGGGGGGAATGGTGCAATCGACGATATCCTTACGCAGGAACCGATAGATTTGCTGATTGACCGGGAGGTTGTTGGTAAGGCTGTAGGTTTCAGACATGGTGAAGATCGGTAATCTGGCTGAGATTCGGGTGCCACCATACTAGCAGATTATTCTTTGATGGCGGGCGGATTAATCCACCCGCTTAATATGATAACTCAATGATGCTCTCCGTCGGCTGGAGGGACATGCGGGAGGTCTGCCAGTATCGTTATTCCGTGACGGGCAGCGCGGCAACGGTGGCTCGAGCCCCCTGCGCCAGCAGCGTAAGGTAGGCATCGGTCACCGCCTTGACGAACCGTAAGCTGTCCGGCAGATCGCGCCCAAACACCGTTTCAAGCTGCAGCAGCGCCAATACCCGTTCGGCGCCTTCGCGGCTGTTGCCGACCTGTTCGGCAAGACGTTCACGCAGGGGATCGTTGATTTCGATAACCTGACCCTGTTCGTCCTGGCCGCCGACGTAACGCATCCAGGCGGCCACCCCTAAAGCCAGGCAGCTAAAATCGCTGCCCTGTGCCAGGTGCCAGCGGATGGCGTCCAGCAAACGCTGTGGCAGTTTTTGCGTGCCGTCCATGGCGATTTGTCCGGTGCGGTGCTTCAGCGCACCATTGCGATAGCGAGCCAGCAGCGATTCGGCGTACTGCGTCAGATCCACACCGCTGACTTGCAGCGTCGGCGCCTGTTCCGCCAACATCAGATGGTGCGCCGCACGCACAAAATGCGCATCCTGCATGCAGTCGCTGATATGCGCATAGCCGGCCAAATAGCCCAGATAAGCCAGAAAAGAGTGGCTGCCGTTGAGCATCCGCAGCTTCATTTCTTCGTAAGGCAGCACGTCGTGGACCAGTTCGACGCCGACCTTTTCCCACGCCGGACGCCCCTGTGGGAAGTTATCTTCTATTACCCATTGGCTGAAGGGCTCGCAGGCGACAGCGACCGGATCGACGATACCACCCAGTAAACCTTCAATCTGCCGCAGCGTTTCCGCCGTCATCGCCGGAACAATGCGGTCGACCATGGTGGAGGGGAAGGCGACATGCTGTTGAACCCACGCCGCCAGTTCCGCATCCTGTCGCTGCGCCAGTTGGCAGAGCAGGTTGCGGGTCACCTGGCCATTGGCTGGCATGTTGTCGCAGGACATCACGGCGAATGCCGGCAGCCCACGCTCACGACGTAGCCGTAGCGCCGCCAGCAGCAAACCGGGGGCGGACTTTGGCCGCTGCGGGTGGGCAATATCATGCTGAATGTCCGGATGTTCAGCCAGCAACTGGCCACTGGCGGGATGATAACAGTAGCCTTTCTCGCTGATGGTCAGTGAAACGATAGCGACCTCCGGCTGCGCCATGGCTTCAAGTACGGCTTCCAGCCCGTCGACCTGCAGATGCAGCGCTTGCCTGATAATGCCGACAACCTGACCTCGCCAGCCGCTGTCGTCCATTTCGGCCACCGTATATAACAGGTCCTGACGTTGTATATCGGCGATTTTTTGCTGGCCGTTGTGCATGCTGATCACGCCGTAGCCCCAATCGCTGGCGTGATTCTTTGCCAGACGCTCGGCGTAAATCGCCTGATGAGCCCGGAAAAATGCGCCAAAACCGAGGTGTACGATTCTGGGTTTTAGCCGTTGGCGATCGTAGCCTGGTGCTGCAATTGCCGCCGGTAGCGCGGCGGTGCTGGAAAGCGTCATGTTGTCGTTCCTGAAGAAGGGGAAAGCGGGGCGACCTTGGCCGCCCCTGAAGCATTAAGATTTCGAGATTTGCGGCTGTACGGTGTTGCGCGGTGCCTTGATCACCAACAGCACCAGCACTGCACCGAGCGCAGCCACGCCGCCTGCCAACATAAAGGCGCTGTCGAACTTACCGGTGTTTTGCACAATGTAGCCGGTCACGATAGGGCCAATGATGCCGGAAACGCTGCCGACCAAATGGATAAAGCCGCTGGCACCGCCGACCCGGGACTTATGCACCACGTCCTGAATAATCGCCCAGTAAATGGCGCCGGTGATGTACAGGAAGAAGATCGATACCGACATCAGCACCACCGCCGGTACTACGCTGCTGACGGTACCCGCCAGGGCCACGCAGATGGCCGCCGCCAGCAGGCTGGTGACCAGCACGATCTTGCGCGAAAGCAATAGCTTGCCGGTGATATTGAAAATCTTGTCGGAGATATAGCCGCCGAGCGCCAGCCCGACAAAGCCGACAATCCACGGGATCATGGTGGTGAGGCTCATTTCCTTGATGTTCAGGTTATGCGCCTGAACCAGATAGGAAGGGAACCAGCTCAGGAAGAAGAACAGGATGTAGTTGTAGCAGAAGAAAGCGAACGCAGTGACCAGGATGATCGGCTGTTTCAGGTAGTAACCCAGCCCATGTGCCGCGTTGCTCAGCTCTTCTTCCGCGCTGTGGGTTTCCTGTTTCATCCGGTTGACCAGCGCAAGTTCCTCATCGCTGACGCGTTTGCTTTTCGCCGGATTATCCGCCACCACGAAGAACCACACTAGCATCCAGACGATACCGATCGAGCAGATAATCATAAACGCCGGTCGCCAGCCGAACGCCAGTGCCAGATAGCCGACGATTGGCCCGGCGACGGCACCACCCAAAGGTGAACCGGCGCTGAGCAGCCCCATGGCGGTTGCGGCCTGTTTCTTCGGGAACCAGCCGTTGATCATCTTATTGGCCGAGGCGCAGATTGGCCCTTCTGCCATGCCGAACAGCACGCGCAGGATCAGCATGGAATAGAAACCGGTGGCTAATGCCGTCATGCCGCAGAAAATCGACCACAGGCCAACGGCGACACCGAGCACCAGCGTCGGGCCGAACTTGTCTACCGCCAGCCCGCCGACAAAGTTGAAGATGGCGTAACCGAAGAAGAAGCTGCCGAAGATGATGCCGAACTGTTCGGCATTCAACATCAGATCCTTCTCGATCATCGGCACGGTAATCGACAGCGCAACGCGGTCGAGGTAGTTGATCATGTAGACCATAAACAGCAGGAACACTATGGTCCAACGCAGGTTTTTAAACATAAAATCACTCCACTTGGTATAGGCTGTGTCCCGTCATTGTCCGTGGCGCCGTCGCAGACCCAAAGGCCCGTAATCAAGGCGGAGGGTGCTGGGCATAGTGGGCCTACGTTCAAGCCCGACAACACAGAGTACGGGTCTTTGGGGCGCGACCCGGAGGGCTGGGGCCATTCGAACGCGCGCGTGTATTGCATGCTGCTTATTTGGCCTGCCAAACCTCACAGCTCGCGCCTTGTTGCGCGTTCAAATGACCACCAGCGGCGTTCACGTACAGTGACGAGGCGCAGCCTGGCTTAATTGCGAAGCTTCATGGTTGAAGAGGGCGCTTCCTGCCTCCCTCTGCCCTGGTAAATTCATCAGTCAAATTGCAGTAACACCTTGCAGCAGGTGCGCTGATCTTGTTCGAACATCAGCATCGCCTGCTCAACCTCGCTGGCCGACACGCAGTGGGTAATTAATCGTTGCGGATCGATTTTGCCGCTGGCCATCCAATCGATGACCTGCGGGAAGCGCCCGCTGTTTAGGCGTGAGGAGAAAATCGACAGCTCCTTACTGGTGATGCTTTGCTGGGTCAGGGTGCAGGCCTCGCCGGAGAAGCCCATGATGCCGATACGTGCCGCCGGTGATGCCAGGTTAATCGCCTCCTGCAAAATGGCCGGATGGCAGGCGGCGTCGACGATCAGCGTCGGCTGGAGTCCGCGCCGCTCCAACTCGGCTTGCAGCGAGCCTTCAGCGTTATTGAAGGTCCAGTCGGCACCGCTTTCCTGCGCCATCACCAGGCGCTCACTGATGCGGTCGGTCACGATCACCTGCTTCACGCCGTAGACCCCTTTCAGCGTTTGGATCACCGTCAGCCCCATCGGCCCGGCGCCGTAGATCAGCGCGATGTCATCGGCAGTGGGTTGCAGATGGGCGGTGATATTGGCGCCAATGGTGAAGGGTTCGACCATGGCGGCATGGCGATCGCTGATGCTGTCCGGGATGCGGTAGGCATTGCGCGCCGGGGCGTAGGCGTAGTCGCTGAATCCCCCGTCGCGGTGCACGCCAATTACCTGCAGCTCGGTGCAGACGTTAGGGCGGCCTATAGAGCAAGGGTAGCAATGCCCGCAGCTGACGACCGGATCGACCGCAACGCGTTCCCCGATGCGTTGTGGATCGACATCGCACCCCACTTGGTCAATGACGCCAAAAAACTCATGGCCGATGACGCGCGGGTAGCGAGCGAAAGGGTTATGGCCATGGTAGATATGCACATCTGAGCCGCAAATACCGGCGAACTTTATCTTCACCCGCACTTCGTTGGCTGCCGGCTGCGGCAAGGGGCGTTGCTGGATAACCAGTTGGCCTGGTTTTTCAATGACCACGCTGTGCATGGTGCGTTCTTCTGTTACCAGTTCCATAAGGTGCCATCCTCCAGGCGTGCGACCGGCAGATAAGCCGGTTCATAGGGATAACGGGATGCCAGTTTTTCATCGAACTCGATACCCAGCCCCGGCTTATTGCCCGGATGCATGTAGCCGTCGTTGAAGCTCCAGCTGTGCGGGAATACTTCGAGCATCTGTTCGGAGTAGCCCATGTATTCTTGTACGCCGAAGTTAGGGACCCACAGATCAAAGTGCAGCGCCGCCGCCATGCAGATAGGGGATAAATCGGATGGCCCGTGTGAACCGGTACGTACCTGATACAGCGAGGCAAAGTCGGCGATACGGCGCATGCCGGTAATGCCGCCGGCGTGGGTCAGGGTGGTACGGATATAGTCGATCAGCTGTTCTTCGATCAGTTGCTTGCAGTCCCAAATACTGTTGAAGACTTCGCCGACGGCGATAGGGGTCACGGTATGCTGGCGGATCAAACGGAAGCATTCCTGATTTTCTGCCGGGGTCGGATCCTCCATCCAGAACAGGCGGTATTGTTCAATGCTTTTACCGAAGCGGGCGGCTTCGATAGGGGTCAGCCGGTGGTGCATGTCGTGCAGCAGGTGTTCGTCGAAACCAAAACGGTTACGTACTGCTTCAAACAGCTTGGGGGTGAAATCGAGGTATTTTTCCGTTGACCACAGCTGTTCTTCCGGCCAGTTGCCTTTGGTGGCGGGTTCATAAGCCAGGCCTTTGCCTTTGGCCATGCCGTAGGTGGTTTTCATGCCAGGCACACCGCATTGGGTACGAATGGCTTTAAAGCCCAACTCTTTATGTTTGGCGTAGTCGTCGAGCACTTCGTCGATGGAATGGCCGGTGGTGTGGCAGTACACCATGACGCCGGTACGCGATGCGCCACCGAGCAATTGGTACAGCGGCATATTGGCGGCCTTGCCCTTGATGTCCCACAGCGCCATGTCTACGGCAGAGATGGCGGACATGGTGACAGGCCCGCGGCGCCAGTAGGCGCCTTTATAGAAGAACTGCCATATGTCTTCGATCTGATGGGCGTCCCGGCCGATCAACTGCGGACAGACATGATCTTTCAGATAGGACGCCACCGGTAGTTCACGGCCATTAAGCGTGGCGTCACCGATACCGGTAATGCCCTCGTCGGTGGTGATCTTCAGCGTGACAAAATTCCTGCCTGGGCAGGTCACAAATACCTCTGCGTTAACAATCTTCATAACGTCTTTATCCTGTTCCCACGGGTCATCATATTGGACGGAAAATACGCTATGAACTAACTACCATACAAGTATGATTTAAAGAATTTGCCGGAGAGGATCACATTTCGATGCGGAATAAAGTGCAGGCGACAGGCGGTAAATTATTTGGGATAAAGGGGCTGATGCTATGACGAGTGGCGCTCAGCCTTGCCGGTGAGCGCCATAGACGGTTATTCGGGGGTAGGGCCTTGACCCAGCAGCCCGCAGTTTGGCGGCAGGCGACATTCAATGGCATGCGGCAACACTTCAATGCGAAAATGCTTGCCCTTCAGGGGTTCACCGTCGAGGTTAAAGGTCATCTCGTGCGGGGCCTTGATCTCCAACCACGGCAGTGCGGCGCTGATGACGTTTTTGTTTTCTTCATCGTTAAACAAGCTGGCTACCAGCGCCGGCAGTAGTTCATCCGCGATCAACAGGCGCAGTTGCAGCAAGCCGTCGTTAATCAGCGCGTCCGGGCAGAGTTGCTGACCACCTCCGGCCTGTTTGCCATTGCCGATGCCGATGACCAACGCATTGCCTGCCCAGTGGAAATCCGGCCCGCGGATCTCGCAGCGGTCGGCCTTGAGCGTATCCATGCGCAACAAACCGTGGATAAAGTAGGACACGCCACCCAGCGCCGCCTTCAGCTTCTCTGGTGTTTCGGTGGTGATGCGTGTGCCGAATCCGCCGGTTGCCATATTGATGAAATAGCGTTCATCGTTCACTTTCGCCAGGTCTATCGGCACCGCGCGGCCTTTTACTGCCAACCGCAATGCCTGTTCCGGCATCAAAGGAATGTTGCAGGCCATGGCAAAGTCATTGGCGGTGCCCAGCGGCAGAATACCCAGTACCGGGCGTCCGTCCGCCGGCAAGGCCGTTAGCGCCGCAGCCACTTCGTTGATGGTGCCGTCACCACCGCCGGCAATCAGCGTTTTAACACCCAGTTGGCAGGCTTCCCGTGCGTAACGCGCTGCGTCACCCTGTTCCCAGGTTACGCGAACGTGCAGAGGCTGGCCTTCATCTCGCAACTTTTGTACGGCAAGGCGAACCTCGTCGTTGCCGGCGCCTTTGCCGTTAATGATAAGAAGCGCTGGTGCTGGTGAATGCATTCCTGATATCTCCCGGCTGTAAACTATAGGGCAACGATAAACTACCCATCGGCGGCAGGCCATCAGAATATTCAGTTAATTCTGATTAATCCTGACCTGGCAGAGATTATTTCTGCAGGATTGACTTAAATTAAGATATATCCGTGGGAAAGTTAGTGGTTTTTGTTAATGCATTAATTAATCGTTGTAGCTTTATTTTTATATCGCCATGACAACAGGCCGTAATGAAAAATAGGCAAGTCAGTGAATTTAAAGCTAATGGATATATTAGATAGGATTATTTTACGATATCAAAGAAAAAGCCAGTCCAAGGGAGATTGGACTGGCTAAGGAGGTGGTTCCTAGTATTGCTATGCAAATCTTTTTCGTTCTTAGTTTTAAGCAGCCTGATGTTAACCAAGCTGCGGAGTAATTGATGTGATCCAATTCTAATATTTGCTAAAAAATGCCATTAAAGGATCACTCCCTGCATTTTATGCCGCAGGAGTATTGGTATCCGGCAAATTTCGGATCAGCAACGCGTAATTGAGATCGATATCTTGCGGGATCGGCAAATAAACGATATGGCCGTTACCCGGCGCCACGTCGATCGCTTCACCTTTCTTATTTTGCATGCTCTCCAGGGTAAACAAGACGTTACCTCCTGGGGTCATCATTTCTACGCTGTCGCCGAGTAGGAATTTGTTTTTCACGTCAACTTCAGCCCAGCCGTCACGCCGTACCCCGGTGAATTCGCCGACAAACTGTTGGCGCTCAGACAGCGATGAACCGTAATCGTAGTTTTGCTGCGCTTCATGTACGTGACGGCGCAGGAAGCCTTCGGTGTAACCCCGATGTGCCAGGCCTTCGAGCGTGGTCAACAGAGTGGGATCGAAAGGCTTGCCGGCGACGGCGTCATCGATAGCGCGACGATAGACCTGCGCGGTACGCGCGCAGTAGTAGAAGGATTTGGTGCGGCCTTCAATCTTCAGCGAATGCACACCAAGTTGCGTCAGGCGCTCCACGTGCTGGATGGCGCGCAAATCCTTCGAGTTCATGATGTAAGTGCCGTGTTCATCCTCAAAGGCGCTCATGTATTCACCGGGTTTCTGCGCTTCGGACAGCATGAACACCTTGTCGGTGGGGGCCCCGATGCCCAGCGTCGGCTCGACGGTCTGCACCGGGATCGGTTCATGCATATGCACGATGTTGCCGGTCTCGTCTTCTTTACCTTCTTCCGCTTTGTACTGCCAGCGGCAGGCGTTGGTGCAGGTGCCCTGGTTAGGATCGCGTTTGTTGATATAGCCGGACAGCAGGCAGCGGCCGGAGTAGGCCATGCACAGCGCACCGTGGACGAAGATTTCCAGTTCCATCTCCGGCACCTGGGTGCGGATTTCTGCGATCTCTTCCAGCGACAGTTCACGCGACAGGATCACCCGCGTCAGGCCCATTTGCTGCCAGAATTTTACCGTCGCCCAGTTTACCGCATTTGCCTGCACCGACAGGTGGATATCCATCTGCGGGAAGGCTTCACGTACCATCATGATCAGGCCGGGATCGGACATGATCAGCGCGTCCGGGCCCATGTCGATCACGGGTTTAAGATCGCGCAGGAAGGTTTTCAGCTTGGCATTGTGCGGGGCGATATTCACTACCACGTAGAAGCGTTTTCCCAACGCATGGGCTTCGTTAATTCCCTGCGCCAGATTCTCGTGGTTGAATTCATTGTTACGTACCCGCAGGCTGTAACGCGGCTGGCCTGCATAAACCGCGTCGGCGCCATAGGCAAAGGCGTAACGCATGTTTTTCAGCGTGCCGGCTGGGGAGAGGAGTTCCGGTGTAAACATAATGAGTCTCGGTCTGATTTCAGGTCAGTACCACACCACCAAATGGCGCAGTAAAAGCGGGGAATTGTAGCCGCAGCGCGGCGAGAAATCAGCAGGTAACCGGATTTATTGCAGGGAGATTGATCCTGGTCATAAGAAAAACGCGCGATGGCGGGCATCGCGCGCCTTACAGATGCATTACGCGCTCAGATCGCGCACGTCGGTGGCTGGACCGTTTTTGATCACCGACTGAATACCGTTCTTTGCCGCAGTTTCAGAGCTGTACATCTCACTGACGCCGATCACCTGATGGTTTTTGGCTTTCAGCACGAAATAAGGCTGATTGCTGGTGCTGTGCTTCAGTTCGTATTGTGCTTCGTGGGGGGAATTGGTTTGCACCGAGGCAATGCCATTCTCCGCCGAGGCCTTGCTGGCGTACATCTCGCTGGCCAGAATGATTTCGCCATTGCTGGCTTTCAGGTTGAAGTGGTATTGCCCATTCTTTGCTTTTTTCAGCTCATAGTGACCGATTGCCATGGTTCTTCTCCTGTGGGTTCCGATTAGTGATGTAAGTGTAGCCAATGGCTTGAAATTGAGCGGCTAATAAACCGGACTTGAGAAGGGTAGCGCAAAAAAAACGCCATTTTTTTGCGCTGACAGGGAGTTTTGTGCAGCGGATACTGCTGTAGCACGGGAAGCTAACGGGGGATTGTCATGCCGAAAGTTTGCGCAGCCCGCCGCATTCTTGAGCACGCAGTCTTTCAACCGCAACCTGGGAAGGGTAGGGTGAGGCCGTTGCATTATTGCGGTCAAAAAATAAACGCCGTATATTGGCATCTCCCCTTAACAGGCATATGCTTAGGCCTATGCCTGTTAAGGGGGATGGAAATGGAAAGGGTCGCGAAACTGTTTAAAAACGGCAGAAATCAGGCGGTGAGGTTACCCGTGGAATTCGAATTTGATACAGATCGTGTGTATATCCGCCGCGATCGGGAGGGAAACGTGATTTTATCTAAATATCCGGCCAAACCTGACAGCTGGGCTCCGCTGCTGCAAATGATCGAAAAAACGCAGGTACCGCATGACTTTCTGGCGGATGATGAACGTCAGCAGGGCAGTGCCACCCGCGATCCGTTCGCCGGGGAAGAGTAAGCATGTATATGTTTGACACCAATACGGTCAGCCAACTGTTCCGTCGGCATCCCCGCTTGCTGAGCCTAATGGAAAAAATCCCGCCTTCTGCAGTATGCATTTCCAGCATTACGCAGGCGGAACTGCTTTATGGCGTGGCCAAGCGGCAGAACCTTGCGCTGAAAGCGACGGTCGCGGCATTTCTTGATTCCGTGACGGTATATGCCTGGGACAGTGAAGCCGCGCACTGCTATGGCACGCTGCGGGCGGAAATGACGCAAAAGGGGCGGGTGATGGGGGCCCTAGATCAGCTTATTGCCGCCCACGCGCAGAGCCGCGGAGCGACAATAGTGACTAACGACCGGGCGTTTGCCATGGTGCCGGGCCTGACGGTAGAAGACTGGACCTAGGGCCGATTAAAGCCCGTTCACCAGGCGGCAAGGTTCGGACTCCCAGCGGTAACCGACGCCGTACACGGAGCGGATAAATGATTTCTCGCCGTCGATCAGCTCCAGTTTGCGCCGCAGGTTTTTGATGTGGCTGTCGATGGTACGGTCGGTCACCACCCGGTAGTCGTCATACAGATTATTCAGCAGCTGCTCGCGCGAGAACACGTTGCCCGGCTGGCTGGCCAGGGTTTTCAACAGGCGAAACTCCGCCGGAGTGAGATCCAGCATCTGCCCCTGATAGCTGGCCTGAAAGCGCGGTTCGTCAATGTGAAGCTGCGTTTCTTCCTGCATATTGTCCAATGGACGATAGCAGCGGCGCAAAATGGTTTTTACGCGGGCAACCACTTCACGCGGGCTGTAAGGTTTGCAGATATAATCGTCTGCACCGATCTCCAGCCCCAGCAGGCGGTCGATCTCTTCAATTTTTGCCGTCACCATCACCACCGGAATGTCAGTGAAACGGCGCAATTCTCGGCATACCGTTAACCCATCGCTGCCCGGCAGCATCAGATCCAACAGGATCAGCGCCGGCGAATGTTCATGTACCGCCGGGACCACCTCACTGCCGTTGGTCAGCCAGCGCGTGGCATATCCCGCCGCTTGCAGGTAGTCCACCAGCAGTTGGCCGAGCTTGGGCTCATCTTCAACAATCATAATTTGCAACGGTTGATTCTGGGTTTCCATCATGACGCCTTATTCATTACCGGGGTGGCGAATTCTACTGTAATCCGCACGCCGCCCAAAGGCGAGTGCTGGGCGTAGATCGTCCCGTTGTGTGCTTCCACTATGTTTTGACAGATTGACAACCCCAGACCGGAGCCGCCACTGGCGCGGTTACGCGAACCTTCGGTACGGTAAAAACGTTCGAAAATGCGCGCCAACTGATCGTCATTGACGCCCGGTGCGCTATCCTGCCAGTAAATCAGCAGGCGGCCTGGCTGCGTCTGGGCGCCAATCTCCAGCTTGCCACCGGCGTCGGTGTAACGCAGGCTGTTTTCCAGCAGGTTGTTGAATAGTTGGTTAAGCCTGTCCGGGTCACCAAACAGCGGTGCCTGTTCTGGCAGTTGGGTCACGATGTCCAACCCTTTGGCGTGAAAACGCTCGCGGAAGCTGGCAACCGCGATTTGCAGTAAATGCACGCAATCAACCTGCGATTTACGGTAGGCGAGCGCACCGAGATCGGATAACGACAGTTGATGCAGATCGTCCACCAGTTTGGTCAGGGTGGAGACTTCGGCCTGCAAGGATCCCAGCGAAGCAGCCGTAGGTTGGCGTACGCCGTCCTGCAGCGCCTCCAACTCACCGCGCAGCACCGCCAGCGGGGTGCGCAACTCGTGCGAGACGTCGGCCATTACGGCGCGCCGCATCTGCTCATTTTTTTCCAATGAGGTAGCGAGCTGGTTGAAGTCATGCGCCAGCCGACCCAGTTCATCCTGGCTGCTGACGGCTACGCGGGTGCTGAAATCGCCAGCCGCCAGCCGGTGGGTACCGGCTACCAGCCGTTTGACCGGCGCCAGCAACCCGCGCGACATCAGCCAGGTGACCGCCGCTGCCAGCAGGGTGGACAAGGCGACAATCATCCAACTGGTGCGTCTTTGTTGCTGATCGAAACTGATGTCGGTATTACGTGTCAGCCTCTCTATGGGCGTCGTAATTACCCAGCCGACGATTTCATTGTTGTAGCGGATCGGATGACGTGGGCCTTCTTTCGGTACCGGGCCGGAGTGCCCCACCAGCCGGTTGTACTGGCTGTCCACCACCCAAAACTGGGTGCGCCAGCCTTTGGGCGGCAAATTGTGGCTGCTGTCGCTGTTTTGTTCGAACGAACGCATGATCTGGTAAATCACCTGATCGTTATTACGCAGAAAAACCCAGTTACCGTGACGACTGTACTGTTCTTCCAATGCTTCGCTCAGCATGTTGATGCGCTGCTCGTTGCTGTTTTTGATGTAGTCGATAAAACCGCGCTCGAAGCTGATGCGAACGCCCCAATGCATGGTAATGAGCACCAACATGCAGGTGGCGAAAATGGCCATGAACAGCTTGCCGGTGATGCCTATTTTCATTATTGCAACCTCGTGGAGCCGGTCCCCGGCTCTTTGGTCAGCGTACGGTTGGGGGCGGTATCGGCCGGAACGCGGGCGAAGGCCAGCGCGGGCAGCGCGATGATCAACGCCATGCAACAGTAGCTGTAAATAAATGCGCTATGGATGGCCGGGCTGTCGGTAACCACCTGATGATGGGCAAAGCTGCCGATCAGAATACCGGCGATGCTGACGCCAAGGCTCATCGACAGCTGCATCACCATCGACAGCAGGCTGTTGCCGCTGCTGGCCAGCCGATCCGGCAGATCTTTCAGCGTCAGGGTGTTCATGGCCGAGAAGCGCAATGAGTTGACCATGCCCTGGAAGAACAGTACTACCGGCAGCAGCCAGATCCAGCCCAGCATCGCCACCAGCGGGAAACTCAGGCTGATCAACGCCAGCATCAGCGTGGCGGCAACCAGCACGTTACGGTAACCGAAACGGTTAACCACCCGCACCACAATGCGTTTCATTCCCATGCTGCCGATAATCATCGGGATCATCATCAGCCCGGCGTGGAACGGGGAGAAGCCCATGCCGACCTGCATAAACAGCGGTGTCATAAAGGGCAACATGCCGCTGCCGATACGGCCCAGCAGGCTGGCCGTCAGCCCCACTTTATAGGTTTGGGTTTTGAATAACCGCAGTGAGAACAATGCGCGGCTGTTGCCATGCGCATGCCACCAGTAACCCGCCAGTGCCGCGATGCCGGCAACCACCAGCGCGGCGATGGCGGGAGAGGAGAGCCCCATCCCTTTGTGGCCGTCGAGCGCCAGCGTCAGCGTCGCCATGCCGATCGCCAGCATGATAAAGCCGCTGATGTCGAAGCGACGGGTCTGCATGCGGTAATTGGGCATCAGCAGCAACGTGGCGATGGCACCGGCGATCCCCACCGGGATATTGATCAGGAAAATCCAGTGCCAACTGGCGTACTGCACCAGAAAACCGCCCAACGCCGGCCCCATTAACGGGCCAATTTGGCCGGGCAGGGTGACGAAGGTCATCGCGGCCATATACTGTTCGCGCGGGACGATTTTCATCACCGTCAGGCGACCCACCGGTACCATCATGGCGCCGCCGATGCCCTGGATCACGCGCGAGGCGATCAGCTCATTCAGCGTCTCAGAACGGGCGCACAGAATGGACCCCAGAGTAAACAACACGATGGCGCTGAAGAACACCCGCTGCACCCCAAATCGATCCGCCAACCAGCCGCTGGCAGGCAGCATCACCGCCACCGTCAGCACATAGGAGACAATCACCGACTGCATGCGCAGCGGGTTCTCCCCCAGGCTGACGGCCATCGACGGCAGGGCGGTGTTGACGATAGTGGTGTCCAGCGTCTGCATAAAGAAGCCGAACGCCACGATCCAAAGTTGCCATTGTACGGAGGCGGTGTGTTTTATCAGCATCGGGTGGCCATTATTGGGGCAATGGATCCAGTTTCTTGCCGCGACGGAATTTCATCTGCAGCCGGTCAAAATACAGGTACACCACCGGCGTGGTGTAGAGCGTCAACAGCTGGCTGACGATCAGGCCGCCGGCGATGGTGATGCCAAGCGGTTGACGCAGCTCGGCGCCGTCGCCGTGAGTCAACACCAGCGGCAATGCGCCAAACAGCGCCGCCAGGGTGGTCATCATGATTGGCCTGAAGCGCAGCAGGCACGCCTGGAAAATGGCGTCATGTGCGTTGATGCCGCCATTGCGCTGCGCGTCGAGGGCAAAATCGACCATCATGATGGCGTTTTTCTTCACGATACCGATCAACAGCATAATGCCAATCAACGCTATCAGGCTGAACGGCGCACCGAACAGCTCCAGCGCCAGCAGGGCACCGACCCCAGCGGAGGGCAGGGTGGACAGAATGGTCAGCGGATGAATGTAACTTTCATAAAGAATGCCCAGCACGATATACACAGTAGCGATGGCGGCGGCGATCAGCAGCAACTGAGATTTCAGCGTTTCCTGGAACACCTGGGCGGTCCCGGCAAAAGCGCCGCGTACGGTGGAAGGCACGCCGAGCGCCGTCATGGTTCGCTCTACGGCGGAGGTGGCGTCCGACAGGCTGCCGCCATCCGGCAGGTTAAACGAAATAGTCGACGCGGCCGACAGACCCTGATGATTGACCGACAGCGGTGCATTGGCGGGGCGCCAACTGGCAAAGTAGGACAGCGGGATAGCCTTGCCGTCTTTGTTGATCACAAACATTTTGTCCAGTGAGCTGACGTCCTGGGTGTATGGGGGGGCGACTTCCATCACCACTTTGTACTGATTGAGCGGTTGATAGATAGTCGAAATCTGACGTTGGCCAAAGGCGTTATTCAGCAGGTTGTTGGCATCGGAAACTGAAATACCCAAACGGGCCATGGTCTCGCGATCGTAAACCAGATCCATTTCTGAACCTTTGTCCTGCTGATCGGAGTTGACGTCTGCCAGCTCTGGCAGTGCAGCCAGCGCAATACGGATTTTCGGTTCCCATTCGCGCAGCGCGGCGAGATCGTCCGCCAACAGCGTGTACTGGTAACTGGCGTTAGCCTGCCGGCCGCCGACGCGGATATCCTGCACCGCCATCAGGAACAGACTGGCTCCCGGTTCTTTCGCTAACCGGGCACGCAGCCGGGCAATCACTTTCTGTGCATCGTCGCTGCGCACTGACAGCGGTTTTAACGAGATAAACATCGATCCGCTATTGGTGCGTGAACCGCCGGTGAAACCGGTGACGTTTTCCACATCCGGATCTTCACGCACGATCTTCATGAAATCTTCCAGCTTAACGCGCATAGCCTGGAAGGAGATGCTCTGGTCTGCCTGGATAAAGCCCATCAGTCGGCCGGTGTCCTGCTCCGGGAAGAAGGTTTTCGGAATGCTGATATACAGCCAGACATTGAGCGCGATGGTGGCGAGAAATAAGGCCAATACCCAGCGTGAATGGCCAAGCACCCAGCTCAGCGAGCGTCCATAGCCTTTTTGCAGCGCCAGCAGCATTTTACCGAAACCACGAATGCGCCGCTGCGCCCGCGGCGGCTGGTGGCGCAGCAGGTAGGCGCACATCATCGGCGTCAGCGTCAGAGAGATAATCAACGACAGCCCGATCGAGACTGACAGAGTGACGGCAAACTCGCGGAACAGCCTGCCGGGCAGGCCTTCCATCAACAGCAGCGGGATAAATACCGCCACCAGCGACACGCTCATCGACAGCACGGTAAAGCCGACCTCCCGACCCCCCTGCAACGCGGCGTTCAGCGGTTTCATGCCGGCTTCGACGTGGCGCGAAATATTTTCCAGCACCACGATGGCATCATCGACCACAAAGCCGGTGGCAATGGTCAGCGCCATCAGCGACAGGTTATTCAGGCTGAAGCCGCACAGGTACATCGCGGCAAAAGAGCCGATCAGCGACACCGGTACTGCCACCGCCGGGATCAGCGTCGCGCGCCCGGACCGCAGGAAGATGAACACCACCAATATCACCAGCCCAATGGCGATCACCAGCGACTGTTCCACTTCCGCCAGCGAAGCACGGATGGTTGGTGAGCGATCCTGCGCGATATTCAGCTGAATGGACGCCGGGATGTTGTCTTGCAAGGCGGGCAATTCGGCGCGAATACGATCGACGGTTTCGATGATGTTGGCGTCCGGCGCCCGGCTGATGGCCAGAATAATCGCCGGTTTGGCGTTGGTCATCCCGGCGTTGCGTACGTCCTGTACCGAGTCTTTGATCTCGGCCACGTCGCTCAGGCGTACCGCCGCGCCGTTGTTGTAGTGGATAATCAGCGGGCGGTAAGCCTCGGCAGTTTTCAATTCATCGTTGGCCTGGATCTGCCAGCGCTGCTGCTGATTGTCTACCGAGCCCTGCGGCCTGCGTACGTTGGCATCACTGATGGTTTGGCGCACCGCATCGAGCGATATCCCCTGATTGAACAGCGCACTTGGGTTAAGTTCGACCCGCACAGCAGGCAGTGAACTGCCGCCCACCGAGACGTCGCCTACCCCTTCGGTCTGGGCGATTTTTTGCGCCAGCTGAGTCGAGGCGAAGTCGTAAAGCTGGCCCTGGCTGTAGGTGTCGGAGGTCAGCGTCAGGATCATGATTGGCGCGTCTGACGGATTGACCTTACGGTAGCTCGGGCGGCTCGGCATGCCGGTGGGCAACAGGCTTTGCGCCGCGTTGATCGCCGCCTGCACGTCACGGGCCGCGCCGTTGATATCACGGTCGAGATCGAACTGCAAAATGACCCGGGTGCTGCCGAGTGAGCTCATCGAGGTCATTTCATTGACCCCGGCTATCCGGCCCAGAGCGCGTTCCAGCGGCGTAGCCACCGACGAGGCCATGGTTTCCGGATCGGCACCCGGCAACGAAGCGCTGATCGAAATCACCGGATAGTCGACCTGTGGCAGCGGCGATACTGGCAACAGGCTAAAACCAATCACACCGCTGATGGCAATTGCCAACGTCAGCAGCGTGGTGGCCACCGGTCGGTAGATGAACAGGGCGAAGAATCTCACGGCAGCTCCTGCACATCCGGCTGCCGGCGAGTGTTACGCGCCAGCTTGTCAAACAGCAGGTAGATCACCGGGGTGGTGAACAGCGTCAGGATCTGGCTCATTACCAGCCCGCCGACCATGCAAACCCCGAGCGGGTGTCGCAGTTCCGCGCCGACGCCGGTGCTGAGCATCAGCGGCAGTGCACCCAGCAACGCCGCCAGCGTGGTCATCAGTATCGGCCGGAAACGCAGCAGGCAGGCCTGATAAATCGCATCGTACGGCGTCATACCTTGCTCACGTTCGGCGGCCAGCGCGAAGTCGATCATCATGATGGCGTTTTTCTTCACGATGCCGATCAGCAAGATGATGCCGATGATGGCGATCACATCCAGTTCGCTGCCGGCCATCATCAGTGCCAGCAAGGCACCGACCCCGGCGGTGGGCAAGGTTGAAAGAATGGTAACCGGGTGAATAAAGCTCTCATACAGCACGCCCAGCACGATATACATCGCTACCACCGCCGCCAGGATCAGCCACAGGGTCCCCCCCAACGCCGCCTGGAACGCCAGCGTCGCGCCCTGGAACTGGGTGGTGATATCTTTCGGCATATCGAGATTTTTTTCCGCCAGGGTGATGGCGTCGACCGCTTCCCCAAGCGAATAATTGCCGGCCACGTTAAAGGAGATGGTGGCCGCCGGGAACTGATCGAGATGATTGACCGATAGCGGCCCGAAGCGCTCTTCGATTTTGGCAATGGTGTTCAGCGGCACGATGGTGCCGTTGCTGCTGGTCAGGCGGATCTCACTCAGCGCCGCCAACCCTGGCGTGGTGCTGACGTCATGTTCCAGCACCACCCGGTACTGATTGGCCTGGGTGTAAATGGTGGAGATCAACCGCTGGCCGAAAGCGTTGTACAGGGCGTTATCCACGTCACTCATGCTGATACCGAGGCGGGAAGCCGAATCGCGATCGACGTTCACGTAGGCCACCAGTCCTTGATCCTGCCAGTTACTGGTGACGTCCGCCAACTGCGGTGCCTGTTTCAATTCCGCCATCAGCTGCGGTACCCACAGGCTGAGCTCGTCCAGCGACATGGCCTGCAGGGTAAACTGGTACTGGGTGCGGCTGACCTGGGTGTCGATGGTCAGATCCTGCACCGGTTGCAGATACAGCTTCACGCCAGGAAACTGTGTGCTCAACTGCTGCAGACGAGTGATGATGGCCGGAATACGGTCGCTGCGTTCGCTCAAGGGTTTGAGGTTGATTTGCAACCGGCCGCTGTTGAGCGTGGCGTTGCTGCCATCGACGCCAACAAACGACGTCAGGCTCTCCACCGCCGGATCCTTGAGGATTTCTGCCGCCACCTGCTGTTGGCGCTCGGCCATATTACTGAACGACACCGACTGCGGCGCCTCCAGCGTGCCCTGAATAATGCCGTTGTCCTGTACCGGGAAGAATCCTTTCGGGATCAGCAGGTAAAGCAAGACGGTGAGCACCAGCGTGCTGAACGCCACGCCTAGCGTCAACCAAGGATGATTCAGCACGGTTTTCAGCCATTTGCCGTAGCGGGCGATGACCCGGTCAAAGAAGCGTTCAGAAGCGGCGGAAAAACGGTTCTGCTTGCGCAGGGATTCGTGGCTCAGCATGCGTGCGCACATCATCGGCGTCAGCGTCAGCGAAACCACCGCCGAAATCAAAATTGCCACCGCCAGCGTCACGGCAAATTCACGGAACAACCTGCCAACGATATCACCCATAAACAGCAAGGGGATCAGCACGGCTACCAGCGAGAAGGTCAGTGAAATAATGGTGAAGCCGATTTCGCCGGCGCCTTTTAAGGCGGCGTCGAGCGGTTTCTCGCCCTTTTCGATATAGCGTGAAATGTTCTCGATCACCACGATGGCGTCATCGACCACAAAACCGGTGGCGATGGTTAGCGCCATCAGCGTCAGGTTATTGATCGAAAAGTCCAAAAAGTACATGGCGGCGAAGGTACCGATCAACGACAGCGGTACAGCGACGCTGGGAATAATAGTGGCCGGGACATTGCGCAAGAACACGTAAATCACCATCACCACCAACGCTACCGCCAAGAGCAGCTCGAACTGCACGTCGCTGACCGAGGCGCGAATGGTGGTGGTTCGATCGGTCAGCACCTTGACGTCGACCGACTTGGGCAGGCTTTTAATCAACTGAGGCAGCATCTCGCGGATGCTGTCGGCGGTGGTGATGACGTTTACGCCTGGCTGGCGCTGAATATTGAGCACGATGGCCGGCTGCTTATTGGCCCAGGCCGCCAGCCGGGTATTTTCCGCGCCTTGTTCGATGGTGGCGATATCCTGCAGGCGGATAGCCGCACCGTTCTGGTAAGCGACAATCAGCTGACGATAGTCGTCGGCTGATTTCATCTGGTCATTGGCCGAAAGGGTGACCGAACGCGTCGGGCCGTCCAGGCTACCTTTGGCAGAGTTGACGTTGGCGTTGCTGATGGCGGTGCGGATGGTTTCGCTGTCCAGACCGTAGGCGGCAACGGCCGCCGCATTGAGCTTCACGCGGACCGCTGGCCGTTGGCCACCGGAAATGGTCACCAGTCCGACGCCGGTGACCTGCGATATTTTCTGCGCGACACGGGTTTCCACCATGTCTTCCACCTGGGTCATCGGCATGGCGCTGGAGGTCACGGCCAGCGTCAGGATCGGTGGATCAGCCGGGTTAACCTTGCTGTAAATCGGCGGGTAGGGCAGATCGTTCGGTAACAAGTTGGTGGCGGAGTTGATTGCCGCCTGCACTTCCTGTTCGGCGACGTCGAGCGGCAGCTCAAGCTGGAATTGCAAGGTGACGACCGAGGCGCCACCGGAACTTTGCGATGCCATCTGCTTGAGGCCGGACATCTGGCCAAACTGACGCTCCAGCGGGGCCGTGATCGCCGAGGTGACCACGTCCGGGCTGGCTCCGGGATACAGCGTGACCACCTGAATGGTCGGATAGTCGACCTCCGGCAGGGCGGACACCGGCAGAGCGCGATAACCGATGATCCCCGCCAGCAGGATCGCCAGCATCAACAGCGTGGTGGCAACCGGCCGCAGTATAAACAGGCGGGATGGACCGCCGCCGGCGTTAGGTGGCATCACCTGCATCAGGATTTCCCCTGGGTGCGAGGTGAGTGGATTGGTTTGCCGGCCGCAGAAGCCGCCTGCGGCGTGACCACCTCAACCTGCATGCCTTCGGTCAGGCGATCTATGCCGTCGGTCACCACCCGGTCACCGGCGTTCAGCCCGGCGTTAATCACCACTTTTTGGCTGTCCTGCACGCCGGTGGTCACCAAATGTTTACTGACCTTGTTATCTTCGCTCAGGGTCCAGACGAAGTTGCCTTCGTTGCCCATCTGCAAGGCCGCCGTAGGGATAACGATCGCATCCAGCAGCGTTGCCACTTTCAGGCGTGCATTAACAAATTGGTTGGGGAACAGCGCGTCGTCCTCGTTGGTGAAGCGCGCTTTCAGTTTGATGGTGCCGGTGGTGGTGTCGATCTGGTTATCCAGGCTCAGCAGTGAACCGGTCGACAGCAGATTTTGGTTGGTGCGATCCCAGGCTTCGACGCTGACCGGGCCGGCTTTTTGCGCTTTGATCAAATCGCTGATAGTAGCCTCAGGCAGGGTAAATACCACATCGATAGGGTGAGTTTGGGTGATCACTACAATGCCGGTGGTGCTGCCGCTGGTGATGTAATTACCGACGTCCACCAGCTTCAGACCGACACGACCGTCAATTGGTGCGGTGATACGGCTGTAGGTGATTTGCAGCTTGGCGCTGTCGACGGAGCCCTGATCGGCTTTGATTGCGCCTTCGGTCTGTTGCACCAGCGACAGCTGAGTGTCCAGATCCTGCCGCGACACCAGATTGGTTTTGGCCAGTTGCTGATAACGTGCCAGATCGCGCCGGGCATTGGCGAGGGTGGCCTGATCTTTGGCCAGTTGTCCCTGCGCTTGAGCCAGCTGTACCTGGAACGGACGCGGGTCAATTTCAACCAGCAAATCGCCGGCTTTGACCTGTTGCCCTTCGGTGAAGTGGATCGCCATCAGTTGGCCATCGACCCGGCTGGTGACGGTCACTGTGTTAGCGGCGGTAGCCGTGCCCAGCCCGGAAAGGTAACGCGGCACCGTTTGCTGTGTGGCGGTCGCAGCCTGTACCGGTGACATTGGCGCTCCCCGTCGTCCTGCGCCTGCCGCCGCTTTGCCCCCACCGGCGTGACGCGCCCCAGGGGCAGCATTGTCGGCCGGCTGCGGAGCGCTGAAGTGACGCCAAATCAGCACGGCGGCAATAGCCACAATAACCACCACCAACAGGCGCAGTAACAGTGAACGACGTGGGTTTTTTGCATTCATGGTGGCGAAAATCTCTCCAAAAGGCAGGCGTGCGGGCACTCATTGCCAAAAAAGTTACACTCCTTACAGAATACTAGTTTAGCGAGGAAAGACGGCATAAAAATGAAGGAAATATGGAGGAACCGTCAGCATTGTCCGAATAAGTTGTAGATTTGATCATGCTATGTTTATAAGCGTTGCCATCCGGCTTATAGCGAATGCGTTTTAGCGGATTTCCTGCTTTCGCGCTAATAATTATCCTGCGAATCATCAACTCCATGGAGCATGCAATGAGTCATAAAGAACTGGGCCGTTCGGGCATCAAAGTGCCGGCATTGACCTTCGGCGGTAACGTGTTTGGCTGGACGGCGGATCGCGAAACTTCATTCAGCCTGTTGGATGCGCTGGTGGAAAATCAGCTCAACTTTATCGATACCGCCGACGTGTACTCGAGCTGGGTGCCGGGCAATCAGGGCGGTGAATCGGAAACCACCATCGGCCAGTGGCTAAAAAAGAGCGGCAAGCGTGACCAGGTGATCATCGCTACCAAAGTCGGCAAGCCGATGGGCGAGGGTAAGCAGGGGCTGTCACCACGCTATATCCAGCAGGCGGTAGAGGATTCACTGCGGCGTTTGCAGACCGATTATATCGACCTTTATCAATCGCATGACGACGACCGGGACACGCCGTTGGCGGAAACCCTGGCGGCGTTCGACGGCTTGATCAAGGCCGGTAAGGTGCGGGCGATAGGCGCTTCCAACTATCAGGCCGATCGTCTGGAGGAGGCATTGAAAGTCAGTGAAGAGAATGGGTTGGCGCGCTATGAGACCCTGCAACCGGAGTACAATCTTTATGCGCGTGAGGAGTATGAACGCAGCCTGGCGCCGGTGGTGCAGCGCCATGGATTGGGCGTGATTAACTTCTTCTCGCTGGCCAGCGGTTTCCTGACCGGCAAATACCGCAGTGAAAAAGATATCGGCAAGAGCCAACGTGGTGACACCATCGTTGAGCGCTACCTTAATCCACGCGGTTTCAAGATCTTGGCTGCGCTGGATCGGGTTGCGGAAAAACACCACACCTCGCCAACGCAGGTTTCACTGGCCTGGCTGATAGCGCGGCCGGACATCACCGCGCCGATCGTCAGCGCCACGTCGCTAAAGCAGTTGGATGAGCTGATCAGCGCTACCCGGCTGCGGCTGGATGCCGAGGATATCCGCATCCTGAACGACACCAGCGCCTGGTGACCTGCTCAGTTGCCGACGGCGTTAATCAAGGACAGCAACTGAGCCACGGTGGCTTCCACTGGCTGGCCTGCGGTATCAATACGGGCCACCGGGGTATGCCAGGGTAGGTAATCGTGGCGGGTGACGCTGTGCCAGTTAGGGAGGCGCAGTCCGGCAACGTCCCCGTCGCGGGTTTCAACCCTGCGACGGTGTTCGGCACTGTCTGAGCAAACCACCTCAAAATCTATGCAGGCTACACCAGCCCGTTGTGCGACGTTATGCCAGGCTTCGCGAGTGACCGGCAACGGGTTGACCGAGTCGGCAATCACCCAGTGGCCCAGACGCAGGTTGTCTTCGGCAACGCCATAAGCGGCAAAATACCCGGCGGGGCCGACGTCATCAGCCAGGGAGCCACTGTTACGGATAGCTTGTTCAAGGGTATCGATACGCAGATGCATTGCCGGTAATGCGCGAGCCAGCGCCCGTGCGAGCGTGGTTTTACCGCTGCCTGGCAGCCCGGAAAGAACGATCAGCATTGTTGTTCCTGCCATGATTATGGTTCCAGCCGATACAGTACCTGATTTCGCAGCGAATGGCTTGGCGGCAGGGCGCGGCATTGAGCTACCGCGCCCTGGTGCTCTTAACGGAACAGCGTCTGCGCCCAGCGAGCCAACCCGGCGGTGACCGAGCCGAAGTCGTTGCCGCCGACGATAGGAATGCCCGGCAACTGCTGTTGTAGCGCGGCGCGCAACAGCGGGGAACGTGCGCTGCCGCCGGTGAGATAAATCACCTGCGGTGCGGTCTGGCTACTGGCCAGCGCGGCGCTGACCTGCTCCTGAATGCGCAGCAGCGGCTGTGAGATGGCCTCGGCAAGCTGATCCTGGCTGATGGTTTCTGCCAAATCAGTCTGGACGAAGGCCAGCGGAGCGCTGATGTTTTGCTGTGCCGACAGGGCGATTTTACTCTCCTCCGCGGCGCGCACCAGACGGTAGCTCAGGCGTTGCTGATGCACTTTCAGCAGGCGTTTAACTTTTTCAGGCTCGGCGGCATCGCGGATCAAATCGCGCAGCATGCGGCCATTGGCAGCGCTGTAAAAGTCGATCTGCGCCGGAACGTCGTTGGTGGCTACCGCGTTCCAGTAAGGCAACGCAGGCAAAGCGATGCCTTTTTCAGTTTCGCCACCCATACCGAACAGCGGCATCAACTGCTTGAACGCCAGCATGATGTCCAGATCGTTACCGCCAACGCGGCAACCGCTGTGGCCCAGCAGGCTTTGCTGGCGATCGGCACGGTCACGCCATTGCGGCCCCATCAACAGCACCGAACAGTCGGTTGTCCCGCCGCCGATATCCACCACCAGCACGGTTTTTTCTTCTTCCAGGGTCGCTTCGAAATCCAGGCCTGCAGCGACCGGTTCGAACTGGAATTCAATGTCTTTAAAGCCTGCACGCTCGGCAGCGCGGTGCAAAATACCCTGCGCCTGGCGGTTGGCTTCTTCGCCACCGATGCCCTGGAAGTTGATCGGACGGCCGATCACCGCCTGGCTGATGCTGTCTTGCAGTACGTTTTCCGCCTGACGTTTGATGTGGAACATCATGGCGCACACCAGATCTTCAAACAGCGCGATCTGTTGTGGTTTCAGGCCGTTGGCGCCGAGGAAGGATTTCGGGGAGCGGACAAAATACACTTCTTCCGGATCTTCAACGTAGTGCGCCAGAGCCTGCAGGCCAAACAGCACGCTGTCGCTGGCGACCGGGATATCTTCTTCGCGGTTATAGTTGATTGCCCGGCGCAGCAGTTGCTGGTTTTCCTCGCTGGCGGTCGGCACCTGCCAGTGGCGGTGCAAACACTCGCTGACGGCTTCGCGCGTCGGAGCACACAGCATCGACGGCAGATAGGGTTCGTTGTTTTCCAGCGTCAGCAGCTCGGGGCCATTTTCTCGCATCACTGCGACGGAACAGTTGGCCGTTCCGTAGTCAAATCCAATAAACATGTCTTTTCTCTATCCCCATGCCAATGAAGGGGGGCGACTTTACCCGAGACTCGGCCCCTGGGCAATCTGAGAGCGCTTAACTGATGAAAAATTTAGCGGCGACGGCGCTAGCATGCTTAACTTAATGTCCGAATCCCGCACGTCAGCGCACCCATCGAGTCGCATAATGCACAAAAAACTGACCCCGAGCGTGGCTATGAAAAACCAACAGCAGGCGTTGTATGAGGCACTGAGCGCGCGCGATCGCAAATTTGACGGTCGCTTCTTCGTCGGCGTTTCGTCGACCGGTATTTATTGTCGCCCGGTGTGCAGCGCCCGTACGCCAAAAATTGAAAACTGCACGTTTTACCCGAGCGCGGCGGCGGCGGAACTGGCGGGGTTTCGCCCCTGCCTGAAGTGTCGGCCGGAATTGGCGCCGGGGTTGGCATTGATCGATCTCGGCAATCGCTATGCTCAGGTGGCGGTGCAGTTGATCGAGCAGGGGTATCTGTCTGAGCACAGCTGCGAGCAACTGGCGACGCGGCTAGGCATTTCGGATCGCCACCTGCGGCGTATTTTTGCCGATCAGTTTGGCGCCTCGCCGATTGATTATGCCCAGTCGCACCGGCTGTTGCAGGCCAAACGCCTGCTGGCGGATACCGATATGCCGCTGAGTGAGGTGGCCTTTGCCGCCGGTTTCGGCAGCCTGCGGCGTTTTAACGAACTGTTCAAGGCGCGCTACCGGCTGATCCCCTCGGCACTGCGCAGCAGCAGCGGCCGTAACGAACGTACCGTCGCCAGCGGGCTGGTGTTTCATCTGGGCTATCGACCGCCCTATGACTGGTCGCGCATGCTGGGTTTTTTGCAAACCCGTGCGGTGAGCGGTGTGGAGCGGGTGGAGGGGCAACAGTACCTGCGGGCGATAGCCATCACTCAGGGCGGCATCGAATATCGTGGCTGGGTCAGCGTGCAACCGGAAGAGGCACATAATCGGGTACGGGTGGAAATTGCACCTTCCCTGAGCCGGGTGACGACGGAAGTGCTGCGCCGCACTCGCCAACTGTTTGATCTCGACGCCGCGCCGGACCTTATCGCTCAGGCGTTGGGGCCGTTGGCTGCCGAGGCGCCGGGCCTGCGGCTGCCTGGCTGCGTCAACGCATTCGAACAGGCGACCCGCGCAGTGCTTGGGCAGTTGGTCAGCGTCAAAATGGCGGCGATCTTTGCCGGACGGATGGCTGAACTCTGGGGCACCCCGCTGGAACAGCCCTACGGTGGCATTACCCACGTCTTTCCCACTGCCGAACAGATTGCGCGATTACAGCCTGAGGCGCTACGCCCGCTGGGGGTGCAGTTAAAACGAGCGGCGGCGTTAATCGGTATTGCGCAGGCGGTTACCGCAGGGCGGTTGCAATTGGAGAACGTGCTGGATATTGAGCAGGGGATCAAGGCGCTGACTGCGCTGCCGGGGATTGGCAGTTGGACCGCCAGCTATATCGCCATGCGAGCCTGGTCGTGGCCGGACGTGTTCCTGGCGGGGGATTATCTGATCAAACAGCGTTTTCCCGGCATGACGCCACGCCAGATTGAGCGCTATGCTGAAAGCTGGCGACCCTGGCGTTCCTACGCCACGCTGCATCTGTGGCATAACGATGGCTGGGCGCCGTCAACGGAGGCTGTCGGGTAGCGGCGACGGGCTAGTCTTTGGCGGCAATGCGCGTCAGCAGGCCGTCTATTCCTTCGCGCATCAGGAAGGCCAGTACCTTCTCGCGTTCGTTTTCGTTCAGGTGATAGTAATATTCGACCCACACCGCCAGCGGATCCTGACGTTCAACCTGGTATTCAGCGGGATCTTCTCGCAGTATCAGCAGGCTGCGCGCTCCGGTCGGCAGGCTATTGATGTGGTATTCCACCGCTTTGCCCTGCACGCCTTTGCGACGGCGACTGATCCAGCCTTCGCGGCGGGCCATTAAATTGATGCCCTGTGGCGAGGAGGGCAGTCCTGCAATGCCGGTCAGCTCTCTGGCGGCAAACCACTCTTTTTTCATAGCCATTCATCCCTGAACAATTAGGTGTATTGAGAGAGGAAAAAATTAACTCGCATGCTGATTTCCGTATCGAGGTGTTATGCAAGCGATTAACTTTGACCTGTTAGTTATACCACTAACCTCAGGTGGGCTAAGCAAAAAAAGCAGAATGGATGAGATGTGGCGGCGAGGCCGCCGCTCGAAAGGCAGGGGGATATTGCTGGGAATGGCGACTAGCGGATACCAAAGTAACCGCCGCTGAGCAGTTCCGTCAGCGATTGTTCCAGTGCGATGGCGTCGCCGTCCGACAGATCGATGCCAATCGCCTGCAGGGTGTTCAGCGTTATCTGCTGGTGTGCCGGGCCGGCCAGCGTTTGGGCGTGCACCCGATGCGTCGCCCCATTGAGCATCGATACCATCAGTTCGTCCATCTGGTTGCAGTGCACGTTGGTGATGAAGCGTTCGTCGACGCGGATATAGTCAATCTTTTGGCCATGCAACTCGTCAAAGGCGTTGAGGCTGTGCCCAAAACCGTTAACGATCAGCTTGCAGCCCCGTTGCTGCAACTGCTGGAGGAACGGCCTGCAAATACCGGCGTGCTCCAGCACCACCGCATCATCGACCGCCAGCAGCAATGCTCCTGGTTGCAAGGGGGAGGCGTCCAGCGCTGTCAGCAGATCGTCCTGGAAGCTGGCGTCCAGCAGGCTGTCGGTTGTCAGCGGCAGTGCGATGGACAACCCCTTGCGGGCAATATCAGGGGCGCGCTGCGTCAAAATCTGCCCGATGATCCAGCGGTCAACCTCTTGCGTCAGATCGTATAGCCGGGCAGCGGAGATAAAATCGTCGCTCGCCAGCGCCTGACCGTCCTGATCCCTCACCTGCAGTTTCAACTGATAGAAACAGACTGCCAGCGGCGTTTTTGGCGGTGCGACCGCCCTGACATGCAGCAACAATTGCCCATCGTTGATGATGTCCGTCACTTCCTGACGCGTCAGCAGTTCATGCTGACGTTCCAGGATCATTTTTTGACGCGCCTCATAGAGATAAACCTGGCCACGTCCGCGATGCTTGGCGGTATAACAGGCAATATCCGCCTGCGCCAGCAGCTCGCTGCTCTTGCCGGCATCGGCATCAATACGGGTTACGCCTGCACTGGCGCCGACGTGGTAAATCTTCCCTTCCCAAAAGAACGGGTGCTGGCTGATGTGATTAACCAATTGCTGTATCAGCGACTGGGCCTGTTCCCGCGTGCAGTCGAATAGGATCAGCCCGAACTCATCGCCGCCAAGCCGGGCCAGACAGTCGCTGTTACGCAGATGGTGCCGCATCAACAGGGAAAGATCTTTCAACAGCGCGTCGCCCGCGGCGTGGCCGGCATTGTCATTGACCGCCTTGAAACGGTCGAGATCGAGGAACACCAGCGCGTGCTGTAGTCGTTTTTCAGTGGCGTTGGCGATAGCGGCCTTCAGGCGCTTTTCAAAACTGGTGCGATTGGGCAGCGTGGTCAGGGCATCGTGCGACGCGCTGTAACTCAACTTCTGCATCAGTTCGCGCGAGGCCGTGACATCCTGCAGTACCATCACCGCGCCCATGACGTTGCCGTCGATCGTTTTCAATGGCGATACCGACTGCTGGATGTCAAAACAGCGACCGTCGCGACCATGCAGCACCAGGGCATAGTCTGCGGACAGCTGCCGGTTTTCCTGCAGGCAGCACTGGATCGGGTTTTCTACCTCTTCGCCGTCTTTGCCGTTGGTCATTCGAACCACGCCGGCGACGGGCATGCCGATCGCCAGACTGAGCGGCCAGCCGCACATTTGTTCGGCCACCGGGTTCATAAAGGTAATGTGCATTTCGTCGTCGGTGGATATCACCGCTTCGCCGATCGCATCGAGCGTAATGTGCAGGCGCTCTTTTTCTTCGTGCAGTGCTTCGGTCAGATTACGGACTTCCGTCATGTCGATATTGGTGCCGATCATGCGCAGCGGCAGACCCTGAGCGTCTAAAATAACGTTACCTTGGCCGCGGATATGCCGCACTTTTCCCTCGCGGGTGAGCAGTCGGAACTCCAGAACAAAGGGGCCCGGCCGCTTCAACAATGTGGCCATCTCACGGTCGGTGCGTTCACGATCCTCCGGTACCAGCAGCGTCCGCCATAGCGAAAACGTTGGCGTCTGGTCCGGGCTGAGGTCGTAAAGTTCAAACATACGCTTGTCCCAGGTAAGCTCTTCGCCGTGCATCATCCATTCCCAAACGCCGATGCCGCCCACTTTATTCGCCAGCGTAATGCGCTCCATCAGTCGATGGTTCTCTGCGGCCGTGCGTTTCAATTCGCTGATGTCTTCTACCTGCGAAATAAAATACAGCGGCAACCCTTCGGCATCGCGCACCAGCGATACGGCCAGTAGCGCCCAGACGTGCTCGCCGTCGCTGCGAATATAGCGTTTCTCCAGGGTGTAACTGCTGATATGCCCGTCGAGCAGATCGTGCAGCTGCGTCAGATCGGCGTTCAGATCGTCCGGGTGGGTGATTTCCTGGAAAGTCAGGCGCCGCAGAGCCTCCGGGGTATAGTCGAGCAGTTTGCACAACGCCTGATTGACCTGCAGCCATTTCCCCTGCGGTGACACCAGCGCCATGCCGATGGCCGAATATTCCAACGCATTACGAAAGCGAGTTTCACTCTCGACGATATGCTGTTTCTCCACCCGGAAGGCGTGCATCACCATGGCCATCGAGTGCGCCGGGATCAAAATCAACAGGATCGGCAGGTAAATCTCGATATCGCTGAACGGACCGGTGGGCGCATGAAAATGCAGCAACCCGATGGAAATCATCACGGTGATCATCAGCGTGGTGCAAAAGCAGATGACGAAAGCCTCGAGCCGCGGCAGCGCGATTGCCGCCCACAGCAGCGGCAGAATGACGAAGGTGAACGGAAAGGGCAGGTAGCTCAGCGCCAGATAGCTGAAGGTCAGCGCGACTATCAACGTCAGCAGCAGAGTGTACAGATTCAGCGTATCCAGCATGCGACGGCGATAGACCAGCCCGATGGGCGTCAGTGACAGTACGCCGATGGCTTCTGAAATAAACCAGGTACTGAAGGGGTGCCAGAAAGGGTGCCCCGGGGCGGGAACCCACCAGGCGGCCAGCAGGGCGCTGAACAACGGGGTGAATATCACCGCGCAGACGACAAATTTAAGCCAACTGGCCAGGCTGTTCAGCGGATCGTCCTGCAGCAGCATGCGGCGCAACAGCAGGGTGCAAACCACGGCTTCCAGCAGGTTGATCAGGGTCAGTTTTACCGGGAACCAGCTAAAGCCGAACAGCGTGAAGCTGGCGGCCACGATGCCAACCCCGCATGTCAGTAGCGGTAACCCCCATTGGCGTGGCGAGTGGCGGAACAGTACGGCAATAATGGCGGCAGTGGGGAACCACAGCGGGGTAAAGTGGCTGGATTCGTTCGACAGCGTCAGGCACAGCAATGCCAGTAAAAATACCGCCATCGCCGCCAGCAGGCTGTGCGTCAACAAGGCGCCCTGACGCGTGATGAGATGATTCGGTGCGCTGATATCCATAGACAACCCTTAACTCTGGCATCTGTCACTGAACGAGGTCATGACGCGAATGAGATGGAAAGTTTATTGGCAAAGGGTAGTACAGCGCGGCAATAAAACCCACTGAATCAGACAGCTTTAGTGAGCAAACGCAAAAGCCGGCGCGTGGCCGGCCTTCTGGAGGTTTAAAGCAGGAACAAGGTAGCCAGTCCGAGGAAGATAAAGAAGCCGCCGGTATCGGTCAGAGCGGTGATCAATACGCTGGAACCTACCGCCGGATCGCGCCCCAGTTTGAGCATGGTCATCGGGATCACCACCCCCATCAGCGCGGCTACCAGCAGGTTGAGGATCATCGCCAGCGTCATGACGCCGCCCATCGCCCAGTCGCCGTACAGCAGCCAGGTCACGACGCCCATGATGCCGCCCCAGACCACGCCGTTGATAATGGCCACCCCCAGTTCTCTGAACATCAGGCGGGAAATGTTGCCGACCTCAATTTGGTGCAGTGCCAGCGCGCGTACGATCATGGTGATAGTCTGATTACCGGTATTGCCGCCGATCCCCGCGACGATCGGCATTAACGCCGCCAGCGCCACCAGTTGTGAAATGGTGTGTTCGAACAGACCGATGACGCGCGAGGCGATAAACGCGGTACACAGGTTGATGGCCAGCCATGCCCAACGGGTTTTCACCGCCTTGCTGACCGGGGCAAACACATCTTCTTCCGGGCTTAAGCCCCCCATGCGGCGCAGGTTGCTGTCGCTTTCTTCATTGACCACATCGACGATTTCTTCGATAGTCAAACGGCCCATCAGCTTGCCCTTGGCGTCGACCACCGGGGCGCTGATCAGGTCATAACGTTCGAATGCGCTGGCTGCCGCTTCGGCCTTGTCATCCGGCTGGAAGCGGGTAGGGTCGCTGTCCATCACCGTCTGGACCAGGGTTTCCGGGTCATTAAGCAGCACGGCGGTGAGCGGCAGTTCACCCAGCAGAGTATTTTTACGATCGGTGACGAAGAGCTTGTCGGTGGCTTCCGGGATGGTTTTGCGCAGGCGCAAGAAGCGATGTACGGCACCGATAGTGACGTCGGGGCGTACCGTGACCAGTTCAAAATCCATCATCCAGCCGACGGTGTCCTTGCCGTAGTGGATCATCTCGCGCACCTGTGCGCGTTGATCCGGTTCCATGGAGGTCAACAGGCGGCCCATCAGGTTACGCGGCAGGTATTGTGCCAAATAGGCCTGTTCATCGACGTCCAGCGTCTTGATCGCTTTGAGCAGGTCCTTGTCGCTCATCTCTTCGATCAGGCTGTCCCACACGGGCTCGGCAACTTCCACCAGCGTTTGACCGCGTTTGGCGTTCCCCACCAGCCGCCACAGTGCCAGGCGCTCGTCTTGGGGCAGCGCTTCCAGCAGGTCCGCCAGGTCAGCGGCGTGCATGTCGTCCAGCAGGCCGGTGATTTCTGCCGTCTGGTTTAGCAGCTCGCTTTTGCTGAGGGCGTTCTCATCCCCTGGCCGGCCGAGAATGCCATCGACCAGATCTTTATTGTTTAACAGCAGAGAAAGAATGCGCTGGCGGTACTCAGCGACTTTTTTAACGTTATGTGTTGCAGCTGACATGGTCTTCCTTACTGGCACTCAGTGATCGTTAAGACCCACTCTGGACTAGATAGAGCATAGTGAATGCAGGCGTCATTTTTATGAAATGGGAGCAGTTGCTGAGGAATAAGTAAGGGGTCTGGCGCGCCGAGATACTGGCCGACGGCAGGCTGCTTAACTATTCGCAAGCCCTGCGGGATAACTTGAATCTGTGAGTTCAGGGAGTGGTGTCCCGGTTTTCGTCGCTCATCTCAGTGGTGCTTTGCTGAGGGGCGAGTTTTTTTTCCTGATGGTGGGGCACCGCGACGACCGCGGCATACAGCAGACGGCCGACTAAAATGATAAAGCTGACAAACAGCACTATTTTGGTCATCTGTCCGGTGGATTTTCTACGCATATATCACCCGGCATGCCGGTTTCCTGTGTTATGCCCGCCATCTTTCACGCTGGCCGTGCTGCGGCCACTTGAAATTTATAGAGATATTGAACGCTGATGCAGGCCGATAGAGTGTAAACGGAATTCTAGCCATTGATGACAAATATTGTCTATTTATTTCCGGGCAGCAAAACCCGGTATCTCGCCCCTGTTTAGCTTAAGTTTGGCTTTATCTGTCGGATCAGCAGCTTAAGATGAGACAAAAAATAGGCTTACACATTTTTACCCAACTTTTCCTCTTTGGTTGATCGGAGTCAAGCCTCACCCCCGCCTGGCGCCTAAAATTTCCGCCATTCTCCTGTCGCATATGATACTTTCAGCTTGCCTCATGAATGGATAGAGGTACGAAAAGGAACCTGCCTTGTTACCCGAACGCGTGAATGGAATTACGCCCTGACGGACTCGTTATTTTTATGATCAAGCCAATATTCTGGAAGCATTTACGCGAGCGCTGGTGGGGGTGTCCCCTCCTCTGGAGCCTGTTATTGATCCCGTTCGCAGGTTGGCTATCGCCGCGGATAATGCTGCCTGAAGGCAAAGTCTATCTGCTCTATCTACCGCTCACCGCCTGTATTGCACTGTTGATGGTCTACGACTGGCGGGCGCTGCCGGGTATTGCCCTCGCCATCATGCTGCGTTACGCCCACCGGCTGGGGCTGGAAAGTGGCCTGCTGGTGACGCTGCTGTACCTGTCTTGCCTGAGCCTGTGTTGGCTGGGGTATCGCAGGCAAACGCAACGCCGTTGGTGTGCGGCCCCGGGGGGTGCGGCGCTGGTGAAGGAGCGGCTAATCTGGTTGGTGGTGCTACCGGCATTGCTGTTTGTCTTCGGCCTGAAGCTGCTGGTCGCCTTTGCCCGGTTGCCCGACGAACTCGGGATGATGCCCGGCGATAACAGCTACCTGATGGCGCTGGTTAATTTTCAAGCGCTGCTGCTGGGCTGTCTCTCCGCCATGCCCTTGCTCTACATCATGTTGCGCATCTTGAATAAACCCCGTTTTGCCCTGACGCTCTGGCGACGCTTTGGTCGTGAAATGGCGCCAAACGTCGATAAAAAAGAGCTGTCGCTGTGGCTGTTGGTGCTGGTGGGGATGGTGGCGGTGCTGTCCCATCACGCTAAAGAGGCCATTCCCCTGTTGCTCGGGGGGTACGGATTGGTCTTACTGCTGCCGGTAATGCTCTACGGTGCGATGCGTTTTGGCTATCAATTCAACTGCCTTATCTGGTCTGCCACTCTGTTGGTGCTGTTTTTTCATTATCCCGGCGCTTCACAACCCGACAACCTGTTGCATAACCTGGCGGTCATCTCTTCGATGATGGTGGTGTTTACCCTGTGCATTTTCCTGATGTCGGCGCTCAATACTCACCAACGGTTAAGCCATGCCAGGGCACAAAGCGCCTCGCTGCAAGATCCGGTAATTGGCCTGCCGAACCTGCGTGCCCTCAAGCGCGATCTGTCTCAGTCTCCGCCTTCAACCCTGTGTTTCCTGCGCGTCAGCGAACTGGATTTGCTGAGCCGTAACTATGGCATGCAGCTTCGTATTCGTTTCAAACAGCAACTGGCGGCGCTGCTGCATCAGGTATTGGCCCCCGGTGAAGGGGTTTATCATCTGCCGGGCTACGATTTGTTGCTGCGAGTGGATGCGGACAATAGCGAAGAAAAGGTCGAAGCGATTTACCGCGCGTTGGAAAAATTCCGCCTGATCTGGAACGGTTTGCCGCTCCATCCTCCGCTGGGGTTAGGGTATTGCAGCGTGCAGCCCGATTTTGAACACCTCTACCAGTTGCTGGGAGAGCTTAGCGCGTTGGCGGAAGTGTCGCTGACCAGCGGTAAGCCGGAGAATGTGCAGAGCAGCGGCAATTTGGTGCAGGATGAAGTCAAACGCAAGGTGGCGCTCTTGCATGGGGTACAACGTTCGCTGGATAACGACGGCTTTATCTTGATGGCGCAGCCGATAGTGGGCCTGCGAGGTGATCGTTATTATGAGATTCTGCTGCGTATGCGCGACGATCAGGGGAACACAGTATCGCCGAATGATTTTCTGCCGGTGGCGCATGAGTTTGGCCTGGCTTATCGGCTGGATCTGTGGGTGCTGCGCAATACGTTGAAGTTTATGGACCAGCACCGTATTGCGCTGCCCAGTGCGCGCTTTGCGGTGAACTTGTCGCCTTCTTCGCTGTGCCGTCCAATGCTCAGCCAGGATGTGCGCAACCTGATACAGCGGTACCGAATTGAGCCATATCAACTGACGTTGGAAGTGACCGAATCGCATTTGCTGCAGAATACGGATTACGCCGGCGCCAACCTGCAGGCGCTGCGTGAAATGGGCTGCCGCATTGCTCTGGATGATTTCGGCACCGGTTATGCCGGTTACGATCGGCTCAAGATGTTGCCGGTTGATATGCTGAAAATCGACGGCAGCTTTGTACGTGACATGCTGACCAGCGCGGTGGATTTCCAGGTGATTGCCTCTATCTGTAAAGTCGCGCGAATGAAGCGCTTGACCATTGTGGCGGAATACGTAGAAAGCCTGGAGCAATTGGTCGCGTTGAAAGGGGTGGGCGTAGACTATATGCAGGGGTATTTCGTCGGCGAACCGCAACCCTTGGTGACGTTGCTATCAGAACAGAATTGATGGTCGCCCCCGCAGTACGGGGGCGACAGACTCAGGCCGAGCGCTGCTCGTCTTGCGAACCTTCCTCTTCGCAAATCAGTTTCCAGCCCACGACGTCGTTCCAATAGGCTTGTTCACGTTCGAGATCCAGTTGCACCAGGTTGTTCAGCGCCAGATAACCGGCCGGGAAGCGCAGCGTCCAGTGGTTATCGTCGGTGCTCAGGCGCAACGTTTCCGGCGTGGTGGTCGACTGGCGCTGGTTGTTGAGCAGGGTACTCAGACGCAACAGTTGGATCAGCGGCAGGTAATGCTTTTTCTTGAACAGGTTCAGGCGCGGCAATTCTTCCAGCTTGATACCCTTGCGATGGAAGCGTACTAGCGCTGACAGCAGCAACTGCTGCTCCTGGTTGAAGCCCGGCAGGTTGGTGTTTTGCAGAATGTAGGCCGAGTGGCGATGCATGCCGCTGTGGTTGATGCTCAACCCCACCTCGTGCAACATCGCTGCCCATTTCAGCAAGGCTTCCAACTGCGGGTTCGCCAGCTTGGTATTTTGCGCCATCCACTGCGCATACAATAGCTCAGTGGTATCCAGCACCCGTTTGGCCTGCTCGCGGTCGATATTGTAGTGATCGGCCAGGCTCTTGGCGGTGCGGCTGCGAATGTCCTGATGACGGAAACGGCCCTCCATCTCATACAGCACGCCTTCGCGCAGCGCACCGTCGGAAAGGCGCAGGTCGCGGATCGCCAACGCATCGAACACGCCGCACAGAATTGCCAACCCCGGCACAAACACCGACTGGCGGTCTTCCGACAGCCCCGGCAGGCTCATTGCGCTGAAATTTTTAAACTGCAGCACCTGTTCCGCCATCATTTCCAGTCGCTCGAGGGTGATCAGGCCATCTTTTTCGCCCATTGCCACCAGCACTTCGTGCGCGGCCTTGATGGTGCCCGACGCGCCCAGAGCATATTGCCAGCCCTGAATGCGGTACTGCCAGGCCAGCGTTTCCAGCTTCTGTGCCGCCGCCAGGCGTGCGCGTTTGAAGTTGTTTTTGCTGATTTCTCCGCCCGGGAAGAACTGTTGGGCGAAGCTGACGCAGCCCATGCGGCGGCTTTCCGCCAGCAGGGGTTCAAAATCTTCGCCGATCACCAGCTCGGTAGAACCGCCGCCGATGTCGATCACCAGCTTGCGGCCTTTTTCCGGTTGGGTATGTTCCACACCCATAAAGATCAGGCGCGCCTCTTCCTGCCCGGCGATGATTTCGATCGGGTAGGGGATCACTTTGGCTGCGCGCTTGAGGAATACCTCGGCGTTCACCGCCTGGCGCAAGGTGTGGGTACCGACGATGGTGACGTTATCCGCCGGGAAGCCTTGCAGCCGTTCGGCGAACAGCGCCAGGCAGGCCAGGCCGCGTTCTATTGCCTCTTCACTGAGCACATTGTTGCTGTCCAATCCATCGGCGAGGTGGACCCGCTGTTTTAAACGCCCCAATACCTGTAAGGCGCCATTGACGACGCGGGCAATCACCATGTGGAAGCTGTTCGACCCGAGGTCGATGGCAGCGATTTCCTGCGGTTTGTTCGTTGCAGTGCTTTTTAGCGGCATAGTTGCTGGCCTACTGTCCTGGTTGTTCCAGAGCTTTTAAATACTCGTAAATGGCAACCTGAGAACGGACTTTGCGGCGGTTGCCGCGCGGCACGTACTGGTTGCTCAGTTCTTTATCGAGGTAACGCGCCTTGACCGTGTCGCTGAACAGGATTTCCAGAATATCCAGAACCCGTTGTTTCAGCGTTGGATCCAGCAGCGAGACCGCGACTTCGATGCGGTAATCTATGTTACGGGTCATCCAGTCGGCAGAGGACAGATAAACCAGTTTGTCACCTTTGTTTTCGAAAACGTAAACCCGATCGTGTTCCAGATAGCGGTCGACGATGCTGATTATCTGAATATTGTCACTGATCCCCGGCAGGTTGGGAATCAAAGAACACATCCCGCGCACCAACAGGCGGATTTTTACGCCGGCGCCGGAGGCGGTATATAACCGATCTACCAGCCCTTTATCCACCAGATTGTTGATTTTCAGCATAATGCCGGCCGGAAGCCCGGCTTCGGCGTTGGCAATTTCGTTGTCGATCAACTCATACAGTTTCAGACGCGAGTTCTGCGGCGACACCATCAGGTTGTCGAAGGTGACCGGCCGGTACGGGTTTTCGATAAAGTTGAACACCCGGCGTACTTCGTTGGTGATGCGCGAATCGGCGGTCAGCAATGAATAGTCGGTGTAAATGCGCGCGGTTTTCTCGTTAAAGTTACCGGTGCCGATATGAGCATAGCGCACAATCTCGTCGCCTTCACGGCGTGAGATCAGGAACAGTTTGGCGTGAATTTTCAAGCCAGGCGCGGAGAAAATAACGTGTACCCCAGCTTCCGTCAGGCGCTTGGCCCAGTGGATATTGGCCTCTTCATCAAAGCGCGCCTGCAGCTCCACCACCACCGTGACTTTTTTGCCGTTATGGGCGGCGTGGATCATCGATTCGATGATGCGCGAGTCTTTTGCCACGCGGTAAATATTGATTTTGATCGCCAGCACGCTGGGGTCGAACGACGCCTGGCGCACCAGCTCCAGCACGTGTTCAAAGGTGTGGTACGGGTAGTAAAGCAGCACGTCGTGCTCGCGAATGGCGTCAAACCCGTTGCGGAATTTTTCGAACCAGGTATGGCGCAGGCGCGGCAGCGGTTTGTTGACCAGATTGGCCTTGCCGACGTTCGGAAAACCGATGAAGTCTTTGAAATTATGGTAACGGCCGCCGGCAATGACCGAATCATAGTTGGAAATACCGAGCTTGCCGCGCAGCAGTTCCACCATTTCATTGGGCATGTCGCGCTGATAAACAAAGCGCACCGGCTCTGCAGTCAGGCGCTGCTTCAGGCTGGAAGACATCAGTTCCAGCAGGCTGGATTCCATCTCGGTAACCAGATCGTATTCCGCATCGCGGGTCATTTTCATCGAATAGGCGTTGAGCGCGTCGTAATCGAAGAAGCCCTTGAAGATGTCGTCCAGGCAGTAGCGAAGAATGTTATCCAGCAGGATCATCGGCTTGCGGCGACGAGGGGCTTCCGGCGGCAGGTTGACGAAGCGCGGTACCTTGTCGGACGGGATCTCCAGCAGCGCGTAATCGATGCGCGTACCGCGGATAATCTCCACCGCCAGATAGGTGTAATCGTCTTTCAGGAACTGCACCAGGTTGGTTTCATTGTTGATCAGGATCGGCGTGATGTGCTGGCGCAGATGCTGTTTAAAGTATTGCCGCAGCCAGATTTGCTGGTTTTCCGACACCTGGCGTTCGTTGATCAGGAAGATCTGGTTGCGTGCCATTTCCAGCAGCAAATCGTTATACAGGCTGTCGAATTCTTGATCGGTTTTTAATACCTTGGCCTGGATCTTTTTCAGCAGATGGCGTGAAGCGCCGCCAGAGCCCTGTTCTTCGCTGATCAGAATGCGTCGTTTGAGATCGGCAAAGCGGACCTTATAGAACTCGTCAAGGTTATTGGAATAAATGCCCAGAAAACGCATGCGCTCAATCAGGGGATTGCTCTTATCTGCGGCTTCCTGCAACACGCGTTCATTAAAGGATAACCAGCTTAGTTCTTTTTCGATGTAGAGCTTTTCCTGACCCATTGCCACTCCAGTTCAATTTTAGAAAAGGATCCGGGACGCAGCGCCCGAATGCCGCTCTAGTGTCCTTCATCATTATTGCGAGAGATTGACAGGAAAGTCCAACATATCCATTACCTTGGGGCGAGGCATTTTAAGGCGTAAAAATATTCTCTGCGGCGTCCGGGGCGTTGAACATGTCGGAGCAATATAAAATGAAGACAATAATGCTAAATATCTCTACAGATGATCGGCTTAACCATCATTTTTCAGCAATATATAGGGTTAATAATGCTAATGAATAGCGTTAAATTCGATATTGGCGGCAGGCAACTTTGTCATGCAAACGTCACAAAACTGACATAAGATGCCCGGTTATTCTATGGCGCAAGCCTGCTTACATCAGCGACAGCGAGAGACATGGCACAAACTACGGTAAACCAACATCCCCGGGATCGCCTGCGCGCGCGCATCGACCGTAGCGTTCAGGCGGCGGTTACCGTCAGCGGGCTGCTGGTGTTGATGACGCTGATGCTGATCTTCGTTTACCTGCTGTTTGCGGTGCTGCCGCTGTTTAAACCGGCGGCAATGGGGCAGGCGAAACCGCTGACGATCAGTGCCTCTGCACCTGCGCTGGCGCTGGGTATGGATGTGCAGCAACGGATAGGTTACCGCATCGATGCGCAAGGGCAGGGGCAGTTCTATCCTCTGACGCAGCAGAACGCCCATCCTCTGACGCAACAGACGCTGCTGGCCAAACCGACGCTGCTGACTCAGGCGGCCGGCGAACGCGATCTGTTTGCTTTGGCACAGGCCGACGGCCGGTTTATCGTCGCCAGCGCGGACTTCGCAGCAGCCGGGACGTCGGCACCGCAGTGGTTGTTTCCGCTTGGGCAACGACCGCTGACGTTGGATAAACAGGGGCGAGCATTAACGCTGCTGACGTTGGCTGAAGCACGCCGTGGGCAGTACCTTCTGGCCGGTGTTACCGAAGATCGTCGTTTGGTGTTTGGCCGTTTCGGCAGCGACCACCCGCCGCAGCTAAGTGAGATCACGCTGGACAGTGCGGTGCAGCAGTTGGTGTTGACGCCCGACGGTCGCCAATTGTATCTGCTGGCGGGGAATCGGCTGGCGCGCTACCAAATTAACGACACGCAGCTGCAGCTAAAAGAAACGCGTACGCTTGGCGAACAGTCTCCTTATCAACTGACGGCGTTGCCTGGCGGCAGCGCGTTGCTGATCGAAGCGCCTGACGGCAGCGTACGCGAATGGTTTGATGTCGAAAAAGATCGGCGCTGGCAACTGACGCCGGTGCAGCATTTCGACCACCAGTCCGAGCCGCAGGATTTGCTGGTGGCCGAACCTTATCGCCGGGTGTTCGCCACCCTGAGACCGGACGGCGGCTTCTCGCTGTTTTCCAGCATCCAGCCGCAGCCACTGTTGAACGGCAGGCTGAGCGCCGGGGTACAGCAGATGGCGTTCGCTCCACGCGGTGATGGCCTGCTGCTGGAAACGGCACAGGGCTGGCAACATTATGCGATCGACAACCCTTATCCCGACGTCACCTGGCGCTCGCTTTGGCACAAGGTGTGGTACGAGAATTACCCCGAACCGGCTTACGTCTGGCAATCCACCTCTGGTGAGGACAGCTACCAGGCCAAATTCAGCCTGATGCCGGTGATTTTTGGCACCTTCAAGGCTGCGGCCTATGCCATGCTGTTCGCCATTCCGCTGGCGCTGGCCGGGGCCGTTTATACCGCCTATTTCATGTCGGCCGGACTGCGGCGGGTGATTAAACCGGCGATTGAGGTGATGGGGGCTTTACCGACGGTGGTGATCGGGCTGGTGGCGGGCATCTGGCTGGCGCCGGTGATTGAATATTATCTGCTGGCGGTGTTGTCGCTTCCCTTGCTGTTGGCGGCGGTGGTGCTGGCATGCGGTGCGCTGATGAACCGGTTTGCCCCGCGGCGCCTGCCGCCGGGCGTCGATCTGCTGATCCTGTTGCCGCTGATCGTACAGACCGTCTGGCTGGCGTTTAGCGTGGGGCCCTGGCTGGAAGTGAAACTGTTTGGCGAGCCGCTGCATTTCTGGCTGGGCGATGATTATGACCAGCGCAATGCGCTGGTGGTTGGCGTGGCGATGGGCTTTGCGTTAGTGCCGATTATTTTCTCGCTGGCGGAAGACGCGTTGTTCAGCGTACCGGCAACCCTGAGCCAAGGGTCGCTGGCGTTGGGGGCGACCCAGTGGCAAACCGTGATACGCGTGGTGCTGCCTTCGGCCAGCGCCGGCATTTTCTCGGCGCTGATGATTGGCTTTGGCCGTGCGGTGGGGGAGACCATGATTGTGCTGATGGCGACCGGAAATACGCCGGTTATCGACGGCAGCCTGTTCCAGGGCCTGCGTGCCCTGGCGGCCAATATCGCCATAGAAATGCCGGAAGCGGTCGCCGGCAGCAGCCATTATCGGGTGCTGTTCCTGACTGCGCTGGTGCTGTTTATTTTCACCTTTGTCTTCAACACGCTGGCGGAGGCGATCCGACTGCGGCTGCGTGAGCGCTATACCCTGAACCAGGAGGCGCCATGAAGCGCTGGGCGAAGAGCGGTTCGCCGTGGATCTGGCTGACCGCCGGGTCGGTGGCCGTCAGCCTGTTGGCGCTGATCGGCATCATGCTGCTGCTGGCCGGACAGGGGATGCGCTATTTCTGGCCGAGCCCGGTCTATCAGTTTGAGCTCAACCAGAGTGCCGCAGGGCCGGTGACGATGATCGGCGAGCTGTATCAGCAGCAAAGCATTCCGCGCCGGCAACTGCTGGAGTCCGGTATCGCACTGCCGCCGGGAAATGCGCAGAGTTTTGAGCGCTATCTGATTAAGGTGGGCAACCGCGAGAGCGAAGGACAAGACTTCCGTACGCTGCTGGCCGGTGACATTGTTCGCCAAAGCACACCGCGCGATCTGCTGGTGCTGGAACGTAATAACAACGGCACCGCTTACGGTTATCTGGCCGGTATGCTGGAGGATGGTCAGCCGCTGACCGGCCGCAATCTTAGCCAGGCGCTGCTGCAGCGTTTGCCGCAGATTGCCGCGCTTTCGCGTCAGGCCCATGATATTCAGTTTCGCGATATGGCGCGTATTAACCAGCGGTTCGATACGCTGCGTCTGCGAGAGAAAAGCTTACAGCGGGAAGATAAGCTAGACGCCCGCGCACAGGCGTCAATCAACGCCGAGCGGCTGGAACTGCAACGTCAATATCGACTGCTTTCCGATCGTCTGGAAGGTTTGAACCGCGATCGCCACCGCGATGCGCTGTTGCTGCGTGACATGCATGGCCAGACCCATACCATTGCGCTAAGCCAGGTGCGCGATGCCTGGTACCCCAACGCGATGAATACCACGCAAAAGCTGGTGCACTGGGCCGAACAGGTGAAGAAATTCCTCAGCGACAGCCCGCGAGAGGCCAATACCGAAGGCGGCGTATTCCCGGCGATTTTCGGCACGGTGCTGATGGTGATCCTGATGTCGATCGTGGTGATGCCGTTTGGCGTGATTGCCGCCGTTTACCTGCATGAATACGCAGGCAATAATCTGCTGACGCGGCTGATCCGCATTGCCGTGGTTAATCTGGCCGGCGTACCGTCGATTGTCTATGGCGTGTTTGGCCTTGGCTTCTTCGTCTATATGATTGGCGGCACGCTCGATCAGCTGTTCTACCCGGAGTCGTTGCCTAACCCGACCTTTGGCACGCCGGGCGTGCTGTGGGCGGCTTTGACGCTGGCGCTGTTGACGTTGCCGGTGGTGATTGTCGCTACCGAAGAGGGGTTGTCGCGCATTCCTGCTTCGTTGCGCCAGGGCTCGTTGGCGTTGGGCGCCAGCCGGGCTGAAACGCTGTGGCGTATTGTGTTGCCGATGGCGGCGCCGGCGATGATGACCGGCCTGATCCTGGCGGTGGCGCGCGCCGCCGGGGAGACGGCACCATTAATGCTGGTGGGGGTAGTGAAATCCGTGCCGGTGCTGCCGGTAGATGATATTTTCCCGTATATGCATCTGGAGCGGAAGTTTATGCACCTGAGCTTCCAGATCTACGATATGGCCTTCCAGAGCCCGAGCGTGGAGGCCGCCCGGCCGCTGGTGTTCGCCACCGCCTTCCTGCTGGTGGCGATTGTCGTGGGCTTGAATCTGGCGGCGATGGGTATTCGCCATTCGCTGAGGGAGCGGTACAGAGCATGGTCGCAGTAACAACGATGTTATTCCTGGGGAGTGCCTAATGAGTTTGATGACGCCAGGCAGTTTGCCCCGGTTGGATGTCCAGCACCTTGATGATGAACATACCGCGCTGGCGGTAAACGACCTCAACCTGTTTTATGGCGAAAAACAGGTGCTGCACGATATCTCGCTGCGTATTCCCAAGCACCGGGTGACGGCGCTGATCGGCCCGTCCGGCTGCGGCAAATCCACGCTGCTGCGTTGTTTCAACCGTATGAATGATTTGGTGGACAACTGCCGGATTGAAGGCGATTTGCAACTGAACGGTCAAAGCATTGGCGGCGCGCAAATCGACGTTGCGGCGTTAAGACGGCGGGTCGGCATGGTTTTCCAACGGCCGAACCCTTTCCCGAAATCGATTTATGAAAACGTGGTTTACGGCCTGCGTCTGCAGGGCGTGCGTGACCGACGGATCCTTGATGAGGCGGTGGAGCGTTCGCTGCGTGCCGCCGCGCTGTGGCACGAGGTCAAAGACCGGCTGCGCGAGAACGCGTTTCGTCTTTCCAGCGGCCAGCAGCAAAGGTTGGTGATTGCACGGGCGATAGCCATCGAGCCGGAAGTGCTGCTGCTGGATGAGCCGACCTCGGCGTTGGATCCGATCTCCACATTGACCATTGAAGAGCTGATTTCCGCGCTGAAGCAGCAGTATAGCGTGGTGCTGGTGACGCACAACATGCAGCAGGCGGCACGCGTCTCGGATTACACGGCGTTTATTCACCAAGGCCGATTGGTGGAATACAACGACACCGACGACATCTTTACTTCACCGCGCCAGCGCCGCACCGAGGATTATATTACCGGGCGCTATGGTTGATGTCGCAGCTGTCTTATTCTGCCGTTGGGATAAGCCCGAATATCATGATAGTAAAAACCCGCTCTCGCGGGTTTTTTATTGTCACTTAACCAAAGGTTGATCGCTGGCGGCGGTTTTGAATTTCGCCATGTACTGCGGCTGGAAGATGCACATGCGCAGCACGGTACGGTATTCACCGTTAACGAAGAATTCGTCAATCAGCTCGCCTTCGACTTCAAAGCCCAATTTGCTGTAGATGTGGATTGCCTTCGGGTTTTCTTTATCGACGATCAGGTACAGCTTGTACAGGTTCAGTACCGAGAAACCGTAGTCCATCGCCAGCTTGGCGGCGATAGTGGCGTAGCCTTTGCCCTGATGCGTCGGGTCGATGATGATCTGAAATTCCGCGCGGCGGTGGATATGGTCGATCTCCACCAGTTCCACCAGCCCGACCTTGGCACCCTGGTGTTCGATGATAAAGCGGCGTTCGCTCTGGTCGTGGATATGTTTGTCGTAGAGATCGGAAAGTTCTACGAAGGCTTCATAGGGTTCTTCAAACCAGTAGCGCATCACGCTGGCGTTGTTGTCCATCTGATGGACAAACGTCAAATCATCCCGTTCCAGTGGGCGTAGCCTGACGTTGGTAGTGCTGGACATGGGGGTTCCTCAATGTCGTTATTGATAGGGGCGGTTGCCACTGTGGGCAAGTATAACGTCGGCGATGGGTTGCGGCGAAAAAAAAACGGCGCCGTGAGCGGCACCGTTTAGAAGGGGTTAAGATTGGCTTTTTAGTCTGCCGCATGCCCTTGTTCGGGCAGGCGCTCGCCATCCAGCCAGGCGGCGTTATCGCGCATCGCCAGGCGGCCTTCGACAAACCAGTTCACCACCAGCGGGTAAAGGGTATGTTCCTGAGACTGTACCCGTTCAACCACCTCGTCTTCCTCGTCACCGGGGAAGATTGGCACCTTGGCCTGCAGGATCACCGGGCCGCCGTCGAGCTGTTCGGTCACGAAGTGCACCGAAGTGCCGTGTTCGCTGTCGCCGTTGTCGATGGCCTGACGGTGAGTATGCAGCCCAGGGTATTTGGGCAGCAGGGAAGGGTGGATATTCAGCATGCGTCCGGCATAGCGCTGCACGAACTGCGGGCTGAGAATGCGCATGTAACCGGCCAGCACCACCAGATCCGGTTGGTATTGGTCGATGGCATCCGCCAGGGCGACGTCAAACGCGGCCCGGTCGGCAAAGGCCTTGGCGTCCAGTGCATGAGCGGCAATACCTGCCGCTTCTGCACGCTGCAAACCGTAAGCCTGCGCCCTGTTGCTGAACACCGCCACAATCTCGCCGGCAATTCTGCCCTGCTGGCAGGCGTCAATCAGCGCCTGGAGATTACTCCCCTGGCCGGAGACCAACACCACGATCTTTTTCATCCGTTGATGACCACTTGTTGTTCGTCAGAAGAAGCGGTCAGTTTACCGATCTTCCACGCTTTTTCACCGGCTGCGGTCAACAATGCGATGGCGGATCCCACGGCTTCTTCCGGCAGCGCGATCACCATGCCCACGCCACAGTTAAAGGTGCGGTACATTTCGTGACGGCTGACGTTGCCGTTTTGCTGCAGCCAGTTGAAGACGGCCGGCCATTGCCAGCTGGATTCTTCGATCACGGCCTGCATGCCTTCCGGCAGCACGCGCGGGATGTTTTCCCAGAAGCCGCCACCGGTCAGGTGGGCGATAGCGTGCACGTCGATTTTCTCGATCAGCTCCAGCACCGATTTCACGTAAATTTTGGTCGGCGCCAGCAGGTGGTCCGCCAGCGGTTTGCCTGAAAGTAAGGTAGTGGTCGGGTCGGTGTTGCTGACTTCCAGAATTTTGCGTACCAGCGAGTAGCCGTTGGAGTGCGGGCCGGAAGCGCCCAGGGCGATCAGTGCGTCGCCGGACTGCACCTTGCTGCCGTCGATAATCTCGGACTTTTCGACCACGCCGACGCAAAAGCCGGCCACGTCGTAGTCTTCGCCGTGGTACATGCCCGGCATTTCAGCGGTTTCACCGCCCACCAGAGCACAGCCAGACTGCTTACAGCCTTCGGCGATGCCGGTGATCACGCTGGCCGCGGTGTCCACGTCCAGTTTGCCGGTGGCAAAGTAATCCAGGAAGAACAGCGGCTCAGCGCCCTGAACCACCAGGTCGTTCACACACATTGCGACCAGATCGATGCCGATGGTGTCGTGTCGTTTCAGGTCCATCGCCAGACGCAGCTTGGTGCCTACGCCGTCGGTACCGGAAACCAGTATCGGCTCGCGGTATTTCTGCGGCAACGCACACAGGGCGCCAAAACCGCCCAGACCACCCATCACTTCCGGGCGGCGGGTCTGTTTTACTACACCTTTGATGCGGTCTACCAATGCATTGCCAGCATCGATATCGACACCTGCGTCTTTATAGCTGAGAGAGGTTTTGTCGGTCACTGCGCGATCCCCACGACGGTTTGCGGTTTGAATACTGTGCTTCCGGCATTGATTCCGGAATAAGGCGCGGCAATTCTAACAGCGCAGGCAAACGTTTGCGAGTGGCTTGTGAACCAGCTCCGCTTTTTCGTCATCTATACTGTTATTCAAACTTTTGTTGATCCCGATCGGGCTATTGTGGGTGGCGCAGTCGGCAAAAGGAGGTATAATCCGGCGATTTTTTTGGCCGTAAACCACCTTAATAGGAGAAAAATGATGAAGATCGTTGAGGTGAAACACCCGCTGGTGAAACACAAGCTTGGCCTGATGCGTGAAAATGATATCAGCACCAAACGCTTCCGTGAGCTGGCCTCAGAAGTGGGTAGTTTGCTGACCTATGAAGCGACCGCCGATCTGGAAACAGAGAAAGTCACCATCGATGGCTGGTGCGGCCCGGTTGAAATAGACCAGATTAAAGGGAAAAAAATTACCGTTGTGCCTATTCTGCGTGCCGGTCTGGGCATGATGGAAGGGGTATTGGAAAACGTACCGAGCGCACGTATCAGCGTGGTTGGCGTTTACCGTGACGAAGAAACTCTGGAGCCGGTGCCGTATTTCCAAAAGCTGGTGTCCAACATCGAAGAGCGTTTGGCACTGGTTGTCGACCCTATGCTGGCTACCGGCGGCTCGATGATCGCCACTATCGATCTGCTGAAGAAAGCCGGCTGCAACAGCATCAAGGTGCTGGTGCTGGTTGCCGCGCCGGAAGGGATCGCCGCGCTGGAGAAAGCGCACCCGGACGTCGAGCTGTATACGGCCTCCATCGATCAATGCCTGAACGAGAAGGGCTACATCGTACCGGGCCTGGGTGATGCGGGCGACAAGATATTTGGTACCAAATAAACAAAAATAAAGCCGACTGATGAGTCGGCTTTTTAATGCTCGTCGTCTTTCAAGCTACAGCGTTGTTGTCTGCGGGCGCTAACCCCAGTCACTTATTATAAATAAGCTCCTGGGGATTAACGCCCTTGCCGCCTAGCTGTAACTTGAAATCCATTGAGCATATATCATTAGGCTTACACAACTGATAACGACCCAGAGGAAAAACATCCATGACCCGTCGCGTGATAGGCGTAAGCGAACGCCCGCCGCTACTCCAGACTATTCCGCTCAGCTTCCAACACCTGTTCGCCATGTTTGGCGCGACCGTGCTGGTGCCTATTTTGTTCAAGATTAACCCGGCGACGGTGTTGCTGTTTAACGGCGTCGGAACCTTGCTGTACCTGTTTATCTGCAAGGGCAAGATCCCGGCCTATCTCGGCTCCAGCTTTGCGTTTATTTCCCCGGTGCTGCTGCTGTTGCCGTTGGGTTATGAAGTGGCGTTGGGCGGTTTTATCATGTGCGGGGTGCTGTTTTGCCTGGTCGCGTTGCTGGTAAAAAAAGCCGGTACCGGCTGGCTGGACGTCATTTTTCCTCCAGCGGCGATGGGGGCGATTGTGGCGGTCATCGGCCTGGAATTGGCCGGTGTGGCGGCGAACATGGCGGGCTTGTTGCCGGCTGACGGCGTCAGCGCAGACACCACTACCATCACTATCTCGCTGGTGACGCTGGGCGTGACCATCCTGGGTTCCGTGCTGTTCCGCGGTTTTCTGGCGATTATCCCGATCCTGATCGGTGTGCTGGTAGGGTATGCGCTGTCGTTCTTTATGGGCGTGGTGGATCTGACCCCGATCCGCGAGGCGCACTGGTTCGCGCTGCCGACGTTCTACACCCCGCGTTTTGAATGGTTCGCCATCTTCACCATCCTGCCGGCGGCGCTGGTGGTGATCGCCGAGCACGTCGGCCACTTGGTGGTGACTGCGAATATCGTCAAAAAAGACCTGCTCCGTGACCCTGGCCTGCACCGTTCAATGTTCGCTAATGGCATATCGACAGTGATTTCAGGCTTCTTCGGTTCCACACCAAATACCACCTACGGTGAGAATATCGGCGTGATGGCTATCACCAAGGTATACAGCACCTGGGTGATCGGCGGCGCGGCGGTTCTGGCCATTCTGCTGTCCTGCGTCGGTAAACTGGCGGCGGCTATCCAGGCGGTACCGGTGCCGGTGATGGGCGGGGTCTCTTTGCTGCTGTATGGGGTGATCGGCGCGTCAGGTATTCGTGTGCTGATTGAATCCAAAGTGGATTACAACAAGGCGCAAAACCTGATCCTGACCTCGGTGATCCTGATTATCGGCGTCAGCGGGGCCAAGGTGCACATCGGTGCTGCCGAATTGAAAGGCATGGCGCTGGCGACTATCGTCGGCATCGGCCTCAGCCTGCTGTTTAAGGTCATCAGCCTGTACCGCAAGGAAGAGGAAGTGATCGAAGCGCCGGACGAGTCGGCCGAACAGAAGTAGTAAGGAAAACGGGCAGCCAATGGGCTGCCCGTCAGATTATTGACAAAGGGGATAAAAGCGTGGTTTTTCCCCCTTTGTGTTATCAGCCGAAAATCAATGAATTGATTTTCCTGATTTATTTTCAAAACCTTTAGCGCCTGCCGCCAAACATTATATGTTTGTCAGCCGTCTCACGGGCAGCCAATGGGCTGCCCGTTTTGTTGATGCGCAATAAATTAACTGCGGATTTTACGGTATACAAACAGCACCACGATGGCACCAATCACCGCCACCACGAAGCTGCCGAAGTTGAAACCGTCAACTCTGCCGTAGCCAAAGAAGGTGCTGATATAGCCCCCAACCACGGCACCGACGATACCCAGGACAACGGTCAGAATAAAACCGCCGCCGTCTTTGCCTGGCATAATCCACTTGGCTAAAATACCGGCGATCAGACCGAAGATAATCCAGGAAATAATCCCCATTTACTGCTCCTTTCTTTATTGCTAAGTATTATTGTTGTGCGGCCGGCGGGGTATTTTCTTTCCCTGCTGCGTCGGCATCACTTTTTAATTCTTCCGCTTTATTTTCTGCGCTGTTTTTAATCGCTTCGGTTTTCGCTTTGGCTTGCTCGGTCAAATCATTGGCACCATTAATGGCATCGTTCTTAATGGTTTTAGCCTGATCGACCAACTGCTGGCTTTGCTTGCTGGCATCTTCTTTGATGGCGTCAGCCTTGGCTTTCGCATCATTGGTGATGGCATCAGCCTGCTTGGCGGCATCGTCTTTGATTGCCGAAGCCTTGTCTTTCAATTGGTCGGCCTGAGTGGTGGCCTCTTTCTTGATGTCCTTGGCCACTGCGGCGGCTTTATCGGTCAGATCGTCCGCTTTTTTCTGTGCGGCATCTTTCATTTGCTCAGCGCTGTCTTTGGCTTTTTCAAGATTGGCGTCGACTTTGGATGAGTCATCACAGCCGGCAAGCAATAGCCCAATGATTGAGGCCAAAAGCACTTTATTCCATACTTTCATTGTCTATATCCTTGTAGAAACCTTGTTTAAGGAGATTGCGTTTCGCCCCTCTATACTAGGATAACTCTTGGATAAAATACAAATTTCACCGGTGAAAGTCGTTGGCAATTTAATCTTGCTGCCGAGCGTTGTTCACTATTACGCCATAAAATCCTGCCGGTTCAACAGAGCCCGTTTTCTGTGGTAGACTTACCGCGTTTTCCTGCCAGTTTTGGTTGAGGTGCTTTTCTGAATACGCCGGCACAGCTTTCACTGCCACTTTATCTTCCCGATGATGAGACTTTCGCCAGTTTTTATCCGGGGGAGAACCCATCCCTATTGAGCGCGATCCAGTCCGCCGTTCGTCAGGAACATGGCAGCTATATCTATTTCTGGTCACGCGAGGGCGGTGGGCGCAGTCACCTGTTGCATGCGGCCTGTGCGGAGCTTTCGCAGCGCGGTGAAGCCGTGGGCTATGTGCCGCTGGATAAGCGAGCCTATTTCGTGCCGGAAGTCTTGGACGGGATGGAGCAGCTGGCGCTGGTGTGCATCGACAATATCGAATGCATTGCCGGTGACGAAGAGTGGGAAATGGCGATCTTTAATCTCTACAACCGCATTCTGGAAACTGGCCGCACGCGCCTGTTCATTACCGGCGATCGTCCGCCACGTCAATTGAACCTTCATCTACCCGACCTCGCTTCTCGCCTGGACTGGGGGCAAATCTACAAGTTACAGCCGCTGTCAGATGAAGAAAAACTGCTGGCCCTGCAACTGCGTGGCAAACTGCGCGGCTTTGAGCTGCCGGAAGACGTCGGCCGCTTCCTGTTGAAGCGGCTGGATCGCGAAATGCGCACCTTGTTTATGACCTTGGATCAACTCGATCACGCCTCGATCACCGCCCAACGCAAGCTGACTATCCCGTTTGTGAAAGAGATCCTCGGGTTATAATTCTGGCTCGCCAGGCTCAATTCTCGCCGTGCTCCAGCAGGGTTACGTAGCTATCGATCTGGCTGCGTTGATTGCTGGCCCGGAGCTGCAACGCTAAATTGATATTTTCCAGATACTGCGCATTCTCGGCCAGTGCCTGGCCAATTTTCCCCTTGCTTGCCAACCAGGCCGCAACGCTATGCCAACGCCACAAAGGGGATGACCCCTTAAGCCTTTGAATGGGAGAAGGGAAGTCTCCAGAGCCGCGAGTACCGTCCTTTAGCATCGCGATAGCTTGCCGAGACATGCCGGTGAGTGCTGCGATATCACTTAATCCTACCAGATGAGAATCGACTGCCATTACCTGCGCGTCCAGACCGGCGGATTCGATATTTTTGATGGCCCCAAGAATGGCGTTGGCGAAGCTATCGCTTTCTCTATCGAACTCCACGTAAACCGCTTTGCCATAGAAACAAATCAACCCGTCATCGCAACCACTGGCGTAGAGAGCATCTTCCAAACCCGGAGTTTGCGACGTCACGCCGGAGAGTGTTAACGAGAAATTATAGAGCGCCATGATGGACCTCCTTTATCCTTTCTGGGAAAGAGCCAGACATTCATCGACTTTACGGCGTATCTGTTTGGCATGTTGTTCTGGGTTCTTCGGCGTAGACCAGATACTCATCATATGCTCCCTGTGCTGAGGAAGAGCGCACTGGAGGCGGCCGAACGCATGTCCATTACTGGCGCGAAATAACCAACCCTGCGAAATGGCATAGGCTAACGCAGCCTGAATATGTTTATTAGGATGGTTTTTCATCACCTGCCTGCCGTCTTTATTGAGGATATTTTAGCTGTTGACATATGTCAACGCTGGCTGTGAGTTAATACAACACACCGGGGGGATAATATCAGTCAGGACTCAGGGGGATGATGAAAAGTATTTATATAACAATCAATTAAAAATAGCCCAGGTAAGGGCTATTATCATAATGTTGCTCAATAAAGTGCCGGGAGACTTACAAAATCTCCAGCACCTGTTCCGGTGGCCGACCGATGCGTGCCTGGGTGCCTTTGACCACGATGGGACGCTCAATCAGCTTTGGATTGTCTACCATCGCCTGCAACAGTTGGGCTTCGCTCAGGCTTTCATCCGCCAGCTTCAATGCCTTGTACAGATCTTCTTTTTTGCGCATTAACTCGCGTGCGGAACTGAAACCCAGTTCTTTCAGCAGTTTCTTCAGTTGGTCTACCGACGGCGGCGTTTCCAGATACAGCACCACGTCGGGCGTCACGCCATGCTGTTCCAACAGCGCCAGGGTTTCACGGCTCTTGGAGCAGCGTGGGTTGTGGTAAATAGTGACGTTTTTCATTTAACTTCATCCTTTATGAAAATCAGCTGCGCTGGTACTGGCGGAAACGCTGTTGCAACTGGCGCAGTTGGTCGATGCGAGCATCATAACGCGCCTGTTTCAGGCTGCCGAGTTTTTGCAGTGAACTGGCATTGCTGAGCAAGCCAATAGCCTGATCGAGACGGCCGGTCAGGGCCAGGCTTTCGGCACGGGCGGAAAGCTCTTCATCGCGTAGCCCCTGTGCGGCGCTGGCCTGCGCCAGCAGATCCCAGGCGTTGGGATCGTCCGGATGGGCGAAGGTGTAACGGTTGAGAATTTTTGACGCCTGCGCCGGTTGGTTACCTTCCACGTAGGCGTTGGCCAGGTTGAGTTGCAGCACCGGGTTGTTGCTTTGAGCGGCATTGGCGGCCTGCAGACGGGCAATCGCCTGCGGTGCACGTTTCTGACCGAGGTCGATATCGGTCATCAGATCGATCAGCCAGACGTTTTTCGGATCTTGCGTCAGCAGTGGCTGAATGATGTTACGGGCATCGTCATACTTTTTGGCCTCGTAGAACAAAATGGCACGGCCATATTTGGCTGCCGCCTGCTCGCGTACGTTACCTTTGCTGTAAGTATCGAGCAGCTCTTCACGCAGGCCGTACCCCTCTGAGCTGTACATACCAAGCGAACGCACCTTGGCCATCAGATAATCCTGCGTCGATTGCACCAGGTGCTTGGGCATCTGGTTGGCGCGGTTGCGCGCATCGGACAGGCGGCTGTCGGGCAGGGGGTGGGTCAACAGCATTTCCGGCGGTTTGGAGGCGTAGCGTGACTGATCGGACAGCTTTTGCAAAAAGTCGGGCATGGCTTCAGGATCGAACCCGGCGCGTTGCAGCACCTGAATGCCAATACGATCGGCTTCCTGTTCGTTCGATTGGGTAAAACTGATCATGCCTTGCTGGGTACCGGCCAGAGTGCCGCTCAACGCCGCCATCCCCATGGTTGGGTTGGCCATCGCCAGCAGGATGGAGCCAAGGGCGCCTACCCAGGTCAGCGGGGCGTTGCGTTGCTGGTCTTCCATCGCTCGCGCCAGGTGGCGTTGAGTCACGTGCGAGATTTCGTGCGCCAGTACCGAGGCGAGTTGGCTTTCGTTGTCGGTTTCGCGGAACAGGGCTGAGTGCAACACCACGTTACCGCCAAAGAAGGCGAAGGCGTTGATCTCGTCGTTGCGCACCAGATAAAAATGAAACGGCGTGCGTACCGAATAGGCGCTCGCCACCAACCGGTTACCCAATTGGTTAATATATTGTGTGAGTAGGGGATCGTTGATCAGGGGCGCGCTGGCGCGAAGCTGACGCACGTAAAAATCACCCATCGCCATTTCCTGGCCAATACTCAGGGTGCCACCCGCAGAGGTGCCCATATCCGGCAGTTGATCCTGGGTTTCCGCCTGCACCGGCGCCAGTGCCGTGGCGTTGAGTGTGCCGAGCAACAGTACTGCAATCGCTGTTTTGGTCAACCGGGTGGTCATAGTCAGGCCTTTCCCTTAAATAGTCATCTCTAAGACGTCAGCATCACACAAGAGTTCTTCTTCCTTGCCGGACTCGCCAAAACAATCAGTGCGAAAGCGTGTTGGCTCACAAAAATGCACGCATTGCGGCGCCCTGTCGGCAGATAACATCATAGTCAGCCGAAGACGACAAGGAAACTTCTGTTCGGCAATAATCAGACAGAATTGTTTGATTTTTCATTTCTGAATCTTCCCTTGATGATCAACGTCCTTGGGCCTCGTCGATGCCGCTTTTTCGCCACCCATAAAAACAAAGACAAAGTTTGTCCGTGTTTTAATTGACAGAATAAACGTGGACTAATATAGTCTGCGTTATTGAATTCAAGAGTGCAGCGCAAACCCAATATGGCTTACATCACTACCAGCGTTGAATACGGCATCCACTGCTTGCTTTGGTTGGTCGGCGAGGATCAACGCGCGTTAAGCAGTCGCGATCTCGCGGAACTGCAGGGAATTTCACCCAGTTTCCTGGCCAAGATTTTCCCCAAGCTGGAGAAGGCGGGGATCGTCGCCGCCAGCGAAGGCGTGCGCGGTGGGTATCGGTTGGCCCGTCCGGCAGAGGAGATCACTTTCCTGGAGATTATCGATGCCATTGAAGGACACAAGCCGTTGTTCGATTGTCAGGAAGTCCGCGGTCGCTGCGCGGTATTCGATGATAACCCGCCTGACTGGGCCATATCAGGCAAGTGTGCGATCCATGCAGTGATGCTGCAGGCCGAAAAGGCCATGCGCGATGCGCTGGCGCTACAAACACTGGGCACTGTCGCCTCTCGTTTTGGGCGCAAGGCGCCGGAAGGGTTCTTTGGCGAGGTCAATATCTGGCTTGATGAACGCCTGAGCGAGCGTACGACTCGCAGCGGCAAGCCCCCTCGCGCCAAACCGCAATAACGCCCCCGTCATTTTTCTGATGCTTTTTACCCGCCTGTGTGCCACAGGCGGTCACCCTTCTGCACCCTTTTTCTGGGGGGCAGCGGTAAAACTCGCCTGAAAAATACGTCAGGCGCTCGACAACAGGTATTTGAAGGAGTCATTCCATGACGCAGAAAATAGTGATCGCCGGTTCTGGTTTTGCCGGGTTTTGGGCCGCTGTCTCCGCCATGCGAGCCGTAGCGCTTGCCGGTAAGGAACAGAGCGTTGAAGTGACGATGGTTTCGCCGACCCCGAACGTCACCATCCGCCCTAGATTGTACGAAGCCGTACTGGAAAATATGAGCCCGGACATTTCGGCACAGCTCGCTGCGATTGGCGTTCGTCATTTGGCCGGTCTGGTTGAGCAGATAGATGGCGAAAACAAGACGCTGGTGGTGGAGAGCGCCGAAGGGAAAAAACTTCAGTTGGCGTATGACCGGCTGGTACTGGCAACCGGCAGCAAACTGTTCGTGCCTGCGGTCGCCGGTTTTGCCGAGCATGGTTTTAATGTTGATACGCTGCAAAGCGCGCAACGGCTGGATGCCCATTTAAAAGCGTTGGTGACTCAACCTGAGACCCCGGCACGCAATACCGTGGTGGTGGTCGGTGGTGGGCTTACCGGGCTGGAAAGTGCTGCTGAAATGCCGATGCGCTTACGTGCCATTTTGGGCAACCAGGCCGATATTCGCGTGGTGATTGTCGATACGGCGGCCGAGGTTGGCGCCGGCATGGGGGCTGAACCTGCCGTGGTGATCCGCCAGGCACTGGAAGAATGTGGCGTTGAGTCTCGAGCCGGGGTTCGCGTTACGGCTATTGACGCAGGCAGTGTGACCTTGTCTAGCGGTGAGCGCATCGCCACCGATACGGTGATTCTGGCCGCCGGGGTACGGGCGCATCCATTAGTTGAGCAAATCCCGGGTGAGCGCGACAGTGCCGGACGTATTGTCGGTGATGCCTTCCTGCACGCGCCTGCGGCGGACGGCGTGTTTGTTAGCGGGGACACGGTCAAGGCAGCGACCGACGAGCTGGGCAATAACAACCTGATGACCTGCCAGCATGCGATGAGTCTGGGCCGTGTAGCGGGCCATAATGCCGCAGCGGAACTGGTAGGTTTGCCGCTGCACCCTTACAGCCAGCCAAAGTATGTGACCTGTCTTGATCTTGGAGCCTGGGGCGCGCTCTACACCGAAGGTTGGGATCGTCAGGTGCGCTTTACGCGTGAAGAGGGCAAAAAGATCAAACAGGAAATCAATACGCAGTGGATTTATCCACCGGCAGCGGATCGGCAGGCGTTGTTCGCCGTTGCCAATCCCGACTACGTGATTGTGCCCTGAATACCCTATGGGAGCGGAGACGCTCCCATTTTTTTCACCAGAACGGCAGCCCAGAGTGCGGTAATGACCTGGTAACACCCGTAAAAGCAAGGTAATCGGCGCTACTTATCGCTCCAGCCACTCAATCGCCAATTCGCGCGCTTCATCCAAATTGACATCACGACCTTCGCGGGTGATCGCCGTTTTAAGCTCATTAATTACGTCCGCTTTTTGCGTTTCATGCTCTTCATTGGCCAACGCCAGAAAGGCATCGCCTACCACCGTGCATATGCCGATGTACAAGGCCTTTGAGTCCTCGAAACCACTGTTCATAACTGTATCCTTCTGGATTTGATTGTGATCTACAACGGCAGAAAGGGCCGGTCCTGCACCACGCTTTTCATCACCAGCGTGGAGGTCAGGCGTTGAACGCCGGGCAGGGCGGAAAGCTGTTCGTCGTAAAGCCGCTGAAAAGCCGGTAAATCGCGGGCGATGACATGCAACAGGTAGTCGGGATCGCCGAACAATCGCTGCGCCTGGATAACCTGGGGAATATCCACCATGGCGTTTTCGAAGGCTTCAACAGCCTGGCGATCCCCTTCCCGCATGGTGACGAAAACCAGCGCGGAAAAGTTAAAGCCCAGACTGCCGGGATCGAGGTGAGCACGATAGCCTCTGATCACGCCAGATTGTTCCAACGCTCGCACCCTGCGGTGGCAGGGGGAAACGCTCAGCCCAATTCGGTCAGCCAGGTCGGTAACAGAAAGACGCCCATCAAACTGAAGTTCAGCAAGGATTTTGCGGTCAATCTTGTCCATTTGGAAAAATTTCCCTCAATTTGCGATTTATAAGCAAATAATTGAAACCACATTCTAACAACTTGGGGATATTCTTTTCAATAATTGAACAACTTTGGACATAAATGGCTTTTGGCCTGTTAACGCTGTCCAGCGGAGGAACGCGAAGTGATGAAATGGATAAGCCAGACTGCTGGGTGTCGGTGGCGGGGGCGATATTTATGACGCTCGCCATTTTTGCGGCTTTCTGGGCCGTTTCGATTCTGTTCGTTATTACGCCGGGGTTGGACTGGGCGTACATCATCTCGGCCGGCATCCGTGGGCGGGTGGTGGTGCCTGCGGTAGTAGGGTTGCTGTGTGGGCACCTTATCGCTATAGCGATCGTGGCGGCAGGCGTGGGCGCTTTGGTGACAGGTAGTCCTATGGCCCTCACGGCGCTCACCCTGCTGGGGGCCGGCTACCTGTTGTGGATTGGCATCAACATGCTGCGCCATCCCCCGACGCCGAGCGCCGGCGATGCGCAGGCGTCTGGCTCCTGGCTGCGTTGGGCCGGCAAGGGCATTTGCGTCAGCGGCCTGAACCCCAAGGTATTCCTGCTATTTTTGGCTTTACTGCCTCAGTTCACCGATGCGGGTGCCAGTTGGTCGATCCCCAACCAAATTCTCGCGCTTGGCTTGTTGCATCTGATCAGCTGCGGGGTGGTTTATTTGATCGTGGGGTATGGCTCGCAGTCGGTACTGCAGACGCGCCCGCAGGCTGCACGGGTTGTCAGCCGTTTTTCCGGCGCGGCCATGGTGTTGATCGCCGTCGGGCTGCTTGTCGAGCAGGGGATAAAGTAATGTCTCAGGCAGTTGCCTCACTAAAAAGCCCGCCGATGCGGGCTTGAAAGGGCCTGGAAACTACGCCCTGACGGCAAGCAGCACGGAGGAGGCTTTGACCAGAGCGATGACACGGGCCCCGTTCTTTAACGCCATCTCCTGCAGGCTTTCATTGGTGATCACCGAGGTCAGTTTGAAACCGGCATCCGTTTTAATGTGCACGGTGCTGTTCACCGCCCCTTGCTCCACTGCACTGACTTCCCCGGCGAATTGATTGCGGGCGGAGAAACGCAGTCCGCAGTCTTCCGAAGCCAAAATAACCCAGGGGGCCTTAATCAGCGCCACCGCTTCCTTACCGGCGACCAGGCCAAGCGACTGCTGGCTTTGTACCGTCACAATAGCGACTAACTTCTCGCCGCCCGGCAAAGTGATTTCCACCTCGTCATTTACGGCGCCTTTAGCGACGGCAGACACGATGCCGGATAACTGGTTACGGGCTGAAACTGACATAAATTCTCCTTGGTCAGACATGAGGATGAGATGGCCTTACAGCATGACCACTTCCCGCCGCGTTTGCCAATGTCGCGAGATAATTCTGTGAGCGGCGGAGGGCATTCGCAGCACGACGTTTTCCCCTGTTCAAGATGACCAATTACATTTGCTCGCCAAAAAAGTAATGAGTATGATTATTATTCTCTTTGTCATTCGCAGCTAAGGCGATCCAGCCGCCTGCGATAAAGTGAACCCCCATTCACAAGGAAACATTGAGACGTACGGTGGAGCTCATTTCTCCTGTTGAGAAAGCCAAAAATAATCCGCAAGAGCCTCCACTCAATCAGTTTATATGGCCAAGGATTTCCTGATGAAGATGAAAGTTTCTGCGCTCGCCGTGGTGATGACCCTGGCGCTGAGCGGTTGCGTCGCCCCTAAGCAACACGCCGCTTCTCCGATTGCCCAACCTGTCGCTGCGGCGGCTCAATCTGCCGACAACGTGGTTAGACGCGATCTGGCGGATGGCCTGTATGAGATGGCGCTGACGCCGGCGGGCGATGCCTTGTACGTGGCCAGTTCCGAAGGCTTTAAAGATGTGCAGGGCGGGGTGGTTTATAAGCTGGATGCGAAAACGCTGAAAACGCTCGGCGCAACCCACACCGATCTGAAAAACTTCGCCATGCAGATCTCCCCGAATGGCAAAACCCTTTATGTCACTAACTCCCTGGACGGCGGCATCACCGCGATCAATACCGCCGACGGCAAAGTGAAAGGCCGCTTGCTGTTTAGCGAACGCAACGAGAAAGGGCTGCCGTATGGCGCGCGTCAAATTCTGCTGCACAAAGATACGCTGTACGTAGGCGCGGTGGCTGACCCGGCGTTGATTTGGGTGGTGGACGCCAACACGCTGAAATTAAAAGCGCGGATCAAAAACACCGGCAAATGGATGACCGGCCTGCATTACTCGGAACAAACCCAGCGTTTGTACGCCGCGAACGGCAGCGGTGAAATTCTGGTCATCAACCCGAAAAACAACCGAATCGAAAAACGCTGGAAGCCACTGGGCGAGAAGCCGGCGCTGCTGCTTAACCTGGCGGAAGACAGCGAAACCGGGCGCCTGTTTGTGACCGACAATTCCAAAGCCAAAACCACGCTGGTGCTGGATATTCATAGTGGAAAACTGCTCAAGCAGCTGGATGTCGGCGACTCTCTGGCGGTGCTGTTCAATGCCAAACGCAATGAAATCTACCTCTCGCAGCGTGAGTCCGGCAAGGTGCTGAGCCTCAATGCCACGACCTATGCCGTGAAACAGAGCTGGGCGGTAACGCCAAATCCAAACAGCCTGCAGCTTTCCCCAGACGGCCAGGTGCTGTTTGTCACCGTCAAGCAACCCTTTAATAAGGATCACTCTACTCAGGGGCCGGACAGCGTCGTTCGCATTGATTTAAATAAATAAGCTCTATCGGCCCGGTAACGGGCCATTTTGTTCCACTTCTCCTCATACATGAGTGAATTATGCACAACACCAGTTCAACATCATTTCCGCAACGCCTGACGTTATTGGCGCTGGCCATCGGTGCGGTAAGCCAGGGCGCGCTGGCCGCTCCGGCAGAAAGCAGCAAAAAAAATCAGGAAGAAACCCTGGTGGTTCAGGCCACCAAAGAGAGCGATTTTAAAGCCGGCGGCGAAGATCTGGTTCCCGCTTATCTCGATGGACAAATCGCGCATGGCGGACGTCTGGGGATGCTGGGCGAACAAAAAGCCATGGACGTACCTTTTAACGTGGTCGGCTACACCGCGAAGCTGGTGCAGGATCAACAGGCGAAAACCATTGCCGATGTCATCAGCAATGACGCAGGCGTTCAGGCGGTGCAGGGCTACGGCAACTTCGCCGAAACCTACCGCATTCGCGGCTTCCAGTTGGATGGTGAGGACATGACCATGGGCGGCCTGTCGGGCGTGGTGCCGCGTCAGGTTATGGATACCCAAATGCTGGAGCGCGTGGAGGTGTTCAAAGGCGCTAACGCCTTGCTGAACGGCGTAGCCACCAGTGGGGTGGGCGGTATGATTAACCTCGAACCCAAACGTGCGGAAGAGACGCCTACCACGCAGGTGGGCATCGATTACACCTCTGACTCTCAGGTCGGCGGCAAGCTGGATGTAGGCCGTCGCTTCGGTGACGACAACCAGTTTGGCGCGCGGGTGAACCTGGTACACCGCGAAGGTGAAGCTGCCGTCAACGACGACAAACGCCGTACCACGCTGGCCTCGGTGGGACTGGATTACCGTGGCGATCGCTTCCGCACTTCGCTGGATTTTGGCTACCAGAAGAAGACCTTCCACGGTGGAACCATGGGGGTCAACATCAGCGGCGTCGACTTTATTCCAGCCGTGCCGGATCCGACCAAAAACTACAGCCAGAAATGGGGCTACAGCGATATCGAAAACGAATTCGGTATGGTGAAGGCGGAATACGACCTCACTCAACGCTGGAAAATTTATACCGGGTTGGGCGCGCAGCATGCTCATGAAACCGGGCTCTACAGCGCACCCAAGCTGATCAATGCCAACGGCGACGCCACGGTAGGGCGTCTGGACACCAACCGCATTATCGATGCGTTCAGCGGCATGGCCGGGGTCAGCGGCGAATTCAATACCTGGGATGTCTCGCACAAGGTGAACCTGGGTTATTCTGCGCAAATCAAACGCGACAAAACCGCCTGGCGCATGTCGGCCAACAACCCGACGACCAATATTTATGACAATCACGATGTGGCGGTGCCGGATAACGCTTACTTTGGCGGCAACTATTCCGATCCGTTAACCACCGCCCGTAATCGCACCCAGGGCTGGCTGTTCAGCGATACTTTGGGGTTCTTTAGCGATCGTGTGCTGTTTACCGCAGCGGCGCGCCATCAGAAAGTGGTGGTGCGCAACTACAGCAACGCCACCGGCCTGGAGGAAGCCTCGTCCCGTTATACCCAAAGCCGCTGGATGCCGACCTTTGGTCTGGTCTACAAGCCGTGGGAAGAAGTGTCGCTCTACGCCAACCACACCGAAGCTCTGCAGCCGGGGAGCAACGCGCCGAAGGAAGCCACGAACTTTGGCCAGAGCACTGGTATTGCCCGTTCCAAACAAAATGAAGTGGGGGTGAAGGTCGATTTCGAGCGCGTGGGCGGTTCGCTGGCGCTGTTTGAAATCAAGAAGCCTTCAGCCATGCTCAACAGCGAGAATTATTATGCGCTGGATGGCGAGCAACGTAACCGCGGCGTGGAACTGAACGTGTTCGGTGAGCCGATGCTCGGGCTGCGCCTTAACGGCAGCACCACCTGGCTGTCGCCTGAGCTGACCAAAACCAAAAATGGCACCAACGACGGCAAAGATGCTATCGGCGTTTCGAATTTCTATATGGTGATGGGCGCCGAGTATGACATCCAACCGGTTGAAGGCCTGACTGCGACCGCCAGGGTTCGCCATACCGGCTCGCAGTTTGCCGATGCGGCGAACACCAAGAAACTCGACAGTTACACCACGCTGGATCTCGGTGTGCGTTACCGGATGCGCATGAACGCGGATCAAAACACCCTGGTTTGGCGCGTTGGCGTGGATAACGTCACCAACGAGAAGTATTGGTCCAGCGTGGAGAGCAACGGCACCTATATCTTCCAGGGGCAATCGCGCACCCTTAAAGCCTCGCTGACTTACGACTTCTGATCTTCTCAGGCCTGATGGCATAGCGGCGGTTTGACTCACCGTTAAACCGCCGCGACTTTCCCCGCGGTAAATCGATCGTTTTCTTTCCCCCGGTCTGTGCCGACAATCGCTGGATGGCAAAGGGGCGGCATGGTACAACCATACGCTGAATGCCCGGCCTTCAGCCTTTCCTCTTTTTGGCTTGGCCAGCGTAGGGTCAATAATACTTATTACAGGAACAGCAATGCCTGCCAGTCAAACCTCTAGGAGCCCTCTCTGATGCTGGAGATGTTATTACAGTGGTACCGCCGCCGCTTCACCGATCCGCAAGCCATCGCGCTGTTGGTGATCCTGCTCGCCGGGTTCCTCATTCTCTATTTTCTGCATGGTATTCTGACCCCGCTGCTGGTGGCCATCGTGCTGGCGTATCTGCTGGAGTGGCCAACCGCGCGGTTGCAGCGCATCGGCTGTTCGCGAAATTGGGCGGCGAGCATGGTGATGATCCTGTTTGCCGGTATCGCGATGCTGCTGGTCTTCGTGGTGGCGCCGACCGCCTGGCAACAGGGCATCAACCTGATGACCGATCTGCCGGGCATGCTCAACCAGTTCTATAACTTCGCCGCGACGCTGCCGAAGCGTTACCCGGCGCTGGTGGATGCCGGCATCATCGACATGATGGCGGAGAACCTGCGTGGACGCCTGTCGGGCATGGGCGAGTCGGTGGTGAAATTCTCGTTGGCGTCGCTGGTGGGCCTGCTGACGCTGGCGATTTATCTGATTCTGGTCCCGATGATGATGTTCTTCCTGTTGAAGGACAAGGAACAGATGCTCAATGCCGTGCGCCGGGTACTGCCACGCAACCGTGGGCTGGCCGGGCAGGTGTGGATCGAAATGAACCAGCAGATCACCAACTATATTCGCGGCAAGGTGCTGGAGATGGTGATCGTCGGGGTGGCGACCTATCTGGTGTTCGCGGTTCTCGATATGCGTTATTCGCTGCTGCTGGCGGTGCTGGTCGGTTTTTCGGTGCTGATCCCCTATATCGGTGCGGTACTGGTGACCATTCCGGTGGTGGTAGTGGCGATGTTCCAATGGGGGGGTGGCGCCGATTTTTGGACGCTGATCGTCGCCTATCTGGTGGTGCAGGGGCTGGATGGCAACCTGCTGGTGCCGATTCTGTTCTCTGAAGCGGTCAACCTGCATCCGCTGGTGATCATTCTGTCGGTGATTATCTTTGGCGGGCTGTGGGGCTTCTGGGGCGTGTTCTTCGCTATCCCGCTGGCAACCTTGGTGAAGGCGGTGATCCATGCCTGGCCGGACGAACTGCGGGTAGAAACGGAACAGGAATAAGCGTGGATAACGAAGCGCAGCAGGTCGCTGCGCTTCGTGAGGATTATTGTTTCAGGTAATCCAGAACGATGTCGTGATGATTGGTGGTCTTAAAATCATCAAACACTTTTTCAACCTTGCCTTTGGCGTCGATCAGGAAGCTGATGCGGTGGATGCCGTCATAGGTTTTCCCCATGAAGGTTTTCTCACCCCAAACGCCGAACTGCTGCGCCACCTGATGATCCTCATCAGACAACAACGTGAAGTTTAACAACTCTTTCTCGGCAAAACGCGACAGTTTCTCTGGTTTATCCGTGCTGATGCCCAGAACTTCGACACCCGCTTTTTTCAAGTCATCCATGTTATCCCGCAAACCGCAGGCCTGTACGGTACAGCCCGGCGTCATCGCCTTGGGATAAAAATAAACAAGCACTCGCTGTCCCTGGAAGTCGGCCAAATTAATTTCCTCACCGTCCTGGTCAGGCAAACTAAACTTCGGCGCTGTGTCACCGGCTTTCAATGGGCTCATCACTACTCTCCATCTTTCTCATCATGCTGTGGATAGTTCACAACGCTAATACTGCCTTGTGCTTTCAATTCTGTACATAGGCGATGAAAGGCTTGTTCAATCTTTGAGGCATCCTGATTGCCGGGGCTGTGCGCGGTGATCTGGATATACAGCTGCGGCGGCAGGTCGCCTTCCGCAGGCTGGGTGCGCGATACCAGCTCGGCAATGTTCATCTGGCTGGAGTCGAACAAATCGGTAAAGCGTTCGATGATGTGCGGCGAGTCTTTCACCTCCACCTGTACCCACACCGTGGCCGGCATCGGTGGCCTTTCGTGTGAGTTGGTGCGCTTCATCACAATCAGCAGCTCCAGCTCCGCGCCTTTTTGCGGCAGGGTTGATTCGATCAGGGTAATGGCGTTCCAACTGCCGGAAAGCAGCATGATGAAAGTGAACTCTTCACCCAGCATGGCCAGACGGCTATCTTCGATATTGCACCCGCAGCTACTGACGTGGCGGGTGATGGCATTGACGATTCCGGGGCGATCGGCGCCGAGCGCGGTAATCACGAGATAGTGTTCATCTGGCTTAGGCAAAATGGAGCTTCCTGTCGTGCTCAATGGGGTTACCATGGTAAACATAAAAAAAACCGCCTGCCAAGCGCTTACAACGCCGTTGTTTGCTTGCTTTTGGATAGGCAGCAAAAGTACCATGAGTGACTTGTTTGTGGAGGGGACGGCCAATGTTTACGGGAAGTATTGTTGCACTGGTTACGCCGATGGACGACACAGGTGCTGTCGATCGCGCGAGCCTAAAAAAATTGATTGATTATCATGTAGCCAGTGGAACTGCGGCCATCGTTTCCGTAGGGACTACCGGCGAGTCCGCAACGCTTGCCCATGACGAGCACGTTGACGTGGTATTGCAGACGCTGGAACTGGCCGCAGGCCGTATTCCGGTGATCGCAGGTACCGGCGCCAACGCCACCGCCGAAGCCATTTCGCTGACCCAGCGCTTTGAAAATACCGGCGTAGTGGGTTGCCTGACGGTCACGCCTTACTACAACAAACCGACTCAGGAAGGGCTGTACCAGCACTTCAAGGCGATTGCCGAAAGCACCGCACTGCCGCAGATCCTCTATAACGTGCCTTCGCGCACCGGGTGTGACATGCTGCCGCCGGTGATTGCGCGTTTGGCAAAAATTAAGAATATTGTTGCTGTTAAAGAGGCAACAGGGAACTTAAGTCGTGTAAGTCAGATCCAAGTGCTGGTTGATGATGAAGATTTCATTTTGCTGAGCGGCGATGACGCCAGCGGTCTGGACTTCATGCAACTGGGCGGCAAAGGGGTGATTTCCGTGACGGCCAACGTGGCGGCGCGTGAAATGGCGCAGCTTTGCGCGCTGGCAGCACAGGGCGACTTTGCTGAAGCACGCCGCTTAAATCAGCGCTTGATGCCGTTGCATCAGGATTTGTTTGTAGAAGCAAACCCAATTCCGGTGAAATGGGCCTGTAAGGCATTGGGATTGATGGCAACCGATACGATGCGTCTGCCTATGACGCCGTTGACCGACGCTGCCCGTCCGGTAGTGGAACGCGCGTTGAAAAGCGCCGGTTTGCTGTAACTCTAAGGGAAATTTGATGGTTTATTCATTGCAAAAGTCGACGGTAGCAAAAGTCGTGGGTATTTCGCTGGTTATGATGCTGGCCGCCTGCACCACCGATCAGCGTTACAAACGCCAGGTGAGCGGCGATGAGTCTTACCTCGATGCGTCGGTGCTCAAGCCACTGAACGCACCAGCCGGTATGATCCTGCCGGTGCAAAGCGGTAATTATGATGTTCCGGCCACCACGCTGAAAGGCGGCGTCGGCAAGCAACTGGATATTCGTCCGCCGGTGCAGCCACTGGCGTTGCTGAGCGGTTCACGCGCGCAATATGCCGGCGACAGCGGTACGCTGCTGTTGGAAAACAACCCGCAGAACCAGAACCTGTGGTCGCGCGTTGTCAGCATGCTGCAGACGAAAAATATCGCAATCGCCTCACGTCAGGACGCCGGTCAGACGCTGACCACCGACTGGGTGAAGTGGAACCGTCTGGATGAAGACAACCAGTACGAAGGCCGCTACCAGATCAGCGTACAGCAGCAGGGTTACCAGCAGGCGCTGACGGTGAAAACCGTGGGCCTGCAGCAGCAGGGTAAAACCGAACAGATTACCGACCCGTCAGAAGTGCAGCGCTACAACGGCATGATGATGAACACCATCGTTGAAGGCCTGGACAAGCAGGACAACCTGGCAAGCAGCCAGACGGCCAACCGCTTCGGCGCGCTGGACGTGCAGAGCAGCGCCGATGACACCGGCCTGCCGATGCTGGTAGTGCGCGGCCCTTACACCGTGGTATGGGATCGCCTGCCTGCGGCGTTGGAGAAACTGGGGATGAAAGTGGGTGACCGCAGCCGTCCGCAGGGCACCGTCGCCGTCACCTACAAATCCCTGAGCGGTAGCGATTGGGATGCGTTGGGCGCCAAGGATCCTGAACTGAAAGAGGGCGATTACAAACTGCAGGTCGGGGACTTGAACAACCGCACCAGCCTGCAATTTATCGATCCTAAAGGGAAGCCATTGACCCAGTCGCAAAACGACGGCTTGGTGGCGGCCTTCCAGGCAGCATTCAGTAAAACCAGCGTTAACTGATTGAAAAGGGGCTACGGCCCCTTTTTCTTTGAACAATACGGTATCGTTTGCGTCGCAGTTTTGGCACAATATACCCATCATTTTTGAAGCTACAACCGTGTTGGCTACGTGCATTCGCCCTGTCACTTACTTGAGTAAGCTCGCGGGGAGTTCCGCACCTGCCGCCTTGCTGTAACTCCAATTATTTTGGGTATATCACGCCTGTGTGTTAAAGCATTTTTAAAACAATTCTTTATTGGAGTATGTAAGATGCAAAAGCTAGCTGAGTTGTATCGCGGAAAGGCAAAAACCGTCTACACCACCGAAAACCCTGATTTGCTGGTGTTGGAGTTCCGCAACGATACGTCAGCACTGGATGGTCAGCGCATTGAGCAGTTCGATCGCAAAGGCATGGTGAACAACAAGTTTAACCATTTCATTATGAGCAAACTGGAAGAGGCCGGCATCCCGACACAAATGGAACGCCTGCTGTCAGACAACGAAGTGCTGGTGAAGAAGCTGGACATGGTGCCGGTCGAATGCGTGATCCGCAACCGCGCTGCCGGTTCACTGGTGAAGCGTCTGGGCATCGAAGAAGGCCTGGTACTGAACCCGCCGCTGTTCGACCTGTTCCTGAAAAACGATGCCATGCACGATCCGATGGTCAACGAATCCTACTGTGAAACCTTCGGCTGGGTGAACAAAGAGCACCTGGCGCGTATGCGCGAGCTGAGCTACAAGGCAAACGACGTGCTGAGCAAGCTGTTTGACGACGCGGGCCTGATCCTGGTCGATTTCAAGCTGGAGTTCGGCCTGTTCAACGGTGAAGTGGTGCTGGGCGATGAGTTCTCGCCGGACGGCAGCCGCCTGTGGGATAAAAATACCCTGGACAAGATGGATAAAGACCGCTTCCGCCAGAGCCTGGGTGGCCTGATCGAAGCCTACGAAGAAGTGGCCCGTCGCATCGGCGTCAAGCTCGACTAAGCGTTTTCGTGCTCTACGGGGTCATCCGGCCCCGTCAGATTTTGACAAAGGGGGATAAAAGCGTGGTTTTTCCCCCTTTGTGTTATCAGCCGAAAATCAATAAATTGATTTTCCAGATTTATTTTCAAAACCTTTAGCGCTTGCCGCCAAACATTCTCTGTTTGTCAGCAGTCTCACGGAGCCATTCGGCCCCGTTAACTTCCCGCAATATTTCTCTCTGATTGCATTTCCGGAAAAATTCTACATTTCCTCCGCTGCTCAGCACTTATAATGATAATACCCGGCATACTTGAAGCTGCATCTGTGTTGGCTGCACTCGTTCACCCGAATCACTTACATGAGTAAGTTCATCGGGATTCACTCATTTGCCGCCTTGATGCAACTCCAATTATTTTGGGTATTGCGTACAATGACAAAAACCTAATCTGGAGTTTATTTATGCGTTGGCAAGGGCGTCGGGAAAGTGACAATGTTGAGGATCGTCGCGGGCAGTCTTCAGGTCTGGGTGGCGGCGGTGGCGGCTTTCGTGTTCCTCGCGGCAAAGGCGGTATCGCCATTCTGGTGGTGGTGTTGGTGGCCGGCTATTACGGCATCGATCTCTCGCCGCTGTTGAACGGTGGGGACGTGAGCCCGCAAACTCAGCAACAAAGCGCCAGCATCAGTCCAAAAGACGATGAACTGGCTAAATTTACCTCGGTGGTGCTGGCGTCTACCGAAGATAACTGGAAAGAAGTTTTCCAGCGTATGGGCAAAACCTATCAGCCACCCAAACTGGTGATGTATCGTGGCGTAACGCGCACCAGTTGCGGTACCGGTCAGGCGGCGATGGGGCCGTTCTATTGCCCGGGTGACAAAACGGTGTATATCGACCTGTCGTTCTATCAGGATATGAAAACCAAGCTGGGTGCCGGCGGTGACTTTGCCCAGGCCTACGTAGTGGCGCACGAAGTCGGCCACCATGTGCAGAACCTGCTGGGTATCGAGCCGAAAGTGCGCCAAATGCAGCAGGGTGCCAGCCAGGCGGAAGTGAACCGCCTGTCGGTGAAAATGGAACTGCAGGCGGACTGCTTTGCCGGCGTGTGGGGCAAATACGCCGAGAAACAGCAGATGTTGGAAGAGGGCGACTTGCAGGCGGCATTGAACGCCGCGCAGGCGATCGGCGACGACCGTTTGCAGCAGCAAGGGCAGGGACGGGTGGTACCGGACAGCTTCACCCACGGTACTTCGCAGCAGCGCTACACCTGGTTTAAACAGGGCTTCGACAGCGGCGATCCGAACACCTGCAATACCTTCGCATCCCGTTAATATGCCATGCCGGAGCCTGACTCCGGCATTTTTTTCAGGTCTGGATCCACGGTTATGTTACTGGCAATGCAACAACTTATGCAGCAGCAGGGCATCAGGCGCCTGCTGGTGATCAGTGGCGAGCCGCAATGGTGTCGCCAGCAGGCGCTACAACTGGCGAGTACCCTGCCGGGTGACTGGCCGTGGGTAGGGGAAAACCCATCGCCGGGCCTGCAGGCCTTGGCGAGCGGTGCGGTGCGGACGCTGCTGGGGCAAGAGCGCCAGCACGCGGTGTTTGATGCGACGAAAGGGCTGGACGTTGAAGCCCTGGCCGCGCTGTCGGGCACGCTGCGAGCCGGCAGTTGGCTGCTGTTGCTGACGCCGCCGTGGCAGCAGTGGCCTCAGCAACCGGATGACGACAGCCTGCGCTGGAGCGATTGCCCACAACCGATCACCACCCCAAATTTTATTCATCATCTGCAGCGGCATCTGGCGGCGGACAGCGAAGTCACCGTCTGGCGGCAGGGTGAGGCGCTGACGCTGGCGCCATTGCCGCTGCGTCCACAGTGGCAGGCACCAGACGGCCAACCCACCGCCGAGCAGCAGCGGCTGCTGGCGCAATTACTGAGCGCGGCGTCGGGCATTTGGGTTTTGACCGCCGCACGCGGGCGCGGCAAGTCAACGGTAGCGGGGATGCTGGTGGCGAACACCTCGCAGACCTGCTGGTTGGTCGGACCGAGCCGCGCCGCCACCGAAGTCGCCGCCGAATGGGCGCAGGGACGTGCGCAATTCTGGGCACCGGATGCGCTGTTGGCCCATTGCCGCGAACAGGACGTCAGTGACGTAGGGTGGTTGCTGGTGGACGAAGCGGCGGCGATACCTGGCCCACTGTTGCAGCAGTTGGTGAGCTATTTCCCGCGCGTTTTGCTGACCACCACGGTGCAGGGTTATGAAGGCACCGGCCGGGGTTTTTTACTGAAATTCTGCGCCGGACTGCCCGCGTTCCAGCCATTGGGGTTAGATCAACCGATGCGTTGGGCGCAGGGCGATGCGCTGGAGCGCATTATAGATAACGCGCTGCTGTTTAACGAGCAACCCTCCTGGCCGGTAACGGATAAGCCGGTGAGCATCAGCGGGGCTGAGCAAGCCATGCTGTGCGCCGATCCGCAAAGGTTAGCGCGTTTTTACGCTTTGTTGAGCAGTGCCCATTACCGTACTTCACCACTGGACTTACGGCGGTTGATGGATGCGCCGGGCATGCACTTTGGTTTGGCTCAGGTAGACGATGAGGTTGTCGGCGCCCTGTGGCTGGTGGAAGAAGGCGGGCTGAGCGCCGAACTGGCACACGAAGTCTGGGCCGGTCGACGGCGTCCGCGTGGCAACCTGGTGGCACAATCGCTGGCGGCGCACGGGGGCCAGTGGTGGGCACCTACGCTACGTTCGCGGCGCATCACCCGCATTGCGGTGTTACCCGCACTGCGTCAACAGGGCATTGCCCGCGATCTCATTGCTCAGCAGCGCCAGCAAGCACAGGGGCTGGATTATCTCTCGGTCAGCTTTGGCTATACCGAGCCGCTGTGGCGTTTCTGGCAATCTTGCGGTTTTGAACTGGCTCGTATCGGCAGCAAGACAGAGGCCAGCAGTGGTTGTTACACCGCGATGGCCATCCTGCCGCTGAGCGAACAGGGCGAGGCGTTGCGCCATGCCGCCCATAAACACCTGGCACGTGATTGGCGCTGGTTGCAGCCGCGTATTGATCTGCAGATAGAGATCCCCGGAGACGACGGCGATACGCAGCTCGGGGAGGACGACTGGCGTGAGCTGGCAGGATTTGCCTTCGCGCATCGACCGCTGGAGGCCAGCCTCGGGGCACTGCAACGCTTACTGTTGGCCAGTACGCTATCATTGCCCGCACTGCGGATGCATCTGCAGCAGTCGCTGGCGCCAGCAGTCTGCGTGGAACGGCTAGGGTTTAGCGGGCAGAAAACCTTGCTGCGCCGCTGGCGACACGAGGCAGGACTGGCGCTCGAACAGCTGGATGCGCAGCACGGTCTGCGCTGGAAAGCGTGGGCCCAGTCGTTGCAATAAATTGAAGATGTTGCTCAATAAAACCCGATTTTCCTGATTTCTCAGCGGCGTATAGTAGCTGGCAGAAACCGGGGCATCTGGCGCCGGACAGGATCTTAATCACACGAGGAGTCACCGATGAAACATGAGCATTTCGTTGTCCAGAGCCCGGCAACACCGGCTGCGCAGCTGATCCTGCTGTTTCACGGTGTCGGCGATACCCCGGTGGCAATGGGGGAGATTGGCCGTTATTTTGCTAAAGAGTTCCCGCAGGCGTTGGTGGTCAGCGTGGGTGGCCCTTCTGCTTTTGGTAACGGCAGCGGCCGCCAGTGGTTTTCAGTGCAGGACGTCACCGAAGAAAATCGCGTTGAGCGCATTGCTGAAGTGATGCCACTGTTTATTGAAACCGTGCGTTACTGGCAGCAACACAGCGGCGTGAATGACGCCGGCACGGCGTTGGTGGGCTTCTCTCAGGGGTCTATCATGGCGCTGGAAGCCCTGAAGGCGGAACCTAAATTGGCCGGCCGCGTGGTGGCTTTCAGCGGGCGCTTTGCCAGTCTGCCCGACCATGCGTTCGGTGACAGCGTGGTGCATTTGATCCACGGTGAGCAGGATGCGGTGATTTCAGTGCAACATGCCCAGGCGGCGGCGGAAAGGCTGCAGGCCAACGGCGTCGATTTTACGCTGGATGTGGAAGAGGGCGTGGGGCATGCCATCAATCAGGACATGATGGACAGCGCGCTTGAACGGCTGCATTACTACGTGCCGCAGCGCTACTGGGAAGAGGCTATGTTCGGCAAGCGCGGCGACTTGATCGCCTTTAAATAAGCTTCAGGGCGCATAATGCGCCCTGATGTCATTTTTTCTTCGGCCAGTCGTCTTCGTCATCCCACTCGGCGTTGTTATCGCGGTGCGGCGGCAGCTTCGGCTTATCGGCCAGATAGCCTTTCACGTCGACGCGGCGTAGTTCTTTGATCCCGCTGATGATCATCCCTACTAGAATCAGCAGGATAATCCACCAGTAGTCAGCTAACCATTCCATATTCACTCCTTTCCTTCAGCGCGTATAAAACGCGAAAATATCGCTGGCAGATGGGCTTCAAGCCATTGAGCACCGGCAATGTCCTTATCTTTCCAGGCCGCCAACAGCAGCGCAGGCGTCAGCAGATGTTCGGCTTCCTGCGCCAGCGGGCGGTAGCTCAGGTGCCAGGGCTCCACCGCCACGCCGTCGCCGTCTTCGGTGAACGGACGATAAAAGCCAAATTCGGCCATGTGTTCCGTCATCCACTGATTGAGCGGGTAAAAGTAACCGCCTTGTTCGTATTCCCACGGCTCCAGCTGCAGCTTTTGCCCTTCGGGCAACAGTGTGGGGTCATAGACATCCAGGTCGCTGCCCCAGTGATGGCGGCTGGCACCCGGCAAGGCCGACCAACGCAGGATCGCTTCGCAGCGCTCGGCAGCAGACAGCGGCGTGATGTCGATCGGTCGGCTGTCCTTATCTAATACTGGTCGCTCGCCGCAGAATTTTCCATTCCAGATCGCCTGTTGCCGTTCAAAATCGCGAAATGTGCTGGCGGGTTGCAGATTGAACCCGGCGGCGTGCGCCGCTTGCTGCATGGCGAGAAACGCGGCCACTGCGGCAGGCTGCATGCGGTGGTTACCGCTTAGCGGCGCCAGATGGTCGGTCGAGCGCCCGGTCAGCATTTCTGGCGTGATCATGCGATCAATTGCTCCATGATGCGCTGATACATGCGGCTCAGCAGTTGCAGATCGGCCGCGTGGACGCATTCGTTAACCTTATGGATGGTGGCGTTTACCGGGCCCAACTCAACCACTTGCGCCCCCATCTGGGCGATGAAGCGACCGTCTGAAGTCCCGCCGGTGGTCAGCAACTGCGGCGTCAGCTCAGAATAATGTTCGACGGCATTAACCACCGCATCCACCAATGCGCCGCGCGCAGTGAGGAACGGCTGACCAGACAGACGCCATTCGATGCTGTAGTTCAGTTGATGACGCTCGAGCAGCTCTTCCACGCGTTGTTTGATCGTCGCATCGGTCGATTCGGTGCTGAAACGGAAGTTGAACTGGACGAACATCTCACCGGGGATCACGTTGTTGCTGCCGGTACCGGCCTGCACGTTGGCGATCTGCATGCTGGTCGGCGGGAAGAATTCATTGCCGCGATCCCATTCTATCGCCACCAGCTCATTCAGCGCCGGCATGGCGCGATGTACCGGGTTATCCGCCAGGTGCGGGTAGGCGACGTGGCCCTGAATGCCGTGGATGTGCAGGTTTGCGGTGATAGAGCCACGACGGCCGTTTTTCACCACGTCACCAACGCGTTCGGTACTGGACGGCTCGCCGACCAGGCAGTAATCCAGACGCTCGTTGCGTGCCATCAGGGCTTCGACCACTTTCACCGTGCCGTGGGTTGCGCTGGCCTCTTCATCGGAGGTGATCAGGAATGCCAGGCGCCCCTGATGGTGCGGATTGGCGGCCACAAAGCGCTCGGCCGCCACTACCATGGCTGCCAACGAACCTTTCATGTCCGCCGCGCCGCGGCCATACAGCATGCCGTCGCGGATGGTCGGTTCAAACGGCGGGTTGTCCCAGCGTTTTTCATCGCCGGTCGGCACCACGTCGGTGTGACCGGCAAATGCCAGGGTTTTCCCCTCGCCACGCCAGGCCCAAAAATTCAGGGTATCACCGAAAGGCATAGGCTCAACGGTGAAGCCGATGGCTTCAAGACGTTCAATCATCAACGCCTGACAGCCTTCGTCGTGCGGGCTGAGGGAAGGACGTTTGATCAGCTGTTGGGCCAGTTCGATTACCGGGCAAGTCATGCTGCCACCTCGGAAATAAATTGCTGATAGCTGTCGGCGTTGAAACCGAGCAGAGCATGCCCCTTGCCGTCGCTCAGCAGCGGGCGCTTGATGATGGCCGGCTGGGCCAGCATCAGTTCGATGGCCGCATCGGCATTATCGCAGGCGTTGCGCTGCGCTTCGTCCAGTTTGCGCCAGGTGGTGCCACGGGTATTCAGCAGCGGTTCCCAGCCCAAAAGTTCGACAAAACCCCGCAGTTGCTGTTCGTCCAGCCCGTCGGCGCGGTAGTCGTGAAAGTGATAAGCCACGCCCTGTTCTTCCAGCCAGCGGCGTGCTTTTTTGATGGTGTCACAATTTTTGATGCCGTACATGGTTAACGTCATGGAGTAAGAACCTTCTCTGCAACCCACACCGGCGCGTGTGGCCGGTGGTAAACCGCCGGGGGCGGTGAAATGAAAACCAGCGACCAGCATGCCGAAAAATGGCGGGGAGTTCCACCGTCCAATGGCCTGAAAGCCGGGGAAAAGCTGAAAAAAAACGGCGCGCATTTATTGCGGCGGATTTTGCTAATCTTAGTGCGCTATTCAGTCACCCTACATAAGAAGAAGATGATCATGGAAAAATACCTGATTGAAGTTGCCGAAAATGCGACGGAAGAAATAGAAGCCCTGATTGAAGCCGGGCTGAATCAATATAACGACGAGGTAACCGGCACCAACGATCGTCGCCCGTTGGCGGTGGTGGTGCGAGATCCGGCCAGCGGTGAAGTGTTGGGCGGCATCAGCGGACGTTCATCGTTGGGCATGCTGTTTGTGGATCTGTTTCATTTGCCAAAATCGCTGCGCGGATCGGGGTTGGGCAGCGAACTGCTGCGCCGTTTCGAGCTGGAAGGGCGGCGCAGAGGCTGTGTTTCCGCCGTGCTGTACACCATCAGCTTTCAGGCGCCGAAGTTTTATGAATTGAACGGCTGGACGCGCTTTGGCGAGGTACCCTGTCTGCCGGCGGGCACCAGCCGCGTTTTCATGATGAAGACGCTGTAGCTTAGCGGACCGTTACTCGTCTCTGACCTGTCGCAACTTATAACCCAGGTTCTTTTTCACCATCGGCCATTCGTGGTCGATGATGGAGAAAACCACCGTATCCCGATAGCTGCCATCCGCATTTTTCTGGTGATTCCGGAGGACTCCGTCTTGCTTGGCACCCAGTCGTGCGATAGCCGCTCTGGAAGCCTGGTTGTGCCAGTGAGTGCGAAACTCAACGGCAATCACCGCCAGAGAGTCAAACAGATAACTGAGCAGCAGTAGTTTGCACTCGGTGTTGACGGTGGTTTTTTGATGACTCTTGGCATACCAGGTGTAGCCAATTTCAACGCGACGGTTTTGCGCATCGGCATGACAAACACGGGTGGTACCGATGATTTTTTGCGTGGCGTTGTGCACGACGACGAACGGCAACGCTCGTCCTGCGGCCTGTTCACTCAAGGCAAAGTCGATGTAATCTGAGACGGTATTTTCTGTGGGTACCGAGGTAAACCAAAGTTCCCAAAGGCGTCCGTCGGCGGCTGCCTGTACCAGGGGCTGCGCATGCTCTCTACGCAGTGGCAGCAGGCTGACGTTGTCGCTTTTCAGCTCGGTTTCACCAAGCCAGCATAGGTCAGACATATTCTGCAACTTTCCTCGTTAAATTGACTGTTTAGCGGACATAGCCATTCTGCTCCAGGCGTTCCAAAGCCACGCTGTCAGCATAGACCATGCCGGTGGTCAGCTCGCGGAAGCGGTATTTTTTATAGAATGCCAGCTTGTCGGGAACCGAGTAGATAAACACTTTGCCGAGCGGCGCCAAATCCTGCATCACCCGATCCATCAGCTGTCGCCCCAGTCCCAGCCCCTGAAAGTCCGGATGGATTGCCACGTCGGCCAGATAGGCTACCGAGGTCATGTCGCTGATGGCATGGGCGGTGGCCATCAATCGGCCGTCGCGATAGCCCCAGTAGCAAAATTGGCTGTGTTGGTAAACGCGCTGCAGCACCTGCGGGTCACGTTGGCCCAGCCCAGCAGCTTCCAACAGCGCGGCCAATTGCGACCAGTCGACGCCATAGCGATTTGGATCGGTGACAATTTCCATGTTTTCCTCCTAGCCGATACGGTCCAGATCGGCAGCGTATTGGCGAATGGCGCGCTGATAACTGCTGATGTCGCTGTGTGAGGAGGTTTCCGCTAACAGCACCAACAAATCGGCCACTGCCTGTTTGGTTTCACCCAGGTTGTACAGCGTCATGGCGCGAAACAGGGTGATCTCTTTGGCCTCGGGAAATTCGGCCAACCCCTGGTCGAAGGTGGCCAGCGATTGCTGATACAGGCCAAGCGCCCGATAGGTGCTGCCCAGGCCAAGCCAGGCTTCCTGTCGCTGCGGAGCCGGTAAATTACGTGCCAGCGCAGCCTGGTAGCAGGGAATTGCCTGTTGCTCGAATCCTTGCACGTCGTACAGACAGGCTAATTGGTAGTGCAGCACCGCGTCTTCCGGTTGTTGCAGCAACTGCTGCTGCGCCAGTTCGGTGGCGTCTTGATAACGGCCCAGCTCTTTCAGTTGTTCGATGGTCAGCGTAGGGGACATGACATGGCCTCAGAGAAATGGGGGTTTTTTATACCTTTGGCACGCTACTACGGAAGAATTCATCATACAAGGGATATAGCGGTTAGAAATAAATCGGCCCCGTTATCCGGGGCCGTTTAATACTGTAGAGCGATCAGAACTCGTGCTTCAGCGTCACCATAACGTTACGTGGCTCGCCATAGTTGCGGGTGCTGTAGAAATTCACCTGCGAGTAGTATTTCTCGTCGAAAACGTTGTTCAGGTTCAACTGCACCGAGGTTTGCGGCGTCAGCTTGTAACGCGCCATCGCATCGACCAGCACGTAGGACCCTTGCTCGGCTTTGCGCTCGACAAATTCACCGTTGCTGGCGCCCTGGACGTTGGCATAAACATTACTCTGCCAGCGTGCGCCACCGCCCAGCGTCAGATCGCGCAGCGCACCCGTCAACTGATAGGTGGTGAACAGAGTGATGCGAGTGCGGGGCTGCTCGGTGTTGAGATCAACCTTATCCTTGTCCTTCAAGGAGAAATGGGTGATGCCCAACTGGGCATTCCAGCCCTGCGCCAGTTCACCGCTCAGCTCGAACTCCACCCCTTTGCTGGTTGCGCCCTGACTCTCATGATAGGTCTGTTGCAGCGCGTTGATGTTTTCCGGATTTTCATCCAGTACGCCCAGATTATCCTGAGTAATGCGGAACGCCGACAGCGAAACGTTGAGACGCTCATCCAGCAGCGCGGCCTTGATGCCCACCTCTTTGTTGACCCCTTCGATCGGCGCCAGATAGTGGCCGCTGCTGTCGAGATAGTTCTGGTCCTTGAAGATGTCGGTGTAGCTGGCATAGGCAGAGACCTGATCGGTCAGCTTATACACCGCCCCCAGGAACGGAGTCACTTTGTTCGCCGTGGTGGTGGTGGTGTTTTTAAAACTGTTGAAGCGGGCACCGAGCACCAGATCCAGTTGATCCGTCACCGAGAAGTCGGCGCTGCTGTAAATCCCGATTTGCCGCGTACGGAAATCCTGCTGCGGCATTTTGTCTAACCACGCAGGTTCACCCAGGCCGCCGTTCCAGTCCTTCAGGCTGCCGCTAAACAGCTGTGTGGTGCTGGCACTGCGATAGGTGCTGTAGCTGTGTTGCCAGGCGGAGGAGCTGCCCACCACAAACTTGTGGGTCCGGCCCAGCAGTGGAAAGTCCCCGTTCAGCTTCAGGTCTACCGCGTGCTGATCCCGATAGCCTTCATAGCGCCCGGCGTAAGGGGTTGAAGGCTTCACCGCCCAGGTGTCCGGGTCGATCAGGCCGCCGAGGCTCATCGCCATTTTGGCATCGAAGGCCTGACGGTTGTGGGTGTAGTTGGCTACGCCTTTCCAGTCGTTAGCGAACTGGTGTTCCAGCGTGGCGAACTGGGTGCTGAGGGTGGTGTCCCAGCTTGACCAGTCAGAAGCCCCGCTGTAGTGGCGATCCCAGTTGATCTCGCTGCCGTCGCTGAACCAGCCGGTCGGCAGCGCGCCGCCCCAGGTGGAAGCTTTTGGCCGGTTTTGCTGATAGTCAGCCCCCAGACGTAGCAGGGTGGCGCTGGTCAGGTCAGCTTCCAACGTCCCGTAGACCGTCCCTTTGCGTTCTTGATGGCGATCCATGAAAGAGTGGCTGCGTTCATCGGAGGCAGCGACGCGCACCCTGACGGTACCTTCATCATTGAGCGGGGTACCGGCATCGATCGTGGTGCGATAGTGATCCCAGGAACCGGCCGAAAGCTCGGTACGGGCAAAAGGAGAAAGGCTGGAGGCTTTTTTCCTGACCAGATTGATCGCAGCGCCCGGGTTTCCGACGCCGTTCAACAATCCTGCCGCACCCCTGACGATCTCCACGTGATCGAGCGTGATCGAGTCAATTTCGGATTCCCCGCCGGAATAGCCCGAGTCAAAGAAAGTAGGGATACCATCGTATTGATAGCTGTCCACGCTGAAACCACGGTAGTTGAACGAAGAACGTTCGCTATCGTAATTGCTTTCACTGACGCCGGTAGACCAGCGCAGAATTTCCTTCAGCGAGTTGGCGTTGAGATCGTCAATCAATTGGCGCGAGATCACCGAAACCGACTGTGGCGTATCCTTAATGCTCAACGGCAACCCGGTTGCCGTGGTCATCTGTTTGGTGGTGTAGGAGCCGGTATTCTCGGTGCTGCCGTCATCGCTGAAGGGGGACGCGACCACCTCCAGGGTTTCTTCTTTTTGGCTGTGGGCGGTCTGCTCGGTGCCTGCCGCCTGCGCCATCATCACCGGGACGCACAACAGTGCGCCGCCGGAGAGGCGAATCATAAAGCTAGCCATGGAGATGCCTCACAATCCGCCAAGATCAATCTTGATCAGGTAATCCTGTTTTTTCTCCATCTCTTCCTTGGACTGCTTGATGCTGACGAACAGCTGCTGGCCGTCGGAAGAAAGCGCCAGGCTGTTAGGCAATGCATGGGTAGTGATGCTGTTTTTCACCTGATAGCTGTTGCTGTCGACGATGCTGATGCGCTTGGCTTCACGGTGAGTGATGTAGATCTCGCTGCGCAGCGGGTTAAATAGCACCGCCAGAGAATTGATTACGTCAATCTGGTGCAGGATTTTCCCGCTGTTGACGTCCACGACCAGGACGTTTGGCAGATCCGGATCGGTGATAAACGCACGACCGGTTTTGCTGTCCAGAGCGACATTGAGGAAGAAGTGTTTCTTGGTCGGTTCGACCACCACGCGTTTGAGGATCTTATGGCTGGTGGCGTCCAGCGTAATCAGTTCGCCACGGCCGTTAACGCAGTAGATATGGCCGCGTTCACTGTCCAGCGCAATACCGGTCGGGTATTCACCCATGTTGTCCAGCGTGGCAATTTTTTCCCGCTTGGCGGTATCGATGACCCACAGCACGCCTTTTTGCGCCGTGCCGGAAACATAAAGGCGCTGATTTTTCTTATCGAGCAGCAGTTCGCGCGTCGGGACAAACTGATCGTCTTTCACGCTTTCATTGAGTTGAATAGTCGTGAGTTCTTTACCGGTCTGGGTATCGATCACCGTGACTGAGCCGTCGACGGTGTTGCCGATGTACAACAGATGGCGCTGCTCATCCAATGCGGTGGCGAAGGCACGTCGCTTAGTGACGATATTGGCGTCGGTGGCCAGCGTGGCGGGGTTGACTCTAAAGACGATACCGCCGTTTTTTTCTTTGGCGAAGGAAGGCGTAGAGGCGGCAAACAGGGTGTTGCTGGTGCCATCAAAAGCCAGTTCATACAGGCCGTGCCCGACCGGTTTGGTTTGAAATTGACTCTCGGGAAGGTCAGCGGCCAGCGTTGAACAAGACAACAGCAGCACGGCAGACGCCAGGGCGCTGAGGGAGAAACCTTTGCCTGAAGTGGACAGGTGCATCTTCATATACATTCCTTTACATCAGTTTACGATTCGCCGATGCTAATGATATTGATTATTAATATCAATATCATTTAATTCATCATATGAAGATATGGTTGTTTGGCATTGAAATATAATGATTTATTAAATATCCCTCATAAAATCATGTTATTAAATGGCGATGTTTCCGGCATGTTTAAACTATGTAATGATTTTCATTTCGTTTTAATGTCTGAAAATATCCGCTATATTCGCCCGGCGACTGTTAAGAAGTGTAAATAAAAAATCATAACGACAGATCGTTATGGCGACGCTCGTGGTGGCATTGATGCGTACTGCGTTTTATTGCGTCAGCCGTTTTGGGAAGGCTTTGTGGGCGACAACACCCACCGGAAACAGGCTTTATTAGGAAAGGAAATGATCAATCAACCCTCCATGGGAAAGGGCTCCCGCATCGCCACGGCCATTGCGCTGGCTTTGATGTGCGCACCCCAGGTTTACGCACAGGAAGGCGGGACAGAAAAAGACAAGGATGCCTTGCAAGAGGATCAGGTCGTGGTGACCGCCTCCGGGTTCAAGCAGAACAAAAAATATGCCCCCGCCAGTATCTCCGTCATCGATAAAAAGACCTTCGAAAAGCAGAACAGCCGGGATGTCGCCGAAGCGGTGCAGGATGTCTCCGGGGTGTTCGTCAGCAACGGGGCCGGGAGCGAAGTGACCGGTGATGTGATGATCCGCGGCATGGACTCGAGTTACACCTCGTTCATGGTCAACAGCATCAAACAAAATACCGGCGAGTCGCGCCCGTATGGTCAGAATATCGGTACCGAAGCCGGTTTTTTACCGCCGCTGGCGGCCATCGACCGCATTGAAGTGATCCGTGGCCCTATGTCATCGTTATACGGTTCCGACTCCATTGGCGGCGTGGTCAACGTGATCACCAAAAAGCCGTTTGGCGTAAGGGAGTGGATTGGCTCGATTGCCGGCAACAGCTTCCTGCAACAGCATCAGGACTTCGGTAACACCCAACAAGCCAATCTGTTTTTGATGGGGCCCTTGGTGCCCGATGTACTGGGCCTCAGCCTGTCGGCGGACTATCTCGATCGCCGTGAAGATGAAAAACCTAACGCCTTCAGCAAAAACAACAAGAAGTCGCTCGACATGACGCTCGGCTTTGCCGCCAATGAAACCAACCTGTTCGATCTGAACCTGGCCAAAGGGGAGAAAAAACGCAGCCGTTCTGCCAAAGGCGGCGGTACGCCGTGGGGCTGGGACTTCGATCGCGATGCTCTGAGCCTGACTCATTCAGGTTGGTACGCGGATGACAGTGTCGCCACCACCAGTTATTTCCAGTACGAGAAAGGCGAATCGGTATATCGCTCCGTCAGCCTGGCCCCGCAGCATATCCAGACCGAAAATTATGTGCTGAATAGCCAGGCTAAACTGAGTTTGGGGGAACATAACCTGACCGTCGGTGCCAATTACAGCCGCGAAACGCTCAATGATGATTTCTACGCCGACAGTAAAAAAGCGCCGGGGATCGATCCGGTAACCAAAATTTCGCGTGATGGGTGGGCACTGTTTGCCGAAGGGCAGTGGAATATCGATGACTTTTCGCTGACAACCTCGGCGCGTATGGACAGGGACAACTACTTCGGCACCCACATCAGCCCGAAACTCTACGGCAACTGGATTTTAGACGAAGCCTGGGCGCTGAAGGGCGGTATCTCTTCCGGCTATAAAAAACCTTCGCTGCGGGAAAACTCGGATCAATTCATTACGCCGCGTGGCAGCAACCCGCCTTATCCCTATCTGTCGGTGGGCAACAGCGAGCTGAAGCCGGAAACCAGCGTGAACACCGAGCTGGGCCTGTACTGGAACAACAACCGTGATTTATCCCTCGACGCCACGGTGTTTTATACCGACTTCAAGGACAAAATCGCAGAAGTTAACATCTGCGAGGCGAGTGAGAATCACCCTTGCGTGGTTAACGGCTATAACGCCGATTCCATTGATAAATATTTCAATATCGGCAAGGCCAATGTCTACGGTGTGGAACTCAATGCCGATTGGCAGGCGACCGATAGTTTGAACCTCAGCGCAAACTATACGTTTAACAAGAGTGAACAGAAAAACGGCATCAACAAGGGTTATGCGCTGAATGACTTCCCGAAACACATGGCCAACTTATCCGCCAAGTGGGCCGCAGCTTCGGCATTGGACGTTTGGTCCAAGGTCAATTATCGCAGCCGCAACGAGGATACCGGTAATCATACCCGCTATAGCGCTTATGCCTTGTTGGATGCCGGCGTGATTTATCGCCTGGATAAGCACACCCAGGTGATGGCCGGCGTGTATAACATCTTGGATACGGCCCCTAAACGCACCACCAATTGGGGCGCTTATCCGCAGCTTGAAGGCCGTCACTACAACCTTGGCCTGCGCGTTGATTTCTAAATCTCGCTGAGTTAAAGCTCCGGCCGCCAGCCAATGGCGGTCGGTTTAGATCTTTTATCTATCTCATTTGCTGGATTGATATCGGAAGGGAATAGCCGTAGTTCTTGCTCGATAAGATAAGTACGAAAATGTGCACTATCCCCTGTTTTCGCGGGTGGCATCGTTCCCGAGGTGCTTCACTTGCTCAAAAAACAGGCGTAGAATTCGCTTCGTCTATTAATTGAGGTTGTGAATTATTATGGTTGATCGTGAGTTGGGAAACTGGAAAGACTTCATCGATGAGATGTTAGGTAACTGACACTGCGGTAAAGTTGATAGCAAGGTTGGTTTATTGGTTGGTCATTGAAACACCTTGGGATCGAGCCTCGGGTTCGAAATAAAGCAGCATCGGTTACCCGACGCTGCTTTTTTATGTCCGTTATTCCCTGGTGTCATCCGTTGTGGTGGCTATATACCCGTCATACTTAAAGCTGCATCTTTGTTGGCTTTCCTCACTCACCCCAGTCACTTACTAGTGTAAGCTCCTGGGGATTCGCTGCGTTGCCGCCTCGATGCAACTCTAATTATTTAGGGTATAGGCTGCTTGCCTGGGAAACGGCGGCGTACCAGCACGAAGAATAATGGCACGAAGAAGATCGCCAGCAGGGTAGCGGAAATCATGCCGCCCATCACCCCGGTGCCCACCGCATGTTGGCTGCCGGAGCCGGCGCCGCTGCTGATGGTCATCGGCAGCACGCCGAAGATAAAGGCCAGCGAGGTCATCAAAATCGGCCGCAGGCGCATGCGCGAGGCTTCCAGCGTGGCCGACATCAAATCTTGCCCTTTTTGATTCAGCTCGTTGGCGAATTCGACGATCAGAATGGCGTTTTTCGCCGACAGCCCGATAATGGTCAGCATCCCCACCTGGAAGTAAACGTCATTCTCCAATCCACGCAGCCAGGTGGCGGCAACGGCACCAATCAGGCCGAGCGGCACCACCAGCATCACCGAGAACGGAATCGACCAGCTTTCATAAAGCGCTGCCAGGCACAGGAACACCACCAGCAGTGAAATGGCGTACAGCGCCGGTGCTTGCGAACCGGAAAGGCGTTCCTGGTAGGACATGGCGGTCCATTCCAGACCGAAGCCGGTCGGTAACTGGCTGACGATTTTCTCCATTTCCGCCATCGCGGTACCGCTACTGACGCCCTCAGCCGCTTCGCCGACAATCTCCAACGCCGAGTTGCCGTTATAGCGTTCCAGACGCGGTGAGCCGTATTCCCAATGCGAGGTGGCGAAGGCGGTGAACGGCACCATGCCGCCTGCGCTGTTACGCACGTACCATTTGTCGATGTCGCCGGGCAGCATGCGGAACGGTGCGGCAGCCTGCACATAAACCTTCTTCACCCGGCCGCGATCGACAAAGTCGTTGACGTAGGTGGAACCCCAGGCTGTCGACAGCGTGTTGTTGATGTCATCGATGGAGACGCCCAGCGCCTGCGCCTTGCGTTGGTCGATATCGATTTGCAACTGCGGGCTGTCATCCAGGCCATTGTGACGCACCCGTGAAAGCAGGGGATTGGCCGCAGCCAGTTGCAGCAACTGATCGCGTGCCGCCATCAGTTTGTCGTGCCCCTGGCCTGCGTGATCTTCCAGTTCCATATCGAAACCGGATGAGTTGCCCAGGCCGGTGATGGCCGGCGGGCTGCTGGCTATCACCCGAGCCTCGTTAATCTTATTAAACTCATGAGTCGCGCGATCGATGATATCGAAAGAGCTGTTGGCACCTGAGGTGCGCAACTCCCAGTCTTTCAAACGAATAAACATACGCGCCACGTTCTGTCCGTTACCGCCCGGCCCGGCACCGATGGTGGAGAACACCGACAGCACATCTTCTTTTTCTTTGGTCAGGAAGTAGTTTTCCACCTTTTCCACGACCTTGGTGGTTTGCTGCAGGGTCGATCCTGGCGGCAGCTGCACCTGAACGGTGAATACGCCACGGTCCTCCTGAGGCAGGAAGGAGGTCGGCAGCTTGATGAACAGCAGCGCCATCCCGCCGAGCAGCAACACGTAAATCAGCATATAACGCAGGCTGGAATGGAGCACCCGCGCCACACCACGCTCGTAGCGGTCGGCGTTGCGGTTGAACATGCGGTTGAACCAGCCGAAGAAGCCGCGCTTGCCGTGATGGTGGCCTTTGGCAATGGGTTTGAGCAGGGTGGCGCACAGGGCAGGGGTCAGGATCATCGCCACCAGCACCGACAGCACCATGGCGGAAACGATGGTGATGGAGAACTGGCGGTAAATGGCGCCGGTAGTGCCGCCGAAGAACGCCATCGGGATAAATACCGCCGACAGCACCATGGCGATACCGACCAACGCACTCTGGATTTGCCCCATGGATTTGCGCGTAGCTTCCCGTGGCGGCAAGCCTTCTTCGCTCATCACGCGTTCGACGTTTTCCACCACCACGATGGCGTCATCCACCAGCAGCCCGATGGCCAGCACCATGGCGAACATGGTCAGGGTGTTGATACTGAATCCGCAGGCGGAAAGGATGGCAAAGGTGCCCATCAGCACCACCGGCACGGCGATGGTGGGGATCAGCGTGGCGCGGAAATTCTGCAGGAACAGGTACATCACCAGGAACACCAATACAATGGCTTCCAGCAGGGTTTTCACCACGTCTTTGATTGAGGCCTTAACGAACGGGGTGGTTTCATAGGCGACTTTCGCCTCCAGCCCGTGCGGGAAATACTGCGACAGTTCGGCAATCTTGTCTTTCACCAACTGATCGGTTTGCAGCTCGTTGGCCCCGGACGCCAGCTTGATGTTCATGCCGGCGGCCTGCATACCGTTATAGCGGCTGAGGTAATCGTAGTTTTCGCCACCCAGTTCGATGGTGGAAACATCGCCCAGCGTCACCAGTGAGCCGTCCTGATTGACCCGCAGGGTGATTTGCTTGAATTGTTCCGGCGTTTGCAACTGCGATTGTGCGTTAATGGTGGCGTTGAGCGCCTGCTTATCGACCGACGGCGTACCGCCAAGCTGGCCGACCGCCACCTGCGCATTCTGCGATTGGATCGCGCTGACCACGTCCTGGGTGGTGAGCTGGTAGCTGTTGAGCTTGTTGGGATCGAGCCAGATGCGCATGGCGTATTGCGAGCCGTAGACGTCCATGCTGCCCACGCCGTTGATACGGCTGAGCGGATCCTGCAGGTTGGAAACGATGTAATCGGCAATGTCCTGCTTGTCCATGCTGCCGTCGGTGGAGACGAAGGCCACCATCATCAGCGTGGTATCGCCGGATTTCGACACCGTCACGCCCTGGGTCTGCACCGCCTGCGGCAGCCGTTTGATAGCCGCCTGCAGCTGGTTTTGCACCTGCTGCATCGCCTCGTTAGGATCGGTGCCGGCCTCAAAGGTCAGCGTGACCGTCGCCCGGCCGGTATTGGTGCTCTGTGACGACATGTACATCATGTTGTCCAGGCCGGTCATGTTCTGTTCGATAATTTGGGTGACGGTGTTTTCCAGCGTTTGCGCCGAGGCGCCAGGATAGTTGGCGCTGATGCGAACGTTTGGCGGCGCGAGGTTAGGGTACTGTTCCACCGGTAATGAAAAAATCGCCAAGGCGCCGGTCAGGCAAAGAATAATTGCCAGAACCCAGGCGAAAATCGGGCGATCAATAAAAAAATTGGCCATGCAGCGCGAACCTCGTTGTGACTTGTTCTATCTTTAAGACGCATCAGAATTGCGTTTATCAGCGGCTGGGAAGGATTCCGGCGCTTATGCACTTTACTCGGGAAGTGGGAGTAAAGCGTGGAGAAAAAAAGGAGATAATGTAAATAACGGTAGGATAAACGCGCAATATTGCCATCATTGCCGTTAAAAACGTCATTAAGACAATTTTATTGCAATCAAGGACCTGACCGCTGGGGTTCCCGCGACGTCATCAGGACTCACCTTAAAGCAGGAGCAAGGCATGGAAATTAACCCGGTATTTGCCCGTCGTCTTTATCTGTGCTGGTTAATCAGCCACAGCGAACGGCCAAACGTCCCGCGGCTGATGGAATTGACCGGTTGGCCGCGTCGCACCCTGCAAGACGTGTTGAAAGCCTTGCCGGGCTTGGGAGTGGCGTTGCAGTTTGTTCAGCAGGGCGTGCGCAATAACGACGGTTTTTACCAGTTGGAAAGCTGGGGGCCGATCAACAAGAGCTGGGTTCACCAGCATCATCAGGCGCTGCTTGCCGCCATCGAATAAACCCTCCCCGGCGCGCCGGGGAAGCCTTATTGACTCCGGTGTTCCAGATACATCACCGTCGCGGCCACCCGTGAACGCACGTCCAGTTTGCGCAGCATGTTACGGATATGCACCTTCACCGTCTCTTCAGAAATATGCAGTTGCGCCGCCACCTGTTTATTGGACAGGCCACGCGCCACTTCCTGCAATACGTCCAGCTCGCGTTCGGTCAACTCGGCAAAGGGATTATGTTGTTCACTGCGGGATAACAGGTAGTCCGCCACCGCGTCGCTGATCACGTTTTGTCCTTCCGCCGCTGAGCGAATATGCTCCAGCAGCTGTTCAGGTTCGCTGTCTTTCAGCAGGTAGCCGTCGGCTCCCGCGTCAATCAGCGCATAAACGTCGTTGCGCGAGTCTGATACCGTCAGCACGATGATCCGCGCATCGACGCCTTCATTGCGCAGCGCTTTCAGCGTGTCCAGGCCGGACAAACCTTTCATATTCAGATCGAGCAGGATCACGTCCGGAGCCTGCTGCAGCGCGAAAGTAATGGCTTCGTTGCCGTTGCTGGCTTCGGCGACCACGTTGAACAGCGGATCCAGCCCCAACAGCTGCTTGATGCCTCGGCGCATCAGCGGGTGGTCGTCGACGATCATCACTCGGTAATTCTTCATCACCATGAAATATGCTCCCTGTAGCGAGTAAAGCCACTCAAACGCGCTGTCCAGCACGCTTCACAGTGGGACTGACTCTTATAAAATAGTGGCAATTGGCGCCACAAACATCCTGAAATGACCGTCGGACATCGTTAAACCGTAACGAAGGGTGAACGGCCGTGGTTTTATGGCGGAAATGTCAGGCGGACCTCCGTGCCGTCTGGCTCACCCCGCTGGATGCGCAGCGTTCCCCCCAGCCGCGCGGCGCGTTCGCTCATGATGGTCAGCCCGTAGTGACCTTCAGGTTCATTCAGGCTGGCAATACCGCAGCCATCGTCAGCGATGCTGATCCTGTTGTCACCCTCGGCCGTGACCTCACAGCGAATCACGATCTCCCGTGCATCGGCATGTTTGATGGCGTTGAGCACCGCTTCACGCACAATTTGCAGCGCATGTACCTGCTGCTGAGCGTTAAGCGCCTGGGAAGAAAGCCGACAGTGTAACTGAATCCGCGCTGCGGTAAGAACCTTTAATGGCGCCAACAATTGGTTCAATGCGGTGTTCAAGTCGGCTTCCTGAATGTTCAGGCGGAAGGTGGTCAATAGCTCGCGCAGCTGGCGATAAGCATCGGCCAGAGCCCGATCAAAATCGGCGATAATCTCTTGTGCGTCGGGGGTGCTGTCCGCCAACGTGCGCTTGAGCAAAGTGAGCTGAATACGTAAAAACGACAGGGCCTGCGCCAGAGAGTCGTGCAGTTCCCGGGCGATGGTGGCGCGCTCTTCCATCAACAGGAATTGCATGTGCTGTTTCTGCGCACGGTTAAAATAAACCCCGCGGCTGAGCATGTTGGCCACGCTCTGCATCAGGTGCGGATGCGGCGGGTGTTCCTGATATTGCCAGCTCAGTTCCCCCAGAGGTTTGTCGCCCTGGATGATGGTCAGCGATTGCCAGTCCAGCGTCGACGAAGGGAGACCGCTGTGCAACTGCCATTCGCTGAGGCTGTCCGCCACTTTTAAGCGGATGCAGTGCAAATCTTCACTTTGACGCACGATATGCAGGATTTTCTCAAAAGCCTGCTGATCTATCTGCCGCACGCTCAGCGCCTGCGAGCAGTTGTACAGCACCTCCAGCGTCTTGTTCGCCTGCTGCAGGCGCTGGGTTTTCACCTGCACTTTCTGTTCCAGCGACTGGTAAAGTTTGGCCAGATCGCCGGACATGGCGGTAAAGGCCTGCGACAGCACGCCCAGCTCGTTCGGCAGTGCGGTATCCAACGGGAGATGGTTAAAATCGCGCTGTTGCACACGCTGGCTGGCGTCCACCAGATGCTTGAGCGGCGCCACTACCTGACGGCGCATAAAGCGGATGCAAAACAGCACCAGACCGATGATGGCGATATAGCCCACGACGCTAATGGTGGCCACGATGGTCAGTTTCAACTCGGAATAACGCTGCAGCGCTAACACGAAATGGTCAATCTGGTTCACATAGCCGGCGATATTGGCCTGATAATCGGCCGACTGACCGGCCTGGATTTGCTGTGCCAGCGGTTGCCAGGCGTGCTGCAGCGACAGGTATTTTTCCCGCACGTCTGCAGGCACGTAAAAACGATCGAGCTTTTGCAATGCCGGGGCCTGCAGAGACTGCTGATACTGCAGCAGGTGTTGTTCCAGCTCCGGGGCGGAGCGGGTGAGATCATAGGCCAGCCGGTAGCTCTGCATGCGCAGTGAACCGGCGATGTTGACCGCTTCGGCATCGCGCAGGCTGTCCGCGACGGTGGTCAGCGCCAACCCGGTAGAGAGCACGGACAGAATCACAATGCAAAACAGCGCCTTGGCCAGGCTGCTGGTCACTGAACGTTTAACAAGCAATCCTTCATCCTTCTCTTGCAGGCAATGGGCATTGCCGGGTTTCATTCGAAAGCAAAATTATAACTTTTGCAACTAAAATGCGCGGCATTGTGCGCCAGGTCGTTCGTCGCAGCGGTAAGCACCTACGTTATATAATCAACTAGATAGCGTTTGACGGCAGATCGGGGACGAAAACCCCGCGACCCCCATTAATAGATTGATCTGGCGCAAGCTACCCCCGTATTTACCCCTTTAGGGGGATTATATACCCCCCGCGCTCCTCTTATCTTACCCCCGTCTTTCTCAGGGGTTTATGCCTGTCAGCATGATGAAACCCACTGGGCACAGCAGCAACAATAACAATACAAAAACAGGTTCTATTTACACGCGATGCCGTGTTTGCAATGTCAAGGATAACCAGCATGACCATATTGTCGCGACGCAAACTGCTCGGAGGACAATGGCGTCAGCCAACCGCTGCGATCCGTCCCCCGTGGTCGCGGCAAGGATCCCTTTTTATTACCGATTGCACCCGCTGTCAGGCCTGCGTTCGCGCCTGTGAAACCGGGGTGCTCATCAGCGGCAGCGGCGGTTTTCCCGAAATTGATTTCCAACGCGCGGAATGCACGTTTTGCGGGCGTTGTGCGCAGGCCTGCGCGGAACCCGTGTTTCGTCCACTGACGGAAACCCCCTGGCGACAACACGCGGTATTCGGTACTGCCTGCCTGGCACAGCGGGGCGTGGAGTGCCGCAGCTGCCAGGACAGCTGCGAGCCCCAGGCGATCCGCTTTCGGCCCCGCTTGGGCGAAATGGCGCAGCCGGTATTGGATGCGGCAGCCTGCAACGGCTGCGGCGCCTGTGTCGCCGGTTGCCCGACCGGCGCCGTCACCTTAACCCAGAGCGAAAATAATAATGATGAATAGCGAATGGCATGTCAGCGGTCTGGTCGTGCAGGCGAGACCGGAAAGCTTTCCCCAACTCGTCACGGCCTTGCTGGCGATCGCTGACACGGAAATTCCGGCGCAGGATCAGCAGAACGGCAAGCTGGTGGTAGTGATGCAAGCGGCATGCTCTCAAGGGCTGCTGGAAAAAATTGAGTCGGTGCGCAATCTGGACGGCGTGCTGGCGGTATCGCTGGTTTATCACCAGCAGGACACTCAAGGTGAGGTAACGCCATGAAACTCAGTCGTCGAGACTTCATGAAAGCTAATGCCGCGGTAGCCGCTGCGGCCGCCGCCGGGCTGACTATTCCCACGGTGGCACAGGCGGTGGCGGGCAGTGCTGACGCTATCAAATGGGACAAAGCGCCATGCCGTTTCTGCGGCACCGGCTGCGGGGTGCTGGTCGGCACTCAGAATGGCCGTATCGTTGCCTCGCAGGGCGATCCGGACGCGGCGGTCAACCGTGGGTTGAGCTGCATCAAAGGCTATTTCCTGCCAAAAATCATGTACGGCAAAGACCGTCTGACTCAGCCGCTGCTGCGCATGAAAGACGGCCAGTACCATAAAGAAGGCGAATTTACCCCGGTCAGCTGGCAGCAGGCTTTCGACGTCATGGCCGACAAGTTCAAGCAGGCTTTGAAAGAGAAAGGCCCAGAGGCGGTCGGTATGTTCGGCTCCGGCCAGTGGACGGTGTGGGAAGGCTACGCTGCCGCCAAGTTGCTCAAGGCCGGGCTGCGTTCCAATAACCTGGATCCTAACGCACGTCACTGCATGGCGTCGGCGGTGGTGGGCTTTATGCGTACCTTCGGCATGGACGAGCCTATGGGCTGCTATGACGATATCGAGCAGGCCGACGCCTTTGTGCTGTGGGGCTCCAACATGGCGGAGATGCACCCGATCCTGTGGTCGCGCATTACCGACCGTCGCCTGAGCAACCAGCACGTCAACGTCTCGGTGTTGTCCACCTTTGAGCACCGCAGCTTCGAACTGGCGGACAACGGCATGGTGTTCACGCCGCAGACCGATTTGGCGATCATGAACTACATCGCCAACTACATCATTCAAAACAACGCGGTAGATCAGGACTTCCTGAATCGGCACGTCAACTTCCGCCGCGGTGCGACGGATATCGGCTACGGCTTGCGTCCGACGCATCCGCTGGAGAAAAAAGCGAAAAACCCGGGTTCAGATGCCTCCGAGCCGATGAGTTTCGAAGAGTACAAAGCCTTCGTGGCGGAATACACGCTGGAAAAAACGGCCCAAATGAGCGGCGTTCCGGAAGACCAGTTGGAAGCGCTGGCGAAGCTGTATGCCGACCCGAACATCAAGGTGGTGTCGTACTGGACCATGGGCTTCAACCAGCATACGCGCGGCGTGTGGGCCAATAACCTGTGCTACAACCTGCATTTGCTGACCGGCAAGATCTCCAAGCCCGGCTGCGGGCCGTTCTCCCTGACCGGCCAGCCTTCTGCGTGCGGCACCGCACGTGAGGTCGGGACTTTCTCTCACCGTCTGCCGGCTGACATGGTGGTCACCAATGAGAAACACCGCCAAATCGCCGAACAGAAATGGCTACTGCCGGCCGGCACCATCCCGGCGAAAGTCGGTTTGCATGCGGTGGCGCAAGACCGTGCGCTGAAAGACGGCAAGCTGAACGCCTACTGGGTGATGTGTAACAACAACATGCAGGCCGGGCCGAACATCAATGAAGAAAGGATGCCGGGCTGGCGCGATCCGCGCAACTTCGTGGTGGTGTCCGATCCCTATCCGACCGTCAGCGCATTAGCCGCCGATCTGATCCTGCCGACTGCCATGTGGGTGGAGAAAGAGGGCGCCTATGGCAATGCGGAGCGTCGTACTCAGTTCTGGCGTCAGCAGGTGAAAGCGCCGGGCGAGGCAAAATCCGATCTGTGGCAACTGGTGGAGTTCTCCAAACGCTTCAAGGTTGAGGAAGTGTGGCCGGCCGATCTGCTGGCGCAAAAGCCGGAATATCGCGGCAAAACGTTGTACGACGTGCTGTTCGCCAACGGCCAGGTCAATAAGTACCCGCTGTCGGAAATCCCGGCGGACCAGCTCAACGATGAGGCGCGGGAAGTCGGCTTCTATCTGCAGAAAGGGTTGTTTGAGGAGTATGCCGGTTTCGGGCGTGGCCACGGTCACGATTTGGCGCCGTTCGACAGTTACCACCAGGCACGCGGTCTGCGTTGGCCGGTGGTGGACGGCAAAGAAACGCTGTGGCGCTACCGCGAAGGAACGGATCCGTATGTGAAGGCGGGCGAAGCGGTGCGTTTCTACGGTAAACCCGACGGCAAGGCGGTGATCTTTGCGCTGCCGTTTGAACCGGCGGCGGAAAGCCCGGACGGCGAATACGATCTTTGGCTTTCCACCGGTCGGGTGCTGGAGCATTGGCACACCGGCACCATGACCCGACGGGTACCGGAGCTGCATCGCGCCTTTCCGCAGGCGGTGTTGTTTATCCATCCGCTGGATGCCAAAAGCCGTGGCCTGCGTCGTGGTGACAAGGTCAAGGTGCTGTCGCGCCGCGGTGAGGTGATCAGTTCTGTCGAAACTCGTGGCCGTAACCGCCCGCCAAGAGGACTGGTGTACATGCCGTTCTTCGATGCGGCGCAGTTGGTGAATAACCTGACGCTGGACGCCACCGATCCGCTTTCTAAAGAAGTCGACTTCAAGAAATGCGCCGTGAAGTTGCAGAAGGTGTGAGGCTGACGAATTGCGAATGAAGACCCCATTTTATTACCCGGGAGCCAAATAAAAATGAAAAGCCCTGTTATGAAAAAGACGCTTGCCCTGTGGGTGACCTTATTGTCGCTGGCGTTCGCCGGCCTGGCGTTTGCCGCGGGTGATGTTGATCTCAGCAAGTCTCCGGAAGTGTCCGCCTCGGTCGGCGGGCCGATTTCGATGCCGAAACAGCAGGAACGGATGGCGCTGAACTATGTCAATCAGCCGCCGATGATCCCGCACAGCGTTGACGGTTACCAGATCAGCAAGAACACCAACCGTTGCCTGCAGTGCCACGGGGTGGAGCATTACCGCACCACCGGCGCACCGCGCATCAGCCCGACGCACTTTATGGACCGGGACGGCAAGGTGCTGAGCGATGTCGCGCCACGTCGCTACTTCTGCCTGCAGTGCCACGTACCGCAAACCGACGCGGCGCCGATTGTCGGCAATGATTTCCAGCCCATGCCGGGCTTTGGGCGCTAAGCGGGGGAGCTATGAGCGAACGCAAACACACCACGACTGAGAAAAAGCCCGGCCTGCTGTTACGTTTATGGCGCTGGTGGCGCAGGCCAAGCCGCCTGGCGTTGGGCACGCTGTTGCTGCTGGGCTTTGGCGCCGGGATCATCTTCTGGGGCGGCTTCAATACCGGCATGGAGGCGGCGAATACCGAGCAGTTCTGTATCGGCTGCCATGAAATGCGTGAAAACGTCTACGAGGAGTACATGGGCACGGTTCATTACAACAACCGCAGCGGCGTGCGTGCGACCTGCCCGGATTGCCATGTGCCTCATGAATGGGCGCCGAAAATGCTGCGCAAGATAAAGGCCAGCAAGGAGCTGTACGCCAAGGCGTTCGGCCTGATCGACACGCCGCAGAAGTTTGACCAGCATCGGCTGGCGATGGCGAGCAACGAATGGGCGCGAATGAAGGCCAACGATTCTCAGGAGTGCCGTAACTGCCACAACTTCGAGTATATGGACTTCACCGCACAGAAAACGGTGGCGGCGAAGATGCACGACAAGGCGGTAACGGAAGGCAAGACCTGTATCGATTGCCACAAGGGGATTGCGCACAAGCTGCCGGACATGCGCGACGTTCCTAACGGGTTCTAAATCTTTTGCGGTCAAATGCCCCGTAGCGCTCCATGAGCCGCGGGGCTTTTTGTTGCAAATCCATTGCCCCTTCGGCGCTTAATCGCGGTATCATTTTTGCGTTTCAGCTAACGGAAAAGAAGAAGGGTTCATGTCGGCGAAAATTGAGAATGTGAAGAAAGAGCTGCTTTCTGATAACTGGTATGTGCTGCACAAATATACTTTTGATCTCAAGCGTAAGGATGGCGGTTTCGTTCAGCAGATGCGCGAAGTCTACGATCGTGGCAATGGCGCAACCATTTTGTTGTACAACCGTGCCAAAGGGACCGTGGTGCTGACCAATCAGTTCCGCATGCCGACCTATGTGAACGGCAACGACAGCGGCATGCTGTTAGAGGCCTGTGCCGGCTTGTTGGATGCCGATTCTCCAGAGCAATGCGCACGTCGCGAAGCGGTAGAAGAAACCGGTTTTCAGGTCGGTGACGTGCAGAAGATTTTCGAAGCCTATATGTCGCCAGGCGGCGTAACCGAGATCGTCCATTTCTTTATTGCCGAGTACCATGACGACGAGCGCAATGCGGCTGGCGGCGGTATCGAAGACGAAGATATTGAGGTAGTAGAACTGCCCTTTACCGAAGCGGTGGCGATGATTGCCGACGGCCGTATTAAAGACGGCAAAACCATCATGCTGCTGCAGTACCTGCAAATTCATCGGATCATGGGCTGAGACCTGCTGGTCATCTCGCCGGTGAACGGCGAGATGACCCCACGTTCGCTAACTATGCTTGTGGGCGTTAGGTGGGCCCGTCGGTATTTTTTGTGGCATCGTCGGCATGTATAAGGAATGGCAGAGCCGCTTATTGTTTAATTGCTTGCTTCTCCTCAGCTCGCCTGGCGTGGTCTTTAGCTGTTTTTTGAATATTCGGGTAAAAACCTGCTGAGAGTCAAAGCCATAGTCTAGTGCGATATCCATGATTTTTCTGTCGGTGAACCTCAGGGCGATAGCCGCCTCGGTGACTCGTCGCATTCTGATATATTGGGCAATGGTCAGTCCGGCATGCAATTTGAAAAGCCGCTGAATATGGAATCTGCTGTAGCCGGATTTCTTGGCAATGGTTTCAATATCCAGCTCTGCACCCAAATTGTTTTCTATCCATTTAATCATGTCATTAATAAAAATCTGCATATTAATTGCCATGGAAAACTCCTTTTATCGCATCGGCTTTTTGGGGTGTTCATACTCTGTTGCTTGGGTGAATGGCCTCTGATTTATAAGAAGAATGCTGACAGCGGGCGGGATAGGTTCCTGATGTCACGCATGGCTAGAGGGAAAGATACCGTCGAACAGCAGATCGATTTCATTGGGGGTTAACAAGGACGAAATATCGGCACCGTTGACATACCAATAGGACAGGGAGTGAAAACCGTTCTCTTTGAACAGGGCGTCCAACGTGCTGGTCGCGATGGTGATCGGGACGTAAACCAGGTTGTTCTTTATCATGGCGTGCAGCTTATGCTGCCCCAAAATCAAACCCAGTTTGAACGTATAGTGAATAATGGCGTCTGCATTGACGCAGAGCAGGCGCTGCAGGTTAATCACCATAATGTCATGCGAGATAACCTTCACGATAACGGCGTTTTTCGTCTCCTCATCCCAGATTAAAATGTCGCCATCCGCCAGCGTGCTGTTGGGTGGCATAAACACGGCCAGCCTCAGCCCATCATGGGTGGATTGTTGATGACATTCTTTTTCCAACTGCGCGGAATCCAGAATGAGATAGTCTGGTGAGGTTCCGCGGATCTTGTCTTGCCACTCTTTGTGCCGATTTATGTTTCCAAGTGTTTCACTGATAATAATCATGGTGTCTCCCTCATGTCAGTTTTAAATATCCCTATATCATTGTCTCAGTTGATTCTAAATGCGGAAGGAAACACTTTTCTCTTGTTTTTTTTATTTTATCCTTTTGGGTTTTTAAAATAGGAATGAAAATTACACGCTATGTTCGTATCGTTCAATCTATTAATTTTTATCTTTTGATCGGTTAAATCTATCGGTGGTATCGATCAAAAAATAAATATCAATAGTTGTTGGCTATTGTGTTTTGTCGAGATTGTTTTTAATCAACTGATTTTATTGGTTGTTTTGTTTTTGTTGTTTAAATGTGCACAGCATGTTCCAAGGCGCGCTGTTTCATTAGTTATATGAGGTGCTTATTAATATGCCATTTTGCAATAAAAATAATGGCACTAAAAATCAATAAACATCTCGAAAACTGATTTCTTAATAAAACTATCGCGGGGGTTATTTTATTTTCATTATGTCTGGTGCGGGTTTTGACGTCATTTTAAATAAAGTAAAGTTATAAACTACCTGCTTGTGGTTAACTCAATCGAGTGGAAGTTAATAGGAGTTTTAAAAAGAGTCTCCACCAGAACGAAAAAGCCCGGCAAGATGCCGGGCCTGGGGTAATGCGACGCGAGATGCCTTATTTCAGCAGTGCCTGCGCCTTGGCCACCACGTTATCCACGGTGAAGCCGAACTCTTTGAACAGCTGCTCTGCCGGTGCCGACTCACCAAAGGTGGTCATGCCCACGATTGCGCCGTTCAGGCCCACGTACTTGTACCAGTAGTCCGCGATACCCGCTTCCACCGCCACGCGGGCAGTGACCGCCGCCGGCAGCACGGATTCACGGTAAGCCGCGTCCTGCTTGTCGAAGGCGTCGGTAGACGGCATCGAGACCACGCGCACCTTGGTGCCCGCCGCGCTCAGCTTGTCTGCCGCTTCCACGGTGATGCCCACTTCCGAACCGGTGGCAATCAGGATGACGTCCGGCGTACCGGCACAATCCTTCAGCACGTAGCCGCCGCGGTAAACGTTGGCCAGCTGCTCCGCGGTACGCGGCTGCTGGGTCAGGTTCTGACG
>NZ_JBXALM010000006.1:0-288455 GCF_058799445.1 Serratia sp. GW822-FHT06E05
GTGGTGGGTGATGACGGGCTCGAACCGCCGACCCCCTCCGTGTAAAGGAGATGCTCTACCAACTGAGCTAATCACCCTCATTCTTCTCATTTCTTACTGCTTTACTGCTCAACAAGATGGTGGGCGATGACGGGCTCGAACCGCCGACCCCCTCCGTGTAAAGGAGATGCTCTACCAACTGAGCTAATCGCCCCGTCTTGTTGGAGTCGCATTATAGGGATAGTTGAAAGTGAGTCAACGGTTTTTAAAATGATTTCAATCGTTCGCCGCAAATTTAAACAGGATGCGATATTTATCGCCAGCAATGCTGATTCTTTGCACATTGTTATGCGAAAAGCGCCGCAGAGATGATGAAAGCTGATGCAGCAATATCGTGTCAGCGTTGAGGAATTAGCGCGTGGTGATACAATGTCGGCCACTTTTTTAAATTCCGAGCAATCGTCGGCAACCGCTGACATGCGTTGCGTAATAAGGCAGTGAACCCAATGAAAATCAAAACCCGTTTTGCACCGAGCCCAACCGGCTATCTTCACGTCGGTGGCGCCCGTACTGCGCTTTACTCCTGGCTATTCACTCGCCATGCGGGCGGTGAGTTCGTTCTGCGTATCGAAGATACCGATTTGGAACGCTCAACCCAGGATGCTATCGACGCAATTATGGATGGCATGAACTGGTTAAACCTGGATTGGGACGAAGGCCCGTACTTCCAGACCAAGCGTTTTGACCGTTATAACGCGGTGATTGACGACATGCTGGTGCAGGGAACTGCTTATAAATGCTATTGCTCGAAGGAACGTCTGGAAGCGCTGCGTGAAAAGCAGATGGAAAACGGTGAAAAACCGCGTTACGACGGCCACTGCCGCGACAGCCAATGCAGCCACACCGACGACGAGCCGCACGTGGTGCGTTTCCGTAACCCACAGGAAGGCTCGGTAATCTTCGATGACAAGATCCGTGGTCCGATCGAATTCAGCAACCAGGAACTGGACGATCTGATCATTCGTCGTACCGACGGTGCGCCGACCTATAACTTCTGCGTGGTGATCGACGACTGGGATATGGAGATCACCCACGTGATCCGCGGTGAAGACCACATCAACAACACCCCGCGCCAGATCAACATCCTGAAAGCGCTGGGCGCACCGGTACCGGAATACGCCCACGTTTCGATGATCCTCGGTGACGACGGTAAAAAGCTGTCTAAACGTCACGGTGCCGTGGGCGTGATGCAGTATCGCGATGACGGCTATCTGCCGCAGGCGTTGCTGAACTATTTGGTGCGTCTGGGTTGGTCACATGGCGATCAGGAAATCTTCTCTATTGATGAGATGAAAGAATTCTTCACGCTGGAAGCGATCAACAAATCCGCCAGCGCCTTCAATACCGAAAAGCTGCAGTGGCTGAACCATCATTACATTAACCATATGCCGGCCGAAGAAGTTGCCGTGTATCTGGCGTGGCACGTGGAGCAACTGGGCATTGAAACCCGCAACGGTCCAGAGCTGAAAGATATCGTTAAGCTGCTGGGCGAGCGCTGCAAAACGTTGAAGGAAATGGCTGAGTCTTGCCGTTACTTCTACGAAGACTTCAGCGAGTTCGACGCTGACGCTGCGAAAAAACACCTGCGCCCGGTTGCACGCCAGCCGCTGGAAGCGGTACGCGCCAAATTGGCGGCCATTACCGCCTGGACGCCGGAAAACGTGCATGACGCCATTCAGGGCACGGCTGATGAGCTGGGCGTCGGTATGGGCAAGGTAGGTATGCCGCTGCGCGTAGCGGTCACCGGTGCCGGTCAGTCACCAGGCATGGATGTGACCGTGCATGCCATCGGTCAGGCACGTTCTTTACAGCGTATCGATCTGGCATTGGCTTATATCGCCGGGCGTGAAGCTCAGGCCTGATAGTTTCTGAGCCCATAATAAAAAGCCCCGTGGAGCAATCCCGGGGCTTTTTTTGTCGCTGTCGATCAGGCCTGTTCAGCGGCCGGCACGGTGGGGCGGTAGGCGAGGAAGTACATCAGGCCGACGAAACCGGCGCCGCCCAGCGCGTTACCGAGAAACACGGCCGTGAAGTTGGGCAGGTATTGGCTCCAACTTAAACCACCGGCAAAAATGGCCGCCGGGATAATAAACATGTTCGCCACCACGTGCTGGAAGCCGATGGCGACAAACGCCATCACCGGGAACCACATGCCAATCACTTTGCCCGGCACATCCTTGCTGGCAAAGGCCAGCCACACCGCCAGGCACACCAACCAATTGCAGCCTACGCCGGATATAAAAGCGTGCAGGAAGTCGGCATCTACCTTGGCTTGTGCAATGGACAGGGTTTTGTGCAGGAAGGCGCCTTCGGTCAAGCCAAGCAGGTGGCCAAAGAAATAGGCGACGGCCAGGCTACCGGCGAAGTTGGCCAGGGTGACCCAGAACCAGTTGCGCACGACAGCAAGCAGCGAAATTTGGCGAGCAAACCAGGCTATCGGCAAGGTCATCATATTACCGGTCAGCAGCTCGCCGCCAGCCAGAATCGTCAGGATAAGCCCTATCGGGAAGACGGCAGCGCCCAGCAATGCGCCGAAGGAGCCCCATTCGGCCGGCAGGGTGCCGATCACGTGGATATCCAACAGGAAGCCGGTCGCGATAAAGGCACCGGCGAGAAAGCCCAGAATGAGCAGGTTGGCGAGCGACGCCCGGCTTTTGTTTACGCCGGCCTGAATGGCTAACGCAGCGATTTCTTTTGGTGAATGCAACGACATAACTGACTCGGTTTATTGTTGTGGGATTTAAGACGCGGGGAAGTCTATGCCTGTGGGCGAGATGACTCAAGGATATTTCGCTAACATTCCGTTAATTAAAAATCAACACAATGGATAAGGTTTTTTGTTTTTTGTGAAGTCAGGCGGCGATGGCTGATTTTTGTCCGTCATGGCGATTTTTTAGCGTGAAACGCGCTGATTTGGCGGCTTTTTCAGCGCTTGATCGACTAATTCAATTTAGCCGTTGACAGTTTTTCAGGGGTTTCATATTATGCGCCCCGTTCACAGGATTTCGTGATTGTGGATTGGGGCTATAGCTCAGCTGGGAGAGCGCTTGCATGGCATGCAAGAGGTCGACGGTTCGATCCCGTCTAGCTCCACCAACCTTTATCTCAGAAGGGTTGGGAAATACCGTAGCGCCGGTTAAAGCGTACCACTTTTGTGGGGCTATAGCTCAGCTGGGAGAGCGCTTGCATGGCATGCAAGAGGTCGACGGTTCGATCCCGTCTAGCTCCACCACCATTTAAAAAGCCGACCTTAGGGTCGGCTTTTTGCTTTCTGTCTTTTCCCATATTGAATCACCGTAACGCCTCCTGTTATGCCAGCAGTTACAGAAGAATCGCAGGCAATAAAAAAGGCCGCCGAAGCGACCTTTGCATGACTGGCTTTTAAGCTTAGCCCAGAACCAGGCCTGCGATCGACGCAGACAGGATGCTGACCAGCGTAGAACCGTAAACCAGCTTCAGACCAAAGCGGGAAACCACGTTGCCCTGGTGCTCGTTCAGCCCTTTAATCGCACCGGCTACGATGCCGATGGAAGAGAAGTTGGCGAAGGAAACCAGGAACACCGACAGGATACCCAGGCTGCGCGGAGAGAGTTCAGCAGAAACCTTCTGCAGCTCCATCATCGCCACGAATTCGTTGGAAACCAGCTTGGTCGCCATGATGCTGCCAACCTGCAACGCTTCGTGCTTAGGAATACCCATAATCCAGGCGAATGGATAGAAGAAGTAGCCCAGGATTTCCTGGAAGCTCAGGCCGAAGATGGCGCTGAACAGGCCGTTGAGCGCGGCGATCAGGGCAATAAAGCCGATCAGCATCGCAGCAACGATAATCGCGACTTTGAAACCCGCCAGGATGTATTCGCCCAGCATTTCGAAGAAGCTCTGGCCTTCGTGCAGGTTGCCCAGATGCAGCTCTTCTTCTTTACTGGTGTCATACGGGTTGACCAATGACAGCACGATAAAGGTGCTGAACATGTTCAGTACCAGCGCCGCCACCACAAACTTGGCGTCCAGCATGGTCATGTAAGCGCCGACGATGGACATGGAAACCGTGGACATCGCGGTTGCCGCCATGGTGTACATGCGCTTTTCTGACATCTTGCCCAGAATATCTTTATAGGCGATGAAGTTTTCAGACTGGCCCAGGATCAGCGAGCTGACGGCGTTGAAGGACTCCAGCTTGCCCATACCGTTTACTTTTGACAGCACGGTACCAATAATGCGGATGATAAACGGCAGTACTTTAATGTATTGCAGAATACCGATCAGCGCAGAGATAAAGACGATTGGGCACAGTACCTTCAGGAAGAAGAAGGCCAGACCTTTGTCGCCCATACCGCCGAATACAAAATCAGTCCCTTGCCCAGCAAACCCGAGCAGCTTGTCAAACAGCGCGGCAAATCCTTTTACAAAGCCCAAACCCGCTTCCGAATGCAGGAAAAAATAGGCCAGCAGTACTTCAATAACCAACAGTTGAATAACATAGCGAATGCGGATGCTTTTACGATCGCGACACACTAAAAGTGCCAGGATCGCGACGACCACTAACGCCAACGCAAAGTGCGCAATATGGGACATGTTTGCTCCAAACTTGAGGCAGGCTGAATTTCGGATGTCATTTTATGTAACGCCACGTTTAAAAACGAGAGCTCTATTGCAAATATGGAAAATCATAGGGGGAAACATCTTAAACTTGTACGGTAAAGCATAAAAAATCAAGAGGTTAATCAATCCATATGAAATTCATATTCTTGCGCTAAATGGATCATCCAAAGGATTTTTCCCAGGATAGAACTTCGTTCAGTGCGGTAAATGTTCACTTACCCGCCAAACCTTTCGTTAAACCCGTGGTTATTTTCTATCGCAGAGATAAGCATTACCGCTCTAAATGCACTTGATAATTATTATCATTTACATAATATAACCACAGGCTTAATAGAAGTAAGGGTTCAGAACATGCTGAACAGTGATGTGGTTGAAACCACCAGTCGTCCTGCCAGGAAGATCAAACTTTCCTTGATGGGCCCCGCATTCATAGCGGCTATCGGCTATATCGATCCCGGTAATTTTGCTACCAACATCCAGGCAGGCGCTTCCTTTGGCTACACCCTGTTGTGGGTGGTGGTGTGGGCCAACGTCATGGCGATGTTGATCCAGCTGTTGTCCGCAAAACTCGGTATTGCCACCGGTAAAAATCTGGCAGAGCACATTCGCGATCGTTTCCCGCGTCCGGCGGTTTGGGCCTATTGGGTTCAGGCGGAAATCATTGCCATGGCCACAGATTTGGCCGAGTTTATTGGTGCAGCGATTGGCTTCAAACTGCTGCTGGGCGTCACGCTGCTGCAAGGGGCGATCCTGACCGGTATCGCCACGTTCCTTATCCTGATGCTGCAAAAACGCGGGCAGAAACCGCTGGAAATGGTGATCGGCGGTTTGCTGCTGTTTGTTGCCGCAGCTTATATGGTGGAATTGGTATTTTCACAACCGCAGTTGGAGCCTTTGTTGAAAGGCATGGCGATACCGGACCTGCCGAACGGCGACGCGGTATTTTTGGCTGCCGGGGTGCTCGGCGCGACCATCATGCCGCACGTGATTTATCTGCATTCGTCATTAACCCAGACCGGCGGTGAGCATTCAAAAGCCGATCGCTACGCGGCCACCAAGTTTGACGTCGCCATTGCCATGACCATAGCCGGTTTTGTTAACCTGGCGATGATGGCTACCGCCGCTGCGGCCTTCCATTTTAACGGCCACAGCGGCATTGCCGATCTCGATCAGGCTTATCTGACGCTGCAGCCGCTATTGGGCCAGGCGGCAGCGACCATCTTCGGACTGAGTCTGGTCGCTGCCGGATTATCTTCCACCGTGGTGGGGACGCTGGCAGGGCAGGTTGTGATGCAGGGATTTGTACACTTTTATATTCCGCTGTGGGTGCGCCGGGTGGTCACCATGCTGCCGTCGTTTATCGTCATTATGATGGGCATGGACGCTACGCGTATTCTGGTACTGAGCCAGGTGCTGCTGAGTTTCGGTATTGCGCTGGCGCTGGTGCCGCTGTTGTCGTTCACCGGCAACCGCGAGCTGATGGGGGAGATGGTCAACAGCCGCAGCATACAGGCGATAGGGAAAGTGATCGTGCTGGTGGTGGTTGGGCTGAACGGCTACCTGCTGGTCAGCAGCCTTCTCTGAGCGGACACCAAATGAAAGGCCGACATTGAGTCTAATGCGGTTCACTAAAGCTCAATATCAGCGGAAACCCGGGTCGCCCCGGGTTTCTCGCTCTGTTAAATGCGGGAGATTAGGCGGGCTGACGACCTTTGGCCGTCAATCATCGTGGTCATGGTGGCGATGATCGCGATCGTCATGACGTCGGCCTTTCCCGTGATGCTTCTCATGGTGCTTATAATAGTGCTTATCGTATTTACGATAGCGCCCCTCATGATAGTAATAATTCTTGCGCCAGTAATTGTTGTCGCGCCAGCGATAACCATCCCAGTTGTAGCCCCGACGATTGCGTTCACCCAGGTACCGACCCTGATGGCCCTGCCACCAGTCGCGGTCGCGCCAGTCATAACCGTCCCAGTAACGGCCGCGATTGTCTTGCTCACCGATACGTAATGAGACGCCCGGCATCAGATCGATACTCAACCCTTCTGCCTGCGCTGGCTGGATGGCAGGCAGCATTGACACCACCAACAGAGCGGCCAATAACAGAGGTTTAAACATGAATGCTCCTTTCCGCCGTAGCGGCTTGGCCGGTTTTACAATTAATGAAGCGCGTTCATCAGTTTATAAAACAGCCTTATAGTTTTACCTGCAATATCGGCATATTAGCCTTTGTGGATAGGGTTGAATCTTAGCGGCATTCTTAAAAACGGGGCAGGGGGAGTGATTTAAGATTTGTCTGGCGCGGCAGGCGTTATCGCCGACGATAAACCGGCGATAATTGTAAGCGATTACATTAATATTTGCTCGATCTGCTTAATTTCATCATCGCTAAAGGTGCGGTTAGCCAACATGCCTACGGCGTCTTCAATTTGGCTGGTCTTGCTGGCGCCAATCAGTGCCGAAGTGACGCGATCGCCACGCAATACCCAGGCCAGCGCCATTTGCGACAGCTTCTGTCCGCGCTGCTGCGCCAGTGCATTAAGTCGACGAATTTTTCCCAGTTTATCCTCGGTGAGCTGATCGGGCTGCAGGAACTGGCTGCTGCTGGCAGCGCGTGAATCCTGGGGAATGCCCAGCAGATAACGATCGGTCAACAGGCCGCCGGCCAGCGGTGAGAAGGCGATAGAACCCACGCCGTGTTCTTCCAGCGTATCCAACAATTCTGGCTCCACCCAACGTTCGAACATGGAGTATTTCGGCTGATGGATCACGCAGGGCGTGCCGAGCTGCTGCAGAATGCTGAACGCCTGGCGCGCACGATCGGCAGGGTAGTTGGACAACCCGACGTAAAGCGCCTTGCCCTGTCGTACCAGCAAATCCAGGGCGGCCATGGTTTCTTCCAGCGGCGTATCCGGATCCGGTCGATGGTGATAGAAGATATCCACGTATTCCAGCCCCATGCGCTGCAGGCTTTGATTTAGGCTGGCGACCAGGTACTTTTTCGAGCCCCAATCCCCATAAGGCCCGGGCCACATGGTGTAACCGGCCTTTGACGAGATGATCAGTTCATCGCGCCAGGACTTCAAATCCGCCTTGAGAATGCGACCGAAGTTTTCCTCGGCGGAGCCGGGCGGCGGGCCATAATTGTTGGCCAGATCGAAATGGGTAATGCCGAGATCAAACGCGCAGTGAATCAGCTTGCGAGCGTTGTCATACAGCGTGACGTCACCAAAGTTATGCCATAAGCCAAGTGAAATGGCCGGGAGCTTTAGCCCGCTGCGGCCGCAGCGACGGTATTCCATACTTTGATAACGTGAAGAATCAGCCTGGTAGAGCATACGAACCCTTTTCAGCGGAGGTGAAATGAATTTTAGTGTATGCGCTTTCACCGCATTTGTCAGAGGCTGCGATCACGCTAAACAGCCTGTATATCAACATGGCTTATCAGAGCGGCCCAATGCCAGCCAATGGGGCAGGGATGTAACGCAGGGTTTCCAGTTACCTTTCAGACATAAAGTTCGAAATTTATACAACATCTTCGATACTTAATACTGAAAATCCTAACCCTTGGCAGGTGATGATCATGAATAAGAACTATACGGTGGCTGATTACCTACTCGATCGTTTAGCTCAGATCGGCATCCGGCACTTCTTTGGCGTGCCTGGTGACTATAACCTGCAGTTTCTTGATCACGTGATCGATCACCCGCAAATCACCTGGGTAGGGTGCGCCAATGAACTTAATGCCGCCTATGCTGCTGACGGTTACGCGCGTTGTAAACCAGCCGCTGCCTTGTTGACGACTTTTGGCGTAGGTGAACTGAGCGCAGTCAACGGTATTGCCGGCAGCTATGCCGAATACCTGCCGGTGATCCACGTGGTGGGCGCCCCGGCTCTGCGTGCGCAACGGGCTGGAGAATTGTTGCATCACTCCCTGGGCGACGGGGATTTTGGTCACTTCGCCCGCATGGCGAAAGAGGTGACCGTGGCTCAGGCCAGCCTCACCGCCGATAACGCCGAAGGGGAAATAGATCGCCTGCTGACTACCGCGCTGTTCGAGCGTCGTCCGGTCTATCTGCTGCTGCCGAGCGACGTGGCTGAAGCGCCGCTGGTGTCAAAGCCTGCCCCATTAATGCTACGACAGGCCAATCTTTCACCGGCATCACTGCAGGGCTTTATCGCCGCCGCACGGGAGTTGCTGTTACCGGCACGGCGGGTTTCTCTGCTGGCCGATTTCCTGGCCGAACGCTTCGGTGCTGAAAAGGTGCTGGAGCAGTGGATGAATGAGGTGGATATGCCGCATTCAACCTTGCTGCTTGGCAAGAGCGTATTGGACGAAACTCATGCCTGTTTCACCGGGACCTACGTCGGTGCGGCTAGCGAGCCACAGGTAAAACAGCTGATTGAGAACGCCGACGTGATCATTAATGTTGGTGTACGTTTTACCGATACCATTACCGCCGGATTCAGTCAGCACCTTCCTGCCGAGAAATGTATTGATCTTCAGCCCTTTGAAGCGCGTGTGGGGCAGCAGGTATTCAGTCAAATCCCGATGCGTGACGCGGTTATCGCGTTACACCAGTTAACGTTGTCGCTGACCAACCAATGGCAACGGTCAGAAATTAAACGTTCAGCGTTGCCGGATCCGAACGGCAGTGGTCTGGATCAGCACGGTTTCTGGCAACAGATACAGGGCTTTTTGCGGCCGGGCGATATCCTGCTCGCCGAGCAGGGGTCCGCCTGTTTTGGCGCGGCATCGCTAAGCTTGCCACAAGGCTGCCGTTTCATCGTCCAGTCGCTGTGGGGATCTATCGGTTACACGCTGCCGGCGGCGTTCGGTGCACAGACGGCGGAGCCGGAGCGGCGAGTGGTGCTACTGATTGGCGACGGTTCAGCACAGCTGACGGTGCAGGAATTGGGATCGATGTTGCGCGATGGGCTGAAGCCGGTGATCTTCCTGCTGAATAATGACGGATACACCATTGAACGGGCAATCCACGGCCCGAACCAGCGTTATAACGACATCGCTCATTGGAACTGGACCCAACTGCCGCAGGCGTTAGGTGCTGAACGCCAAGTGAAAGCGTTACGCGTTAGCGAACCGGAACAGCTGCGCCAGGCGCTGAGCGAAGTGGCCGACAGCCCACAGCTGGCCTTTGTCGAAGTGGTGCTGCCGAAGATGGACATTCCCGAACTGCTGCAAACGATCTCAAGTGCCCTTCAGTCACGTAACGCGGCGGCCTGAACCTGTTAGCTTTCCAAAAGCCGCTCCAGCATCCAGTACCCCGCCGGTCCCGGCGGGGTCAGCTTAGACCAAACCGCATCCACCGATATCAGCTTGGGCCAGCCGCGCGGACGCAGCTCGGTGAGCCTGTTGTGACCGTATTGCTGCACCAGCCAGCGGGGCAGTACCGCCCAGCCAAACCCTTGTTCCGCCATTTCCAGCAACAGCAGATAGCTGGGGGCTGACCATACCAGCCCGCCAGAGCGGGCGGTTTCGGCACCGGTATAGGTGTTCAGGATAAGTTGCCGCGTGCTGGACAGTTGTTCAGGCGTGGGCGAGGCAGTTTGCGCCATAGGGTGCGAATGTGCGACGAACAGCCCCATTTCGGTTTGCTCCGGCAGCCGGGCAAAGGCGATGTCTGGCGGATACTGTTTTTGCACCTCAACCATGCCCAGGTGCGCGCGACCGATTTGCAGCAGGTCAATCACGTCACCTTCTTCAGCGATCATCCACTCCAGTTCGATATCCTGATAACGCTGCTCGAACTGCTGCATCAGTCGGTCATGGTGTTTCGGCTGATAGGTATCGGAAAACACTACGCTTAAGCGCGGCTCTATATTGTCCGCCAGCCGAATGCTCAGGGCATCCAACCGTTCGCTGGCCGCAAGAATTTCCTGTACATGGCCCAGCACTTTCCGCCCAGCGGCTGTCAGTACCGGCTGGCGTGCCTGGCGATCGAACAGGATCAAACCCAGATCGGCCTCAAGGTTGGCGATGGCGGTACTGATGGTCGACTGGCTTTTACGCAGCTTACGGGCCGCGGCGGAAAAAGAGCCCAGGGCGGCGGCTTCAACGAAGGCCAGCAAAGCTTCGGGGGAGTAACGCATGATGTATCTACTTTATAGATGGAACCTATCTTTAATCTACTCAAAAACTCGATGATAATCACCTGGTTTTCATAGGAGGCGAATAAATTCGCTCCTGGTAACACGGGCGCGGCTTGCAGCGCCCCTACAAATTTATAAGGTAAAAAACAGGTGATGTATGCAACTGCAAAACAAGTCTTTCATTGAACGTATCGTCCACGCCGTCGGTTTTGAGGCTATCGCAGTGATGATTTGCGCCCCGCTGGGCGCCTGGCTGCTCAACCGTTCGATGGTGCAGATCGGTGCGTTGGCGGTGATGTTATCCACCGTCGCCATGGTTTGGAACATGGTTTATAACACGGTATTTGACCGCCTGTGGCCGGTGAGCCGTGTGGCACGTAATCTTAAAGTGCGGGTGTTTCACGCGCTGGGCTTTGAGGCCGGTTTTGTGCTGATCGGCGTGCCGATTGCCGCCTGGATGCTGAGCATTTCTTTCGTTCAGGCCTTTATGCTGGAGATCGGTTTCTTCCTGTTCTTCCTGCCGTACACCATGCTCTATAACTGGGTGTACGACACGCTGCGTCAGCGCTGGTTCGAGGCGCGCCAGCCGGTTAACTCCGGTGCGAAATAAGCCGTCGTATCCGTCGTGATTCTGAGGTAATGTCGAAGAATTACGGCGATGAAAACGAGGAGCAATGATGAAAGTGCTGGGACTGCTGGGCGGTATGAGCTGGGAATCGACCATTCCTTATTACCGCACGATCAATGAACAGGTTAAGCAACGGCTGGGTGGTCTGCATTCCGCTAAGATCGTGCTCTACAGCGTCGACTTTCACGAGGTGGAACGCCTGCAGCATCAGGGCGACTGGGACGGCGCTGGACGCTTGTTGGCTGACGCGGCGACCTCATTACGCGCCGCCGGTGCGCAGGCCATCGTCATTTGCACCAACACCATGCACAAGGTGGCGGATGCGGTCGAGCAGGCCAGCGGTTTACCGCTGATCCACATCGCCGACGCCACTGCGCTGCAGGTGCGCCAACAGGATATTCGTCGCGTTGGGCTGCTCGGTACGCGCTTTACCATGGAGCAGGAGTTCTACCGTGGGCGACTGCAGGAAAAGCACGGTATCGAGGTGGTCACTCCCGTAGCCGCCGATCGTGACATTGTGCACCGCATTATTTATGAAGAACTGTGCCTGGGTAAAATCCGCGATGCGTCGCGTGACGAGTATCGCCGCATTATCGGTGATCTGGAGCAGCAGGGGGCTCAGGGCATTATTTTCGGCTGTACCGAAATTGGTCTGCTGGTCAGCGCGCAAGATGCGTCAGTGCCGGTATTCGACACCACCGAAATCCATGCGCGCGCCGCAGCGGAATTCGCGCTGGCTTAATCTTCGCGCGGGGGAAGCTGTTTGCCCTTGCCCACCAGCATCAGCGGTTTGCCCGCCAGCACCAGCCAGGCGGGCAGCATCACGATGCACAGCACCGGCAGCAGATGCAGTTCCGGCACCACCGCAACGGCCATAAACAGGCTGAGCCAGCCGTCACGCGTGACCACCAGTACCAACCCCATAATGGCGCAAGAGACGGTAATGGCTGCCGGCACGGCCGGCACGTGCTGATGCAGCATCAGCCCCAAGGCTACGCCGACAAACACCGCTGGGAAGATGCGCCCGCCGCGAAAGCCACTGGCAGCGGCAATCACCAGCGCCGCCAGTTTAGTCAGCGTAATCAGCATCAGTTCCGTGACGGAGAAATTCTCACCGATGGCTAACTGCTTCATTTCGTCCAGCCCTTTGAACAGCGTGATTTCACCGCCGATCAGCGCCAGCAGGCCGAGCACAAAGCCGCCTAACCCCAGCATCAGCACCGGATTCTTAATCGAATGAAATAGGCGATGAATGTGCGGAAAACTCCACACGGCTACCATACCCAGCGCGATGGCGATCAGGGCGACTATCGAGCCGCTGAAAATATCTGCCAGCCGGGTCGCGGCATAGGCATCAATTTGCAGTGAGAAATTCGGGGTGAAAAATAGCTGGGTGGTGACCGCTCCCGCCGCTGCCGCCATCAGCGGGGCAAATAGCCTGTCCCACAAGGGAACGTCATTATTGCCCGCCAGGGTTTGCGAAAAGATCAGCGCCGCGGCGACCGGGGTGCCAAACAGCGCGCCGATGGTGCCGGCCGCCGCGAGAATAATCCAGTCCATACGCGGCACTTTCGGCAGCAAACGCGAACCTGCCGCCACCACCAGCGCAATATTGATGGCGGTGATCGGATTTTCTGGCCCCAAACTGACGCCGCCCGCCAGGCCAATAATCAACGCCAGCCCCAGCCCAGGCACCGCAGAAAGCGGCAACGGCATACCGATCAAAGACTCGGTCGCCGGATCCGGCCCTGCATGGCCGGGGAGAAAACGGATAATCAGCCCGACGGCGACGCCGGTGAGCGTTAACATGCCCACCAGCCACCAGGGGGAGTGAGTGTCGATATTCAACGCTGCGGGAACATTGACCCAGAGCAGCCGTTGCAGAGCCTCGGCGAACTTCATCACCAGAATGAGCACCAAACTTGAGGCAGAACCGATAATGAGAGCAGGCAGAGCGAAGGCCAACATGGCATTGGCGCGCGGGTGCAACATGCGGGGATCCCTTGTCAATGGCCCTCTGGCTGGCAGGGCGAACGGGTGATTGGGTTATAGCGCTAGCTTGCCAGACAATCGACACGCTGGCACGCAAAGAAATTTCCGGCTGGGCCAGCTCCACAGCGGAGTAATAGTGCCTACGAGTTATGACGGTTAACAGCTACTGCGCGACGTTTTTTGCCGCAATTTGTTTCAAATCGCCTTGAAGCCGCCAGGCTGAAACGTTTTTTGTGATCTGGATCGCTAATGGACGGCAGCGCGGAGGATGGTGATTGTTGTTTTTGCGGCGGGATTTTACAGTGTGGGCAGCTTTCTATTATTCATTTTGCGGAGAAGATACTGATGACCTATGCCCTCGTAGGTGATGTAGGCGGCACCAATGCCCGCCTGGCGTTGTGCACTGTGGCGACGGGTGAAATTACCCAGGCGAAAACCTATTCCGGTCTGGAGTTTGACAGTCTGGAGGCGGTGATCCGCCAATATTTGCAAGAGCATGATATTCAGGTGCAGGACGCCTGTATCGCGATTGCCTGCCCGGTCACCGAAGACTGGGTTGCCATGACCAATCACACCTGGGCGTTTTCGATTAAAGAGATGAAGGCCAACCTGGGGCTGAGCCATCTGGAAGTGATCAACGACTTCACCGCCGTGTCGATGGCGATCCCGATGCTGTCAGAAGACGACGTGTTGCAGTTCGGCGGCGGTAACGCGCAAAAAGACAAACCTATTGCGGTATACGGTGCCGGGACTGGCCTGGGGGTGGCGCATCTGGTGCACGTCAACCGCCGCTGGGTGAGCCTGCCGGGCGAGGGCGGTCACGTGGACTTTGCGCCGAACAGCGAAGAAGAGGACATCATTCTGGAGGTGTTGCGCGCCGAAGTGGGTCATGTCTCCGCCGAACGCGTCCTGTCCGGTCCCGGCCTGGTCAATCTTTACCGCGCTATCGTCAAGTCGGATAACCGGCTGCCGGAAAAGCTGGAGCCGAAGGACATTACCGAGCGCGCATTGGCCGACAGCTGCATCGATTGCCGTCGTGCCCTGTCGCTGTTTTGCGTAATTTTGGGCCGTTTCGGCGGCAATCTGGCGTTGAACCTGGGGACCTTTGGCGGCGTTTACATCGCCGGGGGTATTGTGCCGCGCTTTATGGAATTCTTTAAAGCTTCCGGTTTCCGTGCGGCGTTCGAGGATAAAGGACGTTTCAAAGATTATGTACGTGAGATCCCGGTATTCATGATCACCCATGGCCAACCGGGCTTGCTGGGTGCCGGTGCCCACCTGCGCCAGACGCTGGGGATGCATCTGTAACCTGACGCAGCGATAAAAAAGGGGCGCAACCCAGTGGGTTGCGCCCCTTTTTGCCGTCTAAGCTATCAGGCTTTAGCCAGATGCGCCGGCTCGAATGTTTCTTCTTCCTGCGCTACCGCTTTCGGTGCCTTGATGAACAAGGTGATAATCAGGGAAGCGATGGACAGCACGCCAATCACCATAAAGGTCGCGTGGAAGCCGCCGAAGTATTTGGCGACAAATGACCCTGCCAGCGCGCCCAAACCGAAGCCTTGATAGATGATGCCGTAGTTTTTGCTGTGGTTTTTCAGGCCGAAGAAGTCACCGACAATCGCTGGGAACACGGTGATGTTGCCCCCGAAGCAGAAGGCGACTGCGCCGACGCAGATAAAGAACAGTGTGTGATTCAGGGTGAGGAAGCTCAGCGCCACAATCGCCAGCACGGTAACCAGCATGGTGAAGCTGATGACGCGCATCCGGCCCACTTTGTCAGACAGCGTGCCCAGAATGATGCGGCCTGCGGTGTTAAAGATAGCGACGGCGGACACGGTGTTGGCGGCGGTCGCCAGGTCCATTCCGGCCAGTTGCACGCCCATGTCTTTGACGATACCGATCAGGTAGAGACCACTCATGCAGGCAGCGAAGAAAATCATGAACAGCAGGTAGGCTTCTTTGGTCGCCAGCATCTGGCGTACGCTGAAGTCGTTGCCCAGGTTACCCGCGCTCTGCTGTGCGGATTTGCTTGCCAGTACGGGTTCTTTCAGCAGCAGGGAGCCCAGAACAATCAGCGCCATAACAATGGCACCCCAGTAGAAGAAGGCACTGGAGACGCCCACGTCGGCAATCAGCGCGGCGTTGACGTATTTGAACAACAGGCTGCCGCTACCAAAAGCCCCCACAGAGATACCCGAGATCAAGCCTTTGTTGGCCGGGAACCATTTGATCAGGTTGGACAGGGTAGAGATATAGGCGATACCTACCGCGAAACCGACCACCACGCCGGCCAGCAGGTAAATCATGTCCAGCGAGCTGACGTAGGCGCTGGCAATCAGCCCAAGACCTACCAGGATACCGGAGAACAGCGTCAGGTTACGGATGCCGAAGCGTTCCTGCAGTTTGCCGGCAAACAGGGTGGCGAAGGCCAGGAAGAAGCTGGTGATGGAGAAGGTGGTGGCGACGTCACCGAGGCCCCAGTGGAACTTGTCGACCAGCGGCTGGTTGAACAGGCTCCAGGTATAGATAGTGCCGAGACCCATCTGGCAGATGATGGTGCCCAGAACGATTAAGCTGCGATTTACCGGTTTAGTGTTCATGGCCGGTCTCCTTCCTGTGTGTGTATTGCCGGGCGGTCAGCCGTTGGCGAGAATTTGCGGTAGCGTCTGTAGCCCCGCGGTATGGGCATATTATATGGCTGGTAGTACCACTCGGCGGCGGATCGGGAATGAGTTGCACAAGGGAAGGAATGAAATGCATCTGGCAGCGCATGAGTTGCCGTTTTAGGGGGTAAAAGGGGATGAAATGCAGCTGATGCCACGTGATCTACATCAAGAATATCAGCGATTTATTGTAAATCATCGGTGCAAGATTGTGGGTAAATTGTGAAGGATGTGTGCGAAAGGCGTAAATGGGCACTGTTCCTATAGAGCGGCGGCGGGCACAGGCCTATGTTAGCGGTGAACGGACGGGTTCCGCTTTGCAGGAGTCGTTAAGATGAAAAAAACAGTGTTGTTACTGGCCGCACTGCTGTCGCTGCCGTTAGTGAGCCATGCGGACGTGTCCATCGGTGTGAATGTGCCGGGGCTTTCGTTGCATATCGGCGATCGCGATAATCGCGGTCACTATTGGGACGGCGGTCGCTGGCGCGATCCACGCTGGTGGGCTGAACATCGTGGCTATGAACGTCCGCGTGGCTATTACTATGGCCCACCACCGCGGGTGATCTATTACGGTCCGCCACGGCGCGAATGGCGCGATCGCCCGCATTACCGCATGCCGCCTCCGCCACCGCCAGGTTATTACTACGGGCCGGGGCCACGCTGGTAGCCGCTGGCGATTACAGGCGCATCAGCTTGCGAAACTCTTTGACCTTGCTGCGGCTGACCGGCACTTCAAAATCGAGGTCGCTCAGCCGCAGAATATAGGTGTTATTGAACCAAGGGACGATCTCGCGAATTTTTGACAGGTTGACGCAGTAGGAACGGTGGCAGCGGAAGAAATGCTCCTCGGGCAGGCGGCCGTAAAATTCGGTGATGTTCATCGGCATCACAAACTCTTCGCGCCGGGTGTAAACCCGCGTCACTTTCTCATCGGCGGCGGCATAGTAAATGTCGTTGATGTCGGTAACGATTATCCGCTCGTCTTTGATCAGGTTAATGCTGTGGCTGCTGCGGTTCGGTGCGCTGGCCTGTTCCGGCAGGTGGGCCGGGCGGTTATGCAGCGCCTCCAGCTTTTGCAGCATGGTGACGATGCGTGCCTCGTGATAGGGCTTGAGGATGTAGTCAAACGCTTCGATTTCGAACGCTTCCACCGCATGTTCTTTATAGGCGGTGATAAACACTATCGAAGGCCGGTGCGCAAATTTGCTGATGTTTTGCGCCAGCAGTACGCCGTCCAATGACGGAATATTGATGTCGAGGAAAATGGCGTCGACCTGGTGGTTTTGCAGGTATTTCAGCACGTCCAGCCCGTCATCGAAGGTGGCTTCGATGACGATATTGCTGTGTTTCTTGATCAGATAACTGAGCTCCTCCTGAGCGAGAAACTCGTCTTCGACAATGATGGCTTTCATGATGGCTCTCCGGCTGGCAGCGCGCTGTTATCCACCGGCAGTTTGCCGCCGTTTTTGCTGATGTAAAAGGCAATCTCGGTGCCGGGTTCCAGACGGCGAATTCGCAACCCTTCGCCGTACAGCAGGGAGACGCGATGATGCACGTTCAGCAGGCCGATATTGTGCCCAGGCATCTCATTGCGGGCGACGCGTTCGATGACCTGCGGGTCGATACCGTGACCGGTATCTTTGACCGAAATCCTGACCCGATCGCCCTGATCTTTCACCGCAATCACCACTACCCCTTTGCCCTTGCACGGTTGAATGCCGTGCACAATGGCGTTCTCGACCAGCGGCTGGATCAGCAGGCTGGGAATACGCACCGAGATGTCGTCATCGATATCATAGATCACCGTCAGCTTGGCGCCGAAACGCGCCTGTTCGATGGCGATGTAATCTTGAATTTGATGCAGTTCCTTGCGGATGTCGATCAACTCGTCGTTCAGCTCCAAATTATAACGCAGGTAGCGCGACAGGTTGATAATCAGCTGACGAGCGGTGTCCGGATTGATGCGGATCGAGGACGAAATGGCGTTCAGGGCGTTGAACAGGAAATGAGGATTAATCTTGCTCTGCAGGGCGCGCATTTCAGCCTTGTCCGCCATTTGACGCAGATGCTCAATACGCGAGACCTCCATTTGGGTGGAGATGATCTGCGACAGACCGACCGCCATCACCTTCAGCGTATTGGTGATCTGGTGGGCGTGGCAGTAGTAAATTTTCAGCGCGCCGGTCACTTTTCCCTTTTCCCACAGCGGGATTACCAACTGCGAGTGGATCTGCGGCGTGGCCGGGTTTTCCAGGTTATTTTTGATGATGATCTTGCCGTGCCGGATGCTTTCGCGGGTGACGCGACTCAGCCCTTCACGCCCAATGGGGTATGCCTCTTCGCCCACGCCGACGTAGGCCAGCACCTGGTGGGTATCCGTGATGGCTACCGCATCGGCCTGAATGTCATGACGAATGATGTCGCAAATGGTGGCCAGCGTTTCGCTGTTGATATTACGGAAATAGGGCAGCGTTTTGCGGGCAATATCCAGCGCCAGCTTGGCTTGCCGCGCGGCAATCACTTCTTTTTCGTCTTCCACGCTCTGCACCAGCAGCACGATCAGGCCGATGCACACCGTGCCGAGGATCATCGGCAGGGCGATTTTGGAGACAATATCCAGCCCCAGCTCGGTCGGCTTGGCCCACAGCACGATCAACAGCATGGTCAGACATTCGCACAGCATGCCGCCGACGATCCCGGCGCGCCAACGCTGCTCTTTCTTCACCTTCAGGTTGATATAGCCGGCGCTGATACCGGCAATGATGCTGGTGATCAGACAGGGAACCGAGGTGATACCGTCGATATCAATCAGGTAGCGGTGCACCCCGGCGATAATCCCCGTGACTATCCCTACCCAGGGGCCGAACAGGATGCCGCCGGCCATGATGGCGATCACCCGCACGTTGACCAGCGAGCCTTCCACGTTGACACCTGAATAGGTGCTGAACAGCGCAAACAGCGAGAAAATGGCGGTGACCATGCCCAGTTCTAGCGGCGTATGGTCCTCTTTTTGCAGCAACTGGCGGAACAACCGGGTGCGAGTGAGGAAAAACAGGCAGATCAGCATCAGCGCTGCGCGATCGAATACCGCTAACAGCATTTCAAAAAAAGGGTGCACGACGGGCTCTCGCTGCGGCGGAAAGATAGGGCGGAGTATATCACAGCGGATTGGCCCCGTGGCGGCCGGCGGCGCACCACGGGGACGCGGTTATTTGATGCCTAACTGTTCTTTGCCGAGTGGGGTCAGCAGGTCGACCGTGGCGCGCCCGTCGAAATCCACCTCGAAATCATCGGGGGCGAAATCCGGCGGTGTTTTGCCGCTCATAAAACTGGGCAGTTGGCGTTGCAGGTAAGCGTCGTTCTTCTCGCAGCCTGGTGCGGCGGCGATGTACATCACGTTGCTGTCGAACTCGCCGTTATGTTCGTTTTCCACCGCATGGATCACGTCGCAGTGCCAGAACACCGTGTCGCCCGGTTCCAAATCGGGAATAGGGGAAATCCCACTTAATAAAAGGGGATGCCATTTTTCGGAGATCGACAGCGCTCGGCCTGGCGCGGCATCGCACAGATCGTCATCCGCGACGTCATCCTGCAGCGCACGCAGCAACACGTAGGCCATGGCGTTGGCAATCGGCACCAGGTTCAGCGTGCCGGCGTGGGTACGCTGCGGCGTTAATGCTGTCCAGCCCTGGAAGGTGCGGAACATCGAACACACCGCCGGTGACGCGATTTCACGAACTTCGGTGCGACCATCGGCGGCAAAGGGATCGTAAGCCTGCCAGTTGCCTGAGAACACGTGACGATAGACGTAACGGAAATTCTCATCCAGCCAGCGTTCGATGGTGCCGCTGTCGACGTGCGGCGACAGGCCGAGCGAAGAGGAGTTTGGCGGACGGCGGCGGGTGCGATCGGCATAGGTGGTAACGCGCGTCGGGTCAAAGTGCTGTTTGCCGTTACTCTCGGTTTCCCACAGGCTGTTGAGGAACACCTGCACAGCGTGCATGCGCGCGTCCTGACGCGCTTCCACCTGCGGTTTTGACCAGTAAATACCGTAGATTTGCGGTTTGCTGGCGGCCAGTTTACCGAAGTAGTTATCTTCGGCAGCGCCTTTCAGGCGTTCAACGAAGTTGTTGCGCTCAAGGTAGTTGCCAACTTCCCGGTTCCAGGCTTCGGCTTTATCGCGAGGAAACACGCCGCGGATGGCGCAGGCACCACGCTGTTTGATCAAGGCTTTTTGCTGCTCGCTGACGCGTTGCTGCAGAATATCTTCGGCATCAATTTGCGGCACCGGGTTCTGACCGGCGGCCAGTTCCTGGCGAATTTGTTCAACCTGCTGGCGGATGTTGTCTTCCAGCGCCAGAAAGGTTTCGCGGTAATTTGGCAAAGCCTGTCGCAATTGCCGTTTGACGGCGGTAATGGCGCTGGGAATATCGTCAATCAGTAAGGAAGCCATGGTGTTCTCCTCGCGCTGCCGCTGGGCAACGACGGACGGTTGTAGGGGACCGGGTAAGGCGTTATGGTTTTGTTGTTTTGACGTTAATGATTATCTAAATTTAATAGAGGAAAATAAAGGGATATCTTTCATTCGTAACTTCCTCATTTTCGTTTTTCGGAGATTTTAGATGAAACTGGTCACTGAACGTTTGACCCTGCAGTCGATAACGGCCAACGATTGGCCGCTGTTTCTGCGCCTGTATCAGGATCCCGAGGTGATTCGTTATATCGCCGATCCGCTCAGTGAAGCAGAAATTCGCACGCGCTTTGAAGCCAGACTCCCTGTCTGGGACAAATATGGGGAGCAGTGGTTGTGCCTGGTAATGCGAGAAAAGGCCAGTGGAGAAGTGGTAGGGATGACCGGTTTTCGTCCGCAGTGGTTACCTTACCAACAGGCGGAAGTGGGCTATGGCAGTTTGCCGTCCGGGCAGGGCAAGGGCTACGGCAAGGAGTCGCTGCGGGCGGTGCTGGATTTCGGTTTTAACGCCTGCGATTTTCATAAGCTGACGGCCACCGTGACCGAAGGTAATATCGCCTCGCGCCGACTGCTGGAGTCATGCGGTTTCTTGCTGGAGGGGACGTTGCGCGATAACTACCGGCTGGCGGGACAATGGCGCGATGACTGGCAGTTCGGGCTGTTGGCGAGGGAGTTCAGGGCCGGTAAATAAAAATATTGCGCGAGGTATCGACAAGCCTGCCGGGGCTGAGATATGTTCAATATCCGGTCAATCGACAGATTGGCCAGCGTCGCTCGGATGGTCCGGGCGCTAACGTCACTTTGAGGTCCCTATGGCTGATAATAGTCCGCAACGCCGTTTCACGCGTATTGAACGTCTTCCCCCTTACGTATTCAACATCACCGCCGAACTCAAGATGGCTGCACGCCGTCGCGGCGAGGATATTATCGATTTCAGCATGGGCAACCCCGACGGGCCGACGCCGCCGCACATTGTGGAAAAACTCTGCACCGTTGCGCAGCGTGACGACACCCACGGCTATTCCACCTCGCGCGGTATCCCGCGTTTGCGCCGTGCGATTTCACGCTGGTATGCCGACCGCTACCAGGTGGAGATCGATCCCGAAACTGAAGCCATTGTCACCATTGGTTCGAAAGAAGGCCTGGCGCACCTGATGCTGGCGACGCTCGATCATGGCGATACCGTGCTGGTGCCGAACCCGAGTTACCCGATCCATATTTACGGTGCGGTGATCGCCGGCGCGCAGGTGCGTTCTGTGCCGCTGGTGGACGGCGTGGATTTCTTTGGTGAGCTGGAGCGCGCCATTCGTGAAACCATTCCGCGTCCGAAAATGATGATCCTCGGCTTCCCGTCGAACCCTACCGCCCAGTGCGTTGAGCTGGACTTCTTCGAACGCGTGGTGGCGCTGGCTAAGCAATACGACGTGCTGGTGATCCACGATCTGGCTTACGCCGACATCGTTTATGACGGCTGGAAAGCGCCGTCGATCATGCAGGTGCCGGGTGCCAAAGATATCGCGGTAGAATTTTTCACCCTGTCGAAAAGCTACAACATGGCGGGTTGGCGCATCGGCTTTATGGTCGGCAACCCGGAGCTGGTCAACGCACTGTCACGCATCAAGAGCTATCACGACTACGGGACGTTCACCCCGCTGCAGGTCGCCGCGATTGCTGCACTGGAAGGCGACCAACAATGCGTACTGGATATTGCAGAACAGTATCGCCAGCGCCGTAACGTGCTGGTCAAAGGGCTGCATGAGGCGGGATGGATGGTGGAAAATCCGAAAGCTTCGATGTACGTTTGGGCCAAAATCCCCGAGCCTTATGCGCATCTCGGTTCGCTGGAGTTTGCCAAACGCCTGTTGGCGGAGGCCAAGGTCTGCGTATCGCCAGGCATCGGCTTTGGCGATTATGGCGACACCCACGTGCGTTTTGCATTGATTGAAAATCAGGATCGTATCCGCCAGGCGGTTCGCGGTATCAAAGCGATGTTCCGTGCTGACGGGCTGATCAAGCCGGTCAAGAGCAGCACCCCGGCCGCGACCAAGTAATGCCTTCAGGCCGGTGCATTCGCGCCGGCTTTTTTCTTCCCACTAAGGTTTTCTTCATTATTTACCCACTATGATCCAATAAGATTTTCTTTATTTATTTGGAAGCCTGTATGGGTAATCGTTACGCAAAATCGCAAATTGTTTTGCACTGGCTGACGCTGCTGATGGTGATCCTCACCTATGCGGCGATGCTGCTGAAGAACTCGGTACCGGATGATCTGGCGTCGCTGGTAAAAAATCTGCATTTTAACTTTGGGCTGGCGGTCTTTTTGCTGATGTTCATCCGGTTGGGATTACGTCGGCGTTATGCTACACCGGCAACCACGCCGCCGCTGGAAGAGTGGCAGGAATGGGGTGCAAAAATCTTTCATGCGTTGCTCTATCTGCTGTTTCTAACGTTGCCGGTGTTGGGCGTACTGACGCTGGCTTACGGGGGAAAGGAGTGGGTTTTGCTGGGCTGGCAGGTCCCGCAGTTTGTTACGCCAGAGCCGTGGTTGCGCCGGATAATCAAAAGTACGCATGAGACCCTGGCCAATACCGGTTACTTTATTATTGGCGCGCATGCGTTGGCGGCGCTGTACCACCACTATCTGCGTAAGGACGATACCTTGCGCCGCATGATGCCGGGGAAATAGCCGGGGAGCAGAAACAACAAAGGGGCGCTGGTGCGCCCCTTTATCTAAATTCCCGGTCATGCCTTGGTTATGCAACCATCAGCATAAAGGTGCCAATCCATGTCACCAACATGAATGAAACGCCCATAACAAAATATTTCACTGAACAACTCCCGTTTGGAGTCCCTCGCAAGCCAATGATCCCGATTGTTGTGCTGAGTATTTTGTGGGTAGTCCAGGGCAAATAGGCGGATCCTTCAAAAGGAAGAACAACGTCCTCGGCCACGGATTACCCGGTCGTCGCGCTTCATAGTCCTTGAGGTAAAACATGAACCACGACAGGATCGGCGCTAATGTACTCCCATTGCCAGCCTGATTACAATACTGTGTTTTTGATCACATTTTTTGGCGATTTCTTAACCAGCACTGACTGTTTTTAAACGATTTTTATTTACCTTTTTTATCAGGCAAAAGAGGATTAGCCCGCTGACGCGGGCCTTATAATTATGCTTGCTGTGATGTTATGAAAAGGGATCAGGCGACGGCGTTGGCGCCGGTCAGCAGGATGACCCAGAAGACAAGGCACGACAGCAGAATAACGGTCCAGATATTGCGGCGACTCCACTCCATTTTTAGCCTTCACTTTTTGCTTTTGGTGATTCGGTAACGAACACATCGGCGAAAAGTGAAGAATATTTAGCCCCCGACAAAAATATTTTTCTTAACCCCGACGAACTTCTGCTACCGAGGTCTGGACTTCATAGCCCAACAGGTAAAGCGCCTGTTCCAGCGCTTCCACCTTTGAGGCATAGGCCACATCCAGCAGGCGATCCATCTGGCCGGCGTTAAAGCCCAGTTTGCGCGCCAGATCGGCTTTGGAGGTGGCACTGGCCAGCATAATGTTATGCAGTTCGAGTTTTAGCTTCACCAACACCGGCAGGTGGATAGCCAATTCATCCGGCAGAGCAGGGGAAGGGGCAGGCACCGTACGGCCTTCTTCCATTTCCATGGCGATGGCAAGCAGCAGGCTTTCCTGCGCTTCCAGCTCGATATCTTCACGTTTATAGCAGGCGGCCTGCTGTTCAGGAAAATCGCGAAAGTGAATCTGCCAGGCGTCGCTTTCGTTATCGAAGGCGTAATGGGCGGGGTAGTGGCAAGACATGGCATTTCCTGTTTGGGCCGGGAGAGATGTGGCATTGTGACCGCTTGCCCCGCAGATAGCCAGCGGCGACGCGCCTAACCGGCTTTACGTGCCAGGAACCCTGAGGGCAGCAGCAGTGCGCACAGCAGCCCTAACAGGCTTATCAGGATCAGCCAGCGTTCGACAGGGCCGGGATGGTAGTTATTCACCACGCTAAGTCCATACAGCATCAGGGCCAGCGGCCAACCGAGCGTGCCGATGTCGTTGAACCGAAAGGCGGTTCGGGCGACAAACCACAGGGTTAACCCTATCCAGCCCAGCGACCACAGCATTATGCACAGCAGGTAGACGAACACCGCAAAAAACTCGCCGATGTCGCTGTGTGCGTAGACACGAAACCGATTTTCATCCAGATAGGGCGACAGATAGGACAACAAGATCAGGCCAGCGGCGAAAATAAGCATGGAGAAAAGGTAGGTGCGGCGAGTAATACATTTTTTAAAGGTGTTTTTAGCGATCTGTCCGAGAGAATCCAAAATTACACTCCGTTGTATCAGTCATTGCCGACGGGAAGAGCCACTAAAAAAGCAGCGTAGGGAGGCTTTGCGTCGAGTCAAAATGAGAGTTTATCTCATTTAATCAAGGTTTAGGTTTTTGTCTGTATCGCGGACTTACCCTAAGTGGTGCTTTGTTTCTGTGCTTTGTATCACATTTCGAAAATACTTCGACTTGTTGCTCTGTGATGAGCGACATAATCCAGTTTGTTCGCACCCGACAATGGATTAACATAACCCACACTTATCACTGGCCTGGCTTATATGGATATCCGATGCGTCATTTAGTTGTTCTTCTCCCTCTGCTTACCTTACTCACTGCCTGTAGCAGCGGGCCGAAGTCGACCCCGTCCGTGCCTCAGGACAACGCCGTAAAAGGAGGATTCCTGTTGACGCCGGCGCATTCCGGTCAGCCGTTGGGCGGCGATTTCGCCAATAACCCGAACACCGCCCGCTTTATCGATAAAATGGTGCGGGAGCACGGTTTCGATCGCCAGCAACTGCATGACGTATTGGCGCAGGCCCGTCGGCTGGATTCCGTGCTGCGGCTGATGGATCGTCAGGCGCCGACGCCAAGCACCCAGGGACCGACCGGGCCAAACGGCTCCTGGTTGCGTTATCGTAATAAATTCATCACCCCGGACAACGTGCAAAACGGTGTGCAGTTCTGGAATCAGTACCAGGACGCGTTGCAGCGTGCCTATCAGGTTTACGGCGTACCGCCGGAGATCATTGTCGGTATTATCGGCGTTGAAACCCGTTGGGGCCGCGTGATGGGTAAAACCCGCATTATCGATGCGCTGGCGACGCTGGCCTTCGACTATCCGCGTCGCGCCGACTACTTTGCCGGCGAGCTGGAAACCTTCTTGCTGATGTCGCGCACCGAAGGGGATGACCCGTTGGAGCTGCGAGGTTCATTCGCCGGGGCAATGGGTTACGGTCAGTTTATGCCGTCTTCATTCAAGAGCTATGCGGTTGACTTCAACGGTGACGGCCACATCAACCTGTGGGATCCGGTGGATGCCATCGGCAGCGTTGCCAACTACTTTAAAGCACACGGTTGGGCCAAGGGTGAACCCGTGGCAGTACAGGCAAATGGCCAGGCGCCAGGATTGGAAAATGGGTTTAAAACCCGCTATTCCGTCGCCAGTCTGGCGGAGGCCGGGTTGAGCCCACAGGGATCGCTGGGCGACAATCAGGAAGCCAGCCTGCTGCGTCTGGATGTTGGCACCGGTTATCAGTATTGGTACGGTCTGCCAAACTTCTACACCATCACTCGCTACAACCACAGCACCCATTATGCGATGGCGGTTTGGCAGTTGGGTGAAGCGGTGGGCCGGTCGGCACGCGGCGGATTCTGATGCAGGATCAGCAATGAAAAAGGCCGCATAAGCGGCCTTTTTTACATCGGTGACAATCAGAAATCGTAGCGCAAACGCACCAGAGTCATGTCGCCGAGGTTATCGGTGCTGGACGTCAGTACGTGTTCCACGTCCACACGGAAGCCGTAATCAAACTGTACCGTCACGCCAAGACCGTTATCGAAACGCTGATAGTTGCGGCCGGTTACGTACTCAAGACGGTCACCCATAAAGTACGGCATCACGGATTTCACCGCATATTGGCCTACCGGCACAGTATACCCCGCCAGATATTCAATCCCCCAGGCATCGCCGGCGAAGTAGTCGTTAACGTTGGCTTTTTTGGTGGTCAGGAAGTTGTTGTACCAACCGCCGCCGAAGGTCAGGGTCCAGTTGTCCGGCTTCCAGCTGATCGCCGTACCGACAATATTCTGATCGTAATTTTTCGAGCCGCTGGTGGAAGGATTGCGCATCTCGGCGCGGGTATAGTTCCACGCGGTACCCCAGGTCAGGTCCGGTGTCAGATGGTAGTCCACGCCCAGTGAGCCGCCGCCCTGGCGTTTATAGCGCAGACCGTTGCCCGGCAGGTATTCGCCATCGCTGAACAGGTAAGAGGCATAAACATCCGCATCGCCGAAGCTGTTTTTGTACTTCAGCATCTTGCGTGAACGGTAGGAACCGTCGTAATCGCCGTTGATGCCGTTGCCTGGCGCCTGAGCCAACATGTCATAGTCCCAGATATCGGTTTTGGCACCGACCACGTCATAGTAAATGCTGTTTTGCTGGCCGAAGGTCAGCTGCCCCCAGGTTTTGCTTTTCAGGCCGGTGTAGAGCATACGGCGGCTGGTGTCATTGGCGCCGTCGGCGTAGTGGTTATCCCAGTTGAACAGCGCAGGAATATTGACACCCAGCTCGTAATAGCTGATCCAGCTAATATCATCGAACAGGTAGTAATCGGCGGCAAAGCGGAAACGGGTACCGCCGTCGAAACCGTTACGTTTGTAAGAGCCCTTATCGCCATCGCCGGTCATATTGTTGAACTGCGGGCGGATGCTGCCGCCAACGGTAAAGTTAAGACGGCTCAACGGATCGCCGGCCTGTGGGTCCTGCTTCAACAATGTGATCTCAGCCTGGGCAGCGAAAGAAGCACTGCCAACGACCAGTCCCAGAGCTATAGCCTGAGTTAATGTGCGCAATTTGTATGTCATTTTTTATCCCTGTGTATAGATTGCCAACCTCTCCGAAACCCTCTGGCATCAGTGAGTTGCCCAGGCTGTTTTCTGAGCGTTTTCATTGTTTTTTGGCGTGAGTAAAGCGGAACGCATATGTAACACAATGTGCGTCACAATGAGTTACTTTTCTTGCTAATTATTTGGTTTGTTTTTAACCGGCTCGATGCTGGGGAGAGGCAAGGTGAGCGAAAAATGCTCAGCTGGAGGGCGTGGGGGAGGTCAATCTTCGGATGAATTCATCTAACACAAAGCTCTATATTTATCACTTGTCAGAGAATGGCATATACCGTGTAATTTCATCGTAACGAAATATATTTAAATGGATTTTACGCCTTGTTATTTAACACGGGTTATTTACAAGTCAGATGAAATTGATAAGGGTTGTGGAGGTTATTATGAAAGGATGTTTCATACTGTTAATCGGGCTTTTTTCAATGCCGTTAATGGCGGCTGAATCGCATGTTTGTCAGTCAAAATCTTATGATTATGCCAGTGTCGGGGAGATGCGGCTGAGTGATGATACCTTGTTTAACTGTCGCGACATTGGCCGCATGACTATTCCGGATCTCGCTAAACGAGGTTGGAAGGTCATTCATGTGGCACAACAAACTGAATATACCGGGGATACTGACAGCGACAGTGAAGTGATTAAAATGTACCAGGAAATATTGGTCTTTAAAGAATAATTTTTTCGGCTTCCCTCGATTTTATTGTATATCACCTGATTATTCGTGGTGAGGGAGGCGTGCATTTATAACTCAGCGGTTTGCGGGAGGCTAGATGAGTGCCAGAAATAATATAGACGGCAAAGCCGGCGCCGCCATGGTGATGATATGTGCCATATGGGGGCTGCAGCAGGTTGCGATCAAGGCAGCCGAGCCGGATATTTCCGCCGTGCTGCAAATTGCCATCAGATCAGGGATTGCCGCTTTGGCGGTCTATCTCTTGGCGCGTTTTAAAGGCGAAAAGTTTTTATTGGATCCCCGCACGCTGTTAGCCGGTTTCGGCGTTGGGCTGTCGTTCGCGCTGGAGTTCTTTTTCGTTTCTGAAGGCTTGCGCTATACCAGCGCCTCGCACATGGCGGTCTTTCTGTACACGGCTCCCCTTTTTTCTGCCATCGGACTGCATTTTTTCATCAGGCACGAGCGTTTGTCGGCTGTACAGTGGGCCGGTATTGCCATCGCTTTCTGCGGTGTGGTGCTTGCGATTTCCGCTATGGGTGAGAGCTCTGGGGGCGTGAATCAGCTGCGTGGCGATATTTATGGCTTATTAGCGGGGTTATCCTGGGGCGGTTCTACAATCCTTATTCGAACAACCGGTTTGGCGAATTGCTCGTCAAAACAGACGCTGCTGTTCCAACTGACGGGCGCCTGCATTGTGCTATCCCTGTTGGCGATGACGATGCAGAACGTACATTTCACGCTGAGTTCCGTGGCCTGGAGCAGTTTGGTATTTCAAACGGTTATCGTCTCATTTATCAGTTATTTAATTTGGTTCTCCCTGCTGCGTCATTACCAGGCTTCTTCGCTGGGTATCCTGACGTTTATGACGCCTATTTTTGGCATTCTGGCCGGCGTGGTGATCTTGGGAGAACCGCTGCAGATCGAGTTCGTCTTGGGTTCAGTGCTGATCGTTTTGGGGCTTATTGTCGTGAGCTGCTCATATTTGTTTTATTTTACCAGAAGGATTGCACCAAAAATATAAACTATGGACGTTGATATTCATACCTATCAGATAAACTGTGAAAGCCAATTCATTATTACCGTACAAGTGTCAAAATATGCCTGGGGTTATCCTTTGATCACCTTAAGCGATAATGGTGATTTCTTTGTAGTGAAAAATACGAAACGGGGGGAATTATCAAACCAAACTCCGGTTGAAATAATAAACTTTGCTAATAACTATGCTGTGGTGTGGGATAACAGCCGCAAGCATATTTATTATTCAAAGGCCGGACGATTGTACAGCTGTGCGCTTGAGTTTTCGTATACTCCGAAAAAATGGTGATCATTTCGATCTTTTCGCCTTTGGCCCCTCAGACCAGAGGGGTTATTTTCATCATCCATTCTTTGAATGCGATAATCTTAGGCCACTGACGCCCAGAGAGCGTCGACATAAAATAGCTGTGTTCGCAGGGCAAGATCATCTCGGTAAACGGGATAATCAGTTCGCCGCTTTTGATCCAGTCCTGCACCAGATTGAGTCGCCCCATCGCCACGCCAAGATGCTGAGTTGCCGCCAACACCGCCAGGTCCGAACGGTCGAACTCCATGCTTTTGGCGTCGGTATCCAGGCCCAAATCAAAATGCTGTGACCAGATCTGCCACTCGTCTTCACCGGAGTTGTATCTGTCATGCAATAGAGTGCAGTCTGCCAGGTTCCCAGGCGCATTATAAAGGTTATGCGTTTTGGCGTATTTCTCCGTGCAGATTGGGACCATGGACTCCCGCATAAAGATTTCGTCCAGCTGTTTATCCGATGGTGGACGGCCAAAATACATGGCTAAATCCACGCCCCGATTGGCCAAATTGATATTTTCCTGCCCGGTGAGAATGTTTAAATGAATGGTCGGATGCAGAGCAATAAAATCGCCGATGCGGGGTATCAGCAAACACTGGACCAGAGAGGGGTGAGAATAAATGGTCAGGCTGCCCGTCAGCTCGCGGTTTTTGATATCCAGGATTTCCTGTGTCAGGGCATCGAAGGAATGATTTAACGCCCATTGCATTCTCTCGCCATCCGGTGTTAGCGTAATTCTGCGGTGGAATCGTTGAAATAAAAGAAACCCCAGCTCTTTTTCCAGCAGGTTAATTCTGTGGCTTACGGCGCTGGGAGTAATAGACAGTTCTTCTGCCGCCAGTGAAAAAGATAAATGACGGGCGACGCATTCAAAAGTATGCAGACGAGAAAATTGATAGCTGGTCAGCGGGTTTGCTCGTCGTGAATATTTTTTGTTGGGAAACATGCTATTACTCCATCCGGATCATTTGCCAATATTAACATTTTAACGGAGGGAACTAAAATACGATTTTAAGTTTTTTAATGCTGTAGGTGTGACCGTTTAATTTGTCATTTTTAAGCGTGATGAAAATATTTTTTAGCCTGAGAATACTAATCACTGATTTGCAGTAAGTGATCTTTTCGTGGTGCGGCAGGAATACGGATTTTTGATGTTAGGGCAAGAGGGAGAGTCCGTTGCCCTAAAGTTCTGATTACCACATCAAATCATCAGGGACGACAAAATCGGCGTAAGGATCTTCTTCGTCTTTGGCTTCCTGGCTGAGTTCAGCGCTCAGTACAATATAGCTTGCATCGCGCTGTGCAATTTTATTGGCCACGACCGCAGGGATAATAGCATATTCACCCTCAGGGTTATTATCACTAACCAGCCGTGCAATGGCGAGACGCCCATTAATTAACTGAGATTGAGTCAGTTTATCCACGCGTACATTTTTAATTAAATTGTTGTCTGTGAAGTTATAACTAATGTCACCATTTGAAATGACGATCCTGTTCATTTCAATCAGCTGCTTTACCTGAGCTTTATATTCTTTAGATAAAGCGGCCTGCTTTTGCTGTTCACTCAGCTGTTTATCGCGCTCTATTTGCGCCTTTTTGTTGATTTCAACGGCTTCTCTTGCCTCGCGAGCCTGAACGCGTGATTTTTTCGTGGTTCTTTGTACTTTCTCCAGCTTTTTACTGCTTACTAATCCCGCTTTGAGCATCTGCTCTTGTAATGTCAGCTTTGTCATGTTCGTTTCTAAAATCGATCAAATAGTATCTGTGATTATACCTTTAATATTCGACGTTGTGCCAGATTGTGGGCGAGAGGATGCATCATTCTGATAAAACGGGGTTTATTGACCAAATTTGAAGTTCGATAAATCACTCAGGATTGGAGGGGGCGTACGTCGTGTGTTAGTGGGTGAGGCAGAGGCGAGTATATAAATTAATGGTGTCCCCGACTGGAATCGAACCAGTAACTAGCCCTTAGGAGGGGCTTGTTATATCCGTTTAACTACGGGGACGCTGCGGGCCGGCAACCTAGGCTGCCGGGGCAGTATACCTTTTTTTACCCGCAGAATAAGCGCTTAGCGGTGCGTTTGCTCATTCCCTCGCCAATATGCGGTGATTTTCGCGCGCTGCGCTGATCGCGATCACGGTTTTCTCGCCTTGCCGCTTTGTTTTTCCGCCGCCAGCCGCTCTGCCTTGTTTTTGTCGCTCATGTCGTTGCGGATCTGCGCATGGCTGATCAACGCAAAGATAAAGGTGCCACCAATAATGTTGCCGGCCAGCGTTGGAATAGCGAACGGGTAGATAAAATCATGCCAGGGAATGACGCCACTAAACACCAGATAAAGGATCTCTACCGATCCCACCACGATGTGGGTCAGATCGCAGATCGCCACCAGGTAGGTCATCAGTACAATCACCCAAATCTTGGCGGCCCCGGCGGAAGGGAACATCCACACCATGGTGGCGATGATCCAGCCCGCCAGAATGCCGTTGGCAAACATTTCGGACGGCGAGTTTTTCATCACTTCTTCCGACAGGCTAACGAAGGCGCTGCGGGTGTTCTCGTCGAAAATCGGCATGTGGATAAACGCCAGCGACGCCAGCCCGGTCCCCACCAGGTTCCCCAGCAGCACCACGCCCCACAGGCGAAACAGAAGCAAGAGGTTTCTCGACGTCGGTTTTTGCATGATCGGCAGTACCGCGGTGACGGTATTTTCGGTAAATAGCTGTTGGCGGGCCATGATCACGATGATAAAGCCAAAGGTGTAGCCGATATTTTCGATAAAGAAGCGGCTGGGATCGTCCGGCAGGCGGGCGTGGAAGATGCCTTTCGCCATCAGTGAGGCTCCCATCGACAGCCCGGCGGCCACCGCTGACCACAGCAGTGCCAGCCAGTCGCGCTCCAGCTCTTTTTCGCCTTCCATGCGGATCAGCTCATGCACCGCCGCTGCACGCGAGGGCAGGTTCTCTTCCTTTACCTCAATTTCGCTCTTGCCCTGTTCATGCTCTTTGCTTTCTACCTGCAGGCTATTTTCCTGCTCTGCATCCGGGCGCTGCTGCTGATTGCTCATTATCCGTTATCTCCATCAAAGACTGTCAGGGTCATGATTAAGCGTAGTTGGCTCAGGGAAGCTGTGAAAGCGATGTGGCAAATTGCAGAAAAAAGTAACAAGAGTTTAACGTTGCCGGGTTTTTCTACGCATTTTTGATCTGGGGCGCAATATTACCCCTATTGGAGTAGTTGAGGGGCCCGCTGCGGGCTACGTGCTGCAGATGGCTTATGCTATGATCGCTATCCCAAAGAAAAATATGAGTTCTCCCGATGCTGGAAGCTAAAAATCTGAGTTGCGTCCGTGATGAACGCACCCTGTTTAGCGCGTTAAGCTTTACGGTAAAACCGGGCGATATTATTCAGGTGGAAGGGCCGAACGGCGCGGGAAAAACCAGCCTGCTGCGCATTCTGGCGGGCCTGGCAAGACCGGAAAGCGGAGAAGTCTGCTGGCACGGGCAAAATACGTTGCGTCATCGCGAACGTTATTATCAGGATTTGTTATTCCTCGGCCATCAGCCGGGGATTAAAACCATGTTGACGCCCTTTGAGAACCTGCAGTTTTACCAGGCGGTGCGCGGTGCGCCCGATCGTCAGGCCATTTGGCAGGCGCTGGAGCAGGTCGGTCTGGTGGGTTATGAGGATTTACCGGTGGCGCAGCTTTCCGCCGGTCAACAGCGGCGTGTGGCGTTGGCGCGGTTGTGGCTCAGCAGTAGCCCGCTGTGGATCCTGGATGAGCCGCTGACGGCGATAGACAAACAGGGTGTGGCTGAATTAATAAGCCTTTTTGAGCAACATGCTCAGCAGGGCGGCATGGTATTGTTGACCACGCATCAGGATTTGGCCGGCGCAACGCAGGCGGTAGGGAAAATAAGCCTGACGGAAAACCGCGTGGAGACTCTTTAATGTTTTTGACTGTATTGCGCCGTGAGCTGAAGATTGCCTTTCGCAAAGGGTCCGAAATCGTTAATCCGTTGTGGTTCTTCCTGATCGTTATCACGCTGTTTCCGTTAGGGATTGGGCCAGAACCGCAACTGCTGGCGCGTATATCGCCGGGGATTATCTGGGTGGCGGCGCTGCTGGCGGCCCTGCTGTCGCTGGAGCGTTTGTTTCGCGATGATTTCCTCGACGGCTCGCTGGAACAACTGTTGTTATTGCCAACGCCGCTGCCGATGACGGTGTTAGGCAAAGTGTGTGCTCACTGGGTAGTAACAGGCTTACCCCTGTTGATCCTGTCGCCGCTGGTGGCGCTGCTGCTGTCGTTGGACACTCACACCTGGCTGGCGGTGGCGTTTACGCTGTTGCTGGGTACGCCGACGCTGAGCCTGATTGGCGCTATCGGCGTGGCGCTGACCGTCGGGTTGCGCAAGGGGGGCGTGCTGCTGAGCCTGCTGGTGCTGCCGCTGTATATCCCGGTGCTGATATTTTCCACCGCCGCTATCGACGCCGCCTCTATGGGCATGCCGATAGACGGTTACCTGGCGATACTGGGCGCGATGCTGGCGGGAAGTATAACGCTGGCGCCTTTCGCCACCGCAGCGGCGCTGCGAGTGAGCGTGCACTAGCTAACTTATTGAAACGCGGGTTAACGCCACCAAGAGCGTGTTCCACCGCACAAGCAATTTTCGTCGCCCCGGTAAACGGGGCGGCCACCGTATAAATTTACCGTGAGCAATGACGACAATGTGGAAATGGTTACATCAGTTTGCCCAGCCTGAACGGCTGTATCACGTCTGTGGCCGCTTTATCCCCTGGCTGGGACTGGCCGGAGCGGCTTGCCTGTTGCTGGGTTGGGTCTGGGGATTCGGTTTCGCACCCAAGGATTACCAGCAGGGCGATAGCTTCCGCATCATGTATATCCATGTGCCGGCGGCGATGTGGTCGATGGGGATCTATGGCTCAATGGCGGTAGCGGCGTTTATCGGCCTGGTGTGGCAGATGAAAATGTCCGATACCGTGGTGGCGGCGATGGCACCGGTCGGCGCGGTGTTTACCTTTATTGCGCTGGTCACCGGCTCCGCCTGGGGCAAGCCGATGTGGGGCACCTGGTGGGTGTGGGACGCCCGCCTGACGTCTGAACTGGTGTTGCTGTTTCTTTATATTGGCATTATTGCGCTGTACAACGCCTTTGAGGACCGCCGCCTGGCGGGCCGCGCCGCCGGCATTCTGGTGCTGGTCGGGGTGGTGAACATCCCGATCATTCACTTCTCGGTCGAATGGTGGAACACGCTGCATCAGGGTTCCACCAATATGCAACAGAGCATCGCGCCAAGCATGCGCACCCCGCTGCGATGGGCAATCCTCGGTTACCTGCTGTTTTTCATCACTCTCACCTTGCTGCGCTTGCGCAATCTGATTTTGTCTCAGGAACGCCAGCGCCCTTGGGTGGCAGGGCTGGTTAACAAGGAGCGTCAACCATGAATGCAGCCTTTACTTCCTGGCAGGCGTTTTTCGCCATGGGCGGCTATGCCTTCTACGTTTGGTTGGCGGTAGCCGTAACCCTGCTCTCGTTGCTGGGGCTGGTGGCCCACACTTTCTGGCAGCGCCGGCAATTGCTGGATGAGATTGGACGCCGTCAGGCACGCGAAAGACGTATTCGTCATTCGCAGCAGTCGAAACAAAAAACCGCTAACCCGCGGGAGAAATCATTGTGAATCCTCGTCGTAAAAGTCGCCTGTATTTGGCGATCGTAGTGCTGATCGGCGTTGCGCTGACCGCGACTCTGATGCTGTATGCGCTGCGCTCCAACATCGATCTGTTTTATACCCCAAGCGAAATTCTGCAGGGCAAGGGCGAAAATCATGAGAAGCCGGAGGTGGGCCAACGCCTGCGCATCGGTGGCATGGTGATGCCGGGTTCGGTAAAGCGCGATCAGAAAACGCTGCAGGTCAGTTTCAAAGTTTATGATGCACGCGGTGCAATCGACGTCACTTACACCGGCATTCTGCCGGATCTGTTCCGTGAGGGGCAGGGCGTGGTGGCACAGGGCGTGCTGGGCGAAGGCAACGTGGTGAATGCGCGTGAAGTGCTGGCGAAACACGATGAAAAATACACGCCGCCGGAAGTGGCCGACGCGATGAAAGAAAACCATAAGGGGCCAGCTTCGGCCTACGCCAACCCGCAGAACGAGGGCGCTAAATCATGATGCCGGAAACGGGAAGTTTTCTGCTATGCCTGGCGCTGGCGATTTCGCTGCTGCTGAGTATTTACCCGCAGTGGGGCGCGGCGCGTCAGGATCGTCGCATGATGGCGGTGGCGCGCCCACTGACCTACGGCATGTTTGCGGCTATCGCCCTGGCGTTCATCTGTCTGGTGCACGCCTTTGTCGTTAATGACTTTACCGTGGCCTATGTGGCCGCCAACTCCAACACCCAACTGCCGGTGTATTACCGCATTGCCGCCACCTGGGGCGCCCACGAGGGATCGCTGCTGCTGTGGGTGCTGTTGCTGAGCTGCTGGTCGCTGGCGGTGGCGCTGTGCAGCCGTTCGATGCCGCAAGATGCCGTGGCGCGCGTATTGTCGGTGATGGGCATGATCACGGCAGGTTTCCTGCTGTTTATCATCATGACCTCCAACCCCTTCACCCGTACGCTGCCGAACTTCCCGATCGACGGTAGCGACCTTAACCCGCTGCTGCAGGATATCGGCCTGATTTTCCATCCGCCGCTGCTGTACATGGGGTATGTCGGTTTCTCGGTGGCCTTTGCTTTCGCCATCGCTTCACTGATGGCCGGTCGCCTGGATACGGCCTGGGCACGCTGGTCGCGCCCTTGGACCACGGCTGCCTGGGTGTTCCTCACCATGGGCATCGTGCTGGGCTCCGCCTGGGCCTATTATGAACTGGGCTGGGGCGGCTGGTGGTTCTGGGATCCGGTCGAGAACGCTTCATTTATGCCGTGGCTGGCCGGTACCGCGCTGATGCACTCGTTGGCGGTGACCGAGAAACGCGGCACTTTCAAAGCCTGGACGGTATTGCTGGCGATTACCGCCTTCTCATTGTGTCTGCTGGGCACTTTCCTGGTGCGCTCCGGGGTGCTGGTTTCGGTGCACTCCTTTGCTTCCGACCCGGCACGCGGCATGTTTATCCTCGCTTATCTGGTGATCGTGATAGGCGGTTCTCTGCTGCTGTATGCGGTCAAGGGCGGGCAAGTGCGCAGCCGGGTGCAGCACGAAACCTTCTCGCGTGAAACCTTCTTGCTGGGCAATAACGTACTGCTGATCGCCGCCATGCTGGTGGTGCTGTTGGGGACGCTGTTGCCGCTGGTGCATAAGCAGTTGGGCCTGGGCAGCATTTCTATCGGCGAACCGTTCTTCAACACCATGTTCACCTGGCTGATGGCACCGATGGCGTTGCTGATGGGGATTGGCCCGTTGGTGCGCTGGCGCCGCGACGAGCCGACCAAGCTGTGGCGCCGCCTGAGCGTGGCGCTGGTGATTACGCTGGTGCTGTCGATCCTGCTGCCGTGGCTGTTGCAAGACAGCATCGCCGGCATGACGGTGGTGGGGCTGATCATGGCTGTTTGGGTGATAATCCTGACGCTGATGGAACTGCACGAACGTGCAACGCATCGCCACGGTTTCTGGCGTGGGCTGAGCCATCTTTCCCGCAGCCACTGGGGGATGGTGCTGGGTCACCTTGGCGTGGCGGTAACGGTAATCGGCATTGCCTTCAGCCAAAACTACAGTGTGGAACGTGATGTCCGCATGAAAGCCGGCGACAGCGTGGATATCCATAACTATCACTTTGTGTTCCGTGACGTGCACGATATTCGTGGGCCGAACTACAGCGGCGGCGTCGGCATTATCGATGTCACGCGCAACGGCAAGCCGGAAGCGACGTTGCACGCGGAAAAACGCTATTACAGCGTGGCGCGCAGCATGATGACCGAAGCGGCGATTGACGGCGGCTTCAGCCGCGACCTGTACGCCGCGCTGGGCGAAGAGCTGGACGACGGCTCTTGGGCAGTGCGGTTGTACTACAAACCTTTCGTACGCTGGATCTGGTTCGGCGGGGTGTTTATGGCGCTGGGCGGTATCCTGTGCATACTCGATCCGCGCTATCGGATGAGCAAAAAACTCAAGCGTGAAGGCAAGCTGGAGGAGCAGGCATGAACCGTAAGCTGCTGTTTATCCCATTAATCCTGTTCCTGCTGCTGGTGGCGGCGTTTATGGTGCAGCTGACGCGCAACGCCGGTGGCGAAGACCCGACCATGCTGGAATCGGCGTTGATCGGCAAGCCGGTGCCGGCTTTCAAGCTGGAATCCCTCGACCAGCCTGGCAAGACTTACGACCAAGCGGTGCTGCGCAATGGCAAACCCATGCTGCTGAACGTCTGGGCGACCTGGTGCCCAACGTGCCGTGCCGAACATCAATACCTCAATACGCTGGCCGCGCGAGGTATCCGCGTGGTGGGGCTGAACTATAAAGACGATCGCGGCAAAGCGGTGACCTGGCTGAACTCGCTGGGCAACCCGTACGCGCTCAGCCTGTACGACGGCGACGGCATGCTGGGGCTGGATTTGGGCGTGTACGGCGCACCGGAAACCTTCCTGATCGACGGGCAGGGCATTATCCGCTACCGCCACGCCGGAGACATGAACGAGCGCGTTTGGCAGCAGGAAGTGCTGCCGCTGTACAAAAAATATGGGGGTGAGGCATGAGGCTGCTGACCCTGATATTTGCCGCGTTACTGAGTTGGAGCGCCGCGGCGGCTATCGACACTTATCGGTTCAATTCGGTCGAGCAGGAACAGCAATACCGGGAGCTGACCGAACAGCTGCGTTGCCCGAAATGCCAGAACAACAGCATCGCCGACTCTAACGCCATCATAGCGGCCGATATGCGTACCAAGGTGTACGAGTTGATGATGCAGGGGCAGAACAAGCAGCAGATTATCGACTATATGGTGGCGCGCTACGGTAATTTCGTCACCTACGAACCGCCGGTGACCCCGGCGACGCTGATCCTGTGGGTAGGCCCGTTGCTGTTTGTGTTGATCGGCGGTGCGGTAGTGATACTGCGCACCCGCCACCGTCGTACCGGTGCCGTTAACGCTAACGATGAATTCTCCGAGCAGGAGCAACAGCGTCTGGCGGCGCTGCTGAAAGAGACTGACAGGAAGAAACCCTAATGGCTTTTTGGCTGATTATTATTGTCCTGCTGGTGGGCGCTGCGGCGTTGCTGGTGGTACCGGCGATGCGCCACAGCGGTAAAAGCACCGCGGCGAGCCGCGATACGCTGAACAAGGCGTTTTATCAGGATCGTCTGCATGAGCTGGAGCAGGACGAACAGCAGGGCGTGGTTGCTGAGCGCCCTGAACTGGTGAAAGAGCTGCAACAAAACCTGCTCAATGACATCCCTGGCCAGCAGAATACGCAGGAGAAACCCATTAACCGCTGGGCACTGGTGCCTGGGGTTGCCTTGCTGGTGGTGGTCACCCTTGGCTTTTATCTGAAAACCGGTGGGTTGGCGCAGGTACTGGACTGGCAACAGGTCGAGGCGCAAATGCCGGATCTGCGCGCGCGCGTCGCTAATGAACGCGCCCAACCGTTGAGCATGGAAGAGATTGCTCGCCTCGGGCTGGGGCTGCGTACCGCGTTGCAGCAGGACGATCGCAATATCAACGACTGGATGATGCTGGGTCGTGTGGGGATGGCGCTGAATAATGCCACCACCGCCACTCAGGCATTTGCTCATGCTTATCAACTTGATCCGAATAGTCTGGAAGTCCGTCTCGGCTATGCAGAAGTCTTGACGAGATCCAACGATCCGGAGGATAACAAGCAGGCCACTCAGATGCTGCGCAAGATGATCGCCGAAGATCACACCAATATGCGCGTGCTGAGCCTGTTGGCGTTCAACGCCTTCGAACAGGGGGATTTCAAGCAGGCGATTGGCGCCTGGCAGGTTATGCTGAAGTTGTTGCCAGCCAATGATCAACGCGCCGAAGTGATAAAGCGCAGCATTGAACAAGCAAAAACACAGGCGGGCGAAGAAACTGTTAAACTTGGCATTAACGTGACGTTATCGCCACAGGCGACGAACGCTTTGCCGCAGCAGGGGACGCTGGTAATTTCAGTGACCGATGGCACCAATCCAGTGCCGGTTGCGGTAAAACAACTGCCCTTAAGCCGTTTCCCGCTGTCATTTTCTCTGGATGACAGCAACGCCATGATGCCTGAACGCCTGCTTTCGGCTCAGCATCAGGTCAAGGTGCGGGTGCGAATTTCTCAGGATGGTCTGGCCACGCCACAGGCGGGTGATTGGTTCGGCGAGAGTGCGCTGCAGAATTTCAGCGGCAAAGAGCAGATTGACGTTCAGATAAACAAACAGGTCCCTTAAATAAAAAGACCGAACGTGTTTTTATGGAGAAAAATATGAACTTTCGCCTGACTGGGCTGGCTTTCACAACGGTGTTATTGGTGGGCTGTGCCAGCGCGCCACAAGATGAACCACAAGGGCGATCCGATCCTCTGGAAGGATTTAACCGGACGATGTTCAACTTCAACTATAACGTCCTGGATCCGTATGTACTTCGCCCGGTGGCCGTGGCCTGGCGCAACTACCTGCCCATGCCGGCGCGTAATGGGATAAGCAACTTTACGTCTAACCTGGAAGAGCCGGCCAGCATGGTCAACTCCTTCCTGAAAGGCGACCCCTATAAGGGGATGATCCACTTTAACCGTTTCTTCCTCAACACCCTTCTGGGGATGGGCGGTCTGATCGACGTGGCCGGGATGGCTAACCCGAAACTGGCTCGCGAAGAGCCTAACCGTTTCGGCAGCACCCTGGGGCATTATGGCGTCGGCTACGGTCCTTATGTGATGTTGCCGGGCTACGGCAGTTTCACCCTGCGTGAAGAGGGCGGTGACTGGGCGGATACGGTCTATCCGGTGCTGAGCTACCTGACCTTCTGGATGTCGGCGGGCAAATGGGTGGTTGAAGGGATTGAAACCCGTGCCGAGCTGTTGGATTCCGACGGCCTGCTGCGCAACTCTTCCGATCCGTACCTGATGGTGCGCGAAGCCTACTTCCAGCGTAACGACTTCCTGGCGAACGGCGGCTCGCTGAAACCTGAGATCAATCCGAACGCTCAGGCGATCCAGGGCGATCTGGACGAGATCGACTCGCAGTAATCTCGCTCGGTGAAGGAAAAGAACCCGCTTTGATGGCGGGTTTTTTTATGCTTTGAGATCGGCGGGCAAAAAAAAGCGCCCTAAGAAGGGCGCTCCTGGCTTCGTCATCGAAAAGATTAGAAGCGGTAGTTGAAGTTGGCGCCGTACAGCCAGGCCTTGCCCACGGATTCGAAGGTATATGGACCTTCTTTGATGGTGACTTTCTGGCCGTGCATGTAGGAAACACCGACGTCAACTGAGGCGTCTTTGTTGAATGCGTAGCTGGTACCTGCGCTCAACCAGAAGCGGTCCTGATCCGGGATAGAGATAGAACGGTTCTGGGCCGGCACCGGGCTGTCATCGAAGGCGATACCGGTACGGAAGGTCCAGTTATCGTCGTAGAAGTAGGTAGTACCCAGTGCGATGCGGTAAGCGTCTTTAAAGCCTTCGTGCTTCTCAAACAGGGTTTGACCGTTGTTGCCGGTAGCTTTCAGCTCCTGGAACTGGCTCCAGCTGGTGTAAGCCAGGCTGTAGTGGATAGCCCACTGCGGTGCAACCTTGTTGTAACCCGAGATTTCCCACATTTCCGGCAGGTTCAGATCCAAAGAGCCTGGGATGGTGGTGCCGTCGGTGCCCATTGGTAGGCCGAGAGCGCCAAGGCGCGAGTTATAGGCGGATGGCAGGCTGCTCTTGTAGTCGCCGTCAAACTTGATTTTGACTTCGGAACGGTAGGTGAAACCGTAACGGTTGTTTTCATCCACTTCGTACAGAATGCCGGCGTTCCAGCCAAAGCCCCATTTGTCACCCTTCAGGTGAGAAATTTGAGTATCCGCCGGGATCTGTGAGACCGGGCCGGCCAATTGAGGTGGCAACTGGCCAGAACCTGCGATCAACTTCGGCAATTCACCGGCATAACGCTCGAGCTTGGCTTTGGCGTAAACCGCGTCAAAGCCCAGACCGAAGCTGAATTGTTGGTTCAGACGGTAAGCACCGCTCAGGTTCAGGTTAAGTGTGGTCAGGTCAGTTTTACCGCCGTAAGCCCCTGCGGTGTAACCGTCGTTGAATTCTGTCGCCAGGCCGTAGTTGCTGGTGACCGAGCCGCCTACGGCAAACTGATCGTTAATCGGTTGAACATAATGCAGGTTTGGCACCCAGGCGGTAGGGGCGATGTTCTTGGAGTCGAGGCTGGCACCGGAAGGTGACTTGCCGGAGATATCTACATCCGGATCGATAAACACCGCACCGAAGGAAAGTTCCGGGCGGGTATACATCATCAGCAGGGCCGGGTTGCGGCTGGCGGAAGCTGCAGTATCCGCCATGGCGCCCTCGCCAGAATACGAACGTCCTAAACCAGCTGATGAAAACTCATTCAGCTGGAATCCTGCGGCAGACACGTTTGAAGAAATAATTGCCACTGCAGCTGCGAGAGCTGATTTAGTAAATAGGTTTTTCTGGCTCATGACCAAAACCTCATTATGTGTTTATTATTTAAACTATGTTACTTAAAGTAACAAGGAGCGCGGGATTGTAGGGTCCGTTATCATTCAGACAAATCAGACCAGTGGCTGAATTATAGGTCCGACCTGTGAAAATGTTGCAACAATGTTTTTGAGATATTTCCAAATTGATATCAAAAAGGAGATCTGCATAACAAAAAACCAGCGATGCATAACAATATTCTTACCATTCCTTAGCAGACGTCGATTTTCATTTGTGATTTCCATCACTTAAAACACCTATAAAAAGTAAGTGCTAGTGATCGGTTTCATCGCAGAGTAAAATAAACGCAGAATCTTGTGTCTTTGCGCCAGTAGCTAAATGGCAATTTGGACTCGCGTAACGGCGGTCCCTGAGGAGAATGAATCATGTCCAATCCAATTAATAAATGTAGTGCCCAGGAAACTGCCGCCTGTTGCTGTGTTGATGTCGGTACCGTGATGGACAATACCGATTGCACCGCCTCCTACAGCCAGGTGTTTGCCAATCAGCAGGATGCAGAAAAAATGTTGGCCACGTTGACCGAAAAAGCCCGCGGTGTGGAATCCGACCCTTGCGACATCAGCAGTAGCATTAAACCGGTTGACGGTGGCGTGGAACTGGTGGCTGATTTCACCTTCGCCTGCCAGGCAGAAACCCTGATTTTCCAGCTCGGCCTGCGTTAATCACGGCTTTAAAACGGTGCGGGGTCATCCCGCACCGCTCGCTTCCTCCCCAATCCCCCTCTAGAAAGTTGCTCCTGCTCTCAGTTTTCACTTCTGCCGGTTTGCCAAATGTAAACATTTGGTTAACAATGACCCCATCAGGTCAGACCTCTTCTTGACCGTTGCGCTGGCGTTATTCTCTTCAGGAGCGTTTATGAGTAAGGCACTGCCGTTGGTGACCCGTCACGGTGACCGTATTGCGATTGTAAATGGACTGCGGACCCCCTTTGCCAAACAGGCGACCGCTTATCACGGCATTCCAGCGGTGGATCTGGGGAAAACGGCGGTAAGTGAACTGTTAGCCCGCAGCGGTATCGATCCGGCGCTGATTGAACAACTGGTGTTCGGCCAGGTGGTGCAAATGCCTGAGGCGCCGAATATTGCGCGTGAAATCGTGCTCGGTACCGGCATGAGCGTGCATACCGATGCTTATAGCGTGTCGCGTGCCTGCGCTACCAGCTTCCAGGCGATTGCCAACGTGGCGGAAAGCATCATGGCAGGCAGCATCAGTATCGGCATCGCCGGTGGCGCTGACTCTTCTTCCGTTCTGCCTATCGGCGTCAGTAAAGCGTTGGCGCGCACGCTGGTGGACGTTAACAAAGCCCGTACCCTGTCGCAGCGTCTCAAGCTGTTTAGCCGACTGAAGTTCCGTGACCTGATGCCGGTGCCGCCGGCAGTGGCGGAATATTCTACAGGGCTGCGCATGGGCGATACCGCAGAGCAAATGGCGAAAAGCCACGGCATCACCCGGGAAGAGCAGGATGCGCTGGCGCACCGCTCTCACCAACTGGCTGCCAAAGCCTGGGAGCAGGGGCTGCTGCGCGACGAGGTGATGACGGCCTATGTGCCGCCATACCGTACGCAAATCACCGAAGACAACAACGTTCGCAAAGATTCCAGCCTGGCGTCCTACGCAAAGCTGAAACCGGCATTCGATCGCAAGCACGGTAGCGTTACCGCAGCCAACAGTACGCCGTTGACCGACGGTGCGGCAGCGGTGCTGATGATGAGTGAGTCGCGAGCGAAAGAGTTGGGGTTGCAACCGCTGGGTTATCTGCGCAGCTTTGCCTTCTCCGCCATCGATGTGTGGGAAGATATGCTGCTCGGGCCGTCTTACGCTACGCCGCTGGCGCTGGATCGCGCCGGTATCGGCCTGGCCGACCTGACCCTCATCGACATGCATGAAGCCTTTGCTGCCCAGACCCTGGCGAACCTGAAAATGTTTGCCAGCGACGAATTTGCTCAGAAAAAGCTGGGCCGCAGCCGGGCGATTGGCGAAGTGGACATGGAAAAATTCAACGTATTGGGTGGCTCAATTGCTTATGGTCACCCATTTGCCGCTACCGGCGCGCGCATGATCACCCAAACGTTGCACGAGCTGAAGCGTCGTGGCGGCGGACTGGGGCTGACGACCGCCTGCGCAGCCGGAGGGTTAGGGGCCGCAATGATCGTAGAGGTGGAATAATGAGCTTTGAAAACGCATTGCATGAACAGCGGGCCAAACCCTCGGCCTTTCAACTGACCCTTCGTCCGGACAACATTGGTGTGATCACCATCGATGTTCCGGGGGAGAAGGTAAACACCCTGAAGGCCGAGTTTGTCGAGCAGGTCAACGACGTACTGATCCGCGCGCAGCAGCATCCGGCGCTGGAAGGGCTGGTGATTATCTCCGGCAAGCCGGATTCGTTTATTGCCGGGGCGGATATCAGCATGATTGCCGCCTGTACCACCGCCAAAGAAGCCGAAGCGCTTGCGAAAAAAGGGCAAAGTACGCTAGCACAGATTGCCGCATTCCAGGTCCCTGTGGTGGCGGCTATTCACGGCGCCTGCTTAGGCGGCGGGTTGGAGCTGGCGCTGGCGTGCCACAGCCGCGTTTGTTCTCTGGATGACAAAACCGCACTCGGCCTGCCGGAAGTGCAGCTTGGTTTGCTGCCGGGCTCCGGCGGCACCCAGCGTTTGCCGCGGTTGATTGGTGCCAGCAAGGCGTTGGACATGATCCTGACCGGCAAACACATTCGGGCGCGTCAGGCGTTGCGCATGGGGTTGGTGGACGATGCCGTGCCCCAGTCAATTTTATTGCAGGCTGCCGTCGAACGGGTCAAGCAAGGCTGGCAGAGCCGGCGCGAATTGCCGTGGCAGGAGCGTTTGCTCAACGGCCCGCTAGGCAAAAGCCTGCTGTTCAGCATTGTGCGCAAGAAAACGCTGGAGAAAACGCACGGCAATTATCCTGCCGCAGAACGCATTATTCAGGTGGTGCGCACCGGTCTGGATCACGGCAGCGCCAGCGGTTATGAAGCCGAGGCGCGGGCGTTTGGGGAATTGGCCATGACCCCGCAGTCCGCCGCGTTGCGCAGCCTGTTCTTTGCCTCTACCTCCTTGAAGAAAGAACGCGGTGGCAATGCACAACCTCATGAACTGCACCGTATCGGCATTCTGGGTGGCGGCCTGATGGGCGGCGGTATCGCCTGTGTGACCGCCACGCGGGGTGGTTTGCCAGTGCGGATTAAAGACGTTAACGAAACGGGCATTAACCACGCGTTAAAATACAGTTGGGACGTGCTCGGCAAGCGGGTACGCAGTAAACGCATGCGCCCGGCGGAACGGCAAAAACAGATGATGCTGATCTCCGGTTCGACCGATTACACCGGTTTTGAACGGGTGGACGTGGTGATTGAGGCGGTGTTCGAAGACCTGGCGCTGAAGCAGCAGATGGTGGCCGAGATAGAACAGCACGCGGCGCCGCACACCATCTTTGCCTCCAATACCTCATCGCTGCCGATTGGCCAGATTGCCGCCAAGGCGCAGCGCCCTGAGCAGGTGATCGGCCTGCATTATTTCAGCCCGGTGGATAAAATGCCGTTGGTTGAGGTGATCCCACACGCTACCACCAACGAAGAAACCATTGCCACCACCGTGGCGCTGGCGCACAAGCAGGGCAAAACGGCGATCGTGGTGGCCGATCGCGCCGGTTTCTACGTTAACCGTATTCTGGCTCCTTATATAAATGAAGCGACTCGTTGCCTGCTGGAAGGTGAGCCGATCGAAGCGTTGGACAAGGCGCTGGTGGATTTCGGTTTCCCGGTTGGGCCGATAACCCTGCTGGATGAAGTGGGCATCGACGTCGGTACCAAGATTATCCCGGTGCTGGTAGAGCAGTTAGGGCCGCGCTTTGCCGCTCCAGCCGCCTTCGAGGCGGTGTTGAAAGACGGACGCAAAGGGCGCAAAAACGGCCGTGGTTTTTATCTCTACCCCAGTGAAGGCCAGCAGCGTCAGCGGAGCAAGCGCGCCGATACCTCGGTCTATCTTTTGCTGGGCATCACGCCGAAGTCGCATTTACAACCGGCCGTCATCGCTCAGCGTTGCGTAATGATGATGCTCAATGAAGCCGCACGTTGTCTGGATGAAGGCGTGATCCGCAGCGCGCGCGACGGCGATATCGGCGCGGTGTTCGGTATTGGTTTTCCGCCGTTCCTCGGCGGGCCTTTCCGCTATATGGATCAGTTGGGGGCCGATAAGGTGGTTAAAACGCTGGAATACCTGCAGCGGCAGCACGGTGAATATTTTGCGCCTTGCGAACGCCTGCAGCGCATGGCTCAGCAGGGTGAACGCTTCTATCCGCAGGGGACCTGAGCGGCGCGGCGACGTGATTTGTACTAGAGTAGGATCAAGGTTGCATGTGATCACTATCACTCCTTGCAATACCGGTAATCCCTGACCCTATACAGGGAGATAGGGACGAGGTAACGTAGCCTGATGGCGGTGAAAGGCTGGCCGCCATCAATAAAATTCATGATGAGAAGGTTAAAATTTAACCTGTTGAATTGGTTGTTATGTGAGCGCTGAATTCCCGTTACGGCGCCATTGATGTAAAAAACAGCATTTTCTTTACGTGAACTTTCAGGCAAAATGCCCGGCCGCCATAAAGAGACGGCGCGTTATCGTTTCAAAGCGTTTGCTTTGGGGTTGTAAAACTCGGCGATACAGCACGCTCGGCGTTTCTGTATAGCGTTATTTTGTCAACAACAGCGGTGCAATATGCAAGTTTTGATTATGCGTCACGGAGAGGCGGCACTTGATGCGGCCAGCGATTCGGTAAGACCTCTTACTGTTTGTGGCCGTGATGAGTCACGTCAGATGGCGGCCTGGTTAAATACCAAGTCTGTGGATATTGAACGCGTGCTGGTCAGCCCGTACCTGCGGGCAGAGCAGACGCTGGCTACGGTTCGCGAGGCCTTGACCCTGCCGGCAAGCGAAGAAGTGCTGCCTGAGCTGACGCCGGGCGGAGATGCCAGCCTGGTCGGCAGCTACCTGCAGGCGCTGGCGCAGCAGGGGGTTCACGCGGTGCTGATCGTCTCCCACTTACCGCTGGTGGGTTACCTGGTGGCGGAACTCTGTCCGGGCGAATGCCCGCCGATGTTCGCGACCTCGGCAATTGCCAATGTCGATTTGGCCGCCGACGGCAGCTACGGTAAATTTGAGTGGCAGGTGAGTCCATCGCAGGTGATGGCTAAAGTATAAGGCACCCCAGGGCGGGGCCAAAACGAAAGGGCGATGTCAAACATCGCCCTTTGTCATTTCTGCCGTTCACTCAGCCAGTTCGACCAGCAGTAAAATCGCCGCGCTGCCGCCCCATTCTTTGGGCGCCTGGTGAAACACCAGCACGTCTGGGTGCTGCGCCAACCATAGCGGCGTCTGCTGTTTGAGAATGTGCTTGCCGTGACCGTGCATCACGCAGGCGCAGTGCACGTGTTCGCGCTTGCAGGCGGCGATCAGCGCCCCCAGCTCTTGCTTGGCCTGCATCTGGGTCAGGCCATGAAGATCGAGAAACAGCTCCGGTGAATAATCGCCACGGCGCAGCTTTTTCAGTTCAAAGGCACTGTAACCGGGGCGCACATAGCGCGTCGGGCCTTCCTCTTCCAACTGTGGCTGGTATTCATCCGAGAAATAATAACTGGCGTCTACCTGTTCCTGAAGCAGGCGCTGTGGAGCAATTTTCTTGGTGACAGGCTTGGGTTTACGGTGGACGATGGTGTCCTGACGCAGCTTTTTTGCGTCTACTACCGACTCTCTGAAGAGCTGCAATTCATCTTTGCTCAGAGGGTGCTTGTTCTTCATTTGGAATTCACCGGAAATCATTTATCGCGATAGTTTACCTTGTCGCGGGTCTCTGTCGACGCAAAATTCACGCCAGAATGAAAAGCGCAAGGGGTTAGCGTGATTTGTCGCGGGCTTCATGGCAAACTATGCGGCTAAATCATGAATCACAGTGCCTGCCGGAGGGCAAATTGGACAAAATTTTCGTCGAGGAAGCAGTGAACGAACTGCACACCATTCAAGATATGCTGCGCTGGACGGTCAGCCGTTTTAACGCCGCTGATATCTACTATGGTCACGGAACCGATAATCCGTGGGACGAAGCGGTGCAATTGGTGCTGCCAAGCCTGTTCCTGCCGCTGGATATTCCAGAGGACATGCACACCGCCCGTTTGACCTCCAGCGAGCGCCACCGCATCGTTGAGCGCGTGATCCGCCGCGTCAACGAACGTGTCCCGGTAGCCTATCTGACCAACAAAGCCTGGTTCTGCGATCTGGAATTCTACGTTGATGAGCGTGTGCTGGTTCCGCGTTCCCCGATTGGCGAACTGATCAACGATCGCTTCAGCGCCCTGATCCCGCACCCGCCGCGCCATATTCTCGACATGTGCACCGGCAGCGGCTGTATCGCCATTGCCTGCAGCTACGCTTTCCCGGAAGCGGAAGTTGACGCGGTCGATATCTCCAGCGACGTGCTGGCGGTGACCGAGCGCAATATTCAGGCGCTCGGCGTTGAACAACAGGTGATCCCGATCCGTTCCGATCTGTTCCGCGATGTTCCCGCGATCCAGTACGATCTGATCGTCACCAATCCGCCGTACGTGGATGCGGAAGACATGTCCGACCTGCCGCAGGAATTCCGCTTTGAGCCAGAGTTGGGCCTGGCGGCCGGCAGCGATGGCCTGAAGCTGGTGCGCCGTATTCTGGCCTGCGCGCCGGACTACCTGAGCGACGACGGCGTGCTGATTTGTGAAGTGGGTAACAGCATGGTACATCTGATGGAACAGTATCCGGATATTCCGTTCACCTGGCTGGAGTTTGAAAACGGCGGTGACGGCGTGTTCATGCTGACCAAGCAGCAACTGGTGGATTGCAAAGAGCACTTCAGCCTCTACCGCAGCTAAGCATTCTTCGGGCCTGCTTTGGCGGGCCCCACAAAGATAATAATTAAGGGTAAGGAGCCGCGATGGCAGGAAACAGTATTGGGCAGATTTTCCGCGTCACCACATTTGGTGAATCTCACGGTGTGGCGCTGGGATGTATCGTAGACGGTGTACCGCCGGGTATCCCGCTTACCGAAGCCGATCTGCAGCACGACCTGGACCGTCGCCGTCCAGGCACCTCTCGCTATACCACTCAACGTCGCGAACCGGATCAGGTACGTATTCTTTCCGGCGTGTTTGAAGGTGTGACCACCGGCACCAGCATTGGGCTGATGATAGAAAACACTGACCAGCGTTCACAAGATTACGGCGCTATCAAAGACGTGTTCCGTCCGGGGCATGCGGATTACACCTACGAGCAAAAATACGGCGTGCGCGATTATCGCGGCGGTGGTCGTTCTTCGGCTCGTGAAACCGCCATGCGCGTTGCGGCAGGGGCTATTGCCAAGAAATATCTGCTGCAGAAATATGGCGTACAGGTGCGCGGCTATCTGGCGCAGATCGGCGACGTGGTCTGCGAGCTGAAAGATTGGGAGCAGGTTGAACAGAACCCATTCTTCTGCCCGGATCCCGATAAGCTGGAAGCCCTGGATGAACTGATGCGTGCGCTGAAGAAAGAGGGCGACTCCATTGGCGCCAAGGTCAGCGTGATTGCCGAAAACGTGCCGGTTGGCCTCGGTGAGCCGGTGTTTGACCGCCTCGACGCGGATCTGGCCCATGCGTTGATGAGCATCAATGCGGTGAAAGGCGTGGAAATCGGCGACGGTTTCGCGGTGGTCAACAAGCGCGGCAGCGAAAACCGTGATGAGATCACCCCGGAAGGCTTCCAGAGCAACCATGCAGGCGGCATTCTCGGTGGCATCAGCAGCGGTCAGCCGGTCATTGCTCACCTGGCGCTGAAACCTACCTCCAGCATTATGGTGCCGGGCAGAACCATTAACCGTCAGGGCGAAGCGGTGGAGATGGTCACCCGTGGCCGTCACGATCCTTGCGTAGGCATTCGTGCGGTGCCGATTGCCGAAGCGATGATGGCGATTGTGCTGATGGATCACCTGCTGCGCCAGCGTGCGCAAAACGGTGATGTGGTCTCTAACGTTCCACGCTGGTAACTCCCATGAAAAACTGGATGTTGGGCATCCTTGCCCTGATGGCTTCGGGCTCCGCCCTGGCGCTGACGCCGTGGCAGAAGATCGACCACCCGGTGGCCGGCGCGCCGCAGGCAGTGGGCGGTTTTGCCAATGGTTGCATTATCGGCGCTCAGCCGTTACCGCTGAACTCACCGGATTATCAGGTGATGCGACCCGATCAACGCCGTTACTTCGGCCACCCGGATCTGCTGGCGTTTATCCAGCGGCTGAGCAGCAAAGCCAACCAAAGAAATTTGGGCACGGTGCTGATCGGCGATATGGCGATGCCGGCCGGTGGGCGCTTTAGCAGCGGCCATGCCAGCCATCAGTCCGGGCTTGATGTCGACATCTGGTTACAGTTGCCGCGCCAGCGTTGGAGTGCGCAGCAGTTGCTGAAGCCGCAACCGATCGATCTGGTTTCCAGCGACGGCAAGCAGGTGGTTGCTCGCCAGTGGCAGCCGCAGATTGAATCGCTGATCAAAGCGGCGGCACAGGATCAGGAAGTGACGCGCATCTTCGTTAACCCGGCGATCAAGCAGCGTCTGTGTCTGGATGCCGGTGCCGATCGCGACTGGCTGCACAAGGTGCGCCCGTGGTTTGGTCATCGTGCCCACATGCACGTGCGTCTGCGTTGCCCGGCAGGCAGCCTGGAATGTAAAGAACAGGATACGCCGCCGCCGGGCGACGGTTGCGGTGCCGAGCTGGCAAGCTGGTTCGTGCCGCATCAGCCGAGCGCCAAACCGGGTAAACCGGTGCCGCCGCCGTTACCGCCGACCTGTCAGGCTTTGCTGGATAACCATTTCGCTGCGGAATAATATACCCAAAGTAATTGGAGTTGCATCAAGGCGGTAAGGGAAGGAATCCCGATGAGCTTACACGAGTAAGTGATTCGGGTGAGTGAGTGCAACCAACACAGATGCAGCTTCAAGTAAGAGGGGTATAAATGGACTGGTTCGTCGTAGGCCCCGAGATGCTCGGGGTTTTGTTTGTGGTGGCGTTACTCGCAGGCTTTATCGACTCTATCGCCGGCGGCGGCGGGCTGTTAACCGTACCGGCACTGCTGGCGGTGGGGGTTCCCCCGGCGCAGGCGCTGGCGACCAACAAGCTGCAGTCGGTGGGCGGTTCCCTCTCCGCCAGTCTGTATTTTATCCGCCGACGAGCGGTCGATCTCAACGATCAGAAGCTGACCATTTTGCTGGCCCTGATCGGTTCCGTTGCCGGGGCTGTGCTGGTGCAGCACATGCGCGCCGATCTGCTGCGGCAAATGCTGCCGTTATTGGTGATCGGCATCGGCCTGTACTTCCTGCTGACGCCGCGTTTGGGGGAAAACGATCGGCAGCGCCGTTTGAGCGCCTTGCCGTTCGGGCTGGTGGCCGGTGGCTGCGTCGGTTTTTACGATGGCTTCTTTGGGCCCGGTGCCGGTTCCTTCTATGCGCTGGCCTACGTGACGCTGTGCGGTTTTAACCTGGCCAAATCCACCGCGCACGCCAAGGTGCTGAACTTCACTTCCAACTTTGGCAGCCTGGTGTTGTTTATCATTGGCGGCAAAGTGCTGTGGGGCATTGGCCTGGTGATGCTGGTTGGGCAGGTGCTCGGTGCGCGCCTCGGGGCTCACATGGTGATGACCCGCGGGCAAAAGCTGATCCGACCGATGATCGTCATCGTTTCTCTGGTGATGAGCTGCAAGCTCTTGTACGACAACCACGGCGCTGAAATTCAGCAGTGGTTGGCCCTGCATTTTTAGCATGCTAAAAGAGCGGTAAAATGAAATAATTACCTCTTTATTTTTGTGGTTATTGGATTTTTATTTATGTCAGACACACAGGCTACCCATCAATATGAGCAACTGATTGAAATTTTTAATCAGTGCTTCAGCGATGAATACAACACGCGACTGGTCAAAGGCGACGATGAACCGATCTATTTGCCGGCCGACGATCAACTGCCGTATAACCGGATCGTTTTTGCCCATGGCTATTACGCCAGCGGCATGCATGAAATCTCGCACTGGTGCATCGCCGGCGAACAGCGCCGCAAGTTGGTAGATTTCGGTTACTGGTACTGCCCGGACGGGCGAGACGCGCAGACGCAAAGTGAATTTGAAGCGGTGGAAATTAAACCGCAATCTTTGGAATGGATGTTCTGCGTCGCCGCCGGTTTCCCGTTCAACGTCAGTTGCGACAACCTCAACGGTGACTGCGAGCCGGACCGCATTGCCTTCCAACGCAAGGTGCGCGAACGGGTGCTGCTGCTGTTGGAGCAGGGAATACCCACAAGACCTGCGCGCTTTATTCAGGCGTTACAATCGTTTTACAATACGCCACCGCTGGCGGCGGAGCATTTTCCCTATCCGGAAGATCTCAACTGACTATACCCTAAATACTTGGAGTTGCATCGCGGCGGCAAGCCTGCGAGTCCCTGGGAGCATAGTCCACTATGTGACCGGGGCGAGTCGGCGCAGCCAACAAAGAAGCAGCTTCAAGTATGACGGGTATATATGTTTAACTGAAAATAGATACCCATTAGCTTCCAAGCTGTAGCTAGGCGGCAAGCAAACAAATCCCCAGGAGCTTACTCAGGTAAGTGACTGGGGTGCGTGAGCGCAGCCAACAACGCTGGAGTTTGAAAGATGAAGGGTATGAGAGGAAATTTGATGATCGCAGAATTTGAAGCGCGCATTTTGGCGCTGATTGATGACATGGTAGAGCACGCCAGCGATGATGAACTGTTTGCCGGTGGCTACCTGCGCGGTCATCTGACGTTGGCGGTTGCCGAGGTCGAAGAGCTGGGTGAACACTCCGCTGAAGCGCTGAAGGCGCAGGTGGAGGGCAGCCTGCATAAAGCCATCGCCGCCGGTGAACTGTCACCACCGGATCAGGCATTGGTGTATGGCATGTGGGAAACGCTGTACAAAACGGCATTGCCTACCGCCTGATAGTGCTTCTGCAGGGCGCTGTCGCCGGTGCCCTGCGTGATTTTTCTTACGCTACCGCACGTCCCTTCAGTAATTTCCTTACCCACATTCTATTCGGGTTCAACGCCGCTAACAGGTCTGCGTCGCCCGGCAAAGGTTCGCCAAATAGCTGCGCCGCCAAAATCTCTGCCGCCAGCGGGGCCGAGCACAACCCGCGAGAGCCTAACCCGCCAATCATGAACAGATTGGGGTAGCTCGGCGCATTGGCGATAGCTTCACCGCGTTGGTGTTGACGTTGCAGATCCTGGTACTGCGTTAGCGTGGCCTGGTAGTCGGGCACTGCACCTACCATTGGCAGGTGATCGCGAGTGGCGCTGCGTACGCCGCAGCGGGCCTGGCGGTCGCTGACGTCCACCTCCAGCGGCCAGGTTTGATCAGGCAGGCAACGCAGCAGGCGAGCCCGATTTTCCTGCTGCTCTTCTTCGCGGTATTCGGTGGCGGTCTCGCCGCGCTGGTAACTGGCGCCGATACAGTGCTGCTGATTATTGGCATTCACCGGTGTCAGATAGCCGTCGTAACACAGCACCTGCTTCAATGCACTCAGCTGCGGCGTGGTAGGAATATGGGATACCTGACCGCGCACCGCATAAACCGGCAGCGCTTCACTTTGCATCAGTTCGGATAAGCGATGGCCGTTGGCCAGAATCACCGTCGCATGCTGCCGAATTTCACCTTGGCTAAAGCTGAGTTGCCAGCCTGCTTCTTGCGCGGTCAGAGCGCTGAGCGTAGCGTCATAATGGCAGCGCATCCCTTGACGTTGCGCCAGCGCAATCGCACTGCGCGTCAGCTCGGCCGGACACAGCCAGCCCCCCTGCGGGTAGTTAATGCCGCCAAAACCGCTGTCGACGCCGCACAAGGCGCTGAGCGTAGCGCGGTCGGCCGGCATGGCGAGCGGCTGCGGCCATTCAACCGCCAGCATCTTGGCAATTTTCCCGGCGCTCTTCTCGTCAAAGGCCAGTTGGATCACACCGCACCACTGATGGTCGAATTCCACGCCCTGTCGCACCAGTGCATCGTACTGACGACGGGCAAACGGAAACGCGGCGCTGAAGAAATTTTCCAGCGCATCGGCTCGGCCGTTCAACAAAGGGTAGAGTGCGCCCTGACGGTTGCCTGATGCCCCTTCGCCCGGCTGCGGATCTGCGCAATACAGCGTGACTTTTGCGCCGCGTCGCAACAGGGCGAGGGCGGTTAGCGCGCTGGCGACGCCGCCGCCAATGATGGCGATATCATCGGTATTCTCCGCCACCGGGCGCATCAGCCAGGGAGCAGGGTGAGCGACGGCCGGCGCATCGGCAGGCAACTCGCCGGTCAGCATCTCTCGCTTCTGGCCGAAGCCTTTGGTTTTGATGACATCAAACCCTGCCTGCTGTAAGCCGCGACGCACGAAGCCTGCGGCGGTAAAGGTGGCAAGGCTGCCGCCCGGCCGGGCAAAGCGCGCCATGGCGCTGAACAGCTGCTCCGTCCACATATCAGGGTTCTTTGCCGGGGCGAAGCCATCGAGGAACCAGGCGTCGATTTGACGGTTAATGCTGGCGTCGAAGTGAGGCAGCAACGCGTTCACGTCGCCAAACCACAGATCGAGCGTGATGCGCCCTTCGGCCAGCAGCAGGCGGTGGCAGCCCGGCAGTGGCAACGGCCATTGAGCGCGTAATTCATCGGCATATGGCGCCAGTTCCGGCCAGCGGGCATGCGCCGCCGCCAAATCGGCCTGCAGCAGCGGGAATTTTTCAAAGCTGATAAAGTGCAGGCGCTGAAGCGGGGCGTCCGGCATCGCCGTGCGGAAACCGGCAAAGGCCTGCCACAGCGTCAAAAAGTTAAGCCCGGTGCCGAAGCCGGTTTCCGCCACGATAAACAGCGGGCGAGGGTGGTCGGCAAAACGTTGCGGCAGTCGGTTGCCCATGAGAAACACATAGCGGGTTTCTTCCAGCCCATCCTGATTGGAAAAGTAGACGTCATCAAACTGTTTCGAAACAGGTGTACCCTGTTCATTCCAGGATAACGCTGCGGTTTGGATCGGGGCGTGGCTCACGGTTAGTTGCTCGTAACTCAAGGGGTGACGGGATTCTAACGGCGCTGGCGCTATGGCGCAAACTGGATAAGAATAAAGCTGAAAAACGCTGATCGGACTTGTTCGGCGTACATCTGTACGCTAAAGTGCGATGCAAAATCCCGAATGTAAAATTGTGGAAGAGGTATTGAATGAAACGTGCAGTGATTACTGGCCTGGGAATCGTCTCCAGCATTGGTAACAACCAGCAGGAGGTCCTGGCGAGCCTGCAGGAAGGTCGTTCTGGGATCACTTTCTCCCAGGAGCTGAAAGATTCCGGCATGCGTAGTCACGTATGGGGCGATGTTAAACTGGACACTACGGGTCTGATTGACCGTAAAGTGATGCGCTTTATGAGCGACGCGTCCGTTTATGCCTATCTTTCCATGGAAGAAGCCATCAAGGACTCAGGTCTGGCTGCCGATCAGGTTTCCAACGATCGCACCGGTCTGGTTGTTGGCTCAGGTGGTGGTTCTCCGCGCAACCAGGTTGCCGGATCCGATGGCATGCGTGCCAAAGGCCTGCGCGGCGTTGGTCCGTACATGGTGACCAAGGCTATGGCTTCAGGCGTTTCCGCTTGCCTGGCAACCCCGTTCAAAATTCGTGGCGTTAACTATTCCATCAGCTCTGCCTGCGCAACCTCTGCACACTGCATTGGTCACGCGGTTGAACTGATCCAACTGGGCAAGCAGGACGTGGTCTTTGCCGGCGGCGGTGAAGAGCTGTGCTGGGAAATGGCCTGTGAGTTCGATGCGATGGGCGCACTGTCCACCAGCTACAACGACACTCCTGAAAAAGCTTCTCGTACTTACGACTCTGCGCGTGACGGTTTCGTCATCGCCGGCGGCGGCGGTATGGTGGTGGTTGAAGAGCTGGAACACGCTCTGGCGCGTGGTGCGCACATCTATGCTGAAATCATCGGCTACGGTGCGACCTCCGACGGTGCCGACATGGTGGCTCCATCAGGTGAAGGCGCGGTGCGCTGCATGAAGATGGCGCTGCAGGGCGTTGATACCCCAATCGACTACATGAACGTTCACGGCACCTCCACGCCGGTGGGCGATGTGAAAGAGCTGGGTGCCATTCGCGAAGTGTTTGGCGACAACACCCCGGCAATCTCTTCCACCAAGGCCATGACCGGTCACTCACTGGGTGCCGCGGGCGTGCAGGAAGCGATCTACAGCCTGCTGATGGTTGAACACGGCTTTATCGCGCCGAGCATCAACATCGATAACCTGGATGAGAAAGCCGCTGGCATGAACATCGTGACTGAGCCAACTCAACGTGAGTTGACCACCGTGATGTCCAACAGCTTCGGTTTCGGCGGCACCAACGCCACGCTGGTGATGCGCAAGCTGCAGAAGTAATTCCGGCCTCAAGGTTCTGGATCAAGCCCGCATTTTTGCGGGCTTTTTAATGCCTGCAATCCCTGCCGACGGGCCGCTAGGAGTTATCCCAAATTACATCTCCTGACGGATCATTAACGCTTTGTTCAGCCTTTTGCGCATACAATGGCTCAATAGCGCGAATATCACTCGGCGTAGCGTTTCAGAGTGATCGAACATTGAGGCAAGAGTATGAAAAAGTTAATTGCGGTTGGATTGCTGTCGGTCATTCTGGCTGGGTGCGCGACCGATTCCCCTTGTGTCCCGGTCTATGACGACCAGGGCCGTCTGGTGCACACCAATACCTGCATGAAAGGCACCACGCAGGACAACTGGGAAACCGCTGGCGCCATCGCCGGTGGGGCAGCGGCAGTTGCCGGTCTGACGCTGGGTATTATCGCGTTGACCAAATAACCTTCCGTCGGAGAGTCTCCCGGTTTAAAAGCCCAGCATCTGCTGGGCTTTTTGTTTGGGTAATCCGCCGCCAGTTGATTGAAGTCATGGCATTTATATTACCGGCCCACAGATGGGCAATTCTTTGTCAGCGGATGTAAATTCCATTCCTGCGCCCGGTCCGGGTCGATATACTCCCGCTATCTCCCACTCTGGAACGATCTGATGTCGGCTTTGGCGTCCATCTCCTTATCCATGCACCGCCTGCGCTTTGCTAAAAAGCGGGCCTGCGCATGGTTATTGGTCGTCAGCTGGCTGTTGTTAAATACTCAACTGGCGTTGGCCAGCCACAACTGCAACCTGCAGTTCAGCGGTGAAGCGCCGATGGCTCAGCATATGATGCATATGCAAAACAGCGTGCCGTCGCAGCAGCAGATGCAGACCCAAGAGCCGCTGTGTGAGAAACACTGCGTTCCGGAGTCAGCCCAACAGGATCACAGCAACCTGACGTTGGCTGCGCTGCCCACCAGCAGCGAATTGGCCGTTATTACGCCTTTCCCGTCTCGTTCAGTCCCCTCCAATACCTGGCAAACGCCCCCGATAACAGGTCCGCCGGCAGAGATCGTTTTCTGCCGGTTCCGTGAATAGTTCTGACAACCGCTTTGCCGTCCCCGACGGTTTTCCGCGTTTGTTAACTATTTTATGGAGTACCCGTTATGCGTAATGTATTTGCTGCCGTAGTGATCGCCCTGTTTTTCTCCTTTAGCGCCAGCGCTGCCGATATGGCAATGCAGGATCCTGCCGCAAGAACTGCCGTTGAAATCCACAGCCAGGGCGTCGTCAAAAGCTGGGATGAGCGAAAGGTGTCTATCGCGCACCAGGCCATTCCTGCACTCAGTTGGCCGCCAATGACCATGAGCTTCCTGCTCCCTTCATCGCCTTCATTCGCCGTCTTGCCGGTGGGTACCGAGGTTGATTTCAGCTTCCTGCCGATCGACGGCGGTTATCAGCTGATCGCCATCGCCGCTGCTCGACCATAACGGAGGCGTTATGACCATTATCCTTTCTCACCCTTGGCGGGTGGGCTGGCTGCTGCTTGCCTGTTGGGCACCGGCCACCCTGGCGGCGGGTCTGACGCTGCAACAGTCATTGACGGCGGCCGAAGGTTATTCGGCGGAGTTATCCGCTAATCGTCATCAGGTTGACGCCTTGCAGAACATGGCGGATTCGGCAATGCAGTTGCCCGATCCCAAGCTGAAGTTCGGCATTGAAAACGTGCCGGTGCAGGGCGGCAACGCTCAGCGTTTTACCCGCGAAGGCATGACCATGGGACGAATCGGCATCATGCAGGATTACGTCAGCAGCACCAAACGTCAGCGTAAAGCGGATACCCTGCGCGCCGAAGCCAGCCAGACGGATGCGGGCAGCGCCACCATTCGCGCTCGCCTTCAACAGCAAACCGCACAGGCCTGGCTGGCGCTGGCGCTGAGTCGACAAACCCTGCGGGATGCCTCAGCCCTGGTGACGGAGAGTGAACGCCAGATTGCCACTCAGCGTGCTGCGGTGGCCGGTGGGGGAACCCCTGCGAGTGGAGTGCTGGATGCCAGGCTGACGCTGCTAAGCATGCAGGATCGCATCAGCGAGGCGCAGCGTGATGTTGCTGTCGCGCAGGCGCGTCTGACGCAGTTGACCGGCCTGTCTGCGACGGATACCGCCGGGGCCATGCCGCGCTTTGAACGTTTACCGGCGGACAGCGAAGTGTTGCGGCAGGCCATCAGGCAACACCCCGAGGTGTTGCAGGCCAGCCGTGAGGCGGACGTCGCCAAGGCGCGTTCGGCGCAATCAGAGGTGGCGGCGATACCGGACGTCGGCGTCGAGGTGTATTACGGCAAACGGGCCGATGAGTACGAGGATTTGGCCGGGGTGATGTTTACCGTCGATCTGCCGTTGTTCCGCTCGCAGCGGCAGGATAAGGACTATGCCGCTGATGTTTCCCGCAGCATGGAGGCCAACGATCGGCTCACGTTGTTGATCCGTGATCATCAGGCACAGCTCGATACGCTGTTGGCGCAATATCAGGCGGCTCAGGCACAGTGGCAACGCCAACAGGAGCAGGCTATTCCCCTGCAACAACAGCGGGTCACTTTGCTGTTAGCGCAGTACCGCAGCGGTAAAAGCGATTTGTCGGCGGTACTGGAAGCTCGGCGGGCGCTGCTCGACAGTCGCCTCAGCGCCGGCAAGGCCGCCAGGGAACTGGCGCAGATTTGGGCCGCCATTCGCTATCTCACCCCTCAGGAATCGATGCAATGAAAATACAATTCAAGCTGGCGCTGTTAGCAGCGCTGATTGGCAGTGGGCTGGCGGGATACTGGTTTGGCGCAGCGGGAGAAGCGCCTGCGCCGGCCGTCAAGAGTGAGCGGCAGGTGCTTTATTGGTACGACCCGATGATGCCGGGGCAGCGTTTTGACCAACCGGGTAAATCGCCCTTTATGGATATGCAATTGGTGCCGCGCTATGCCGATGAGGCTGAGCCGGAAGGGGGCGTGACCATCAGCGCCCGGCAACAGCAGAACCTGGGCGTTCGCACCGAAGCTGCACAATTGCGCCAACTGGAGCCACAACTGAACGCTTTCGGCAGCGTCGCCACCGATGAACGCGGGGTTCAGATTGTCGCCGCCCGCGCCAACGGACTGGTGGAAAAACTCTACGTGCGTGCCAGTCAGCAACAGGTGAAAAAGGGCGAAGCCCTGGCATTGCTGTGGATCCCCGACTGGAGTGCGGTACAGCAGGAATATCTGGCAATACGCAAACTGGGCGATAGCGCACTGACCGCCGCTGCACGCCAGCGGTTGCAGTTGCTGTTTATGCCCGAGGCGGTGATCCGCCAAGTGGAACGTTCAGGTAAACCCGAACCGCGGGTGCAGATAGCGGCACCGGAAAATGGTTTTGTGAATAAGCTGAGCGTGCTCGAGGGCGCTCAGGTGACGGCCGCGCAGGGGCTGTTTGAACTAGCCAGCCTCGATCCGGTGTGGATCGTTGCCGATTATCCGCAGGCGCAGGCCGGATTGTTGAAAGTGGGCGATAAGGTGCAGGCCGCTTCCGTCAGCTGGCCTGGTGAACGATTTGAAGGTGAGGTGAGCGAACTGCTGGCCAATGTCGATCCGCTGACCCGAACCTTCAAAGCACGCATCCTGTTGAAAAACCCTCAACAAAAGCTTCGACCGGGCATGTATCTGCAACTGACATTGTCGCACAGCAGCCTCGGCCAGCCGGTGTTGGCGATACCGCAGGAGGCGCTGATCGACAGCGGCGATCGCAATAGGGTGTTGATCGCCGAAGGCAATGGGCACTTCACGCCGGTTGACGTGGTGGCTGGTCGTGCGCAGGACGGCTGGGTAGAAATCAAACGTGGGCTGAATGCTGGGCAAAGGGTAGTGACCTCCGGCCAATTCCTGATTGATTCCGAGGCCAGCATGCGCAGTGCCTTGCCACAAATGGCGGCGCAAAACGAGGTGAAACAATACCAGGCCGAGGGGGTGGTGGATGCCGTGAACGAGAGCACCATCACGCTGTCCCACGGCCCCGTGCCGGAACTACAGTGGCCGGCAATGACCATGGATTTTGCCCTGCCGCCAGGGGGAATACCTGCCGGTATCAAACCCGGTGATAGCGTAAAAATCCACTTTAGCGTTGATGAACAAGGTTCACATATCAGCCAAATCGTGCCGACAAGCGCTGAACACGGGGGCCACTTATGATTGCTTTCGTGATCCGCTGGTCGCTGCGCAACCGGCTCTTGGTGCTGCTGGCTTCGGTGCTGTTGGCCGGTTGGGGGATCTGGGCATTGCAGAAAGCGCCGCTGGATGCGCTGCCGGACCTGTCCGACGTACAGGTGATTGTCCGTGCCACCTATCCGGGCAAGGCACCGCAGGTGATTGAAGATCAGGTGACCTATCCGCTGACCACCACGTTGCTCTCGGTGCCGGGGGCCAAAACGGTACGGGGTTTTTCCATGTTTGGCGACGCCTACGTTTACGTGTTGTTCGAGGACGGCACCGATTTGTACTGGGCGCGTTCGCGGGTGCTGGAGGCGCTCAGCCAGGTGCAATCCTCATTGCCGCCGCAGGTGAAGGTGGCACTGGGGCCGGACGCCACCGGCGTCGGCTGGGTGTACGAGTATGCCCTGGTGGATAAAAGCGGCAAGCACAGCCTGGCCGACCTGCGCGCGCTGCAAGACTGGACGCTGAAGTTTGAACTGAAAACCGTCCCTAACGTGGCGGAAGTGGCCAGCGTGGGCGGCATGGTACGCCAGTATCAGGTGGTGCTGGATCCACCCAGCCTGCGCGCGCTGAACATCACCCATCAACAGGTAGTCAGTGCCATTCAGGATGCCAACCAGGAAGGCGGCGGGGCGCTGCTGGAAATGGGGGAGGCGGAGTATATGGTTCGCACCTCGGGCTACCTGAAAAAACTCAGCGATTTTGCCAACGTGGTAATCACCGTGCGTGACGGTGTGCCGATCCTGCTGTCGCAAGTGGCAACACTGCGCGAAGGGCCGGAGATCCGCCGGGGCGTGGCGGAGCTGAACGGCGAGGGCGAAGTGGCGGGCGGCATCGTCGTGATGCGCTACGGCAAAAATGCCCTGGAAACCATCAACGCGCTGAAGGTCAAGCTGCAGGAGGTTCAGCAGACCCTGCCGCCGGGTGTGGAAATTGTGACCGTGTACGACCGTTCCCAACTGATCGAACATGCAATTGAAACCTTGTCCCACAAGCTCCTGGAGGAGTTTATCGTGGTGGCTTTGGTGTGCACGCTGTTCCTGTTCCATTTTCGTTCGGCGCTGGTGGCGATGATCACGCTGCCGCTCGGTATTCTTGGCGCCTTTGTGGTGATGCATTACCAGGGCGTAAACGCCAATATCATGTCGCTGGGGGGAATCGCCATCGCCATTGGCGCCATGGTGGATGCGGCCATCGTCATGATTGAGAACATGCATAAGGTGCTGGAGCAGTGGCGGCAACGCCATCCCGGACAGCAGCCGACGTCGACGGATTATTGGCGCATTTCAGAGCAGGCGGCGGTGGAGGTGGGGCCGGCGCTGTTTTGCAGTTTGCTGATTATCACGCTGTCCTTCATTCCGGTGTTCACCCTGCAGGCGCAGGAAGGCCGGATGTTCTCCCCGCTGGCCTACACCAAAACCTACGCCATGGCGGTGGCGGCCGGTCTGGGCATTACGCTGGTGCCGGTGCTGATGGGCTACTTTATCCGCGGCCGCATTCCCGACGAACATGCCAATCCGATCAACCGCTGGCTGATCCGCCTGTATCAGCCGGTGCTGGCGTCGGTGTTGGCACGGCCAAAAACCACGCTGGGGATTTCGTGCCTGCTGTTGCTGTTAACCGCCTATCCGCTTAGCCGGTTGGGCAGCGAATTTATGCCGCAGCTCGACGAAGGTGACCTGTTGTATATGCCTTCCTCGCTGCCGGGGATGTCGGCGCGCGAGGCCAGCAGGCTACTGCAACTGACCGACAGGTTGATCAAAACCGTGCCGGAGGTAGCGACGGTGTTCGGTAAGGCCGGCAGGGCGGAAAGCGCTACCGATCCCGCGCCGCTGACCATGCTGGAAACCACCATTCGTTTCAAACCGCGTGACCAGTGGCGACCGGGTATGACCATGGACAAGCTGGTGGCGGAACTGGATGCGGTGGTCAAGGTGCCGGGTATTGCCAACGTCTGGGTTCCGCCGATCCGCAATCGGCTGGACATGTTGGCCACCGGAATCAAAAGTCCGGTGGGCATCAAGGTGAACGGCAATAACATGGCCGATATCGAACGGATTTCCGGGCAGATTGAGCAGGTGGTGAAGCAGGTGCCGGGCGTCACTTCGGCGCTGGCAGAACGCATCACCGGCGGCCGCTACGTGGATATCGATATCGACCGTCAGCGGGCTGCGCGCTACGGCGTTTCGGTGAAAGAGCTGCAATCCATGGTGGCGACGCTGGTGGGCGGCGAAAACATTGGCGAAACCGTCGAGGGCCGGGCGCGTTACCCGATCAATGTGCGTTATCCGCGTGAGGTGCGTGATTCGGTACAGCAGTTGCAGGCGTTACCGGTACTGACCGCCAGCGGTGGCCAGGTGCCGCTGTCGATGCTGGCGGATATTCGGGTTAGCGAAGGGCCGCCGATGCTGAAAAGTGAAAACGCGCGGCTCTCCAACTGGATTTATGTCGATCTGCGCGGGCGCGATCTCAAATCGGCGGTGGAAGAGATGCAGCAGGCCGTCGCGCAGCAGGTCAAGCTGCCGGCCGGGGTGTCGTTGAGCTGGTCCGGGCAGTTTGAATATCTTGAACGTGCCAGCGCTCAGTTGAAAATCGTACTGCCGGTAACATTGGCAATCATTTTCGTGCTGCTGTTTGTCACCTTCAGCAGCGTGCGTGATGCGTTGTTGATCATGGCGACGCTGCCGTTTGCGCTGATCGGCGGGGTGTGGCTGCTCTATCTGCTGAACTACAACCTGTCGGTGGCCGGGGCAGTTGGCTTTATCGCGCTGGCGGGTGTGGCGGCGGAATTCGGCGTGATAATGGTGCTGTACTTGAACCATGCGTTGGAAAAACATCGCCAGCCGGGACAGCCGCTCACGCAAAAACAGCTGATGGATGCCATCATCGAGGGGGCGGTATTGCGGGTGCGACCAAAAGTGATGACCGTTGCCACCATCATGGCCGGGCTATTGCCGATCATGTGGGGTAACGGTGCCGGTTCTGAGGTAATGCGGCGCATTGCGGCACCGATGATTGGCGGCATGCTCAGTGCACCGCTGTTGTCGATGTTGGTGGTTCCTGTGGTCTACCTGTTACTGCACCGAAAAGGATAAGCAAGCGGGGCGCAGTGCACTGCGCCCCGTCTTTACCGCACAGAAACTATTTCACCAGAAACGCCTTGAACTGCGGCGTCATTACGGCGCTGAACCCATCATCGGTTTTGCTGATCAGGTAAACCGCCAAGCCTTTTTCTTCCGCCAGTTTGAGCGCTTTTTCCGTCCCCAACACCATCAACCCGGTATCCCAGCCGTCGGCTTCCAGCGCGGTGGGCGCTATCACCGTAGCGGATACCAGGCGATGAGTAATCGGCCTGCCGGTTGTGGGATCGATCACGTGCGAATAGCGCTGCCCGTCCTGTTCAAAATAGTTGCGGTAGCTGCCGGCGGTGCTGATGCCGTAACCTTGCAAATCAACCAGTGCCTGAACCGCATTTTCGCGGTCGGTCGGTTTTTGGATCGCCACGCGCCAGGGTTTGCCCTGCCCGTTAATGCCGCGCGAGGAAACCGCACCGCCGACCGACACCAGATAGTGGGTGATACCATTACGGGCCATCAGCTGCACCAACTGATCGACGCCATAGCCTTCGCCCAACGTCGAGAGATCAACATACATCCCGGGCAAGTCCTTTTGCAGCCATTCGCCACGGCTGTCGCTGAGTAGCTTCAGGTGCTGCAGGCCAATATTTTTTTGTGCCGCCTCTATTTGCTGTTGGCTCGGTACCTTGACCACACGCTTGTCTGGGCCAAAGCCCCATAAATTCACCAGCGGACCCACGGTGATATTCATCGCGCCCTGAGTGTCGCGGCCAATGCGCTGAGCCATCAGGATAATATCCGCCATTCCGCGCGGGATCGGCTGTGGCTCGGTACTCTGGGTTTGATTAAAACGCGAAAGCACAGAATCATTGCGATAGGTGGAGATATCGTCATTGGCGCGTTCCAGCACGGCGTCAATCTGCTGTTGCAACTGCTGTTTATTGACCGCCTCGTCACCGCTGACCTTGACGCTGTAGAAGGTGCCCATGGTTTTGCCTTCAATGTCGATCTGTGGGCGGGTATCCGGGTCATTACAGGCAGCCAGTAAGCCGATGGTCACACTCAGCAACAGCCCTTTGGCAAAAACGTTAGCCATGAAAACATCCTTTGAAACAGTGAAAGGCGCTACAAATAAAGTAAAGCGCGGCAAATGAAAAGCAGTTAACTGTAAAAGAGCATTTTGCTGGCGTTGCCTCCGTGCTTGGGCTAACGTCTGGTTCCTGATCCCTGGTTGTTTTTTTGAAGCGCTCAACATGAGTTCAAACGCCGTTTCCCGGCTGATTCAGCCGTTCCTGAAAGATCGTTTTTTGCATATTTTGCTGTTAGTCGGCGTACTGATGGCGGCCTTTAACCCGCAACAGCTGCCTGCGTTAAACAGTTTTATCGACTGGCGCACCATCATTACGCTGCTTGGATTGATGTTACTCACCAAGGGCGTCGAGGTCAGCGGTTATTTCGATTTTGTTGGCCGCAAAATCATCAATACGCTGCACAGCGAGCGGCGATTGGCGCTGTTTCTGGTGTTTTCCGCCGCGTTGCTGTCGTCGTTCCTGACCAACGACGTGGCGCTGTTTATCGTCATTCCGCTGACCATCACGCTGAAAAAACTGTCGTCGTTACCGATTGGCCGGTTGATTATCTTCCAGGCGCTGGCGGTCAATGCCGGTTCATTGCTGACGCCGATTGGCAACCCGCAAAACATTCTGCTGTGGAGCAAGTCTTCACTCTCTTTCCTGGGGTTCATTGGCCAAATGGCACCGTTTGGCGTGGTGATGCTGGTCAGTTTGCTGCTGCTGACCGGGTTCTGCTTCCCGGCGCGGGATATCGTTAAAGCGCCGCACACCGAAGGTTATCCGTATCAGCTACGCCTGTTGCTGAGCTGTGTGGCGCTGTACGTGATTTTTCTGCTGTGTCTGGATCTTGATCTGCCGCTGTATGGCCTGTTGGCGGTGTTCGTCGGTTTTTTACTGCTGGCGCGTCGGGTATTGCTGCAGATCGACTGGAGCCTGATTTTTGTCTTTATCGCGATGTTCATCGACGTGGGGCTGTTTACCCGGTTGCAGGCGATCCAGCCTTGGTTCGCCGATATCGCTACGCTGGGTAACGGGGGCATTTACGCTTTGGGGATTGGCCTGTCGCAGGTGATCAGCAACGTGCCGGCGACCATTTTAATGCTCAACTACGTGCCTTCCAGCCAACTGCTGGCCTATGCGGTCAACGCCGGTGGATTTGGGTTGGCGATCGGTTCGCTGGCGAACCTGATTGCGCTGCGTATGGCGGACGAGGGCAAAATTTGGCTGAAATTTCATTACTTTTCGTTGCCGTTACTGGTATGGGCCAGCTTGCTTGGCTGGCTGTTGGCTTAAGCGCGGTATTTTCCTGCCATACCGCGCTTTTACACCATGGCGTCTAACCGCGTGCCGCCAGCAAGCAGATGCTGCGAGTCACCTGATAGGATTTCACAAAGGCGCTGATCGGCAGAAACTCAAAGCGCGAATGGAAATTGTGCGCGCCGGTGAAGTAGTTCGGCGTCAGCAGCCCACGGCTGGAGAGTGCGGCGCCGTCGGTGCCGCCGCGCATCGGGATCACCTTGGGGGGAATGCCGTGGGCGGCCAGGGCACCGAAAATCAGCTCAATGGCTCGCTGGTCTTCCCCGATAGAGTTGCTGATATTGCTGTAGATATCCGTCACCTTGCAACTGACCTTGGCGCGCGGGTAGTTTGCCGCCACCTGTTGCACCACTTCCTGAATGCGCTCTTTACGCGCATTGAACCCGGCCAGGTCAAAATCGCGGATCGACACTTTCAACGTAGCGAGGTTGGCATTGGCGGTCAGATCGTTGAACCAGAAGTAGCCTTCGCGCCCCTCGGTATGTTCCGGCGTGTCCTTGATGTCGAATTGGTTGATGATGTCGTTGGCGATGCGAATCGGGTTGATCAGCACGTTCTTCGCCGACATGGGGTGCGCGGTGACCCCTTCGATACGGATCTCCGCACCTGCGGCATTGAAGTTCTCATACACCACTTCCCCCAACTCGCAGCAGTCGATGGTATAGGCAAAATCCACCTCGAAACGCGTCAGATCCAGCGCTTTGGCGCCGCGCAGGCCAATTTCCTCATCCGGGACAAAGGCCACCACAATGTCGCCGTGGCGATCGGAGGCGCTCAGGTTGGCCAGCAGGGTCATGACCACCGTGACTGCCGCTTTGTTATCGGCGCCGAGCACGCTGGTGCCGTCGCTGAAAATAATTTCTTCATTCGGATAGGCCAGGATCTCCGGATGTTCGGCGGTGCGCAGCCAGATATCGTGTTCGGCATTCAGGCACAGATCCTGGCCGGTAAAGCGCAGGCGCTGCGGGTGAATATGGGCCGACAGGCCAACGTCAACGGTATCGATATGGGTGATAAAGCCGATACGCGGAGCGCCTGGCTGATTGCCGGGTTTGCGGGCGGTCACGGTAGCGTGATCGTCGATTTGCACGTCTTGCATGCCTAGCTGGCGCAGTTCGGCCGCCAGCAGCTTGGCCATATCATGTTGGCCCGGCGTGCTGGGCAAGGTGGTTACGGCGGCGTCGCTCTGGCTGGTCACCGCCAGATAGCGGAAGAAACGTTCGGTGAGCTGTTCGGCAATGGCGCTGGTCATGCGGGTTCCTCTCGATAAGCGGTCTAACGGTTTTAAAGCTAAATCAGCCGGTTGTCCAATGGTGCAATGCTTTCGCTGCCGGAATGCGAGATGCCGCGCAGAATAAAAAAATAGCGGCACAACTAGGAAATAGTCTCGGGTAACTGCGGCAAAATCGTTGTTAGCTGTGGGGGAACGGGTGCCCCCAAATAATAGGATCGTTAAAGGAGAATACATGCGCTCACGTCATGCTTTACTTATCACTTTGTTATCCCTGGGAATATCGCATACGGCCTGGTCATCCACCGATGGTGGCCATGCCAACAGCAACGCCAATAGCCGTGAAGTAGCCAGTGCGCTTGGCGGTCTGAAAAACAAAACCTATAGCCTGGAGCAGGCACCGAAGATCCGCGTAGCCAGCTTCAATATCGCCGCCGGCAAGGTCAGCGACATGACCGCAATCGCCAAAGCGATCAAGGCGATGAATGTCGATGTGGTGGCGCTGCAGGAGGTGGACAAACTGACCGGCCGCAGCGGCAAGCTCGATCAGGCGGAGGAACTGGCCAAACTGACCGGTATGCACGTCGCGTTCGGCCGCGCGATTGATTTTGACGGCGGCGAATATGGGCTGGCGTTCCTATCGAAATACCCGCTGCATGACAGCAAAATTTACCCGTTGCCTTCCGGTCAGCGCGAACAGCGAATTGCATTCAGCGCCCAGACCGACGTGCCCGAGTTCCCGGCGCCGATTACCCTGATCAATACCCATCTGGACACCAAGGAAGATCCGGCGATGCGGCTGGATCAGGTGCGCGAACTGAATGACCGCACGATTGAAATGCGCGGTATCAAGCTGTTGTTCGGCGACATGAACGACGTACCGGGCAGCGTCACCTGGACTGAGCTGAGCCGCTATTGGAACGACATCATGCCCAAGCAGCAGGATGGCCGCAGCTGGCCGGCGGAAAACGCCGAAATCAAGGTCGATTATATCTTTAGCGGCAATGCCCAGCGCTGGCATCTGGACAGCCTGACGGTGCCGAACGCCAGCGGCGACTGGAACGGCATTCACTGGCCGGCAGTCAGCGATCACCTGCCGTTGGTGGCCGAGCTGCGGTTGACCGAGCAATAACCTGACTCGGGGCCGCCAAGCGCCCCGCAAGGTCAAGCAGGCGAGATCCGCGTCAACCGCTCGACGGCGGCGCGGATCTCGCCCGGTGTCAGGGCGGAAAAGCCCAGCAGCCAGCCGTCGCGCTGCAGGCTCGGGGTTTGGTACTGTGCCGTCAATCCGGGCGTGACTATGCCCAGGCGCTGCGCCTGCTGAGTCAGGGCGCTCTCCTGCCCGGGCGGCAGCCAAACGCTGAGCTGCAAGCCGCCCCCTGCCGGTTGCGGGGTGGCGAAATGCCCAAGCTTTTCCTGCACCTCCACCAGTAACAGGTCACGTCGGCTGCGGTACAGCTGGCGCATATAGCGGATATGGGCGGCAAAGTGCCCCTGCTGGATAAATTCGGCGGTCACCGCCTGCATCAATTGGGCGCTGTGGCCGTCGTATACCGTGCGTGCGGTGGTAAAAGGCTCCACTAACGCCGGTGGCAACACCAAATAAGCCAGCCGCAGGGAAGGAAACAGCGCCTTGGAAAAGGTGCCCAGATAAAGCACGTTGCCGTGCCGATCCAACCCCTGCATCGCCGGCATCGGCTGGCCGTCATAGTGAAACTCGCTGTCGTAATCATCTTCAATAATCCAGGCCCGCTGCCGTTGTGCCAGCGCCAGCAGCTCGAGCCTGCGTGGCAGGCTGAGTGCTACGCCGGTGGGGTATTGATGCGAGGGCGTCAGGTAAATCAGTCGAGGTGCAGGCAGGTGTTCATCGGGCATCAGTCCGGCGTCGTCCACCTTGACCGGGACAAGTTCGGCTCCGACGCTGCTAAAGGCGTTTCTGGCACCGCGATAACCGGGGTCTTCCATCCACACTTTGTCACCGCTATCCAACAGCAGGGTGGCAATCAGCTGCAGGGCCTGCTGCGAACTGGTCAGCACCACGACCTGCTGCGCATCGCAGTTAACGCCGCGCGTCTGGCTGACATAGCCGGCAATGGCTTCGCGTAGCGGAAAGTAGCCCTGAGGATCGCCATAGCGCATCAGAGCTTCCCCACGCAGACGCAGTTGTTGAGCGGTGAGCTGTTTCCACAGTTTTAGCGGGAAAGCACGTAAATCCGGCGATCCGGCAGCGAAGGGCAGAGGCTGCAGTGGATCGTGGCAGCCACCGGTTTGCGCGATCTGCGTGCCGCGTTGTGAAAGGCGGGGTTCGCCGCTGACTTTGGCGGCGGGTGGTGACTTGACGATGTTGATCGCCACGAAGGTGCCTTGACCAACGCGGCGCTGCAGATAGCCTTCGGCTTCCAACTGGGCATAGGCTGCTTCGGTGGTTACGCGCGAGACGCCCAAATCTTCAGCCAGGACCCGCGATGAGGGCAAGCGTTGCCCAGGGCCAAGAGCCCCATGATGAATAGCCCGGCGCAGCGTGCTGCAGACGCGTTCACGCAAGGTGCCACCGGCGTGTTCCGGTTGATGAAACAGAGTGGGCAATGCGTTAGCCATAATGGGACTTATCCATGGGCGAAAATGGGTATCAAGCATAAGACCAAAATCAGGCAATATTGTCATCAGTCTTTCTCTACAGGAGTGAATTCCATGGCGGTATCTTCATTGGTTTTGGCTTTTCCACCGGGCAGCGCGGTGCAGAGCCTGGATTATCTGGCCGCAAAGCTGAGTTATTACGCGGATGCGTGGGACGTGGCGGAGGATCTGCGCAACGGGGTCAGTGAGATCCTGGTGATCGATACCCGTGCAGAGGCACTCTATGCGGCCGGGCATATTCCCGGCGCTATCAGTTTGCCGCACCGGTTGATGGACGAGGCGGGCACGGCGCATCTGGATCGCGACAAGGTCTATGTCACTTATTGTGATGGTATCGGCTGCAACGGTTCGACCAAAGGGGCTTACAAACTGGCTCAACAGGGACTGCGGGTGAAAGAGCTGATTGGTGGATTGGACTTCTGGATACGTGATGGTCATCCCCTGGCCACCGGTGAACAGCCGGGCTCGCTGGTGGGAAGTGCCAGTGGAGAGGACTGTGGCTGCGCCTGACGTTGGCCGGAGTTACCGCGAAGTTAATATCAGCATTCGAGTCTGGCCCTGGACAGGGCATCCACAGGCCAGAAATCGTTTGGGAAGGGAAAGCGTTAAAACACCAGCGCCAATACCAGAGCTAGCACCAAAATGAACAGGATAAGCGTCACCGCCGGTTTGCTCAGCGCTTTTTGTAGCGGCTGGGGCAGGGCGGCAATCAGCGGATTGAGCAGCGGTTGCGGCTCGGTAGCGTTGCCGATGATCGGCTGAGCATGACCGGCTTTTTCCAGACGACGTGCAAATAGCTGGTTGATGACGTCGCTCATCTGCGGGTGGGTCAAGGGGGCGCTGGCATTGCAGTTGAAGCGGGACTGGCAGTAGTCATTCAACTGCTGCTGCTCCTGCGCATCCGCCGGCTGTTTGAGCACGGCGAGCAGGTTGTTCAGCGTCGGCGCGGTTTGTGGACTCAGCGCGACCTTCACCTGCAAAAACTGGTTCAGCAGTTGGAAGTGGCGCGCCGGCAGCGGATCGTTGGTTTTAACCCCGGTCAGATCAAACAGCGTTTGCCAGATCTTGGCTGGCGACTCGCCGGTGGCGGCACTGAGCTTGGTGACCTGCTGCTGCAGGCTTTGATGCTCGGCAGGCAGCAGCGGGCGATCGCTGGTGGCAGTTTGCTGCGGGTGAGGGATCGTCAGGCTGCCGGTCTGTAACAGATTCAGTACCTGCTGCAACTGCGAGTGGCTCAACTGGCTCAGTACCGTGTGGCCAAACTGCTGGCGAATGAAATCACTCACCGCCTGGCGGTTATTGCCCTGCGGCAACAGTTCGGTAAGCTGCTGCATCAGTTGGCGACTGGCATGGTTTTGCTGTACCTGCGTCAGACGGTTTTGCAGCAGTTGCTCGGCCGGCTGAAAATGACGCGCCAGCAGTTCACTGCTGTTGTCTGTCTGCAGATCGTGACGCAGCGTGACCCAAATCTCTGCGGATTTGGCCGGGCTTAGCGCCATGATTTTGACCACCAGCTTCTCCAGCGTCGTACGCTGCGCCGGGGAGAGCGGGCTATCGTCTGTGGGGGTGGTTTTGCCCGGGGTTGAAGGACGATCGCTGGCGATCGGGGTGCCCGGTCCACTCAAAGGTTGCATATCACCTGTCCTTCGCTGTGTATCCCCCAGTTTAGCTGGCGTTGCCGCGGTGTGGTCTGCGCAATCTCACTCGAAACACTTACCTGAGTAAGCTCATCGAGACTCGCTTGCTGCCGCCTTGCCGCAACACCCATGACTTTGGGGAAAGAATAATCGTCGTACCCGGCGAAAAGCGCAGGTGTGCGCCTATGATACCCGTAAATGCCCGCCATCAATACCGTCGTAAGACATTTCTTTACAGGCAAAACATTGCTAAACGCGCCTGCGCCGCTAAGATAAGCGCAGACTTGGAATTGAGGGCGGCATGGTTAAACAGCAGCGGATTGCGAAATGGTTTTTATGCCTGGCTTGCCTGGTGGTGCTGACCTGCATGACTCAGCGCATGGCGAGCCTGCATGCGTTGCAGCAAGCGATGGGGATTCCTGCTGCCAGCGCTGCGCCATCCGCCGGCGACGATGCCGCCGAACTGCAACCTACCCCCTGTGAACTGAGCGCTAAATCCTTATTGGCCTCACCGCCGGTGATGTTTGAAACCGTGCTGCTCGGGCTTGGCCTGCTGCTGGCGCTGTTGGCGCCTACCGTGGCTGCGCGCTTGCGCATTCCTCCTCCCAGAGTGATTTCCCCTCCCACCCTCAGGGTGCATCTCCGATTATGCGTCTTCCGTGAATGAGTTAATCGCCCGTTTGTTTTGGTGATTGTCTTATTTATGGAGAAAAAACATGTTGAATATCATCAGGTCGACGTTTGTCTGCCTGTTAATGCTGTGGCTGCCCGCTTTGCAGGCGGCGGACAGCGGCTGGTTGCAAAGCCCGACCAACGATCATGCCAAGGTGCGACTCCGCGCTGACACCTCGCAGCCAGGAGAAACCCGTCTGCTGTTGGCTATTGAGCTGCAAAAAGGCTGGAAAACATACTGGCGTTCGCCGGGGGAAGGCGGCATTGCGCCGGCAATAACCTGGCAAGGCAATCCGCCTCCGGTGACCTGGTATTGGCCTACGCCGCAGCGTTTTGAGGTGGCCGGCATTTCCACGCAGGGCTACCACGATCGGGTAGAGCTGCCGATGGTGATGAAAGGAACGGCAACGCGCCAGTTGGCGGGGACGCTGACGCTGTCCACCTGCAGCAACGTCTGTATTTTGACCGACTATCCGTTCAGTCTGGATCTTGCCGCGCCGTCTGACGCGCAGTTTGACCATGACTTTGCCCAGGCGATGGGCCAGGTGCCGATCGCCGAGGGCCTGGTGGAGAGCATCAAGGCCGGTTATCTCAATGGCGAATTACAGATCAGCGCCGAGCGAGCCGCCGGTTGGCAACAGCCGGAGCTGTTCTTCGACACCTTGGAGGACGCAGACCTCGGCAAGCCACAGGTCAGTAGCGAAGGTTCACTGATGACGGCGCGGGTACCGGTCAGCGATGGCTGGGGTGACAGCGCCCCGGATCTGCGCGGTAAAACCCTGACGTTGGTAATCGGCGACGGCGGCATGGCACAGCAGGTGACGCTGCCGATTGGCGGGCCGCTGACGCTGCCGAGCGCCGCCAGTTTCTCGCTGTGGCAAGCGGTGCTAATGGCGTTGGCGGGGGGCCTGATCCTCAACCTGATGCCCTGTGTGCTGCCGGTTCTGGGCATCAAACTGGGATCGATTTTGCAGGTGGAGCAGCGCGACCGACACAGCATTCGGCTGCAGTTCCTTGCGTCCTCGTTTGGCATTGTGGCGTCCTTTATGGCGCTGGCGTTGCTGATGACGCTGCTGCGCTTGAGCAATCAGGCGTTGGGCTGGGGTATTCAGTTCCAAAACCCGTGGTTTATCGGCTTTATGGTGTTGGTGACGCTACTGTTCAGCGCTAACCTGTTTGGCCTGTTCCATTTGCAGCTGTCCTCCTCCCTTAATACCAAATTGGCGACCCATAACGGCCGTGGCCTGAGCGGGCATTTCTGGCAGGGCGCATTTGCCACCTTGCTGGCGACGCCCTGTTCAGCTCCCTTCCTGGGCACTGCCGTGGCCTTTGCACTGGCTGCGCCGCTGCCGGTGCTGTGGGGCATGTTTGTCGCCTTGGGTATCGGCATGAGCCTGCCCTGGCTGCTGATCGCCGCATGGCCTGCTTTAGCGCTGCGCCTGCCGCGTCCGGGGCGTTGGATGAACACTTTACGGTGGGCCATGGGGCTGCTGATGCTGGCTTCTTCACTGTGGCTGCTGAGCCTGATGGTCAATCATATTGGCACCTTGCCGACGCTGGCATTGGGCGGTATCGCACTGTTGGCCTTGTTGTTGGCGGTAGGCTGGCAACATGGGGTTCGTCTGGCGGCCAAGCTGGCGGCCGGCACGCTGGTGCTGGTCGGCGTGGTGTTATTGGCCGGTTCGCTGACCGCCGGGCTGTGGCGTCAGCCGCTGCACGACAATGTCACCTGGCAACCGCTAAGTGAACAGGCGATCGCCCAGGCACTCGCTCAGAACAAACGGGTGTTTGTCGACGTCACCGCAGACTGGTGCGTAACCTGTAAAGCCAACAAATTCAACGTGCTGTTGCGTGATGACGTGCAGAAAGCGCTGAGCGCCAGCGACGTCGTCGCCCTGCGAGGAGACTGGAGCCGTCCTTCGGCCGAGATTAGCGCTTTCCTGCAAAAACGCGGCAGCGTTGCCGTTCCTTTTAACCAGATTTATGGCCCCGGCAACCCTGATGGCGTGGTGTTATCCCCGCTGTTGACCCGCGATGCCGTCTTGCAAACCCTGTCCGCCGCCAAAGGAAATTCACAATGAAAAAATTACTGATGTTACTGATGCTGATGGTTACTCCGGTCTGGGCTGCGGCTCCTTTTACCCCGGAACAAGAGGTGCGGATTAAAGAGCTGATCCGCGAAACACTGGTGTCGAACCCGGATATTCTGGCGCAGGCGGTGGATGCCTGGCAGCAACAGACCGCCGGTGAGCAAATCAGCCAGGCGATCAAGCAAAACGCCAAAACCCTATACGAAGATCCGGCCAGCCCACGTTTGGGAGCGGCCAACGCCAAACTGACGCTGGTGGCCTTTACCGATTACAACTGCCCATACTGCAAGCGTTTTGACCCGATGCTGGAAAAAATCGTCAAACAGTATCCTGATGTGGCGCTGGTGGTAAAACTGCTGCCGTTCAAAGGAGAGAGCTCCGTCAGTTCTGCACGCGTGGCGCTGACGACCTGGCAGCAACACCCGGACCAATTCTGGGCGCTGCATCAGCGGTTGATGGCGAAAAAAGGCTTCCATGACACGGCCAGCATCGCTGCCGCACAGCAGAAAACCGGGGTTAAAGCCGTTGCACCAAGCGAACAGAGCATGACCACCTTGCGCACCAATATGGCATTGGCGGAGCAGCTTGGAGTACAAGGAACGCCGGCCACCCTGATCGGCGATCAAATGCTGCCTGGCGCGGTGTCGTATGAGGATCTGGAGGCGGTAGTGAAACAACAGCTTGCGAAGGTTAACAATGGCTAAGCTGCGGCGTTGGGGCCGCGAACTGCTGATCCTGTTGTTGATTGTGCTGGCGGTTGCGTTCGGAATGGACTGGTTACGCGCGCCGCAGCCACCGGCGGCGTTCGATTCGCAACCGTTGACGACTCTGAACGGTGAACAAGTTTCGCTGGCGCAGCTCAGCCAGGACAAGCCGCTGCTGGTTTATTTCTGGGCCAGCTGGTGCGGGGTTTGCCGGTTTACCACGCCGTATGTTGCCAGACTGGTCGGCGAGGGCGGCAACGTATTGACCGTGGCGCTGCGTTCCGGCGACGATCGTCAGGTGGAACAGTGGCTGGCGGGCAAGCGTGTGACGTTGCCGGTGGTTAACGATCCCCGTGGCGAGCTGTCGGCGCAGTGGCAGATCGGCGTCACGCCCACCTTGGTGGTCATTTCCGAGGGCAAGGTGGTGCAAAGCACCACCGGCTGGACCAGCTATTGGGGAATGAAGCTGCGGCTATGGTGGGCCGGGCTCTGAACCGCGGCCTATTCTGAAGTGATGACCTCATTAATCGCCCGACACAGTCGGGCGATACCTTCCTCTATCTGCGGCGGCGTATTGGCGGCGAAATTCAATCGCAGGCCATGTGCGCCTTGCTGTTGTTCGGCATAAAAGCACTCCCCACGCGCAAAGGTCACGCCGTGTCGCCAGGCCAGGGGCATCAGTGCCTCGGTGCTGACGGCGGCAGGCAGCGTCAGCCAGATAAACAGTCCACCCTCAGGCGTTTCAAACTGACAGCCGGGCGGCAGTTGCTGCTGCAAGGTTGTCACCATTACGTCTCTATGCTGACGATATAAACGTCCGGTGCGCCGAAGTTGTTTTTCGTAGCGGCCGATGGTGACAAACGCGTCTAGCGCGCGTTGGATCAGACTCGAGCTGGTAAAACTGTCGACGTGTTTCAGACGAGCGACTCGCTGATAGTGTTCGCTGTCCGCCACCAGGTAACCGATACGCATGCTGGGCAGCAGCATTTTTGAAAAGGTACTGACGTAAATCACCGCCCCCGGCTGCGCCAGCGCTCGCAGCGACGGCAGCTGTTTGCCGTTGTAGCGCAAATCGCCGACAAAATCGTCTTCCAATATCACTACACCGGCCTGCTGGGCCAGTGCCAGCAGGCGTCGACGGCGCGCTTCACTCATGCAGCGGCCGGTGGGGTTATGAAAATTGGGAATAGTGTAAATCAACTTCGGTTGGTGTTTTTCGATCAGTGCGGGCAGCTGTTCAACCAGCATGCCGTGCCGGTCGCTGGGGACGGTGACGATATTGATGCGGTGCTGGCGCAGTAGCCCCAGCGCTTCGGCGTAGGTCGGTTGTTCGACAATCACCGTGTCGCCCGGCTCCAGCAGGCTTTGCACTATCAGGCTGATGGCGTGTTGCGAACCGTTGGTGATCAGCAGTTGCTCTGCATGGGTCGGAATACCCTGAGCGGTGAGGATCCGCCCCAGGGTATCGCGCAGCGGATAATAGCCGCAGTATTCGCCATAGCTAAAGGCTTCTTCCGCATGGCGGCTGAGTACCGACAGCAGTATCTTGCGGAACTCCTCTTGGGGGAAGACTTTCGGGCTGCCGACGCCGGCGGCAAAGTTGATGATGTTGTCCGGCAACGGCGTATCGGGGTAGCCATCCAGCCGGGAGGTCAGGGTAGTAAAACGTTCTGCTGGGAAAGTGCTATCGCTTGCTGGGCGTGGCAGCGCGAGCTGGGGCAGTGGGTGCGAAACATAGGCACCGCTGCCGCGCCGTTGACGCAAAAAACCTTTGGCCGCCAGTTCGGCATAGGCGTTGTCCACCGTCAACCGGCTGACCGCTAATTTGGCGGCGAGCGTACGCGTGGAGGGCAACTTATCGCCATCGACAAATACGCCGCTGAGGATTGCCCGCCGCAGCGCTTCCTCAATTTGCAGATACAAAGGAATGCTCTGCTGACGGTCTAAGGGAATATGCATGCGTAATTGGCTCGGTTATCGATGGCGATTTTAACTATACCCCATAGTTACAGGGCTTCAAGCGGTTAAAAGTGGCCTGTATGACATCGGGGAAAAGTGGCTCTGGCGGTAAAACTGCGCGGCGCTAGAATCTCGCCTGAGTTCACTATCGCCGTTTTTTGAGGGTGTCATGTCATTACCATCGGGTATCTCAGCCAGGCCGGTTTTCCCGGGGGCGCGCATTTTACAGGGCAGCAGTCAGGGGTATGTGATTGCTATCGTCAGCGCCATGTTGCTGGCCTTTACCGCCATTATTATCCGCGTGCTGACGGAGTATTATCACCTGCCGACCTTTGTGCTGGCTTTTTGGCGTGCGGCGCTGGTTGCTCTGGTGCTGTTGCCGGTACTGCTGCTGTTCAAACCCGAATGGGCGCGTTTACAGCGCTCGCAGGTCCTCTTTTATGCCTGCTATGGTCTGCTGTTGGCAGTGTTCAACAGTCTGTGGACGCTGTCGGTGGCGCTGAACGGTGCGTCGGTGGCGACCATCCTGACCTACTGCTCGGTCGGTTTTACCGTGTTTCTCGGTTGGATGATGTACAGCGAATGCCTTAGCCTGCGCCAGTTGGTGGTGATTGTGGTCAGCCTGGGCGGCTGTTTTCTGGTCAGCAACGGCGACAGCATGGGCAACAGCCATTTTAACCTGTTGGGGCTGGTGGTGGGCATGCTGTCCGGCATCGGATACACCCTCTATACGCTGGGCGGGCGGGTCGCGACCGAACGGCGTTACCCGGTGTGGAACACCATCCTGTACGTGTTCGGCTTTTCGGCGGTCTATCAATGGTTGTTCAATGCCGCGCTGACCTTTTACCCACTGGAGGCGTTCCACGGCATGACGGGGTCATTGTGGTTCCTGTCCCAGGGCGTTCAGGGTATCGAGTGGGGGGGCTGGTGGTTGCTGCTGACCCTGGCTGCCGGCCCAACGCTGTTGGGGTTCGGCCTGTACAACATCAGTTTGAAAACCTTGCCGCTGGCGGTGGCAAACCTGATTCTGTCGCTGGAACTGGTGTTCACGGCAGCGATCGCTTACTTCCTGCTGGGGGAAAGTATGAATCAGTTACAGCTGCTGGGCAGTGCGTTGGTGATGGGCGGGGTGCTGATGCTGAAGAGCAAGACGGCTGCGACGTGATTTGTTAACATTAGGGCCGGATGTGGAGGCAACAATGACCAATAACCCAAGATTAAAACGGGCGTTAATCGCTTAAAGCGGCAGTGTTTTACGACCAAAAAACACTGCCACAGACATTTGGCTGTGGCTCTTGCAATGAATATAGAGAAAGCGCCATGACTGAAAAACACTGGTCAAAAACAGAACTGTTACACCAAACGGTGACCAACCCCAATATTATCGTCAAAGGGACTCACAGCTATTACAGCGACTACCTGGATGACGGCTTTGAGCGCTCCGTGGTGCGTTATTTGCACGGCGACGAGGTCAGCCAACAGTGGCAGCCGCTAGGAACGATAGACCAATTGCTGATCGGCGATTATGTCTGCATTGCCGCCGAGGCGGTGATCCTGATGGGGGGCAACCATACCCATCGTGCCGATTGGTTCTGCCTGTATCCGATGATGGAAAGCATTCTGGCTTCCTATCAGCCGAAGGGTGATACCCGGTTGGGGGACGGCTGCTGGATAGGCATGCGGGCGATGCTGATGCCGGGCGTGACGATTGGGGAAGGAGCGATAGTCGCCGCCGGTAGCGTTGTGACGAAGGATGTTGAGCCTTACACCCTGGTGGGGGGCAATCCGGCGCGACCAATAAGACTGCGATTTGCTCCGCAGATCGTAGCCAGGTTACTCGCTTTGCGTATTTATGATCTGTCGGCCGAGGATTTTGCTCAGGTGCAGCCTTTGCTGGCCAATGACGATATTGCGGCCCTTGAACGGGCGATAAGCGAAATTAAACGTTAAATGAAAAGGGCGGAGTTAATACTCCGCCCTTTTGCTTATTCGGCCTTGGCCGCTTCCGCCGTCAGGCGGCGTTTGCGTATTCTGCGCAACAGCAGCGGCAGCACCAGCACGGATACCGCCAGCACCAGCAGCGTTTGCGCGATGCCACTACCCCACAGGATGCTGAACTCACCGTTGCTGATCGACAGCGCGCGGCGCAGGTTTTGCTCCAGCATTTCTCCCAGAACGAAGCCCAGGATCAGCGGTGACATCGGGAAGTGCATCTTCCTCAGTATGTAACCAAACACCCCCAGCCCAACCATCAATAGCAGGTCAAAGGTGGTACTGTGCACCGCGTAAACGCCGACCGCCGACACCGCGGCAATCGCCGGTACCAGGAACCACAAAGGGATGGTCAGCATGCGGGTAAACAGGCCCACCAACGGCAGGTTCATGATCAGCAGGATCACGTTGGCAATCAGCAGCGCGGCAATCAGCCCCCAGACAATATCCGGCTGTTCGGTGAACATTGCCGGACCTGGCGTGATGTTGTACAGCGTCAGCGCCCCCATCATTACCGCTGTGGTGCCGGAACCCGGTACGCCCAGCGTCAGCATCGGAATGAACGAACCGCAGGCCGAGGCGTTATTGGCCGCTTCGGGCGCAGCAACGCCGCGGATATCCCCTTTGCCGAAGGTTTCGCTGTTGCCGCTGATCTTCTTTTCGGTCATGTAGGTGAGGGCGCTGGCGATGGTGGCCCCGGCACCCGGCAGAATGCCGACGAAGAAACCGATCACCGAAGAACGCAGCGTGGGGCCCACGCACTCGGCGGCCTCTTTACGGTTAAACAGCAGGCGGCCGGTCTTACGCACCAGTTTTTGCCCAGCGCTGGTGCTTTCGAGCATCAGCAAGATTTCACTGACCGAGAACAGGCCAATCACCACCACGATAAATTGCACGCCATCGGAGAGGTGGACGCTGTCGAAGGTGAAACGATAAACGCCGGTATTGGCGTCCACCCCGACCGTTGCCAGCCCCAGACCAATCAGCGCCGCCAGCAGCGATTTCAACGGGTTTTGGCTCATCATGCTTCCCAGGCAGGCGATAGCGAATACCATCAGGGCGAAATATTCTGCCGGACCAAATGCCAGTGACCAACGGGCCAGCAGCGGGGCAAACAGAATGATCCCGCCGATGGCAATCATCGAACCGACAAAGGAGCTGACCGCCGAAATCGACAGCGCGACGCCGGCACGGCCTTGTTGTGCCATGGGGTAACCGTCCAGTGCGGTCATGATCGCAGCAGCGTCTCCCGGTACGTTGAGCAATATCGAGGAGATGCGGCCGCCGTACTCGCAGCCGATATACACCGTCGCCAGCAAGATCAGTGCCGACTCGGCCGGTAATTTGAGGGCAAACGCCAGCGGCAGCAGGATCGCCACGCCGTTGATCGGCCCCAGACCCGGTAGCAGGCCGACAATGGTGCCGACGAAGCAGCCGATCAGGGCGATAATCAGGTTCTGGGGCACCAGCGCCACCTCGAACCCTTGAGACAAATACATCCAGGTTTCCATCATCGCCCCCGTTAGCTCAGCCAAACGCCGAGTGGCAGTGTCACATCAAGTAAGCGGTCAAAGGCGTAATAGAGCGCAACGCCCATGATCGCGCCAGACACCAACGCCGCTATCAGGCTGGCCTGGAACAGCAGGCCAATGCTGAAGGTCAGCAGTGCGGTTGCCAGCGGAAAGCCCAGCCACTCGAAGCCCCAGGCGTACAGCACCAGCGTGATCACCAGCACCAGCAGACGTTGCATCACCTTGTTATGCGGCCATTCAACGGCCTGCGGTTTGTTCAACAGCAGCAGCGCCGCACACAGCGCCATCAGGCTGAGAATAGCCAGTGGGAAGGGCCGCGGACCCAGTGGTTCATAGCTGTATTCACTCTGGATGCCCCAGCCGATAAACAGGCCGCCGATACACAGCAGCAGCCAGAACCCGGCAAAAATGCGATCGCTCATGGTATGCCCCCGGTTATTTTGCCAGGCCGAAAACTTTGGCCTGTTCGCGGTACTGATTGACCTGGTTTTTCACGTAGGCGTCCAATTCCTTGCCGGTCAGGTCGAATTCAAACAGGCCGCGCAGATCGCGCTGTTGCTTGAATTCCTCGGTCGCCATCATTTTCTTGAAGGTATCGAGCCACCACTGGTACTCCTCTTCCGTGACCTTCGGGCCAACGTAGAAGCCGCGAATGATCGGCCAGACCAGATTGAACCCTTGCTCTTTGGCGGTCGGAACATCGGCTAACTGACCCGGCAGGCGCTGTTCGGAATACACCGCCAGCACGCGAATTTTGTCGCCCTGCAGGTAAGGCACCATTTCGCTCAGATCGCCGGAAACTGCCTGGATGTGGTTGCCGAGCAGGGCAGTAACCGGCTCGCCGCCGCCTTCGAACGCCACGTAACGCATCTTGTGGGGATCGACGCCGACTTCGCGCGCCAGCAGGGCGGTTTTCATCCAGTCCTGGCTACCGATAGAAGCGCCTGCGCCGAACACCACGCTGTTGGGATCTTTTTGGAAGGCGTTCATCAGGTCTTTCAGGGTTTTGTACGGTGAGTCGGCACGCACGGCGATCATGCCGTAGTCGGTGCCGACAGCGGCCAACCATTTGACGTCATCGACGTTGTAACGGCCGAATTTTCCCTGTGACAGATTCAGCAGCGAGCCGCCGGAGAAGGCGACTACCGTGCCGAATTCCGCCGGGCGCTGAGCCACGATGGCGTTGTAAGCCACCGCACCTACGCCGCCGGGCATATAGGTCACGCGCATCGGTTTGTCGATGGCTTTAGTTTCTTGCAACGAGACCTGGATCAGCTTGCAGGTCAGGTCAAATCCCCCGCCAGGCTTGGCAGGAGCGATACATTCGGTGCGTTTCGGCGCTTCCAGGGCAAAAGCCTGATGGGTGGCCAGCAGCAGAGCGGTAGCGGTCAGTGTGCGGGTGATTATTTTTTTCATTGCTTTCCCCAAGGTATTTTTCAGTCGGTGTGGATCCCCGCCGATACGGGTTGCTGGATTGTTAAATCAACAACCTTTCATTTACCTTTCAACCGAGGGAAAAGTTTCCGGGATGTGATACGTGTCTCCTGTTAGCGAGAATTACACGACTGAGCATCGTCCTGATTGCCCGCCGGTTAACACATACGACAGGGGAATAACAGCCCGTAAAACCTGCTGAAAGCCTGCGTAATGTCAGTTTTGGTCGTTCTTTCTTGCGATAAAATGCCGAAAAATAAAATGTATGAAGGTGCGGTATTATGTTTTCATTAGGGAAGTTATTCGGCAGCAAGGACAGCAATAAAGTAAGTGCCATCAAGATGTTGCCCGCGGCTTATGCCGAGGCTGTTGGGGAGGAAGGCCATTGTCGACTGAAGCGCCTGCGTGCAGATATCGGCGTTTTTGAACTGCATTTTTCAAATGGCAAAGGCGAAAAATACACTAGCTACATGACCGCCTGTGTTACTGGCATAGATCTGGTTTTCTCCACCAACAATCGTTTGGTACTGGTGTCTCCACCGTTTACCCCCACCAAATTGAAACCGGTATTTGATATCGCTCTGGCTGACTGCGAATTCGAAATGTAGTGGCTGGATAAACGAATTAGCCCTGTTGCCGGCGGCTCAGGGTTTATTCCGTGTCGCAATTGTGTTCCAGCTCCCAAAACTGAATGGGGGCAACCCTTCTATCACTGCGTCTTCCGTGCCATCCTGCTGTTATAAAGATGTTAATTGACAATAAGTCGGATGCTGGCGCTATCGCTCAGTATTCGGCCTGCGGGCATAGAAAAATCAATGGAATGGAAACATGCGTCTGTTATTGGTTGAGGATCATCCCGAGTTATCCCACTGGCTGCAAAAGGCGTTAACCGGCGTCGGTTTTGCCGTCGACGTCGCGCCGGACGGGCTGGCGGCCGATCATTTGTTGTTAAACGAATCCTATGCGCTGGTGGTGCTGGACGTGGCGTTACCGCGGCTGAACGGGCTGGATCTGCTGGCCCGTCTGCGCAAGCGAGGGCAGGATTTACCGGTGCTGTTGCTGACGGCCAGAACCGACGTCGCCGATCGGGTTAAAGGGTTGAACCTGGGGGCCGACGATTATCTCACCAAGCCTTTCGAACTGGATGAGTTGGAGGCGCGCATTCGGGCGTTGCTGCGCCGCAGCGTTGGCGTGACCCAGCAGGCGCTGCAATACGGTGCGCTGACCTATCACGATGAAGGCTATTTTCAGCTGGACGACAAACCTCTGCAATTGACGCCGCGTGAACTGGCGGTGCTGACCGCGTTGATCCACCGCCGTGGTCGGCCGGTGGCCAAACAGCAGTTGTTTGAACAGGTGTTTACTTTGGCCGACGAGGCCAATCCGGAAAGCATCGAACTCTATGTCCACCGGCTGCGAAAAAAACTGCAGGGCAGCAACGTGGCGATTATCACTCTGCGCGGTCTGGGCTACAGCCTGGAGCTTTGCAATGAGGTGGTTTAACGCGCCGCAATCGCTGTTTTATCAACTGCTGTTGTTTTTTGGCCTGCCGCTGCTGGTGTTAGGCGGTATCTCGATTTATACCCACTACTTCAGCGCGATGAATGCCGCTACGCTGGCTTACGATCGTACGTTGCTGGCGTCAGCGCGTACCGTGGCGGAACGGTTGGTGGTGCGAAATGGCCGGCTTGAGGCGGATGTGCCCTACGTGGTGCTCGACAGCTTTGAGCGCAACATGAACGATCAGCTCTACTACGAAGTGATCTCCCCGCAGGGCGTAAGTATCTCCGGCTATGACGATCTGCCGACGATGCCGCCGCATATTTTACGCTCAAGCCTGTACCCGGCGCTGGTGCATTTCTATGACGCCGAATATCGCGGTCGACCGATCCGCGTCGCTGCCCTGTACCAGCCGGTCAACGAATCCGGAGTGATGGGCATGGCCACCATTCTGGTGGCGGAAACCCTGGAGTCGCGCCGCTATCTGGCAAGGCAGATGATGCTTTCCGCTTTGCTCAGCCAGGGAACCGTGGTTGTGCTGACCATGATCCTGGCCTTTGCGTTGCTCAAGCGGGTGCTTAAGCCGATGCGCAAGCTTTCCGGCATTATGCTGCGGCGTGACCCGGGTGAACTGACGCCATTGCCGATGGTGTTGCCCTGGTCGGAAATGCAGCCGCTGTTGCTGGCATTCAACCGCTATATTGAACGGCTGCGGGTGATGGTCGCACGACAGGAACGTTTTAGCGCCGACGCTTCACATCAGCTGCGCACGCCGTTAACCGTATTGAAAACCCAGGTGGGGGTGGCGCTGGCCAGCGATAAGCCGGAGCAGTGGCGGGAAAGCTTGCTGGCCATGAGCGCAACGCTGGATAACACCGTGGCGCTGACCGATCGCTTGCTCTATCTCTCACGGCTCAAAGCTCATGAGCATCACGCCGATCGCCAACTGCAGCCGGTAAACCTGGCGCAGGTGCTGCGCGATGCCTGTTTTTCACGTTTACCCCAGGCCCGCAGCAAGCGCATCGATTTGGGGTACGAGGGAGAATCGGTTTGTTGGGTCGGCGGAGAAACGCTGTTGCTAACCGAACTGTGCGCCAACTTGCTGGATAACGCACTGAAATATACGCCGCATCAGGGCACGGTCACCGCACGTTTAACCCTGGACAAGCAGGCCGGGGAGGGAATATTGGAAATTGAAGACAGCGGCCCGGGCATTGCCCAACAGGATACCGCGCAGGCGCTGCAGCCGTTTCATCGGTTGGATAACGTGGGTGATCAACCCGGTGCCGGGTTAGGGCTGGCGCTGGTCAGCGATATCACCCGTTATCACGGCACCCGCCCGGAGCTGTTGACCTCGGCCACGCTGGGTGGCCTGCTGGTGCGGGTGCGTTTTCAATTATTATCTTAGCTCTGACACTCCGCGGCTTGTTTGGCCTTGCGTCCCAGCGGTGTGCGCAGACGCTGCGACAGGATCACGCCCAGCAGGGTAATGCCGCCGCCGATCAGATGGTAGCTGTGTAGATGTTCATGCAGGAACAGCACCGCAATGATGGCGGTAAATACCGGTGCCAGGTTCATAAAGATCGACGCGGTATTGGCCCCCAGACGCATAACGCCGTGGATCCACAGATAAGGTGCGACAATCGAGGCCGGAATGCCGGCAAACAGCACCAGCGGGATGTTTTGGCTGGTCAGAGACACGTCTTGTGCCATCAGGAAGTTCGGCAGTAACAGCACCACGCCGAACAGGATCTGCACATACAACGACTGCCAGTTCGGCAGGGCAATCGCCCAACGTTTGGTCAGCACGCCGTACAGCGCATAAGAGGCGGTGGCGGCGAACATCATCAATTCCCCCTTGCCGATGCCGTGCTGCAGCAACTCACCCGGGTTACCGGCACTCACCAGCCAGATCAAGCCGCCCAAAGACAACAGGCTGCCGATGGCAATACCTACCGTGGGAGCGACCCGCAACAGCACGATGCTGATCAGAATGGTCAGTAATGGGATCAGCGAGACAATAATACCCATAAACAGCGCGCTGACGCTGTGCGCCGCGTAATAGGCCAGACTCTGATACAGCACCATGCCCAGCATGCCGAGAACCAGCAATTTCCACCAGTTGGTGCGTATTGCCGACCAATGGCGGATCACGCCGGGCAGCACGAACGGTGTAAGGGTGATCAGCGCCAGCAACCAGCGGTAGAAGGAGATCGCGGCCGGATCGATAGCGGTGGCCGAGAGTTTGCTGACCACGGCGTTGATTGACCAAATCAGAACCGCCAGCAAAGGGAAGAGCATATTCATGATAATTATTCTCATTAACGACTAACATGCTGGCTAGTTTACTCGTGTCCGGTTTATTATATATAGCGATATTCAGACAAATTTTCTGCCAAACAAGACAAGTAACGGGGCGAAACCATGCCAGAAATCCGCCATTTCCCAGAAGCCTTGATCCCGGCGCCGCGGCCGGTGCAGTTCCGCTGCGAAGAGTTCAATGCTCGTACCGAGTTCCAGCCACATCGCCACAGCTGGGGACAGTTGATGTGGGTAAAAGCTGGCGTCATGGTGCTGCGTATCGGCGGCCAGCGCTTTTTGGCGCCGCCAGAGTTTGTGTTGTGGGCGCCGGCGGAGATTGAACACTCCTGCTATAACCAGCGCTTGGCGCAGTGTCGCATGGTGGATATTGCGCTGCCGCTGTGCGCCGGTTTGCCGGAAGAACCTTGTCTGGTCAGCGTGACCCCGATTTTCCGCGCCATTGCCGAAGATTTTTACGCTCGCAAACAATACATCCCGCAAAGCAAACAGGATTTACGCCTGTGCCGCGCGTTGATCGACCAACTGCATATATCACCGGTGCAGCAAACTTATCTGCCGACCTCCGAAGACAAATTTTTGGCACCGGTGTTGGAAGCCCTGGAGCACTGTCCGTCGGACAATACCTCGCTCGCCATCTGGGCCACTCGGGTCTACACCACTGAACGCACGCTGTCGCGCCGTTGCCAGCAGGACTTGGGGATGTCGTTTAGCGAATGGCGCCAGCGCCTGCGTTTTTTGCATGCCGTTTCGCTGTTGGAGCAGGGTAAAACCGTACAAGAGGTTGCGCTGGAAGTAGGCTATAGCTCTGCGTCGGCGTTTATCGTCATGTTTCAGCAAATCGCCGGCACCACCCCCGAGCGCTTTCGCCGGGCATGATTCAGTGGCACACTATTTCCCAGATAACGCTTCATACTTGACGCCGCCTCTGCGTTGGCTGCGAGCACTCACCCCAGTCACTTATTTGAGTAAGCTTCTGGGGACTCCTGCTCTTACCGCCTTGATGCAGCGCCAATTATTTTGGGTATAAATAGCCGTAAACCGTCGGAGCAACAAGTGAAAATCCTGGTTGATGAAAATATGCCGTACGCGACTGAATTGTTCAGTCGCTTGGGGAACGTACAGGCCGTGCCTGGCCGCCCAATTCCGAGTGATGCGTTGGCGGATGCCGATGCGTTGATGGTGCGCTCGGTGACCAAAGTGAATGAAGCGCTGCTTGCCGGCACCCGCATTGGTTTTGTCGGCACCGCGACAGCCGGCACCGATCACGTAGACGACGCCTGGCTGCAACAGCAGGGTATAGGTTTTTCTGCGGCACCGGGGTGCAACGCCATTGCCGTGGTGGAATATGTCTTCTCCGCGCTGATGTTGCTGGCTGAGCGTGACGGTTTTCACCTGCGCGATAAAACCGTCGGTATTATCGGCGTTGGCAACGTAGGTTCACGGCTGGATGCCCGTTTGAAAGCCCTGGGCGTACGTACCTTACTGTGCGATCCGCCGCGTGCCGATCGTGGTGACAGCGGCGAGTTCTGGCCATTGGAGAAGCTGGTGGCGGAAGCTGACGTGCTGACCTTCCATACGCCGCTCAATAAATCCGGCCCTTATCATTCATTGCACCTGGCGGATGCCGAACTGCTGGCGGCACTGCCGGACAATCGCATTCTGATCAACGCTTGCCGCGGTCCGGTAGTCGACAACGCGGCGCTGTTGCAGGCGCTGGAAAAAGGCAAAAAGCTGAGCACGGTGCTGGACGTGTGGGAACCTGAGCCGGAGCTGTCTCTGCCGCTGCTGGCGCGGGTCGATATCGGTACCGCGCATATCGCCGGTTATACGCTGGAGGGTAAGGCGCGCGGCACGACGCAGGTCTTCGAGGCCTTCAGCCGCCACCTGGGACAGCCGCAGCAGATCGAACTGGCCTCATTGTTGCCGGTGCCTGAGTTCAGTCAGATCCAGCTCAATGGGCCACTGGACGAAGGCAAATTAAAACGATTGATGCACTTGGTGTATGATGTGCGCCGCGACGACGCGCCGCTGCGTAAAGTGGCCGGGCAACCGGGCGAGTTTGATCGTCTGCGCAAACATTATCAGGAGCGCCGTGAATGGTCTTCATTACGCGTCCAGTGTGATGATAGCGCCAGTGCGGAGCTGCTGCACAAGCTGGGCTTTTCGATCGCGTAAGGCTTTCTTAAGCCACAGTGACTAATTTTGTTATCAGGGCGGCGAATCAGTCGCCCATCTGCATTTGAAAAATACTCTGGAGAAACCCAATGTCTGACGGCTGGAATATCGCTCTGCTTGGCGCCACTGGCGCGGTAGGTGAAGCGTTGCTGGAATTGTTACAGGAACGCCAGTTCCCGGTGGGCGAACTCTATCCTTTGGCCAGCGAACGCAGTGCCGGTGCCACGGTGCGCTTCAATGGCAAATCGGTTCTGGTGCAAAAAGCGGAAGAATTCGACTGGTCACAGGCCCAATTGGCGTTCTTCGTCGCCGGTAGCGAAGCCTCGGCCCGCTATGCGGAAGAAGCCGGCAATATGGGCTGCCTGGTGATCGACACCAGTGGCCTGTTTGCGCTGGAGCCGGACGTTCCGCTGGTGGTACCGGGGGTTAACCCGCAGGTGCTGGCGGATTACCGTAATCGTAATATCGTCGCCGTGGCCGACAGCATGGTCAGCCAACTGCTGACGGCCATCAAACCTTTGACCGAACAGGCCGGGCTTTCCCGTCTGCACGTCACCACCCTGATGTCGGTCTCTGCCCGCGGAAAAGTGGCGGTAGACGATTTGGCCGGTCAGAGTGCGCGCCTGCTGAACGGCATTCCGGCCGAGCCGGGCGTGTTTGCCAAGCAGCTGGCGTTCAACCTGCTGCCGTTGATGACCGACGAGCAGGGCAGCGTGCGCGAAGAACGGTTGATCGTCGACCAGGTGCGTAAAGTGCTGCAGGACGAAGGGCTGCCGATCTCGGTGAGCTGCGTGCAGTCGCCGGTGTTTTACGGTCATGCGCAGGTGGTGCATCTGGAAGCGCTGCGCCCAATTTCTGCGGAAGAAGCGCGCAGCGAGCTGGAGCAGGTAGACGATATCCAACTGAGCGAAGAAGACGACTATCCGACTCAGGTCACTGAAGCTTCCGGCAGCGATGCGCTTAGCCTGGGCTGCTTGCGCAATGACTACGGCATTCCTGAAATTCTGCAGTTCTGGTCGGTCGCCGACAACGTACGCTTCGGTGGCGCGCTGATGGCTATCGAAACCGCAGAGCGTCTGGTGCAGGAGCAGATGTACTGATGTCAGAGGTTGTTTTGCCCACCCAGCCGACCCTGAAAATCGCGCTGGGGATTGAATATGACGGCAGCCGTTATTATGGCTGGCAGCGTCAGCAGGAAGTGGCCAGCGTGCAGGCCTGTCTGGAACAGGCCTTGAGCAAGGTGGCCAATGCGCCGATCAACGTGCTGTGCGCCGGACGTACCGACGCCGGAGTGCACGCTACCGGTCAGGTGGTGCATTTTGAAACCACCGCGCAGCGCAAGGACGCCGCCTGGACGATGGGGGTCAACACCCATCTGCCGCCGGATATCGCTGTGCGCTGGGTAACCGGCGTGCCTGAAGATTTCCATGCGCGTTTCAGCGCCACCGCGCGCCGTTACCGCTACATTATTTATAATCACCGCTACCGCCCAGCGGTATTGCAGCAGGGGATGACCCATTTTTATCACCCGCTGGATGCCGACCGGATGGAAAGGGCGGCGCAGGCGCTGCTGGGCGAAAACGACTTTACGTCGTTTCGCGCCGTGCAATGCCAGTCGCGTACTCCCTGGCGTAACGTAAAACACGTTAAGGTTACGCGCCACGGTGAATATATTGTGGTAGATATCAAGGCGAATGCCTTTGTGCATCATATGGTTCGCAACATTGTCGGTAGCCTGATGGAAATTGGCTGCGGCAATCAGGACGAGAACTGGATGGCCGAGTTGCTGGCGCTGAAGGATCGCAATCTGGCTGCGGCTACGGCGCGGGCCGAAGGGTTATACCTGGTGAGCGTTGATTATCCTGAGCACTTTGCTTTACCCCGGCCACCGATGGGGCCACTGTTTTTACCCGACGATTAAACGCCGGCGCGACTGACGCGTTGCTCCCTTGTGTACCTGCCGGGTGGGTGAGACACCCGGTCAAAGAGAGAACCTATGGACATCATCAAGTTTGTGATTGATTTTATTCTGCATATTGACGTGCATCTGGCCGAGCTGGTGGCGCAATACGGTATGTGGGTGTACGGTATTTTGTTCCTGATCCTGTTTTGCGAAACCGGCCTGGTGGTGACGCCTTTCCTGCCGGGGGATTCTCTGCTGTTTGTTGCAGGGGCGCTGGCGGCATTGCCGACCAACGATCTGAATGTGCACACCATGGTGGCGTTGATGATCGGCGCGGCGATACTCGGGGATGCGGTGAACTACACTATTGGGCGGTTGTTCGGGGAAAAGCTGTTCAGTAACCCGAATTCGAAAATCTTCCGCCGCAGCTACCTGGATAAAACCCACCAGTTTTATGAAAAACACGGCGGGAAGACGATCATTCTGGCGCGATTTGTGCCGATCGTGCGTACTTTTGCGCCGTTCGTCGCCGGTATGGGGCATATGTCCTATCGCCATTTCGCTGCCTACAACGTGATTGGCGCATTGGTTTGGGTGCTGCTGTTCACCTATGCTGGTTACCTTTTCGGCGACTTGCCGATCGTGCAGGAAAACCTGAAACTGTTGATCGTGGCTATCATCATTGTTTCAATTCTGCCGGGCATCATTGAAATTTGGCGCCACAAGCGCGCGGCTGCTCGCCAGCAAAAACAGTAAAAACATCGCTCAACCTGTCGGTTCGACCAGTTTTTTATCCACAGTGTCGGGCCGATATGGTTTAATGAGCGACATTTATGGTCTGTTCCTGTTAACAACCTTGAAACCAGTGCCTCTGTCGCGCGCTAGTCGCGTTTTGCTCAGGCACTTTTTCATTGGGTTTGTTTTCGGGGGGATTGTTAAAGCATGAACTGCGGACTGGCGTCTGCCAGGTTCAAACAGAAAGGTCATCGATGAGCTGGATTGAACGAATTCTTAACAAGAGCAATATTACCCAAACCCGTAAGGCAAGTATTCCTGAAGGGGTTTGGACCAAATGCGATAGCTGCGGCCAGGTTCTCTACCGCGCCGAGCTGGAGCGTAATCTGGAAGTGTGCCCGAAATGCGACCACCACATGCGCATGACTGCGCGTATGCGTCTGCATACCCTGCTTGATGAAGGCAGTGAAGTGGAGCTGGGCAGCGAACTGGAGCCGAAAGACGTTCTGAAGTTCAAGGATTCCAAGAAGTATAAGGACCGCCTGGTTGCCGCGCAGAAAGCGACCGGTGAAAAAGATGCATTGGTGGTGATGAAAGGCACGCTGTACGGTATGCCGATCGTCGCCGCTTCATTCGAATTCGCCTTCATCGGCGGTTCCATGTCGTCCGTGGTCGGCGCGCGTTTTGTTCGTGCGGTTGAGCAGGCGCTGGAAGACAACTGTCCGCTGGTGTGTTTCTCTGCCAGTGGCGGCGCTCGTATGCAAGAAGCGCTGATGTCGCTGATGCAGATGGCGAAAACCAGCGCAGCGTTGGCAAAATTGCAGGAACGCGGTCTGCCGTACATTTCGGTGCTGACCGACCCGACCATGGGGGGCGTTTCCGCCAGTCTGGCCATGCTGGGCGATATCAATATCGCCGAGCCGAAGGCGCTGATCGGCTTTGCCGGCCCACGCGTCATCGAGCAGACAGTGCGTGAAAAACTGCCGCCGGGCTTCCAGCGCAGTGAGTTCCTGATTGAGAAAGGCGCGATCGACATGATCGTGCGTCGCCCGGAAATGCGCCAGACCTTGGCGAGTATCCTTTCCAAGCTGACCAACCAGCCGCAGCCGCATTTCGATGAGGTTGCGCCGGTGGCCGGGCAGGAAAGTCAGGCCGACGCCTGAGGCTGATAAGTCACCCGCGCGGCGCAGGTCTCGCGGGTTTCAACCGTCATTTTGTGGCTAAGTGACGGTTGAAATACCCTTGTAGATTGAGCGTAGCGGTCCATTCCGACGCTTGGAAGACAACGGGTATCATGCAGAGCATCGCCTTTACCGCGGTGAGGGTGGTGCCCTGATGGATTAATGAACCCAAGTTCAGTGACGGGACTCATGCAAAACCACCAAATTCCCCAAGCCACGTCGCCATTGAGCTCGTGGCTTTTCTATCTTGAGCGTCTGCACAGCCAGGCGATCGAACTCGGCCTGGAACGCGTACAGCGCGTTGCAGCGCATCTTGATTTACTCACCCCTGCACCGACGGTGTTCACCGTTGCCGGTACCAACGGCAAAGGCACCACCTGCCGCACCCTGGAAGCCATTTTGATGGCGGCCGGTCTGCGCGTCGGCGTTTATAGCTCGCCGCACCTGGTGCGCTACACCGAGCGTGTGCGCATTCAAGGCGATGAGCTGAGCGAGGCCGAACACTGCCGTTCGTTTGCCGCCATTGAAGCGGGCCGGGGCGAAACCTCACTGACTTACTTCGAATTTGGCACCCTGTCGGCGTTGCAGCTGTTCAAACAGGCTAAGCTTGACGTGGTGATCCTGGAAGTGGGCCTGGGCGGCCGCCTGGACGCAACCAATATCGTCGATCCGAGCGTGGCGGTGGTAACCAGCATCGCGCTGGATCATACCGACTGGCTGGGCAGCGATCGCGAAAGCATTGGCCGCGAAAAGGCCGGTATTTTCCGTGGTGGTAAACCTGCGGTGGTGGGTGAACCGGATATGCCGGCGACCATTCAGCATGTGGCGGATACGCTGGGGGCGCAGCTGTATCGTCGCGGCGACGCCTGGACCTTCAGCGAACAGGGCGAACGCTGGCAGTGGGAGGGCGGTGGCACCTTGCTGACCGACTTGCCGATGCCAAATGTGCCGCTGGCGAATGCCGCGACGGCGTTGGCGGCGCTGCATTTTTCTGCGCTGGAAATCGATGAACGTGCGATCTTCGCCGGTCTGCAGCAGGCGACGTTGCCTGGGCGCTTCCAGATTGTGCGCCGCGATCCGATGTTGATCCTCGATGTCGCGCATAACCCGCACGCAGCCGGTTATCTGGCCGGGCGTCTGGCGACGCTGCCGCGCAATGGCGGTAAAGTGCGCGCGGTGGTGGGCATGCTGTCGGACAAAGACATCGCCGGTACGCTGGCCTGTCTGAGTGAGCAGGCCGATGAGTGGTATTGTGCGCCGCTGGAAGGGCCGCGCGGTGCCAGCGCCGAGCAGTTGGCGCAACATTTGACGGAACCGCGGCAGTTCGCCGATGTCGAAACTGCCTGGCGTCAGGCTATGCAGGACGCTGATATTCAGGATATTGTGATCGTCTGTGGATCGTTCCACACCGTTGCACAGGTAATGGCGGCGTTAGACGAGATGCGGGGAGTGTGAGTGGCAAGTAAATTTCAAAACCGATTGGTCGGTACCGTCATTTTGGTTGCGCTGGGGGTGATTATCCTGCCAGGGCTGCTGGACGGTAAAAAGAAACATTATGAGGACGAGTTCGCCGCCATCCCTTTGGTGCCGAAGGCCGGTGATGTGGAAGAAAACGACGTGGTGCCGCCGGTAAGCCAGACGCTGCCGGCCCAACCGCCGGAAGGCGCGGGCGCGATGGTGGAGCAGCAGGCTGCCAATGAAGCGGCGACGCAACAGGCCATCCGCCAGCCAGCTCAGCAACCGACCCAGGTTACGCCGCCGCCGGTTGAAACCCGACCGGTACAGCAGCCGAAACCGAAACCGGTTGAGACCAAGCCGGTGGAAGTGAAATCGAAACCGGTACAGCAGCCGAAACCGGTGGAAGTGAAGCCGGTGGTGAAACCTGAACCTAAGCCAGAGCCGAAACCGGAGCCTACGCCGACACCGAAGCCTGAACCTGCACCCGTGCAGAAACCGGCGGAAGAGAAAGCGCCGGCAGGGCAGGCATATGTGGTGCAGCTCGGGGCGCTGAAGAACGCCGCCAAGGTCAATGAGGTGGTGGCGTCGCTGAGGCTGTCCGGCTATCGTGCCTTTACCGTGCCGTCAACGCCGGTACAGGGGCAGATCACCCGGATTTATGTCGGGCCAGACGCCTCGAAACAGAAACTGCAGTCTTCTCTGCCCGCGCTGAATTCTATCAGCGGCTTGAGCGGTCAGGTGAAGCCGTACGGCGTACGTTAACCGCAGGGGGCACAGCATGCTGTGCCCCGGAACCGAAAGATGACGGTATAATCATTAAAAAAACTGTGCCTTTCGTAGCTGAAATGGCCTATGTAGGCGCGGCGATTGGGAATTTTTTTATCGCCGCTTTTTATTTGTAACGTGGTAGGAAAACCCCTACGCAAACGTTTTCTTTTTCTGTTAGAATTCGCCGCGAATTGGATGCAGGGGCGATTCATCATTGGAATAGTTCATGGTCTGGATTGATTACGTCATTATAGCGGTGATTGGATTTTCGGCTCTGGTTAGCCTGATCCGAGGGTTTGTTCGCGAAGCATTGTCACTTGTGACATGGGGATGTGCGTTTTTTGTTGCCAGCCATTTCTACTCTTACCTTGCGGTCTACTTCACTCGTTTTGAAGATGAACTGGTGCGAAACGGCATCGCGATTGCCATCTTGTTTATCGCGACCCTGATCGTAGGAGCTATTGTTAACTATGTGATTAGCTCACTGGTAGAGAAAACCGGGTTATCAGGCACCGACCGGGTGCTGGGCGTCTGTTTCGGCGCACTGCGCGGCGTGTTAATCGTTTCGGCGATACTGTTTTTCCTGGATACCTTTACCGGCTTTTCACAAAGCGCAGACTGGAAACAGTCGCAGCTTATTCCCCAGTTCAGTTACATCATCAGGTGGTTCTTTGACTACCTGCAGAGCACGTCGAGTTTCTTACCGACCCATTTACCGGGGCGGTAGCGCTGATGAGGAAAAGACAACATGTGCGGTATTGTCGGTATCGCCGGTTTTATGCCGGTAAACCAGTCGATTTATGATGCGTTGACGGTGCTACAGCACCGTGGCCAGGATGCCGCAGGCATCGTCACCATCGATGCCCATAACGGGTTCCGTCTGCGTAAGGCAAACGGTCTGGTGAAGGATGTGTTCGAGGCACGCCATATGCAGCGCTTGCAGGGCAACATGGGTATTGGCCATGTGCGCTACCCGACGGCTGGCAGCTCCAGTGCCTCAGAGGCTCAACCTTTCTATGTAAACTCACCGTTCGGCATTACGCTGGCACACAACGGCAACCTGACCAACGCCCATGAACTGCGTCAAACGCTGTTTGAAAGCGGTCGCCGCCATGTCAACACCACCTCCGATTCCGAGATTTTGCTGAACGTACTGGCCAGCGAGCTGGACCGTTTCCAACACTATCCGCTGGAGTCCGACAACGTATTCACCGCCGTTGCCGCCATGCATCAGCAGCTGCGCGGCGCTTACGCCTGCGTCGCGATGATCATCGGCCATGGCCTGCTGGCGTTCCGTGACCCTAACGGCATCCGCCCGCTGGTGATTGGCAAACGCACGCTTGAAGACGGCCGCAACGAGTATATGGTGGCTTCCGAGAGCGTGGCGTTGGATACGCTGGGCTTCGAGTTCCTGCGCGATGTGGCACCGGGGGAAGCGGTGTACATCACCGACAAGGGCCAACTGTTCACTCGTCAGTGTGCAGAGAACCCAAAAACCAACCCGTGCCTGTTCGAATACGTTTACTTCGCCCGTCCAGACTCCTTTATGGACAAGATTTCGGTCTACAGCGCCCGCGTACGCATGGGGCAGAAGCTGGGTGAGAAAATTGCCCGCGAATGGGAAGACTTGGACATCGACGTGGTGATCCCTATCCCGGAAACCTCCTGTGATATCGCGTTGGAAATCGCCCGTATCCTGGACAAGCCGTATCGTCAGGGCTTTGTGAAGAACCGCTACGTCGGCCGTACCTTCATCATGCCTGGTCAGCAGGCGCGTCGCCAATCGGTACGCCGCAAGCTGAATGCCAACCGCGCCGAATTCCGCGACAAGAACGTTCTGCTGGTGGACGACTCCATCGTGCGCGGTACCACGTCTGAACAGATCGTGGAAATGGCGCGCGACGCCGGGGCGAAGCGTGTTTATCTGGCTTCCGCAGCGCCGGAGATTCGTTTCCCCAACGTGTACGGCATCGACATGCCAAGCGCCAACGAGCTGATTGCCCACGGCCGTGAAGTGGATGAAATCCGCCAGATCATCGGCGCCGACGGTTTGATCTTCCAGAATCTGGACGATCTGATTGAAGCGGTGCGTGAAGAGAACCCGGACATCAGCCAGTTCGAATGCTCGGTATTCAACGGTATCTACGTCACCAAAGACGTCGACCAGAGCTACCTCGAGTATCTGGAATCGCTGCGCAATGACGACGCCAAAGAAATGCGTAGCCAGACCGAAGCGGAAAATCTGGAAATGCACAACGAAGGTTAAGCCTTCGCACTGACCAAAATGGTGCACCGCGGCGGTCGCTGCGGTGCATTATTCCCGCCTGACTTGCTTATATAGCGCCATTGCGGCAAAGTCTGCCTGATCCTATTTTTTCCGTGGCAGAGGCCAGCTTTATGAAACGAATCATCATCGGTATTTCCGGCGCCAGCGGCGCTATCTACGGCGTGCGCCTGCTGCAGGTATTGCGTGACGTTGCAGAAGTGGAAACCCATTTGGTGATGAGTAATGCAGCGCGACAAACGCTGTCGCTGGAAACCGCGCTCAGCCTGCGCGAAGTGCAGGCGCTGGCCGATGTGGTACATGACTCGCGCGATATTGGCGCCAGCATCTCTTCCGGATCGTTCAAAACTATCGGGATGGTGATTTTACCTTGCTCAATCAAAACGTTGTCCGGTATCGCCAACAGCTACAGCGATGGTCTGCTGACGCGCGCCGCTGACGTGGTGCTTAAAGAGCGTCGCCGGTTGGTGCTGTGCGTGCGTGAAACTCCGCTGCACGTGGGCCACCTGCGCCTGATGACTCAAGCGGCAGAAATGGGGGCCGTCATTATGCCGCCGGTGCCGGCGTTTTATCACCGCCCCGAAAGTGTAGAAGACATCATCGACCAAACGGTGAACCGGGTGGTCGATCAGTTCGATATTGAATTACCCAAAGATTTATTTTCCCGCTGGCAAGGTGCCAATTAACAAATTTCTCTCCAATTTGGCACATTTGTGCAACACCGCACTGAATTAGGGCGGCACCTGCACCATAATGATCCCACTTCATCACGTTCACTGTTTCAAGGCGCTGGTATTTCTCCATTGCCCGTGGCGCGGCCCAGCCAGGCCGATTTAATTTTGCGGTTATCGTCCCAGGAAACAGTTTTGTGAAGGTCGGAGCCGTTCCCTCCGCCTACAGCAACCAATGTGGCACGATTACTGCAAATTGATTTGGTGGAAAAATAATGCCCGCAGTGGCATCGAAAAAATCAATTTGAGGGTAATTTATGAAAAAGCTGGTTAAGGTTCTTCCTTTAGTCTTGGCTTTAAGCGCAGCAAGCAGCGCATTTGCCGCCGTACCATCGACCTTGAAGATAGGTACCGATCCGACCTATGCACCCTTTGAGTCCAAAAATGCCAAAGGTGAGCTGGTCGGCTTTGATATCGATCTGGCCAAAGAGCTGTGCAAACGCATAAATACCCAATGTACCTTTGTGGAAAGCGATTTTGACGCGCTGATCCCTTCTCTGAAGGCGAAGAAAATTGACGCCATCATCTCTTCTTTGTCGATCACCGAAAAACGCCAGCAGGAAATTGCCTTTACCGACAAGCTGTATGCCGCGAACGCCCGCCTGATCGCGCCGAAAGGATCGAAACTGTTGCCTACCGTGGATGCGCTGAAAGGCAAGAGCGTCGGCGTGCTGCAGGGCACCACTCAGGAAGCCTATGCCAACGCCATGTGGCAACCTAAGGGCATCACCGTTGTGCCTTATCAGAACCAGGATTTGGTCTACGCCGACCTGGCATCCGGCCGTATCGATGCCGCCTTCCAGGATGAAGTCGCAGGGAGTGATGGCTTCCTGAAACAGCCTCCAGGCAAGGATTACGCTTTCGCCGGCGAATCGGTGAAGGATGACAAATTCTTTGGCGTAGGTACCGGCATGGGCCTGCGCAAGACCGATACCGAGCTCAAGGCGGCGCTGGATAAGGCCTTTGCCGAAATGCGCAAAGACGGCACCTACGACAAGTTTGCGAAGAAATACTTCGACTTTGACGTCTACGGCGGTTAATGCCGCATACCCTTCCATGTTGTGACTACGGGGCCGGTCTGCCGGCCCCGATGGTTCGGGATCCTATGACGACAGGGTGAAGTAAATGCTGCAAGGCTACTCCCAATTGATATTTGAGGGCGCTCTGGTGACGCTGGAGCTGGCCCTCAGTTCCGTACTGCTGGCGGTGGTGATTGGTTTGATCGGCGCCGGTGGCAAGCTTTCCCATAACCGTCTGCTTTCCACGCTGTTTGGCGCTTATACCACGCTGATCCGTGGCGTACCCGATCTGGTACTGATGCTGCTGATTTTCTACGGCCTGCAAATTGCACTTAACAACATCACCGAACTGCTTGGTTTTTCGCAAATCGATATTGATCCGCTCAGCGCGGGGATCATCACCCTCGGGTTTATCTACGGTGCCTATTTCACTGAGACTTTCCGTGGGGCCTTTTTGGCGGTGCCGAAAGGGCAGATAGAAGCGGCCACTGCCTACGGTTTTTCCGGTTCGCAAATATTCCGCCGCATTCTGTTCCCTGCCATGATGCGTTTTGCCCTGCCTGGCATCGGCAATAACTGGCAGGTGATCCTCAAGGCGACGGCGCTGGTGTCGATTCTGGGCCTGAACGACGTGGTGAAGGCCACCCAGCTGGCCGGTAAAGGCACCTATCAACCGTTCTTCTTCGCGATCGTGGCCGGGGTGGTTTATCTGGTCTTCACCACCGTGTCCAATGGCGTGCTGTTGTGGCTTGAACGGCGTTATTCCCTCGGCGTCCGGAGGGCTGAGCTATGATCGAAATTTTGCAACAGTATTGGCAGTCGTTGTTGTGGAGCGACGGTTATCGCTTTACCGGCGTGGCGGTCACGCTGTGGTTGCTGATCTCCTCGGTGGTGATGGGCGGTTTGCTGGCGATCCCGATGGCGGTGGCGCGCGTTTCCTCCATCAGTTGGGTGCGCTTCCCGGTATGGCTGTATACCTACATATTCCGCGGCACGCCGTTGTATGTGCAATTGCTGGTGTTCTACTCCGGCATGTACAGCCTGGAAATCGTGCGCGGTACGGACTTCCTCAACGCCTTCTTCCGCAGCGGGCTCAACTGCACCATTTTGGCGCTGACGCTGAACACCTGCGCCTATACCACCGAAATCTTCGCCGGGGCTATTCGCGCGGTACCGCACGGTGAAATCGAGGCAGCCAATGCCTATGGTTTCTCACGCTTTAAAATGTACCGCTGCATCATTTTACCTTCCGCGCTGCGCACCGCGTTGCCTGCCTACAGTAACGAAGTGATCCTGATGCTGCACTCTACCGCGCTGGCGTTTACCGCCACCGTGCCGGATCTGCTGAAGATAGCGCGAGACATCAATGCGGCGACCTATCAACCGTTTTATGCCTTCGGCATTGCGGCGGTACTGTATCTGATCATCTCCTACGGGTTAATCAGCCTGTTCCGCAAGGCGGAAAAGCGCTGGATGGCACACGTTAATCACTGATAATGACGGGAACACACTATGTCTGAGAATAAATTAGCCGTCACCGAACTGCATAAGCGCTATGGCGAACACGAAGTGTTGAAAGGCGTATCGCTGGCGGCCAACGCAGGGGATGTGATTAGCATCATCGGTTCTTCCGGGTCCGGTAAAAGCACCTTTTTGCGCTGCATTAATTTCCTGGAAAAGCCGAGTGAAGGATCCATTAGCCTGAACAATGAAGATATCCGCATGGTGCGCGACAAGGACGGGCAGCTTAAGGTGTTCGACAAGAAACAGCTGCAGCTGCTGCGTACCCGCCTGACCATGGTGTTTCAGCACTTCAACCTGTGGAGCCACATGACGGTGCTGGAGAACGTGATGGAAGCGCCAGTGCAGGTACTGGGGTTGAGCAAGACCGAGGCGCGTGAGCGCGCGATACGCTATCTGGATAAGGTCGGCATCGATGAACGTGCCCGCGGCAAATACCCGGTGCACCTGTCCGGCGGGCAGCAGCAGCGCGTGTCGATCGCCCGGGCATTGGCGATGGAGCCGGAAGTTTTGCTGTTTGATGAACCGACGTCGGCGCTGGATCCTGAGCTGGTAGGGGAAGTGCTGCGCATCATGCAAAAGTTGGCGGAAGAGGGGAAAACCATGGTGGTGGTGACGCACGAGATGGAGTTTGCTCGCCACGTGTCCAGCCACGTGATTTTCCTGCACAAAGGGCTGATTGAAGAGCAGGGTCCACCGGCCGAACTGTTTGGCAATCCGAAAAGCCCGCGTTTGCAGCAGTTTCTTTCCGGCGCATTAAAATAATCGATTGTCGGGGCCGGATTTTTCTGGCCCCGATATCTTCCTCAGCGGACTGGGTCCCGCTGATTGATCACATCATCCAGCGCCTGCTCCAGCTCCAGAAAGCGGAAGCTGAAGCCTGCCTCTTCCAGCCGTTTCGGCACCGCACGTTGCCCACCCAAGACCAACACTGCCGCTTCCCCCATCAATAAATGCATGGCGAATGCCGGTACGCGCAAAAATGCCGGTCGATCGAGCACGTTGGCCAACTGAGCGGCAAACTGCTCGTTGTGAACCGGGTAGGGGGCAACCATATTGAAAGGGCCTTGCAGAGTCTGGTGCTCCAGCAAATAGATAATGCCATTGACCATGTCGTCCAGGTGGATCCACGGCAGGTATTGACGGCCACTGCCGATGGGCCCGCCCAGTCCGAAGCGGAACGGCGGCAACATCTTCGCCAGCGCGCCGCCTTTTGCCGCCAGCACTACGCCGGTGCGCAGCAGACAGACGCGGGTGGCATCGCTTTGCGCCTGCAACGCCAACGATTCCCAACGTTGACACAGCTGATGGGTGAACTCGTCATGCGGCGCTTCGTCTTCGGTGACCACCGCCTGGCCCTGATCGCCATAATAACCGGTCGCGGAACCGGAAATCAGCACGCTGGGCGGGTTGCTGCCGGTGTTAATCAATTTCACCAACTGCTCGGTCAGATCCCAACGGCTGTGGCACAGGCGTTCTTTCTGCGCCTTACTCCAGCGCTTGTCGGCGATCGGCTCGCCGGCCAGGTTGATCACGGCGTCAAAGCCATCGAGCGAAGGCTGATCCTGCAACGTTGACCAGTAGCTGACCTGTTCACCGAAGCGCTCACGAGCGCGGGGCACGTTACGGCTCAGCACCGTGACTTGGTGAGAAAGGCCCAACAGCCGCCGCGTCAGGCTGCTCCCTATCAATCCTGTGGCGCCGGTGATCAGGATCCGCATGGTCGATTCTCCCTGAAACAGGTGGTTTTCAGGCCCGGCGATAGCTCATGGTCATCGAAACCGAGTCGGCGTAGCGCAGGGCCAGTAGTTTATCTATCTCTACTTCAGCATAGGTTACCCAGGCATGTTGTTTCACGATATCGAGCACATCCTGAGTTAATTTTTCCAGCAGGGCGAAGCGGTTATCTTCCACATGGCGGATGATGGCTTTGGTGATGGTGCGGTAATTGAGCGCGTCGTCGATATTTTCACTGTCGCGCGCTTTATCCGCCGGGTAGTGGATCACTACGTTAATCAGGATGTCCTGACGATTGTTAATTTCTTCTTCCTTGATACCGATGAAAGTACGCAACCGCAGGTTTTTTATACGAATAATGGCGTCGGGTTGACTGAATGACATCAGAAGATCTCCACAGGTCTGATTATTGCCGCTCAGAATACACGGAAAGTAAGGAAAAGATAACGAGCTAAAGGAAACTCCCCGCGGGTCGGGGAGCGGGAAATTTAGCCCTGTTCGGCCAGCTTGTAGGCGCGTGCGGTAGCGGGACGGTTGCTGATGCGTTCAAACCAGTTGCGTACCGCCGGGTAATCCGCCAGATCGATGCGCTGGCGTGGGTGAGACACCACCCAGGGGTAAGTCGCAATATCAGCGATGCTGTAGTTGTCGCCGCCCAGGTACGGGTGTTTTTGCAGCTCGGCTTCCAACACGGCATACAAACGCTTGGTTTCCAGATGGTAGCGTTCGATGGCGTAGGGCACCGGCTGCGGCGCGTAATGGTTAAAGTGATGGTTTTGCCCGAGCATCGGCCCAAAGCCCGCGACTTGCCAGAACAACCACTGTAGCGTAGCAGCACGCTCGCGCAGACCTTTGCTCAGCAATTTGCCGGTTTTCTCCGCCAGATACAGCAGGATTTCGCCGGATTCGAACAGGCTGATCGGCGCACCGCCATCAACCGGCTGCTGGTCGACGATGGCCGGAATTTTGTTGTTGGGTGAAATGCTCAGAAAATCTGGCTTGAACTGGTCGCCGGCGCTGATATTTACGCGATGGATACGGTAGGGTAAGCCAACCTCCTCCAGAAACAGGGTAATTTTGTGACCATTGGGAGTAGGCGCGTAATACAGGTCAATCATGTTGCCTCCTGCGGTAAGGTGATCTGTAAGTCATTACACGTTGTTGCGGTCTTCGCCGCGCACAAAGGTATATCAGAGATCTTTCTATAGGGTTACCAACAATAGCAGCTAAGAATAGCAGGCTATGTGAGATTCGTCTGATGCTATCTCTACAACATGCATCACAATTCCGGGTCTTCAGGAATCGCTTCCTCGGCAGCCTTGCCGTCGCTGGCCACTGCGATAAAATAGCCGTTATTTCCCTGCCAAAGGAAAGGTTATGAAGCTGATATTCGCCTCCGATATACACGGTTCGCTACCCGCCACCGAGAGCGTGCTGGAACGTTTTGAGCAAAGCGGTGCCGACTGGCTGATCCTGCTGGGTGATTTGCTGAATCACGGTCCGCGAAATGCGCTGCCAGCGGGCTATCAACCGGCGCAGGTTGCTGAACAATTGAATCGCTATAGCGACAAGATCATCGCCGTTCGCGGCAACTGTGACAGTGAAGTTGATCAGATGTTATTGTCATTTCCCATCACCGCGTCTTGGCAGCAGGTGCTATTGCAAAAAAGACGATTGTTTTTAACCCACGGACACCTTTATCATCCTTCCGCACTGCCGCCGTTATCTGCCGGTGATGTGCTGGTCTACGGGCACAGCCATTTACCGCAGGCGGAACGGCAGGGCGAAATTTACTGCTTTAATCCAGGGTCGGTCAGCATTCCGAAAGGGGGCTTTCCCGCCAGCTATGGCATACTGGAGGACGGAATTTTAAGTGTGGTCACTTTGGACGGCGGCAAGGCTGTTGCAGAGGTGGCATTAACGCACTAATTTATACACACACAATAAAAATCTTTGAAAAACACTCATTGATTAACCAGTGCGCGGGATGCATCGCGCCAAAATAGAAGGTTTTAGAGGATGGCGGAACAGGGTCAGGCTGCAGATACCGAGTGGGTTGATATCGTCAACGAGCAAAATGAAGTGATTGCTCAATCCAGTCGCCAACAGATGCGTGCTCAACGGCTGCGTCATCGTGCTACCTATATTGTGGTGCATGATGGAATGGGAAAAATTCTGGTGCAGCGTCGCACCGACATTAAAGATTTCTATCCGGGTTGGCTGGACGCCACTGCCGGTGGCGTAGTGCAAAGCGGGGAGAACGTGCTGGACTCCGCTCGCCGCGAGGCGGAAGAGGAACTGGGCATTGCCGGCGTGCCTTTTGCCGAGCACGGGCTGTTCTACTTTGAAGAAGAGCAGTGCCGGGTGTGGGGGGCGCTGTTCAGCTGTGTCTCGCATGGCCCCTTTGCACTGCAGGAAGAAGAAGTGGTTGAGGTTAGCTGGCTGACGCCGGAAGAAATCACCGCCCGCTGCGACGAATTCACGCCGGACTCGTTAAAAGCGCTGTCGCTATGGCTGACGCGCAACAACGAACAGGCCTATGGCAAGCCATTGCGCGATAGCGATGAAAATGCCTGATGCGTTCGCGCAAATAAAAAAACCGGTCAATTGACCGGTTTTTTTTATCTGATAATTCGGGGATTATCAGGCTTTGACTGCTGCTGCATCAGCCTGGGAAGACTGAATGGCGGTCAGGGCGACGGTATAAACGATGTCGTCTACCAGTGCGCCACGTGACAGGTCGTTCACCGGCTTGCGCATGCCTTGCAGCATTGGCCCGATGGACACCAGGTCAGCAGAACGCTGTACCGCTTTGTAGGTGGTGTTACCGGTGTTCAGGTCTGGGAAGATGAACACGGTAGCCTGGCCTGCAACCGGAGAGTTTGGCGCTTTGGACTTGGCGACGTCGGCCATGATGGCGGCGTCGTACTGCAGTGGGCCGTCGATGATCAGGTCAGGACGTTTTTCCTGCGCCAGACGGGTCGCTTCACGCACTTTCTCAACGTCGCTACCCGCGCCGGAATTGCCGGTGGAGTAGGAAATCATGGCAACGCGTGGTTCGATACCGAAGGCCGCAGCGGAGTCTGCCGACTGGATCGCGATTTCAGACAGCTGTTCAGCGGTTGGGTCCGGGTTGATCGCACAGTCGCCGTATACCAGAACCTGGTCAGGCAGCAGCATGAAGAACACGGAGGACACCAGCGAGCTGCCCGGTGCCGTTTTGATCAGCTGCAGCGGTGGACGGATGGTGTTGGCGGTGGTGTGAACTGCGCCTGAAACCAGGCCGTCGACTTCGCCTTTCTCCAGCATCAGGGTGCCGAGAACCACGTTATCTTCCAGTTGCTCGCGGGCAACCACTTCGGTCATGCCCTTGCTCTTACGCAGCTCAACCAGACGTGGAACGTACTGCTCGCGCACGGCGACCGGATCAACAATCTCGATGCCTTTGCCGAGCTCAACGCCCTGCGCAGCGGCAACGCGCTGGATCTCTTCCGGGTTACCCAACAGCACGCACTCAGCGATACCACGCTCGGCGCAGATAGCCGCCGCTTTCACGGTACGCGGCTCGTCGCCTTCCGGCAGCACGATGCGTTTGCCGGCTTTACGCGCCAGCTCGGTCAGCTCATAGCGGAACGCCGGTGGAGACAGGCGACGCGAACGCTCGGAGGTCGCAGTCAGTGACTCGATCCATTCGGCGTTGATGTGGCTGGCCACGTAGTTCTGCACTTTCTCGATGCGCTGGTGGTCATCCGCCGGCACTTCGAGGTTGAAGCTTTGCAGGCTCAGCGAGGTCTGCCAGGTGTTGGTTTCGACCATAAAGACCGGCAGACCGGTTTGGAACGCACGTTCACACAGCTTTCTGATTGGCTCGTCGATAGCGTAGCCGCCGGTCAGCAGCACTGCGCCGATTTCCACGCCGTTCATCGCGGCCAGACAGGCAGAAACCAGCACGTCAGGACGGTCTGCCGAGGTGACCAGCAGTGAACCCGGACGGAAGTGTTCCAGCATGTGCGGAATGCTGCGCGCGCAGAAGGTTACAGACTTCACGCGACGGGTCATGATGTCGCCTTCATTGACCACGGTGGCCTTCAGGTGACGGGCCATGTCGATAGCCCGGGTCGCGATCAGGTCGAAGCTCCACGGCACGCAGCCCAGCACTGGCAGCGGGCTGTTGGCGAACAGTTGCGCCGGGTCAACGTTGGTTACGCTGGCCTTGGTGGAGTCGTCGAAGATCTCGGACAGGTCAGGACGGGTGCGTCCCTGCTCGTCAACCGGGGCGTTCAGCTTGTTGATGATCACGCCGGTGATGTTTTTGTTCTTGCTGCCGCCGAAGCTGCTGCGAGCCAGCTCGATGCGCTCTTTCAACTGAGCCGGGGAATCATTGCCCAGTGCCAGTACAAAAACGATTTCCGCATTCAGGGTCTTGGCGATTTCATAGTTGAGCGCGTTGGCGAACTGGTGTTTACGGGTCGGCACCAGGCCTTCGATCAGCACCACTTCCGCGTCTTTGGTGTTCTCGTGATAGCGCGCCACGATCTCTTCCATCAGCACGTCTTGCTGGTTGGAGCTCAGCAGGCCTTCAACGTAGCTCATGCGCAGCGGCTCGGCCGCCGTGATGGTGGAGTTGCTGCTGCGGATGATGGTGGTGGTCTGGTCGAGCGAGTCGCCGCCGGTGCGTGGTTGAGCGATAGGTTTGAACACGCTCAGGCTAACGCCTTTTTGCTCCATGGAGCGGATGACACCCAGGCTGACGCTGGTCAGGCCGACGCTGGTGCCGGTGGGGATCAACATAATTGTACGTGACACAGAATAGTCCTCTTCACGAATTAACATGAGGCTAAAACAGCACCGTCAGCCTGGGCTGACGGTGTCGGAGAGCGTTACGCGGTCAGACGGGATGCGTCTTGCGCGATGACCAACTCTTCGTTGGTCGGGATAACCAGCGCCAGGCGGCTGCCGTCTTTGGTGATGGCGCCGGATTTACCGAAGCGAGCGGCCATGTTGCGTTCGTGGTCAATCTCGAAGCCCAGCAGGCCCAGTTTGTCCAGGGTCAGCTCACGCACCATACCGGCGTTTTCGCCGATGCCGCCGGTGAAGATCACCGCGTCCAGACGGCCGTCCATCAGTGCGCTGTAAGCGCCGATGTACTTGGCCAGACGGTGGCAGAATACGTCCATAGCGCGTTTTGCATCGGCTTTGGTTGCGTAGTTGTCTTCAACGTAACGGCAGTCGCTGGTGACTTCGGTCAGGCCTAGCAGGCCGGATTCTTTGGTCAGCATTTTGTTGATTTGATCAACGCTCATGCCCAGAGAGTCGTGCAGGTGGAAGATGATCGCCGGATCGATGTCACCGCTGCGGGTGCCCATGACCAGGCCTTCCAGCGGGGTCAGACCCATAGAAGTGTCAACGCATTTGCCGTTGCGCACTGCGGTTACGGAACCGCCATTGCCCAGGTGGCAGGTGATCAGGTTAACTTCTTCAACCGGCTTGTTCAGCACTTTCGCAGCTTCTTGAGTTACGTAGAAGTGGCTGGTGCCGTGTGCGCCATAGCGACGAACGCTGTGGTCGCGGTACAGGCTGTACGGCAGGGCGTACAGGTAGGATTCTTCCGGCATGGTCTGGTGGAACGCGGTGTCGAACACGGCAACGTTTTTATCCGCCAGTTTAGGGAAGGATTTCAATGCCTCAGCGATACCGATCAGGTGCGCTGGGTTATGCAGTGGTGCAAATGGCACCGAATCTTTGATACCCTGCAAGACTTCGTCATTGATTACGGCAGAAGAAGTGAACTTCTCGCCGCCGTGCACAATGCGGTGACCGATAGCGGTCAGCTGTGCAGAAAGCTCCGGTTTTTGTGCCAGAATAGTATTAACAATGTAGTTCAGTGCTTCGCTGTGCGCAGCGCCGGCACCCAGAGCCGCTTCGTGTTTGGCGCCGTCCATCTTCCACTTGAGGCGAGCCTCAGGCAGGTGGAAACATTCGGCCAGGCCGGAGAGGTGTTCTTCACCGTTGACAGCATCGATGATAGCGAACTTCAGGGAAGAACTGCCGCAGTTCAGGACCAGTACTAGCTTACTCGACATGGAAGTACCTACTTAAATAGTTCGTGTTGTTAAAGGAAATACCAAAACACGTGGTGAATTAATCGTCAATCAGACAACAAGCGTAGCGCATAATGCCGTTGACATTTATGATTAACATCATGTGAATTGCACAAACCACATGACGATGAAAAAACCGATGATTTCTCTGCGGTTTAAATAATCTTGATTTTTATAGGGCTAAAAGTTGACAGAATTATTGTCATCTTCTACCGGCCAAAAGGCCGGCCTAGGATACCGATAGCCCGAGGCAAACACAAAATAAATTTAAAGCTTCAAATTTTTTAGTATGTGTTGGCCGTGCCCTTATTTTTCTTTGTGACGTTGAGGTACGCGATGACGAGCAAACCGTCCGGTTCCGTAAGCTGGTTTCAGGTCTTCCAGCGCGGGCAGCATTACATGAAAACCTGGCCGTCAGACAAACGTCTGGCTCCGGTCTTTCCGGAGAATCGCGTTGCGAGTGCCACCCGTTTTGCCGTCCGCTTTATGCCGCCGCTGGCGGTGTTTACCCTGACCTGGCAGATTGCCCTGGGGGGCCAACTGGGCCCGGCGATCGCCACCGCACTGTTTGCCTGCAGCATGCCGATGCAGGGTCTGTGGTGGTTGGGCCGCCGTTCGGTTACCCCGTTGCCGCCCACGCTGCTGCAGTGGTTCCATGAGGTACGCAACAAGCTGACGGAAGCCGGTCAGGCCGTCGCGCCGGTAGAACGCACGCCAACCTACCAGTCGCTGGCAGACCTGCTGAAGCGCGCCTTCAAGCAGCTGGATAAAACCTTCCTGGATGATCTTTAACACTAAAAATGGCCGTATTGCCGGCGGCCATTTTAGCGTTCTGGCCAATAACCCCCGTTCAAATCAAAGAACCGGCGAGTTGTGATTTCCTGTGATATTGCGCTGTGCGATGCTTTCGCCATGAGTAATTTATCGAGGAAATTATAATGGAAATGACCCACGCCCAACGCCTGATCCTGTCGAACCAATACAAGATGATGACCCTGCTGGACCCGGATAACGCCGAACGTTACCGTCGCTTGCAGACCATTATCGAACGCGGTTTTGGCCTGCAGATGCGCGAGCTGGATCGCGACTTCGGCGAAATGAGCGAAGACGTGTGCCGCACCATTATCAACGTGATGGAAATGCACCACGCGCTGCAGGTTTCCTGGGACAATCTGAAAGACAAACAAGGTATTGAAGCCCGCCGCCTGGCGTTTCTCGGCTTTGACGCCGCGACCGAGGCGCGCCATCTGAGCTACGTGCGTTTCCTGGTTAACACCGAGGGGCGCTATACTCATTTCGATTCCGGCAGCCACGGCTTCAACGCCCAAACCAAAATGTGGGAAAAGTACCAGCGTATGCTGGCTATCTGGCTGTCATGTCCACGCCAGTATCACTTGAGCGCCGTTGAGATAGCGCAAATTATCAATGCCTGATTAAAAGAGGTTTCCTGTGGAGTGTAAGGGTTTTCTGTTCGATCTTGATGGGACGTTGGTGGATTCATTGCCTGCAGTAGAGCGCGCCTGGGTTAACTGGGCCAAACGCCGCGGCGTTGATCCGCAGGACGTGCTGGATTTTATTCACGGTAAACAGGCCATTACCTCGTTGCGTCATTTTATGCCGGGTGAAAGCGAGGCGGCGATCCAGCAGGAGTTTCTGCTGCTGGAACAGGTGGAAGCGCAGGACACCGAGGGCGTTACCGCACTGCCCGGCGCCGCTGCCTTGCTGGCACGCTTGAATCAACTCGACATCCCCTGGGCGATCGTCACTTCCGGCTCGATCCCGGTAGCTACCGCTCGGCGGAACGCCGGTGGCCTACCACAGCCGGAGGTTTTCATTACTGCCGAGCAGGTGAAAAAGGGCAAGCCGCAGCCGGATGCGTACCTGCTGGGGGCTGAGCGCCTGGGGTTGGCACCGCAAGATTGTGTGGTGGTGGAAGACGCCGCTGCCGGCATTCTGTCCGGGTTGGCCGCAGGCTGCCAGGTGATTGCCGTCAATGCTCCAGCCGATGCGCCAAAGTTGGATCAGGTCGATCTGCTGCTGTCATCGCTTGAGCAGATCGCCGTGAGCAAAACGGAGCAGGGCGCCGCGATTAACCTGGTGGCGTAACGCGTTATCTTCACCCAAATTGATTAGACCCCGCACCCGCGGGGTTTTTTTATGCTAATTTTTAAGCCCTTGGATATCTCTGCCGGGTGAGGCCGTTTTGAACAGCGAATTACTGTGGGTGCTGAGTTTACTGTTGATTGCCATTGTGTTGTTTACCACCAATAAACTGCGTATGGACGTAGTGGCGTTGCTGGTGATCATCGCCTTTGTGCTGAGCGGTACCCTGACCCTGCCGGAGGCCACGGTCGGGTTCAGCGACCCCAACGTGATCCTGATTGCTGCGCTGTTCGTGATTGGTGAAGGGCTGGTGCGTACCGGGGTGGCTTATCAGGTGGGAGACTGGCTGGTGAAGGTCGCCGGCAGTAGCGAAACCAAAATGCTGATGTTGCTGATGGTCACCGTCGCCGGCCTGGGGGCATTCATGAGCTCGACCGGCGTGGTGGCAATTTTTATCCCGGTAGTGCTCAGCGTGGCGGTGCGAATGAAAATTGCCCCGGGAAGGTTGATGATGCCGCTGAGCTTTGCCGGCCTGATCAGCGGCATGATGACCCTGGTGGCGACCCCGCCGAACATGGTGGTAAACAGCGAGCTGGTGCGCGAAGGCATCAGCGGTTTTGGCTTCTTCGGTGTGACGCCGGTAGGTCTGGCGGTGCTGGTGTTGGGCGTGGGCTATATGCTGGTGGCTCGCCGTTGGCTGGGTAATGAAGACGGCGATAAGGCGCGCGAAACCTGGCAGCGACGCACCTTCCGCGATCTGATCCGTGACTACAAGCTGACCGGCCGGGCGCGTCGGCTGGCGCTGCGCAGCGGTTCGCCGCTGGTGGGACATTCCCTTGACGAGCTGCACCTGCGTGCTCGCTACGGCGCCAATGTGGTGGGCATTGAACGTTGGAAGCGCTTTCGGCGGGTAATGGTCAGCGCATCCGGCAGCACCGAGCTGCGCGAAGGCGATGTGCTGCTGCTCGACATGTCGGACAGCCAGGTCGATTTACGGGAATTTTGCAGTGAGCAGCAACTGGAACCTATGGTTCTGCGCGGCGACTATTTTTCCGAGCAGTCGCGCAACGTCGGTATGGCGGAAGTGTCGTTGATTCCTGACTCGACGCTGTTGGGCAAAAGCCTGCGCGAATCCGCCTTTCGCAGCCGTTACGATCTGAACGTGGTGGGGATCCGCCGTAATGGCGAAACCCTGGCGGGCAAGCTGGTGGATGAGCCCCTGGCGTTGGGTGACATTCTGTTGGTGATTGGCGACTGGAAGGCAATTCGCCAGCTGCAGGCGAAAACCCACGATTTTATCGTGCTCAATCTGCCCGCCGAGGTCGACGAGGTTGCACCAGCCATCACCCAGGCGCCGCACGCATTATTCTGTCTGGCATTGATGGTGGCGATGATGCTGACCGACGAGATCCCCAATCCGATCGCCGCATTGATTGCCTGCCTGCTGATGGGTAAGTTCCGCTGTATCGACATGGAAAGTGCCTACAAATCGATCCACTGGCCGAGCATTATTTTGATTGTCGGCATGATGCCTTTTGCTCAGGCATTGCAGAAGACTGGCGGGGTGGATTTGATCGTACGCGGGTTAATGGACGTTGCCGGTGGTGCCGGGCCAAGGGTGATGCTGGTGTGCCTGTTTGTTCTGTGCGCCACTATTGGGCTGTTTATCTCCAATACGGCAACCGCGGTGTTGATGGCGCCAATCGCCATTGCCGCCGCCCGCGAAATGGGGGTGTCACCGTACCCGTTTGCCATGATTATCGCCATTGCCGCTTCGGCGGCCTTTATGACGCCGGTTTCTTCACCGGTGAACACGTTAGTGTTGGGGCCAGGGAACTATAAGTTCGGTGATTTTGTGCGTATGGGCGTGCCGTTCACGCTGTTGGTGATGCTGGTTAGCGTGATTATCGTGCCCTGGCTTTATGCTTTTTAACGGCGCAGCGTGCTGCGCCATAAGATTTACAGGGAGGAGTCGAGGCTGATTTCGTCCAGCGACAGGCTGAAGCTGGGAATAAACACGTTCATGAAATAGTCCATTTCCGGGCTGCTGCGCTGCTGCAAGGTCTTGTCCAATCGCGCCTTCGCCAGCTTGAATTCGTTATTGCCGGCAGACAGCTCCTCCAGACACTTCAGGTAGGCGCATAGCGCATCGGCCTGCTTCACCACCAACTTTTCGTCTTCGGTGTAATAGTGCTCGTCGAGAATCGAGCGGAAATCGTTGCGCAATTCGGCCGGGATCATATCCAGCAGTTTCTGCTGGGCGATCTTTTCGATCTTCTTGTACTCGTGGGCGATCTGCGGATTGTAGTATTTGATCGGCGTCGGCATATCGCCGGTGATCACTTCACTGGCATCGTGGTACATCGCCAGCAGGGCGACACGCTCGGCACTCAGGTTGCCATTGAACTTCCGGTTCTTGATCACCGCCAGCGCATGGGCGACAAATGCCACCTGCAGGCTGTGCTCGGAAACGTTCTCGGTACGTACATTGCGCATCAGCGGCCAGCGGTTAATCAGTTTCAAACGTGACAGATGGGCAAAAAAGTGGCTCTGGCTCATGGTGCTCTCTTATACAACGGCAAGTGAGGGTTCCATTGTGAGCAGTGATGGCGGGTTATGCAACTCAGGCAGTGCGGTGATGGGGGAGAAGGGCGCAGCAGGCTGCGCCCATCATGACTATTGACGATAGCCTTCCAGGAAGCGGCCCAGTTTGCCGACCGCCATTTCCAGTTCATCTACGCGCGGCAGCGTAACGATGCGCACATGATCCGGGTACGGCCAGTTGAAGGCGCTGCCCTGCACCAGCAGCACTTTTTCCTGCAGCAGCAGATCCAGCACCAATTTCTGATCGTCGTGAATATTAAAACGTTTGGCATCGATGCGTGGGAACATATACAGCGCGCCCTGAGGTTTCACGCAGGAAACCCCTGGGATTTCGTTCAACAGTTCCCAGGTGCGATTACGCTGTTCATACAGACGGCCGCCGGGTTGAATAAATTCGCTGATGCTTTGGTAACCGCCCAGTGCGGTTTGAATAGCGTGCTGCATCGGTACGTTAGCGCACAGACGCATCGACGCCAGCATTTCCAGGCCTTCGATATAGCCTTTGGCGTGTTTTTTCGGCCCGTTCAGCACCATCCAACCCTGACGGAAACCCGCCACACGGTAAGTTTTGGACAATCCGTTAAAGGTGACGGTCAGCAGGTCCGGTGCCAGCGCGGCGATCGAATGGTGTTCGGCTTCGTCATACAGAATTTTGTCGTAAATCTCATCGGAGAAGATGATCAGGTTGTGCTGACGGGCGATCTCGACGATCTGCTCCAGCAAGGCCTTGCTGTACACCGCACCGGTGGGGTTGTTCGGGTTGATGATCACGATGCCGCGGGTGCGAGGAGTGATCTTGCTGATGATGTCATCCAGATCCGGGAACCAGCCGGCTTGCTCATCGCACAGATAATGCACGGCTTTACCGCCGGACAGCGAAACTGCTGCGGTCCACAGTGGGTAATCCGGCGCCGGCACCAGCATTTCGTCACCGCTATTGAGCAACGCCTGCATGGATTGCACGATCAGCTCGGAAACCCCGTTGCCAATGTAGATATCCTCAACGGTCACGTCGCGTATGTTGCGGGCCTGGTAGTGCTGCATGATCGCTTTGCGCGCCGAGAAGAGCCCTTTGGAATCAGAATAGCCTTGCGCCGTGGGCAAATTGCGGATCACGTCGACCAGGATTTCATCAGGAGCATCGAAACCGAAAGGGGCAGGGTTGCCAATATTCAGTTTAAGGACTTTGTTGCCTTCTTCTTCAAGACGTTTAGCTTCTTTGAGCACCGGGCCACGAATGTCATAGCAGACGTTGTCCAGTTTGCTGGATTTCTCAATGGGGGACATAAAAAGTTGAGCCTTTTGCTGGGATGGGGGCGTTCCTACCGTGGAACACCGCAACCTGCCCAATGTACTCCTGGCGCGGGCGCTTTTGAAGGGCCATGCACGCCTTTGGTGCAAACGCAGGGGGGAACGCAGGAACCCAAGTGAGATAAGCAATGTTAAAGTGTTTTTGTGGTTTTTAATATTGCTATTTTTTATTTATTTGGTTTTTTGTTCTGCTTGTCGGGTGGCGTACAGTCATAATTACCCACACTCACGCCGTGTGAGAAAGGAAACTTGGAAAACTGTTAAGCGGTGCCAGAGATTAAAGAAGTTAAAATGTAAAGAAATGATAATGCCGGAGTAGTCTGATAGCGGGATGGCAATCGGCGATCCACACTGAAAGACAACAATGAATTACATTAGCCATATTTCAGTTTCTATCTTAAGCAGCGTTTAAGTAGTTATTAGAGATTTATTCACGCATAAAATGTTACTGGTTGAATTTATTAAAGTCGTGAAAAAATGAACCGAACGTTACGCTGCGAGCTACTTACTTTTCAGTATATAAAATGACGCTGAGGCCAGTCTGGATGCGGGGGTTGTGCAGCACGATTGGTGTGGAAATCTCACGCGTTGAATGAGTAAAATATTTAGCCCGGTCAAAATCAAACACTTTCACCACTTATAAAGTACGGCATTCGATAAGCATTTACGATAGATCACATTTTAAAAGGCGATAGAGGTAACGAAATAAAAGTAATTTTTTTGCCCTCCACTAATGAGTGGGGTACTGTCATGTCTGACATCGCCCTTTAAACGATGTCTTAGAAACACACCAGGGTAGTTTGTAAATTAGAATTCAAAAAGTGAAGAAAACACTATGACAACTGCAAATCGTCCGATACTCAATCTCGACCTCGATCTGCTAAGAACCTTTGTAGCTGTTGCTGATTTGAATACCTTTGCGGCGGCGGCAGTCGCCGTTTGTCGTACTCAATCAGCCGTCAGCCAACAAATGCAGCGGTTAGAGCAGCTGGTTGGCAAAGAGTTGTTTGCCCGTCATGGGCGCAACAAATTACTGACCGAACACGGTATTCAGCTTCTCGGTTACGCCAGGAAAATCCTGCGTTTCAACGACGAAGCTTGTACTTCATTGATGTATAACAATATAAAGGGTGTTCTGACTATTGGCGCTTCCGACGATACCGCCGATACCATCCTGCCTTTCCTGCTAAACCGCGTCACGTCGGTGTATCCAAAACTGGCGATTGACGTTCGGGTAAAGCCGAGCTCGTTCATGATCGACATGTTGGAAAACGGTGAAGTTGATCTGGCGATTACCACTCTAGCGGCAGCGACAGCCGATCGTCCGCACATTGTGCTGCGTACTTCGCCAACCCTGTGGTATTGCGCGGCGGATTACTATTTCCAGGCCGGTGAGCCGATCCCGTTGGTGGTGATGGACGATCCAAGTCCGTTCCGCGCGATGGCGATCAAACACCTGGACGACGCTGGGATCCCATGGCGGATCGCCTATGTGGCTTCGACGCTTTCCGCCGTTCGCGCTGCCTGCAAGGCCGGTCTGGGTATTACCGTTCGTCCTATCGAAATGATGAGTCCGGATCTGCGAGTGCTTGGCACAGCGGAAGGGTTGCCAGCACTTCCTGATACTCAATATAGCCTGTGCAAAGACTCCCAGTGCGGTAACGAGCTGGCTATGGCGATTTTCAGCGCTATGCAGAATGGCAATGACAACTACAGCTTCAACGGACCTGGGGCATCGTTGCAAGATGATGCTTGTTTGGTTGATGATGAAGAATAACGCCGAAACGCGTTAAAACGGGATGATAAAACCTCTGCTTCGGCGGAGGTTTTTTTTGGCCAAAATTCGGTAAAAGTTTTATTTATGTCGAGTTCGTTTGATTCAGATATCGAAGTGGGTATTTATTTGAGTTTTGCTGGGTAATGAGAACGGTTATCAGACGAAAAAAATGACTTTCGCTGTTTTTTTGAACGATTAATTTCGCTGCTAAAGACCTGGAATAAATAGGGTTATTTTGATAGCGTGTCACGGCAATTTTTACCGCCAGAATTGACAAAATTTATTAAAGGGCCACACTTTTTTTGAGGTTTTATGCTGAAAACGTGTCCTGGATCAAAAAAATACCCCTAGGTAGTGAGTGGAAGAACAGGAGATTCCTGAGACAATGGTATAGTAAAACTGAAATGTGCATGTTGGTTTATATCTATCTGTTTCTACACGGCAATTAACTGACACGATTTAGCCTAAGCCAGGCGCATCAAATGTTAATTAAATGATACGTATGTAAACTAGTGTGTAGATACTTTTGTCAAAGTTGACAAAAGGTTATAGAAAGGAGTAAAAAGCCCACAGTAAAACGCTGCCTAACTCGCTGTAAAAGCAGTTTGTTTGTGTGGTTTATTTATCCTTCCCTTAAATCGATGTGGTGCACTAACTGCCAGATACAAGAGCAGAGCGATCGACGCCACTTTTGATGAGTAAGCATAGAGTATGTCAACAACCACTGAAGTTATCGCTCATCACTGGGCGTTCGCCGTATTTTTTGTCGTGGCTATCGGGCTTTGCGGTTTAATGCTGCTGGGCGCGTTCTTCCTGGGTGGGAGAGCCCGTGCGCGTGCCAAACATACCCCGTTTGAATCAGGCATCGACTCTGTCGGCACGGCGCGTATGCGTCTGTCCGCCAAGTTCTACCTGGTCGCCATGTTCTTCGTTATTTTCGATGTTGAAGCCTTGTACCTGTACGCCTGGTCGGTCTCCATTCGCGAGAGCGGTTGGGTTGGCTTCATCGAAGCCGCCATTTTCATTTTGGTGCTATTGGCCGGTCTGTTTTATCTGGTGCGTATCGGCGCATTGGACTGGACACCGTCGCGTTCCAAACGTCTGAGTAAACCAGGCACGATCACTAACACCAACAGTCATCCGCAGTAGTCGGTAAAAAACGAGGCATTAAGATGGACTATACGCTCACCCGCATAGACCCGAACGGTGAGAACGACCGTTACCCCCTGCAAAAACAGGAGGTCGTCGCCGATCCCCTGGATCAACAGGTTCACCGCACGGTTTACATGGGTAAACTCGAACATGCATTGCATGACATGGTGAACTGGGGGCGTAAAAACTCTATTTGGCCCTATAACTTTGGCCTTTCGTGCTGTTACGTGGAGATGGTGACGTCGTTTACCGCCGTTCACGACGTGGCTCGTTTTGGTGCCGAAGTATTGCGTGCTTCGCCGCGTCAGGCTGACCTGATGGTCGTAGCCGGTACCTGCTTTACCAAGATGGCCCCGGTTATTCAGCGCCTGTACGAACAGATGCTGGAGCCTAAGTGGGTGATCTCCATGGGTGCCTGTGCCAACTCCGGCGGTATGTACGATATCTATTCCGTCGTGCAGGGCGTGGACAAATTCTTGCCGGTCGATGTGTATATCCCGGGTTGTCCACCGCGTCCAGAAGCTTACATGCAGGCACTGATGCTGCTGCAGGAATCGATCGGTAAAGAACGCCGTCCGCTGTCCTGGGTTGTTGGCGATCAGGGCGTTTACCGCGCCAATATGCAGTCTGAAAGAGAGCGTAAACACGGCGAGCGTATCGCGGTGACCAACCTTCGGACGCCTGACGAGATTTAAGACGTTCATTTAACGTCCATCTTAGTGCGCTATTGGTTAACACAGCGAAAAGTGAACTTGCGGCGAAATAACCCTTTAGTGTGGTGAAAAAAAATTATGACAGATTCAACGACGCACGACGCCTTGCCGGCCTGGCAGACCCGAGATCACCTCGACGATCCGGTGATTGGCGAACTGCGCAACCGTTTTGGGCCGGAAGCCTTCACTGTTCAGCCCTCCCGTACCGGAATGCCCGTGGTATGGGTCAAGCCTGACCAGTTACTGGAAGTAATGACGTTTTTGAGAAAACAGCCGAAGCCTTACGTCATGCTGTTCGATCTGCATGGCGTGGACGAACGTCTTCGCACCCACCGCGACGGTTTGCCGGCCGCGGATTTTTCTGTTTTCTACCATCTGATTTCTATCGAACGCAACCGCGATATCATGCTGAAAGTGGCGCTGTCTGAAAAAGACCTGCACGTGCCCACAGCAACCAAGGTTTTCCCTAATGCCAACTGGTATGAGCGTGAAACCTGGGAAATGTTCGGTATTACCTTCGACGGCCACCCGCACCTGACGCGCATCATGATGCCGCAAACCTGGGAAGGCCACCCGCTGCGTAAGGATTACCCGGCGCGCGCCACCGAGTTCGATCCCTTTGTGTTGACCAAACAGAAAGAAGATCTGGAAATGGAAGCGCTGACCTTCAAGCCGGAAGACTGGGGCATGAAGCGTGGCACCGAGAACGAGGACTTCATGTTCCTCAACCTTGGCCCGAACCACCCATCTGCGCACGGTGCATTCCGTATCATTCTGCAACTGGATGGCGAAGAGATCGTCGACTGCGTTCCGGATATCGGTTACCACCACCGTGGCGCCGAGAAAATGGGCGAGCGTCAGTCCTGGCACAGCTACATTCCGTACACCGACCGTATCGAGTACCTCGGCGGCTGCGTGAACGAAATGCCTTACGTGTTGGCGGTTGAAAAGCTGGCCGGTATCAAGGTGCCGGAGCGCGTTGACACTATTCGCGTGATGCTGTCCGAACTGTTCCGCATCAACAGCCACCTGCTGTACATCAGTACGTTCATTCAAGACGTCGGCGCCATGACCCCGGTGTTCTTCGCCTTTACCGACCGTCAGAAAATTTACGATCTGGTGGAAGCGATCACCGGTTTCCGTATGCACCCGGCCTGGTTCCGTATTGGCGGTGTTGCACACGATCTGCCGCGCGGTTGGGATCGTCTGCTGCGTGAATTCCTGGAGTGGATGCCAAAACGCCTGGATTCCTACGTCAAGGCTGCGCTGAAGAACAGCATCCTGAAAGGCCGTTCCGTGGGTGTTGCATCCTACAATGCCAAAGAGGCATTGGAGTGGGGCGTGACCGGCGCCGGCCTGCGCGCCACCGGTATCGAGTTCGACGTGCGCAAATGGCGTCCGTATTCCGGCTATGAGAATTTCGACTTCGAAATCCCGGTCGGCGACGGCAACAGCGACTGCTACACCCGCGTGATGCTGAAGGTAGAAGAGCTGCGCCAGAGCCTGCGCATCCTTGAGCAGTGCCTGAACAACATGCCGGAAGGCCCGTTCAAGGCCGATCACCCGCTGACCACGCCGCCGCCGAAAGAGCGTACGCTGCAGCACATTGAAACGCTGATCACCCACTTCCTGCAGGTTTCCTGGGGCCCGGTGATGCCAGCCAACGAATCATTCCAGATGATTGAAGCCACCAAAGGGATCAACAGCTACTACCTGACCAGCGACGGCAGCACCATGAGCTACCGCACCCGGGTACGTACGCCAAGCTTCGCGCACCTGCAGCAAATCCCAGCGGTAATCCGTGGCAGCCTGGTCTCCGACCTGATCGTCTATCTGGGTAGTATCGATTTTGTAATGTCAGATGTGGACCGCTAACTATGCATGATCAAAAAGACAATCACGCGAATAACGAAGCGCTTGAACCCATCAATGCGGCCGCTCCTCAGAGCGGCGTTGATGCATTTGAGCTGAGCGCGGAAGAACGTGATGCGATCGAGCACGAAAAGCACCATTACGAGGATCCACGCGCCGCCTCAATCGAAGCACTGAAAATTGTGCAGAAGCAGCGCGGCTGGGTTCCGGACGGTGCGATTTATGCCATCGCGGAAGTGCTGGGCATTCCTGCCAGCGACGTAGAAGGCGTGGCCACGTTCTACAGCCAGATTTTCCGTCAGCCAGTAGGACGTCACGTGATCCGTTATTGTGACAGCGTTGTTTGTCACATCACCGGTTACCAGGGCATTCAGGCCGCCATCGAGAAGAAGCTGAGCATCAAACCGGGTCAAACCACCTTTGATGGTCGCTTCACTCTGCTGCCAACCTGCTGTCTGGGCAACTGCGATAAAGGGCCGACCATGATGATTGATGAGGACACTCACAGTCAGCTGAAGCCTGAAGATATCGAGACGCTACTGGAGCAGTATCAATGATTAAAGACATTGTACGCACTCCCGAAATGCACCCGCTGACCTGGCGACTGCGCGATGACAAACAGCCGGTCTGGCTGGATGAATACCGCAGCAAAAACGGCTATGCGGGCGCCGAAAAGGCCATTAAAGGCCTGGCTCCGGACGAGATCGTCAACCTGGTGAAAGACGCCGGGTTGAAAGGTCGCGGCGGCGCAGGTTTCTCCACCGGTCTGAAGTGGAGCCTGATGCCGAAAGACGAATCCATGAACATCCGTTACCTGTTGTGTAACGCCGATGAAATGGAGCCGGGCACCTACAAAGACCGCTTGCTGATGGAACAGATGCCGCACCTGTTGGTGGAAGGCATGCTGATCTCGGCTTTCGCGCTGAAGGCTTACCGCGGCTATATCTTCCTACGCGGTGAGTACATCGAAGCGGCGGTGCATTTGCGCCGTGCGATTGCCGAAGCTACCGAAGCCGGGTATCTGGGCAAGAACATCATGGGCAGCGGTTTCGACTTCGAGCTGATTGTTCATACCGGTGCCGGTCGCTACATCTGCGGCGAAGAAACCGCGCTGATTAACTCGCTGGAAGGCCGCCGCGCCAACCCGCGCTCCAAGCCACCATTCCCGGCTTCCTCCGGCGTATGGGGCAAACCGACCTGCGTTAACAACGTAGAAACCCTGTGTAACGTGCCGGCCATTCTGGCGAACGGCATTGACTGGTACAAGGGGATCTCCGCCGGCAAAAGTAACGACGCCGGGACCAAACTGATGGGCTTCTCCGGCCGGGTGAAAAACCCAGGCGTTTGGGAGCTGCCGTTTGGTACCACCGCACGTGAAATTCTGGAAGATTACGCCGGTGGCATGCGTGACGGACTGCGTTTCAAAGCCTGGCAGCCAGGTGGTGCAGGGACCGACTTCCTGACTGCCGATCATCTCGATTTGCCAATGGACTTCGAGAACATCGGTAAAGCCGGCAGCCGTCTTGGCACCGCGCTGGCGATGGCGGTGGACCACGAAATCGGTATGGTTCCGTTGGTGCGCAACCTGGAAGAGTTCTTCGCTCGCGAGTCCTGCGGTTGGTGTACGCCATGCCGTGACGGCCTGCCGTGGAGCGTGAAGATCCTGCGTGCGTTGGAAAATGGCCAAGGGCAGCCGGGGGATATCGAAACCCTCGAGCAGCTGTGCCGTTCCCTCGGCCCGGGCAAAACCTTCTGCGCCCACGCGCCAGGTGCCGTAGAGCCACTGCAAAGCGCAATTAAATATTTCCGTGAAGAGTTCGAAGCGGGCATCGCCGTGAAGCATTTCAGTAACGCGCATGCGATTGGCGGCATTCAGCCGAACAACCTGCTGAAGCAACGCTGGTAAGCCGACTCGCCCCGACGACACGGCCAGAATTTTTGATTAACGCCTGCTGCAAAGCAGGCCACTTGGAAGCATGCTGACTATGGCTACGATTCATGTAGACGGCAAAGAATACGACGTAGATGGAGCTGACAACCTGTTGCAGGCTTGTCTCTCTCTCGGCCTCGATATTCCTTACTTTTGCTGGCATCCGGCGCTGGGAAGCGTCGGCGCTTGCCGCCAATGTGCGGTAAAGCAATACCAAAACGCGGAAGATACGCGTGGCCGTTTGGTGATGTCTTGTATGACACCGGCATCCGATGGAACCTTTATTTCCATCGACGATGCCGAAGCCAAACAGTTCCGTGAAAGCGTGGTTGAGTGGTTGATGACCAACCACCCGCACGACTGTCCGGTGTGTGAAGAAGGCGGTAACTGTCACCTGCAGGATATGACAGTAATGACCGGCCACAGCTTCCGTAAATACCGCTTCAGTAAGCGTACCCACAACAACCAGGAACTGGGGCCGTTTATCTCGCATGAGATGAACCGCTGCATCGCCTGCTACCGTTGTGTGCGCTATTACAAGGATTATGCGGACGGCACCGACTTCGGTGTGTACGGTGCGCACGATAACGTCTACTTCGGTCGTGTTGAGAGCGGCACGCTGGAAAGCGAGTTCTCCGGCAACCTGGTAGAAGTGTGCCCGACCGGCGTGTTCACCGACAAAACCCACTCCGAGCGTTATAACCGTAAGTGGGACATGCAGTTTGCGCCAAGCATTTGCCAGCAGTGCAGCATCGGCTGTAACACCAGCCCGGGCGAGCGCTATGGTGAATTGCGTCGCATCGAAAACCGCTATAACGGCAGCGTGAACCACTACTTCTTGTGCGACCGCGGCCGCTTCGGTTATGGCTACGTGAACCAGAAAGATCGTCCACGTCAGCCACAGCAGCTGCGCGGCAACGACTGGATCACCCTGAACGCCGAACAGGCTATGCAGGGCGCGGCGGACATCCTGCGTCAGGCGAAGAAAACCATCGGTATCGGCTCACCCCGCGCCAGTCTGGAAAGCAACTTCGCACTGCGTGAACTGGTCGGTGCCGAGAATTTCTACACCGGTATTTCACAGGCGGAACAGGGTCGTCTGAACCTGATGCTGAACGTGCTGCAAAACAGCGGCGTTCACACGCCTGCGCTGCGCGAAATTGAAGGCTACGACGCGGTATTGGTGCTGGGTGAAGATCTGACCCAGACCGGCGCACGTATTGCTTTGTCGGTACGTCAGGCGGTGAAGGGCAAGGCTCGCGCCATGGCTGCAGCCCAGCGCGTTGCCGACTGGCAGATTGCCGCGATACAAAACATTGGTCAGCATGCCAAGTACCCACTGTTCGTCACCAACGTGGACAACACCCGTCTGGACGACATCGCTGCGTGGAACTACCGTGCACCGGTAGATGAGCAAGCGCGTCTCGGCTTCGCCATCGCCCACGGGCTGGATAATGCGGCACCGGCGGTCAACGATTTGGCTGACGGCCTGAACAAGAAAGTCGATATCATCGTTCAGGCGCTGACCGACGCACGTAAACCGCTGATCGTCACCGGTAGCAACGCCGGCAGCGAAGCCATCATCGAAGCGGCGGCCAACATCGCCAAAGCGCTGAAGGATCGCGGCTCTGATGTGGGTATCACCTTCGTGGCCAGCGCGGCCAACAGCATCGGTTTGTCGATGATTGGCGGTGGTTCGCTCGATCAGGCGCTGTCGCAGTTGGAAAACGGCGAAGCAGACACCGCTATCGTGATGGAAAACGATCTCTACCGGCATGCGCAGGCGGCAAAAGTGGACGCCGCGTTGGCCAAGGTCAGCAACCTGATCGTGGTTGATCATCAGCGCACCGCGATCATGGATCGGGCCAACCTGATCCTGTCGGCGGCCAGCTTTGCAGAAAGCGACGGTACCCTGGTCAACCAGGAGGGCCGCGCACAGCGTTTCTTCCAGGTTTACGATCCGGCCTACTACGACGACGCGAAAAAAGACGTTTACACCGTAATGCTGGAAAGCTGGCGTTGGATGCACTCGCTGCATTCCACCTATACCAGCCGTCACGTGGACTGGACGCAGCTCGATCACGTTATCGAAGCTTGTGTTACCGCGTTGCCGCAGCTGCAAGGCATTGTTGAAGCCGCGCCGGACGCAAGTTTCCGCATTCGCGGTCAAAAGCTGGCACGTTCGCCACATCGTTCCAGTGGTCGTACGGCAATGCGCGCCAACATCAGCGTGCACGAGCCGCGTCAGCCGCAGGATAAAGACACCATGTTCGCCTTCTCGATGGAAGGGAACAACAGCCCGCTGGCCGATCGTCAGCAGATCCCGTTCGCCTGGGCACCAGGTTGGAACTCACCGCAGGCATGGAACAAGTTCCAGGCCGAAGTGGGCGGCAAGCTGCGTCATGGCGATCCGGGCGTGCGTCTGATCGAAGCAGGGGAGGGCAAGCTGGATTACTTCACCCAGGTGCCTGCCGCCTTTGATCATGAGCAAGGCTGGCGTGTCGCGCCTTATTACCACCTGTTCGGCAGTGATGAAATGTCACAGCGTTCCGGCGTGATCCAGCAGCGTATGCCAGAGGCCTACGTGATGGTGAACCCGGCGGATGCCGCTACGCTTGGCGTGAATGCCGGTGCGCTGGTGGAGTTCAGCTGTGCGGGCCAGACGCTGCGTCTGCCGGTGCGCCTGAGTGAAACGCTGACCCAGGGCCAGGTGGGCTTACCGCTCGGCTTGCCAGGGATCCCGCCGGTATTGGTGGGTGCGACGGTTGAAAATCTGCGGGAGGCAACACGATGAGCTGGTTTACCCCTGAGGTGATCGACATTCTGATCTCCGTGCTTAAAGCGGTAGTGATCCTGCTGGTCGTCGTCACCTGCGGTGCTTTCATGAGCTTCGGCGAACGTCGCCTGCTCGGCCTGTTCCAGAACCGTTACGGACCAAACCGTGTCGGCTGGGGCGGTTCGCTGCAGTTGGTCGCCGACATGATCAAAATGTTCTTCAAGGAAGACTGGGTTCCGAAATTCTCCGACCGGGTGATCTTCACCCTGGCGCCGATGATCGCCTTCACTTCCCTGTTGCTGGCATTTGCCATCGTCCCGGTCAGTCCGACCTGGGCGGTGTCCGACCTCAACATCGGTATTTTGTTCTTCCTGATGATGGCCGGCCTGGCGGTATACGCCGTGCTGTTCGCCGGCTGGTCGAGCAACAACAAATACTCGCTGTTGGGGGCGATGCGTGCTTCTGCGCAAACCCTGAGCTACGAAGTGTTCATCGGCCTGTCGCTGATGGGCGTGGTGGCGCAGGCGGACTCCTTCAACATGCAGACCATTGTTGAATCTCAGGCGCATCTGTGGAACGTCATCCCGCAATTCTTCGGTTTCGTGACCTTTGCGATTGCCGGTGTTGCGGTGTGTCACCGTCACCCGTTTGACCAACCGGAAGCCGAGCAGGAACTGGCTGACGGTTACCACATTGAATACTCCGGCATGAAGTTCGGTCTGTTCTTCGTGGGTGAGTACATCGGTATCGTCACCGTTTCTGCCCTGATTGTGACGTTGTTCTTCGGTGGCTGGCAGGGTCCATTCCTGCCGCCATTCATCTGGTTCGCGCTGAAAACGGCTTTCTTCATGATGATGTTCATTCTGATTCGTGCTGCTCTGCCACGTCCGCGCTATGACCAGGTAATGGCCTTCGGCTGGAAAGTGTGTCTGCCGCTGACGCTGCTGAACCTGCTGGCAACTGCCGCAGTCATTTTGTACAACGCTCAATAAGGGGTGAATAAACCATGACATTGAAAGAGTTATTGGTTGGTTTCGGCACCCAGGTGCGCAGCATTTGGATGATAGGCCTGCATGCCTTCGCCAAGCGCGAAACCCAGATGTATCCGGAAGAACCGGTTTACCTGCCGCCGCGTTACCGTGGCCGTATCGTGCTGACGCGCGATCCGGACGGTGAAGAGCGTTGCGTAGCCTGTAACCTGTGTGCGGTTGCCTGCCCGGTGGGCTGTATCTCGCTGCAAAAAGCAGAACAGAAAGATGGCCGTTGGTATCCGGAGTTCTTCCGCATCAACTTCTCGCGCTGCATTTTCTGCGGCCTGTGCGAAGAAGCTTGCCCAACTACCGCGATCCAGCTGACGCCGGATTTCGAAATGGGTGAGTTCAAGCGCCAGGACCTGGTGTACGAAAAAGAAGATCTGTTGATCTCGGGGCCGGGTAAATATCCGGAATATAACTTCTACCGGATGGCCGGTATGGCGATTGACGGCAAAGCCAAGGGCGAAGCCGAAAACGAAGCCAAACCGATCGACGTCAAAGGTCTGTTGCCTTAAGGAGCCAGCAAGCATGGAAATTGCCTTTTATCTGGCAGGTTTGATTGCGGTGATCGCGACCATTCGCGTGATCTCGCATACCAACCCTGTGCATGCGTTGCTGTATCTGATCGTCTCGCTGTTGGCGATCTCTGCAGTCTTCTTCTCACTCGGCGCGTACTTCGCAGCGGCGTTGGAGATCATCGTTTACGCCGGTGCCATCATGGTGCTGTTCGTGTTCGTGGTCATGATGTTGAACCTCGGCAGCGCGGTACAAAAGCAAGAGCGCGACTGGCTGAAGCCGTCGGTATGGATCGGCCCGGGCCTGCTGTCGTTGCTGCTGCTGGCGGTGCTGATTTTCGCGATTCGCAGCGTGTCCGATCAGGGCATCAGCGGTGAGATGGTAGACGCCAAAGCCGTGGGGATCAGCCTGTTCGGTCCTTACGTGTTGGCGGTTGAGCTGGCTTCAATGCTGCTGTTGGCAGGTCTGGTTGTTGCCTTCCACATTGGCCGTGAGCACAAACCGGGTGAGGTGTTGAGCAACGCGCCGGTCGGTGGCGAAATGGCGAGAAGAAAATCGGAGGAGCAAGCATGATCCCTCTTCAACATGGCCTGATTCTGGCGGCGATCCTGTTCGTCCTGGGTCTGACCGGGTTGCTGGTTCGTCGTAATCTGCTGTTTATGCTGATCAGTCTGGAAGTGATGATCAACGCCGCAGCATTGGCGTTTATCGTGGCGGGTAGTTACTGGGGCCAACCGGATGGGCAGGTGATGTACATCCTGGCGATCAGTTTGGCGGCAGCCGAGGCCAGTATCGGTCTGGCGTTGCTGCTGCAGCTCTACCGTCGCCGTCATACCCTGAATATTGATACTGTCAGTGAGATGCGCGGATGAACCTATTATATTTAACTATTCTGCTACCGCTGATCGGGTTCCTGCTGTTGGCCTTTTCACGAGGCCGCTGGTCTGAGAACGTCTCGGCAACCATTGGCGTAGGCTCTATCGGCCTGGCTGCGTTGGTCACGGTGCATGTGGCGATGGATTTCTTCGCCCAGAAAGCGACGGGCGTGCAGCTGTTTGAGCAGAGCCTGTGGAACTGGATGACCGTCGGTAACTTTAATATCGGCGTGACTCTGACGCTGGACGGCCTGTCGTTGACCATGTTGTCCGTGGTCACCGGCGTGGGCTTCTTCATCCACATGTTCGCGTCCTGGTACATGCGCGGTGAAGAGGGCTACTCGCGCTTCTTCGCTTACACCAACCTGTTTATCGCCAGCATGGTGGTATTGGTACTGGCAGACAACCTGTTGCTGATGTACTTGGGCTGGGAAGGCGTGGGCCTGTGCAGCTACCTGCTGATCGGCTTCTACTACAAGGATCCGGCCAACGGTGCGGCGGCGATGAAAGCCTTCATCGTGACCCGCGTCGGCGACGTGTTCCTGGCGTTCGCGCTGTTCATCCTCTACAACGAGCTGGGCACGCTGAACATCCGCGAACTGATGATCCTGGCACCGCAAAAACTGGCGGTCGGCGATACGGCGATCACCTGGGCTACCCTGATGTTGCTGGGTGGCGCGGTCGGTAAATCAGCGCAGCTGCCGTTGCAGACCTGGCTGGCAGACGCCATGGCGGGTCCAACCCCGGTTTCCGCACTGATCCACGCGGCGACCATGGTGACCGCGGGCGTTTACCTGATTGCCCGTACGCACGGCCTGTTCCTGATGGCGCCGGAAGTGTTGCATCTGGTGGGCATTATCGGGGCAGTGACCCTGGTGCTGGCTGGCTTTGCCGCGCTGGTACAGACTGACATCAAACGCGTACTTGCCTACTCCACCATGAGCCAGATTGGTTACATGTTCCTGGCGTTGGGTGTGCAGGCGTGGGATGCAGCAATCTTCCATCTGATGACCCATGCGTTCTTCAAGGCGCTGCTGTTCCTCTCCTCCGGTTCAGTGATCCTGGCTTGCCATCACGAGCAGAACATCTTCAAGATGGGCGGCCTGCGCAAGAGCATTCCACTGGTTTACGTCTGCTTCCTGGTGGGGGGCGCTGCGCTGTCGGCACTGCCGCTGATCACCGCAGGCTTCTTCAGTAAGGATGAGATCCTGGCGGGTGCGATGGCCAACGGCCACATCAACCTGATGATTGCCGGCCTGGTCGGTGCGTTCATGACCTCGCTGTACACCTTCCGTATGATTTTCATCGTGTTCCATGGCGAAGAGAAAATCAAAGCGCATGCCGGTAAAGGCATCACTCACCACCTGCCGCTGTTGGTACTGCTGGTGCTGTCCACCTTCGTTGGCGCGATGATTGTTCCGCCACTGCAGGGCGTACTACCAGATACCACCGAGCTGGCGCACGGTAGCGTGCTGCAGTTGGAGATTACCTCCGGCGTAGTGGCTATTGTTGGCATCCTGTTAGCGGCGGCGCTGTGGCTGGGCAAACGTACCCTGGTTACCCGCATCGCCAATAGCGCACCGGGACGTTTCTTCTCTACCTGGTGGTTCCATGCCTGGGGCTTCGACTGGCTGTACGACAAAGTATTCGTCAAGCCGTACCTGGGTATTGCGAAGTTGCTGCAACGTGATCCGCTGAACTCGATGATGAACTTGCCGGCCATTTTCTCCCGCTGGGGGAACCGTGGTCTGACAGTGAGCGAGAACGGTCAGGTGCGTTGGTATATAGCGTCTATGGGTGTGGGTGCAGTGGTCGTATTGGCTCTGTTGATTTTGGTTTAATTGAATAATTTAAACAGACGCATTTTTCGGGCGTAGCGCTCTGCAGGGCAGGCGCTACGTACAAAGTTTGAAATTATTCGTATAAGGGACACAAAACGCCATGCTATTACCTTGGCTAATTCTTATCCCCTTTATTGGCGGTCTGCTGTGCTGGCAGTTTGAGCGCTTCGGTACTAAGGTGCCGCGCTGGATTGCGTTGATCGCAATGGGGCTGACATTGGCGCTTTCTCTGCATCTGTGGATGCAGGGCGGCTACACGTTGACTACGCCGAAAGGCATTCCGCAGTGGCAGTCTGAATTCCTGCTGCCGTGGATCCCACGCTTTGGCATTTCCATCCACCTGGCGCTGGACGGACTTTCACTGCTGATGGTCGTGCTGACCGGCCTGCTGGGCGTGTTGGCTATCCTCTGTTCCTGGCGTGAAATCCAGAAATACCAGGGCTTCTTCCACCTGAACCTGCTGTGGATCCTGGGTGGGGTTATCGGCGTGTTCCTCGCCATCGACATGTTCCTGTTCTTCTTCTTCTGGGAAATGATGTTGGTGCCGATGTACTTCCTGATCGCACTCTGGGGTCACAAGGCGTCGGACGGGAAAACCCGCATCACTGCGGCTACCAAGTTCTTCATCTATACCCAGGCCAGCGGTCTGGTGATGCTGATTGCCATTATGGGCCTGGTGTTTGTGCACTATAACGCGACCGGCGTGTGGACCTTCGATTACGAAGACCTGCTGCAAACGCCAATGTCGCACAACGTGCAATACCTGTTGATGCTGGGCTTCTTCATTGCCTTCGCGGTGAAAATGCCGGTGGTGCCGTTGCACGGCTGGTTGCCGGATGCGCACAGCCAGGCTCCTACCGCAGGTTCTGTCGACCTGGCGGGGATCTTGCTGAAGACCGCGGCCTATGGCCTGTTGCGCTTCAGCCTGCCGCTGTTCCCGGAAGCTTCGCATGAGTTCGCGCCAATCGCCATGTGGCTGGGTGTTATCGGTATCTTCTACGGCGCCTGGATGGCGTTTGCGCAGACCGATATCAAGCGTCTGATCGCTTACACCTCGGTTTCCCATATGGGCTTCGTCCTGATCGCCATCTACACCGGCAGCCAACTGGCTTACCAGGGGGCAGTGATCCAGATGATTGCACACGGCCTGTCTGCGGCCGGTATGTTCATCATCTGTGGCCAGTTGTACGAACGTCTGCACACTCGCGACATGCGTGAAATGGGCGGCCTGTGGGGGCGTATCAAATACATCCCTGCGCTGTCGCTGTTCTTCGCGGTGGCTACGTTGGGGATGCCGGGTACCGGTAACTTCGTCGGTGAATTCATGATCCTGTTCGGCAGCTATCAGGTTGTGCCGGTGATCACCGTGATTTCTACCTTCGGTCTGGTGTTTGCTTCGGTTTACTCGTTGATCATGATGCAGCGTGCCTACTACGGCAAAGCCAAGTCTGACCAACCTTTGCCGGGCATGACCGCGCGTGAGCTGTTCATCATTCTGCTGTTGGTGGTGTTGCTGGTTCTGTTGGGGTTCTACCCACAACCGATTCTGGACACTTCTAATGCGGCGATGAGCAACGTGCAACACTGGTTTGGTTCGTCAGTTTCAGCAATTTCAACAACAAGGCCGTAATTCGCCATGACAATAACTCCTCAACAACTGATCGCACTGTTGCCGCTGTTGATCGTCGGATTGACGGTGGTGGTTGTGATGCTAGGCATTGCGTGGCGACGCGACCACTTTATCAACGCCACCTTGACCGTGATCGGGCTAAACCTGGCGCTGCTTTCGCTGTACTTTGTCGGCCAGGCAGGCCCAATGGATGTCACCCCGCTGCTGCGGGTTGACGGCTACTCGATGTTCTATACCGGGCTGGTGATACTGGCGAGTCTGGCGACCTGTACCTTTGCCTATCCGTGGCTGGTCGGCTACCCGGACAACCGCGAAGAGTTCTACCTGCTGGTGCTGATTGCTACCCTGGGTGGCATTCTGCTGGCGAGCGCCAACCATCTGGCCTCGCTGTTCCTCGGTATTGAACTGATCTCGCTGCCGCTGTTTGGTCTGGTGGGCTACGCCTACCGCCAGAAGCGACCGCTGGAAGCGGCCATCAAGTACATGCTGCTGTCCGCCGCGGCGTCGTCCTTCCTGCTGTTCGGTATGGCGCTGCTGTATGCGGAGTCCGGTGACCTGTCGCTGGCTGGCCTGGGCAAGAGCCTGCAAGAAAACATGATGCACCAGCCGCTGATCCTGGCCGGTATGGGCATGATGATTGTCGGTCTGGGCTTCAAGCTGTCGCTGGTGCCGTTCCAACTGTGGACGCCGGATGTGTATCAGGGGGCGCCTGCGCCGGTTTCAACCTTCCTGGCCACCGCCAGCAAGATTGCTATCTTTGCGGTCGTTATGCGTCTGTTCCTGTATGCGCCTGCTGCCGACAACGAAGCGCTGCGCATGGTGCTGTCGATCATTGCCGTTTGTTCGATTCTGTTCGGCAACCTGATGGCCATCAGCCAGACCAACATCAAGCGTCTGCTGGGTTACTCGTCGATTGCCCACCTGGGTTATCTGCTGGTGGCGCTGATTGCGGTGCAAACCCACCAGCTGTCGCTGGAAACCGCCGGGGTTTACCTGGCAGGTTACCTGTTCAGCAGCCTGGGCGCGTTCGGCGTGGTCAGCCTGATGTCCAGCCCGTACCGTGGTCCGGATGCAGATTCACTGTTCTCCTACCGCGGTCTGTTCTGGCATAAGCCCATTCTGTCCGCCGTCATGACGGTGATGATGCTGTCACTGGCCGGTATCCCGATGACCCTGGGCTTTATCGGTAAGTTCTTCGTGATCGCAATGGGCGTCAGCGCTCACCTGTGGTGGTTGACCGGCGCCGTGGTGCTGGGTAGCGCCATTGGTTTGTACTACTACCTGCGCGTCACCGTCAGCCTGTTCCTCAGCGCGCCGGAAGCGCTGCAGCGCGATACCCCAAATAACTGGGCGTTGACCGCAGGCGGCGTAGTGGTGCTGATCTCCGCCGCGTTGGTGCTGTTGCTGGGTGTTTATCCGCAGCCGCTGATTACGCTGGTACAGATGGCACAACCGATGTTCTGATGGGCATCAGGGCAGTAAAAAAGGTCGCTTCGGCGACCTTTTTTTATGGCGTGGGGAACGGATTAGAGCATCATCTGCGACGGGCTACAGCGGTATAACTCTGCCAGTTTTTCCCGGGTTTTTTTTTGCGGTTTAGAGTCAATGGCTTCCCACTGAGAAACGGCAGATTGGGTAGTCCCCAGTCTTGTCGCCACATCGTACTGCGAGAAGCCGCGGAAAATTCGCCATGCGGCTATCAGACTGATGTTCTGATCCAGCATGATAGAGACCACTTCATGAGGAACAGTTTCATCATCGTGCGCATCGCTATGATAGGGAACAGACTCATAGTCATCTTGCCGGCCTACCAGCTTTTTATATTCATCGAGAGGCAATATCACGTACAGCGGCTTGCCTGATTCATCATGGATATATTGTAACTTCGCCATCTGGCATACCTCGGATTATAAATTTCAGCTCAACGCGGTTTAGTAAGTTGTCGACGTTCTACGCTTCACTTGTTGGATCAGACAGACAATAGGTTCACCATCACTCATCTCAAAAATAATGCGATAGCTGCCGACGCGCAGGCGAAATTGGCTGTCAGCACCATGCAATTTTTTGATATCCAGTCTGGCGGCCGGAAACGCGCTTAACAGCCCGACCTTGTCTCTAATGGCTGAGCGATCCTGAGTAGGTAGCATCATCAATTGTTTAACTGCTTTGCGCGACCAGTTAACCTTTGCCATCATTCCCTCGACAGTGGGGGCACGTCCTGTGCGTTAATTAGATAATAAGCTTTTTATCTAATCATGACAATGTGGTGAAACGGGATAAGAGGGGCAGGGTAAGTCACCCTGACCCCTGAGTAGGGGGGTCAGCCGGGATTATTTGTAAATGAGGTTTCCAGCGCCTGGACTACGGCACGCACCCTGGCGGCACGCTGCAGGTCAGGATGCAGCACCAGCCAGATATCTACCCAGTCTTTGTTTTCCGGGAAAATTCGCACCAGGTCCGGGTCCTTATCCGCCAGGAACGAGGACAGCAGGCCAATCCCCAGACCATTGCGCGTTGCCGAACGCAGCAACAACTGCGAATTGCACTGCAGCACCACGTTAGGATCGATCAGTGTTTCGCCACAGAAGTTGTTCCAGTGACGGGGCACCAGTTCTCGCGGGAACATCAGCAGGTCATGACCCCGCAGATGGTCGCCCTTGGTCGGCATGCCGTGTTTGTCGAGATAGTCCTGCGTCGCATACAGCCCCATTTCTATGGTGGCCATGCGTTTGATAATCAGCTCATCGGATTCGGGACGGGCGCCGCGGATCGCCAGATCTGCGCCACGGTACGAAATATCAGAGATATTGACCGCCGTCAGCATGGTGACAGTGATTAACGGGTATTGCTCTCGCAGCGCCTTCAGCGCCGGGATGACAAAAGCCTCGGCCATGGTATCGGTGGTGGCGATGCGTACGTTACCGCACAGGCTGTCGTCGCCACTGGTGGCTTTGCGGCCAATCGCCTGCACCGAGTTCTCCATGTTCATCACGTCCGCCAGCATTTCCTCTCCCAACGGACTGAGGGAGAACGATTTTGGCGTACGGATAAACAGTTTGGATCCCAGGCTCTCTTCAAAAGCGGTAATACGCCGTCCGACGGTGGCTTGGTCGACGTGTAGTTCATTGGCGGCTTTTCGTAAAGTGCCGCAGCGTGCGACCGCCAGGAAGAAGCGTGCATCATCCCAATTCATCATGCCATTTCCTTTGTGCAGGCTTATCGGTCTTGTCTGTGTTCATTATTGCGCAACCGTACCGGCTCTGGTTTTGGCTGCAAATGAGGCCCACGTATCATAATTATTAATTATGTTTCAGGATATGAATAAATGCATCAACGTGAAGCAGTTTTGCATCTTTATTTTTACCCGACAATCTTTATGCTTATCAACGTTTATGCTGTGATCTGGCGCACATTTTGTGCCAATGTTACCCTGAACGCGTAAGCAGACGCGCATGAGAGCCTGTCTCTGTGGGCTAATCGCCTGGTGGGATCGACTCTGAATCTAGGTTGGCCCACCACGACTGGACATTGAAAATGGAGTCTCACGCAGAGAAGTTATACACCCCCGTAGCACTGGCAACTGCGGACGGTGTCAGAGTTATTGCAACCCCCGGTGCGAAAGCGGCAACGCAAAGCAACGCTGATGCGATTATCCAGAGTCTCGAAGCTCGCGGCATTCAGCACATATTCCTGGTACCCGGCAAGCTGGTGTACCCATTGATAAAATCCATTGAACATTCAGGCATTGCCGGCATCGTCGGCGCCCATGAAACCGCCTGCGGCTTTATGGCGGACGGTTATGCCCGCGCCAGCCGCAAGTTTGGCGTTTGTCTGGGCATCTCCGGTCCCGGCACCATGAATTTCCTGCCGGCGATGGCGGCGGCGCAGGCCGACAAAATTCCGGTGTTGTATCTGGCCGGCGGCATTGCCACTTATCATGAAGCGCAGGGTGCCTTCCAGGACGGCAGCAATAGTGGCATCGATGAGCTGACTATCGTCAAACCGCTGCTTTCCGCTGCGATAGAAGTGAAAAATAATCTCACGTTGCAGCACGAACTGCGGCGCAGTCTGTCCTTCCTGAACACTCAGCGAAAAGGTCGCACCTATCTCAGCGTACCGGTCGATATGCAAAAGAAAGAGGTGGCCGGCGGTCACGAAGTTAGCCCGCCACGCACGCCGCAGTGCCGAGAGGCCGCCATCGACCCACAGGCATTGGATCAGGTGCTGGATGACTATCTGCTGCGCGGGCTGAACGTCGCCTGCCTGGTGGGTAACCGCATGAATAATCCGCTGGATGCCGCCCTGTTGCTGCGCCTGGCGGAGAAATACCGTCTGCCGGTTGCCACTACGCTGTCCGGCAAGGGCGCGTTTCCCGAAGGGCACGAGCTGGCGCTGGGGTTGTACGGTTTTGCCGGTCATACCCGGGCGGTGGAAACCATCAATGGCGATGAAGTGGATGTGCTGCTGGTGCTGGGTTGCGATCTGAGCCAACGCGATAGCCTGAACTGGAATCCGCGACTGCACGGCACCAAAACGTTGGTGGTGATTGACGAGGATTTCGATAAGGTCAGCTCGCATTATCAACCGGATATGCAGATTTTCTCCAGCCTGACCGGCTCGTTGCACCACCTGCTGGATGCGGTCAGCGACGATGACGCGCACCTGAACAGTATTAAGCGCTTGCGTAACGGCTGGCTGGAGCAGGTGGGTCAACTGCCGCTGGAGCAGCAACGGCCCGATTTGCAGGTGCGTCTTGCCGAGGGTGAGGCCAACATGTACCCCGGCGACGCCATCAAACGCATCCGCAGCCGTATGAATCAGGACACCAACGTGGTGGTCGATTCCGGCGCACACCGTATCTTTATGGCGCACCACTGGCAGGCCAGCGGCCGGGGCGATTACCATACCTCAAGCTCCCTGGCGCCGATGGGCTGGGCGATTTGCGCCGGCATTGGCATCAAACTGGCAGCGCCGCACCGCGACTGCGTGGTGGTCACCGGCGACGGCTGCATGCTGATGCACGGCATCGAGATCCAGACGGCCGCCCGTTATCAGGTCAAAATGACCTTTGTGGTGATGAACAACTGCGCTCACGGAGCGATGCACATCGACACCTTGCAAAACCGTGGGGTATCTGCGGACTATACCGCGTTGCCGAACCATGACTGGAAGGCCTTCGCCAACAGCCTGGGGGTTGCCTCCGCCAAAGCGGCGACGCTGGAGGAACTGGACGAAGCGCTGACCGCCGCGGCTGAGCACGAGGGGCCTTTCCTGATAGAAGTGTTGGTAGGAAATCATGTGGCGCCTAATCGATACTATGCCGAGAGCATCGTAGAATACGAGCAGCGTATCAAAGGCTTGTAAAGGCGTAACCCCAGATTCCAGGAGTCGTCATTCATTGTCCTTTGTATCACGCCATTCTATTTTGTTCACCGTAGTCATGGAGCGATAACAATGTATAAACTGACACTTCTGGCATTAATGATGGCATTTCAAGGCGCTGCACAGGCCGCAGAGGATCACGGCGAAGGCATAAACAAAGAAACCTTGCTGAAAACCGAAACCTCATGGGAGGGGACGCCGTACCAGCATTATCCGGCCGGCGCTCCGCAGATCACCATGTTGAAGGTCACGGTGGAACCGAACAAGGTGCTCGCCTGGCATACTCACCCGTGCATCAGCGCGGTGTATATGACCGGGGGCAGCGTTTCGCTGACGGTCAAGAAAACCGGCGTGAAACACACCTTTAAGCAGGGCGACTCCTTTACCGACACGGTAGATATCGTTCACCAAGGGGTTTCTGGTGATAAAGGCGCTGAGATGCTGGTATTCTTCGCCTGCGCTGATAATAAACCGCTGACGGTGAAAGCTGCCGAATAATATTCCCGCCGTTTTTCAAGCTGCGGCGCTGTTGACTGCATTAGCCGTAGGGGGCGAATCAATTCGCCCCGTTTTATTTTGTCGCCCGTTGGGGTGATATACCGAGGAAATCATGGTTGCTTTGTGGATGGTCGTCGCCAGCGGGTTCTTTGCGTTGATGGGGGCCAGCATCAAACTGGCTTCGGCCAAGGTCGGTTTTTTCGACATCATTTTTTACCGCTCTGTCATCAACGTCCTGATCGTTGCCGCGCTGATCCATGTGAAAAATCTCGGTTTCCGCACCCAGCATTTGGGGTTGCACATGAAACGCGCCGCCATTGGCAATGCGGCGATGTACTGCGGTTTCTACTCACTAATCCATCTGCCGATCGCCACGGCCACCACGTTGGGCTACACGAATCCTATCTTTCAGTCGGCGATTGCCTTTGTCACTAGCAAAGGCCAGCTGACAGGCAAGCTGCTGTTCTCGGTACTGCTGGGTTTTATCGGCATTTTGGTGCTGCTGCGCCCCGATACGCCGAACGGCGAGTATGCCGCGACCCTGATTGGCCTGCTTTCCGGCCTGCTGACCGCGCTGGCCTATTTTAACGTCGGTAAGCTGGTGCGCAGTGGCGAACCCGAACTGCGAGTGGTGTTTTACTTCTCGTTGGTGGGCACCCTGGTGGGCGGCATGATGACCACTGTGGTGGGGTTTACCGCGTTGGACAGCGCCATGATGCTGTGCGTTTGCGCCATCGGTGTGTTCGGCAGCCTGGGGCAAATCACCATGACCCGCGCCTACGGCAGCGGCAATGCGGTGATTGTCAGCATTCTTTCCTATAGCACCATCATTTTCTCCACGCTGCTCGGCTATCTGTTGTTTGGCGAGAAGCTGTCCTACATTGCTGCGGGCGGCATGGCGCTGATTATTTTCTCCGGTGCGTTGGCGATAGTGAAACGCGCTCCGGCAAAAACCTCGAAGGCAGCGGCGGTGTAAAGAGCACGGCATTAAGCGCTGGCGGGCGTCAGTGCAAATGCATTAATGAATCACTATGATGCATTCTTGGCTATTTTGACCGTTATACCCGAAAGGTATGATAAACGCGTTTCCTGAGGAGTTTGGTTTTCAGGGTTAGGTGTTTATCCAGATTGTTTCGGGAGAGAAAAATGTCTGAAGGTGTGGCTGTTGATGAAGCCGCTAAAGCGAAGTTGGGTGAGTCGCATTTTGCCATCCTGCTGTTTTTAGCCCTGGCATTGATGTCAGCATTGCTGAACAGCAGTGCGCCGACACCGCTTTACCCGCTTTATCAACATGAGTTGGCGCTAAGCTCGGTCAGCCTGACCGTCATTTATGGCGCCTATGCCGCCGGCGTGCTGATTTCGCTGTTCGGCGTGGGCAACATGGCCGGCAAGGTCAAAGATCTGCGCAGCATGATTGTACCGGCGCTGCTGGTGGTGTTGGCCGGGGCCTTGCTGTTTTCGATGGCCGATTCGTTTTTGATGATGTTTATGGCGCGTCTGCTGGCCGGGATCGGCACCGGGGCTTTGACCGGTGCGGCTAACATTGCGCTGGTGCGTTTTGGGCCGAAGGACGGCGGTAAAAATGCGGCGCTGATTGCCACGCTGTCATTCACCACCGGTCTGGCTTTGGGGCCGATTTTCAGCGGCGTGGCGCTGCAAACCGGGTTCCACACGACTTCGCTGCCGTTCATTATCATCATGGCGGTGGCGGCAGTTGCCGCACTGGGCGTGATGCTGAAATGGCCGGTTGAAGCCGTTGCGGTACCCCTCAGTGGGGCACCGGCAGCAGAAGCCGCGGCAGAAAAAAGTTCGTTGGCGGATGGCCTGCGCGCTACCGGAGGCAAGTTCTTCCTGTGTGCTGGCGCGTTGTTCATCTGCTGGGCAGTGGCTGCCAGTATTCTGGCGATAGGGCCAAGCGTATCGGAAAAGCTGTTGGGCATGCACAGCCGGGGCGTTTACGGCTATGTGATTGCGGTTTATCTGGTGATTGCCGGTATTAGCCAGATCCTGAGCCGTCGCGTTAATGCGCGCCATTCGCTGATGTTTGGCTGTCTGGCGCAGGCGCTGTCAGTGGTGGTGTTCGCCGAGGCGATTCAGATCCACTCGCTGGCTCTGGCCAGTGCCGGTATGGTGATTGCCGGTTACGCCTACGGGGCGATTTTTGTCGGCAGTGCCACCTTGGTGAACCTGATTTCACCGAAGGCCAGCCATGCGAGACTGATTTCACTGTTTTACGTAATCGCCTATATCGCCAACTGGGTTCCGATCCTGCTGGGGGCGGTTATCGACCATGCCAGCCTGCATCTGGCGGTCAATCTGTTATTTCTGGTCAGTGCCGTGGTTTGCTTATCTTTGAGCTTCATGGTGACCCGCGCGGGTTTCCCGCGCTGATACCCGCCGAGTTTCAGGTTGTCCGTCGGCAACGTGAAATTCGCAGGGTAGCTGAACAACGATTTTAGCCACGCAAGGTGGCGAACGATTTCCCTGGTGTTGTTGTGTGTCATTTCCAGCGTGCTAGTCACGCTGGTTTTTTTTGTGACAAATTCCTCAATTCTGCAATTTCAGTATTTCTCATTACAAAATTTTTGTGATTTACATCACTTGAATTTGCCGATTTTCGCGTAAACTGCGCGCTTTCTTTGCTGCGGGTCAGTTTATGAACGTTCTTTTTGCCATTGCTGTGACTACCGGGATCCTCTCCGGCGTGTGGGGATGGGTGGCTGTTAGCCTGGGGCTGATCAGTTGGGCCGGTTTCCTGGGCTGTACGGCCTATTTTGCTTGCCCGCAGGGGGGGCTGAAAGGGTTGTTGATCAGCACACTGACCTGCTGCAGCGGGGTATTTTGGGCGATGGCGATCATTCACGGCAGTGAGCTGGCGCCCGGCTGGAGCCTGCTCGGTTATCTGCTGACCGGCGCGGTGGCTTTTCTGATGTGCATTCAGGCAAAGCAGCAGTGGCTGGGTTTTGTGCCCGGCACCTTTATCGGCGCTTGCGCCACCTTCGCCGGCGGCGGCAATTGGTCTCTGGTGACCCTTTCCCTGTTGGTGGGATTAGTGTTTGGCTACGCGATGAAAAACAGCGGCCTGTGGCTGGCGGCGCGCAGCGAAAAACCGAAACCGGCGGCCGCTGTTACCGAACATGTTAACCGCTGAGTTAAATGGTGCCGCCGAGTGAGATGCGGTAGTGCAGATCAACGCGCTCAATGCACGGCACCCCTTTAATGCGTTTCAACAAGATCTCTGTGGCCACCTTGCCGATATCAAACCTGGGTGTAATAACGCTGGCGATGCCCGGCGTGGTGGCTTTGCCGATATCCAGGCCGTGAAATCCCGACAAAGCGATATCCTGCGGAACCCGCAGCCCCAGCCGCAGACACTCCTGTAAGACCCCAACGGCCAGATCGTCATTGGTGCATAAGATACCGTCCAAATCCGGGTAAAGCTGCCGTGCCATGGCCAGCATATCGGAGCCGACCGTCACCGACGAAACACGGTGCGGTGTGATTTGGCGCGGTGTCAGGCCCTGTTTTTCCATCGCCCGGCAGTAGCCCTGAAAACGTTTAGTGTCGCGCGCATCGGACATGGCGCCAAAATAAACCACCTGACGTTTACCGCTGGCCAGCAGCGCTTCGGTCATGTCGTAACCCGCCTGGAAGTTATCGAACCCCACGGCGATCCTTCCTTCCGGACCTTCCAGATCCATCACCTGCGCCACCGGGATTTTGGCGGCCGTCAGGTACTTTTCCGCCCGCAGAGTATGCTCCGAATCCGTCAGGATCAGCCCGGCAATCGGGTAAGCCAGCAGTTGGACGATATGCTCTTCTTCGCGCTGCCGACTGTAGTCATAGTTCACTACCAGCGTTTGGTAGCCCTGTTCCAGAGTGATGGATTCGATTCCGGCCAGCAGATCGGCGAAAATTTGGTTGTTGAACGAGGGGATCAAAACGCCAATGCGCGGCTTTTGCGTTGAGCGTGCTTCATCGCCGTCGGTAAAGTTAACTTCCTTCATCACCTGGGCAATTTTCTCGGCGGTTTCGGCCGCCACCTTTTCCGGCGTTCGCAGATAGCGGCTGACGGTCATTTTGGTCACGCCGGCGAGCAGCGCAATATCTTGCAGCGTGACGCGTTGGTTCTTCATTCTGAGGCCTTAACAGGGTGGGGCGGCGAAATCGCGAATAACGCCATGTTAACAAATCGATTTAGTGATAACAATCGACGACATAAAGTATAAAAATCTTATTTTTCAATGAAATGTGTTGAGTTTGTTTCCCGCGAGATTGCGTGGCTTCACGTTAAAGGTAACAGGTTTTAGTAACACTGTTTTAAGTGATCGTCATCACGTTTTTGCCGGCGGCGATCCGCTGAGATAGGCACCTGTCTTATCTGAATGACACTGCCGGGGACGTTATGAACAACTTATTTTCACTGGATAATAAAAAAGTACTGATTACCGGCGCTTCTCGGGGCATTGGTTTTCTGCTGGCGCGTGGGCTGGCGGAGTACGGCGCTCACATCTTGGTCAATGCGACCACCGAAGAAAACGCCCAGCGAGCCGTTGAAGCACTGCGCCGTGAGGGCTTCCGCGCCGATGCAGCGGCCTTTGATGTCACTAACTCTCAGGCCATTCATGCCGCTATTGAGAAAATTGAGGCGCAAAGCGGTGGGATCGATGTGTTGATTAACAACGCGGGCATACAGCGTCGCCACCCGTTTACCGAATTCCCGGAAAAAGACTGGGACGACATTATTGCCGTCAACCAGAAGGCGGTATTTATGGTGTCACAAGCCGTAGCCCGCCATATGGTGCAGCGTCAAAGCGGTAAAATCATCAATATCGGCTCGATGCAGAGCGAACTGGGCCGCGACACCATCACCCCCTATGCCGCTTCCAAAGGGGCGGTGAAAATGCTCACGCGCGGCATGTGCGTAGAGCTGGCGCGCTACAACATTCAGGTCAATGGTATTGCCCCGGGCTACTTCAAAACCGAAATGACTCAGGCACTGGCGGACAACCAAGAGTTTACCGCCTGGCTGACCAAGCGTACCCCGGCTGCCCGTTGGGGCGATCCGCAGGAGTTGATTGGCGCGGCGGTGTTCCTGTCGTCCAAAGCCTCTGATTTTGTCAATGGTCACCTGCTGTTTGTCGATGGCGGAATGTCGGCCGCGGTATAGCCGTCTGCTTATGAGAATATGATGATGAAAATTCAAACCCAATCCTGCGTGGTCAACGGCAAATATGACGTGGCGGTAGTGGAGCAGGAGGTTGAGTACCAGGGCCACGGCACGCTGGTGAAAATCACCCGTGGTGGCATCTGCGGATCAGACCTGCATTATTATCAGGAGGGTAAAGTCGGCAGTTTTCAGGTGCGTCAGCCGATGGTGCTGGGCCATGAGGTGATCGGCGAAGTGGTCGCCAGCGACACGGCTCGTCTGCCCGTGGGCCAGAAAGTGGCGTTAAACCCCAGCAAGCCCTGCGGGCAGTGTAAGTATTGCCTGGCGGATCAACAAAACCAATGTACTCAAATGCGCTTTTTCGGCAGCGCGATGTACTTCCCACATGTTGACGGCGCTTTTACCCAGTACAAGGTGGTTGATAGCGCGCAATGCATTGCGTTCGACGCCAACTGCGACGAGAAGGTGATGGTTTTTGCCGGGCCGCTGGCGGTGGCGATACATGCCGCCAGGCAGCCCGGTGAAGTGAAAGGGAAAAAGGTGTTTGTGTCCGGCGTCGGCCCGATAGGCTGCCTGCTGGTGGCGGCGCTGAAGGCGTTGGGCGCCGACGAAATTGTCTGCGCCGATCTCAGCCCGCGTTGCCTGGATATCGCCGGAGATATGGGGGCATCCCGCTGTCTGCACGCCGGCAATGACGATTTCAGCAGCTATCAGCAGGAAAAAGGGGACTTTGATATCGCTTTTGAAGTCTCCGGCCATCCACTGTCGTTGCAGCGTTGTCTGGAGGTCACCCGCGCCAAGGGGACGGTGGTGCAAGTCGGTATGGGAAGCAGCTTCCCGGATTTCCCGCTGATGCTGTTGATCGCCAAAGAGCTGAATCTGCTGGGATCCTTCCGGTTTGTTGAAGAGTTCGCCTTGGCGGTGACGTGGCTGGCCGAGGGGACAGTCAATCCGCTGCCGCTGCTGTCCGCCGAGTTCGACAATCGTCAACTGGCTGAGGCGCTGACGTTTGCCGGTGACAAGAGTCGAGCTGCCAAAGTCCAACTGGTGTTCTGATTTTAGCCATCAGTCTGATGGCGGGGATCGGCGATCCTTGTCTATAGTTAAGGGCCGTTTCATTTTTTAAACACGGAGAACTTACCATGGCGAGAAATACGGATGCGGATCAAACCACGCTCGATGACGATCTGAGAATGCTGAGCGACACGCTGGAAGAAGTGTTGAAGTACTCCGGCGATCGTGCCGATCAGGCCTATATCGATATCAAAGCTCATGCCGAAGAGGCATTGAGTGAGGTCAAGTCGCGGTTGGCTGACACCACCGAGTCCTACTATGCGCGCGCCAAGGACGCCGTTTGCCGAACCGACGGATACGTGCGTGAAAACCCCTGGTGCAGCGTAGGGATCGGTGCCACGGTTGGCCTGGTACTGGGCTTGTTGCTGGCGCGTAAATAACGGCCTGTATACCCGTCATACTTCAAGCTGCTTGGGTGTTGGCTGCACTATTCGGCCCATCCTTGGGCCTCACCCCTTACGGGGCCGCTGCAAGCAACGTTCAAATCTGCTCCCGGCAGATTTGCCACTCACCCCAGGATCGATCTTGAGTAAGCTCCTGGGGCTTTGCTCAGTTGCCGCCTACAAGCAACTCGAATTATTTTTGGTATAGACGTTGGGCGCGGCACCCGCCGCGCCCCGATATTTACTGCCCCAATGTCACTTCCACCTGATGGATTTTGCCATCGTCTACCAGCGTTATCACGGCTTCCGACTGTTTTTCACCGTCGACGCTGACCTGCGCCGCGCCTTGCCCCTGACGGACAATCAACCGATATTCGCTGCTACCCTCCCGGTAGTTAAGCGTCACCTGTGGCCAGTCTGCCGGCAGGCGGGTGTTGACGCTCAGCCGATCGCCATGGCGTTTCAGACCCAGCAGTGACTCGAGGATCAGCCGATACATCCAACCGGCAGAGCCGGTATACCAGCTCCAGCCGCCGCGACCGACGTGCGGCGCCACCGCGTAAATATCGGCGGTAACCACATACGGCTCGACCTTGTAGCGTTCCGCCGCGGTACTGTCCAGGCTGTGGTTGATCGGGTTGATCAGCGCCATCAGTTCCCAGGCGCGCTCGATATTGCCCATTTCGGCGAAGGCCATCACCGCCCACACCGCGCCATGGGTATATTGTCCGCCGTTTTCCCGCACGCCAGGCAGATAGCCGCGGATATAGCCCGGATTCGGGCCGTTGCCGTCAAAAGGCGGCGTCAGCAGTTTGATCAGGCCGGCCTGGTTGTCGACCAGGTGTTTATCCAGCGACTGCATGGCTTGCAGGCTGCGCGGCTCATCACCGGCACCGGACAGCACTGACCAACTTTGGGCAATGGCGTCAATACGGCACTCCGCCGACTGATGAGAGCCCAGCGGTTCCCCGCTGTCGAAATAGCCCCGACGGTACCATTCGCCGTCCCAGGCATGGTCACGCAGATTATTGCGCAGCGTCTCGGCCTGTTGGCGGCACAGCGTCGCCAGTTCGTCGTCATGACGCGTGGTTGCCAACTTGCCGTAACGCTGCAGGATATGGAACAGGAAGAAGCCAAGCCAGACGCTCTCGCCACGTCCCTCCAGGCCCACCATATTCATGCCGTCGTTCCAGTCACCGGCTCCCATCAGCGGCAGACCGTGTTCGCCGAAGTTCAATCCGTGTTTTAACGCCCGGACGCCATGCTGATACAAGGTTTCTTGCGTTACGCTCTGCGCCGGTTGTTCATAGGAAGACTCCTCGCCGGGTGCCAGTTTGCGCGCCTCCAGATAGCCCACCTGTTCATCCAGGATGCTCTGATCGTCGGTGGCGTCCAGATAGTGGCAAATGGCCAGCGGCAACCACAAATAATCATCCGAACAGCGGGTGCGCACGCCGTTGCCCTGCGGCGGATGCCACCAGTGTTGCACGTCGCCTTCGACGAACTGGCGCGAAGCGCACAGCAGGATCTGTTCCCGCAGCCGTTCCGGGGCGGCATGAGTCAGTGCCAAAGTATCCTGCAGTTGATCGCGGAAGCCAAAGGCACCGCCGGATTGGTAGTAACCGCTGCGCGCCTGAATACGGCAGGCAAGGGTCTGGTACAGCAGCCAGCCATTGGCCAGTAAATCGACGGCCGGTTGCGGCGTCCCTATCTGCACTTTGTTGAGAATACCGTCCCAGTGCGCAGCCATCTGTTGCAACTCATCCTGCAGGTTGTCCTCCTGGAGGTATTTGTGCAGCAGCGCTTCGGCTTCTTCGGCGTTTTGCCCCAACCCGAGGGCGAACACAAAGCTGCGTTGATCGCCGTCGATCAGGCTGATGGCCGACTGCACCGCGCCGCACGGATCCATACCGGCGCCGACTTTGTCAGACAGGCGCCGCAGTTTTAGCACCGCCGGATTGGTCAGCGAACCATTACGACCGATAAATTCACGCCGGTCGCCAGTGAGCGAACAATGCGCACCCGAGACGCCGAAGAACGCGGTGCGATCCGATCCGTTGCCCCCATAGTGGTTGGTCGCCAGGATACCGCAGCCGTTTTCAGACGAAGCCGCCTGGGTGACGATATGCATGGCCGACTTTTGCCGCAGATCGCCGAGGATAAACTCCACATAACCGGTAGCCGAGAGCTTGCGGGTGCGTCCTGAGGTGTTGGTCAGCGTCAGCAGGAACAGTTTTACCGGGGCATCTTTGGCCACCAGCAGGGTGAACTGGCTGTCGATGCCGCTTTCGCGGTGATCGAAAACGCTGTAGCCGAAACCGTGACGGGTCAGGTAATGGCCACGGCCCCGGGCGGGCAGCGGGGTTGGCGACCAGAAATGGCCGCTCTCTTCGTCGCGCAGGTAGAAAGCTTCGCCGCTGCGGTCACAGATGGGATCGTTGTCCCAAGGCGTGAGACGGTATTCGTGGGCGTTTTCGTACCAGGTGTAGGCCTGGCCGCTTTCCGAAACCACCGAGCCGAACATCGGGTTGGCCATCACGTTCGACCAGGGCGCCGGGGTGATCTTGCTTTCGTTCATCGCAATCACATATTCGCGGCCATTCTCCGAGAAGCCGCCGAGGCCGTTATAGAACTGCAGCGCGGCAATGTCGGGCAACTGCGGCGAATGCAGGTTGCGCGGCAAATTATCCACCGTCGCCAGTTTCGACGAGGCGGTCACCGGCGACAGCGGTTGCTGCAGGATCTGCGGCAACTGCAGGCGCTGGTTGAGCTGCTCGGTTAAACCGCCGCGTCGATCGTCGAGGTAAATACGCGCGACGCTGAGCAGCAGACGATGATCTTCCGGTGACATATGTTCGCTGGTGCGTACGAAGATGCCGCCCGGCTTATCGGTTTGGGTCGATTCCATGCCGGCGGCGATCAGGCCCATGATCTGGTTCTGCAGATCCTGACGGTAGCCGCCAATGTCCTCGTTGAGGATCACCAGATCCACCTGCAACCCTTTCAGACGCCAGTAGTTGTGCGCCTGGATCAGTTGCCGAACCAGCTCGATGTTTTCGCCGTCGGTCACGGTCAGCAGCACAATCGGCAGATCGCCGGAGATTGAATATCCCCACAGCCCAGACTGGCCACGGCGGTTGTTAATGATTTCGCTGCTGGCGGCGCGCATTTCCTGCGCCGGGAAGACCACCGCGCTGGCCAGACGATTGAACAGGTTGGCGTCATCCTCATTGGCGTTCAGTTGACGCAGTACCACCTGGCTGTGCGACCAGGCCAGTTCAAACACCCGGTCTGCCAAATGGCGATCGCGGTATTTTTCCAGCATCGCCAGGCTGCTGGCGCGGTCTTCACTGACGCCATAGAAGATATCCAGTGTGAGCGGTACATTTGGTTCCAGCACCACGCGCTGACGGATAGCGATGATCGGATCAATGACCGGTCCGGCGCTGTTGCTTAGCGGGGTATTTTGATACAGCGCCTGCGGATTGGCCGGGGTGCGGCCGCGGCCGATAAATTTGGCGCGATCGGTTTCGAACGACGTCTGGCTGGTGCGGCCTTGCACCGTCATCATGTGCAGTAACCACGGGCATTTTTCTTTCGGTTCGCGCGGGCGGCGGTGGCACAAAATGGCGTCTTGATCCGGCAACAGCTCGGTTTGTACGAACAGGTTGCTGAACGCCGGGTGGGCCAGATCATTGCCGGCCGGTGCCAGCACCACTTCTGCATAGCTGGTGATTTCGATGGTGCGCGGTTGCTTGCTGCGGTTGACCAACGTTACGCGGCGCAGCTCAATATCATCTTCCGGCGATACCACCACCTGCGTTTTCACCGACAGCGACCCTTGCTGACGCTGGAACTCGGCCCCGGCGTCGTTGAACACGGCGCTGTACCCCTTGGCGGCACCACCGATCGGCTGCCAGGTATTGCTCCAGACCTCACCGGTTTGCGGATCGCGCAGGTAACAGAAAGCGCCCCAGTTATCGCAGGTGGCGTCTTCGCGCCAGCGGGTCAAGGCCAGATTCTGCCAGCGGCTGTAGCTGCCGCCGGCCTGGGTGAGCATCAGGTGATAGTTGGCGTTGGACAGCAACTGCACTTCGGGAATCGGGGAGTCCACACGGTTGAACTCGCGTGCGGCGAAGCTGGCCGGGGTGATAGTCCCCTCGTGGGTTTCGAAATGGCGACGGGTGCTGTACAGCTCGACCGCATCCGGCACCCGTTCCTGCAGCAACAGCCGCGCTGACTGGAACGCCGGATACTCAGCGAAGCGCGCTACCATAGGCGCATCCAGCAACAGATGCGACAGGGCAAGGAAGCTCATGCCCTGGTGGTGCGCCATATAGGAACGGATGATGACATACAGTTGCCCCCGGCTTAGGCGAGCGGTGGTGTAATCCAGCGCTTCGTAGAAACCGTAGCGGCCTTTGGCCCCATTTTTCTCCAACGTAACCAGGTTATTGCAAGCGGCGTCCGGATCGACAATCAGCGCCATCACCGTGGCGTAAGGCGCCACCACCATATCGTCACCCAGCCCGCGTCGCAGGCCCAGACCCGGAACGCCAAAGGCGTGATACTGATAGTTTTGGTCGGCGTCGAAACCGAAGTAGCCGGATTCGGAAATGCCCCAGGGAACGCCGCGTTCCTTACCCCAGGCAATCTGCCGCTCCACCGCCGCATGGCACATCTGCACCAGCAGTGAATCAGGGTAGGCGGGCATCACCAACTGCGGCATCAGGTACTCAAACATCGACCCACTCCACGACATCAGCGCGGGTTCGTGGTCGATCACGGTGAACAGGCGGCCAAGTGCGAACCAGCTGCGCTGCGGCACCTGATTGGTGGCGATGGCGACGTAGTTGGTTAAACGAATCTCGGAGGCCAGCAGGTCGTATTTACTGCTGTCCATCTTGTTTTGATCGCAGTTAAAGCCAACGGTCAGCAAATGGGTTGATTCGTCATACAGGAAGTTGAAATCCATTTGCGCCATTTTTTCCAACCGCTGCTGCAGGCTTTGCAACTGCGTAAGACGTTCCTGCGCCAGCGCACCCGCCGCGCTCAGCTGATTTTGCTGTTCCGGTGACAGCGTCAACTGGCCCGGCGGGTTAGCCAGCCAGTGCAGGCTGGGCACCTGCTCCAGTTCGGGCATGCCGTCACTCAGCCAGCCGAACCACTGCGCCCATTCGGCACACAGTTCGTTAAGCTGCTGGTGCAAGGCTCCGGCCCAGCGTTTGGTTTCCTCATCATGATTTAGCGCCGGTTCCTGCAGCCCGTTGCTGTAGTTGCGCATGGCGTTCAGTTCTGCCAGCAGAGCTGCCGGGTGGCTGTGGTGGGCCTGCTCCCAATGGTTGCGCAGCTTCGACAGGTTTTTCGGTGCGGCGTCGCCCCAGTGCAGTTCCAGCAGTTGCAGGCTGTCACCAAGACCGGTCAGTACCCGCAGCGGATCTATGGCCGGCTGGTGGGCCAGTGCCGGCAAGCCGGCGCTGAGCGTCAGCAGGTGACCGGCCAGGTTACCGCTGTCGACGCTGGAGATATAACGCGGGTTCAGCGGCTCCAGGGTGCGGGTGTCGTACCAGTTGTACAAATGGCCACGATAGTGTTCCAGCCGATCCAGAGTGTTGAGCGTCAGTTCGATGCGCCGCAGCGCGTCGCTGAGCGTCAGATAGCCGAAATCATAGGCGGTGAGGTTGGCCAATAACGACAGCCCGATATTGGTCGGTGAGGTACGGTGCGCCACCACCGGCTCCGGTATTTCCTGGTAGTTATCCGGCGGCAGCCAGTTTTCCTGCTGGTTGACGAAGGTATTGAAGAAGTCCCAGGTTTGGCGGCTGGTTTGGCGCAGAAAGCGCCGTTGTTCATCGTTGATGGCGGTTTTGCTGCGCTGCGGTTCCTGGCTGAGGTAGTACAGCAGGAACGGCGACAGGATCCACAAGGTGGCGAATGGTAGTGTGATAAACAGCGCCATTGGATTATGCAGGAAACTGAACAACAGCAGTGCGGCACCGGCGACCGGGTTGATCCACATCGCGCGATAGAAGTTTTCCAGCGTGACCTGCTGGCGAGCCTTGGATTGATCGTAGCTGGTCCACTCTTGCAGATTGCGCTTGCTAATCAACAGTCGCCACAGGGTCACGGCAATCGCTTTCAGGCTGTACAGCGCTTCATGCGGCAAAGTCGCCAGCCGCAGTCCGATTTGTGCCAGGCGATGCAGCGAACCGTTTAACGCCAACAGCAGATGTTGCAAGACGGGCCTGCGCGGCGGTTTACGCAGGATGTCCTGCACCAACGCCAACAGGGTCGGTAGCAGCAGGATAAGGGCGAACACCCCGAGCCAGTAACGTGTGTTTGGCAGCCAGACAAAACCGCAAAACAGTAACAGCAACAGGCTGGGGGCAGCCAGGCTGCGGCGCAGGTTATCGAACAACTTCCAGCGCGACAGGGTGCTCAGCGGATTGGCGGTGCGGGTACCGTCCTCGGTTTTCACCCGTGGCAGAAGCCAGTTGAGCAATTGCCAGTCGCCGCGGATCCAGCGCGTGCGGCGTGCGACGTCCACCAGATAATTGCTGGGATATTGCTCGTACAGCAGCACGTCGCTCAGCAGGCCGGAGCGGGCGTAACAGCCCTCCAGCAGATCGTGGCTCAGTACCAGGTTCGCCGGGCAGGTGCCTTTCAGGCTGTGGGAGAACACGTCCACGTCGTAAATGCCTTTGCCGATAAACGAGCCTTCGCCAAACAGATCCTGATAGATATCCGAGGCCATCAGCGTATAGGGGTCATTACCCGGCGTGCTGCTGCACAGGGCGGCATAACGGCCCTGGCCGTAGCTGGGGATTTCTTCGGCCATGCGCGGTTGCAAAATGGCATAGCCTTCAACCACCCGTTGCTGGCGCGCATCGTACTGGGGCTGATTGAGCGGGTGCGCCATCGCAGCGATCAGCTGATGGGCGCTTTCGCGTGGCAGGACGGTATCGCTGTCGAGCGTAATGACATACTTGACGTTTTTCAGCACCTCCAGCCCATCGCCAATCTGCGTGCAGAAGGCGTTACCTCGGTTGCGCAGCCAGTCGTTGAGCGCATTCAGTTTGCCGCGTTTTCGTTCCAACCCCATCCATACTCCCTGTTTTTCATTCCATTCGCGGTCGCGGTGAAACAGGAAAAAGTGGCTGGGCCCTTCGCAGGGATAGCGTCCGTTCAATGCTTCCATCTGTCGGCAGGCGTAATCCAGCAGGGCTGCGTCGTCCGCATGCCGTTGTTGGGGCGCATCGTTGAAGTCGGTGAGCAGGGCAAAGTGCAAATGTTTCATCGCGTTGCCCAGATAACAAACCTCAAGCGCATTGATCAGTTTATCGACGCCGCTTTTGCTGTCGATTAACGTCGGGATCGCTACCAGGGTGCGGAATTCAGCGGGAATACCGCAGGAGAAATCTAACCGCGGCAAGGGTTGCGGCGTGCGGCTGCGGGTAGTGACCTCGCTGAGTAAATTGAGCACGAACTGGCTGACCACGATAGCCATGGGGAAGAACAGCAGCACCAGTCCCCAACTGATGCCGGTGCTGTATGCGTGACGCAGCAGTTCCGCGCAAAATGCGGTGGTGATCAGGCTTAGGCTGCCGAGCCAGGAAAGCAGCGGCGCCTGACTGAGCGCATGGCGCAATTGGGTAATGCGTCCGAGTTTTACCTCTAATTGCTGTTCCAGCTCGGGGCGACCATCGTCAACCAGGTAGTAACCGATGTGATTGCGGCGTGGATCGCTGGACGGGTCTTCAGCCGCTACGCGCGCCATATTAAGCACGTGTTGAGCGACCTGCACTTCATTGTGCGGACAGTGGCGCGCCAGCATTTCGATCACGTGGCGGTAGTTGTCGCGGGTTGTGAAATGCATTAACGGATAAACCCCGGCGGGATCTTCACGCAGGGTCTGTTCTACCTGGCTCATGGTTTCGACAAATTCTGCCCAATCCATTTCGCTTAGCTGGCGCAGGCCGGAGATGCTGTTGCTGACCGACAGCTGGCTGACGGCCAGTTGCTGGTTAAAGCGGTGGATCAATTCATCAGAGGTCAGGCTGACTTCCGCCAGACGCTGCTCTACCCAGGTGAGTGGTAGCGCCAGCATGGTACCGTGCCCCTGCAGACGGCGCACCAGCTCGGCAACAAAGGCGCTGGTGCGTGGGGGATTGGATCGCGCCATATCGGCGATCACCACGATCAGGTTGGCGGGATCGTTTTCCGCCGACTCCAGCATTTTCGTCACCCAGCTGTCGGCCAGATTGCGTTCCTGCTGGGCCTGCGCGACTTCCACGCTGACGCGGCGCAGGTTTTCGATCAACGCCAGGCGCAGCATGCCGGGCAGCGCCCAGAGTTCGCCGAGCGTCAGATTGACTTCTTTTTGATAGGCGGCGATATACCGCGTGAGGCTTTCGGCGTCCCAGTGGCCGTCACCGTGCGCGATGGCTTCGGCAGCCACGTCATAGATCCGCGGACAGTTATGTGGCGGCGCCAGCTGCGGCAGACCGCGACCGAAGGTTTTCGGCAAGTGGTGGCGCACAACGCGGATTTGTTCTTCAATCAGATAGTAATTGTCCAGCAGCCATTCGCCGGCGGGAGTCATGCTGGCTTTCTTGCCGTTGCTGAGCTGGTGGCAGCTTTCCGCCAAAATGCGTTCGTTGTCGTCCAGACGCTTCAGCAGGTAGTAGGGCGTTTTGCGCGTTGCCAGCTTATGGGAACGCGCCAGGCGTTGCCCGTAACGCTCCATTTGATCGACAGAAAACAGTTCTGCCTTAATGGCACCGCCGCTGTTGTCAGGAGCGTCTTTTTGACGCCGCAGCGGCAATGATTTAATTTTCGAATTTTTACGTTGTTTTTTTAACCAATTGATTAGTATTTCTTTCACACAAAAGCTCCTTACATCTGACCCAAAGGACAGCCGGTGAAACCGCTGGGAGAGCGTGAACATCCTGTTTTTAGCGCCAGTAAGATCTGGCGTGGGTTCACAGCAGGCAGGAACATGCTTTCTCAGTATAGTCGTACAATGCATTCTTGGCCGCTTTTTGAGCTGATTGTTTAATTTTAATAAACAATTTGCGGGCCCTGCCGTTGGCGTTATGGCGCTATTTTTCCGCCGTTGATCCTTGATTTACCGTATAATTCCCTACATTAAGTTTGGTTATTGAGGTGGCCGTGGAACAACTTTCGGCATTGCTGCGGCGATTACGCCGGCAGTTTGAACAACATTTTCCCGTGGCGGGCGGCTTCCGCCAGCTTGCACTTCCCGTTCCCGCGCCGTTGACCACTCCCTTGCTGGCATGGTTAGCGGCACAGCCGACATTCCCTCAGTTTTACTGGCATCATCGCGACGGGCATGAAGAGGCCGCGGCCTGCGGTGCTCTGCGCCTGTTTACCCAACCGGAACAAGCACAGGCATTTCTCAAGGCGCATGAAGGTGCGCGGGTGTGGGGGCTGAACGCCTTCGATGGCACGGCGCATTTATTTTTGCCACGCCTGGAAATTTTGACCCGTGAGGGCGAAACACAATTAATGCTGAATCTGTTTTCTGAAAGCTCGCTACGCGACGATGCGCTCGTCGCCGAGTGCTGGCTGGAAAATAGCGTGGCTGCACGGCCTATGACGCCATTAAAGGCGAAAGTGAGAAAGGTGCAGCATCAACCGGAACGTGCCGGGTGGGAAACCATGTTGCACGAAGCGCTGAAGGCGATAGATCGGCAACAGATGGAGAAGGTGGTGTTGGCGCGCAGTACGCTACTGACGCTGGATGGCCCGTTGTTTGCGCCGGCGATGATGGAAGCCAGCCGCAGAGTGAACCACCGATGTTACCACTATATGCTGCGATTTGATGCAGATTCCGCCTTTCTCGGTTCCAGCCCGGAAAGGCTGTATCTACGCAAGGGGCGTCAACTGCTGACGGAAGCTCTGGCGGGCACCGTGGCTAATCACCCCGAACACCAACAGGCTCAGGCCCTGGCGCAATGGTTGCTGCAGGATGGCAAGAACCGGCGCGAAAATCTGCTGGTGGTGGACGACATCTGCCAGCGCCTGCAAGGGGGAGCTAATGCCGTGGATGTGTTGCCGCCGGAAGTGGTGCGTTTGCGTAAGGTGCAGCACCTGCGGCGCCGTATTGAAGGCCGGCTGAAACGTGAGGACGATGCCGATTGCTTGCATCGGTTACAGCCCACTGCGGCGGTCGCCGGCTTGCCGCGTCAGGCAGCACGCGAATTTATCCTGCAGCATGAACCCTTCTCCCGCGGCTGGTATGCCGGTTCTGCCGGCTATTTGTCCGCGTCCCGCAGCGAGTTTTGCGTATCGCTACGCTGCGCGCAGTTAGACGGCGACCGATTACGGCTGTACGCCGGGGCCGGTATCGTGAGCGGTTCCGACGCCGCCGAAGAGTGGCTGGAGATCGAAAACAAGGCCGCCGGGTTGCTGACGTTGTTACAGCCAGACGCTTTGCCCTGAATTTCCCTGCTTGGGTTACGGATTTATTGAGAGAACGGCGCGGTGAGTGTAAACTGCGTGTGATTTTTATGTTTATTTTTTGTTCTAAATCAATTAATTGTCTACCATAAAGTCACCGGGATGTACGGCGTTTTTGCGCTGGCGCAAAAGTCGTAAAGATAACTACTCATATAATGCAGAACATCATTTTGGTATGCCGCCGATCGGCGGGTGCCAGAGGCAGATTCTGTTAACCGACTTGTGAGCGAACTATGTCGACAAGTGTTTTTAATCGCCGGTGGGCGGCGTTGCTGTTGGAAGCGCTGGCTCGCCATGGAGTGCGGCATGTTTGTATCGCTCCGGGATCGCGCTCTACGCCTTTGACGCTGGCTGCGGCGGCCAACAAGTCTTTTATCTGCCATACCCATTTTGACGAGCGCGGGCTGGGCCATTTGGCGCTTGGCCTGGCGAAGGCGTCACGGGAGCCGGTGGCGGTCATCGTCACTTCCGGCACCGCGGCCGCCAACTTGTACCCTTCCTTGATCGAAGCCGGGCTGACCGGCGAACGGCTGGTGTTTCTCACTGCCGATCGTCCACCTGAGCTGATCAACTGCGGTGCCAATCAGGCCATCCGCCAAAACGGCCTGTATGCCAGCCATCCATCTTTGAGTCTCGATCTGCCGCGCCCGACGCCGGATATTTCCGCCAGTTGGCTGGTTTCCACCCTCGACAGCGCCATGGCACGTTTGCATCACGGCGCGCTGCATATTAACTGCCCCTTTGCCGAACCGCTGTACGGCGGCGATGAGCAGCAGTACGACGATTGGTCCGCGACGCTTGGCGACTGGTGGCAAGGCAGCCAGCCCTGGCTGCGTGAAATGGATCCACACGTGGTGCTCAAACAGCCAGACTGGTTCTTCTGGCGGCAAAAACGGGGCGTGGTAGTGGCAGGCCGCATGAGTGCGGAGGAGGGTGAGCAGGTGGCGCAATGGGCCGCCATGCTCGGCTGGCCATTGATAGGCGACGTCTTGTCTCAGACCGGGCAACCGCTGCCCTGTGCCGATTTATGGTTGGCTCAGCCGCAGGCGCAAAAACGGCTGGCGGATGCGCAACTGGTGGTGCAGTTCGGCAGCAGCCTGACCGGTAAACGCCTGCTGCAGTGGCAGGAGCAGTGCCAGCCGCAGGAATATTGGTTGCTCGACGATTTACCGGGGCGACTCGACCCGGCGCACCACCGGGGGCGGCGCATTCGTTCCAGCGTGGCGCAGTGGCTTGAGTTGCATCCGGCCCAGCCTCGCACCCCTTGGGCGGATGAACTGACGCAGCTGGCGGATAACGCGCTGGACGCAGTCTCGGGCCACCTGGTCAACCGCTTTGGCGAGGCGCAGTTGGCGCACCGCCTGCCGGAGCTGCTACCGGAAAACGGCCAGCTGTTTCTGGGCAACAGCCTGATCGTACGCTTGATTGATGCCTTGACCCGCTTGCCGGCGGGTTATCCGGTGTTCAGTAACCGCGGTGCCAGCGGCATCGACGGCCTGATCTCTACCGCCGCAGGCGTGCAGCGGGCCACCGCCAAACCAACGCTGGCGGTGGTGGGGGATCTTTCCGCCCTGTATGACCTGAACGCGCTGGCGCTGCTGCGCCAATGCTCTGCGCCAACGGTGCTGATCGTGGTCAATAATAATGGCGGCCAGATTTTTTCATTGCTGCCAACGCCGGAAGAAGACCGGCAGCGCTTCTACTGCATGCCGCAGGACGTGGAGTTCAGCCATGCCGCAGCGATGTTCCAACTCGCTTACGCCCGCCCGGAAAACTGGGGACAGTTGCTGCAGGCGGTGGAACAGGGGTGGCGCCACAGCGGTGCCACGCTGATTGAGCTGCAGGTGCCGCCGAGCGATGGTGCACAGACGTTGCAGCATCTGGTGCAACAGATGGCGGAGCAATAATGCTGGCGACAAAAGTCTTGCAACAGGGCGAAGCCGATCGGCCCTGGTTAATCTGGCTGCATGGCCTGTTGGGCAACAACAATGAATGGCGGGTGATCGCTTCCCGCTGCCCGGAGTGGCCGTCGCTGGCGATCGACCTCCCGGGCCACGGCGATTCCGTTGCGGTGACCTGCAGCAGCTTTGACGATATCAGCGCGCAAATCAGCAGCACCTTGCAGATGCACGGCATCGAACGCTATTGGCTGGTGGGCTATTCATTGGGTGGGCGCATAGCCATGTACCACGCCTGCTGCGGCGACACTACCGGCCTGCAAGGGGTGATTATTGAAGGCGGAAATCCCGGACTGGCCGATCCGGCCCTGCGTGCTCAACGTCTGACGCACGATGCGGCCTGGGCGGAACGTTTCCGCCACGACCCCATTGAACAGGTGCTGGCGGATTGGTACCAGCAGCCGGTCTTCGCCAATCTCAGCGCGGTGCACCGCGATGCGCTGATCGGTGCCCGCAAGGACAATTCCGGCGCGGCAGTGGCGGACATGCTGGAAGCCACTTCGCTGGGCAAGCAGCCCTGTCTGGTGCCGCAATTGCAACAGCTGGCGATACCGCTGGTGGTGTTGTGCGGTGCCGACGATCACAAATTTCAGCAGTTGGCGCGTGACGCCGGGTTGCCGTTACGCATCGTGCCGCAGGCCGGGCATAACTCGCACCTGGCCAATCCGCAGGATTTCGTCGCCGAACTGCGCACTTTTCTCGTTAACCCTGGTTAAAGGAACAGAACATGCTCTATCCGAATGAAGAACAGCTGTACGCCGCCATCGAGTGGCAGGATTGCTCCGGTGATTTCGAAGATATCCTCTACCACAAGTCCAGCGACGGTATCGCTAAAATCACCATTAACCGTCCGCAGGTGCGTAATGCCTTCCGGCCGCACACGGTGAAAGAGATGATCGAAGCGCTGTCCAATGCCCGCTACGACGACGGCATCGGCACCATTATTCTCACCGGCGCCGGCGACAAAGCCTTCTGCTCCGGCGGCGATCAGAAAGTGCGCGGCGACTACGGCGGTTATCAGGATGAAAGCGGCGTGCACCATCTGAACGTGCTCGACTTCCAGCGCCAGATCCGCACCTGCCCGAAACCCGTGGTGGCGATGGTTGCCGGCTATTCGATCGGCGGCGGTCACGTATTGCATATGATGTGTGACCTGACCATCGCGGCGGATAACGCCATCTTCGGCCAGACCGGGCCGAAAGTGGGGTCGTTTGATGGCGGTTGGGGCGCTTCTTACATGGCACGAATCGTCGGCCAGAAGAAAGCGCGCGAGATCTGGTTCCTGTGCCGTCAGTATGACGCTGCCGCCGCGCTGGACATGGGCCTGGTCAACACCGTGGTGCCCTTGGCGAGCCTGGAAAAAGAAACCGTACGCTGGTGTCGTGAAATGCTGCAAAACAGCCCGATGGCGCTGCGCTGCCTGAAAGCGGCCCTGAATGCCGACTGCGACGGTCAGGCCGGTCTGCAGGAGCTGGCGGGTAACGCCACCATGCTGTTCTACATGACTGACGAAGGTCAGGAAGGGCGCAACGCGTTCAACGAAAAACGCCAGCCGGACTTCAGCAAATTCAAGCGTAATCCGTAATGAATGCTCCGATCCGTAACGCCGCCGTTTACCGTTACAGCCTGCCGATGGAGGCTGGCGTGGTGCTGCGCAACCAGCGGCTGAAAACCCGCGATGGTTTGCTGATCCATCTGCAGCAGGGCGGGCAGGAAGGTTGGGGTGAGATAGCGCCGCTGCCGGAGTTCAGCCAGGAAACGCTGGCGCAGGCCGAGCAGGCTGCGCTGCGTTGGGTACAGGACTGGCAAGGCGGGACCTTGCCGTCAGACAGCCCGTTGCCTTCGGTAGCGTTCGGCACCAGCTGCGCGTTGGCGGAATTGGAACAGCGGTTGCCGCTGCAGGCAGATTACCGCAAAGCGCCGCTGTGTACCGGCGATCCTGACGAACTGTTCGCGGTATTGACCGCGCTGCCGGGAGAGAAAGTTGCCAAGGTGAAGGTTGGGCTGTATGAGGCGGTGCGCGACGGCATGATAGTCAACGTCTTGCTGGAAGCCCTGCCCGATTTGCGTCTGCGGCTGGACGCCAACCGCAGTTGGACTCGTGCCAAGGCGGACGGGTTCGCTAAATACGTGGCACCAGCGCTGCGTGAACGCATTGCTTTCCTTGAAGAGCCTTGCAAAACCCGTGATGAATCGCGGGATTTCGCGCTGGGGACCGGCATTGCTATCGCCTGGGACGAAAGCGTGCGTGAGGCGGACTTTGTGGTGCAGGCCGAACCGGGCGTGGCGGCGATCGTCATTAAACCAACGTTGACCGGCAGTCTGGTTCGTTGCCGTACCCTGGTGGAGCAGGCCCATGCGGCGGGGTTAACGGCGGTGATCAGCTCCAGCATCGAATCGAGCCTGGGGTTGACGCAACTGGCACGCATCGCGCACTGGCTGACGCCGAATACCGTACCTGGACTGGACACGCTGGATCTGATGCAGGCGCAGCTGCTACGCCCCTGGCCGGACAGCGAACTGCCGCTATTGGATACATCAGCGCTGGAGTGTTTATGGCGCAGCTAAAAGACTGGCCGTGGCGGCAGTGGGCGCAGCGACGGCCACAGGCGACGGCGGTAACGGTGGGGCACCAGCCGGTGAGTTGGCTGGTGTTGCGCCGTCAGGTGGATAGGCTGGCGGCAGATTTTCAGCATCAGGGCGTCGAGCCCGGCTGTGGCGTGGCGTTATGCGGCAAGAACAGTTACCCGCTGCTGTTGGCTTATTTGGCGCTGTTGCAGTGCGGTGCGCGGCTGCTGCCGTTGAATCCGGCGCTGCCCGCGGCCCAGTTGGCGACGTTGCTGCCTGATCTGGATATCGATTTTGCTTTCAGTCCGGACCGGTTACCGACCTTACCGGCAACGATCATCCCTTTAACCCCTCCCTCTACCGAATCTCGCTGGCTGAATCCACCGCGTTGGGATGCGCAACGGCTGGCGACGCTGACCTTGACCTCCGGCTCCAGCGGCAGACCAAAGGCCGCTGCGCACAGCTATGCCGCGCATCTGGCCAGCGCCGAAGGCGTACTGCGGCTGATGGACTTCCAACCTCAGGACCGCTGGCTACTGTCTTTACCGCTGTTTCACGTTTCTGGCCAGGGCATTGTCTGGCGCTGGCTGGCGGCGGGGGGCGGACTGGTGGTGCGTGATATGCATCCTCTGGCTGACGCATTGGCAGGGTGTACCCATGCCTCGCTGGTGCCGACACAGCTTTGGCGTTTGTTGGCGCAGCCGCTGGCGGCGCTGACGTTGAAGAAAGTGCTGCTCGGGGGCGCGATGATCACGCCAGAGCTGACCGCGCAGGCGGAGGCGGCAGGCATTCGCTGTTGGTGCGGCTACGGCCTGACCGAACTGGCTTCCACGGTGTGTGCCAAGCGCGCTGACGGGCTGCCAGGCGTTGGGCTGCCATTGGCTGGTCGGGAAGTTAAGCTGGTGAATGAGGAAGTGTGGATCCGTGCGCTGAGTCTGGCGTTGGGATATTGGCAACGCGGTGCGTTGCTGCCGCTCGTCGATGATCAAGGCTGGTTTCATACCCGCGATCGCGGCGTCATGGAACAGGGTGAACTGCGGATCATTGGCCGGTTGGATAATCTGTTTTTCAGCGGTGGGGAAGGTATTCAGCCGGAGGATATCGAACGCGTGCTGGCGGCTCACCCGCAGATCTTGCAGGTGGTGGTAGTGCCGGTGGATGACGCCGAGTTTGGCCAACGACCGGTGGCAGTGATCGACAGTGGGGTACCGCTTTTGCTGGAAGATCTGCTGGCGTGGTCGCAGGATCGTCTGGTGAATTTCCAACGGCCGGTTGCTTTGTTGGCGATGCCCGCCGAGTTGAAAACCGGGGGGATCAAGATCTCCCGCCGTCAACTGCAGCAATGGGTGGCTCAACAGCTATCCCATCGATAAAAAAGGCCGCCCAAAGGCGGCCTCAGACTGCTGACAAACCTGCGAAACGGCTAAACCGGTAGGGGTCGAACATGTTCGACCCGATTTAACCCATTGATTATGCTATCGGGCGCAGCATGCAGCGCCCCTACTATTAAACAACAGAGCACTTTGTCAACGGCCTCAGTGACTGCCGACGGTTATTTCAGACCCAGCGCTTTGGCTACGCCAGCGCCGTAATCCGGATGCACTTGGGTGAACAAATCGACCTGACGGCGCTGGATCTGTTCCGGCACCTGCGACAGCTCACCGGCGATACGGGTGAACATACGCTGATGTTCTTCCGCGCTCAACAGGTTGAACAGCGCGCGCGGCTGGCTGAAGTAATCCCCGTCTTCACGGTGATTCCAGTGGTCGGCGGCTCCTTCAATGCTCAACGGTGGCTCTCTAAAGTCCGGTTGCTCCTGGAACAGGCCAAAGCTGTTTGGCTCGTAGGTCGCGCCGTTACCGCTGTTGCCGTCCACGCGCATCGCGCCGTCGCGGTGGTAGTTGTGGAACGGGCATTTTGCGCCGTTAACCGGGATTTGATGATGGTTAACGCCCAGACGGTAGCGGTGGGCATCCCCGTAAGAGAACAGGCGACCCTGCAGCATTTTATCCGGCGAGAAGCTGACCCCAGGCACTACGTTGGCTGGGTTCAACGCCACTTGTTCCACTTCCGCGAAGTAGTTTTCCGGGTTGCGGTGCAGCTCGAAGAAGCCAACGTCGATTAACGGGTAATCGCCGTGCGGCCATACCTTGGTCAGATCGAAGGGGTTGTAAGGCGTCTGCGAGGCTTCGTGTTCCGGCATGATCTGAATCTGCAGTTTCCAGCGCGGGTAATCACCCCGCTCGATGGCTTCATACAAATCGCGCTGTGAGCTTTCACGGTCTTTGGCAATGATCGCCTCCGCTTCGTCATCCATCAGGTTTTCAATGCCTTGTTCGCAGCGGAAGTGGAATTTAACCCAGAAGCGCTCGTTGTTGGCATTGATAAAGCTGAAGGTGTGGCTGCCGAAGCCGTGCATATGGCGGTAAGATTTCGGGATGCCGCGGTCGCTGAAGTCTATGGTCAATTGGTGCAGGCTTTCCGGCGACAGCGAGAAGAAATCCCATTTATAAGTTGGGTTGCGCAGATTGGTACGCGGATCGCGTTTGACCACGTGGTTAAGATCGGGGAATTTCAGCGGGTCGCGCAGGTAAAACACCGGGGTGTCGTTACCCACCAGGTCCCAATTACCCTCCTCGGTATAAAACTTCATCGCGAAACCGCGAATGTCGCGTTCGGCGTCGGCGGCCCCGCGCTCACCGGCTACGGTGGAGAAGCGGATAAACATGTCAGTTTGCTTGCCGATTTCAGAGAAGATTTTTGCGCGGGTGTACTGGGTAATATCGTGGGTGACGGTAAAAGTGCCGTAGGCGCCGGATCCTTTGGCGTGCATGCGGCGCTCGGGGATCACTTCACGGTCGAAGTGAGCCAGCTTTTCCAGGAACCAAACGTCCTGCAGCAGCATCGGGCCGCGTTTACCTGCGGTGATCACGTTATTATTATCGACAACCGGGGCTCCGGCTGCGGTGGTCAGTCCTTTCTTGCTCATCACTTGCTCCTTATCGTATTGCAATTGAGTGAAGACTTGGGCGACTCAAGCTTTCATCATAATCCGCCAGGGCGTTCTCACCCTGACCCTAATCAATGCCACTACTAGTTGTAGACCTATTGAACGCACTCGGCAAATAGGTCTGGGTTATCGTTGCTATTGCCACCCGGGAGGACGCTTTTCCTTGCAAAACTTTACATTCATTTGATTACAGAAGAATTTTTTCGCTTTTATCCCTTAAGAACTGGTTGTGGTTTGGTATAGACTCGTGACGGTATTATTACGGGTTAACTCATATCATTCTTAATGGATGAAGTAGCAAGAGGGATAGACGATGAAAAAGACTTTGGTCGCCTACGCGGCAAGCATGCTGTTTATGACCGGTGCGGCGAACGCGCTCAGCCTGTCTGGCGAAGCCGGCAAGCATTACACCAACCTCGGCTTCGGTCAGGACACAGGCACCAGCGGTTTGGGTTTAACGGGTAACTGGGCCCGTAGCGATCATAACGGCAACGTTGGCAGCCTGGGGCTGAACTTCGGCCTGCCATTGGGACCGTTGACTGCGACGTTAGGGGGCAAGGCGCTGTATCTGAGCCCGAAGGACGGTAAGAGCGGTGGGGCTTTGGCACTGGGCGGCGGTCTTGACTGGGCAATCACGCGTTCTCTCAGCCTGCATGGCGAAGGCTATTTCGCCCCGGAATCACTGACCAGTGGCGTTAAGGCTTACAACGAAGCCAGCGGCGGCCTGCGTTGGACGGTTTTCCGCCCGCTTAGCGTAGATGTGGGTTACCGCTATATTCAGATGCAAGGTAAGGACGGGCGTCGTGACAACACCTTGGCCGATGGCCCTTATGTTGGCGTGGGTCTGAGCTTCTGATACAAACAGCGAAGGGGCCAATTGGCCCCTTCGTTTTATCGAAAAATCTATTAGCCGACGGCCGGCAGGATACCGCTGGCGATACCCACCTGAATGGCAATCACCGTCACCCCGCAGACAAACACCACCGCCAGCGCCGGAGTCCCCCCCCAGACGCGGTATTTCGCCTGATGCTGTTGACGCGTTTTCCACACCAGCATTGACGGTAGCAGCAACGCCAGCACTGCCAGTGCGATGGCGGCGAAGCCCAGCGCCAGCACAAAGCCACGTGGATAGAACAACGCGAAAGCCAGCGGCGGCAAGAAGGTGATGGCACCGGTCTGCAGACGGCCTCGTACGTTATCCTGGCGCTTGAACAAATCGGCCAGGAAATCAAACAGCCCGAGCGCTACCCCCAGGAAGGAGGTTGCCAGCGCCAGATCGGCAAACAAATGCACCGCCAGTTCGACATGTGGGGAAGCCACGACGTCGCGCACCGCCTGCAACAGGCCGTTCAGACCGGCTTGCTGTGCCAGGATACCGACGAAAGTGGTGGAGCTGATGCTGCCGAGCGTGGCCAACTGCCAGAAAATATAGGCTATCAGCGGAATGGCGCTGCCGATAATGAACACCCAACGCAGCTTGCGGATGTTGCCGCCCATGTAGTTCACGATGCTTGGCACGCTGCCGTGAAAGCCGAACGACGTGAAGATCACCGGAATGGCCGACAGCGCCAGCCCTTGCTCCAGTGGGAGCGTCATCAGGTTGGTCTGGTGGATATTGGGCAGCATCAGGCCCAGCATGACAATCAGAAACACCACTTTGGCGCTGAACAGAATACGGTTAAACAGATCGACCGAGTGGGTACCGATGCAGACTACGCCGCCGGCCACCAGAGTAAACAGCAAGACGCCAAGCGTGGTGGGGAAGTCCTGCGACGTCCACTGGCTGATGCTGGCCGCCAGCAATTCACCGGCGCCGCTGATATAGGCGGCAGTCAGGGCATACATCAAAAACATCATGCTGAAGCTGGTCAGCCATTGGCCGCCGCCGCCGAGGTAGCGCTTTGCCAGGGTACCGAGGCCGGTATCGGCCTGTTCATGTTGATAGACTTCAACCAGCAGCAGTGCGGTATAACACATCAACAGCCACAGGCCGACTAACAGAGCCAGGGTGACGCCGAAGCCTACACCGGCCGCCGCCAACGGCATTGCCAGCATCCCGGCGCCGATGGTGGTTCCTGCTACGATAAATACACTGCCAAGCGTGCGATTTTTCACGTTTTTCTCTATCAACCAAAGATTTTGGAAAATTATAGGTAACTGATTCTAAGTGCGGCAGGATAGTTGATGGAATATTTCGTGTCAAACGGACGTTACGGGTGCTGTTAACTTATCTTTACGATGTTGCAGGCTGCGCTATCTCGCAAAAAAATGCCTTTAACCGAAATTAACTGGTGGTACCTAGTGAAAACTTATTTACAGGCTTCTATAGTGGAAAGATCGGAAAATGTGGGAGAGATCAATGTTAAGGGTGGAGATGCTCAGCACCGGTGATGAGGTGCTACACGGGCAAATTATAGATACCAACGCCGCCTGGCTGGCAGACTATCTGTTCCAGCAGGGCATGCCGATGAGCGGCCGTGAAACGGTGGGGGACAGTCTCTCCTCTCTGATCGAAACATTACAGGAACGCAGTCATATCGCCGACGTGCTGATCGTTAACGGCGGTCTGGGGCCGACCAGTGACGATCTCAGTGCTCAGGCGGCCGCGACCGCCTGCGGCGTCGAGCTGGTTGAACATGCTGAATGGATGGCGCGTATCGAGGCGTATTTTGCCGAGCGCGGCAGGCCGATGGCGGCCTCAAACCGCAAGCAGGCGCAGATCCCCGCTAACGCAGAGATGCTCGACAATCCGGTTGGCACCGCCTGTGGTTTTGCTTTGCAACTGAACCGATGCATGATGTTTTTCACGCCCGGCGTGCCATCTGAATTCAAAGTGATGGTCGAACAGCAAATTGTGCCGCGCCTGCGTCAGCGTTTTACCTTACCGGCACCACCGCTGTGCCTGCGGTTAACCACTTTTGGTACTTCGGAAAGCGATCTGGCTGCTGAGCTGGACGGCATGCCGCTGCCGCCGGATGTGGTTCTGGGTTATCGTTCCTCCAGCCCGATCATTGAACTGAAGCTGACCGGCCCGGTTGCCCAGCGTGCGGCGATGGAGCAAGCGTGGGAGCGGGTTCGTCAGGTTGCGGGTGATAACACCCTGTTTGAAGGAACCCTTGGCCTGCCGGCAGTGCTGACACAGCGGTTGAATCAGCAAGGGCTGAAGTTGGCGCTGAGCGAACAGTTCAGCGCCGGGCTGATCAATCTGCAACTGCAAAGCGAAGGGGCGCCGTTGGCCGGTGGTGAATTGTTGCCGTCGCACTGCGTGGAAACGCTGGAAACCACGTTGGCGCGCGCTCGTTCGTTGGCGGAACTGACCGGGGCGCAGCTGGCATTGGCGGTCAGCGCCATGAGCGGCGATCGGGTGAGCATTGGGCTGCATACGCCAAAAGGCAGCATCGGGCAGACGGTACGTTATCGGGCTGCGCGGCATAGCCTGCGGTTAAGGCAAGAGTCGGTGGCGATGCTGGCGCTAGACATGCTGCGGCGGTGGTTGAACGGTGGGCCGGTATGCGGCAGGAATGCCTGGCTGGAGACGCTGGAGATTATCGAATAGGGAGGCTTGAGACTGTTGGTCTTGGGCATTGTGTGGCAAGGCGGATAGATGAAAGCCCCAAACTGTATTGACTCTCAATCAGAATGGGGCTGCACATACCGCCTAGACACCGTTACGCTAGCCTCTTCACAGCAAGGAGGCAAGCATGCAGTTAAAGCAGGTGTTTCACTCGTTAGCCGTTGTATGTATTACGATTTTGGTATTTATACCCGTCGTCTTTCAAGCTGCAGCGTTGTTGGCTACAACTCGAAAGTCATAGGGTATATTCAGGTGATTGAAGGATGTTCTTGAAAATCAGATTTCCAACTCGATATCCGTCAGCGGCATGCAACAGCAAGGCAGGATTTCACCCTGGTTGATAAACGCCAATGGCTGTTGGCGGTAGGTCACTTCACCTTTTACCAGCTTCAGGCGGCAGGCGCCGCAGTAGCCGGAACGACACTGATACTCCACCTCAACGTCGTGCAATTCGAGCACGTCGAGCAGGCAATTTTCACTTTTGGGGCAGGCAAGCTGCGTACCCGTGGTACGCAGCGTCACGATTGATGATGCCATCGCTTAGAGTTCGAAGTCGCTCAGGTCGTCGGCATGGACTTCCGAGTCGATCTGCCCTACCAGGTAGGAGCTGACTTCCACTTCCTGTGGTGCAACCTGCACGTTGTCGGAGACCAACCAGGCGTTAATCCATGGGATTGGGTTAGAGCGGGTGGCGAACGGCAGGCCAAGGCCCACTGCCTGCATGCGGATATTGGTAATGTATTCCACGTACTGGCACAGAATGTCTTTGTTCAGGCCGATCATCGAGCCGTCACGGAACAGGTATTCCGCCCACTCTTTTTCCTGCTCGGCCGCCAACACGAACAGATCGTAGCACTGTTGCTGACACTCAACGGCGATTTCTGCCATTTCCGGGTCATCGGCACCGGAGCGCATCAGGTTCAGCATGTGCTGGGTACCGGTCAGGTGCAGCGCTTCGTCACGGGCGATCAGCTTGATGATTTTGGCGTTGCCTTCCATCAGTTCGCGTTCCGCGAAGGCAAATGAACAGGCGAAGCTAACGTAGAAGCGGATGGCTTCCAGCGCGTTAACGCTCATCAGGCACAGATACAGCTGTTTTTTCAGCGCGCGCAGGCTAACGGTAACGGTGTTGCCGTTGACCTGATGCGTGCCTTCACCCAGCAGATGGTAATAGCCGGTCATCTCGATCAGATCGTCGTAGTAGCCGGAAATGTCCTTCGCACGCTTGAGGATCTCTTCGTTGGTGACGATATCGTCAAACACCAGCGCCGGATCGTTAACGATATTACGGATGATATGGGTGTAAGAACGTGAGTGGATGGTCTCAGAGAATGACCAGGTTTCCACCCAGGTTTCCAATTCCGGGATCGAGATCAGCGGCAGCAGCGCCACGTTCGGGCTGCGGCCCTGAATCGAATCCAGTAGCGTCTGGTATTTCAGGTTGCTGATGAAAATGTGTTTTTCATGTTCCGGCAACGCCTGGTAGTCGATACGGTCGCGGGAAACGTCAACCTCTTCCGGGCGCCAGAAGAAGGACAGTTGTTTCTCAATCAGTTTTTCGAAAATTTCATGTTTTTGCTGATCGAAACGCGCAACGTTAACCGACTGGCCGAAAAACATCGGTTCCAGCAACTGGTTGTTTTTATTCTGAGAAAATGTGGTGTAAGCCATAAGCCTGAGTCCATCGTATCGTGGCTAAATGAAGGGGCCGGAAGAGTTCCGGCCCGCTGTTTCAAACTTTAGATCTTGCAGGCGCCGCTTTCGCAGTCATCATCGCCGCCCTTGGCCGGCAACAAATCTTCCTGGACGTCTTCCGCGCCGTCGCGGGTGTTCTGATAGTACAGCGTCTTGACACCAAACTTGTAGGTGGTGAGCAGGTCTTTCAACAGCTGCTTCATTGGCACCTTGCCGCCCGGGAAACGGGTTGGGTCATAGTTGGTGTTGGCAGAGATCGACTGGTCGATAAACTTCTGCATCAGACCGACCAGTTGCAGGTAGCCGTCGTTGTTCGGCATTTCCCACAGCAGCTCGTAGTCGTTTTTCAGACGTTCGTACTCCGGCACCACCTGGCGCAGGATGCCGTCTTTCGACGCTTTGATGCTGATGTGACCACGTGGCGGCTCAATGCCGTTGGTGGCGTTGGAAATCTGCGAAGAGGTTTCCGAAGGCATCAGCGCCGACAGGGTTGAGTTGCGCAGACCGGTTTCCTTGATCTCTTTACGCAGGGTTTCCCAGTCGTAGTGCAGCGGCTCCTGGCAGATGACATCCAGATCTTTCTTGTAGGTGTCGATCGGCAGGATCCCCTGCGAATAGGTGGTTTCATTGAACCACGGGCAAGCCCCTTGTTCCTGAGCCAGACGGTTCGAGGCCTTCAGCAGGTAATACTGGATAGCTTCGAATGTCTTGTGAGTCAGGTTGTTGGCACTGCCATCGGAATAACGCACGCCGTTTTTCGCCAGATAGTAAGCGTAGTTAATCACGCCGATACCCAGGGTGCGACGACCCATGGCACCACGGTGTGCGGCTTTGATTGGGTAGTCCTGGTAATCCAGCAGGGCGTCCAATGCGCGCACTGCCAGGGTAGCCAGCTCTTCCAAATCGTCCAGGCTTTCGATGGCGCCCAGGTTAAAGGCGGACAGCGTACACAGGGCGATTTCGCCGTTTTCGTCGTTGACGTCGTCCAGCGGTTTGGTCGGCAGGGCAATTTCCAGGCACAGGTTGGACTGGCGCACCGGCGCGATCTGCGGATCAAACGGGCTGTGGGTGTTGCAGTGGTCAACGTTCTGGATGTAGATACGGCCGGTAGAGGCGCGTTCCTGCATCATCAGCGAGAACAGTTCGACCGCTTTCACGCGTTTCTGGCGAATGCTGTCGTCTTGCTCGTACTTGGTATACAGACGTTCGAACTCGTCCTGGTCGGCGAAGAATGCGTCATACAGGCCCGGGACGTCAGAAGGACTGAACAGGGTGATGTCCTGGCCCTTGATCAGGCGCTGGTACATCAGGCGGTTCAACTGCACGCCGTAGTCCATGTGACGAACGCGGTTGCCCTCAACACCACGGTTGTTTTTCAGCACCAGCAGGCTTTCAACTTCCAGATGCCACATCGGGTAGAACAGCGTCGCTGCACCACCGCGTACGCCGCCCTGAGAACAGGACTTCACCGCGGTCTGGAAGTGTTTGTAGAACGGGATGCAGCCAGTATGGAAGGCTTCACCACCACGGATCGGGCTGCCGAGCGCACGGATTCGACCGGCGTTGATACCGATGCCGGCGCGTTGCGAAACGTATTTCACAATGGCGCTGGAAGTGGCGTTGATGGAATCCAGGCTGTCGCCGCACTCGATCAGCACGCAAGAGCTGAACTGGCGGGTAGGGGTGCGCACGCCGGACATGATTGGCGTAGGCAGTGAGATTTTGAAGGTGGAGATCGCGTCGTAGAAACGTTTAATGTAGTCCAGACGGGTCTCACGCGGGTAGTTGGAGAACAGGCACGCGGCCACCAGGATATACAAGAACTGCGCGCTCTCGTAGATCTCGCCGCTGACGCGGTTCTGCACAAGATACTTCCCTTCCAGCTGCTTAACGGCCGCGTAGGAGAAGTTCATATCACGCCAGTGATCGATAAAGGAGTCCATCTGCTCGAACTCTTCAGTGCTGTAGTCTTCCAGCAGATGCTTATCGTACTTGCCCATTTCTACCATGCGCGTCACGTGAGCGAGCAGCTTTGGCGGCTCGAACTGACCGTAAGCTTTTTTACGCAGATGGAAGATGGCCAGGCGCGCGGCCAGATACTGGTAATCCGGCGCGTCGCGCGAGATCAGATCGGCTGCTGCTTTGATAATGGTTTCATGAATATCAGCAGTTTTGATGCCGTCATAAAACTGAATATGGGAACGCAACTCTACTTGAGAAACGGAGACGTTGTTTAACCCTTCCGCGGCCCAGTCGATGACACGGTGGATTTTGTCGAGGTTGATGCGCTCTTTACGCCCATCGCGTTTAGTAACAAGCAGACTTTGGTTCATGTGGTGTTTTACCTGTCCGTATGGTGCCCCTAAGCAGAAGTGTAGTAGCTCTGCTCAGTATGTAAACACTATATATAGGGGGTGTATGTCGGTGAGGTAACAAGATAGTGAGAAAACAGGGCGTTTGCAAGTGAACAAAAGTGGCCTAATTTGTGGATAACTTGGGGGTGAAATGTGACTTGTCTTTCGCAGTGCGCGCTGTGACTGGTGCGACAAGCTTGTCAATAAGCGGGATAAGATTTTCCCTATAATCAGAAAAACGTGATCGTTTGCCGCTTTATTAAACGTTAGAAAAAAACGGCATATTGTTAGCCATCAAAGTTCTAAAAATTCATAAACAAGAAGAACAATGGGCTGGCGCAATCTTTTGTCCAATGTCTGCCTGTGTGATTCCACATAGCTACTTTACCCCAAAATGAGGACTGCCATTAACCACGGTTTCTCGTCCGTGCGATGGGAGTGATAGGTACCAGACAAGAGATTGCGGTCTCCAGCCCTTGCTTTCGCAATAGAGCGTTTGCGTCACAAGAGGTTTACGGGAGCTTTCATGTCGCCTCACTCCCGTAAATTGATCATTTTTAGGCATCGACTGACGGCGGTTGATACGGCTAGCTTTCGCATCGCGTGGGGATCAGCACCTCTTTGCTTTGATATTTATAAGGAATAAAATATTCTTTATGGCCCTGTTCCTCACTTTTGCTTTTTTGCCCGGCTGCAATCGCCACCATCAATTGAGCGATTTCCAGAGAAAGCTGTTGTTGCGATATGGCCCCGCTTAGCAGCCGGCCGGCATCCACATCCATATCATCAATCATGTTTTCAAACGTTTGGCTGTTGCCGGTGATTTTTATCACGGGGGCAACCACGGAGCCCACTACGCTGCCGCGACCGGTGACAAAAAAGATAATATGGCTACCGCAGGAGATAAGATCCATCAGCCCTTCATTATCATTAGGGTTAGTGATGCCAAATTGCATCCAGTGAGGATCTGGCGTGCTATCAAGTAACCATAGGCCTTTTCGCTGGGGACAACCGCTGACTTTAAGCACGCCTTGAATGGGGCGAGAGCCGCTCTTTATTACGGCGCCCATGCTTTTTTCTTCGATTGTGGATAGTCCACCGGCAAAGTTTCCTGGACTGACCGAGTATTGCCTCACCGATTTGCAGTAATCGAGCGCCTTATTGTAGGTGGCAACGATTTCATCCTTAGCGCTTTCGGATGCCGCGCGCTGGGACAAAGTATCAATCAAGCCTATGGCTTCCACGATCTCTTCAAAAATTGCCGTACCGCCCGCATCGACCAACCAATCAAAAAAGTTGCCCACCGCCACATTGCCCGCCAGCCCGCTGGTATAGTCGCTGCCCCCACACTCACTGCCGATAATCAAGTCTGCAAAGCCCATAGGCACTCGGCTGGTGCGCGTTAATTCTGTCTGTATTCTCCTGACATGCTCAACGCCTAACTCCACGCTGCCTTTTGTGCCGCCGGTTTGCTGAATATAGAACCAGGCCGTCGGCTTTCCTTCTTCTTTTGCGATATTGCTGAGCCACTCTGGCTGGATGTACTCACACCCTAACCCTACGGCAAGGACACCACCGACATTAGGATGGCGAATTAATGAGATCAGCATTCTTACGGCGTACTCATTGTCGGTACAACCGGAAAACCCAACCGCTTCAACTTCGGCGTCATTCACTTTTTCGGTTATCTTATCGGCCACAAAATGGGCGCATTCCACGGTGTAAATAACCAATATTTTATTGCGGATCCCCTTGGTGCCGTTCTGGCGCTGGTAACCTGACCACGTCACCGATTTCAGGCTTTCTAACTTATTCATATTTGACATCCTTAGGGGCACCGGTCACCAGATCCAGATGGGATGAGCGTTCGTCATAGTTGCTATGCATAACGTGCAGGTGAACCCAATCGCCGGTTTTTATCGCTTGGGTCGCACTGCCTATGTTGATGCCGTATTTAATGATGGGGTCGCCCATGGAAATGGGGCATAACGCTATTTTATGGCCGATATTGATATTCTCATTGGCGATGACGGTGTCATTCCCACAGCCGCGAACCGAGACTTTGCCGGTTTGTATAGGCGTTAGCGCCGTAGCGACATTATCAACGTCATTAATCTTGTATGCGACTTGCTCCATAATAGCCCTCCTGATCTTATTATTTAGACTGGATATTCAGTGCTATCACCAAGCAATAGCACTGGCTAATCAATCAGAAACCAATCAGAGCGCCACCATCAACCACCAGAACCTGACCGCTGATAAAGGCGGCTGCCTCTGAAGCCAAATAAGTAGCGGCCCAGCCAATGTCTTCTGGCTTGCCGAATTTCTTCATCGGGGTTCGTCCGAGAATTTTATTTCGGCGCTCATCATCTCCTTCAATGGCCTTCCGCAGCATGGGTGTGTCGATCCAGCCCGGGGCGATGCCGTTGACGCGTATGCCTGCCCCAGCCAGTTCGGTGGTCAGCGCGCGGATAAGCCCCAGGTAGGCCGATTTCGCCGCCGCATAGCCGGCGACATAGGGCTGTCCGAGAAATGACGTCATGGAGGCGGTAAACAGAACGCTGGCATTGCCATGCTGCTTCATGTGCGGGACTAACGCTTTGGTCAAGGCAAACGCTGCGACAACGTGAACATCAAGAACGGATTCAAAATCCTCAACGCTCATCTCCTCGATGGGCTTTTTGCAATGGTTGCCCGCGTTGTTGACCAGGATGTCGATCTGCCCAACCTGGTCGAGCAAACCGTTCACCCATGCCTGGGTTTTGGTGGTTTCACTGACGTTAAATTGACTGTAGGTTGCCATAGGACCGAGGTTTTCAGCAGCCTGCTGAGCGAGTGGGCCATTGAGGTCGGCTATGATGACTTTTGCGCCACTGCCCACCATGCATTCAGCCATTGCGTAACCCAAGCCGCTGGCCGCGCCAGTAATTAATGCCGTTTTACCTTCGAGTGAAAATGCATTTTTTAACATAGTTATAATCTCTGATTAATTGCGGTTAAAAGGCGATAAGTATTTTGGTCACGGCACCAGGATCGGCTGCCCACGCCATAAAGGCTTCACCTGCCTGGTCGAGCGGGTAATGAGTGGTGATAATTGAATGCAGGGGATAGCGCTGTTGTTCCATCAAGGCCAGTACGGCGCGAAAATCTGCCACCGTGGCGTTTCGTGAGCCGCGGATATCCACCTCTTTCAGCAAAAAAAGCGCGCTGTTGTAGTTAACCGGTTTTTTTGCGTAGCCGACGTAAACGATGCGGCCAGAAAAGGCGACCAGTTCGAGAGATTGCTCGATTGAAGAAGTTTGCCCGGCTGCCTCAATGACCAATGCCGGGCCACGGCCTTCGTCGATCCTGCCCAGCTCGTCGGCGAGGTCGACCTTTGCCCCATTGATGAATGAGCAAGCGCCGCAGGCCAGAGCCACGGCCTGTTTGCGATCGTCTATGTCTATGGCGATCACCCGTGCTCCCATTGCTGCAGCAGCGGCTATGGCCCCCAGACCAATGACACCGCAACCTATCACGGCCACCCATTCTCCAACCTGAATGGCACCACGACGGGCGGCGTGCAGCCCAACGGCCAGAGGTTCAACCAGAGCCAGTTCATCAAAGCTCAGGGCATTGCAAACAAGAATTTTATTCGCTGGGATAACCAGCCTTTGCGCCATACCCCCCTGACGCTGGACGCCGAGCGTTTGATTGTGCTTACAAGCGTTCGGCCTGCCAGCAAGGCAACTGCTGCAAACTCCGCATTCTGTGCAAGGCAAGACCACCACACGATCGCCCGGTTTGGCCGTCGTGACATTGCACCCTGTGCGGATAACTTCGCCGCTAATTTCATGGCCGGGGATGCAAGGGTAGATAACCAGGGGGTTAAACCCACGGTAGGTATTTAAATCGGAGCCGCAGAGGCCGACGCGCTGGACATCAATAAGAACATCATTATCACCGCATACGGCCTCAGGGATGTCGACGAACTCGGTATGGGAATTTTTATCAATGGTTAATGCTTTCATTATTATTGTTTCCTCAGGTTTGTTAAGGTGTCCGTGAGAGGTTGTGCTTTTTTATTTGAATTAATGGGTTTGACAAATAACGCTACGCTTAATGCGCCGAAAATACCTACGATACCAGCTAATACGAAGGCTGAAATAAAACTGCCACCGCTGTATTGAACAATAAAACCGGTCAGAATAGGGGCGATCATGCCTGAAGTATTCGCCAGCAGGTGAACAAAGCCGCCCACGCCACCCACTTTATCTGCGGAAATACTGTCGGAAATAATAGACCAGGGCGATGATGCTGCCAGATACATAAAGAATATGCCGAATGACATCATAATGACGGCAAAGGTCACGGAGTCTACGATCCCGGCAATACAGATGCATATAGACGAGGCAATTAGCCCGACAACAATAAGCAGCTTCCTGGAAAAAAGTAATCTTCCGCTTTTCTTGTAAATATAATCGGAGACAGCGCCTCCCATGACCATGCCCACACTGCCAAGTAACCATGGGATCGAGGAGGCAATGCTCATTTCAGCAATGTTCAGCCCTTTTGCCATTGAGAGGTAGCTGGGAAACCAGGTCAGGAAGAAATAAAGAATATAGTTGATAGCAAAGAACGCCATGCCGGTCGCCAAAACCAGTGGCTGTGTCAGATAAAAGCGAAACGGCAGCTTGGTCTGGGTATCATGGTTTACCGGCGCATTGTGCAGAGCCGTTTCAAACTCTTCAATTTCAATAGGCTGGGTCTTCGGGTGATCTTTAGGGTGGTCAGTAAAGTTTTTCAGCCAGAAGAAGGTCCACACAAAGCCAAGTGACATGAGGATGATAAAGGCCACTCGCCAGTTCCACATAATGATCAGGAATCCAACGATGGGGCCCGCGATAGCCCCTCCGAGTGGGTTGCCTGCATTGGCAATACCAATGGCGCGTGCACGCTGGTGAATCGGGATCCAGTGGGTGATGACCTTATTGATGTTGGTGCTGACCGGGCCTTCGCTCATCCCAAAAATGACTCTAATAATAAATAGGATGATGTAGCTGAAAGCGACCCCTGTCAGACCACAGAATAACGACCAGGTAAGCATGGCAATGGCCATCACTTTGCGCGGGCCGTAAATGTCAGACAGGTACCCCCCGACGAAGTTAAATAAGGCATAGCCGAAGAAGAAGCTGCTCAGCATTACACCAATTTCAGCAGGAGAGAGTTGTAGATAATCTTTTATATAGGGCATGGCAACAGAAAATGCAGCCCGATCCAGGTAGTTAATAATGCTGGCTATAAACAAGAGTGTTATTATTTTATTTCTCTGTTTCATGATTGCATACTCATATTGTATGACTAAATATAAACCCACCTTGCCAATCAATATTATGGGCTTAGTGAAATTACATTACGCCAAAGGTTTCGAATGCCTCTACCGTGCTCATGCCATTGCTGATGGCCGTCCTGACGCGATTCTCTGTGGAGACTTTTTCTAATGCCAAACTAATGGCGTCACGTTCAACTTCTTGCGGGATGATTAAGATGCCATCGCGGTCGCCATAGACGATATCGCCTGGGTTTACCCTTATTCCGTTAAATTCAATAGGAACGCGATAATCGATCACCTTTCCTCTGGGGCCTTGATCTTGTGCATAAGTGCCGTGTGAGAACGTGGGGAAATTTAATTCCAGGATTTCATTGCTGTCGCGTACATAACCATCCAGCACGGCGCCAGCCGCTTTCAGATGACGAGCCCGGGTTGACATCAGGCCGCCCCAAAGCGCGTAACGCAGAGAACTTCCTGTGGCGATGTACACCTCGTCTTCTTTCAACGAATCCAGTGCTTCAAACATTAACCCAAAAGGCTGTTGGGTGATTTCGTTATGCCCAGAGCTGGATTTGAGCTCGTAGACATCGGCTTCGAGCACCGGCATCGTTCTGCCGGCAACCACCATATTCATCTGAAGCGGTTTAATGGAGGGGGCAAAAAACTGATGTAAAAATCCCATAGTATCAAGAATATCCCCCACAACGGCGGGGAACAGCTTGGTGCGCATCAGTTGGAACAGCTCTTTATCATTCGACCACATTTTTTTCTCCTGAAAAGACAATTTCTATTTGGCCTTAAGAGCAGGCTCGGGTGTTTGCACAGGAAAAATTACGCGCAACCTATCAACCTGTCAAACAGGTTGATAGGGATGATTTTATATATGATATTAAGCTCACATTTTTAGTAAAATGGCGGCGAGAACCGCCCGGAAGGGGCCGTTGATGGTGTTGAATTGTGGTGGTGGTCTGAGAGAAGAAAATATCGTGATGTTTTCTGCTTTGCTTTCATCTAGTTCATTTGAAGTTGTAAATTTTGGAGTCGTTTAAAATGGATACAAAGATGCCGATTCAGAGCCACACATTGTCCTCGCAAATCAAGCATTACGTGCTGGATATGATAAGCCAGCAACAGCTGACGCCGGGGATGGCGGTTCCAAGCGAAGTAAAATTAATTGAGGAGCTGGGTGTCAGTCGTGGGGTGATCCGTGAGGCATACCGTTCGCTATCCGCTCTGGGTATTCTGGAGATAAAAAGCGGTAAAGTCCCGCGAGTGAAAGCGTTCGACAGCAGCGTGCTTGAGCTTATTTTTGGCTTTGCCATCGCTTCAAACCAGGTGTCGGTCTCCCAGATTTTGAGCGTGCGTCAGTGGCTTGAAATCGGCAGTGCCGGCATGGCGGCGACCAACGGCAATGAAGAGGATTTTCGCCAGTTACAGGATGAGATGAAGCAGATTGAGGATTGTATCTTCGATACAGACAAATTCATTCAGCATGACATTAACTTCCATCTCATTATTGCCAGGGCATCTCGCAACCCTCTGTCCGGTATTTTATTGCAATCCCTGCATGAACAACTCAGACGTTCTATCCATGCCGGTCTCGAAGCGCAAAGTGGAACCGACGCCGAAAGAAAACAGATTGTCTCTTTGCATCAGGATATTTGCGATTGCGTTTGCGCCAAGGACGCGGAAGGAGCGATGAAAGCGATGACGAACCATTTTAATACGGCGGTCAACTCTTTGATTGAAAAGGGCGAGAAGGCCAATGACGGGACCTGAAGAAGGGCATTTATTTTTGTGCGGCGAGCGCTTAAACACTCACCGCATTTGAGAGCGGCATCAGCCTTCGTGTTGAGTATGTACCATGTAGTTCACATCAACGTTGCCGCCCAGCTTGAAGTGGTCGGTGATCGGGTTGTAATGCAGGCCAATCATGTGTTTTTCGCGCAGCGGCGTGTGGTCGATCCAGCCGATCAGTTCAGAAGGGCGGATGAATTTCTTATGGTCGTGGGTACCCTGCGGGACCATCTTCAGAATATATTCCGCACCTATGACCGCCATCAACCAGGCCTTGGTGTTGCGGTTGATGGTGGAGAAGAACACATGACCTCCCGGTTTGACCAGGTGAGCGCAGGCGCGCACCACCGAAGCCGGATCGGGAACGTGCTCCAGCATTTCCATGCAGGTCACGACGTCGTATTTTTGTGGGTTGGCCTGGGCGTGGCTCTCTACCGTTTCCTGCACGTAATTCACATTCATGCCGGTTTCCAGCGCGTGTAATCGGGCCACTTGCAATGGCTCGGCGCCCATGTCCAAACCGGTCACTTTGGCACCTTCACGCGCCATGCTTTCCGCCAGAATGCCGCCACCGCAGCCCACGTCGAGGACGGTTTTATCAAAAATGCCGCCTGAACGTTGCAGGATATAATTCAGACGCAGCGGGTTGATACGGTGCAGCGGTTTGAACTCACCTTCCAAATCCCACCAGCGAGAGGCCACGGCCTCGAACTTGGCGATTTCCTGATGGTCTACGTTTTGCGCTTGGCTGGATGATTCTGCATTCATGGGCGTATTTTGCTCCTGGTTCTCGTTGCGCGGATTATACATGTTCCGGCGCAGCGCCGTCTGCGCCGATGCATTTTTAGCGCACATATATGCACAATTTCAGTGAATCGGCGGCGGTTATTTTCCCGTAAAGCGTGCTTTGTGATATAGTTTTACACCTTTGCCACTATGGCAGCGGGCAGATGAATCATTAGTAGAGGGATAGCAGCTCCATGAGCGACCTTGCCAGAGAAATCACACCGGTAAACATCGAAGACGAGTTGAAAAACTCGTATCTGGACTACGCGATGTCCGTAATTGTCGGACGTGCGCTGCCAGATGTTCGTGATGGACTGAAGCCGGTACACCGCCGCGTTTTGTACGCGATGAACGTACTGGGTAACGACTGGAATAAACCATACAAGAAATCGGCCCGTGTCGTCGGGGACGTCATCGGTAAATATCACCCACACGGTGACAGCGCGGTTTACGACACCATCGTGCGTTTGGCCCAACCGTTCTCACTGCGCTATATGCTGGTGGACGGTCAGGGTAACTTCGGTTCTGTCGACGGCGACTCCGCCGCGGCGATGCGTTATACCGAAGTGCGCATGTCAAAAATTGCTCACGAACTGCTGGCGGATCTGGAAAAAGAAACCGTCGACTTCGTGCCTAACTACGATGGCACCGAGCAGATCCCAGCCGTCATGCCAACCAAGATCCCGAACCTGCTGGTTAACGGCTCGTCGGGTATTGCCGTGGGTATGGCCACCAACATTCCGCCGCATAACCTGTCAGAGGTTATCAACGGCTGTCTGGCCTACATCGATGATGAAAACATCAGCATCGAAGGCCTGATGGAACACATTCCGGGGCCGGACTTCCCTACGGCGGCGATCATCAACGGTCGTCGCGGTATCGAAGAGGCCTATCGTACCGGGCGCGGTAAAGTTTATGTCCGTGCGCGCGCTGAAGTGGAAGCCGATGCCAAAACTGGTCGCGAAACCATTATTGTTCACGAGATCCCGTATCAGGTGAACAAGGCGCGTCTGATCGAGAAGATCGCCGAGCTGGTTAAAGAAAAGCGCGTGGAAGGCATCAGCGCACTGCGTGACGAGTCCGACAAAGACGGCATGCGTATTGTCATTGAAGTCAAGCGCGATGCGGTTGGCGAAGTGGTACTGAACAACCTGTACTCACTGACGCAATTGCAGGTCACCTTCGGTATCAACATGGTGGCATTGCACCAGGGGCAGCCGAAGTTGCTGAACCTGAAAGACATTTTGCAGGCGTTTGTTCGTCACCGCCGTGAAGTGGTCACCCGTCGTACCATCTTTGAACTGCGTAAAGCTCGCGATCGCGCCCACATTCTGGAAGCCTTAGCTATTGCTCTGGCCAACATCGATCCGATCATTGAACTGATCCGTCGCGCGCCGACCCCTGCGGAAGCGAAAGCCGGATTGGTTGCTCAGGCATGGGAACTCGGTAACGTGAGTGCCATGCTGGAACGCGCGGGTGATGACGCGGCACGTCCTGAGTGGCTGGAGCCGGAGTTCGGCATCCGTGACGGCAAATATCACCTGACCGAGCAGCAAGCTCAGGCAATTTTGGATCTGCGCCTGCAGAAACTGACCGGTCTGGAGCACGAAAAGCTGCTGGACGAGTATAAAGAGCTGCTGACCGCCATTGCCGAGCTGATCTTTATTCTGGAAAACCCAGACCGCCTGATGGAAGTGATCCGCGAAGAGCTGATTGCAATCAAAGAGTTGTACAACGACGGCCGTCGTACCGAGATCACCGCCAATACTTCAGATATCAATATCGAAGACCTGATCAACCAGGAAGACGTGGTAGTTACGCTGTCGCACCAGGGCTATGTGAAGTATCAGCCATTGAGCGACTATGAAGCGCAACGCCGCGGCGGTAAGGGCAAGTCCGCTGCACGTATTAAAGAAGAAGACTTTATCGATCGTCTGTTGGTGGCTAACACCCACGATACGATCCTGTGCTTCTCCAGCCGTGGCCGCCTGTACTGGATGAAGGTGTATCAACTGCCTGAAGCCAGCCGTGGCGCACGTGGTCGTCCAATCGTCAACTTGCTGCCGCTGGAAGCCAATGAGCGTATCACCGCCATTCTGCCGGTGCGCGAGTATGAAGAAGGGCGTCATGTGTTCATGGCAACCGCCAGCGGCACCGTGAAGAAAACCGCGTTGACCGACTTTAGCCGCCCACGCAGCGCCGGCATCATCGCCGTTAACCTCAATGAGGGTGACGAGCTGATTGGTGTTGACCTGACCGACGGCAGTAACGAAGTCATGCTGTTCTCCGCCAACGGTAAAGTGGTTCGCTTCCCGGAAACGCAGGTGCGTTCAATGGGCCGTACTGCTACCGGCGTGCGCGGTATCAACCTGGGTGAAGGCGACAGCGTTATCTCCCTGATTGTGCCTCGCGGTGAAGGCGATATTCTGACCGTTACCCAGAACGGCTACGGTAAGCGTACTGCGGTCACCGAATACCCGACCAAATCACGTGCCACCCAGGGGGTTATCTCCATCAAGGTGAGCGAGCGTAATGGTCAGGTAGTGGGTGCGGTACAGGTGGATACCACCGATCAGATCATGATGATCACCGATGCCGGTACGCTGGTGCGTACTCGCGTTTCGGAAGTCAGCGTGGTTGGCCGTAATACCCAGGGTGTTACGCTGATCCGTACTGCGGAAGACGAGAATGTCGTCGGCCTGCAGCGCGTTGCCGAACCGGTAGAAGACGAAGAGCTGGATAGTCTGGAAGCCGGCGCAGAAGCCGTAGAAGAAGACGCTACGCCGCTGGATGAAGGCGACGACGATTCTGAAGCGGTAGACGACGCGGAAGATGACAACGTCTAAGCCATAGTGGGCGGCATAACGCCCCTATCGCACAGATGAATACAGGGCCTGGCAGCGATGCTAGGCCCTTTTTCAGTTATATGGTTTAATTAGCGAACTCAAGCTAAAGCTCCCGGCTCTGCTATGAACGCGCTGGTCGCCACTCACATTCGTATGGTATCCGATTGAAATATTTAGCCTCTTTTCGCACCACGTTAAAGATTTCCCGCTATCTGTTCCGGGTGCTGGCGATAATGCTGTGGTCGTTGGGGGCGTTGCTCACCACTTTCTATATCCTGAATATCCTGCATCAGAAAGAGTCTGACATCCGCCAGGACTACAATCTCAATTTTGATCAGGCACAGGGCTATATCCGTCATTCGGCCGATATCATTCGTGATATCAAATATATGGCAGAAAACCGCCTCAATGGCTCGGTCAGCAGTATGGATATGTTCAGCGGCATTTTTCCCGGCAAGACCAGCTCGCCGGAGTTTTTCCCGCTGTATCCTGAGTCTAACTGTTCACTTAATACCACCTATCGCAACTCGCTCAATGCATTGAGCGGGCTGATCCAGTACTGGAAAGAGAACTTCGTCGCGGCTTACGATCTCAACCGGGTATTTTTCATCGGTGGCGATAGCCTGTGTATGGCAGAGTTCGGCAGCAGCAGCGGCGTGGCTAACCGCGCAGAGGCCTTGAAAACCCTGCATGAGCGTATCCTTAAATATCGCAACGCTAAGTACCAGGATAAAGACAATAACCTGTACTGGATCAGCCCAAGCCAGCAGCGACCGGATGTCGGCTATTTGTATGTGCTGACGCCAATCTATATTGGTTCCAAGCTGGAGGCGTTGCTGGGCATAGAGCAGACTATACGTCTGGAAGACTTCGTGACTACCGGCAACTTGCCCATTGCTGTGACCTTGCTGGACGAAAACAACGAACCGATACTGCAACTGGCGGATGGTGAACGCAATGCGCAAGCGCCCGACAGCTATCCGCCCGATCAGGCCTACTTTGGTTATGTCGATAATTACCACGACCTGATAATGAAAAAGGCGTTGCCGCCGTCCTCGCTCAGCATCGTGTATGCGGTGCCGGTGAAGACGGTGGTCGAGCGTTTCAAGATGTTGATTCTCAATGCGGTACTGCTGAACTTGCTGTCCGCCATTGTGCTGTTTACGCTGGCCTGGCTGTTTGAGCGAAAAATGTTCCTGCCGGCAGAGGATAACGCCTTCCGGCTGGAAGAACATGAGCAGTTTAACCGCAAAATTGTCGCCTCGGCGCCGGTAGGCATCTGTATTCTGCGCATCAGCGACGGCACCAATATCCTCAGTAACGAACTGGCACACAATTACATCAACTTACTGACCCACGAAGACCGTGACCGCATTACACGTATCATCTGCGAACAGCAGGTGAATTTTGTCGATGTGATGACCAGTAATAATAATAACCTGCAGATCAGCTTCGTTCATTCTCGCTATCGTAATGAGGATGTGGCGATTTGTGTGCTGGTGGATGTTAGCGCCCGCGTGAAAATGGAAGAATCGCTGCAAGAGATGGCCGCCGCCGCGGAACAGGCCAGCCAATCGAAATCGATGTTCCTGGCGACCGTTAGCCATGAATTACGTACGCCGCTGTACGGCATTATCGGCAACCTCGATTTGCTGCAGACCAAGGCGTTGCCGCAGGGCGTTGATCGACTGGTCAATGCGATGAACAACTCTTCCGGGCTGCTGCTGAAGATCATCAGCGATATTCTGGACTTCTCGAAAATTGAATCCGAGCAGTTGAAGATTGAACCGCGGGAGTTCTCCTGTCTGGAGGTGATTACCCACATCGCCGGCAACTATTTACCGCTGGTGGTGAAGAAGCGGTTGGGGCTGTACTGCTTTATCGAGCAAAACGTGCCTGAGCGCATTTCCGGCGATCCAGTTCGATTGCAGCAGGTGTTGTCCAACTTGTTGAACAATGCCATTAAGTTCACCGATACCGGCTGCATCATCCTGCAGGTCTGCACCCGTGGCAATTATCTGGAATTCAGCGTTCGCGACACCGGAGTCGGTATTCCTGAGAAAGAAATTACCCGCCTGTTTGACCCGTTCTTCCAGGTGGGCAGCGGTGTGCAGCGCCATTTCCAGGGTACCGGATTGGGGCTGGCGATTTGCGAGAAGCTGATCAACATGATGGACGGCGACATTGCCGTTGAATCCGAACCGGGATTAGGCAGCCTGTTCACCATCCGTATTCCTCTGTTTAGCGCCCAGTTCCCGATCCCGCAGCCGAGCGATACCTGGCAGGGCAAAACGCTGTGGCTGGATATTCGCAACCAACGGCTGGAAAGTTATCTGATGGAGATCCTGGGCGGTTATGGTGCGACGGTATTACGCCATCAGGGGCAGGACACCGCCGAAGGCGAAGTCATGCTCAGCGATCACCCGTTGATGATTAGCACGCCGCTGCTGGCGCAGATCCAATTTTCCATTGAACACATCGGCCCGTCGCAGGAAACGCGCCCGGGTTACTGGATGCACAGCACCTCTACGCCGCGTGAAACCCTGGTGCTGCTTAACCGGCTGTTTGGCACTCAAGGTGAAAGCGGCAATACCCTGGCACAATTGCCGTTGCCGGCCAAGGCTAGCTTGATCGACAACGGTGATATTCATTTACTGGTGGTGGACGACCATCCGATCAACCGTCGGTTGCTGTCCGATCAGCTTAGCTCGCTGGGCTACCAGGTGGTGACGGCCAATGATGGGGTCGACGCGTTGGATGTACTCAGTCGTAACACCGTCGACATCGTACTGACCGACGTCAATATGCCGAACATGGATGGTTATCACCTGACTCAGCGTCTGCGTGAGTTGGACTTTACCTCTCCGGTGATCGGTGTGACGGCGAATGCCCTGGCGGAAGAGAAACAGCGCTGTATTGAGGCGGGGATGGATAACTGCTTGTCGAAACCGGTGACGCTGGAAACGCTGGAGCAAACATTGGCGTATTACAGCCTTCAGGTGCGTAACATGCGTGCCGAATCGGAAAACGCCTGAAAGCAAAAGGGCGCAGCATTATGCCGCGCCCTCGTTAACTACCGGGAAGCTTACTCTTTGTCCAGCGGTGCCATGCTGACGGAAGAGAGGTAGTTGAGCAGTGCAATATCGTTCTCGACACCCAGCTTCATCATTGCCGATTTTTTCTGGCTACTGATTGTTTTGATGCTGCGGTTGAGCTTCTTGGCGATCTCGGTCACCAGGAAACCTTCGGCGAACAGACGCAGTACTTCGCTCTCTTTTGGCGACAGACGCTTGTCACCGTAACCACTGGCGCTGATCCTCTCCAACAGTTTGGAGACGCTTTCCGGCGTGAACTTCTTGCCTTTTTGCAATGCGGCCAGTGCTTTCGGCAGGTCGGTAGGCGCACCCTGTTTCAGCACGATACCTTCGATATCCAGATCTAGCACGGCGCTCAGAATCGCCGGGTTGTTGTTCATGGTCAGAACGATGATCGACAACTGTGGATAATGGCGCTTGATGTATTTGATCAGCGTAATGCCGTCGCCATATTTATCGCCTGGCATAGAAAGGTCGGTGATCAGTACATTGGCGTCCAGTTTGGACAGGTTGTTGATCAGTGCTGTTGAGTCTTCAAACTCCCCAACGACATTCACCCATTCAATTTGCTCAAGTGACTTCCGGATGCCAAACAGTACGATAGGATGGTCATCAGCAATAATTACGTTCAGGTTATTCATGTTGTTGGCTACCTTGCTCCAGCAGTCTGCTGACGAAAAAATCAATCTGACTGATGTTATTCTCGATCTTGAGCGCATCACCGTCTGCGATGTGCTGTTCTAACGATTCACACAGTTGCTTGCCGGGAAGCAGATTTAACATGGCAAACACGCCTTTCAGGCGGTGTGCTGTCTGTGACAGAGCATTGAAATCACTGCTGCCCGCCTCAGTATACAGTTTTTTGATATCGTCGGGTACTGTATCAACAAACAGGCCATAGTAATCACTTGATTTCAATTGTTTTTCATAGAGTTGGATGTCGTCGGCGGTCAGCGAAAGCGGGCTTTCCGGCTGTTCCAGGGCGGCCATTTGCTGCTCAATCAGCATCAACACGGCGTCTATCATTGCGCCACTCAGGTTATAGTTTACTCGAATATAGCGTTTCTCAAGCTGTTGCCATCCGGCCTCATCGCTGGTCAGCAGCAGGGTATAATCGTCAGCCCTGTGTGGATTGTCGGTCAGCAAAACATCGTAGTCGCGGTTAATCTGGCGTTCATCGGCAATGATGCAGCTCGCGCCATAGGCGTGCAGCAAGTGGGTAACAATGCCGCGCACTTCTTCGGACGTGATGTCCAACAGGGCGGTTACGCCGTCGAGCAGTTTTTCCTGCGCTTCCGTCTCCTTTTTCTCCATTTCCATCGGCACGCGAATGGTGTAGCGGGTGCCGATGTCGACCTTGCTGCGAATATCCAACTGGCCGTTGAGTTTCTTGCACAGCTGGTTGCACAGGAAGAAGGTCAGCCCGGAGCCATGATTAAAGCGATCCACCAGCGTCTGGCTGAGGAACGGATAGTTGAGGTTACTGATTTCCTCGTTGGAAATACCCGAGCCGGTATCATTGATGTGGAACACCAGGCGATCGGGATGCTCGGGTTCATGATCAACCACCAGAGAAATCTTGCCGCAGGCGGTAGTGATAATCGCGTAATGCACCAGCAGCGAGATCACCTTGCGTAGCGCGTTAGCGTCACCGATGTATTGCTGCTCGACATCAAGCTGGAAATGATTGAACAGCGACAGTCCTTTTTGATTGATGGAAGGCAGGGCCTCGCGCAGCAATTCATCTATCAGGGTCGAGGGGCTGAACGGGTGGCGCGAAGGTTGCCAATCCTGGGTTTCCAGCCGGGTGAGCAGGGTGATGTTTTCAATCAAGCCCAGCACCGAAGACGACTGTGCGGTCAACTCTGTTAGCAGCGCTTGCTGTTGTTCTTCATCCGGTTGCGTACGCAGGCGATCGGCCAGATCGTGCATTTGGCGCACCGGTTGGTTGAGCTCGATCCCCAGATTGTGCAGCATCAGTTTGCGTGCCTGTACATTTTTGTCGTACTCGCGCTGTGCCTGCTGCAACCGCTTGTTGACCATGACTTCCTTGTCCTGATCGTTTAACAGGAACAGGTAAGTTTCCGCTGAGAGCTGGCTGCGGAAAATGCGAATTTCATACACCTCATTGTTGACCGTCGCTTGAATCACCCCGTGGTGCTGTTCGGCCATATGGGCAATTTTTTGTAGGCTCAGGTGAGGCAGCAGATGTTGGGCAATCTTATTGCTGGCGATCACCGTATTGCTGGCAAAGTTGTACACCAGCAGGCCGGAAGGCAGGCTGGCGATAATCTCTTGATTCAGCGCGCGTTCGGCCTCCAGTTCAACCGCCATGTTCTCGCTAGGGCGAATGTATTGTCGACGAATAAAGTAGATGCCTGCCAGCGACAGCGCCAACAGCAACAGATTGATGGCGATTAACCAGATATTGTTACGCAGCAGGTCGATCGCCAGGCTGATGGCGGAAACCCGATAAACCACTTTTAGCGGTGCGTTGGGCAAGGAGGCCGTGAAGTCGACCCAGTTGCCACTCATCGTTATACCGGCGTTGGTGGTGCCTTCAATCGGCAGAGTTCCATCGTCCAGATTGCTGTTATCGGGCAGCAGCATAAAGTTGGCACGCGCCATATTAATCGGGATGATATCGTTAATCGGCAAATCGAAGGCGATCACCGTGGCCAGATGCCCCGGTTGATTGAAGGTCGTACGGATTGAAAACGAATAGGCGTTTTGGAAACGCTGCTTGCGTAAGGCGGAGAAGCTTTCGCGCTCGTCGAGCATATTTGCCTGTTGCAGCATTTCGGCGCGACGATCTTCCGCCGACGTCGTCAGGTAGTTTTCCTTGAAGCGAGAGGCCAACTCTTTTAACGGCTGAGTGGTGATCAGACTCAGGCTGTTGTCCTGACCATTAAGGTAATACATGGCGTAATTTTCGGTCTTGGCACCCCAGCGGGCATCCAGATAGTCTGAAATATTGGCGATCATCGCCAATGTGCTTTCTTCATGGCTGCCGAAAATCACCGCGTCGGTTTTCTTGTGAGGTTTTTCCAGATAGTAAACGTCTGGCCGCAGTCGGGTTTCTTGCAGGCTGGGATCGACGTTCAGGGAGGCCGCATTGCCGAATTTATCGTAGATCTGATAGGTGACGTAGCGATAGTTGTCGATGCGCTTTTGCAGCCCATTGGCGATGCTGTTCAGCGCATATTTTTTCTCCGCCAGCCAGGCGTTGGTATAGTTGTAGCCGTACAGGCCAATGGCAATCGTCAGCAGCACGGCAAATAGCAGGAAGCAACGGGTAATATTGCTTGAGCTAATGGTCAGTTGTTTGTTTTGCATAGTTGGCTGCGCATTTCCTGAATCAACGGGTTATCGCCCGGGCGCTGGCGGTAACAGCCAGGAGTAAGACGGCAACGCAGGCAAAGGCTACCGTCAGGCTGGAGAACTGGGCGATAAAGCCGATTAACGCCGGCCCGGCGAGAATGCCGGCATAGCCTACGGTAGTCACTGAGGCGATAGCCAGATTGGCAGGCATATCATGTTGATTGCCTGCGGCACTGAACAGGATCGGCACCACGTTAGAGGCACCCAACCCTACCAGCATAAACCCGATCAGCGAGACCATGGCATTATCGAACACAATCGCCATGCTCAGACCGATAGCGGCACACAGGCTGCCGAGTAGCAAGACCTTATATCTGCCCAGGGCGTTGACGATGCGGTCACCGTTCAACCTGCCGAGGGTCATGGTAATGGAAAACAGCGCGTAGCCTAAACCGGCCTGGCTGTGGTCAACCCCACGCAGGGTAGTGAGGAACAGGGCGCTCCAGTCAAGCATCGAACCTTCGGCCAGGAACATGATAAAGCACAGGATGCCGATAAACATCACCCAGCCACGTGGCACGACGAACATCGGTCCACCTTCTTCACCGCCGCTTTCACGCAGCAAATTTCGGCTGGCAACGGCCAGCAGTGCCGCGATGGTCAATACGGTGACACAGGTCGCCAACAGAGGGGAGAGTCCCAGCCACAACATGATGCTAACGCCCCCGGCGCCGGCAATGCCGCCAACGCTGAAGAAACCATGAAAGCCCGACATCATTGCCTTGCCGCTGGCACGCTCGACCACCACGGCCTGTATATTCATTGCCACATCGATCATGCCAATTGCTGCGCCAAACAGCAGCAGTGCCAACGCCATGCCTAGGGTGGTATCCATCAGCACCAACAGTGGCAAATCGATGCACAGCGCCAAACCAGCAAGCAAGATCACCGGCCGACAGCCCAATCTGCCGGTGAGATAACCGGTGAGCGGCATCGCCAGCATTGAACCCGCACCAATGCACAGCAGCAGCAGACCCAGGGAGCCATCATCAATGCCGATGCGCGCTTTGGCGAAGGGAACCAGGGGCGCCCAGGCGGCCATGCCGAAACCGGCGACAAAAAAGGCCAATCGTGTGGCGATCTGCGCCGGGACGCCGGGTTTTTGCTGTTCGTTGCACAAGGTGGATGTCATGTGGGCATCAGGATCTGTTGTGGAAATGCGGGCTGAAAGTTATGGAGTGTTTTTATCACAATCCGCGATCCGGGTCGAAAGGATTTGCGCCATCATCGGGCTTTGCTGCCGCTCGACGTTCCAGCCACAGGCTAATGATGTGCACAATATACTGCTTTTGCTGTTCGTCCAGTGCCTGTCCTTGCGGAATACTATGCCACTTGGCCAGACAACCGCGACAGCACGTGGCGGTGGCATGCTGGGCGACAAACACCGGGTGGCCCCGCATGGGGGTCTGCTTGCCGTCATTCTTCGGAAAAGGCGGCGCCAGGCGTTGTTCGATGAAATCTCGCGCGTGACTAAGGATCAGCGGCAGCCCTTTGGTATCAAAATAAAGCTGGTCTTTAGAATTCAGGCGAAATTTGGCGCGGAAAGGGGAACTTTGTAACCGACGCCACAGCGCTTCGGGTTGAAATAGCATGGGTCATCTTCTTCAGAGCATTTTGGGCAGGTTAACAAAATAGAAGGGGGACGGCCAATGTTGTCGCCTCAAACAGGTTGCCGCACGTAGTGTAAGATATTTCAGTAATCGGGGGAGTTTAAAATTAATGCGGTTAATAAGTAGTCTAAAATACGAGAAAAGATTAGCGATTAGTGCTGAAGTTAATTAGGGTAATGATATCTTTGTGTGATTATTTTTTGGCATAAAGTGCGCATTGAGGTGAAATGTGAGCAAGATTTTAGCCAATAAAAAACCGGCCATAAGCCGGTCGAATTGTACAGAGTGTACGAAAATTATCTTACAGATAATGAAGGTAATAATGAAAATAATGATGATAGCGGGATTATTATAACGTCAGCGTTATGTGATGCTTTTGGCACAATGTGCTTATTGCGAGTGAGTTTTGTATGGCTATCTTTTTTTTCTTAAGTTTTTGTATAACTCTATGATTTTATGTCTATAAGTATTTTTGTTGGCATTGCGTGCCTTATTTATTGTGTTTGTAATGTTCTGTGGAAGTTCGCTCAAGTTTACATTTGGAAACCTTTAATAATCACACTGAAACACTATCGGATACTTGGTATCATTTTCTTTCTGGATTAATATTATCCTTGTTACCAGAATGGTAATGCACAGTCGTGCTAATAATGCTCAAAAGGGCAGTGGCCATAGCTCGACAAAATAAACGAGGATAATAACAATGAAACTTCGAGTTCTTTCTCTGATCGTACCCGCACTGCTGGTTGCAGGCACCGCAGGCGCGGCAGAAATCTACAACAAAGACGGCAACAAACTGGATTTGTACGGCAAGGTTGACGGCCTTCACTATTTCTCCGACAACAATGGCTCTGATGGTGATATGTCTTATATGCGTTTCGGCCTGCGCGGTGAAACACAAATCAGCGACCAACTGACCGGTTTTGGCCAATGGGAATATCAGGCAAACCTCAATCACGCTGAAAGCGAAGACAACAAAAACTTTACCCGTTACGGTTTTGCCGGCCTGAAGTTTGGCGATTACGGTTCATTTGACTACGGCCGTAATACTGGCGTGCTGTATGACGTTGCGGCTTATACCGACTTGCAGCCTGAGTTCGACGGCTCCACTTACGGTGCCGACCAATTCATGTTCCAACGCTCCAGCGGTTTGGCAACTTACCGTAACACCGACTTCTTCGGTCTGGTTGACGGCCTGAACTTTGCTCTGCAGTACCAGGGCAAAAACGGCAGCGGCGAAGAGTCGAACAACGGCCGTGAAGTTCTCAATCAGAACGGCGACGGCTACGGCATGTCGGTGAACTACGACATCGGCTATGGCATCAGCGCTGCAGGTGCCTTCTTTAGTTCCAAACGTACCAGCGAGCAAAACGGCGGTGGCGCATACAGTGGCATCATGGGCCGTGGTGACCGTGCAGAAGGTTATTCTGGTGGTCTGAAATATGACGCCAACGACGCTTACCTGGCCCTGATGTTCACCCAGTCTTACAATGCCGCACGCTTTGGTTCTACCAGCAGCGATGCTTACGGTTATGCCAACAAGGCGCAAAGTATCGAAGCTTACGCACACTACCAGTTTGACTTCGGTCTGCGTCCATTCGTTGGTTATAACCAAACCAAAGGTAAAAACCTGGGTCTGGCCGCTAACGGCAAGGATTACGGCGACGAAGATCTGGTCAAATTTGTGGATCTGGGTGCGACTTACTTCTTCAACAAAAACATGTCCACCTACGTTGACTACAAAATCAACCTGTTGGACGACAACGACTTCACCAAGTCTGCCGGTATCAATACCGACAACGTGGTTGCCGTGGGCCTGGTTTACCAGTTCTAAGCAACAGAGTGTGAATGTGATCACGCGGCCTTCGGGCCGCGTTTTTTTTGCCTGCGCTTTGGCACGAATTGGCATGAATGAGGCACGGATTGCCATTCTGAGATCCTGCGGCTTACCTAAACTTTCTGCACAGTGATAAATCAGGAGGTTAGCATGGAACTCAGCATAAATCGGGTGGTTGAAACCGTACTGTACGTCAAGGATATCGAACGCGCTGGCGCATTCTATCAGCAGGTTTTAAAACTGCCGGTGATGGTGGCGAACGAGCGTTTCCGCGCTTACAACGTCGGTGAGCAAAGCGTATTGCTGTTGTTTATCGAAGGGGACTCGCTGAAAGGCGCGCATTATCCAGAAGGGTATATCCCCCCGCATGATGGCCGCGGGCCACTGCATATCGGGTTAGCGGTGGCGAAAGAACAGTTGCCGCATTGGGAGCAACATCTGACGACTCAGGGGATCGAGATAGAAGGGCGGATGAGCTGGGATCACGGTGGGGAGAGCATCTACTTCCGCGATCCCGATGGCCACCTGCTGGAACTGGTGACGCCGGGGATTTGGGCGAATTACTGATCACCCCATACTTTGGCTAATGACTTCAGCATTTCCCTCAGCAGCAATAAGGCATTCTGCGGTTGCTGCTCTATTTGCACCTTGACGATCGCCCCGTCAATCAGCATCGCCAGCATCTCTGCCCGTTGTTCTCGTTCCGGGCCAAGGGGCAGATAGCGGGCGATCTCCTCGGCCATTTGCTGCTTGTGTCGGCGGGCGATGTCCAGGCTTTCTGGCAACATATCCGCCAGTTCAACCGCCGTATTGATAAAAGCGCAGCCGCGGTAGTGCGGATCGCTAAACCATTCCTCGAGACAAGGCACCAAGGCAGGTAAGACATCCCCGAACTGCTCGACATACTGTGCCAGTGACTGACTGAACCAGCTCAACCATTGCTCATGGCGGTAAGCCAGAAACGCCTCAATCAACTCGTTTTTGCTGGGGAAATGGCGATAAAAGGTCACCTTTGCCACACCAGACTCGCTGATGATGCGATCGATACCGGTCGCTCGCACCCCATCGCGGTAAAACAGATCGTGGGCTGTCAGCAGGATACGCTGGCGTGGGGGCAGAACCTGAGGGGGAGCGGACATTGAAATATCTCCTGAGCATCGATTTCAATGATTGTAGACAACTCTGTCTACATGCGCTAGCTTAATGATGTAGACAAATCTGTCTACATCAATTTAACCTCCGAGGTAAGCTATGAGCATTAAACCCCCCTTGCCGCCCTTTACTCGTGAATCGGCGATTGAGAAAGTCCGTTTGGCGGAAGATGCCTGGAACAGCCGCGACCCGGAAAGGGTAGCGCAGGTCTATTCGGTCGATACCCATTGGCGTAATCGCGCTGAGTTTGTTGATGGCCGTGAGGCTGTCTGTGCTTTTTTGCAACGCAAGTGGGCCAAGGAGCTGGAATATCGGCTGATCAAAGAATTATGGGCATTTGACGGGGCCCGCATCGCAGTGCGTTTTGCTTACGAATGGCGTGATGACTCCGGGAATTGGTACCGCAGTTTTGGTAACGAGAACTGGGAGTTCAATGCAGATGGCCAGATGATCAATCGACATGCATGTATCAACGATATGCCGATCCGCGAGCAGGATCGGCAATTCCACTGGCCGCTCGGTCGCCGCCCGGATGATATTGCGGCCCTGAGCGAGTTTGGCTTCTGATTACCGTTAGTGATAATAGGGTTTAAGTTCCGCATGGAGAGTGGAGATCAGCCGTTTTTTCCACTCGATTTCACCCTGGCGATAGTGTGAAAACAGATAACCAATCGCCAGATCGTCCAGGATCGGCAGGGCGTACAGTCCCTGCTTGTCCTGCTGTGCATTGAACCAGGGTTGCGGAACTACCGCCATCAGTGGCGCTGCGCGCAGTACCGGTGGCAACTGCGCGTAATCGGCACAGCTGAGCTGGATCCTGCGTTGTAAACCCTGGCGTTCCAACTGACGGTCAAGTTCGTTCTCTGCTTGTGGCCAGGGATGGCAGTAATAGTGCGGGTAGTCTGCCAGTTCACCAAATGTCAGCCCGCTTTTGTGACCTAATACCTGGCGCAACGGCGATCCGAATACCGCCACCAGGCGGGTGCTGCCAATAAGCTCATAACGCAGCGCGCTGGTGCGCTGTTGGTGATCGCCAACGGCAATCACCATATCTACCGCGCCTTCCAGCAGCTCAGTGCGCCATGAGCGTCGCTCAAAATTTTGGCAGCGGATATCGGCATTGGCAAGCGTGCTTTTCTGCGCCAGCAACGGCAATAAGATCGGATGCAGTGCCGGCGGGACGACCAGGGTGAAATGCCGTGGCGCGTCCGGCACATGGCCGAACAATTCACTGTCCAGCGAAGAGAACAAGGGCGTTAGCGTTTCTTTAAGCGACAGGGCAAACAGCGTCGGCACCTGGCGATGCCCTTCCCGCCGGAACAGAGGCTCATCCAGCACCTCACGCAGGCGGGCCAGGGCGTGACTGACGGCAGAAGTGCTGATGCCGAGCTTATCCGCCGTTTTCTGGCTGGATCCGGTGCTGGTCAACAGGTAGAGCACTTTCAGCAGGTTCATGTCCATTTGCAGAATGTTCATTAATAGCCTTTTAAATTGAATACGCTTCAATATTAGGCTGAGTATACTTCAGCCCTGTTTTTCCCCGTAGAGCTGAAACATGAAAAAAAACATGGGTTATCTGATGGCTATGACATTCTCACTGTGCTTTAACGCTCAGGCACAGCTCGATCCTGCGCAACCGTTGTCCAGTGCGCCGCCCTATTCACTGTTTGAGCAATGGGCGCAGCCGGTGGCGCCATTCCAGATTTTCCCTCAGCTGTATTATGTCGGCACACGCAACCTTTCATCCGTGCTGTTCAGCACGCCGGAAGGATTGATTCTTATTGACGCGGGGTTGGATGCCAGTGCCCCGGTGATAAAATCCCATATTGAGGCATTGGGTTTCAACATCAAGGACTTGCGATTCATTCTTAACAGTCACGCACGTCTCGATCAGGCTGGAGGCATCGCTCGTTTGAAAGCCTGGAGCGGGGCGAAAGTGGTTGCCAGCGCCGCCAATGCCCAACAGTTGGCACGGGGAGGAAAACAGGATTTTGCCTTGGGAGATGCACTTGGTTTCCCTCCGGTGAAGGTCGACATTATCGTCGGGCAAGGGGATAGCGTTACTTTGGGCGGGCTGAAATTTACGGCGTTAATGACGCCGGGGCATTTGCCTGGTGCCACTTCATGGACGACCACGCTGCGGCAGAGTGGGAAAACCTATCGGCTGGTCTATGCCGACAGTTTGGCAACCCCGGACTACTATCTGGTCGATAACAAAAACTACCCGAGTCTGGTGCAGGACATCCGCAGCAGCTTTAGGCTTTTGGCCCAGCAGCACGCGGATATTTTTATCGCCAATAAGGGAACGCGCTTCGATCTGGAAAATAAAATGGCGCGACTTCAGGCTGGCGATCGGGATGCTTTTGTCGATCGGCTGGGGTTACAGCAATATGTGCAACAGTCTCAACGGGCTTTTGAGACGCAGTTAAAACAGCAGCAAAGTAAAGGTTAAGTTATCTTTCTATTTTATTTTGGCGCAATTAACCCTACCCAATAAAATAAGGCATGTGGTTTAGATATATTTAATAAAATTAATGAGGATGAAAGGTGGTGCTCGGGTTTGATAAGGCGGAAAGGTAGAGGGGATAATAATGTGAAAAAGATTTTGAATAAGGGATGGGGCGCGTTGAATATTGATCGCCGGGAGTGCTGACGGCAAAATGACCAGTGGCGGGCTATGATGAAACAGGTTGCAGTAGCCACAGAAGTTAAAACAGTCGCCGGTGCTCATGTCCGCCATGTTGTGCCCTGCCAGCGGGCTATCGGCGAGGTTCTGGCTCATCATTGTCCTGTGTCCAGCATGCTCCGCACTCATGGGCATGCCAGTCATCTCGCTGTTATCCATGCTATTTTTTGCAAGATGGGTGGAGATTGATGGCGCGATGAATATCATCAACATAGCGAACAGGCCCAGCCAGGCCAGCGTGCGCATATGTTGAATTGACAGTTTCACCAGGAGCGTCCTTGCAGGGTTAAAGCGTAAAGGAATGACAATGTCAGCAGTTGTTCCACTATTGTAACATTGATGAGAATTAAGCTAAACAGAGAAGAAATCTGTTTGTTAAATGAATTTAATTCGGGTAGATTCCGGGTAATTCCATTTGACCACGGATGACTTATCATGTCTGAACGCAATATTGCGTTGCCTGCTGCTGCGCAGAATATTAACCTGCAGGTGACTACTCGCAGTTGGTTTATTCCGTTGGCTATGCGGGTTCATTTTTATATTGGTTTTTTTGTTGGGCCGTTTTTACTTATTGCGGCATTGAGTGGCATATTTTATGCCTTGACGTCGCAAATTGAATCACGGCTTTATGCCCCGCAGTTGTATAACGACAGTACCGGTCCGGTACTGCCGTTAAAACAGCAGATTATGGCCGCTCAGGCGATAGCGCCATCAAAAGCCTCTCTGTCGGCGGTGCGTCCTTCTCCGACAGAGGGCGAGAATACCCGGGTTCTGTTTAACGTCGCGGGGCTTCAGGCTTCGGAACGTTTGGCGGTGTTTGTTGATCCGGTTACGGCGCAGACGCACGGCGTAATGACGGTTTATGGTACCAGCGGCGTATTGCCGTTGCGCACCTGGCTGGACCAATTTCACCGCAGTCTGTTGCTGGGGGATGTAGGGCGCAATTACAGCGAACTGGCGGCCTCCTGGCTATGGATTGCCGCGCTGGGGGGGCTGATCCTCTGGGGGGCGCGCAGGCGTAAGAAGGTAACGCGTCAGCGTGGTGGTTTACGCAGGTTACATGAAAAAAGTGGCGTACTGCTGCTGGTCGGCCTGCTGTTCTTTTCTGCCACCGGGCTGACCTGGTCACAGTGGGCTGGGGAGAATATCAGCGTGCTGCGCCAGCAATTCGGCTGGTCGACGCCCTCGCTGTCGACGGCGATTAACGGGCAGGACGCTGTACCTGCCGGCGATCATGCGGAACACCATGAGCATATGATGGTCAGGGCGGAACCGCCTCAGGATGGCGCCATGTATGACAGGGCCCTGGCCGGTGCACGGCAGGTCGGTATCGACGCCGCCAGGGTTGAAATCAAGCAGCCGGCGATGGCGGGGCAGGCCTGGACGGTCATGGAGATCGATCGCCGTTGGCCGACGCAGGTTGATGCTGTTGCTATCGATCCCGTAACCCTGGCCATTACCGATCGCGTCAGTTTTGAACAATACCCGCTCGCGGCAAAATTAACGCGTTGGGGAATCGATTTGCATATGGGCGTCCTGTTTGGCCTGGTTAATGAGCTGGTGCTGGTGGTCTTTGCCGCCGGGTTGGTGGCGATGGTGGTGATGGGGTACCTGATGTGGTGGCGAGGTCGGCCAACGCGAGTGGTACGTAAACCAGCCCGTTCCCCCTTTATGTTGCTGCGCAAAACGCCAAAAGGGCCGCTGTTGCTGATTGTCTGCCTGACGCTGCTGCTGGGCATTTGTTTGCCGGTGATGGGCGTCAGTTTACTGATGTTTCTGCTGTGTGATTTGCTGTGGTATCTGGCTACGCGGTGGCGTAAACCGCACCTATCGACAAAGTGAAATTTGTAGAAAAGCCTTTCCTCTTCTAGACTTAGAGTACAACAAACGTACTCCAAGAGGACAAGTCATGACGAACAAGCTGATTTTAGCCGTTTGCACAGCAGCGACATTTTCTATTCTTGCCGGCTGTACGGCTTATGACAGGGCCGCCAGTTACGTTCAGGAGCCTGTGGTCAGTGATGTCAAAGTGGGGATGACCAAACAGCAGGTTCGTGCCATTGCCGGTCCACCGTCAACCACGGCGACTTTGGTTCACGCTCAGGGGACTTGCGATACCTATGCGGTAGCGCCGCGTGACGGGAAAGTGCAAACCTATTTTGTTAGCTACAGCGATACCGGACATGTGATGAACAAAGGCTATCAGACCTGTTCTGATTACGACTCACAGCCTAAGTAATCCCCGATTAAGTGAGCAATCCAGCCCCGCTTTTGCGGGGTTTTTCATTTTTTAACCGTTAGCGGCTTGAAGTTTAAGCAAACGCACTTTTTCCTGCATTTTTTTTCATGAAACGATAGACATTTCATAACGGTAGCGCTAATATCTGCGCCCATTGGAAGGATGGCCGAGTGGTTTAAGGCAACGGTCTTGAAAACCGTCGAGTGTAACAGCTCCCAGAGTTCGAATCTCTGTCCTTCCGCCAAATTTAGCCGGCTTAGCTCAGTAGGTAGAGCAACTGACTTGTAATCAGTAGGTCACCAGTTCGATTCCGGTAGCCGGCACCATATAAGCAGTACAGGCGCTTAATCACGCCCACGAACCCCAGTAATCTTAACGGTTACTGGGGTTTTTCGTTTTGGCTCGCCGATGTACATCTGCATATGTATTATGTCAGTTTTACTGATAACAATAAAAAACCCGGCACAAACGGCCGGGTTTACTTTTTTGTACAAACTGATTTTTTCGGGTTCAGTCAGCGACTACTGAGCCACGATTCTTGGCCTCACTGCGACTAATCACACTCTTACCCAGTTTAATTCCTGGCTTCTCGATAAACTTATACAGTAGCGACGCGATCCCATAAGTGAGAGGGAGGATAATAGCGGCGGCGGCGATAAATCGTACGACGGAGGGCAAGCCAGCAAATTGGGTGTTTGACAGCAGGAAAGCGACGACGGGGAGTACGATTAACAAGTGCAGCAAATACACGGAGTAGGAAACATCCCCCATGTACACGCTGAACTTGTTCGTTAGTATCCAGCGCGGGAGGCGTAATAAGTTTGTCCACGTGCTGTCTTGGTTCCGAGGCCAAAGGATGGTTGCCATCATTAAAATCATGCCTATCTGGGCTAACAAGTGGGATGCTCGCAGGTCATTTTGCATATAGATACCGATGCTAGCGATGGCAGAAACTAACGCAAAGATAACATACCACATACTCTTTCTGCGTATGGCTTCAGCGATAAACATACCAGCAACAAACAGATGCAACTTAATCAGAATCATTGAGGGCATTGGAAAAGCCGCAAAATAACTGGGGAATAGGTATTTGGCTGCTGCGCAAAGAAGAATGACTGCGAAACACGCACCGGCAAAGCCCAATCTCATTACGGCTAGCATAATGAAGGGAAACAGGAAATAAAACTGCATTTCCAGGCCGATACTCCAGTCAGGTAGCACGGTATTAAATGAGAAACTTGGCAGGAAACCAAACAAAAACGTGACATGGGTGAATACGTTCAAGAATGAAGCATCACTGTAACGCGAACTGTTGGTTTGAGTTTCACTGTAAAAATGACCAATAATCTCGCGTGCTTCACCGAAATAGTTACCAAACCCAATGGCTACAATCAAAAGCACGTAGTAAAGCGGGGCGATACGAAAGAAGCGGCGGAGCCAAAACTTTTTGAAGGTTGCACTGTCGGTCCACGGCTCTTTGTCTTTTCGCTCAACATAGTTTTTTGCCATTAGGTATCCAGAGAGCAAAATGAACAAATCAACACCGATTGCTGGATCTGAAAGGATTGGAAAATGGAAACTGGTTAGAATACAAATATGACCCAAAACAACCCAGAGGGAGGCGAGACCGCGCAACCCCTCCAACTCCTGTGACCATTTTTTAACCGGCTGCATTGATGAGCCTCTCTGAACGGTATTTCATTAGCAATTACCCATACTGAGGTGAATTTTTGTTAGTTTTTCAGTATAGCATGGTCAATTGAGAACGTTTATCGGGGTAAAATCTGAATATAGGTCTGTTGAGTCGATTTAAAATGTTTTTTTAGAAGAACTTTATCGAGGCGATAGATATAAAAAAACCAACCGCAAAGGGTTGGTTTCTCTAAGGATTTTTGGTCGGCATGAGAGGATTCGAACCTCCGACCCCCGACACCCCATGACGGTGCGCTACCAAGCTGCGCTACATGCCGACGCTGTGGGAAATAATACTACCTGTTCCCCGATTCAAAGCAAGAGTGAATTCACCTGACTGATTGTATTTTAAGCGATTAGTTGGCGATAAAGCGTTTCACATCGGTCAAGACCTGCAGCAACAGAGCGAGTTGTGGTTTTTCGTCTTTGATCTCTTTGTCATTTTTATCGTACGCACGGTAGTTGCCGCTGCTGTCCAATACCAGAGTTTGCGTTGGGGTGGTGATCACCAACAGGCTGTTATCACCGGTCGCTACCCAATTGTTTCTGCGTTGGGCAGTAAACAGGTCTTCCCCCTGCGAATAATCATTCGGGGCGGTTTTTACGTGCAGCAAACGCTGCATGAGGGTCCGCATCACGTCGTTGTGGCCGGTCAATTTATTAATGGTCTGCGCTGGCGTACCCGGCCAGTGGATAATCAACGGCACCTGCAACTGTTGCTGGCTGAAACTGCTGCCTGCGCCCCAATAGCCTTTACCGGTGTCATTAAATTCAACGCCGTGCTCTGCGGTGATTACCACCACGGTTTTATCCAGTACGCCACGCTCTTTCAGCGTGTTGAGCACTTGGGCAATCTGCGTATCCACATCCTGCGCACCGGCTCGGTAGCGTTGAATAAAGTCAGCCGGGGCCAGTGTTTTATCATTGGCTACCGGTTCTGCACCCCGGAAGTTGATGTAAGAGAACCACGGGGCATTGCTGTTTTGATCGGCCAACCAGCGTTGCCACTGCTGCGTGGTCACCGCATCATTTTGCTGGGCAGGTGCCGGCAGTGTGAAATCGGTCAACAGCGCCTGGCGATACAGGCTGGCGTTAAAGCCGTCGGATGAGAACAAACCAAATTGATAACCCTGGGCGCTTAGCGCACTGATCAGAGCGGAAGGTTTGCGCGCGGCAAGAATGCTGTCCAGATAGGTCGGAGAAATGCCGTAGAACAGGCCAAACAGGCCGGTATCTGCATGATTGCCAGAGCTGTAGTGATCGCTAAAGCGGATGTTTTCCTGCGCGAAGCGGGTGAGGGCTGGCATATCCTGCTTCATATCCTGTTCGCGAACGCCGTCTACCACGATCATCAGCAGATTATAACCGCTGCCTTTGTCGCCGTAGCTAAGATCACTAAGGGGATACTCCACCGCAACGGCTTCCGGGTTCCCTTGTTGCACTAGCCGACGTTCATATTCTTGCGAATCGAGCAGGCCGTGTTTCTCAAGGAATTTACGCGCTGTCATTGGATAAGACAGCGGCAGGTTCGCCCGCTGCATGGTGATCGGGCGATAGAAATTGGCATCGGCCCAGATATAAATCAGGTGCGAGGCAAAGAAGGCGCTGATAAATAGCACCGCCAGAGGCTTGCCGAAACGTTGGCGGTTCAGGCTGCGCAGCTTTTGCCAGCTCCAGGTGCCAAACAGCATCTCCACCAGGAAGATCACCGGCACACAGATAAACATCAGCTGCCAGTCGCGCGCCAGCTCACTTTGATCCGGGTTGACCACCAGTTCCCACACCACCGGATTAAGGTGAAGGTGGAAATGCGTAAAGACCTCGCTGTCGACCAGCAACAGCGTCAGGCCGGTGGTGGCCAGCGCGGCGGAGATAAATCGCAACAACCGCTGCGACATCACCACAAAGGTGAGCGGGAAAATAACCAGCAGGTAGCCGGCGAAAACGATAAAGCTGAAATGCCCCAGTAAGCTGACCAGGGCATAAACCCGGCCCAACAGGGAAGAGGGCCAGTCAGTGACAAACAGGTAGCGGCTACCCAGCCCGAGGGCGAGCAGGATATTAAATAAGGCGAACCAGTGCCCCCAGCTGATCATCTGGGAGACTTTTTCACGATAACGCTGACGGTTTGTCACCATAAGTAATTATTAATGCGCTTTATCTTCACGAATAGAAGCTTGCAGGGCCTCTGCAAACGATCTGGCCAACGTCTTCCGCTGAACCGGAGCAACGCTGGTATTGATCAAATTAGTCACCATGTTGCCCAGCACCATCAAAGACAGATCGGTGGGAGTATGGTGTTTTTCCAGAACATTAACCAGCTCGGAGAGCAGTTGTTCAACGTGTTCGTCACTGTAACGGGATGATTGTGGCATAAAAATTGCGCTCAAAGCCTGACAAAGTCCCATATCTTACCGTATAGGACAGTGATTTTCTGCTCTTTTATCGATTCCCTTTGTCTTTCAAACCGTAGCGTGGCGGGGGCACCTGCGTTCCCCCGTCAAGGATTCTGCGCGATTGCCGGTGTATAGCCTGTAATACGTCGGTGAATCGAGGTATTTAGCGCCTGTATGGATGGTGGAAATATATTGATCGTCGACGGGTTGAACACTGCTTTAAAGTTGCAGCGCAGGGGCCTTCAGTGTTTGAATACGCGCTAAAAGAACAGGAGGATTTACCATGAGTCTGGATATCGACCAGATTGCTCTGCACCAGTTGATCAAACGTGACGAACAAACGCTGGACGTGGTGCTGCGCGATACTCTGCTGCCCACCAATGCGGCGGTAGAAGAGATGATGGAAGAGCTGCATCGTGTCTATAGCGCCAAGAGCAAGGCTTACGGCCTGTTCAACGAGGGCAGTGAACTGGCGGAAGCGCTGCGCACCTGCCGTAAGGAAGACAAAGACTTTCTGGCTTTCAGCCGTGCAGCGACCGGCCGTCTGCGCGATGAGCTGGCCAAATATCCGTTTGCCGAAGGTGGCGTGGTGCTGTTTGGCCAGTACCGTTACCTGGCGGTGGAGTATTTATTGATTGCGGTCCTCAACAGCCGCAACAGTTCGCGCGTTAACGAAGAGCTGGATATCAACACCACCCATTATCTGGACATCAACCACGCCGACATCGTCGCGCGTATCGATCTGACCGAGTGGGAAACCAATCCGGAATCGACCCGTTACCTGACCTTCCTGCGTGGACGTGTGGGCCGTAAGGTTTCCGATTTCTTTATGGACTTCCTGGCGGCGGCGGAAGGGCTGGACACCAAGGCGCAGAACCGCGGCTTGCTGCAGGCGGTTGACGATTATTGCGCCGATGCGCAGCTGGATAAAAATGAGCGCCAGTCGGTGCGCCAGCAGGTTTACAGCTATTGCAACGAACAGCTGCAGGCAGGCGAAGAGATTGAGCTTCAGGAGCTGTCGAAAGAGATAGCGCCGGTGGGCGAGAAAGATTTTCTGCAGTTTTCCAGCGAGCAGGGCTATCAGTTGGAAGACAGCTTCCCGGCCGATCGCGGTACGCTGCGTCAGTTAACCAAGTTTGCCGGCAGCGGCGGCGGCATCAGCATGAACTTTGACGCCATGCTGCTGGGGGAACGTGTATTCTGGGATGCGGCGACCGACACGCTAACCATTAAAGGCACGCCGCCGAACCTGCGCGATCAGTTGCAACGTCGTTTGGGCGGCGGCAACAAATAATTTCGCCGGATCGCAGACAATAAAAAACGCCGCAATTGCGGCGTTTTTTACTTCGGCGTCCCGAAAAGCTCGAATACGTTGCGATTACGCGCGAACGAAGTCGATGTGGGTCAGCTTCGGCTTGAACGGGTGACGCTGTACAGCCTGAACTTTAACTTTGGTTTCTTTACCGTCGATAACCAGAGTTACAGCTTCGCTGTAGAATTCTGCTTTAGCTTCCATGTTCTTAACAGAATCATGGTCCAGCTCGATGGAAACTGGAGCTTCTTCGCCACCGTAAACGATAGCTGGGAATTTATTTGCTGCACGCAGGCGGCGGCTCGCACCCTTACCCTGGTCTTTACGTACTTCTACATTGATAGTGAACATTGTTTTTTCTCTTAAAAGAAAATTTACCCTGCTACAGGCGACCCAGTAGCAAGTTCGATAACCTGCTTTAGCACCGGGCGAACCCAGGCAAAGCGGGCGGCATTTTAACGGAAAGCCGCCCACAGGGCAATGGAAACCTGCCTGATTTGCAAGGGGCAAAGATCAGTACAGCTCATTGGCGCGGCGGAAGCGTCCTTGATAATCGAACACTTTTTCTCGTACCTGCCAGAATTGCCCGCGTTTGCGCGCCACAACAAAATCCGGATGACGCAGCAGCGCTTGCTGAGCCAGCACGTCGGCGGCATTTTGCCAAGCGAACGGCACCCCAGGCGCACGCTGATGTGGGCGCAGGAACAGCATTTCGAAGGCTTTGCGCTGCGCCGGCGTTTGCAAACGAAAACGTTCGCTGGTGCTGGTGCCATCTTCGTCGTAATAGGTCGCCTTTAGCCACTCGCCTTTTTCATCGCGGCCGCTTTGCAACTCCATGCCGCCACAGCGTAATACCAGAGCGTCTTTCAGCTTCAGCGCCGCCTTCAGCATATCGTCGGGATCGACCAGCACCTCCTGACACTGATGGCAGCGGCGAGCGGCAATGTCGTTCTCCGCACCGCAGTGCGGGCAGCTTTTGAAACGAAAACGGTAATCGCACTGCTCGCGATGGCCTTCATCGTCCTCCAGCCAACCCTGACAACGGCGACCATAATGTTCAATGATATCGCCATTCTCGGTGCACTTGCCCCAGAACAGGTTGGCGAAGCCGCAGCCGGGACAAAATACCTGCACCGGTTGGCTATCGCTGTGCGGCTTGCTGACCCCCACCTCCGGCGTGAACAGGTCGTGCGGGTTCCCGGCGTAGTCGAGGATCAGACAATCTTCTTTACCGGGGGCCAGCCGCAGCCCGCGGCCGACGATTTGTTGATACAGGCTAACGGACTCTGTTGGGCGCAGGATGGCGATCAGATCAACATGCGGTGCATCAAAACCGGTGGTCAGTACCGCCACATTCACCAGATAGCGCAATTGCTGCTGTTTGAACGCTTCAATCAGGGCATCGCGCTCGGCGGCAGGGGTTTCTGCACTGACCAACGCGGCCTCGCCTGACGGCAACAGGCCGTGAACTTCACGGGCGTGCTCAACGGTGGAGGCGAAAATCATCACCCCCTTACGCGTTTCGGCGTATTCCACGATTTGGCTGATGATATGCGGAGTGATGCGATTTTGCTGCTTCAGTTCGCGGTTCAGGTCCACCTCGCTGAACAGGCCGTTGCTTCTGGCCTCCAGACGGCTGAAGTCATACTGCACAATCGGCATGTCCAGCCGTTCCGGCGGCACCAAATAGCCGTTCTTGATCATGTAACGCAGCGGCAGCTCATAAATGCAGTCGCGGAACAGGCTGCTGGCATCGCCGCGGGTAAAGCCGTGATAGTGATACTGATAAATCCAGCCTTTTCCCAGCCGGTACGGGGTGGCGGTCAGTCCCAGCAGCCGCAGCTGTGGGTTGGTTTTCTGCAGATGCTGAATAATCTGTTGGTACTGGCTTTCGTCGTCGTCACTGATGCGGTGGCATTCGTCGATGATCAGCAGGGAAAATGCGCCGTCGAACAGCGACAGATTGCGCGCCACCGATTGAACGCTGCCAAATACCACCTTACCGGCACTGTCTTTTTGCTGCAGACCGGCGGCAAAGATATCCGCCTCCAGCCCGTAAGCGCGATATTTGGCGTGGTTTTGCGCCACCAGTTCTTTCACGTGGGCCAGCACCAGGACCCTGCCGCGCGCGCGCTTCGCCAACTCGGCGATCACCAGGCTTTTACCGGCGCCGGTCGGCAGCACAATCAGCGCCGGCTGCGGGTGCTGACGGAAATGTTTAATGGTGGCTTCGACCGCTTCCAGTTGGTAGGGGCGCAGAGTAAAGGCCATAAATTAACGCCGTGGATTGAGAAGGGCCATCGGGAACAGGTTTTGTAACATCTGAACCCACAAAAACAGTGACATTCTACTCCCCTGATGGCTAAAAAATTTCTATTATTATGCCTTCTGAGCGCGCGCGGTGCGAGAAGCGTGGAAATTACCTCTGTCAGGGGGCCGTTTCCGCCGCTATACTCGTGTGACAGTAATCGCTGTTCCCCCCTCTTCGAACCTGCCCTGTTGCACCTGGTGCAACGGTGGGTGTCATATTTTAGCAATACGATCAATGCGATCATAACAACGACAGGCAAAGCAGATTCAATGCGACTGGACAAGTTTTTATCTCAGCAGTTAGGTGTTAGCCGTGCGCTGGTAGCGCGTGAACTTCGGGCCAAACGCGTCACCGTCGACGGTGAAGTGGTTAAGAGCGGAGCCCTGAAACTGACTCCGGAGCAGGTGGTGGCGTTTGACGGCAACCCGCTGCAGCAGCTCACGGGCCCGCGCTACTTTATGCTCAACAAACCGCAGGGTTACGTGTGTTCTACGGACGATCCCGATCATCCGACGGTGCTGTATTTCCTCGATGAGCCGGTTGCCTATAAGCTGCACGCCGCCGGTCGCCTGGACATCGATACCACCGGTTTGGTGCTGATGACCGACGACGGTCAATGGTCGCATCGCATCACCTCACCGAAACACCACTGTGAGAAAACCTATCTGGTGACGCTGGAGCATCCGCTGGCGGAAGACACCGCGCAGCGCTTTGCCGAAGGCGTGCAGTTGCATAACGAAAAAGATCTGACCCGTCCTGCGCAACTGGAAAAGATAGAAGACAACCTGGTGCGTTTGACCATCAGCGAAGGGCGCTATCACCAGGTGAAACGCATGTTTGCGGCGGTCGGCAACCGGGTTATCGAACTGCACCGCGAACGTATCGGTGCCATCGTGATGGATGAGGATCTGGCCGAGGGCGAATACCGTCCGCTGACCGAAGAAGAGATTGCCAGCGTGGGCGCACCGCACCTGCAGGATTAATTCATTACTTCACTACGGCTGATGAAGGAGTCGTTGAACGTGCAACAGAACCGGTCATCTCACCTCGGTTTGATTTTTATTCTGGGCCTGCTTTCCATGCTGATGCCATTGGCTATCGACATGTATTTGCCCAGTATGCCGGTGATTGCCAAACAGTTCGGCGTCGAGGCGGGCAGCGTGCAGATGACGCTCAGCGCCTATATGCTCGGCTTTGCTTTGGGGCAGCTGTTCTACGGGCCAATGTCAGACAGTATCGGCCGCAAGCCGGTGATCCTGTGGGGAACGCTGATCTTCGCGATTGCCGGCGGCGCCTGTGCAATGGCGCAGTCGATCGACCAATTGATCAACCTGCGTTTCCTGCACGGGCTGTCTGCGGCGGCGGCGAGCGTGGTGATTAACGCCCTGATGCGCGATATGTTCACCAAGGACGAATTCTCACGCATGATGTCGTTCGTCATCCTGGTGATGACCATCGCCCCTTTGCTGGCGCCGATGATCGGCGGTGCGCTGCTGCTGTGGTTCAGTTGGCATGCGATTTTCTGGACCATGGGCGCGGCGGCGCTGATCGGGTCGTTGCTGGTGGCGTTCTTTATCAAGGAGACGCTGCCGAAGGAGCGACGGCAGAAATTTCATCTGCGAACCACGCTGGGCAACTTCGCTTCATTGTTCCGGCACAAGCGGGTGCTGAGTTACATGCTGGCCAGCGCCTTCTCATTTGCCGGTATGTTCTCGTTCCTCAGCGCCGGGCCGTTTGTGTATATCGAGCTTAATCACGTATCGCCGCAGCATTTTGGTTACTATTTTGCGCTGAACATTGTGTTTTTGTTCCTGACGACGCTGGTCAACAGCCGCAATGTGCGGCGGCTGGGGGCGATCAAAATGTTCCGTTTGGGCCTGTTTGTTCAATTGGCGATGGGGTTGTGGTTACTGGCGGTTAGCGCAATCGGCCTCGGCTTCTGGGCGTTGGTGCTGGGCGTGGCGGTGTATCTGGGCTGTATCGCCATGATTTCGTCAAACGCCATGGCAGTGATCCTGGACGATTTCCCGCATATGGCGGGCACCGCGTCCTCTCTGGCCGGTACGCTACGTTTCAGTATTGGTGCGCTGGTGGGCGCGGTACTGGCGATGGCGCCCGGCAAGAGCGCCTGGCCGATGGTCTCTTCGATGGCGTTGTGCAGTATCGTTGCGGTACTGTTCTATTTATACGCCAGCCGGCCGCGCCATAAAGCCTCACCGAACACGCCGTAGTTCTCCTCCCTGACTCAGGCTCAACGTTACGTTTGGGCCTGAGTGGGTTGCACCTTCCGTTTTGCCTCCCTGAGCTTCAATGACGTCAGTCGATTTATTGCTAAGCCTCCACGCGCCAATCAACAGGTTGCCGTTCATGCTGTGTGCTTTTTGTTAAATAAATTGCTCTGCCTGTGGCAAGCGGCGGCGGGTATTTACACTCCGGGTTTTGAAGGGAAATCGGCGGGTGTTTAGGTTAGGGTCATTGATAATCAAGGCATTAACTTAAGGTTGAGCTAGGCGTCAAGAAGTTAAATGTTTCCACAATGTAAAATTATAAAGAGCGAAAAGTAACCGCATTGAGAGAAAAAAGAGTTGAGATTGCGGCGGGAAAGGGTTACATATAACGCAAAAATGCGAGCTGAGTCGCAAAATGCTGTGAAACGACAACGCAGAGTGTCTGAAAAACGGCAGGACATCAGTAAGCGCAGGGGTAAGTTAACTGTCTGTGACATTATTTACATTTAAATAACATTCATGGGCGGCAGAGTCGGGACGCAGCGGCTATAACTTAGTTACCCTGTCAGGTTAAAAGCGTTTCATTTTTCAAACTAGGGATTTCATGTGGAAAGTATCCAACTTTCGGTAGTGCATCGCTTGCCGCAAAGTTATCGTTGGCTATCAGGCTCTACCGGCGTCAAGGTCGAACCGATTCCGCTCAGCGGAATAGACGAAGATAACAACCTGATTGGCCTGAAACTGCTCAGCCATGAAGGGGCTGACGCCTGGCAGGTCATGCAGCAGCTTAATCTGTCTTTGCAGGAGATTCAGGTCGACTGCGCCATCGTGGAGTGGGAAGGGGAGCCTTGCCTGTTTGTGCAACGCTGTGACGAAAGCACCACCCTGTGCCGGCTCAAAAACGTCGGTGCCGCTATCGCCGAACCCATGAGTGCGCAATATCCTTTCTGACTCCCGCCGCTAGTCCGCCAACTGCAACAGCTGCTGCGTATAAGCGGCGGCGGGCGAGTTAAAGATCGTCTGACAATCGCCTTGCTCAACCACCTCTCCCTGTCGCAATACAATGACCTGATGACACAGCGAACGCACTACCTGTAAATCGTGGCTGATAAACAGATAGGCCAGCCGGTGGCGTTGTTGCAGTGATTTCAGCAACGTCAAGATTTGCGCCTGCACCGATTTGTCCAGCGACGAGGTTGGCTCATCCAGGATCAGCAACTGCGGTTGTAAAATCAGCGCACGTGCGATGGCGATACGTTGGCGTTGGCCGCCGGAAAACTCGGTTGGGTAACGGTGGCGCAAAGCAGGATCCAATCCCACTTCTTGCAATACCTCGATCACCCGCTGTTCTCGCTGCTCGGCACTCAGTTTCTGGTGTACTTCCAGACCTTCGGCAATAATTTGCAGCACGTTCAGCCGAGGGTTCAGCGCCGAGAAAGGATCCTGGAACACAATCTGTATCTGGCTGCGGTACGGCAGCATTTGCTTCATGCTGAACTGGTGCAGTGGCTGGCCGTTAAACCACATGGCGCCTTTGGCACTCAGCAGACGCAATAGCGCCAGCCCGGTGGTGCTTTTCCCCGAACCAGATTCTCCTACCAGCCCAACGCTTTCCCCGGCCTTCAGCTCAAAACTCAAATCCTTCAGTGCATAATGATGACCGACCGTGCGGCGCAGCAAACCGCGCTTGATTGGGAAGCTGACCTGCAGGTTTTCCACCTTCAGCAGCGGAGCGGCATCCGCCGGCAATGGCAGCGGATCGCCCACGTTCTCCGCCGCCAGCAATTGCTGGGTGTAAGGATGCTGCGGCTGGCTAAACAGGCGGACACGGTCGTTCTGCTCAACGCATTGGCCCTGGCGCATCACCGCCACGTTGTCCGCCAGGCGACGCACAATATTCAGGTTGTGGGTGATAAACAGCAGCCCCATGCCCATTTCCTGCTTCAGCTCCTTCAGCAGCAGTAGAATTTGCGCCTGGATAGTCACATCAAGCGCGGTGGTGGGTTCATCCGCGATCAGCAATTTGGGCTGGGTCAGCACCGCCATGGCGATCATCACCCGCTGCCGCTCGCCGCCGGAAAGCTGATGCGGATAGTCTTTCAACCGTCCTTTGGCATTGCGGATACCGACGCGATCCAGGCATTGGATGATCTCGCCGCGTGCGACGTCGCGCCGCATGCCGCGATGCAGCGCCAGTACTTCGGCCAGCTGTTTTTCAATGGTGTGCAGCGGATTGAGCGACACCATCGGCTCCTGGAAAATCATCGAAATCTGGTTGCCGCGCACCTTGCGCAGCTCGGCCTCTGGCGCATGCAGCAGCGAATTGCCGTTGAACTGGATATCGCCGGCGGTATAGACCACCGGAGGCGAGGGCAGCAGGCGTAATATCGACAGCGCAGTGACGCTTTTGCCTGAACCGGACTCACCCACCAACGCCAGCGTCTCTGCCTTTTCGATCTGCAGCGAAAGGCCATTGACCACCGGGTTCAATACCTCTCCCTGACGAAAAGCCACGCCGAGATCCTGAATTGAAAGCAGAGGAGTGCTAGCCATATTAATGCGCCTTGCTGGGGTCAAAGGCGTCGCGTACCGCTTCGCCGATAAAGATGAGTAAAGACAGCAGCACCGCCAGCACCAGGAAAGCGGTGATGCCGAGCCACGGCGCCTGAAGGTTGTTCTTGCCCTGCAGCAGCAGTTCGCCGAGCGACGGGGAACCTATCGGCAGGCCGAAGCCGAGGAAGTCGAGCGAGGTCAGGGTCGTGATGGAGCCGCACAGAATAAACGGCAAGAAAGTCAGCATCGCCACCATCGCATTGGGCAGCATATGGCGATACATAATGACCCGATCCTGCACCCCCATGGCGCGTGCGGCGCGGATATAGTCGTAGTTGCGGGTACGCAAGAACTCGGCGCGTACCACGCCCACCAGGCTCATCCAGCCGAATAAAATGGTGATGCCGAGCAGCCACCAGAAATTGGGTTGTACGATGCTCGACAACAAAATGATCAAAAACAGCGTCGGCATGCCCGACCACACCTCGATAAAGCGCTGGCCCCACAGGTCTATGCGCCCGCCGTAGTAGCCCTGTACGGCACCGACGCAAACGCCAATCACGCTGGAAAACAGCGTCAACGCCAGCCCGAACAGCATCGAAATACGAAAGCCATACAGCACGCGGGCCAGCACGTCGCTGCCGTTACCGTCGGTGCCCAACAGATTGTGGCGTGAAGGCGCGGAGGGGAAGGGCACTTCAGTAGCGAAATTGATGGTGTCGTAACTGAAGCGGATCGGCGGCCAAACCGCCCAGCCGTGGCTGTCGATCTGTTTTTTTACGAAGGGATCCTGATAGTCGGTGGCGGTGTTCAGCTCGCCGCCGAAGGTGGTCTCGCTGTAGTCGATGATGAACGGCAGATACAGGCGCCCTTCGTAGCGCACCAGCAGTGGCCTGTCATTGGCGATCAGGTTGGCCCCCAGGCTGAGGACAAACAGCACCAGAAAAATCCACAGCGACCAGTAGCCGCGGCGGTTGCTGCGAAAACGTGCCCAGCGCGCCTGGTTAATTGGGCTTAAGCGGCTCATTGGCGGGCCTCGAAATCAATACGCGGATCGACCAGGGTATAGGTGATATCGCTAAGAATATTCAACAGCAGGCCGATCAGGGTGAAGATATACAACGTGCCGAACATCACCGGATAATCGCGCTGCAGCGTGGCGTCATAGCCCAACAGGCCCAGCCCGTTAAGCGAGAACATCACCTCGATCAGTAAAGAACCGGTAAAAAACATGCTGACAAAGGTCGCCGGGAAGCCGGCGATCACCAGCAGCATGGCATTGCGAAACACGTGGCGATAAAGGATTTTGTTCTCGTCCAACCCTTTGGCGCGGGCGGTAACCACGTACTGTTTGCGGATCTCGTCGAGGAACGAATTCTTGGTCAGCATGGTCAGGGTTGCGAAACCGCCAATCACCGTCGCCAGAACGGGCAGGGTGATATGCCACAGGTAGTCGGTGATTTTGCTGTACCACGGCAGGGTATCGAAATTGCTGGAAACCAGACCACGCAGCGGGAACCAGTCGAGATAGCTGCCACCGGCGAACAGCACAATCATCAGAATGGCGAACAGAAAAGCGGGAATGGCGTAACCGATGATAATCAGGGTGCTGCTCCAGGTGTCGAAGGCGCTGCCGTTATGTACGGCTTTGCGGATCCCTAGCGGGATCGACACCAGGTAAATGATCAGCGTACTCCACAGCCCCAGCGTAATAGAGACTGGCAGGCTATGACCGACCAGTTGCATCACCGACGCGCCGCGGAACAGGCTGTCGCCGAAGTCGAGGCGCATGTAATTCCACAACATGGTGAAATAGCGCTCGTGCAGCGGCTTGTCGAAGCCATAGCGTTTGGTGATTTCGGCGATCACTTCCGGATCCAACCCGCGGGAGCCGCGGTATTGACTGTCCGTGGCACTGGCAACGCCGGTGCGCGCATGTCCCAGACCGTCGCCTATTCCGCCGCCGCCGAAGCCGCCGCTCTGGCCCATTTCGATAGTGGCGATGGCCTGATCGACCGGGCCACCGGGTGCAATTTGCACGATAAAAAAGTTAATGGTGATGATCGCCCACAGGGTGGGGATAATCAGCAGCAGTCTGCGAATTAAATAAGCCGCCATCGCAGATTCCTTATTGTTGTTGAGTCGGCAAACGCGCCGCCTTATTGACGTCAAACCACCAGTTATCGAAGCCGATCACATAGGCCGGGCGGATAGGCGGCGTGGAGAATTTGTCCCAGTACGCGTAGCGATCGTGATTGGAATACCACATCGGCAGCATGTACCTGTTCCAGGTCAGTACCCGATCCAACGCCCTGCCCAGCGGCAGCAGGGCTTTCTCGTCGCCCTGGTGCGCGGCGATCTGCCTGACCAGGCTGTCGACGGCCGGATCGGTGACGCCGGGGGTATTCCAACTGGAGTTGATGTATTTGGAATCCCAAAGCGTCTCAAGGCTGGAGCTTGGGAAGGGCATAGCCAAATAGACCGTCGGCATCATGTCGAAATCACCGTCTCGCATACGCTTAGTGAACTGGGATATGTCGATCTCACGGATCTGCATATCAATGCCCAGCCGTTTCAGGTTGTGCTGGAACGGCAATACGTACTGGAAGTTGCTGCCGCTCAGCAGCATCAGTTCGAAGCTGAAGGGTTGGCCGGTTTTGCTGTTCACCAACCGCTGGTTTTTCACTTCCCAGCCGGCCTGGTTCAGCAACTGCGTGGCTTTCAGCAGGTTCTGGCGATCGTTGCCGCTGCCGTCGGAGGACGGTGGCTGGTAGATACTGGTGAAGACTTCCGCCGGTACCTTGCCCTTCAGCGGTGCCAGCAGCGCCAATTCAGCCGCGTCAGGATAACCGCTGGCGGCGTAAGGCGTATTTTGGAAATAGCTGTTGGTGCGTTGATAGGCATTGTAATACAGCGCCTTGTTCATCCAGTCAAAATCAAACGCCAGTGTGATCGCCTCGCGAACCTTGGGGTCGGCAAACAGCGGGCGTCTCATGTTGAAGGCCATCCAGCGGGTATTTTGCGCCGACTGGTTGGTTTCGTCCTGTTTGATTATATAGTTGCGGGCGAAATTGCCCCCCTGGTACTGGGTTGCCCAGTTTTTTGGCGAGCCTTCAATGCGGAAGTCATAGGCACCGGCCTTAAAGGCTTCCAGCGCAACTTTATCGTCCAGGTAGTAGTCGTAGCGGATGCTGTCGAAGTTAAAACGGCCACGGTTAACCGGCAGGTTAGCCGCCCAATAATCTCGCACGCGCTGATAGGTAATATATTGGCCTAGGCGGTAGCTGGCAATCTTGTACGGCCCGCTGCTGAGCGGCGGCGTGCTCAGGGGTTCATTCAACTTGTGATCTTTCCAGAAGCTTTGCGGCAATATGGGGAGACTAAACAGCCCCAGCAGTTTGTCTTTATCCGGCTGCGGGAATTCGATACGAACCGTCAGACGTGAGATAGCCTTGACCGTAATACCTTTGTAAGCGACGCGAAACTGCGGTACGCCCTCGGTCATAAACTTGTTAAAGGTGAAGGCCACGTCGGCGGCGGTGATGGGCGTGCTATCGTGGAAGCGGGCGCGGGCGTTGATATCGATCTCTACCCAGCGCATGTCGGCCGGGAAGCGGGCAGATTCGGCAATCAGCGGGTAGTAGCTGCCTATTTCATCGTCCGAGGTAGTAAACAGAGAGTCATACAATGCGTCGGTGCGTTCGCCGGGTACGCCGCGGGGGGCGTAGCGGTTGAAGTTATCATAGGTGCCGATCGCTGCCAGCCGCACATCGCCACCTTTGGGCGCCGCCGGGTTAACGTAGTCGTAATGGCTAAAATCGGTGGAGTACTTGGGCTCACCGAGCTGGGCGAAAGCATAGCTTTCATTGAGGGTTTCAGCCTGCAGACCGAAACTCAGTGCTGAGAGCACCAGGGCAGCAAAAACGCGCACGGACATCTTGACGGTAAGCTCCTGCTGTAAAGTCAATTAAGCCTGCGGCCAGCATAACATTTGCCGCCGCGCCGCAGGGTAAAGAAGTTAAAAGATCAGCCCTTTAGCGCCTGATGATCCATCACGGTATGGGCATTGCAGAAGGCCACGAAGTTGTCGATGCTCAGTGGTCTGCTGTAATAATATCCCTGCATGAAATTCACGTCCTGTTCCTGCAGAAAGCTCACCTGTTCTGCGGTTTCTACGCCTTCCGCTACGGTTTGCATTTTCAGCTTTTTCGCCAGCGAAATCACCGCATCCAGGACCGGGGCGGTGACCGTGTCCTGGCCGATGGAGTTAACGAAACCACGATCTATTTTCAGATAATCCATGCTAAAGCGTTCCAGATAGATCAGCGCGCTGTGGCCGGTACCGAAATCATCAATGGCGATCTCGATGCCCTGCTGGTGCAGCCAGTCGAACTCCGCCAGCGCATTGCCTTCTTCCACCATGCCGCGCTCGGTAATCTCAAAGACCAACGTAAAGTAATCGCCCGGCAGTTGCGCCAGCAATTCATACACGTCGTGATGGAAGGAGGGGGCGCTAAGATGGGAAGGGGAGATGTTCAGACCGAGCTTGGCCCCCTGCGGTAGCGCCGTCGCCAGCTTGGGTGCATCTTCGGCAATCAGGCGGAACAGATGGCGCGTTAGCGGCACAATCAGCCCTTCGCTTTCGGCATAGGGAATAAACAGATCCGGCGGGATGCGGCCTTCAATCGGATGCTGCCAGCGGATCAAGGCTTCCAGTCCGCCGATGGTGCCGCTTTGGGTATGGAACACCGGCTGATATTCGATAAAGAATTCGTTGCGTTTGATACCGCGCATCAGGGCGCGTTCCGGGCTCTGGCGCAGCAACAGCATGTAATAACAGAGCACGCCGATCATTAATGACAGTACCAGACTGCCCATCAGGGTCAGACGAATATCGTTGGGCGTCAGCTTTTGGTTATAAAACAGAATGGTCATCGGCGTGCCGGCGATAGAGATGCGATCGGCTTTCTCGTTCGGTAACTGGTTCACCGGCATTAAATTCGGACTAAAGCTGGTCAGCGCACGATCGCCCAGGATAATAGCAATCGCCGGTGCCCGCTCCGGGCGAGAGGTAAACAACTGATAGGGCATAAGCGCGATATCCAGCGTCGCCAGCACACCGGTGTCTTCTTTTCCAGGTTGACGTAACCAGACGGCTACTGCCGGTTTCCCCGGTACCAGCGGCGTTCCCTGCTGCAATTTGAGATCCAACGACTGATGTGGGTCAATCTCCGGATAGATGTTTTTCAGCGCCAGCATCATTTCGCCGGTGGCCGAAGAGCAATAGGCAAAGCCATTTTTTACCAGCATAAAAGTGCGTACGCCGGAATGGAAAGCGGCCTGGTAAGTAATATCCGGTTGGCTGGCAGAACAGGGGCGGTCAATCAGCGGCATTAACTGCTGCATGATGGTTGTCAGATCATTAAGCGTATCGGCTGTGAATTTTTGTGTGCGTTGCTCGACCCGATGTTGATATTGCGTGCGCTGGTGGTCAATCAGAGAGAGTGTAATCGCCATGAACAGGATAAAAAAGACCAGGGCTACGATGGCGCTTTTAGCCAAACTGCGTCGTCTGTGAGAGACGTGGCGTGCAAATGCCCTTTTCAAGCCCATAAACCTGCCCCCTGAGCACGGCGTATCAATTTGTTTTTGTTATAGAGTGACTGCGTAATATATCCCAACGGCGCTGTTGCAGTCATTATTCATCGATTATTTAACGGTTGTTAATCGTTTAAATCAGGCATGACTACCATTATCCCATTTGACGATAATAGGTGAGTTTTTCATCGGTGCGTAGTTTCCTACAAATAATATCGCGAAATACTGGGGTAGGGGCAAAGCGCTGCGAACGGATAATAAGATCTCAATCCGGAGCAGACAGCGGTGCAAAAAAAAACGCTGCCCGAAGGCAGCGTTCTATCGCTCGTTTGGTATTCAGGACAATCAGGTCATGCGCCGTCAACTGCTGGTAAGCACCCGGCGGGCTTCGCGATAACGTTTATTCCAGTAGTTATCGCTCAGTTTCGAAATCATCACGCCGTTGCTGGTAGAGGCATGAACGAATTGATCGTTACCTAAATAAATGCCGACGTGGCGCCCGGTTGAGCCGGCGCGGAACAGCACCAGATCGCCAGGACGCAGTTTGGTGCGCAAGATTTTCTTGCCCATGTCTTCCTGTTCGTAGGTCGAACGCGGTAAGTCCATGCCAAACTGTTCGCGGAAAGTACGCTGTACAAACGCTGAGCAATCGATGCCGCGCTTGGTTTCACCGCCTAAACGGTAGCGAACGCCTTTCCAGTCTGCATACTGATCCATAATCTTTGACTTGACGTCAACGTTACGGACCATTGCTTCGAATTCATCCTGAGAGGCTTGCAGTAAAAGACCGTCTTTGTCATTAACTGCACGCATCTCAGTTTGTGCGTTATTCAAGTTCGAAGTGTGAGTCGTGCTGCACGCGGAGAGCATTACCGCTGCGGCAATTGCAGGTACTACCCGCAAAAAATATCTCAGAAACGGTTGAGATTTGACCATTGTTATTGTTTTCCCTTGAAGTCCTTAACGACGTCAGTCGCTACCTGAAAAATGCCAAACGGAACGAGACTAATCTGCAGCTGTTTTAACGACAATCAGTTACCTCTGAAAACGTGCTGGAACGCACATTTTTAGTGGATTTGAAGCTGAGTCAGGTTAAACCAGGCACAAACGCATCCGAGATTACCGTAACGAATTGGGGATTGCGAGCCTTTTTCCACCCTTTTTTATATGAATTTGTGATGTAACATAATGTAAATCTTCATATAAAAAACGCTGATTGTCCGTTGTGTTGGTTTTGCGTGAAATCAGGTGGCGAAAGCGTTAACGCGCTGATGGGGAAATAAACGAAATGCGGTGGGGAAATAATCAGGAGGCCGGCGGGCCTCCTGGGGATCATAACTATTGGTTATGACTATGCTGGACGGTGTTTACCGGGTAGCAGGCGATTCAGACCCCGGATCAGCACATCGCTAAACGGCGTCATCAGACACCAACTGGCGCCAACCAGCACCACCGACAGCGAGCCGACGGCAATATCGGTAAACCAGTGGGCACCAATCATCACGCGCGGCAATGAAAATACCACCGTAATCAGCAGCGCGACGGCGAATGCGCGACGGTTGAAGTAACGCAACATAAAGCAGGAAAATATCATCAGCATCATGCCGTGATCGCCGGGGAAGCTGTCGCCTGAGGCGTCTTTAGTCGGAATACCGGTCAGTTCGCTGACGCGGTTGATATTCTCAAAGCTCAGCGACGGGCTAGGGTGTTTGACCGGCAGTAAATGCCCAAGTTGGTTCAGCACCACGGCGGTCAGCAGCATAACAACGCCGGTAATCAACAAGCGGCGACGGCCGGCGCCATCCTGCTGCAGGTAAAAGCACAGGTACAACAACCCCATGGCCAGCAGCGAAATGACGTCAAAGGCGCGGTTATTGGTGATAGCCACCAGATGTAAAAAACCGGGATCGGTAGCCAGATGACGATTAAAGAAGAAGAAAATTTCCGAATCCAGAGTAAACCAATAACCGTGATTCGCCGGCAGGAACCAGGACAAGAACAGCACAATGCCCAATATATTGAAGAAAATGATGAGGGGTAAGTTGCGGCGAGTCATGGCATAACCTGTAGTCTGTCTAAAGAGTAAAAGGGCATTAACGGTAAAGATCTCAACTTAAACGAATACTAAACAGCTTGGATTGCAACGCGTTCCAGTCCGCATTCTCGCTGTGAATCAGTTCAATTCGGCTGTCCAGCGGTGTAACAGGGCGCGTTTCGATATTGAGATCTTGCCCCTGACGGTTGATTAAAAGTGTACCTTCAGCAATACGTACCACACCTTTGGCGCGTTCGACCGGCGCCAGACGTATCCACTCCATAATGCCAACGGTGTCGAACACCGTGTCGGCGTCAAAAATCCAACCACAGCTGTTAAAACCCTGGCCCTGGTTGAGCGCTCGACGCCAGCGGGAAGTTTCCGGCAGTCGCAATGCGGCCAGGCCCTGCGTTTTGGCATGACTATGATGATGTTGTGCATCGGGTAATTCTGTACGATTAGTGCGAGGTTGGTCGAGCCACGCGACATCGACCTGACCGCGTTCAATATGATAAAGCGGACGCTGGTGGCCATCCTGTTCCATCCATTGTTGCAGGGCCATCAGATCTTGCGGCTGATAGGTGTCGCTTTTGCTGGCCAGAATAATATCGGCGGCCGCCAGTTGATCGCGGAAGTTTTCGTTGTCGCGGTAGCGCGGTTCGCTGAGTTGACGCGCATCCAACAGGCACAGCGTGGCCTGCAGATCGATCCAACCGGCGTAACTGTCTTGCGTCAGCAATGACAGGATCTGTTTCGGATGACCGAGCCCGGTGGGTTCGATCAGCAAGCGATCAGGCTTGTTTTGTTGCAGTAACATGTTCAGCCCGACCTGCATCGGCAGCCCGTTCACGCAACACATGCAGCCACCAGGGATCTCCTTCAACACTGCCCCGCTGTCAGCCAGCAGCGCGCCGTCGATGCCAATTTCACCGAACTCATTCACCAGCACCGCCCAGCGTTCATGTTCCGGCTTGTTAGCCAGCAAATGACGGATGGTGGTGGTTTTGCCGCTGCCGAGAAAACCGGTGATCAGGTTAGTTTTAGTCATTAATTATTCCTGATGTTAATGAATTTAAGGGGCAATAGTTTGGCCATTCTACTTCACCAGGCAGGATGGCGCTGCTCTCCCTGCGTTAAGTCACAAATCCGACAGATTGCGATACGTCATTTTAAAGCAACCAAATGGCGGTCATTATTAGGAAAAATCCTAGCAAAAACCGGATATTACCTAAGGGAAATAGTTGTTAGTAGCTTGTTTTAACTTTGTTAATTGCCCGATTACCCGCCAAATAAATGCCCTTACCTTGCGATTATTCCTAAGAAGATCCTCTATGTTTAAATTGGCTTAACAAAAAATGAGGTTGCCATGAATGTCTTTCGGTTATTTTTGATCGCAGGAATGTTGTTTTCATGGACGGCAGTAAGTCATGCAGGAACCACTGGCGGAGTTATTCGTTTTGTCGGATCTATTGTGGAAAGCCCCTGTACGGTGAAAGTTACCGCTTCAACGGCCAATACGCAATGTTACCGAAATGGGCAGCACTATCAAGACCAACAGGCCCTGTCGAAATTTGATGCTACACGCAAAGAACTGCCGCTGAATTTAGGTTCGACCGAAATGAAGTGGGTGGATCAACAGAAAAAACTTGCAGTGATGACGGTAGTTTATCGTTAAGTCGTTCGGCGATGCCGGATGATATCCGGCATCGTCATTTTCCCCGTTTTACTTCTTGTTCAATGGCTAAGCCAACTGAGTCGACACCCAGTTTTGCACCGTTTGACGCGCACCGCGATCGCGTAATGACAAGTAGGCGCGGGTGACCGCCGTGACAAATTCCTCGTTGGCCGCCAACTGCTCACCAAAAATAGCCGTTAGCCCCAACAGGCCTTTTACCCGTTGTTCATCATCCGGCGTTGAAGCCACAGTCTGTTGCAGCGTAGCCAGTAACGGATCGCGGATGTCTATTGGCTGCCCGGCATCATCCACGCCGCCGACATAGCGCATCCAGCCCGCCACCCCGAGAGCCAGACCGGCATAGCTGCCGCCATGCTGCAGATGCCAACGCACCGAGTCCAGCATACGCTGCGGTAATTTTTGCGTGCCGTCCATGGCGATTTGCCAGGTACGGTGTTGTAACGCCGGGTTGCTGTAGCGCTCAATCAGCTGTGCTGCATAGGCGGGCAAATCGATGCCGCTAACGTTCAGCGTCGGCGCCTGTTCGGCCAGCATCAGGTGGAGTGCGGCGCGGCGATAAGACTCATCGCCCATACAGTCGTTGATGTATTGATAACCCCCAAGATACCCGAGATAGGCCAGGAAAGAGTGGCTGCCGTTCAGCATGCGCAGTTTCATCTGCTCAAAAGGCAGCACGTCATTGACCAACTGCGCACCGGCCCGTTCCCAGGCCGGGCGGCCGGCGACAAAGTTATCCTCAACGACCCACTGGATAAAGGGTTCGCAGGCGATGGCGCATTCATCACGAACGCCACCGAGCGCCTCGGCCACTTCATCCAGCGTCTCTGGCGTAGCGGCTGGGACGATACGGTCTACCATGGTGCTGGGGAAGCTCACCTCGCGGGCAATCCAGTCGGCCAGCGCGCCGTCGCGCGCTTGAGCCAAACCGACGATCGCGTTACGCAACACGTGGCCGTTTTCCGGGATGTTGTCGCAAGAGAGTAGGGTAAAGGCGGGCAGCCCACGTTCCAGACGCAGGCACAGCGCTTCCACCAGTATGCCCGGCACGGTGGAAGGCTCGCCGGGATTCGCCAGATCGGCGCGGATCGCCTGATGTTGAAGATCCAGTTTTCCACTGCCGGGTTCAATGCAATAGCCTTTTTCGGTAATGGTCATCGAGACAATCGCCACCTGTGGCTCCGCCAGCTTTTCCAATACGGCGCCAATCCCTTCCAGCTTGCGGTGTACGCTCTCATACACCGCACCGATCACGATAGCCTGATTACTCGCCGCGCCTTTTTCCAGCACGCTGTAAAGATGGTCCTGCTGGCGCAGCGTCCGGAACAAATTATCACCGCCGAACAGGCTGATTTCGCAGATCCCCCAGTCGCCGCCCTGACGATTCAACACTCGATCGGTCAGTAGCGCCTGGTGGGCACGGTGAAAGGCACCAAAACCAATGTGCACCATGCGGCTCTGTAATGCGCTGCGATCGTAACCTGGCTGCTGGACGGCATCCGGAAGCGACGTGTTGGCGATAGTTTTCATGCAAAGCTCCAAGGCTGAGTAAAGGTGTTGGCGGTTAACTTTAAAAGTTATCAGACCAGTTTTTTTGTGCAGAATACGGCGCTCCTTCTGCCGGGGATGCACGAATTTTCTGCTGCCAGTGTAAGGCTGTAAGCGCACTAATTACATGCACGCGTGCAAAATAAGCCAGATCCGTGAAGTGGATCAACCAATCACGGTTTCACTTTTGACAGCAATTGGCGAAAGAGTAAGGTGAAAGATAACCGATATCTATTTTATTTTGGTATAACAAGATGGCCGAAGCAGGGCGATCTTTATCACTTCCGCGATACTGGGCAATTTTTACAAGGATAAATAATGGAACAAACATGGCGTTGGTACGGGCCGAACGATCCGGTCTCTCTTGATGATGTGCGCCAGGCCGGCGCCACTGGCGTCGTCACCGCCTTGCACCATATCCCGAATGGCGAGGTGTGGCCGGTCGAAGAGATCAAGGCTCGTCAGGCCCTATTGGCGGAGAAAGGCTTGGTGTGGTCGGTAGTGGAAAGTATCCCGGTGCATGAGGAGATCAAAACCCACAGCGGCCATTACCGGCAGCATATCGCTAACTATCAGCAATCGCTGCGTAACCTCGCGGCCTGCGGCATCGACACCGTGTGCTACAACTTTATGCCGATCCTGGACTGGACGCGCACCGATCTGGAGTATTTACTGCCGGACGGGTCGAAAGCGTTGCGTTTCGATCAGACCGCCTTCGCGGCTTTTGATCTGCATATCCTGCAACGCGCTGGCGCAGAGCAGGATTACACGCCGCAAGAACAGGAGCAGGCTGCAACCTATTTTTCCGCGATGAACGATGCGGAGGTTGCCAAGCTAACCGGCAATATTATCGCCGGATTACCGGGGGCCGAAGAGGGCTATACCCTCGATCAATTCCGCGCCCGCCTGGCGGAGTACGATGGGATCGACAAGGCGCAGCTGCGAGAGAATATGGCGGTGTTCCTGCGCGCCATTGTGCCGGTGGCGGAGGAGGTTGGCGTGCGTTTGGCGGTGCATCCGGACGATCCGCCGCGGCCGATTTTGGGGTTGCCGCGCATCGTCTCTACCATTGAGGATATGCAGTGGTTCAAGCAAACGGTCGACAGCCGGTATAACGGCTTCACCATGTGCACCGGCTCTTACGGCGTACGGGCGGATAACGATCTGGTACGGATGATCGAAACCTTCGGCGATCGCATCCACTTCACCCATTTACGTGCTACCTGTCGCGAAGAAAACCCGAAAAGTTTCCACGAGGGGGCGCATCTGCAAGGCGACGTGGACATGGTGGCGGTGATCGAGGCGATCCTCACTGAGGAGCAACGGCGCCATCAGGCAGGCGATCGCCGGCCGATCCCGATGCGTCCCGACCATGGGCACCAGATGCTGGACGATCTGAAGAAAAAAACCAACCCGGGCTACTCGGCGATTGGTCGTTTGAAGGGGTTGGCGGAACTGCGCGGGGTGGAGCTGGCGCTTAAACGCCGCTTCTTCCCGGATTTGCTCTAAGCCATTAAAAAGGGGCCACATTGGCCCCAGAATATCGACTAGTCAGCGCGGCTCATGTAGCGGCGCTCGGCAATATGAATGCGGATTTTGTCACCGGCGCTGAGGTATTCCGGTACCTGAATGGTCAGGCCAGTCGCCATGGTGGCCGGCTTGTTGCGGGCACTGGCAGAGGCACCTTTGATGCCCGGTGCGGTGTCGACAATTTCCATGTCCACGGTCTGCGGCAGTTCCAGCGCCAACACCTGGCCATCCAGGGTCAGTACCTGCATGCCCGGCAGACCGCCTTCGGGAATAAACAGCAGTTCATCTTCGATCTGGTCTTTCTTAAAGATATACGGGGTGTAATCCTCGTCATCCATAAACACGTATTCTTCGCCGTCGATATAAGAGAAGTTCACCTTGCGGCGTGACAGGCTAATGGTGTCCAGAATATCGTCGCCCTTGAAACGCTCTTCAACCTTCAGCCCGGTGCGGACGTCGGAGAAGCGCATTTTGTACAAGGTGCTGGCGCCGCGCGCGCTTGGGCTTTGCACATCAATGTCTTTCACCAGCAGCAGTTTGCCGTTGTAGTTGATCGCCATGCCGCGCTTAATTTCGTTAGCTTTTGCCATATAAAATAACCTGCAATGAAGAGTATTTGGGAAGTTGCGACAAGTTACTCGCGCCGCTGATTTCAGGCAAGCAGATCGAGCAAAAACAGTGACAGAAAAAGGGGACGGCGGCCGCCATCCCCTCAAATTGCTGACAACGTCCTTTGCAGTTAAAAGTTCTGTTCTGGGGGCAAATAAAAACACAGGATGGTGTCTTCTGATTTACCTCAAACATCCGAAAACCACGTTTTTCGGGTGTTTGTCATCAGACTAAGGGGACGGCGGCCGCCATCCCCTACGGTATTACTGGAACACCGGTAACAGACCCAGCAATGCCAACACGTGCGCGACGGCGTTGATCACCCCGAACAGAATGATGAACAGGATCATGCCGTAGCCACCGGGAGCGCGATATTGCGCTTCGGTAAAGCGGCGGCGGCTGGCACGCGCCATCATGGCCGGCACTATTACCGCCCAAACGGTGGCGGCCAGGCCGGCGAAGCCGATGGCGTAAAGGAAGCCGTTCGGGAACAGCAGGGCGGCAATGGTCGGCGGGGCGAAGGTCACCAGCGCGGTTTTGCTGCGTCCGACGGTGTCATCGCTGAATTTGAAGAAGTCTGCCAGGTAATCGAACAACCCCAGCGACACCCCCAGGAATGAGCTCGCCAGCGCCATATAAGAGAAGGCGTTCAGTAGCTGGCCGACGGTCTGGCTGCTGGTAACGTTGCCCATCTGCTTGAGCAGGCTGCCAATGTTGCCGCCTTCGGCAATCACCTGTTTGAAGGCATCGCGGGCGATGTTGCCCTGAATCACATACTGCCACAGGATATAGATCGCCAGCGCCAGCAGGGTGCCGTACACCAGGCTGCGCACGACTGCGCCGCTGTCTTTGTGGTAGTACTTCACCAGTCCCGGCACGTTGCCGTGGTAACCGAAGGAGGTCAGCAGATAAGGCAGCGCCGCCAGGGCGTAAGGCAGATAGCTGGCCTGGTCGTCACCGCGGTTGAACAGTACTGCCGGCTGCACATGCGTGAACATGTCGCCCACCGACATCACAAAGGTGATCACCATACCGCCGATCAGGATCGTGCTCAGGCGATCAACGGCGCGTGTGGAGAGCCACACGATAAACGCCACTACCACGGCAAACACCAACCCGGCGGTGGACTGCCCGACGCCGACGATACCTTCCAGCGTATGGGCGATAATAGAGCCACCGGCGGAGATATAGGCATAGGTGAGGATGTACAGGACAAAGGCGATGGAAATACCGTTAATGGCGTTCCAGCCTTTACCCAGCAGATCTTTGACGATGGTGTGGAAGCTGGCGCCGCTTGGGTAGTGCAGGGCGGCCTCCAGGATCATCAGGCCGGAAATCAGCATGCAGGCCCAGGTATAAACCAGCAGCGCGACGGAGCCGCTGAACCACACGCCAGAAGTGACGATGGGAATGGAGAACATGCCGGCGCCGACGGCGGTGCCTGCAATGATCATCGCGCCGCCAAGCACTGAAGGGCGGGAAAGCTTCTGGATGGTGTCCGCGGACATTTTTGCTCCTGATTGGCCTCGTCGGCCGTGGATTCTTTTGTACTAGCTCAATGGTACATGTGCGGTTAGCGCATGTAAAGCCGCTAATGCGCTTGTTTCATGCATTAATTGGCGGCGGAAGGGGAGCTTATGGCAATTTGCGGGCGGGTGAGAAAACGGGGCGATTCACGATTTAAAACGCGAGATGTAAAGATTCGCGCGCCAACACGGATTATGCTGGCGGCCGATGAGCGCGACTGATATTGTCGCGCTTCAATTCCGCCAGCCCACCGGGAGACTCGCTGATGGACTGTCGTACCGACTGTGGCGCCTGTTGTATTGCGCCTTCAATATCCAGCCCGATCCCCGGCATGCCTAACGGCAAGCCCGCCAACACCCGCTGCATTCATCTGAGCGAGCAGCTGCGTTGCGGTCTGTTTCATTCACCGCTGCGGCCCAAGGTCTGCGGCAGCCTGCAGGCCAGCCGCGAAATGTGCCATGACCACCGCGACCAGGCATTGGTCTATCTGATCAAGCTGGAAGCGGATACTGCACCTTAAGCGTCTTTCAGTTTCCACAGGCACAGCACCGCGCCGACCACCATCGCCAACGCGGAATAAAACACCGCGTGATAGTTCCAGACCTCTGCCACCACGCCGGCGATTGAACCGGCAAAAATCCAGCCCACGCGCGTAGTGTTGGTAAACAAAGTGGTTGCCGCCCCGGCCTGACCGGGCATCAAATCTTGAAAATAGAGCATACCAATGCCTGCCAGCACGCCAATAAACGCCGCGTTGAGCAATTGCAGGGCAATCAGTTGCCAGGTACCGGTGATAAACAGTAACCCGAAGTAAAACAGCAGGCCCGCCGCCACCGCGCAACGCATCAGGAAACGTTTACCGAAGCGTTTCGCCACCATGCCGGCCAGCAACATGGTTGGTATCTCCAGCCCGGCCGCCGTCCCCATCAATATTCCGGCCAACCTTTCCGGCAGTTGCAGCTCATGCACCATATACAGCGGCATATTGATTAAATACATGCTGTTGGCGGTCCACATAAAGGTGCAGGCTAAAAACAGCAGCAGCGTATCGCGGCGATTTTTCCGCGGAGCTTCCAGCGTAGTGCTGGAAGCTACCGGCGTTTTACGCATCGACGGCAGCATTTTCCACACCAGCACGCCACACAGGATAAACGCTGCGGCGGCGGCCAGATACATCACCTTAAAACCGAATCCCAATGCCAGCGCAAAGGCGATAGGCGGCCCAATAACCCAGGCGAGAGAAACCTGAGCCCGCAGGATAGAGCTGAACATTACCGCTTCGCGGCCGGTGCGGTCGGCGTGTTCGCGCGCCAGAGCGAACATCTGCGGGTTGGCGGTGGAGCCGAAGCTGGTCAGCATTACGCCGACTGCCAGCAACAGATAATAATTACGGTTCCAGGCGAACAGTACGCAGCCCAGTGCCCCTAACATGCAGCAGAGGAAGATCAGCGTTTTGCGATCCCCTTTTTGATCTGAGCGGCGAGCCAGAAACTGGCTGACCAGGATGCCGATCACCGCGCTGCCGGTGAAAAATAACCCAACCATGGAAGGGCGCACCTTCACCTCGGTTGCCAGGAACAGGCTCAGCGTTGGGGTTTGTAACGCACCGGCAATCCCGGTGAGGAACGCCACCACTAAAAAGGCCAGCGAGGTCAGATCGGGCGAGCGTCGCGTTACCGCAGTTGAAGTAGGCATAGAGGTCAGCAAATAGCCGTAAATGAGGGAGTCGCGCGCATAATACGCCTGTTTAAAAAGAACAAAAACCGGTTTCATTCTGCTTAATGGTAAAAAGTTCTTTCCTGCATCAGGCTAAAAAAAGGGCGATGTCACCATCGCCCTGGGTATGACAAACTTCGACGTTAGGCGCCAGCCGGCACGTCGTGCGCGGTGTTTTTCAGCACCTCGCCCTGATACTTCTCGATCTGAAGCTGTGCCATTTGCCCGCAGTTACCCTGAGCCAGGCTGGAGGAGCCGACGTCGAAGGTCAGGCAGTTGACGTTGCCGTTCTTGCACAGCGAACCCGGCTGTGACGGATCGGCCGGATCGAACCAGGCACCTTCGCTGATGCGCACCACGCCAGGGCGCACGTCTTCGCTCACCACCGCACCCACCAGGATCTGGCCCCGATCGTTAAAGGCCCGCACCAGATCGCCATTGGCAATGCCGCGTGACTGGGCGTCCTGCGGGTGGATCACAATCGCTTCCCGATCGGCTACCGCGTATTTCTTGCGCAGTGGCGTGTTGTCGAGCTGCGAATGCAGGCGGTTGATCGGGTGCGCGGTGTTCAGCGACAGCGGGTATTTCACCGCTTCCGGGCCGCGATACCATTCATGCGGCGGCATCCAGGTCGGAATGCCTGGGCAATCCTGATACTTCATTTTGGCAATGGCGTCGGAGTAGATCTCGATTTTACCGGATGGCGTCCCCAGTGGATTGAGCAGCGGGTTTTCGCGATAGTCGGCGAAACGCACCCATTGGGTATTGGCCTCCGGCACCGGGAAGCGCACGTAGTTGTTGGACTCCCAGAACATATCGAACGGTGGCAGGGCTACCCGTGCAGCACGTGCCTGAGTTTTCATGTCATCGTACATGCCTTTCAGCCATTGGGTTTCATCTTTGCCTTCGGTAAAGGCGTCCTGCACCCCCAGCTTAGCCGCCATGGCCGCGAAAATATCGAAATCGCTGCGTGATTCATGCTGCGGCGCGACGCACTGGTGCATCGGGAACACATAAAGCTGTGAGTAATCGCCGCCCATTTCGAGATCGTTGCGTTCGTAGCTGGTGGTGGCCGGCAGAACGATATCGGCATGCTTGGCGGTGGCGGTCCAATAAGGTTCGTTCACCACGATGGTGTCCGGCCGCTGCCAGGCCTTGACCAGATTGTTGGTGTCCTGATGCTGGTGGAAGGTGTTGCCGCCCGCCACATACACCATTTTCACCTCGGGGTAGGTGACCTGCGCGCCGTTGAAATTAATTGTCTTGCCCGGGTTGGTCAGGCATTCGGCGATGCGCGCCACCGGGATCGGTGCCGGTGAGTTCTTCGGTGCGTTACCGGCAGAGATACCGGAAATGATGCCGCCTTTCGCCGTCGGGCTGCCGCCGGAGGAGTAGTGATAGCTGAAGCCGAAGCCGCCGCCCGGCAGGCCAATCTGGCCGAGCATCGCCGCCACGGTAACCAACAGCCAATGCTGCTGTTCGCCATGATGCTGGCGTTGGATCCCCCAGCCGCCCATGATCATGGTGCGATTTTTCGCCATGTCGCGTGCTAACTGACGCAGCACATCAGCATCGACGCCGCACACATCGGCCGCCCATTCGGCAGTTTTCGGCGTACCGTCGGTTTCACCCAACAGATAGGCCTGGAACTTGTCGAAACCGGCGGTGTAGGTTTTCAGGAAGTCCGGGTTATGCAGCTTCTCGGTCAGTAGCGTGTGGGCGATGCCGATCAGCATGGCGCCGTCGGTATAAGGACGCGGAGCGATCCACTGCGCATCGACGAATTTGGCGCTGTCGTTGTGTACCGGATCAATGCTGATCACTCGGGTACCTTTCTTCTTCAGCGCCTCAAAGCCCGTCTGGCCGTAGTGGTCCGGGACGTTCCAGCTGTTTTTCAGCGTGATCATCGGGTTACAGCCCCACAGCACCACCAGTTGGCTGTTTTCAATCACGTTCGGCCAGGCGGTCTGCTGTTCGTAAACCTCCATGGAGCCCACCACGTGCGACATGATCACCTGCGCGGCACCGGTGGAGTAGTCGCCCGCGTAACCGAGGAAGCCGCCGGTCAGGTTCATCAGGCGTTGCAGCAGCGTGCGGCTGTTATGCAGCATTCCGACGCTTTTCCAGCCATAAGAACCGGCATAAATGGACTGCGGGCCATGGTCTTTCTGCAAGCGGGTGATCTCACCACAGACCAAATCAATCGCCTTGTCCCAACTAACGCGTACCCACTCGTCACGACCACGCAGTTCGGTACGGCTGCCAGGGCCGCCTTCCAGCCAACTTTTGCGCACCATCGGGTATTTGATACGGTTTTCGGCGTGCACCTGATAGGGCGCCATGGTGATCAGTTCGTTCGGATAAGGATCGTCTTTGACCGGCTGCACGCCGACCATTTTACCGTCCTGGACGATGGCTTCGAAGGCGCCCCAGTGCGCGCCGGTCAAAATGCCTTTTTGTGCCTGACGCAACACGACGAATTGCGGCAGCGCCTGGCTGATGGCCTGGGCCAACGCTGACTTGGGCCACAGGCCCGCCAGTAGCGGTGCTGCGGCCAGCGCGGTCGCGCCAGTCAGGAAGCGGCGGCGGCTCATTTTTAACGCTTGTTGTTGATATTTGCTCATTTCGCTTCTCCCTTAAAGCTTGGCTGGTGCGGCTGGCTGCATGTCACTGGCGTGTTTCTGCACGTACTGTGTCAGAACGCGCAGCTGTTCCTGCGTCAGCGAAGTGCGTGGAGCCATACCTTTAATTACGCCGATCCACTGGTTGGCGTTGAAGCGATCGAGGGCTGTGAGGCCGTGACAACCGGTGCAGTTGGCCGACATCATATCTGCCGTGTAGCGCCAGATTTTTTGCTGATCGTCGATCAGTTGTTTGCGCGGCAGCCAAACTTGCAGAGAAACCTGATGCCATACCAGACCGGTTTCGGCATCGGTCATGGTGGTGCCGGTTTTCAGCAGTTTGCGAGCGTCTTCACCCAGCAGCACGCTGAGGATGCGCTTGCCCTGCGCGGCGTAGAACACTTCAGCGACACCGTCTTGCTGCCAGCCGGTGACGTTGGCCAGCACTTTGTCGCCTTCCTGTTTCACCACCTGCACTTCGGTGGATGGCATCAGGTTGCCGGCATTGTGGCTGTCGTCCGGTTTGAGGAAGAAGGGTTCTGTGGCAATGGTGTACAACGTGGTGGCGGTTGGCGAGGTTTCAGCGGCGGCTTTCGCCAACTCGGCGGCTCCGGCCTGGGCTGCACCGCTCATGTCCGGCAGGATATGTGCGACGCCTTTATGGCAGTCGATACAGGTTTCACCCTGCTTGATGGCCACCGGATGCTGGATACGCGCTTCAGGCCGTTGGGCGGTGATGTCCATTGCGTCAAAGCTGTGGCAAGAGCGGCAGGTGGCGGAGTCGTTTTCTTTGAGCGTTTTCCAGACCGACTGCGCCATGGCCAGCTTGTGCGCCTCGTATTTCTCAGGCGTATCGATGGTGCCCACCATCTCGCCATAAATGTCTTTTACCGCGCGGATTTTGGTCCACAGGTAGTCGAGTGGCTCATGGGGAACGTGACAGTCGGCACATTCAGCGCGAATGCCCTTGGTATTTTGGAAGTGAACGCTGCCCTGATATTCGGCCAGCGGTTGTTGCATGGTGTGGCAGGAGACGCAGAAGGCGGTGTCGCTGGTTTTATGGAATACGGTGGCGGTACCCGCCAATAATGCTGCCCCGAGGATAATTCCGAGCAGCAAAATCCACAGCCATCCCCAGCGGTGCTTTTTTATCAAGCCAGTGAGTTTATTGGTCATATTGAATCCGCTTATAATTATGAAATACCAAGGAAAACCTTGCCAAAAAAAAAGTGCCGGACGAGCGCCGACATACCTGAGGAAGTATAGGTACTATTGGTAAAGTCATCTAATACTATAGGGGTATTTTTAGAAGAAAAATGGTCGTTCGGGGGATTTTTCAGCGTTATATTCTGGATTATATAACGCATTTTTCATGTGGATTTATCAGACTATGAGCGAGATCACGGAAAGGAGAGCTAAACCGTGATTGAAAACAGCTATTTTGCCGGTAGGTAAGTTTGGCCCGTCTGCCACAGATGAATGGCATTACGGCTGGCTTCAAAATGCGGTTCAGGTAATGCATCCGGCAGGCACCAGCGCCATTCAGCACATTTTTCCGGTTCTTTCAGCTCGGCTTCCCCGCCAGGATGGGGCGTCAGCAAACAGATGGAAACCGTATGCTTTCCCTCGGCGCGCCAGGTTTGCAGATTATTGCTGATGCCGACAAAGCTCGGTGGGGCGATGATCAGCCCGGTCTCTTCGGCGATCTCGCGCTGTGCGCACTGTTCAAAGGTTTCGCCGGCATCCAGATGCCCGCCCGGGATGGACCAGAAGGGGGCGTGCTTACCGCAGCGTTTGCCCAGCAAAATTTCCCCTTGTTCATTGACAATGATTACGCCTACGCCCGCCACTACAGTCATGTTTCCCTCCGTCAGCAAAATTTCAGCACAGTATGTCATTTTAGCGCTGCGACGGGTAACCCTAAGGGAAAAGTGTGCGTAAGGTCAAAAATCTATCACGTCAAAATTGAGAAAACTTGCTTTCGCTCATGGGGGCTTACACACTCCTTGAAACGTTTCAGCGTTATGGGCGCGATAATGTCGTACCGGTAACGCTCCTTTTTCCCAACGAAGCTGAAACGATTCAATTCAGCAGGAGAGGAGAATCATGTTCCAGTTGTCACAGCAAGATATTCACCTGGGTGCTACCGCGAGTAACAAACAGGAGGCCATCCGTCAGGTGGCTGCCGCACTGACCGAGGCCGGCTGCGTCAGCGCGCCTTACGTGGACGGCATGTTGCAGCGTGAGCTGCAAACTTCCACTTATCTTGGGAACGGTATCGCCATCCCGCATGGCACTACCGATACCCGCGATCTGGTGCTGAACACCGGCGTGCAGGTGTTTCAGTTCCCTCAGGGTATCGAGTGGGGCGAAGGCCAAACTGCTTACGTAGTGATCGGCATTGCCGCACGTTCCGATGAACACCTGGCGCTGTTGCGTCAGTTGACCCACGTTCTGAGCGACGACAGCGTAGCCGAACAGCTGGCGAAAACCACCTCGGCAGAAGAGTTACGCAGCTTGTTGATGGGCGAAAAACTGACGGCGGAATTCAAGTTCGACGCTTCCTTGATTGCGCTAGACGTGGCCGCCGACAGCCTGATGACGCTGCAGGCGCTGAATGCGGGCCGCCTGCAGAAAATCGGTGCGGTTAACGCTCAATTCGTCAGCGACGTCATCACCCGCAAGCCGCTGAATCTGGGGCAGGGCATTTGGCTAAGCGACAGCACCGAAGGCAACTTGGCTAGCGCGGCTACGGTAAGCCGTCCGGCGCAGCCGTTTGACGAAGAGGGCGAGCAGGTTGCGCTCTTGCTGACGCTGTCGGTGGCTGACCAGCAGCCGCTGGCAGTGCTGAATTACCTCAGCGATCTGCTGTTGGCGAACAAAGCTGAACGCTTGCTGAACGCGGATGCCGTCACCCTGTTGGCATTGCTGACCAGTGAGGTGGAAGAAGAAAACACCACGCTGAGCGCTGAGTACGTGATCCGTAACGAACACGGCCTGCATGCCCGTCCGGGCACGGCGCTGGTCAATGTGATCAAGCAATTCAGCAGTGAAATTACCGTCACTAACCTGGATGGCAGTGGCAAACCGGCCAACGGACGTAGCCTGATGAAGGTGGTGGCGTTGGGCGTGAAAAAAGGACATCACCTGCGTTTTACCGCCAAAGGTGAAGATGCTGAAACGGCGCTGAAGGCGATCGGTGAAGCGATTAACGAAGGACTGGGCGAGGGCGCAGCATGAGCAGAAGAGTAGCAACAATTACCTTGAATCCGGCTTACGATCTGGTGGGCTTTTGCCCGGAGATCGAGCGCGGTGAAGTGAACCTGGTCAAAACCGCCGGCCTTCACGCCGCCGGGAAAGGCATCAACGTCGCCAAGGTGCTGAAGGATCTGGGTATTGATGTGACGGTGGGCGGCTTCCTGGGAAAAGACAACCAGGACGGTTTCCAACTGCTGTTCAGCGATCTGGGCATTGCCAACCGCTTCCAGGTGGTGCCGGGACGCACCCGTATTAACGTCAAACTGACCGAAAAAGACGGTGAAGTCACCGATTTCAATTTCTCCGGTTTTGAAGTCAGCGGGCAGGACTGGGAACGTTTCGTGACCGATTCCCTGAGCTGGCTGGGCCAGTTCGACATGGTCGCGGTCAGCGGCAGCCTGCCGGCGGGGGTCGATCCCGACGCTTTCACCGACTGGATGATCCGTTTGCGCGCCCAGTGCCCGTGCATCATTTTCGACAGCAGCCGTGAAGCCCTGGTTGCCGGCTTGAAAGCGGCGCCGTGGTTGGTGAAACCGAATCGCCGCGAACTGGAAATTTGGGCCGGGCGTCCGTTGCCGCAGCTGGCTGACGTGGTCGAAGCGGCGCATGCGCTGCGCGATCAGGGCATTGCCCACGTGGTTATCTCCCTCGGTGCCGAAGGCGCGCTGTGGGTCAACGCGTCCGGCGCCTGGATTGCCAAGCCACCGGCCTGCGAAGTGGTCAGCACCGTGGGTGCCGGCGACTCGATGGTCGGCGGCCTGATTTACGGCCTGCTGATGCGTGAATCCAGTGAACACACTTTGCGTTTGGCCACCGCCGTGGCTGCGCTGGCGGTAAGCCAGAGCAACGTTGGCGTGACCGACCGTCCACAGTTGGCCGCGATGATGGCGCGTGTCGATCTGAAACCTTTTAATCAATAGCAGGAGGCAGAATGAAAACACTGCTGATGATAGACAATTCGCTGGGGCAGGCACGTAGTCACCTGGCGAAACGCATGCTTGGCGCTGCTGCGGTGAAAACCGGCCTGACGTTGGTTGAGTCAGCCGTCGACGCTGAACTGGTGGTGGTGGCAGGGCAAACTGTACCTGCTGACGCCGCGCTGAACGGCAAACGGGTTTATGTGGGTGATGTGGCGCATGCGGTGCGTGAGCCGGAAGCCTTCCTGGCGCAGGCGATGGCCGAAGCGAAAGCCTATCAGGCACCGGCCGCGGCAGCCGTCGAACCGGCTAAAGCTGCCGGTCAAAAACGTATCGTGGCCATCACCGCTTGCCCGACCGGCGTGGCCCATACCTTTATGGCGGCCGAAGCCATTGAAAGTGAAGCCAAAAAGCGTGGCTGGTGGGTGAAAGTTGAAACCCGCGGCTCCGTCGGCGCTGGCAATGCCATTACGCCAGAAGAAGTGGCGGCGGCCGACCTGGTGATCGTGGCGGCGGACATTGAAGTGGATCTGGATAAGTTTGCCGGCAAGCCGATGTACCGTACCTCTACCGGCCTGGCGCTGAAAAAAACGGCGCAGGAACTGGACAAGGCGCAGGCCGAGGCCGAGATTTTCCAACCGCAAAAAAGCGGTGCGCCGGCCACCGCCGGTAAGAAGAAAGAGAGCGCCGGCCCGTATCGTCACCTGTTGACCGGCGTGTCTTACATGCTGCCGATGGTGGTGGCGGGTGGTTTGTGTATCGCATTGTCGTTCGTGTTCGGTATCAAGGCATTCGAAGTCAAGGGCACGCTGGCAGCGGCGTTGATGCAGATCGGCGGCGGCTCAGCCTTTGCGCTGATGGTGCCGGTATTGGCCGGTTTTATTGCCTTCTCGATCGCTGACCGTCCGGGCCTGACGCCGGGGTTAATTGGCGGCATGCTGGCCGTCAGCACCGGCGCCGGTTTCCTCGGCGGTATCATTGCCGGTTTCCTGGCGGGCTATGTGGCCAAATTTATCAGCACCAAACTGCGTCTGCCGCAGAGTATGGAAGCGCTGAAGCCGATCCTGATCATTCCCTTGGTCGCCAGCCTGATTGTCGGCTTGATCATGATTTTCATCGTCGGTACGCCGGTAGCGAAAATTATGGAAGGCCTGACTCACTGGCTGCAATCACTGGGTACCGCCAATGCGGTGCTGCTGGGGGCGATCCTCGGTGCCATGATGTGTACCGATATGGGCGGTCCGGTTAACAAGGCGGCCTATGCTTTTGGTGTGGCGCTGCTGAGCTCGTCGGTATATGCCCCTATGGCGGCCATTATGGCGGCCGGTATGGTGCCACCGCTGGCGATGGGTCTGGCAACATTACTGGCGCGTCGCAAGTTCGAGAAGTCCGAGCAGGAAGGCGGTAAAGCAGCGCTGGTGTTGGGCCTGTGCTTTATCTCCGAAGGTGCAATTCCGTTTGCCGCCCGTGATCCGATGCGCGTGTTGCCATGCTGCATCGCGGGTGGCGCATTGACCGGCGCACTGTCGATGGCATTCGGCGCCAAGCTGATGGCACCGCACGGTGGGTTGTTCGTTCTGCTGATCCCTGGCGCTATCACACCGGTGCTGTTGTATCTGGTGGCGATCGTTGCCGGTACGCTGCTGGCGGGGGTGTCTTACGCACTGCTGAAACGTGCTGAAGTCCCTGCGGCTACGGTAGCGTAACGCTGGCGCAGGCAATAAAAAACCGGAGCTCAGGCTCCGGTTTTTTTTATCTGGCAATTACTGCTGCGCCTTCAGCCAGGCGATCTCTTCCGCCCAGATATCCGGGTTTACGGTTTCCAGGATCAGCGGGATATTGTTGAAACGATCGTCACGCATGATATAGCTGAATACTGTTTTACCGATATTGCCTTCACCCAGGCTGTGGTGACGGTCGACGCGGCTGCCAAACTCGCTCTTGGCGTCGTTCAGGTGCATGCCGCGCAGGTACTTGAACCCCACGATGTCGCCGAGCTCTTTAAACGTCTGCTCGCAGGTTTCTTCGGTACGCAAATCGTAACCGGCGGCAAAGGCGTGGCAGGTATCGATGCAAACGCCGACGCGGCTCTTGTCTTCCACGCCATCGATAATCGCCGCCAAATGTTCAAATTTGAAGCCCAGATTGCTGCCCTGACCGGCGGTGTTTTCGATAACCGCCGTCACGCCCTCGGTCTTGTCCAGCACCATGTTGATGGATTCAGCGATGCGTGCCAGGCATTTGTCTTCCTCAATTTGCAACAGGTGGCTGCCGGGGTGGAAGTTCAGCAGGGTCAGCCCCAGTTGTTCGCAGCGCTGCATTTCATCAAGAAAGGCTTCGCGGGATTTTTCCAACGCCTCGGTCACCGGGTGGCCAAGGTTAATCAGATAGCTGTCGTGCGGCAGGATCTGCCCTGGGCCGTAGCCGTACTGCGCACAGGCGCTTTTAAACTTATCGATCACGTCGGCAGGCAGCGGGGCGGCCTTCCATTGACGCTGATTTTTAGTGAACAGGGCGAATGCGGTCGCCTCCAATTCGTGCGCGCGGATAACCGCCTGATCCACGCCGCCTGACGCGCTGACATGTGCACCGACAAACTTCATTTTCATTCTCCTGTGTAATCGGCGTCATTATGGCATTGATAGCGGAAGGATTGAATGGCAGGAAAAGCGCAGGCCCGCGGTTGCGGGCCTGAAGGGAAGCAAATCAGATAAAATGCTGCACCAGAAGGTTAATGGCGCCGCCGCCCACAATCAGCCAAACGAACAGCAGCGTGGCGAGCAGGATTGGCTTAACCCCGGCCTGGCGCACCGCGCTGATGTGGGTGGTCAATCCCAGCGCCGCCATGGCCATCGCCAGCATCCAGGTATCGGCGGTAATCAGGTGTTTTACCAGTGCCGCCGGGATCAGGTCGAATGAGTTCAACCCGGCAACGGCGATAAACAGCACCGCAAACCACGGAATGGTTATCGCGGATTTTTCTGCCTGGCTACCGGTGCTTCCTGCGCTACGGCTGCGGCTGATATAGCCTGAGAGCAGCAGCAGGAAAGGGGCCAGCATCATGACGCGGATCATTTTGGCGATGACCGCGGCGTTTTCAGCATCCGGCCCGATAGCGTGCCCGGCAGCGACCACCTGCGCCACTTCATGAATGGTTGAACCGGTAAAGATGCCGAAACTTTCCTGATTAAACGGCAGCCACTGGAAATGCTCGTTCAACTGATACAGCCACGGATAAGCGAAGATCGCCAGCGTACCGAAGACCACCACGGTGCTTACCGCCACCGCCACCTTGTTGGAGTCGGCTTTCAGCACCGGCTCGGTCGCCATCACGGCCGCCGCGCCGCAAATGCTGCTGCCGGCGCCGATCAGCATCGCGGTCTGGCTGTCGATACCGAACACTTTTTTACCCAGCCAGCAGGCGAGCAGGAAAGTGGTGCTCAGGGTCAATGCATCAATAATGATGCCGGTGGTGCCTACGTCAGCAATTTGCTGAAACGTCAGGCGAAAACCGTAAAGGATAATACCCAGACGCAATAAACGCTGTTTGGCGAGCTGAACACCGCCATGGCAGCTCGGTTGTAGCCAGGGATACAGCGTATTGCCGACTAAAATACCGAGCAAAATCGCCAGCGTCAGCGCGCCCAGTCCCAGCCCGGCTACCCAGGGAATATCACCTATCCAGACCGCCAGCGCAGTGATGGCACCGGTTAGCAGCAGCCCCGGCACCAGCCGAGGTAGACCGAATAGCGGAAATTGCCGCGTTGGAAAATCGTGTGTGGTATTGGTCGCCATAAGTCAGCCCTTGTCATCAAATCCTTGAGCCAAAGACTACGTGCTGGCGACATAAAAGAGAAATTGATTATATATTTATAACCTATCTGAATAAGTGGTTAGTCTGCGGCCTGAAGCATGAGTGGCCCCCATGTCGATTTCTGCAAACGTGATAACCTTAGTGTTATTCACCCTGTGCGTTGCTGCTGGCCAGTGGCGCAGATTTAGCATTAGTTTCAGTGGCTTTACTGACAGGCCGCTTTTTTGTATATCGAGAAGTTTATGCATATCACCTTACGTCAATTGGAAGTTTTTACCGAAGTGCTGAAAAGCGGTTCGACCACGCAGGCCTCGGTAGTTCTGGCGTTATCGCAATCGGCAGTCAGTGCGGCGCTGGCCGACCTCGAAGGGCAGCTGGGCGTGCAGTTGTTCGATCGTGTCGGTAAACGTCTGGTCATCAATGAGCATGGGCGGCTGCTGTACCCGAAGGCGCTGGCGTTGCTGGAGCAGGCCGGAGAGATTGAGCAACTCTTCCGTCATGACGGTGGCGCGCTGCGCATCGCGGCCAGCAGCACCATCGGTAACTATATGTTGCCGGAGATGATTGCCCGTTATCGGCAAGATTTTCCCGCCACGCCGCTGGAGCTCAATGTGGGAAACAGTCAGGACGTGATTGTCGCGGTCGCAGATTTTCGGGTCGATTTAGGCCTGATCGAAGGCCCTTGCCATATGCCGGAGCTGGTCACTCAGCCGTGGCTGGAGGATGAGCTGGTGGTGTTCGCTGCACCTGACAATCCGCTGGCGGGCCAGCCTTTAACCTTGGCGATGTTGGCGAATGCGCCGTGGATCCTGCGCGAACGGGGCTCGGGCACGCGTGAAGTGTTGGATCATCTGTTACTGGCGCATCTGCCGCACTTTCAGCTGGTGATGGAGCTGGGGAACTCGGAAGCGATCAAACATGCGGTGCGCCACGGCATTGGCATCAGTTGCCTGTCGCGGCGGGTGATAGGCGAACAGTTGGCCAGCGGTGCGCTGGTGGAACTGCAGCTGCCGTTGCCGCCCTTGATGCGAACGCTTTATCTGATCCATCACCGGCAAAAGCACATCTCCAATGCCCTGCAGCGTTTTCTCAGCTACTGCACGCTTGCGTCCTGAAAATGCCTCCGTAAGCAGAAACGAAGCATAAAAATCTGCACCCTGTCACATTAATGACAGTAAGTAAGGCCTAGAGGGCCGTTGCTAATAATTAGCCCTGAATTATGAAGCTATCTTATATCAGTGCAATGTTACTAGTTCGCCGGCGGGTATTTGTTACAATCCGCCCTTATTTTTTTTGACCAGCAGATAGGGTAAGAATGGCTCAGCAGGATATAAAAACATCGGGGCAACCAGCACCCGGATTGCGGCGCGAGCTGAAAGCGCGGCACTTAACCATGATTGCTATTGGTGGTTCTATCGGCACCGGTCTGTTTGTCGCCTCTGGGGCGACCGTTTCGCAGGCAGGCCCAGGCGGGGCATTGCTGTCTTATGCGTTGATCGGGCTGATGGTGTACTTCTTGATGACCAGCCTGGGTGAACTGGCGGCCTTTATGCCGGTGTCCGGTTCTTTCTCCACCTACGGCGCCAAATATGTGGAAGAAGGCTTTGGCTTCGCGCTGGGTTGGAACTACTGGTACAACTGGGCGGTGACCATCGCCGTTGACCTGGTAGCGTCGCAGTTGGTCATGACCTATTGGTTCCCGGATACTCCGGGTTGGATCTGGAGCGCGCTGTTCCTGTGCCTGATGTTCCTGTTGAACTACATTTCGGTTAAGGGTTTCGGCGAAGCAGAATACTGGTTCTCACTGATCAAAGTGACCACTGTCATCATCTTTATCGCCATTGGCGTGCTGATGATTTTCGGCATCCTCAAAGGGGGCGAGCACGCGGGGTGGCAGAACTGGACCATCGGCGACGCGCCGTTTGCCGGAGGGTTCTCGGCGATGATAGGCGTGGCGATGATTGTCGGCTTCTCGTTCCAGGGTACCGAGCTTATTGGCATCGCGGCCGGCGAATCTGAAAATCCGGGCAAAAATATCCCGCGCGCGGTGCGTCAGGTGTTCTGGCGTATCCTGCTGTTCTATATCTTCGCGATCCTGATTATCAGCCTGATTATTCCTTATACCGATCCGAGCCTGCTGCGCAATGATGTGAAAGACATCAGCGTCAGCCCGTTCACCCTGGTGTTCCAGCATGCCGGTTTGCTGTCGGCGGCGGCGGTGATGAACGCGGTGATCCTGACGGCGGTATTGTCTGCCGGTAACTCCGGGATGTACGCCTCAACCCGTATGCTGTTTACTCTGGCGTCGGAAGGCAAAGCGCCGCGTATCTTCGCCAAACTGTCGAAGGGCGGGGTGCCACGTAATGCATTGTATGCGACGACCGTGGTTGCGGGCTTGTGCTTCCTGAGCTCGATGTTCGGCAACCAGTCGGTTTACCTGTGGCTGCTGAACACCTCGGGTATGACCGGCTTTATTGCCTGGTTGGGGATTGCCATCAGCCATTACCGCTTCCGTCGCGGTTATATGATCCAGGGGCATGACCTGAACGACTTACCTTACCGTTCCGGCTTCTTCCCGCTGGGCCCGATCTTTGCCTTTGTGCTGTGCCTGATCATCACGTTGGGTCAGAACTATCAGGCATTCCTGCAAGATCGAATCGACTGGTACGGCGTGACCGCGACCTACATCGGCATTCCGCTGTTCCTGATCATTTGGTTCGGTTACAAGCTGACGCGCGGCACCCGTGTCGTGAAGTACAGCGAAATGGAATTCCCGAAAATGGACGTGAATTAACGTCTTGTATGAAACGCGGCGGGAGCCCGCCGCGTTATCCTTATCCCCTGACTAGCTATTCCTTCCCTTTTACCGTCAGCGCCCGCTGCGCCGCGGCCATCAAACTATCAACCGATTGATAATCCTGGGTTAACGCCAATACTCCGGTATTGAGCTGCAGCGATACCTCACCGAATGCGCCAAAAGCGTAGGGGGCTTCCAGCGCCGGAATGAAGCGTGCCAAAAATTCACCTTCGGAACCGTAAGGCAGATCGTGAACCAGGATCAGAAACTGACCGCCGGTATAGCGGCAGACAAAATCACTGGGGCGCACCAACATTTTCAGGCGTTCGCCGATGGTGCGCAGCACGTCATCGCCGATCTGCACGCCGTGGCTCTGATACAACGCCGCCAGCGGGGTAAAGTCGAAAATAAACAGATGGGAAAGCGGATGCACCGTTGCCGAAGGACGACAAATATCCTGCATCACGGCTTCACCGCCTGCACGGTTGAGGAAACCGGTCAAATGATCCTGATGGGCGGCTTGCTGTTTTTCCGCGCTCAGGGTGACGCGCTCAGCGAGCTGGCGATGATAAGACGTGGTCAACCCATGGGCCAACACTAGCCACAGCGGGATGATATCCGCCAGTAAAAACAGGTTTTGCACGCGTGACAGCGGCGCGGCCAGCAAATAGGGGAGCGTCAGCACCATGATTTCCAGCAGGGCAAAACGCGGTGCTGCGGCGTGGCGTTGCATCAGCCAGAAGGCCAGTCCGGTAATCAGCAAGCCGGCAAACAAGATGAGCACCATGCGGCCAGAAAGCATGGCCATCAGGGCGACAGCGCCCACCAGTGCGCACCACAGCAGTACCGTCACCAGCATCGCGTTGGGCCAACGGAGCGGATTGGCTCGCGCCAGCCACCAACGTCCGCCGGTCAGCAACAACAGCAGCAGCATCAGACCCACGCCGATCGCCTTGTGGCTCAGCCAGATATAGCCCAGCAGCAGCAGCGCCACCCCGGCGGCATTCAACCATGGCGTGGCGGGAGAAGGCACCAAGGTAAGCCGCATCTGGCGTTGTAATTTGGCGTCATCAGCCAGCCGTGGGCTTTGCACCAGCCAGTGCAGCAGGGCGGGTTTTTTAGGCGTTAACGCAGGTGTTCGACTTCTCATTGCAGCCTCTTTGATAAGGGTCCCGAAAACCGGCCCTAAATATCCGGCCCGGCGCGGGCGCCAGTGACCAGTCAGGATTTGGATTCTATGTGGTTTTATTGCAATTTGTCACAGCTGTGCAGAGTGGGGCGATATTTTCGGAATTGTTAACCCTGGGTGCTGAGGCGAGGGTATGGCAAGGGTTTGGCTAATAACGTTATAAAATAAAGTGTTACATCTTTATATGGCAGGTAATAGCTATTGATATGATTGATAAGTATTATCGTTTGCTTTATTGTTAGCGGCTGCTTATTCCGTTCAGGCGGCCGTTTCCGCGCCGCTGTGGTCATTGTCGTAACAGGTATCCGAAATAATGAGCGTATCCACCGATCCTATGCCTGACGCCAAGGGTAAACCCGACGTCAACGCCATGGGGCGTTATCACCATATTCTCCGCCACCGTTTATTGATGATGGGGGTGTTGGCACTGGCGATTATGGGTTCGCTGCTGCTGGATTTTACCATGGGCCCATCCGGGCTCTCTTTGTCTTCCCTGTGGCAAACCCTGATTGATCCTGCGGCGGCCGACGCCGGCACGCGGGTTATCGTCTGGGATATTCGTCTGCCTTACGCCTTGATGGCGGTGGTGGTGGGCTTTGCGCTTGGCCTGGCCGGTGCAGAAATGCAGACCATCCTCAACAACCCACTGGCCAGCCCCTTTACCCTCGGCGTCTCTTCTGCCGCGGCTTTCGGTGCGGCGCTGGCTATCGTGTTGGGGATTGGCGTTCCAGGCATCCCCGATCAATGGTTTATTTCCGCTAACGCGTTTATTTTCGCCCTGTTCGCCGCATTGATGTTGGACGGCATTACGCGTTGGACACGGGTGGCCACCTCTGGCGTGGTGTTGTTCGGCATCGCGCTGGTGTTCACCTTTAACGCCCTGGTTTCCATGATGCAGTTTATTGCCAGCGAAGACACGCTGCAGGGGCTGGTGTTCTGGACTATGGGCAGCCTGGCGCGGGCTTCGTGGGACAAACTGGGCATTTTGCTCGGCGTATTCGTCGTGCTGCTGCCATTGTCGATGATGAGCTCGTGGAAGTTGACCGCGCTGCGTTTGGGAGAAGATCGGGCAGTGAGCTTCGGTATCGACGTGCGCCGTCTGCGTCTGACGACCCTGTTGCGCATCAGCATTCTTTCCGCGCTGGCGGTGGCCTTTGTTGGGCCTATCGGTTTTATCGGGCTGGTGGCGCCACACATCGCCCGAATGATCTTCGGTGAAGATCACCGTTTCTATCTGCCGGCCAGTGCGTTGATTGGCGCGCTGGTACTGTCGATGGCCTCCGTGGCGTCGAAAAACCTGATCCCGGGCATTATCATTCCGGTGGGCATCGTTACCTCGCTGGTGGGCGTGCCATTCTTCCTGAGCATTATTCTGCGTCATCGGGGGAATGTATGAATCAGGGATTGCGTATTGAAGGCTTCTCCGCTGGCTACCCCAAGCGTCAGGTTATCAGCAACCTGGCGGTCCCGATGCTGCCGCGCGGGCAAATCACCGTGCTGCTGGGGCCGAACGGCAGCGGTAAGTCAACGCTGCTGCGCTCGCTGGCGGGTTTAAACCCTGCACAGGGGAAACTGTGGCTGGACGACATCGATTTGATGCAGATGCCATTCGCCCGCCGTGCGGAGAAGGTGGTGTATTTGCCACAGTCTTTGCCAGCCGGTGTGCATCTGCACGTGCTGGAATCGATCATCGTGGCGCAACGCGCTTCGGGCGGCCGCAGCAATGCTGGCAGCGAGGCCGAGGTAATGGCGCTGCTGGAGCAGCTTGGCATTGCCCACCTGGCGCTGAGCTATCTCGATCAGCTTTCCGGCGGACAGAAACAGTTGGTGGGGTTGGCGCAGTCGCTGATCCGTCAGCCTTCGTTGCTGCTGCTGGATGAACCGCTGAGCGCGCTCGATCTTAACTATCAGTTCCACGTGATGGATTTGGTACGCAAAGAGACGCGCAAACGCAATATCATCACGGTGGTGGTGGTGCATGACATCAATATAGCGCTGCGTCATGGCGATCATGTGCTGATGCTGCAGGATGGCGAATTGATTGCCGACGGTGCGCCGGAAGAGGTGATCACGCCGCAGAGTCTGGCACGGGTGTATGGCGTTCGTGGGCGCATTGAGCGTTGCTCGCAGGGAACGCCGCAGGTGCTGATTGACGGGTTGGTGAACCAACCGTCGATTTGATCCCTGGTGGATAGCAAAAAACCCGGCACTTCACAGCGCCGGGTTTTTTATTACTTCTTGTTCAGCGCCTCGGCGACGCGTTCGACGATATGCTGGCTGGTGATGATGCCGCCGGAAAGATAGACCTCAGCCGCCGGCAGATAAACCACCTGACCTTTCTTGACCGCTGCGGTGTTTTTCAACGCCGTGGTGGTGAGGATCTTCTGCGGAGCTACCGCGTTCGGACGACCGGTGGCTGCATCGCGATCGATAATGAACAGCCAGTCCGGGTTCAACTGAGCCACTTGTTCCGGGGTGAGTTTATTGCCGCGGACATCGGCGTTGTCGCTTTGCAGCGCAGACTGGAACCCGAGGGCGTCATAGGTAAAGCTGAAACGGCTCTTGGGCGCGTAGGCGCTGATTTTCCCGCCGGAGAACAGCACAACCAGGCCACGCCCGGCTTTGGCCACCTGCGGTTTGATCGCCGCAATCTCGGCGTCCAGTTTGTCTACTGCAGCCTGAGCCTGCGGCTGTTTATCGAATAGCTCACCCAGTTGCAGGGTGCGTTGTTTCAGGCTGCCCAGTTGATCCTGCGGATCGATTGCCATATTTAACGTCGGCGCAATGCCGCTGAGTTCGGCATAGGCCTTGGAGGAACGACCGGCGATCAGGATCAGATCCGGTTTGGCAGCGCGTAGCGTGGCCATATCCGGCTCAAACAGGGTCCCGGCATTGAGGTATTTGGCATTTTGGTACTGTTTCAGGCTGTCCGGCAGCATGGTGCGGTTGCCCGGCAGTGCCAGCGGCTCTACGCCCAGCAACTGCAATGTTTCCAGCGAAGCATAGTCCAGCACCACTACGCGCTGTGGGTGCTTTTTCACTTCGGTGGTGCCGTTCAGATGTTGAAAACTGACGGTCGCAGGGGCATCCGCGGCCGGTGTGCGAACCTTGCCGTTACAGCCGGCTAGCGCGATACAGGCCAGCAGGGCGAGAACCATAGGGGAGCGGCGTAATGTCATTGTGGCTTCCTTGGGTGAGAGAAATAAAAAGGGCGCGCAGCGCGCGCCCAAAGTGGCATCAGAAGTTGTAGGTCATGCCGACGGTGTAACGGCGGCCATCCAGCACGGTATTGTAGTTATCGTAATCGACGGTCTTGTCGAGGATGTTGTAAACCCCGCCGGTCACCATCAGATTTTTATTCGCCTGGTAGCTCAGGCCGGCGTCAACAAAGGTATAAGACGGCGTGCTCTTGGCCATCGAAGAACGGCTCATGTAGTCCGAAGTCTTGCTGCGGAAGTTAACGCGCGACCACAGGCTGACGTCATGCGTGGCCTGCCAGTCCAGGACGCTGTTAACCATATGCTTCGGCATTTGGTTCAGCGGTTTGCCCTGGAAATCCCCGCTCTTCTGTTCGGAGGTGGTGTAGGTATAGTTGGTGGTCAACTGCCAATCTTTGGTGATTTCCCAACCGAAAGTGGCTTCTACGCCGCGCATATTGGCTTTATCGACGTTGGTGCGGTCGCTGATAAAGTAATACGGCGTATTGCCGATCATGCACTGCGCGTCACCGTCGCCGCTGTCACAGCGACGCACTTCGGTGATTTTGTCTTTGAAGTCGGTGTTAAACAGGGTAACGCTGGCGTTCAGACCTTGCAGGTTATCCCACATCACGCCGATCTCTTCGCTCAGGCTCTTCTCTGGTTTCAGATCCGGGTTACCGATAATGATTGAAGTGCGGCCACCGCCGGTGATTTGCCCCCAGCCGGCAGAGGATTGGCGCAGATCCGGCGAGCGATAGCCCGCGGAGACGCCGCCTTTCAACGTAAATTGCTCGGTCAGGTGCCAGACGCCATACATGCGCGGCGTCCAGTGGTTGCCGTAGTTCTGGTCCTGATCCATACGGATACCGCTGGTCAGGCTGAAGTCGTTGGTCATCGCCCATTCGTCTTCGGCAAACAGCGCCCAGCTCCAGCGCGTCAGCTGGTTCAGCTTATCGGCTGCGGCTAACTGATTACCGCCATCACTCAACTTTTCGTAACGGTACTGGCCGCCCAGGTTCAGCATATGGCTGCCGAGATCAAACTGGGTTTGCGTATTGAAGATGGTGTTGTACATCTTCATATCGCGGCCGGGGTTGTTGGTCTCTTCGCGCTGAATATAACTGGTGGTGTTGCCGAAGTCGTAATAACCGTTGTGGGTTAACGCGTAGTTGGTACGGGTGTACAGGCTGTCGCTGGCACTGTTCGGCGTACACTTTTTGTTGCGGCAGTTTTCGGTCGCCATGGATTTGCCCGGCGTACTGTTTCGATCCTGCAAAGAGCGGCCGATTTCGAAATCGAAGTCGTTCTGTTCGTTTGGCGTCAGGCTGAATACCGCGGTGCCGCTGCGCATGCGCTGTTCATTGAAGCCGTTGAGGATTTGGTCCTCGGCGCGGCGCGACAGCAGGCCGTTGACCCGCAGGCCCAGCAGGCCTTCAATCAGCGGGCCGGAAGCGTAGGCGTTGGTCTGGAAAATATCGCCGGAATTGCTGTTTTCCTGGAAGGTGGCGTCACCGTGCAGTGAACCTTTCCATGCCTGAGTGGTGGAGGTTTTGCGGGTGATGACGTTGATTACGCCGCCCATGGCGTCGGAGCCGTACAGCGAAGACATCGGGCCGCGTACCACTTCGATGCGTTCAATCGCTTCCAGCGGCGGCAGCCAGCCTTGTTCAATGCCTGCGTTGTCGCTGTTCGGGCGGGTGCCGCGGGTGTCTACGCGTTTGCCGTCGACCAGGATCAAGGTGTATTTGGAGGACATGCCGCGGATGCTGATATCGCTGCTGCTGCCACCGCCGGTTACGACGACGCCCGGCACGTCTTTCAACGCATCGGTAATGTCGCGGTAGGCTTTGTCTTCAATTTGCTGACGTGGGATGACCGAAATGGACGCCGGGGAGTCCTGGATTTTCTGCTGGAAACCGGAAGCGGTTACCACCATGGTGTCCTGAGCGTCTGGTTGCGCAGCGACGGCGCCGGCGCTGGTCAATGTAGCAATGATCAATGCGGTTAATTTGTTATAACGTGGCTTTTCCATGAGGCAAACCTTTCCTGGTCTGATGTAAATCGACAAAGTGTCGTTTTAACGTGTTGAATAATAATTAGAAACTTGCCCCGTCATTGCGGGGTTCGCCGTTTCGTCAGGCTATTGTAAGGATTTTCGACAAAATGTAAACGCAAATGATAATTCGTATCATTTGTATGTGTTTAGGGGAGGAGAATCATTAACCGCATGAATACAAGGGAAAAAGGGCGCAGCAGAATCTGCGCCGAGAGAGGGAGTTAGCGTTTCTGGATGTAGGTGATTGCCAGCGCCAGGGCCAACACCAAACCTTTGATAATGTCCATGGCATAGTAGGGAACGGAGAGCATCACCAGGCCGTTTTGCAACACGCCGAGGATCACCGCGCCCACCAGCGTGCCGAGCGCGTTGGGCTTGCCGGAGCCGGCCAGCGAGAAACCAATGTAAGCGGCAGCGACCGCATCCATCAGATAACCGCCACCGGCATTCACCTGCGAAGAGCCGATACGTGACGCCAGCAATATGCCGCCAAGCGAGGCCAGAAGGGCAGAGATAACATAGGCGGCAACCCTGTAACGTACTGTGCGAATACCCGACAGGCGCGCGGCTTCCGGATTACCGCCAATGGCATACATGCGGCGGCCATGTTTGGTCAGCGACAGGAAAAGCTGCACCACTACCGTGACTGCCAGCATGATCAACACGATCACCGGCACCTGGCCCAGTGAGGAAAAGACCTCCGGGATCAGGCCTTCGGCCATATCGCCGTTCGGCAGCAGCATATTCTGGGTGATTGATCCGCCGTAGCTGTAGGTCATCGCCACGCCCTGGATCACAAACAGGCTGGCCAGCGTCGCCAGCATATCGGGGATTTTCAACACCACGATCAGGAATGCATTGAACAGGCCGACCAGGGTACAAATCAGTAACGTCAGCACAATCGCACCGGTGGTGCCGAAGCCGTACCAGACGAACAGCGAAACCACCAGGGCGTTGGCCAGTGAAGCGGTGGAGCCAACGGAGAGGTCGAAACCGCCGACCGACAGCGATATCGATACTCCGATGGCGATGACAGTAACGATGGCAATCGAACGCAGAATATTGATGATGTTGTTCGGATCGAGGAAGTTGTCCGACGCTATCCCGAACAGGGCAATCAGCGCGACAACGGTGAGTAACATCCCCCATTTGTAGAGAAACTCAAACAGCTGATGGCGCCAGGGTTGCGCAGTTTGCAGGGACAATTCTTTACTCACGCTGGGGTTCCTCCGGTGGAATACAGTAATAGGGTTTCTTCATCAATGTCGGCGGCATTCAGTTCCGCGACGACCCGGCCATCCCACAGCACGCAGATGCGATCGCACAGGCCGACCAGCTCCGAGAACTCGCCGGAAGCATAAATAATGCCTTTGCCGTTGCGCGCCAGGCCGTCGATCAGGGTGAACAGCTCTTGTTTGGCCTTGATGTCCACACCTTTGGTTGGTTCGTCGAAAATTAGTACGCTAGCGTCGCCGCGCAGCCATTTGCCAATCGCCACCTTTTGCTGATTGCCACCGGAAAGCCGCGCCAGCTTCTGCTGCGGGCCGGAGGCGCGAATATTCAGGCGCTGCATGATGTCGCGCGCCCAACGCAGTTCCTGGCGGCGGCTGAACAGGCTCCAGCGGGAAAAGCTGTCGTCGGCGCTGACGCTCAGGTTCATCGGAATAGCTTCGTCGATAAAAATGCCTTCTTTACGCCGCTCTTCCGGCACCAGCGCCAGCCCTTGCTCGACGCTAAGATGTGGAGCGCGGGGGGCCCAGGGTTTCCCCAGCAGTTCACCCCGTTCAATTCGCGCCGGTGAGGCGCCAAATAACGCCTTGCACAGTTCGGTTTTTCCCGCGCCGGCCAGCCCGGCGATGCCAAGAATTTCCCCCTGATGCAGTTGCAGGCTGACGTCGCGCAGCTTATGGCGATCGTGCAGGCCTTCCACCCGTAGCAGCGGGCGAGAACCGTGCGGTGGGCGTGGGGGAGGAAAAATATCGTCCAGCCGGTGACCGAGCATTTTCTCGACGATCTGCTCGCCGGTCAGGCCCTGCATGGCATCCTCACTGACGTGACGGCCATCGCGCAGCACCGTCAGGCGGTCGCAAATTTCACTCAATTCGTGGATACGGTGGGAAATAAACACCACGCCGATACCTTCGGACTGCAGGCGGCGCACCACGCGAAACAGGCGTTCGCTTTCGGCGCGATCGAGCGGGGCGGTGGGTTCATCGAGCACCAGAAAACGACAGCGGTGGGAGAGCGCGCGTGCCAGCAGCACCTGCTGTTTTTCCGCCAGGGTGCACTCCGACAAATGCTGGCGCAGGTCAATAGTCAAATCCAGCTGTGTCAGTAGCTGCGCCGCCTGGCGGTACAGTTGCGCCCAGTTAAGCAGATGGCCCGGTTCGTTCAGCCAATCGAGCATGATGTTTTCCGCCACGGATAGCGTGGGGATCAACGCCACGTCCACTTCCTGCTGCACCACGTGGATGCCGTGTTGCCGGGCCTGCAGCGGGGAATGAATATCCACTTGCTGGCCGTCGATAAAAATCTCGCCGCGATAATGGTCGTGCGCGCCGGAAAGGATCGCCATCAAGGTGGATTTTCCTGCCCCGTTGGCCCCGACCAATGCGTGTGTTGAGCCTCCTTGCAGGGTGAAATCGACGTTTTGCAGGGCATTGAAGCCGGCAAAGGCGATCGAGATATTGCGCATCTCGAGGCGTGAGGGCGTAGGGGTTGGCATAGTGTAATTAAAGACGTTTAGGTGTTTAGATGGCTAAAGTAAGTCTTTTGTAACACAGATTGCGTATTTCGCAACAAACTAAAAGGCATAACTGAGATGAAAAAATTCCTGGCGGATGACGCTAGAACCCCAGGCGGTCGCGCAACGCATAATAGGCCGCCCCCAGGGCGGTGAAAGGCACACGCAGCTGGCGGCCCCCAAAGAAGGGCAGGTGTGGCAAGCGAGCGAAGGCGTCAAAACGTTCGGCATCACCGCGCAGCACTTCGGCGATCAGCTTGCCGGCCAAATGAGTGCAGGTGACGCCGTGGCCGCTATCACCCTGCATATAATAGACATTGTTTTCCAGGCGACCGAATTGCGGCATGCGCGAGAGCGTCAGCAGAAAGTTGCCGCTCCAGCGGTAATCAATGCGCACCTGTTTCAGCTGCGGGAAGGTTTTCAGCATTTTGGGCAGGATCAGCGGATCGATATCGGCGGGATCGCGAGCGCCGTATACCACGCCGCCGCCATACAGCAACCGGTTGTCGGCGGTCAGACGAAAGTAGTCCAGCAGGTAATTGCAGTCTTCGACGCAGAAATTATTGGGCAGCAGCGACAGCGCCATATCTTTGGATAACGGTTCGGTGGCGAGAATTTGCGAGCCGCAGGGCATGCTCAACCGGCTGAGCCGCGGTTCAAGCCGATCGCCAAGGTAGGCGTTGCCGGCAGCGATCACAAAGTTGGCGCTGACCGAGCCTTGGGCGGTGTGTACCTTTGCCGGTTCCGCGTAATCAATGCGCGTGGCGGCTGACTGTTCGAACAACCGCCCACCGTGACGGCGCACCGCGTCGGCTTCGCCCAGCGCCAGATTGAGAGGGTGCAAATGGCCGCCGTTGCGGTCCAGCAAACCGCCGACGTAACGATCGCTGGCGATCTCGCGGCGGATAGCCTGCCGATCCAGCCATTCCAATTGGTCATTGCCATAGCGCCGCCAACGGGCCTGTTGCCGCTGCAGCGCGTGGCTTTGTTTAGGGTTCAAAGCGGCGAAGATGCCGCCGGGCCGGTAGTCACAGGCGATGGCGTATTGATCGATGCGCTTGCGGATAATCTCTGCGCCTTCGAACATCATGCTGCCGAGCATGGCGGCGGTGTCAGCGCCATAACGCGCTTCAATGACGTCGATATCGCGGCTGTAAGAGTTGACTACCTGCCCGCCGTTGCGGCCGCTGGCACCCCAGCCGATGCGTGCGGCCTCCAATACCACCACGTCATAACCGGCTTCGACCAGATGCAACGCCGACGACAGGCCAGTGAAGCCGCCGCCAATAATGCAGACGTCACAGCGGATATCCTCGTTCAGCGCCGGGTAGGGCGCGAACGTGTTGGCGGTGGCGGCATAATAACTGGCAACGTGTTCCGTCATGGGGCCTCCGCCAAACAAGGTCAGAAGGTTGTCGGGGTATGTGCGCTGACGATGCGGCAGACGCGCGCCGAGGTATTGCTGAAACTGTGTGGAATGCCGGTGTTGATGGCATAGCTTTGACCGGCGGTCAGGCAATGGGTCTGGCCGTTGATCGTCAGCATGATCTCCCCTTCCAGCAGGGTGCCGATCTCCTCGCCCTGGTGCTTAATTTTTTCGCCGGTGGTGGTGCCGGGCTGATAGGTTTCCAGCATCATCGCCAGATTGCGCGTTGGACTGCCGTTATGCACCAGCTTCATCGATACCCCCTGGCTACCTATCTCAATCAGATCCTCGGCTTCTATGACCACTTTGGGCTCATTGGCGGCTTCAGGTTCGGCAAAGAAGGCAGACAGCGACAGCCCATAAACTTTCAGCAGCTTTTGCAGCGTACTGATAGCCGGACTGACTTTGTCCTGTTCGATGGTGCTGATTGCGCTGTGGGTTAACCCGGACAGTTCGGCGACCCGGCGCTGCGACAAACCCAATTGCAGACGGATCTGTGACAGGCGCTTACCCGGCGCCAAGCTGACTTCGCTCATAGCGGTACTTCCTTCTGGTAGGGACGACAGGCAGAAATGAATATGGGTATCAGGTGCCTGCCTGAGTGATATCGGCACAGCATGATATCGGTAGTTGTGTCGGAATTGGAAAATATATTGCCCATGACCACCCCCGTTCTGGCGGACGAAATTCTGCACGTAAAAAGAGTGTTAACGCCTTTTCGGTCAATATTTTATCAATTTAGCAGCCGGTGGCGAATAATCAAACAGGATTGTAACATTTGCAAACTATTTGTGTTAAGGCTATGTTTCATATTATGGATGTTATTTTGAGCGCCCGCTGTGGCGCAGTCTACAGAGAAATCAGACCATGTGTTGAACCTATCGGCAGGCGGACGCAGCAGCGTTCTCAAAGCATAATGGCGGGTGATGTATGCAAACCAATATCGCAGCAGTTGAAAATTTTGCACAGCATAATGAAGAGAGGCGAAGTAGCGCGTTCCAACGTGAAGTTGCTCACTATTTGGAACGCCATCCCTCAACGCAGTATATCGACATCCTGCTCACTGACCTGAATGGTTCCTTCCGCGGTAAACGAATTCCCGTCTCCGGACTGAAAAAATTGGAAAAAGGCTGCTACTTCCCCGCCTCGGTATTCGCTATGGATATTTTGGGCAACGTGGTGGAAGAGGCGGGCCTGGGTCAGGAACTGGGCGAACCGGACCGCGTGTGTATGCCGGTGGCAGGAACGCTGACGCCGTCAGCGGCGGATCCGGACAATATCGGTCAGGTGTTGCTGACCATGCTGGATGAAGATGGTACTCCCTTTGACGTTGAACCCCGTAATGTCCTGAATCGAGTTTGGCAGGCATTGCGCCAGCGCGGCATGTTCCCGGTGGTAGCGGTAGAGTTGGAGTTCTATCTCATTGATCGACAGCGAGACTCTGAGGGGTATTTGCAACCGCCCTGTGCGCCCGGCACCCAGGAGCGCAATATGCAGAGCCAGGTTTATTCGCTGGACAATCTGAATCATTTTGCCGAAGTACTCAACGACATCGACACCCTGGCGCAGATGCAGGGCTTACCGGCGGACGGTGCGGTGGCGGAAGCGTCACCCGGCCAGTTCGAGGTAAATCTGCAGCATACCGATAACGTGCTGCTGGCCTGCGATCACGCGCTGTCGTTGAAACGCCTGGTACGGCTGGTGGCGGAAAATCATCACTTGCACGCCACCTTTATGGCCAAGCCCTATGAGGAATACGCCGGTAGCGGCATGCATGTGCATATCAGCATGCTGGACGGCAACGGCAATAATCTGTTCGTGCAACCCGATGGCGAAGACTCGGCGCTGTTGCACCGTGCGCTGGCGGGGATGATCACCCTGATGCCGGCCTCGATGGCATTACTGGCACCCAATGTGAATGCCTTTCGCCGCTTCCAGCCGGGCATGTATGTACCCACTCAGGCGTCCTGGGGGCACAACAATCGTACCGTGGCGCTGCGCATTCCCTGCGGCGAGCCGGAGAATCATCGCGTGGAATACCGCGTAGCGGGGGCAGATGCCAATCCTTATCTGGTGGTGGCGGCGATCCTGTCAGGCATACTTTACGGGCTGGACAATGAATTGCCATTGCCTGAGCCGGTAACCGGTAATGGTCTTGAACAAGAAGGGGTGCCGTTCCCCATTCGCCAAAGCGACGCGCTGTACGAGTTTGAGCATCAGCAAGCCTTGACGCAGTATCTGGGCGAACGTTTTGCCCACGTTTACCATGCCTGCAAGATGGATGAACTGATGCAATTTGAGCGTCTGGTGACTGAAACCGAGATTGATTGGATGTTGAAAAATGCCTGAAGGGGCGTAAAATGTGTGGCATTAACTTGATGTGCGATAGAACGATAGCGGATTAATTCACCTGTAAGGGTTGTTTTCCGAACGATCGCGAAAAGAATTTGTTTAAGAAGCCTTCCTGATCTTGTCATCAGGAGGGTTTTTGGTGCAAAATATCCCTAATGCAGATAGCCGACGTTTTAACGCGTCGGTTATTTTTTTTGCATTTATGTTCTACAAACTGTGCGTTTCATACACCAAGCGAGGCCGGACACCGATCCGGATAGATAAATAGTTTCGTGCGCGATCAAACAAAACTTTATGGTCGTGACTCATGAGGATAAGAAAGATGGGGCAATTTTTCACTTTAGCACCGGTGCCCGCCGGTTTCCGCTGCGGTCGCAGCGATTATGGAGCAGCCAAGGCAGCCTTGACTCGTTATCCAGCTTCCAATCCCCTTCTTTTTGAATTCAGTCGCAAGTTGCGAAGTTTCCCCGCAACCTTAAGTCTTGGCGTGTCTATATTCCGCAAGGCAGAAGGTAAGGGGGGGCTGCGCAATGTCCGATAACATCATCAGCGCCGCACCGGCTCAACGCGCACAGCTGCGTAAAACCCTGACTTTAGTTCCGGTAGTGATGATGGGCCTGGCTTACCTGCAGCCAATGACCATCTTCGATACCTTTGGCATCGTTTCCGGCCTGACCGATGGTCACGTCGCGACGGCGTACGCCTTTGCTCTGCTGGCGGTTCTGTTTACCGCACTGAGCTACGGCAAACTGGTACGGAAATTCCCGTCCGCCGGTTCTGCTTATACCTATGCCCAGAAGGCCATCAGCCCGCACGTCGGCTTTATGGTGGGCTGGTCATCACTGCTGGACTACCTGTTCATGCCGATGATCAACATTCTGCTAGCAAAAATTTACCTGGAAGCCATCTTCCCGGGCGTGCCTTCGTGGATCTTCGTGGCAGCGCTGGTCGGGCTGATGACGATTTTCAACCTGCGCGGTATTAAGCTGGTAGCAAACCTGAACTCCATTATCGTGGTGGTGCAGGTGGCGATCATGATCGTGTTCCTGTTCCTGGTGGTGAATGGCATTTCGCATGGCGAAGGTGCAGGCACGCTGATCAGCAGCCGCCCGTTCTGGTCTGAGAATGCGCACGTGGTGCCGATGATTACCGGCGCGACCATTTTGTGCTTCTCGTTCCTCGGTTTTGACGGCATCAGTTCGCTGTCTGAGGAAACCAAAGATGCAGAGAATGTGATCCCGAAAGCTATCTTCCTGACGGCATTGATCGGCGGCATCATCTTTATCGTGGTGTCTTACTTCGTGCAGCTGTACTTCCCGGACATCTCGCGCTTTAAAGATCCTGATGCGTCCCAGCCGGAAATCATGCTGTACGTGGCTGGTAAGTTCTTCCAGTCGGTGATCCTGGTGTTCTCCTGCGTAACCGTACTGGCTTCAGGCATGGCGTCGCACGCCGGTGTTTCACGCCTGATGTACGTGATGGGCCGTGACGGCGTATTCCCGGAGCGTTTCTTCGGTTATGTGCATCCGAAATGGCGTACTCCAGCGCTGAACGTGCTGTTGGTCGGCGTGATTGCGCTGTCTGCGGTGTCGTTTGACCTGGTGACTGCGACGGCGTTGATTAACTTCGGTGCGCTGGTGGCGTTCACCTTCGTGAACCTGTCGGTTATCTCGCAGTTCTATATCCGCGACAAGTTGAACCGTACCGTTAAAGATACCTTCAACTACCTGATCCTGCCGGTATTGGGGGCGCTAACTGTTGGCGCACTGTGGATCAATCTGGAAGCCAGCTCAATGACGTTGGGTCTGGTATGGGCGGCGATTGGTCTGATTTATCTGGCCTTCGTGACGCGCAGCTTCCGTCTGCCGGTACCGCAGGCTAGCGAAGACGTGGCTTAAGCCTTTATCGCTAAGCATTAAAAAGGGCGCCTTGGCGCCCTTTATTGTTTTTGTTACCCCACCAACTCTTTGCCGTATTCAAACAGCGCTTTCAACAGCGCGGTCTTTTCTTTATCGCCTTCATGCAGGTTATACAACGACTCCAGTTGCAGCACGTAGCTCTGCACTCGCTCGGCGCTTAATACTTCCTGGCGGTGCTGTAACCAGCGGCGTTGCTCGGCGTCGTCCAGCGTATTGGGGTAGTTGCGGGCACGAAAACGGAACAACAGTTCCTTCATGCGCCCATCGCTGAAAGTCAGATCCAGTGCCGGCAGGTTCTGCGGCTTGGTTTGCTGGATGATTTTCATCGCAGCCTTGTCGGCATCGCTGAAGAAACCGTCATACAGCCGGGCGTCGACGTCGTCAGAGCCTTTGAAAAGTTCGGCCTCGGCGAACAACACCACCACTTTTTCGCGCACCTCCGGATGCTGGCGCAGCAACTGCAAGTTTTGCAGGCAAGCCTGACGGTCGATTCCCAGTCGCTCGGCGTTTTCCGGCAACAAGGTCTTGGCCGGCGCCAGTACCGGGCACTTGTTGATATGCACCAGTTTGATCGGTACCGGTGATTGTTCGGGCGCCAGATCTTCCCGGCGGGTATACAGCCGTTCGCGCAGTTCATCGGCACTCAGCGTCAGTAATGGCGTCATGTCACCGGCTAAATCGCACATGATGACGGCGTTTTTGTTGTCCGGGTGCCAGGCCAGCGGCGATACCCAACTGGTGTTGCCGCGCGCGGCGCCGAACATGCCGGAAACGTGCACCAATGGCGTCATCTCTGCGATGTCGATCAGGGCGTTCAGCTTATGCTTATTGCGGTGTTGCAGCAGGAAATCAAACAGTCGTGGTTGTGCCTGTTTGACCAGTTTAGCCATGGCGATAGTGGCGTAAACGTCTGACATGGCGTCATGGGCATGCTCATGCTCGACGCCGTTGGCACGAGTCAGGTGTTCCAGCCGGAAACTGGGGAAGCCGTCTTCGTTTTCTGGCCACACGATGCCGTCCGGGCGCAGCGCATAGCAGGCGCGCATCACATCGAGCAGATCCCAACGCGAATTACCGTTCTGCCAGCTGTAGGCGTAGGGATCGTAGAAGCTGCGGTAGAAAATATTACGGCTGACTTCGTCGTCGAAGCGGATGTTGTTGTAACCGAGAATGCAGGTGCCAGGCACGCTGAACGCCTGATGGATCTGCCGCGCAAATTCGGCCTCGTTGACGCCTTTGGCTAACGCCAGCTGCGGCGTGATACCGGTGATCATCACCGCTTCAGGATCGGGCAAGTAGTCATCGGCCGGGGTGCAGTAGATGACCAACGGCTCTTCGATAATGTTGAAATCCATATCGGTACGCACACCGGCAAACTGCGCCGGGCGATCCATAGAGGGACTTTTACCGAAGGTCTCGTAGTCGTGGATATAAAATGTGGCCGGTGCCTTGCTGCTCAAAATCGCATCTCTCAGGTGGCGTAGGGAATATTGCTCTATTGTAACGGCGAGATGTGCGATGCCAAGCAGTCGTTAGCGTTAATCACCGAAATGAGCGGCATTACGCATTGCGGTAGTAGTTCAGGCGCAGACGAAAGTAGGGACGTAAATAATCGGGTACTTGTTCTTCGGCACTGGCACCGTTGTTGTTGGGGCTGATGCCATAACGTTCGTTATAAATAACGCTGAGAGCGAGTAAATCGGCTTCAATTTTTTCACGTTCTGCTTGTGGCAAGCTATCCAGCTTTCGACCCATATTATTCTCCCTGTGATCATAGGGGCATCATAGGATCCTTAACCCAGCTTGTCCCTACCCCATTCAGGGGGGAGGCGCATCAAGTGTGTGAACGTGCCTGCAGGGGCTGGCTTGATGCCGCTGCCCCCTGATAATGCTGAGAGTATTTGGCCGTATATTCCTGCTGATTTTGCAACTGTGCGCGATCAAAGGCTTTATGGGCCGATAACACACCACCAATCACCGCCAGCCAGAAAAGGCTGCACAGGACTAGGATGCCCAACCAGACTTTTTGGTTATAGCTCATAAAACCTCCTGATGGATAAAGAGAATGATATTGACCAGGGAATTAAATCAGAGTTTATATCAATGCTCTGTCAACGGCGGTGTTTATTATGGTTTGTTTTTTATTAATGTGTTACCAAATACCGCTGCGATGTTTCAAAACATTCCTTAAGATAATATTAAGAAAAGATAAGATAAGACTACTGAGTTTTATTTAATATCCGTTTAATTACCCCCACATACAATCAGCAACATTCAATACCAATGTGGGTGCACATTATGAAAACTCTGCTGTTAACCGGCGCTACCGGCTTTCTCGGTGGTGCAGTGCTTGAAAAATTACTGAAAGAAAATCAGGCGATTAACTATCTTCTGTTAGTGCGAGCTGATAATGCACAGCAGGGGCTAGACCGTATTCGGATGAATATGGAGAAGTTTAATATTGAAGCCGAACTATTTTCTAAAATCACGATAGAAAATATATTGTTGGGGGATCTGAGTGAGCCAGCTGACTTTTTAGCAGACACAAGGATTAACAATGTAACGCACGTTATTAATTGTGCCGCCGTAGCCTCTTTCGGTAATAACCCTCTTATTTGGAAGGTTAACGTGGAAGGCACTTTGGTATTCGCCAAAAGAATGGCGCAGGTGTCTGGATTAAAACGTTTCCTGCATGTGGGAACGGCAATGTCCTGCGCACCGGAACCTGGTTCACTGGTCGCGGAAAGCGGTGAATTTGAAGAAACGGCCGAGCATTTGGTGGAATATACCCGTTCCAAATCCACCATTGAGCAGCTCATGCGTCAGCATTGCCCGCAGCTACCGCTGGTGATTGCTCGTCCTTCGATCGTGGTAGGGCATACTCGCCTGGGCTGTCAGCCTTCCAGCAGTATTTTCTGGGTGTTCAGCATGGCGCTGATGCTGCGTAAGTTTATGTGCTCGCTGCAGGACAATATCGATGTGATCCCGGTTGATTACTGTGCTGATGCGATGGTGATGCTGTTGAACAGCGAGACGCTGGATAACGACGTTTACCATATCTCCGCCGGTGAAGAGAGCAGCGTTAGCTTCGCGGACATCGATCGCGCCATTGCCGCTGCGCTGGAGAAGCCTCCGCTCGGCGATCACTATGCGCAGGTCAGTTATGAAGCCCTGTTGAAAATGCGCAAGCAGCTCAAAGATATTTTCGGGCCGTGCAATGAACGCCTGATGCTGAAAGCGATGCGCCTGTATGGATCTTTCGCCATGCTCAACGTGCGGTTCAGCAATGACAAAATCCTTAAGCTGGGCATGCCGAAACCGCCGCGTTTTACCGACTACATCGCCTGTTGCGTGCAGTCGACCCGGGGCCTGTCCATTCAGCAGCAGATGGTGGTGGATTTCAAATAACAGCACGGCGCCGGTTAGCGGCGCCTGCTGCATCCTCGCATTACCAGGACGAAGACGACCAGAAAACGCGCCCCAGCACCACCAATTGGTCTTTACGCTGCGGGTAGCTCAGGTGTTCGTCCTGGTATTCTTCCCGGTTCAACGAACGAATAGTGACGCCACCGTCGGGCTGTTCGATCAGCACTTTTACCCGCAGCAGGTTACCGTGGCGAATCGCGTAGGTTTTCCCTTCACGGATGCGAGTATCATCGGTATTGATTCCCACCACGTCGCCGTCTTGCAGCCGGGGCTCCATGCTGGATCCTGAAATGCGGATGATCCGCGCGGCATTCACCGCCACCCCCATCTTGTGCAGGTAGTAGCGGCGGAAAATCAGCGAAAACTCTTCACGATCGACAATTTCATAACAGCCATCGCCAGCAGAAAAATTGATATCCAGCAGGGGAATTTCCACAAACTCTTCCTTGTCCTGTTCGGTATCTTCCCACACCACCGGCTTGAGGCGGGCAGGTTGAAAATCCGACTCTGCCGCCACGTTATCGAACGGGCGCACCAATTCTTTTTCATGGAACACGTCGAACCAACCCTTGGGCAGGTTCAGTTTGGCCTCGATCCGCCTGGCGAGATTATCGCCCAGGTTACGGGAGGACTTTTCACCGCTGATTTGGCTCAACGTGGGCGAAGAGGACTCAACCAGCACCGCAAAATCATTCTGGTTGATACCCTGCCGGGCGTAGCTGGCCATCAGCTCGCGCAAATTATTGCGTCTTATTTCTTTGGTTTCCATGGCCGGATGATCGCATTCTTTAGCAAAAAGGTAAATATCGTTTTTGCTAAATTTAGCTTGCTTTAAATTTAGCAATTGGCTAAACATTGACGGGTGGACAAGGTCCATGAAGGAATTGTAGGGCGCTGCAAGTTGCGCCAGTATGAACCGGGGCGAATACTCTTGCCCTTTACAGTGGTTGGATTACACGTGTTTAACCCACAAGGAATCTACGATGTTCAGTATGGATTACAACAGCTACCGTTCGGTAGCCAGCTTCGGCCACCGGGTGCGCTTTTTGGTGCTGCACTATACCGCGCAGAATTTTGCCGACTCGGTGCAGTCATTGACCGGCAAGTCGGTCAGCGCCCATTATCTGGTGCCGGATCCCGAAGATCCAACCTATAAGGCGGCAGGCTTTAGCGGCGTAAGGATTTTCAATCTGGTCGATGAAGTCGAGCGGGCCTGGCACGCCGGCACCAGCCAGTGGGGCAATCGTTCGAATCTCAACGATACCGCGATTGGCATTGAGATCGTCAATCTGGCGAGCGGCGATGGTGAAGACATCACTTTCCCACCCTTTAACCCGCAGCAGATCGCGGCGGTAACTCAATTGACGCAAAATATTCTGCAGCGCTATCCGGATATCACGCCGGTTAACGTAGTGGCACATTCCGATATTGCCCCCGGCCGCAAAAGCGATCCCGGCCCGCAATTTCCATGGCATCAGCTGTACCTGGCCGGTGTCGGTGCCTGGTATGACGACGCGGTGAAGCAGCGTTATCAGCATGAGTATCAATGCCAGGGTGTACCCGCACAGCAAGATTTACTGGCGCTATTTGCCAGGTACGGGTACGACACCTCGGCGGCGACCAATGCAGAGGGTTACCGCCAGCTGGTTCGCGCCTTCCAACTGCATTTCCGTCAACGCAAATATGACGGTGTGATGGATGCCGAAACCGCCGCCATTTTACGCGCGTTGGTAGATAAATATGCCGCTTAAGGCTTGAGCGCGGATGAGGGACGCCTTATCCGCCTTTTCTCCCAACCCTTTCCTCCGTTAAACTGATGCTCTTTCTCGCCACTGATAACGGGATGCATCGTGCGCCTCGACAGAAAAATATCCTCGTTCGAACGTCTGACCTATCGCCATTACCGCATTGTGCACGGCGTGCGCATTGGGCTGGCGTTTATCCTGACCTTTATGCTGATCCGCCTGCTCGAAGTGCCGGAAGGCACCTGGCCACTGATTACGCTGGTGGTGGTGATGGGGCCGATCTCGTTCTGGGGCAATGTGCTGCAACGGGCGTTGCAGCGTATCGCAGGTACGGTGTTTGGCGCCGCCTCGGGGCTGATTGCCCTGTATCTCGAGCTTTACTCATTGCCGCTGATGCTGGTGTGGTGCGGGGTGGTGATGTTTTTCTGTGGCTATCTGACGCTCGGTAAGCGGCCCTATATGGCGCTGCTGGTGGGGATCACGCTGGCGGTGGTTTGCGGTGCGGGGGCCGGTGATATGCATACCGCACTGTGGCGCAGCGGTGACGTAATTTTGGGTTCGCTGTTGGCGTTGCTGTTCACCAGCATTTATCCGCAACGTGCTTATATTTTGTGGCGTATGGAGATGGCGGATTGCCTGGAAAACGTCAGCAAGATCTACGGCGCTTACCTGTCACCAAATATGATAGAACGGCCGCGGCTGGAGCCACAGCTGAAAGACCTGCTCAATAAGGTCGTTAAATTACGCGGCCTGATTGTCCCCAGCAGCAAAGAGACCCACATCCCCAAAGCGGTTTTCGAGGCGGTGCAGACGCTGAGCCGCAACCTGGTTTGTACGCTGGAATTGCTGGCCGACGCTTATTGGGCCTCGCGCGAAACCCACTTTATTATGCTGAATGCCAAAACGCTGCGCAGTGCGCAACTGCTAACGCTGAATTCGTTGCAGTCGCTGGCAGTAACGATGCGTGACGGCCCGCAGACACAGTTGTCGGCAGAGGCGGGGCAACTGAGCGAAATTGCCGCCGAATTGAAAACCCTGATGCAGGAGGCCAGCTTCAGTCAGCACGGCGAAGCGCCAATTTATGGCTACGTATGGTTGAGCATGGAACTGACGCAACAGTTGGAAGAACTGGGCGATCTGCTCAAGGTGTGTACCGCCAGCGGGCGTGAATAGGGGGTCAGATCATGAAGCGGGCGCTTCGGGTTTTTGTCATGACGCCAAAGTGAGTAAGATAGGGCGATGAGTGTTGTGCCTGACCGCCACAAACCTGTATCTTGGTACCATTGTGGCCGTAAGCAAATGAATCTGTGTATTACTAAAGCAAGGGTATGAAGATGGATAATGCAAATAAGCCGAGTTTCCAGGACGTTCTGGAGTTTGTGCGTATGTTCCGACGTAAAAATAAGCTGCAGCGTGAAATTGTCGACAACGAGAAGAAAGTTCGTGATAACCAAAAACGCGTGCTGCTGCTCGATAACCTGAGCGAGTACATCAAGCCGGGCATGAGCATTGAAGACGTTCAGGGCATCATTGCCAATATGCGCAGCGACTATGAAGATCGCGTTGATGATTACATCATCAAAAATGCCGATTTGTCCAAAGAACGCCGCGAACTGTCCAAAAAGCTGAAGGCTATGGGCGAAGTGAAGTAACCGTTTTTATCGGGTCAGGCATTCGCCTGGCCCTTTTATTGTTTTCCCTCTATCCCCATTCCAGCCCCTTTAGTGGCCTGCGCCGTACACGTCAAAATCAAAGTATTTATCATTCACCTTCTTGTAGGTGCCGTTGGCGATGATCGCCTGCAGCGCAGCATTGAACGCGTTACGCAGGGCGATATCCTCTTTACGCAGCCCAATGCCGTCACCGATACCGAAATATTTGCTGTCACTGAGTTTGGCACCGATAAAGGCAAAGTCTTTTCCTGCTGGGGTGTGGAAAAACTCGCTGGCACTGACGCTGGCCAGCAACGAAGCATCTAAGCGGCCGTTGATCAAATCCTCATTGGCTTCCTGCTGGCTCTGGTAGGACACCACGTTAACGCCGGCCGGCCGCCACAGGGCGTTGGCATAAGTTTCCTGACTGGACCCCTGCTGCACGCCAATGGATTTGCCTTTCAGCGAAGCCGCCGTGGGTTGCAGGTTGTTGCCTTTACGGGCCACTAATCGTGCTGGCGCATTGGACACTTTGTCCGAGAAGGCGATCTGCGCCTGGCGCTGCGGCGTAATGGTCATCGACGAGGCAATCGCATCAAATTTTTTCGCCAGCAACCCCGGGATCATTCCGTCCCAACTGCTCTCAACCCAAACGCATTTGGCCTGCATTTGATCGCACATCGCCTGTGCAATATCGACCCCAAATCCGGTCAACGCCCCCTGTGGCGTTTTAAATTCCAGCGGTGGATAGGTCGGATCCACGCCGAGTTTAATTACTTTTCCGCTGAATTCCCCAGCAGAAACGGCGAAACTTAACGCCAGCGGCAGCAGGAGAACCAGGCTAATCTTTGTTTTCATTTTATGTTCCTCGGCGTAATGGTGTGCAAAAGGGATCAAGCCAAAAAGCGCTCGACCAGCTTGACCCAGTAAGTGGCGCCAATCGGCAGGCACTCGTCGTTAAAATCGTAACCGGCGTTATGTAGCGAATTGCCGGGCGTACTTTCCCCATTGCCGATCGAGATATAGCTGCCGGGGCATTTTTCCAACATAAATGCGAAGTCTTCGCTAGCGGTAAAGGGGCGCAGAGACGGGATCAACTGCTGTTCACCCGCCCAGTCCAATGCGACCGTGCGTGCCAGCTCAGTTTCCGCCACGTGATTTATCAAAACCGGATAACCCTGTTGGTAATCAATGTCCGCCCGAGCACCAAAACTGGCGGCTTGCGCTTCTACCAGCGCCGTAATGCGGTTTTCCAGCCGTTGGCGAACTCCCGCATCCAGTGCGCGTACGCTTAGCGTCATGGTTGCTGTGGCAGGGATCACGTTGGCGGCACGGCCTGCCTGGATCGCGCCAACCGTCACGATTGCCGTTTCCTGCGGATCGATATTTCTGGAGACGATGGTTTGCAGACTCATCACAATAGCGGCGCAAACCACCACTGGATCGACCGTGTGCTGCGGCACCGCGCCGTGGCCGCCATGACCGTGCAGGGTAATATTGACCGTATCGGCCGAACACATGAAAGCGCCGCTGGCAAAGCCCAACTGGCCGACCGGAAAGCCGGGTACGTTGTGCATGGCGAACACCGCATCACAGGGAAACCGGTCGAACAAGCCGTCTTCAATCATCACTCTGGCGCCGCCGCCGCCTTCTTCCGCCGGCTGAAAAATCAGATGCAGAGTCCCGGTAAAATCAGAGTGTTGCGCCAGGTAACGCGCTGCTGCCAGCAGCATAGTGGTGTGGCCATCATGACCGCAGGCATGCATCACGCCGCGGTGGGTGCTGGTGTAGCTTAATCCGCTGGTTTCTTCAATCGGCAATGCATCCATATCGGCACGCAAACCCAGTGATCTTCCCGAGCCTCGCCGCAAGGTGGCGACAACGCCTGTTTGCCCCAATTCCCGAGTAACCTGATAGCCCCAGTTGGACAGCAGTTTTGCGACCAACTCGCCGGTGGCAAACTCGTTGAACCCCAATTCGGGGTGAGCATGAATATGGCGGCGGATAGCGACCATTTCATGCTTAACTGCCGCTATTTCAGGTAAGACAAGCGGATTATTCATCGCGATATCCTGATTGAATATTCGATTTCCGACGTTCGATAAGCGGAAAACAAGATACTCCCGACACTAGCAAACAACCCGTTGGTCGGGGAGCCGCCGTTCGGTTATGCTGACAACAATGGGTTGTCATGGGGGCATCATGAAACTGCATCAGTTACAGGCATTGGTGGCCAGCGCTGACGGCGGCAGTATCCGCGCCGCAGCGAGGCAATTGGGGCTTTCACAGGCAGCGGTTACGCGCGCTTTGCGTGAACTGGAGCAACAACAGGAACTGCCGTTGCTGCTTCGCTCTCCGAGCGGGCTGGGGTTTACGCCGTACGGGAAAACGCTGTTGGCACATGCCCGGTTGGTGCTGAATCAGCTGGAACAGGCTAATAATGAAATGGCGGGGTTACGCGGGTTAGCGCAAGAGCAGGTGAAAGCGGCCATTACGCCGTGGTTGATGTTGACGGTGTTACCGACGGCGGTGTTGGCCTTTCGCAAAAAGATGCCCAAGGTGAAACTGGAACTGTTTGAAAGCTTGATGGCCAACGCGCAATCACAACTGCGTGAGGGCACGATGGATTTTGCCATCACGCCGCTTCCGGTTTCGATGGCACCGCAGGAGTTTCATTGCGAACCCTTGCTCGATTATGAAACGGCGGTGATGGTGCGGCAGGGGCATTCGTTGAGCCAAAGCACCTCGATTCACCAGTTGCTGGAGCAGGATTGGGTGCTGAACTACACACCGGAAAATCATGACGATTTAATTCATCAGCTGTTCAGCCGCCACGGCGCTCACCTCGATCCGAATCGTATTATTCATGCGCATTCCCTTGGCATGCTGCAGGCGATGGTGGAATCGGCGGACATGTGTACCTGGTGTCCGGCGCCGTTGGTCGGCCTGCCGCAGTTTGCCGGGCGTTTGCAGCCGTTGGCGCTGCGGGAAAGTTGCGATCCGGCACGGCTGAATATCGTGACTCGGCGCAACAGCATTCTCAGCACCGCCGCTCATGCGCTGATAGATAACCTGATTCGCACTCTGCGCCAGCACGCCCGCTCCGCACGACAGGAGGACCGACTGATTTATGATCGGGTGAGGTTGTTGATTTAGGAATAGGGAGTGGTACGAGCGGGTTGGAGGGGCGGCTATTCAGGGCGTGAAGCAGATGTCTTCATATCGAAGAAAACGTTATACCGTATTCAGTGTTAGTTAGACGCTATCTTCATTTTTTCGGGGGGATGTGGATACATGAAAAATACGAAATTGCATGTTGTCGTGGCGTGGTAGAGTGTGGGCTGCCCGAAGATCGATTAGAGATTTACGCCATGCAACAAATTGATTTTTACATGATAGATGCCTTTAGCAACACGACTTTTGGCGGTAATGCCGCAGCGGTATGTCCGTTAACAGAATGGTTGCCTGATGAGACATTATTGAAAATGGCCCAGCAGCATAACCAGTCAGAAACAGCATTCTTTGTCGCAAATGATACTGGCTTTGAGTTGCGATGGTTTACCTCCCTGGCTGAAATAAATCTGTGTGGGCATGCCACACTGGCAGCTGCGCACGTTATCTTTGAACATCTTGATTACCCAGGTTCGACTATTCATTTTGCTACCCGATTTGTTGGCCCGCTGACGGTGGTACGCAACGATAAATGGCTGACGCTCGATTTTCCTGCATGGGAAACCAAGCCTGTCATGCCACCGGCATTATTGCTGGACACGTTGGGCATCACAGAATGCAAAGAAGTGCGCGTGGCGCGTGATTACCTGGTAGTAATGGAGAATCGGCAGCAGGTCGAAACTGTACGCCCGAATATCAATGGCATGCTTCCCCTGGGAAAAATGGTGTGTATAACGGCTGCAGGTGACGGTGAATACGATTTTGTTAGCCGTTTCTTCTGCCCAGGTGAAGCCGTAGCGGAAGACCCTGTTACAGGTTCGGCGCATAGCATGCTCATTCCTTACTGGGCTGAAAAACTGAATAAAACGCAGATGTTGGCGCATCAGGGATTAGAGCGTGGCGGGGATTTACGCTGCCAGCTAGTGGGCGATCGCGTTTACATCGGCGGACAGGCAACAACCTATTTGATAGGCAAAGTGCTGTTGCGCTAGACCTATTGAATGCTGCTCAAAATATAAGGTCTGCTGTTCTCTATAACTGCCTCCGGCAGCTCAGCCCCATAAGCTGCCACAACTAACTTCATAGTTCATCCATCCTCAGGGCACAGGCCAATGGACTTACTCATGATAAGAATATTTATTCTGATGTTAATAGCAGCAGTTGCCGTCAGTTGTGCATCTCTGACGGGCAATCACCATCAGCCCTGAGGGGCTTATCTGTAGAGTGTTATTGAACCACTGAAACTCGAGGCGTGATATCCGCTATCGAGCAGTACGCCGACTTCTGAAGACGCCATCCGGCGTCTTTTTTATCGCCAAACGGTCAAATCCTCATAAACGGTCATTCGTGGTCATCGCAGGCCGCGAGGAATTGTGACCGTTTGCAAAGCTGTCACTGTCCTGTTGCAAGGCAAATGACGATTTAATGCAGTTCTCGCCACAGCTCCAAACTTTAACATTTCATCTTTTCTCACCTTTTCGTGACAACTATCACGGGGCGAGGGTAGCAAAAAATACACAGAGCCGCCTTTGAGGCATTGCGCATTCCGTGAACGTCCGGCTGCGTATCCTATTTGACATCGGGAAAGAGGAATCACCACATGCTGCCAATAGAGCGACATCGTTATATCACCGAAATTCTCAGCCAGCGCGGACGCATCCTGGTACAGGAAGTGGCGCAGTTATGCCGTATCTCGCTGGAAACGGCGCGGCGGGATTTGGCGCTGCTGGAAAAGCGCGGCGTGCTATTACGCAGCCATGGCGGTGCGGTGTTTATGGAACATTCGACGGCAGAAAAAACGTATGTACCGTCGCAGATTGAACAGGGGGAATCGTTTCGCGATCGCAGTAATCAGTCGCCGGACAGCAAAACTCGCATCGCCAAACGGGCATTGCAGCTCATTAATACCGGTGATTGCCTGCTGCTCGACAGCAGTTCCAGCAGTTGGTTTCTGGCCCGCCAGTTGCCCGACATTCAGTTGGTGGTGCTGACCAACTCGGTGCACATCATTCAGACGTTGGCAGTGAAGGCCAATGTACGCGTCATCGGGCTGGGCGGCGAATACTCGGCGAAATATGAAGATTTCGTTGGCGTGCTGGCCGAGCAAATGCTGAAAGAGTTCGTTATCAACAAACTGTTTTTCTCCTGTCACGGCATCTGTCACGAAGGCGGTATCCGTGAAAGCAACGAACATCACGCACGGCTGAAACAGCAAATGCTGCTTTCCTCCGAGCACAAAATTTTGTTGGCTGACTCCAGCAAATTCGGCCGCCGCTCTTTTGCGCGGATCTGCCACTACCGGGAAATCGACACACTTATAACAGACCATCTGGAAGATGAAGAATTCCGCCAGGAACTGGCCTGGAGCAACGTTAACGTTATTGAAGTTTCGCCATCACCCCTACAGAAAAAAACTAAAAACAGCCGCAACGGCCCGTTAGCTGCGGCACATAACTGACCTCCCAGGAGAGTAAACATGATCACGAAATCCGTTCTTGCCTGCCTGTTCGCGACAGCCATGTTGTCCCTGTCGGCACACGCCGCCGACAAAATCCGCATGGGCGTGGTGGTGAAAGTCGGCGGTAACGCCTGGTTCAACGCGATGGAAGCCGGGATCAAAAGTGAAGCGGCCAAACGTGGGATCGACGCGTGGCAGGTCGGGCCGACCAGCGCGGATCCGGCATTGCAGGTGCGTGCGATTGAAGATCTGATCGCGCAAAAAGTGGATGTGATCGGTGTGGTACCTAACGACGCCCGCGTGCTGGAGCCAGTACTGAAACGTGCCCACGATGCAGGGATAAAAATCATCGTGCATGAATCGCCGGATCAAAAATATGCCGACTGGGATTTCGAAATGGTCGATGCCACCCAGCACGGTATCAATCATATGGTCGCGCTGGCGCAGTGCATGAAAGAGAAGGGCGATTACGCGGTGTACGTCGGCAGTTTGACCGTTCCGCTGCATCAGAAATGGGCCGATGCCGCCATCAATTATCAGAAAGAGCACTACCCGGATATGCATCTGGTCGGCGATAAATTTGGCGTGGGTGAGTCACTCGATGACAGCATCCGCACCACCAACGACCTGATGTCCAAAGACGCTAACCTGAAAGGTATTCTGGCGATCGGTTCTCAGGGGCCGATTGGCGCTGGCCGCGCAGTGCTTAACCGTGGCAAAACTGACGACGTCTGCGTCTTCGGGCCGTTCAGTCCGGGTCAGGGCGCAAGTCTGGTCAAAGCCGGGGCGATCAAAGGGGGTTTTATTTGGAATCCGATGGTGGCTGGAGAAGTCTTCGTGCGCATCGCCGAGAAACTGGAGAAAGGTGAGAAAATTACCGACGGCATGACCATTGAAGGTATGGGCAAAGTGAAAGTGGATGAAGCAACCCGCACTATTCTGGGCAACGAAACCGAAAGTCTGGATAAAGCCAACCTGCCGAAACTGGTCAAAATGGGGCTGTAATCATGGCAATCTCCGAGATCGTTCAAACAGATAACGCGCCGCTGATTGATGTGCAAAACCTGTCGGTGACCTTTGGTGGACAGCGTGCGCTTAACGACATTTCCCTGCGGCTGATGCAGGGCGAAGTTCACTGCCTGGCGGGCACCAACGGCTGCGGGAAAAGTACGTTGATCAAAGTGATCTCGGGGGTTTATCAGCCGGACAACGGTTGCCAGATCACGCTCAGCTCGCCGTCGCAGGGCAGCCAGAGTTTCGGCAAGCTGTCACCGGATCAGGCACGGCAGTTTGGTGTGCAGGTGATTTATCAGGACCTGTCGCTGTTCCCGAACCTCAGCGTGTTCGAGAATATCGCCTTCGACCACAACTTACAGGGGTTGATGGGCTGGTACCGCCCGTCACGTCTGCGGGAAACCGCGCAGCGCATTCTGACTGAACTGAATTACACGCTGGATCTCGACAGCAAAGTCTCGGCGTTGCCGATTGCCCAGCGTCAGCAGGTGGCGATTTGCCGGGCGTTGGTGGCCGATGCGCGCTTAGTGATTATGGATGAGCCGACCGCCTCGCTGACCCGCACCGAAGTGAATCAGCTGCTGCGCACCGTGCACTATCTGAAAAGCAAAGGCATCAGCGTGGTGTTCGTCAGCCATCGCCTCGATGAGGTGCTGGAGATTTCCGACAGCGTGACGGTTATACGCGACGGCAAAAAAGTCGGCACGTTCCCGGCGTCTGAAGTCAGCAGCGAATACCTGACCGAACTGATGACCGGGCTGAAACTCGATTACCGCCTGAAAGCCGCCAACATGAATGACGAACGCATCATGCTGGAAACCGACAAACTCACCCGTGCGGGCCAGTATCACGACGTCAGTTTTAAACTGCACGCCGGAGAAGTGCTGGGGCTCTGCGGATTGCTCGGTAGCGGTCGTACTGAACTGGCGCTCAGCCTGTTTGGCATGACCAAACCGGACAGCGGAAAAATCTACCTCGACAGTAAACCGGTGCGCTTTCGCAGCCACGAAGACGCGATCAAATCCGGCGTCGGTTACGTCTCGGAAGATCGCCTGACGCTTGGTCTGGTTCAGCAACAGTCGGTCGGTGACAACACTGTGCTGGCGATCATGGATCAGTTGCGTAATCGTTTTCACCTGATCGACGAATACCGCAAAAATAAAATTATCCATCAGTGGATCGAAAAACTCGGCGTAAAAGTCGCCAATCCGGACCAGGCGATTTCCACGCTTTCCGGTGGCAATCAGCAAAAGATCGTGCTCGCGAAATGGGTACTAACGCAGCCGAAAATCCTGATCCTCGATTCGCCGACGGTTGGCGTCGATGTCGGTGCGAAAGCCAGTATTTATCAGCTGATCCAACAGATGGCAGAAGAGGGGATTTCCATCCTGCTGATTTCCGACGAAGTGCCGGAAGTCTATTTCAACTGCGATCGCGTGCTGCATTTCAGTGACGGCACGGTGGTCGGCGAATATCTGCCGGGCGCGATCACCCAGCAACAACTTGCGGAGGCGGTCAATGCTTAAGCTCAGCCGGTTACGCCCGTCCAGCAACGAAGGCTATTTAGCCTGGGTATTGCTAGTGGTGATCGTCACCTTTTCCTTACTCACCAACCAGTTTCTGACCTTGCAGAACTTGCTGGATCTGACCGAAAGCTACGCGGTCAGCGGCATCTTCGCCCTCGGCCTGTTTATGGTGCTGGTCACCGGCGGTATCGATATTTCGTTCGCCGCTGTGGCTTCTGTCGTGCAGTACCTCATCGCTACGCTGGCGATCCACTACGGCCTGAGCAGCCCGACCGGCAGCATTTTATTGGCGGTCGCCATCGGCACGGTGCTAGGGATGATCAACGCGATTCTGATCTACTGCCTGCGCATCGTGTCGATCATCGTCACCATCAGTATGCAATCACTGCTGTTTGGCATGCTGATGTGGCTGACCAACGGCACCAGTTTATACGACCTGCCGGACTGGCTGACGACGCCGATTCGCGTGCTGCCGTTCAGCGTCGGCGAGCAGCATTACCAGATTGGTTTGCCAGTGGTGGTCATGCTGGCGGTCGCCGGACTGAGCTGGATCCTGCTCAACAAAACCCATCTCGGACGCCAGCTGTTTGCCGTCGGAGGTGATCAGGAATCCGCGCGACGTATCGGTATCCGCGTCGGGCTGCTGCATCTGTTTGCCTACGGATATCTCGGCGCGATGGCGGCGATTGGCGGGTTGGTGCAGGTGTATCGCGTCGGTGAAGTGGTGCCGAATGCGCTGGTCGGCGGCGAGCTGGATGTACTGGCGGCCGCGGTGCTCGGCGGCGCCAGTCTCAACGGTGGCAAAGGCAGCGTGGTCGGCACACTGATGGGCGTGTTCCTGATTGGCGTGATGAAAAACGGCCTCAACCTGATCGGCGTTTCCAGTTACTTCATGAACATCGTCATCGGTGCGGTGATCGTCGTCGCCATTACCGTCACCCATTATAAGAAACGCAAAGAAACCGAAGTCGGCTTCGCCTGAGGAAAACCGCTATGTTCGAGAAAAGTAAAAATATCAGTTTTAAAGCCAAAACAGATAATCGGCAGCGGTTGAAAATTGACAACACCACGTTCGGATTATCGCTGTTATTGCTGGTGGTGATTACCGGCTTCAGCCTGGCGATGCCGGGGCGTTTCTTCAATGATTCTACCTTTATGAGCGTGGCCTTCCAGTTGCCGGAGTTGGGTTTGCTTACGCTGGCGATGTTTATTCCCATTCTCAGCGGCGGACTGAACTTGTGCATTATCGCTACCGCTAACCTGACCAGTCTGCTGATGGCGTGGGTGTTTCTCACCTGTCTGCCACCTGATGCCGGAATGATGATGCAAGCGGTCTGGCTGACACTGGCGCTGGTCGGCGCAATGATCCTGGCGCTGGTAATTGGCATGCTGACCGGTGCGCTGGTGGCGTATGTCGGCGCGCATCCGATTCTGGTGACTCTGGCAACCATGACCATGGTGAACGGAGTCGGCATTTACCTTTCACGCGGCGCGGCTATCAGCGGTATGCCGGATATCGTGCGCTTTATCGGTGCGGAAACCCTGCTCGGTGTGCCCGTCCCGCTGATTATCTTCTTGCTGACTGCGGTCCTGGTTGCGGTGTTATTAGAGCGCACCCGTCTCGGTAAATACGTCTACATGAGCGGCAGCAACATCAACGCTACTCATTTCAGCGGTGTCAATACGCACCGCGTACTGATCGCCATCTACGTGATTTCCAGCATGCTATGCGTGATTGCCGGGCTGATTATGATGGCGCGCTTCAACTCGGCACGCATGGGTTACGGTGATTCGTATCTGCTGCTGACGGTTCTTGCCATCATTCTCGGCGGTACCGATCCGAACGGTGGTTTCGGTAAAGTGGCAGGCGTGGTGCTCTCACTGATTGTCCTTCAAGTGATTTCCACCGGCCTGAACCTGATGAACGTCAGCCCGCATTTCAGCCTGGCGATGTGGGGTGCGGTATTGATTGTGGTACTGGCGGTGAAATTCTTCCGCAGCCGTTATCTGCAAAAAAGGGCGGGGAGAATGAGCGCCGCCAAAGCGCGTGCGGCTCAATCTTAATTTGAAAATTGCTTCTGACTTAGGAAAACATCATGGAATACAAAATTTCTCCGTCGCTGATGTGCATGAGCCTGATCGACATTAAACAGCAACTCGAAGTGTTGAATCGCCGCGCGGACATGCTGCACATCGACATCATGGACGGCCATTACGTTAAAAATATTACGCTGTCGCCGTTCTTTATCGAGCAGATCCGTCCGTACACACCGCTTGTTCTGGACGTGCATATGATGGTGGAAAATCCGGCGGACTTTATCGAGCCGATTGCCAAAGCCGGTGCTGATTTTATCTGCCCTCACGCCGAAACCATTAACCGCGACGCGTTTCGCATCATTAATCAGATCCGCTCGCTGGGGAAAAAAGTCGGCGTAGTGCTCAACCCTGCGACGCCGGTGGAGTACATCCAGCACTATATTCATCTGCTGGATAAAATTACCGTGATGACCGTGGACCCGGGCTATGCCGGTCAGCCGTTCATTCCTGAAATGCTTGGGAAAATCGCTCAGCTGCGAGACCTCAAACAGCAAAAAGGCTACCGTTATCTGATCGAAATCGACGGCTCCTGCAACCTGCGTACCTATCAGGATCTGATGGGTGCTGGCGCGGAAGTACTGATCGTCGGCAGTTCCGGCCTGTTCACGCTGGACAGCGATCTGGATGTTGCCTGGGACAAAATGCTTGATCAGATGCGTCAGGCGCGTCACGCAGCCTGAGGGCAGGAGAGTCGTATGCCGCACTTTCTTGGAGTCGATGTTGGGGGCACCAATACCCGTTTAATGCTGATGGACAGCCAGCGCAATTTTCGCGGTTATCACAAAACCCCGACACAAAGTTGGGCGGGACAGTCTGATCCGTTACAGGGGCTGAAAAACCTGATCACGGCATATTTGCAGGAGCAAGATCCGCATCATCAGGTGTCGCAGGTGATGCTCGGAATGCCGGGCATACTTTCGCGTGACCGCCAGATCGTATTGTCGCTGCCGTTTATCTCCGCGCTGGATAACCAGCCGGTGGCGGCACTGCTTTCAGCACGTTTGCATCTACCGGTAGCGATGGATAAAGACGTTAACCATCTGATGTGGTGGGATTTAACGCAGCAGAGTGCGCTGCCGGATATCGCCGTCGGGCTTTATCTTGGCACCGGGATGGGCAACAGTTTGTGGATCAACGGCGATTTTTACCACGGCGCGCACGGCGGTGCAGGCGAGATCGGGCACATTCCTCTGGCGGGAAATCCGCTGCTCTGTCCGTGCGGTAAAGCCGGCTGCGTCGAGACGGTGACTTCGGGTAACTGGCTGACCGGCTGGGCGCGGCAACACGCGCCACAGACGCCGTTCGCCGAACTGTTTGTACATCATGCCGGGCACGTCGATTTAATCGAATTTGTAGCACGACTGGCGCGCACCGTGGCCAGCGAAATGAACATTCTTGATCCCGAGTATTTAGTGTTGGGCGGCGGCGTGCTGGCGATGGAGAACTTCCCGCTGGCCGAACTCGAACAGCAGTTACGCAGCCATTTACGCAGTCCGTTTCCGGCTGCCAGCCTGACAATCCATTTCAGCGCCGTCACCGACGAGACCGGGTGTCGTGGCGCGTGTTTAGCCGCACAGCGCATTTTTCCGCCGCAGCCAGCCTTGGCCGGCGGAACATTTTCCTTCAGGAGAGAGGCATGAACAAAGGCAAGGTGTGCGTATTTGGTTCTTTCAACCTCGATATTGTCGCAGGCATGGCTCGTTTCCCCCAACCGGGAGAATCCCTGATTGCCCGCAACAGCATGATGGGTGCGGGCGGCAAAGGAGCGAACCAGGCCGTAGCTGCCCTGCGAGCTGGTGCGCGAGTGCATTACATCGGCAAAGTCGGCCGCGATGATTTCGGCATGTTTGCCCGCCGGCACCTCGAGAGCGCTGGTTTTGATGCCGTCACATTGTTTTCCACCAGTGAATGCCCTACTGGCAATGCGTTGATTTATGTCGCCGGGGCCGAGGCTGAAAACATGATTGCGGTAGATCCCGGCGCGAACCTGACGGTTACCGACGAAGAAGTCGAACAGTGCCGTCCTGCGGTGGCGGCAGCAGATATTCTGCTGACCCAGTTGGAAAATAACCTGCCGGCAATCGAAAAACTGATCGCTATTGCGAAAGATAATGGAACCTACATTATTCTCAATCCTGCACCGTACCAGCCGGTTTCCGATCGTTTACTGAAACAGGTAGATTTGCTTACGCCAAACGCCACCGAATGCACGCTGCTAAGTGGTATTGAAGTCCATGACATTCCCTCCGCCCAGCGTGCTGCTCATGTGCTGCATGCCAAAGGAATTCAGGCGCTGATAATTACCCTCGGCACTCGGGGTTCGCTGCTTTCGGTGAAGGGGGAAACGCAACTGATCGCCGCCTGCCCGGCCGCGCCGGTCGATACCACCGGCGCAGGTGACGCCTTCAACGGTGCACTGGCCTCACAGCTTGCTGCTGGCCTCACCCTTTCAGAGGCCGCGCAGTTTGCCTCCGCCTATGCGTCCATATGCGTCGAACGCGCAGGCGCAGCAGCTTCAATGCCGAACTATGAAGAGGCTAAGGAAAGAATGGGGAGAAGGTAGTTTAACGCCTTCTCGCAGAGGGTTTCAGTCAGCTTTGCCTTATACTTTCTGCTCACAACGAGGGAAGGCTGGAATATTATCGTGGCAAGAAGTTGCTGCTTTTGTTGTTGGTAAAAGGGCATTTTCACTAGCCATGTGAGCCCGGAGCGGTAAGCGACTGGAACTATACCTGACGCTGTTGTGAATGAAGTGCTGGCCAGACTGGAAGCCATTCTGAGCTGATGCGAGGGTACGACTGATAAATGTCCGGCGTAAGTTCCGTATGATTATCTGATGGCGCAGCGCTGATTGGGCCTACAGCTTATGTAATTCACAGTATCAGAATGCCTGAAAGCAAAACGCCCGCTTAAGTTTCCTTAAGCGGGCGTCTTTAATATGGCTCCTCTGACTGGACTCGAACCAGTGACATACGGATTAACAGTCCGCCGTTCTACCGACTGAACTACAGAGGAATCGTGTGAACGGGGCGAATAATAGCGGGGTGGTGCGGCTTTGTCAAAGCACTAAACTGCGAAAAAAGTGCGTTTGCTGTCAGAATGAACATGTTGCGTTGTTTTTCGGCATTTATCCCCCCCTGTCAGCTCTGATTATCACTGTAAAACCCCTGGCGTGATGTTGCACCGGCCTTTGCACATTTACGGTGCGAAGGATCTCGCGGTTGATTTGCATGTGGCCAACATCGCCGAGAAGTTTTTTCGCACAATTGCCGCCAGAGCCCCCCACAGAGCCACCTGACGGCAGTGATTGCCCCGTGTTTTCCCTCTGATATGTAGGATGAATAAACAGAAAATATGTATTGGCCGTCACAATGGCTGGATTTTTGCTTGCTTAAATTCGGGTAATGCGACTGCGCTCTCGCGCAAATTATTTTCCCCGTCTACACATAAAGTGACTGCTCCACGCCTCTGGGCGTTTCGCTAAAACAGTGCTGAGGAATACAACAATGTCATCGAAATTGATTAAAAGTCCGCTCGCTGCTCTGCTTATCGGTTGTTTAGGTTCTGCTTTTTATGCTCAGGCCGATATCGTTATCGGCGTCGCCGGGCCGTTCTCCGGGCCGAATGCGACCTATGGCGATCAGTACTGGCGTGGTGCCTCGCAGGCGGCTGCGGATATCAACGCCGCCGGCGGGATTAAAGGGGAAAAAATTAAGCTGGTGCAGGGGGATGACGCCTGTGAACCCAAACAGGCGGTTTCGGTCGCCAACCGCCTGGTCGATCAGGACAAGGTCGCTGCGGTGGTGGGACACTTCTGCTCATCCTCCACCATGCCGGCCTCCGAGGTGTATGACGAAGCCGGTATTATCGCCATCACCCCTGGCTCTACCAACCCGCAAATCACCGAGCGCGGCATGACCAACATGTTCCGCATGTGCGGCCGTGACGATCAGCAAGGGGTGATCGCCACCAATTACATGCTGAATACCCTGAAGGCCAAGCGTATCGCGGTGATCCACGACAAGGACACCTACGGCCAGGGGCTAGCGGATGCCGCCAGGGCGGAAATGAACAAGCGCGGCGTGAAAGAGGTGCTGTATGAAGGGTTGTCGCGCGGTGAAAAAGACTTTAACGCGCTGGTGACCAAAATTGCCTCGGTCAAACCCGACGTGGTCTATTTCGGCGGCTGCCACCCAGAAGCCGGACCATTGGTGCGCCAGATGCGTGAGCAGGGCGTCACCGCCAAGTTCTTCTCCGGCGACTGTATCGTGACCGAAGAGCTGGTGACCGCTGCCGGCGGGCCGCAGTACACCAACGGCGTGCTGATGACCTTCGGTAACGACCCGCGCCAAATCCCGGAAGGCAAGGCGGTGATCGCCAAATTCCGCGCCAGCGGTTTCGAGCCGGAAGGTTACACCCTCTACTCCTACGCCTCTATTCAGGCGATCGCCGCGGCCTTTAACGCCACCGGCGGCAAAGACAGCGCCAAGGCCAGCGAATGGCTGAAATCTCATGATGTGGATACCGTGATGGGCAAAAAGGCCTGGGATAAGAAAGGTGACCTGAAGGTATCGGATTACGTGGTCTATCAGTGGGACGACAAGGGCAAATATCACCAACTCTAAACAATCCTCGGCGTCTTTCAAGCCGCAGCGTTGTTGGCTGCCTACGTTCGCCCCAGTCACTTAGTGGACCTAAGCTCCTGGGGATTCACGTACTTGCCGCCTGGCTGCAGTTTGAAATCCATTGAGGATTAACCTGCAAGCGGATCCGCATGTGCTGCGGATCCGCGCCGATTCTTCCCTTGGGCCGCGCCTGCTTTCGCTTGCGGTCCCACCAGGCGAGACTGCTCATTATGGACGTTTTCTTTCTGCAACAATTGATCAACGGCCTGACGCTCGGCGCAGTTTATGGCCTGATCGCCATCGGCTACACCATGGTTTACGGCATTATCGGCATGATCAACTTCGCCCACGGCGAGGTGTATATGATCTCCGCCTACCTGTGCGCCATCGGGCTGGCGCTGCTGTCGTTCTTCGGCCTGCAGTCGTTCCCGCTGCTGATCCTCGGTACGCTGGTGCTTACCATCGTGATCACCGGCGTGTATGGCTGGGTGATCGAACGTATCGCCTACAAACCCTTGCGCAACTCTACCCGTTTAGCCCCCTTGATCTCCGCAATCGGCATGTCGCTGATCCTGCAAAACTACGCGCAAATCAGCCAGGGACCACGCCAGCAAGGGATCCCAACCCTGCTGGATGGAGTGTTCCGCCTCAACTTTGACGGCGGGGTGATTCAAATCACCTACACCAAGGTGTTTATCCTGTTCGCGTCGCTGCTGGGCATGGCGATCCTCACTTACATCATTCAACACACCCGGCTGGGGCGCATTTGTCGCGCCACTCAGCAAGACCGCAAAATGGCGTCAATTCTCGGCATCAACACCGATAGGGTCATTTCCCTGGTGTTCGTGATCGGCGCCGCCATGGCCGGCCTGGCGGGGGTGTTGATCACCATGAACTACGGCACCTTCGATTTCTACGTCGGCTTTATCATCGGCATCAAAGCCTTTACCGCCGCGGTATTGGGCGGAATAGGGTCGTTACCCGGCGCGATGCTGGGCGGCCTGCTGCTGGGCGTGGCGGAGGCGCAGTTCGCCGGCATGGTGAACTCGGATTACAAAGACGTGTTCTCCTTCGGTTTGCTGGTGGTGATCCTGATTTTCCGCCCTCAGGGCCTGCTCGGACGGCCAATGGTCGCTAAGGTTTGAGGGGAAAACTTATGTCGCACTCTGAGGTTCACCCAGGGCTGAACGTTAAGCGCAGCCTGCTGGACGCCGTATTGGCCGGGCTGATTGCCCTGATCGTGTTTGGGCCGATCGTCGGCATCGTTCTGAACGGTTACAGCTTTAACTTCGAGCCGCACCGTCTGGTGTGGATTATCGCGGTGGTGATGGCCGGGCGGCTGTTACTGAGCCTGTTTCTGCAAACCACACCGGGCCGTAAATTGCTGACGCGCTTTGACGGCGGTAACGACGGGGTGTATGTCCGGCCGATCGGCGCCAAGACCAGCCTGCGCTGGATTATTCCGTTAATGGCGGTCATCGCGCTGCTGTTTCCGTTTGTCGCCACCAAATACCTGCTGACGGTGGCGATACTGGGGCTGATTTACGTGCTGCTCGGGCTGGGCTTGAACATCGTTGTCGGGCTCGCCGGGCTGCTCGATCTGGGCTACGTGGCGTTCTACGCCATTGGCGCCTATGGGCTGGCGCTTGGCTACCAGTATCTCGGCCTCGGGTTCTGGGCGATGTTGCCATTGGGGGCGCTGATGGCGGCGCTGGCCGGCGCGCTGCTGGGGTTCCCGGTGTTGCGTATGCACGGTGACTATCTGGCGATCGTCACGCTGGGGTTTGGCGAGATCATCCGGCTGGTGCTGAACAACTGGATGTCGCTGACCGGCGGGCCGAATGGCGTCTCGGTCCCGGCGCCGACGATTTTTGGCCTGGAGTTTGGCCGACGCGCGAAGGACGGCGGCGTGCCGATTCATGAATTCCTCGGCATCACTTATAACCCTAACCTGAAATTTATCTTTATCTATGCGGTGCTGTTCCTGGTGGTGCTGCTGGTGCTGTACATCAAGCACCGGTTGACGCGCATGCCGATCGGCCGCGCCTGGGAAGCCCTGCGCGAGGATGAAATCGCCTGTCGTTCGCTCGGCTTAAACCACGTGTTGGTCAAGCTGTCGGCCTTTATGATGGGCGCGTCCACCGCCGGGCTGGCCGGGGTGTTTTTCGCCACTTATCAGGGGTTCGTCAACCCCACCTCGTTTACCTTCTTCGAATCGGCGTTGATCCTGGCGATCGTGGTGCTGGGCGGGATGGGATCGACCATCGGCGTGGTGCTGGCGGCGTTCGTGCTCACGGTGGCACCGGAACTGTTGCGCAGCTTCGCCGAGTACCGCGTGCTGTTGTTTGGCGTGCTGATGGTGGCGATGATGATTTGGCGACCGCGTGGGCTGGTGCGGATCAGCCGAACCAGCTTTGCGCCGCGCAAGGGGGTGGCGCCATGAGCGACGCAATCTTGCAGGTTGAGCATCTGATGATGCATTTTGGCGGCATCAAGGCGCTCAACGACGTGAATCTGGCGGTCGAACGCGGCTCGATCACCGCGTTGATCGGCCCCAACGGCGCCGGCAAAACCACGGTGTTCAACTGCCTGACCGGCTTTTACCGCGCCACCGGCGGCGCCATCCTGCTTAACACCCACAAACGGCCAACCGACGTGATCCAGGTGCTGGGGCAGAAGTTTCGCGCCGGCGACTGGGTAAACCCGAAGCGGTTGGGATCGCGCCTGTACTACAAAATGTTCGGCGGGACCCATCTGGTCAATCGCGCCGGGCTGGCACGCACCTTCCAGAACATCCGTTTGTTCCGCGAAATGTCGGTGGTGGAGAATCTGCTGGTGGCGCAGCACATGCTCAGCAACCGTAATCTGGTCGCCGGGGTGCTCAATACGCCGGGCTATCGCCGGGCGGAAAGCCAGGCGCTGGATCGCGCTTTTTACTGGCTGGAAGTGGTGGAGCTGGTGGACTGCGCCAACCGGCTGGCGGGGGAGATGTCGTACGGCCAGCAGCGGCGGCTGGAGATCGCCCGGGCGATGTGCACCACGCCGGAGATGATCTGCCTTGACGAACCCGCCGCCGGGCTGAACCCGGTGGAGACGGCGACCCTGAGCCGCATTATCCGTTTCCTGCGTCAGCACCACGGCATCACGGTGCTGCTGATCGAGCACGATATGGGCATGGTGATGGAAATTTCCGATCGGGTGATTGTGCTGGACCATGGCGATGTGATCGCCGAAGGCACGCCGAAAGAAATACAGCATAACGACACGGTGATCGCCGCTTACCTTGGCGCGGATGAAGAGGAGCTGGCGGGATGAGCAATGTGATGTTGGAATTTCGCAATGTGGACGTGTTTTACGGCCCGATCCAGGCGTTGCAGCAGGTCTCGTTACAGGTCAATGAAGGGGAAACGGTAGCGCTGATTGGCGCCAACGGCGCGGGCAAGTCCACGCTGCTGATGTCGATCTTCGGCCAACCGCGCATCAGCGGCGGGCAGATCCTGTTTCGCGGAGAGGATATCAGCCAGCGTTCTACCCATTATGTTGCCAGCAGCGGTATCGCCCAGGCGCCGGAGGGGCGACGGATCTTTCCGGACATGAGCGTGGAGGAAAACCTGCTGATGGGCACCATCACTGTCGGCAATCGCTATGTGGATGAAGACCTGCAGCGCATGTTCGAGCTGTTTCCACGCCTGAAGGAGCGGCGCAACCAGCGGGCGATGACCATGTCCGGCGGCGAACAGCAGATGCTGGCGATTGCCCGAGCCTTGATGAGCCGTCCGAAGCTGCTGCTGTTGGATGAGCCGAGCCTGGGGCTGGCACCGATTATCGTCAAACAGATCTTCAGCATTCTGCGCGAATTGACCCGTGGCGGCATGACGCTGTTCCTGGTGGAGCAGAACGCCAACCATGCGCTCAAGCTGTCCGATCGCGGTTATGTGATGGTCAACGGGCAAATCCGGCTGACCGGCAGCGGCGCGGAGCTGTTAAGCAATCAGGAGGTGAGGAAGGCTTATCTGGGCGGCGCTTAAAACTGGCGCTGGATCACACGCACGTTCAGCCGTACCAGAGCGATGATGCCACTGGACAAGATCCGCAGGCCGCGTGGCAAATCGCGGCGGCGGATATCCAGCAACAACACGGTGCGCACCTGGTCGCTGTCGTTCCACACTTCGTGTTCGAAGGTGTCGTCCCACAGCATAAATTCCCCCTCGTTCAGCCGGTACTCCCGCCCGTCGACTTTCAACACCGCAGCGGGTTCACCGTCGGCGCGTTTGGGCATCGACAACACCAGATAGCCGCGCAGAATGCCGCGGAATGGGCCACGGTGCGCGGGCACCTGTTTGCCGGGTGCCAGGAACGACAATGAGGCTGAAAGCACATCCGGGGAAGAGGCGATCAATTGTGCAAGCTGCGGGCAACGGGCGAGGTTGCGCGCTATCGGCTGCCCATAGGCCTGCATGATAAACATCCGCCAGTCGCGAGCGTCGTTGGCGGAGATCGACGCCTGTTCGCTCATGATCTCGTGAAAACGTGGGATATTACGCAGATCTTGCGCTACGGTCAGCGCTTCCTCGCGTATCTGCTGCCAGTGAGCGGTAAAGCGTTGGGCGTCGGGAAACAGCCGGTTGCTGTCGAGGACCGGTGAACTGCTGATGCGGCGATCGTAAATACGGCGAAGAGCAAGCACAGACCAATCGTAGATAGCTGACATAGTGACCTCAATAGCAGTGAGCCGATTTCTCGCCGTCTTAGGGTTGTTTTAGATGTGATTGCCGGACGATCAATTCGCCGGTATACAGCCGTTGTCCGCCGGGTTCGAAGGCCTGCGTCAGGCAGTGAATGCCATCGGCTATCAGCTGCTGCATCGGCTGGCGGTAAGTGGTTAGCTGGTAGCTGGGGGAGGCCGCCAGCTCAATGTCGTCAAAGCCCACCACGGCAATCGGCGCACAGCCCGGCGTGGCGCGTATGGCATCGATAACGCCGACCGCCAGAATGTCGTTCTCGCAAAAAATGGCGTCTATCCGTTGCTCTGCCGGGGTGGCGGCCAGGTAGGTCGAAAAGGCCTCCATCCCGCAAAGACGCTGGTAGTGCGGAGCCTGCAGCACCAGGTTGACCTCACGCTGCTGTTGCGCCAGCGCGGCACGGAAACCGTCCAGGCGGCGCAACTGGGTAGATTCGCTGATTGGTCCCGCCAGATAGCCCATACGCGGGTAATCTTGCTGGAGCAGCAACTCGCCGATATCGAACCCAGCCTGATAACCGTGGGTCGCCAGCACCTGGATATAGGGGCTTTCACTGTAGCGATACAGCACTACCAGCGGAATACGGTGAATGTCCTGCGCCAGGCTGATCAGCCGGTCATTGAGCAGCGTGCCGAGGAACAGCAGCCCGTCCACCTGCATTTGGTCCGCCAGCGTCAGCACCGACTCGTAATCGTGCTCAGAGGTGATATTGAGCAGCAATGCCATATAACCGCGGCTTTGCAACTGCCGGGTCACTTCATCCAGCAGCGTAAAGATATGCGGGTTTTTCAGTTCGTCCGCCACCAGCCCGATGATGCGGGTACTCTTTTTCGACAGGCTGCGCGCCAGCAGGTTAGGGCGATAACCCAATTCACGCGCTGCGGTTTGAACCCGTTGCATGGCCTGCGGTGAGATCGACGCGCCGTCGGTAAAGGCACGCGATACCGTCCATTTAGACACGCCGGCGCGGGCGGCCACATCGCTGGCCGTCGCCTTGCGTGCTGCGGGCGCTTGGGTGGAGCCGGGTTTCTTCGCCATCATCTTTCGCTCGTGATGAAAAAACGGTATGGGTTCAACAGATTAGCACAGCGTGGTCGAATGCGGGAGTTGCCGACGCCGGCGCGAGGATCCTGCGGGCCATCGGCACAACGCAGCGGATCTTTTTAGCGGTATTTTGTGATCCTGATCGGCAGATTTATTATGGCGCATTTGACTTATTTTTAACCCTCTCCAATAGTCCATCGCAAGTGGCATTTGTTGAGCGGTCAAGTTGCTACCTAATTTTGCACCCGGGTGCAGTTAAAATTTGCACCCGGGTGCAATACGGCGAAAACGATGAAATCCAAGGTTTCGGGAGCAACTATGCTAAATGGCGAAAGAAAAACGGCGCGCCCTCTGCGCTGGGCAATGGTCGGCGGCGGGCGGTTGGGGCAGGTGGGCTACAAGCATCGCTGCGGGGCGCTACGGGATAATACCGCTTTTGAGCTGGTGGCCGGCGCGTTTGATATCGTGCCGGATCGCGGCCGCGAGTTTGGCGTGAACCTGGGGGTAGCGGCCGAACGCTGCTATGAAGATTACCGTACGTTGTTCGCTCAAGAGGCGCTGCGTGAGGACGGCATTGAAGTGGTGTCGGTAGCGACGCCGAACGGTACGCATTACGAAATTACCCGTGCGGCGCTGCAGGCCGGGTTGCACGTCATCTGCGAGAAACCGCTGTTTTTCACCAGCCAGGAAGCCTATGAGATTAAAGCGCTGGCGGCGGAAAAAAACCTGATCGTCGGCGTGACTTACGGTTTCTCCGGCCATCCGCTGCTGCTGCAAATGCGCGCGATGATCGCCAACGGCCAGATTGGCGAAGTACGGATGGTGGATCTGCAATATACCCACGGTTTTAATGCCACGGACGAAGTGGATCGCCTCAGCGAAGCGCAGAAATGGCGCATTGACCCCAAGATATCCGGCCCGAGCTTTGTGCTGGGGGATATTTCCACCCACACCTACTACCTCTCCCAATTGGTCATGCCGCAGATGCAGATCCGCGAGCTGCTCTGCGATCGGCAAAGTTTTATTCCCTCACGAGCACCGCTGGAAGACAACGCGCTGGTGATGATGCGCTATGAAAGCGGCGCGGTAGGGCGGATGTGGGCTTCATCGGTGAATGCCGGCGCGATGAGCAGCCAGCGCATTCGCATCGTGGGGTCGAAGGCCAGCCTGGAGTGGAGCGACATCAACCCCAGCGAGCTGCGCTACGAGGTGCAGGGGCAGCCAAACCAGACGCTGTATCGCGGCATGGCATATCTGGACGATACCTGCAACGCCTGGGAACGGCTGGGGGCTTTGCATACCGAAGGCCTGACCGAATCCTGGGCCAACATCTACCTGAAATTTGCTCTGGCTATCGACGCCACCCGCCGCGGCGATCGGCAGGCGCTGGCGCAGCTGGTGTATCCGGATATCGACGCCGGGATCGAGGGCGTACGCTGGATTGAAAACTGCGTGCGTTCCGCCAACCAGGGCGCCCGTTGGGTGGCCTTTGAATAAACCTATTTACCCGGAGCAAGAGCATGAAACTTTCTTTTTGTACCGATAGCCTGGGCCACCTGCCGTTTGAAGCCATGCTGGATCGCCTGGGCGAACTGGGGGTGTTTGGCGTGGAAATGACCACCGGCGGCTGGTCTTCGGCACCGCATCTGGACACCGTGGCGCTGTTACAGGACGCGGGCAAGCGGCGGCGGCTGATGGCAGCGCTGGAAAGCCGCGGCATGAAAATTGCGGCGCTGAACGTTTCCGGTAATCCGCTAGAGCCAGGCGTGCTGGGCGAAAAACACCGCCATGATACCGACAACACGCTGGCTCTGGCCGCCGGCCTGGGGGTGAAAAAAATCGTCATGATGAGCGGATTGCCGCCTGCGGCGCCCGGCGACAGCATCCCTAACTGGATCACCTATACCGTCAGTTGGCCGCCGACGCTGAAAAACTGCCTGGACTACCAGTGGAACGAGGTGGCGATCCCGTATTGGCAGAAGCTGGTGGATAAGGCGCAGGCGTTCGGCATAGAGAAGTTCGCGCTGGAAAATTTCAGCTCGATGCTGGTGTGGAACCCGGACACGCTGTTCAGGCTGCGCGACGCGGTGGGGCCGATGGTGGGCTTGAACCTCGATCCCAGCCATCTGATCTGGATGGGGGCCGATCCGATTGCCGTCGTACGGCGTCTGGGGAACGCGATCCACCACGTGCACGGCAAAGATGTGCGGCTGGAAAGGGGGATAGTGGCGGTCAACGGGCTGCTGGAAACCCGGCCGGTGGAACAGGTTGCACAACGTGCCTGGAACTATGTGGCCGTTGGGTGCGGGCAGGATTTGCAGTGGTGGAAGGAATTCTTCTCGGTGGTACGCATGATGGGTTACAACGACTGGGTCTCGCTGGAGATGGAAGATCTGACCATGTCGGTCGATGCCGGTATTAATACCTCGGTTGAGGCGTTACAACGCTGCATCAGCCAATAACGCCTGTTTATTTCTGCCAAAGGCCTGCAGGTTTGCAGGCCTTTGCGCGGCAAAAGACTGTCGAAAAAAACAGGCCAATAAAAGTGTGATCTATATCGCATTTACCCCGCCAGTTGGTTAAAATATCGCTACTTCCCGCACCTGTCCGGATCTCGTTTAACATGGAACAAACCCAGGTATCTCGCTCAACCGCCTGGTTGCGCGTGGTCATCCTTGCCGTCTCGGCCTTTATCTTCAATACCACCGAATTTATTCCGGTGGGGTTGCTGAGCGACATCGCCAAAAGTTTCTCAATGCAAACCGAGCAAGTGGGTTTGATCATCACTATTTACGCCTGGATTGTCGCCTCCGCCTCTCTGGTGTGTATGCTGCTCACCAGCAAAATTGAACGGCGCAAGCTGCTGATCGGGGTGTTCATACTGTTTATCGCCAGCCATGTGCTGACCGCCGTGGCCTGGAACTTCACCACGCTGGTGATTTCCCGTGCCGGTGTGGCGCTGGCCCACGCGGTATTCTGGTCGATTACCGCCTCGCTGGCGATCCGGGTCGCCCCGGCGGGCAAAAAGGCGCAGGCGCTGAGCCTGCTGGCCGGCGGTACCGCGCTGGCCATGGTGCTCGGCCTGCCGCTGGGTCGCGTGATTGGTCAGATCCTCGGTTGGCGCATGACCTTTATCGGCATCGCGGTTTGCGCCACTCTGGCGCTGGTGCTGCTGTGGCGTCTGCTGCCGGTGCTGAAAAGCGAGCATTCCGGTTCACTGTCCAGCGTGCCGATGCTGTTTAAGCGTCCGGCGCTGGTCAGCCTGTATATGCTGACCATCATCGTGGTGACGGCGAATTTCACCGCCTACAGCTATATCGAACCCTTTATTCAGACCGTGGCCGGGCTGTCGGAAAACTTCACCACCCTGATGCTGTTGCTGTTCGGCGCCGCCGGTATCATTGGCAGCCTGCTGTTTAGCCGCTTCAGCGAACGTTTTCCGTCGGGCTTTTTCATCGGCGCCATCGCGCTGTTGATGCTGAGTCTGCTGCTGCTGTTGCCGGCCTCCGGCAATGAAAATCACCTGACGCTGCTGTTTGCGGTGTGGGGCATGGCCATTATGGCGATTGGCCTGTCGATGCAGGCCAAGGTGTTAAACCTGGCGCCGGACGCCACCGACGTGGCGATGTCGATCTACTCCGGGCTGTACAACTTTGGTATCGGCGGCGGCGCGCTGCTGGGTAACCAGGTCAGCCGGCATCTGGGCATGGGCAACATCGGTTTTGTCGCTGCACCGCTGGCGCTGATCGCCCTCGGCTGGTGTGTGCTGAACTTTTACCGCAGCGAACGCCTGCAACACCACCACATCCGCTAAGCCCCACCGCACGACAGCGGGCCATCAGTTCGCTGTCGTGCATTGCTACTCCGGTTGAATTTTCTCTCAGCAAAACAGATTGCTGCAGTTTTTTATGCTTAAAATTTTTTCATAGTCTGCTAATTAAATATTTAACTCCGACGCCGAGCCGATAGCATAGAAAACTATCGATTATGTTATGGCGAGGTTAATGGTGAGTGAGTCTTTGGTTGCGGGAAGCGTGGGGGCGGCCCAGTCGCCGATCCATGAACGGGATCTGTCGGCAAGAATAGATGCATTGCCCACCTCTGCCGGGCTGTGGCGGTTTATTGCCTTGCTGGCGTTAGGCGGCTTTTTTGAACTCTACGACCTGTTCCAGACCGGATACATCAGCACCGGCTTAATCGCCGAAGGCATCTTCCATACCGGAGCGAAGGGCGTGTTCGGTGTCTCCGACCAGGCGGCATTCGCCTCCGCCACCTTCCTTGGCCTGTTTATCGGCGCCAGCCTGCTCAGCCCCTATGCCGACCGCTTTGGCCGCCGCACCACCTTTATGTTTGCCCTGGCCTGGTATGGCATCTTTTCGCTGTGTCTGGCTTTTCAGCATCAGGCCGAATGGGTGATCTTCCTGCGCTTTTTGGTCGGTGTCGGCTTGGGTATTGAGCTGGTGACGATCGATACTTACCTGACCGAATGGGTGCCCGCACATCTGCGCACCCGGGCGTTTGCCTTTTCCTTCTTCATTCAGTTTCTCTCGGTGCCGACGGTGGCGTTAATGTCGTGGTGGCTGGTGCCGCAAACCATCCTGGGCCTGAGCGGCTGGCGTTACGTGGTGATCGCCGGTGCGGTGGCTTCGCTGGTGATCTGGCTGGTGCGTAAAGGCCTGCCGGAATCGCCGCGCTGGCTGGCACAGCAGCGGCGCTACCCGGAGGTCCGGCAGGTGATGCAGGCGATGGAACGACGCTGCGGCGTCACCCATACGGCGGATTTCCCCGCGCATGACGCGCAAGCACACAGCGAAATGCCAGCGCAGGGGAGCTTTAAGGATATTTGGTCGCCGCGTTACTGCAGTCGTACCCTGATGCTGGTGGTGATGAATTTCTTCCAGGCCATCGGATTCTTTGGCTTTGGCAACTGGCTGCCCGCTTTGCTGGCCGGAAAGGGAGCCTCCATCACCCACAGCTTGCTGTATGCCTTCTTTATTACTCTGGCTTACCCGTTGGGATCGCTGCTGTGCAGCCGCTATGCCGACAAGATGGAAAACAAGTGGCAGATTGTACTTTCCTGCCTGGTGACGGTGATCTTCGGCTCGCTGTTTGCCCTGCAAAACAACCCCGTCTGGCTGATCCTTTGCGGTTTCTTCATCACCTGGTCCAATGCCTGGCTGACCTACAGCTACCATTCTTATCAATCGGAAGTGTTCCCGACCTACATACGCGCCCGCGCTGTCGGCTTTTGCTATTCGTTCAGCCGATTGTCGACGGTATTCAGCAGCCTGATCATCGGTATCATTCTGCAATACGGCGGCTCGGTGGGGGTTATCGCGTTTATCGTGGCCAGCATGCTGATGGTGATGGTGGTGATCGGCGTGTTTGGCCCGAAAACGCGCGGTATCGATCTGGAAAATATTTGAGTACTACTCGCGCGAGATCCTGTGAAATAAAAAGCCCGCTTAAGCTGACCTAAGCGGGCTTTCAGGCTACTGACAAAGCCTTCACTGGTGTTTGGCGTAGGGGCGCTGCATGCTGCGCCCGTTACGTCTCTTAGGCGAGATCAAAACGATCGAGGTTCATCACCTTAGTCCAGGCGGCGACAAAGTCGCGTACGAAGCTGCCCTGGGCGTCTGCGCTGCCGTAAACTTCCGACAACGCCCGCAGCTGAGAGTGCGAACCGAAGATCAGATCGGCACGCGTCGCCGTCCATTTGAGCGCACCCGTTTGGCTGTCGCGCCCTTCAAACACGCCGTCTTCGTTGGCCGCCTTCCAGGTGGTGCCCATATCCAGCAAATTGACGAAGAAGTCGTTGGTCAGCGCCTGTGGGCGTTGGGTCAACACGCCGTGCTGGCTTTGACCGACGTTGGCGTTCAGCACCCGTAACCCGCCCACCAATACCGTCATTTCCGGTGCGGTCAGCGTCAACAGCTGCGCTTTATCGACCAACAGCGCCTCGGCCGGCACGCTGAATTGCTGCTTCAGGTAGTTGCGGAAGCCATCGGCCACCGGTTCCATCGCTTCGAAGGATTCGACGTCGGTCTGCTCCTGCGTTGCGTCCATGCGGCCCGGCGTGAAGGGAACGCTCACCGGGTGCCCGGCGCTGATCGCCGCCTTTTCGATGCCGGCCGCACCGGCCAGCACGATCACATCCGCCAGCGAGACGCGTTTATTACCTGACTGCGCCTGGTTAAAGGCCTGCTGAATACCTTCCAACGTGGCCAGGGTTTGTGCCAACTGAGCAGGCTCGTTCACCGCCCAATCCTTTTGTGGCGCTAGACGAATACGCGCCCCGTTGGCGCCGCCGCGTTTGTCGGAACCGCGGAAGCTGGAGGCGGATGCCCAGGCGGTGGAAACCAGCACTGATACCGGCAGGCCCGAGGCCAGGATCCGGGTTTTAAGATCGGCAATATCCTGATCGTTGATCAACTGATGATCGACCGCCGGGATCGGATCCTGCCAAATCAGCTCTTCGGCCGGCACTTCCGGGCCGAGATAGCGAGCGCGCGGCCCCATATCGCGGTGGGTCAGTTTGTACCAGGCGCGAGCGAAGGCGTCGGCAAGCTGATCGGGATGTTCATAGAAACGGCGTGAGATCTTTTCATAGGCCGGATCAAAACGCAGCGACAGGTCAGTCGTCAGCATGGTCGGGCGCTGCTTTTTGTTGGGATCAAAGGCATCGGGAATGGTTTCGCCGACGTCTTTGGCCACCCACTGGTGTGCACCGGCCGGGCTTTGCGTCAGCTCCCACTCGTATTCGAACAGGTGCCGGAAGAAGTCGTGGTTCCACTGGGTTGGGGTGGTGGTCCAGGTGACTTCCAAACCGCTGGTGATGGCGTCTTTACCCTTGCCGGTACCGAAGCTGCTATGCCAGCCGAGGCCCTGCAGCTCAAGGCCTGCGCTTTCAGGATCGTCACCGACGTGCGACGCCGGGCCCGCGCCGTGGGTCTTGCCGAAGGTGTGGCCGCCGGCAATCAGCGCCACGGTTTCTTCGTCGTTCATCGCCATGCGGGCGAAGGTTTCGCGGATGTCGCGCGCCGCAGCGACCGGATCGGGGTTGCCGTCCGGGCCTTCCGGGTTGACGTAGATCAGGCCCATTTGCACTGCGGCCAATGGGTCCTCAAGGTCGCGATCGCCCGAGTAGCGGCTGTTCTGACCGCCGCTCAGTTCCAGCCAGATCTTTTCCGAGCCCCAGTAAACATCATCCGGTTCCCAGGTGTCGGCGCGGCCGCCCGCGTAGCCAAAGGTTTTAAAGCCCATGGATTCAAGCGCCACGTTGCCGGTCAGGATAATCAGGTCGGCCCAGGAAATTTTACGGCCATATTTTTGCTTAATCGGCCACAGCAGGCGGCGGGCCTTATCGAGGCTGACGTTGTCGGGCCAACTGTTGAGCGGCGCAAAACGCTGCTGACCTTCACCCGCACCGCCGCGACCGTCGCCGATGCGGTAGGTCCCGGCGCTGTGCCAGGCCATGCGGATGAACAGGCCGCCATAGTGGCCAAAGTCTGCCGGCCACCACTCCTGCGAGTCGGTCATCAGGGCGTGCAGGTCTTGTTTCACCGCCGCCAGATCAAGGCTGTTGAAGGCTTTGGCGTAGTCGAAATCCGGGTCCATCGGGTTGGAGAGAGGGGAGTGTTGGTGCAGCGGCTTCAGGCTAAGTTGGTTGGGCCACCAGTCTTGATTCGAAGGGCCGCGGCGCGGTGCATTCAGTTTACCGCCGCCCGAAAAGGGGCATTTGCTTTCAGTTGTCATGTTGCGCTCTCTGCTTCGTAGGTTGCTCGCCAGGCCCGAAATGTCTGATGCCTGAGGGAGCCGTTAGCTTGCTATCGCGGGCGAAAGCCCACATCGGGTGTTGCGCTAAGGATTTATCTAATCAACTGATTTACAAAAATAAAAAATGAGCTCTCATCGTCAGGCTCGCAGCGGGGAGCCTATCGACACTCAGCATTAAGCGTAGTCAGTAGATGCAGATAGATAAAATAGGAATAGTTGAATGTTGTGATAGTTTTTGGCTATTGAATTTTATTTTATTGATAGGGTTATTAGGAGGAAGGGAAAGAGGGCAGCGTTGCGTTCATTGCGTTAATAAAGGGGAGCTCTTGATTAATGCTTCTTTGGTGGGTTTTTGTAAAATGATTTATATGAGGGAAAATAACTTATCCAATAATAAGCTAATTAATTGTTGGTGTGCTGATAGAGGAATTTCTAACCAAACTATGGCGATGAGGTAGTGGTTGGTAAGATGATAGGTCTGTTTTGTGCCAGGAGCGGATGTTGCATGTCCCCTAGAACGCGATTAAACAAATTGCGGTGCGGCTTATTCCTGCCTCTCATGAAAAAGGGCACTAACTGAAAGATGCCAGTCCATCTTCTCATGTATATCTACATCCACACATAGTCATTATGAAAGGATGGATGGAGATGCTGAGAGGTAAAAGAGCTGTGATTACTGGTGGAGGCGCGGGATTTGGGCAAGCGCTGTGCGTGTGGTTGACGCGAGAAGGCGTCGAGGTGCATTTTTCCGCGAGGCGTGCTGATGATATTCAAAAAACTTGCAGTATCATCACGGCTGAAGGTGGGAGTGCAAAAGGGTATATCTGTGATTTAACCCAGCCTGAATCCATTTCTCAGTTTTCTTCACAGCTGTTATTTTCCGACAAGCCCATAGACATTTTAATTCTCAATGCCGCTCAGTGGCTGTCAGGCACGTTAGACGATCAACCCGATACAGAAATCATCAATACCGTCAGTTCAGGCCTGACAGGTTCAATTCTACTGACTCAGGCTTTGCTATCCGGATTAAGACGTTCTGAAAGCGCGGATATCGTCTCAATTATATCTTCATGTGGGATCCCGCATTTTACAGATTCAATTGCGCACCCCGCTTTTTTTGCTAGCAAACACGGGCTTAGCGGTTTTACAACTAAACTTTCTAACCAGTTGTCCGAAGAGAATATACGTGTGACCGGGCTGTATCCCCCGGATTTTGAACTAACCGGATTAGATACATTTGTCGATAGCCAGCCCAGAATGGGGGAACGTCTAATGAATGGGCGCTCGATCTGGGAAACAATTCGTTTTGTGCTGGCTCAACCGCGTAGTTGCCATATCAGTAGCATCTACTTTGAAGGTCCAACTCGCGAAAAACTGAATGTTTGAGGCTGAGTTTGGCGATGTTGAACAGAGCACTCAACGTCCACTCCTCGCTCAAAGCAAAAAGCAAAAAGCAAAAAGCAAAAAGCAAAAAGCAAAAAGCAAAAAGCAAAAAGCAAAAAGCAAAAAGCAAAAAGCAA
>NZ_JBXALM010000007.1:0-267206 GCF_058799445.1 Serratia sp. GW822-FHT06E05
TTGGTGGGTCGTGCAGGATTCGAACCTGCGACCAATTGATTAAAAGTCAACTGCTCTACCAACTGAGCTAACGACCCAATTTCCTTGCTGCTTTAACATCTTGCAAGATGTCTTGGCAACGGCGGCATATATTACTAATTTATCTTGGCAGCGCAACCTAAATTTTTGAACAAGGGGTTCAACTGCTTGTTCTTCACGCGAATGAGCCCAGAAAGCGGTCAAATCGACTAACTTCTGGGCTCATTATTTTTTCTGACTAACCGGCTACGCGACTTTTCGCCTGTTTGGCCGCCGCACTGGTTGGGTATTGTTTAATCACCTGCTGGAACACGGCTTTGGCTTTATCGGCCTGCCCTTTCTCCTGCATGATGATACCTACCTTGTACATGGCGTCCGGCGCCTTGGGTGACTTTGAGTAATTCTTCACCACGACCGCATAATAGTAAGCCGCATCGTCTTTCTTACCCTTGTTGTAATACAACTGGCCCAGCCAATAGTTGGCATTAGGCTGGTAAGTAGACTTTGGGTACTGTTTTACGAAGGTCTGAAAAGCAGAAATTGCCTGGTCATACTGTTTTTTTTCCAGCGCCAATGAAACAGCGGCATTGTAGTCGCTGTTTTCATCACCCTTGCTGGCCGGCGCTGCTGCTGTAGCGCCCGCAGACGCACTGTCAGCACCGTCGGAGGACGCAGCCGCTGCTGCTCCACCCGCGGCACCCGCTGCGGCAGCAGAGCTCTGAGCGCCGCCCTGGCTGATGCTATCCATCTGCTGATAGATTTGCTTTTGGCGTTCAACGACCTGATTCAGTTGATATTGGCTTTCCTGGATTTGCCCGCGGAGCGAGTCAATATCGCGCTGATTGTCAGAGAGTTGTTGCTGGAGTTGGTTTAAAAGCTGGCCTTGAGCATTGCTGATGCGCTCAAGCGAGGTGACACGGTCTTCGACCGAGCCGGAGCCGACATTACTGATTGGCGCTTGGGCAGTAGCGGCCCATGGGACCGCTACGCCAACCAGTAACGACAGACTCAACAAGTGACGTCTGAAGTTACTGTTCATGCGATTCTCTTAGTAAACCAGAACTGCACGACGGTTTTTAGCATAAGCCGCTTCGTCGTGGCCCAGTACTGCTGGTTTTTCTTTACCGTAAGAAACGATAGAGATTTGGTCAGCTGAAACGCCTTTACCTTGCAGGTACATTTTCACGGAGTTAGCACGACGCTCACCCAGGGCAATGTTGTATTCCGGCGTACCGCGCTCATCCGCGTGGCCTTCTACGGTCACTTTGTAAGACGGGTTGTTACGCAGGAATGCAGCGTGCGCGTCCAGCATCTGAGCGAACTCAGAGCTCACGTCATACTTGTCCAGACCGAAGTAAACAATGTTGTTCTTCTGCAGTTCTTGCATCTGCAGACGAGCTTGTTCTTCAGAAGACAGGTTGCTGCTGCCGTTTTCTGTACCAGTGCCAGCGCCCAGACCAGATTGGTCGTTGTTTGCGCTTTTGTTAGAACTACAAGCTGCTACAGCCAGGACTGGCAGTGCCAGCAGAAGCCCTTTCAGCACTTTGTTCAGTTGCATTTCTTTAATCCTTTTATAGTTTGCCATACATATTTACACATGCATCACAGATACGGCGACCAGGCAGGGAATTTGACCTGTCCATCAGTTGCCGGAAGACGCGCTTTAAAACGCCCATCAGTCGATACCAGTTGCAACACGGAGCCCATACCTTGCGTGGAGCTATAGATCACCATGGTGCCGTTTGGCGCAATACTAGGCGTTTCGTCCAGGAAGGTGCCGGTCAAAACTTGAACTGCACCCGATCCGAGATCTTGTTTGGCGATATGCTGAGCACCATTGTTTGAGCTCACCATCACCAGGAATTTACCATCAGAGCTGACTTCAGAATCCTGATTCTGAGAGCCTTCCCATGTCAGACGCTGTGACGCACCGCCACTGGCACTGACTTTATAAATCTGTGGCCGGCCACCCTGATCGGAGGTATACGCCAGAGACTGGCCATCCGGGAACCAGGTCGGTTCGGTATTGTTGCTGCGCCCGTCGGTGATTTGAGTGATCTGGCCAGAGCCCAGATTCATCACGTACAGGTTCAGGCTGCCGCTTTTAGACAGCGCGAAGGCCAGACGACTGCCGTCCGGTGAGAACGCCGGTGCACCGTTGTGGCGCGGGAACGAGGCGATCTGACGGATAGCACCGTTAGCCAGGGTCTGAACCACCAGCGCAGAGCGGCCGCTTTCAAAGGTCACGTACGCCAGTTTGCTGCCGTCCGGCGACCAAGCCGGGGACATCAGTGGTTCCGGTGAACGGTGTACCACAAACTGGTTGTAGCCGTCGTAATCCGCTACGCGCAGCTCGTACGGGAATTTCCCGCCGTTGGTCTGCACAACGTAAGCGATACGGGTACGGAATGCGCCCTTGATACCGGTCAGCTTTTCAAACACTTCGTCACTGGCGGTGTGAGCAGAATAACGTAACCACTGCTTGGTCACTTTATACTGGTTCTGCGCCAATACGGTGCCTGGAGAACCTGAAGTGTCCACCAGTTGATAAGAGATCAGGTAGCCGCCGTCCGCACCAGGTTGAACCTGGCCGACCACGACTGCGTCAATGCCCAATGCAGTCCAGGCCGCCGGCGTCACTTCAGACGCGGTGGTCGGTTGCTGCGGCATGCGCGCTACGTCAATTGGGTTGAATTTGCCGCTGTTGCGCAGGTCTGCGCCGACAATCTTGCCAATATCTTCCGGAGGCGTGCCTGGGCCAGCCCATTTAAACGGCACCACACCAATCGGGCGAGCGGAGTCGACCCCTTGGGTGATTTCAATGCGAACTTCCGCGTGAAGAACGGAGGCCCACAGTATTAAAAAACCTAACGCTACTCGAAATGCCTGCTTCATCTCATCTCCCTTATCCAGGCGGGATGCCTGCGATAAATTAGCAGAATTTTAACAAACCAACGCAAACAAAACTACATAATCCCTGTTGGTTACCTTAGTACATCCCTGCGATATGACTTAGCTAATCAACCGTTATTGTGGCTTAAATACAAGGGTCGAATTCTTAAAGTGCTGATAAACGGCATCGCTCGGTGGTTTCGGGATCTTCGCCTGATTCGCAGCAGCTACAGCCGCCTGGCACAGGGCAGGATCGCCACCTACCGATTTCACGTCAATCAAAAAGCCATCAGGCCCCAGCTTGATGCGTAGGTCACAGGTCTTACCGACAAACGAACTGGCATCATAAAACTTATTCTGAATTGCTGTGCGAATCTGCCCAGCATAGCCATCAATATCGGCACCACTGGCCCCTGCAGCCTTGGCATTGCCCTGACCGGCCGGTTTACCGTCACCCTTCGCTTTAGCCCCGCCGCCTTTCGGCGCGTTTTTACCGTCCGCCAGGTCGCCAAACAGATCATTGACGTCCGAAGACTGAGCTGCCGCTGCGGCAGCCGCTTTCTTCTTGGCGTCTGCGGCTTTCTTGGCAGCAGCTTTCTCAGCGGCCGCTTTTTCGGCAGCGGCGGCTTTTTTCTCAGCTTCTGCAGCCGCTTTCTTCTCGGCATCAGCCGCGGCTTTTTTCTCGGCTTCTGCTGCAGCTTTCTTCTCGGCTTCGGCAGCGGCCTTTTTCTCTGCAGCTTCGGCAGCAGCGGCTTTCTTCGCTTCTTCCGCCTGTTTCTTGGCGGCAGCGGCAGCAGCCGCTTCTTTCTTGGCTTCAGACTCCGCTTTCTTCTGCGCGTCGGCCTGTGCTTTAGCGACTTTATCTGCCTCGGCCTTGGCCTTGGCGGCGGCCGCTTCCGCTACTTTCTGCTGTTCTTTGGCTTTCGCCGCGGCGTTCTCGGCCGCTTTTTGCTGTTCAGCAGCCTGCTTTTGTTGCTCCGCCGCCTGTTTTTGCTGCTCTGCGGCCTGCTTCTGCTGTTCAGCCTGTTCTTTTGCGTCCTGCGCCGCTTTTTCCTGCGCAGACAAACGCTCTTTCTCCAGCTCTTTCAGGCGCTGTTGCTCCGCCGCTTGCTTCTGCTGAAGTTCTTCGGCTTGTTGTTCCGCTTTTTTCTGGCGCTGCTTTTCAGCACGCTGCGCGTCGTTACTCTGCTGTTGCTGGCGGTTGTACTGCTCCACCACTGCCCCGGGATCGACCATCACTGCACCGACGACAGAACCTTCGCCACCGCCGCCGGCACTGTTCATGTCGACGTTTTCTTGCAGCGATCCCCAAATCAGCAGGGCAATCAATACAAAGTGCAGAACGACCGAAACAATAACGGCGCGGTTCAGCTTATCGTTTTGCTCAGTTGCCTTTACCAAAATAGATTCCCAAAAACTGGTGTTGCTTATACGGGGTTCCTGAGCCAATGGCACAGGAACCGGGTTGCCACTGACCTTAGGGTCAGATTGGCTGGGTCATTAGCCCCACGGAAGCCACGCCCGCCTGATGGAGAATATTCAATGCCTTGATAATCTCATCGTACGGTACTTCCTTCGCCCCACCGATCAAAAAGACCGTTTTCGGGTTAGCCGCTAAACGCGACTTGGCTTCGGCGGCAACCTGTTCCGGCGGCAGCAGCTCCATGCGGTTGTGATCCACCACCAGGGTGTATTGACCCACGCCTGAAACCTCAAGGATCACCGGCGGGTTATCATCGCTGGACACCGTCTTGGAATCGGTGGCGTCCGGCAGATCAACCTCAACGCTCTGCGTGATAATCGGCGCCGTTGCCATAAAGATCAGCAACAGCACCAGCAACACGTCGAGCAACGGAACGATGTTTATTTCGGACTTCAGCTCGCGCCGATTACGTCCACGAACTCTCGCCATGCTACCTCCTACTTATTTGCTGTCGCTGGAGAAGGCCTGACGATGCAGAATAGCGGTGAACTCTTCCATAAAGTTGTCGTAATTCTGCTCAAGCTTGTTGACGCGCTGGTTGAGGCGGTTATAGGCCATAACGGCCGGAATAGCGGCGAACAAACCGATGGCGGTTGCGATCAGTGCTTCAGCGATACCCGGTGCTACCATTTGCAGCGTGGCCTGCTTCACCGCGCCCAGTGCGATAAAGGCGTGCATAATCCCCCACACGGTGCCGAACAGACCGATATACGGACTGATCGAACCCACGGTGCCGAGGAAAGGAATGTGGTTTTCCAGCGTTTCCAGCTCGCGGTTCATCGAGATACGCATGGCGCGTGACGCCCCTTCGATCACCGATTCCGGCGCATGGTTGTTAGCGCGGTGTAAACGAGCGAACTCTTTGAAACCAGAGTGGAAAATTTGCTCTGAGCCGGTCAGGCTATCGCGACGCGCCTGGCTTTCCTGGTACAGGCGAGAAAGCTCGATGCCGGACCAGAATTTGTCTTCAAAGGCTTCGGCGTCACGCGTGGCCGCATTCAGGATGCGGGTGCGCTGGATGATGATCGCCCAAGAGGCCACTGAGAAGCATATCAAAATCAACATGATAAGCTTAACCAGCAGGCTCGCCTTCAAGAATAAATCTAGGATGTTCATGTCAGTCACTGCTTAAACTCCGCGACAATAGACTTAGGAAGCGCTATCGGCTTCATTTGGTGTGGATCAATGCATGCAATCAACACATCGGCCTGACTCAAGAGAGTCCCGTCAGAATTGACAATGCGTTGGGCAAACGTGAGAGAGGCCCCGCGCATTGAGGTGATTTCACTCTGCACTTCCAGCTGTTCGTCGAGACGAGCCGGAGCCAGGTAATCCACCGTCATGCGCCGAACCACGAAAGCGACATGTTCACTGAGCAGCTGCTGTTGATGAAAGTTGTGATGACGCAGCATCTCGGTGCGCGCTCTTTCAAAAAAGGCGACATAGCGGGCGTGATAGACCACACCACTGGCATCGGTATCCTCGTAGTAAACGCGAACCGGCCATCGAAACAACGTATTACTCACTCTACTTCCCAGCAATGCAATTTAACGGTGCTACTATACGCAAGACAGATCGGGTTGGGAATGGGTTACAAGAGGGGAACGAAAATAATTATGGGCCGGAAGGGCCCATAACTCGGGGTTATAACGGAGATTATAAAGAAACGTAAAGTAATCCTGCGGCGAGGATCACAATTGCCGGAAGTGGCGCGAAAAAAGCGCGCCATAACGTCCGTTGCGGTTTGAAGCCAACGCCGTGAACCACCCCGGCGCAAACTGCCCAAATCAGCAGCAGCCCTTCCCAAATCTCCAGCGAGCTGGTCTTCGCCGCAAAGCGGGTCGGATCCCAAAAAATACAGCCCGCCAAAATCAACGCCAGCACCAGTGAAAGGGCCCGGACAGGGCCCTTGTCAGTCATGGCGTACAGCTTGTCAGTTAATGACGAACTCATCACTTACCGTCTTGCTGTGCTTTTGAATCTTCGTGGTGCTCAAGCGCCAGCGCCGTGATGATACCGAAGGCACAGGCAAGAAGCGTTCCGAGAATCCAGGCAAAATACCACATGGTTTAGCTCCCTATCCTTAATACAGCGAATGCTTGTTGTTCTCGACGAAGTTTTTGTCGAGACGGCCGAACATTTTGTAGTACGACCAGCTGGTGTACCCCAGAACGATAGGCACGAAGATCGCCGCGACAACGGTCATCACTTCCAACGTCAACAGACTGGAGGTGGCATCCCACATGGTCAGGCTGATGTTAGGCACGGTGCTTGACGGCATCACGAACGGGAACATGGTCACACCGGCAGTCAGGATCACGCAGGCAATGGTCAGTGACGAAGTCACGAACGCCAGCGCGTCTTTCGACATGCGGGAGAACAGCACCGTAAACAGCGGCAGCACCACACCCAGGGCAGGCAATGCCCACAGCAGCGGATACTTGTTGAAGTTGATCAACCAGGCACCGGCCTGATGAGCCACTTCTTTACGCATCGGATTAGACTCCGCCATGGTATCCAGCGCCGAGGTAATCACATAACCATCGATGCCTTTCACCAGCCAAATGCCACCCAACAGGAAGAACACCGCCATCACCAACGTGGAGATCTGCGCCGCGGCACGTGCACGCAGGTGGATCTCACCGCTAGTACGCATCTGCAGGTAGGTTGCCCCCTGGGTCACCAGCATGGTCAGGCTGACAACACCCGCCAACAGGCCAAACGGATTCAGCAGTTGGAAGAAGTTGCCGGTGTAGAACAGACGCATGTATTCGTCCATGTGGAACGGCACGCCCTGCAGCAGGTTGCCGAACGCCACGCCGAACACCACCGCCGGCACAAAGCTGCCGATGAAGATGCCCCAGTCCCACATGTTGCGCCAGCGGCTGCTCTCCAGCTTCGAGCGGTAGTCAAAACCGACCGGGCGGAAGAACAAGGCGGACAGCACCAGGATCATGGCGACGTAGAAACCGGAGAACGCCGCCGCATAGACCATTGGCCAGGCGGCGAACAACGCACCACCGGCCGTGATCAGCCACACCTGGTTACCGTCCCAGTGCGGCGCGATGGAGTTGATCATCACCCGGCGCTCGGTATCGGTTTTACCGATAATGCGCACCAGGATGCCGACCCCCATGTCGAAACCGTCGGTGACGGCGAAACCGATCAGCAGTACGCCAATCAGGACCCACCAGATAAATCGCAGTACTTCATAATCAAACATACGTGGACTCCTGTTTAGCGCGCTTCCTGCACGGCGGCAGTCGGTTGTTCAAAGTGGTAGCGGCCAGTTTTCAGGCTGCTTGGACCCAGACGTGCAAATTTGAACATCAGGTACATTTCAGCCACCAGGAACAGGGTGTACAAGCCGCAAATCAGCCCCATCGAGAACAGAATGTCGCCCGCAGTCAGTGAAGAGTTGGCAACCGCAGTCGGCAGCACCTCACCAATCGCCCAAGGTTGACGACCGTATTCAGCCACAAACCAGCCGGCTTCGATGGCAATCCACGGCAGCGGCAGGCCATACAGCGCCGCACGGTGTAGCCACTTTCTCTGGCCAATGCGGCCACGAAGCACGCTCCAGAACGACAGACCGATAATCAGTAACATCAGCACGCCACAGGCCACCATGATACGGAAGGCGAAGTACAGCGGTGCTACGCGTGGGATAGAGTCTTTGGTCGCCTGCTGGATCTGCGTTTCCGTCGCGTCGGTGACGTTCTGGGTATAGCGCTTCAGCAGTAAACCGTAGCCCAAGTCTTGCTTGGCTTTATTGAACTCGGCGCGAACCGCCGGATCGGTATTGCCACTGCGCAACTCTTCCAGCAGTTGGTAGGCTTTCATCCCGTTGCGGATACGCACTTCATGCTGCGCCATCAGATCTTTCAGGCCGGTGACCTGAGTATCCGTTGAGCGGGTGGCAATCAGGCCGAGCGCATAAGGAATTTGGATCGCGTAGGAGTTTTCCATTTTATCCTGATTCGGAATACCGAACAGGGTAAAGGAAGCCGGAGCCGGTTGAGTGTCCCACTCGGCTTCGATGGCGGCCAGTTTGGTTTTCTGCACGTCACCCATTTCGTAGCCGGATTCATCACCCAGTACGATTACGGACAGTACGGCAGCCATACCGAAGCTGGCAGCGATTGCGAAGGAACGTTTGGCAAAGGCAGTATCACGGCCTTTCAACAGGTAGTAAGAGCTGATACCCAGTACGAACATCGCACCACAGGTGTAGCCGGCAGCTACGGTGTGAACGAACTTAACCTGCGCAACCGGGTTGAGCACCAGTTCGGAGAAGCTGAGCATCTCCATGCGCATGGTTTCGAAGTTGAAGTCCGAGGCGATAGGGTTCTGCATCCAGCCGTTGGCCACCAGGATCCACAGCGCGGAGAAGTTTGAGCCCAGTGCCACCAGCCAGGTTACGGCCATGTGCTGCACCTTGCCCAGACGATCCCAGCCGAAGAAGAACAGGCCGACCAGCGTCGATTCAAGGAAGAACGCCATCAGACCTTCGATGGCCAGAGGGGCCCCGAAAATATCACCGACGTAGTGTGAGAAATATGACCAGTTGGTCCCGAACTGGAACTCCATGGTCAAACCGGTGGCCACACCCAGAGCAAAGTTAATTGCAAATAACTTGCCCCAGAATTTGGTCATATCTTTATAGATTTGTTTGCCTGACAGTACATATACCGTTTCCATAATTGCCAGCAAAAACGCCATGCCTAGCGTTAATGGGACAAATAAGAAGTGGTACATCGCCGTTAAAGCAAACTGTAAGCGCGACAGTTCGACAATATCAAACATCTTGACTCCTTGCTCCTCGCAGGAAGACTCCGACATGCGGTTATCGATATGACTTCGGGTGAAGCTACCGGTAACGCCCCGCAGTGAATGCCCTTAAACACAACAAAAATTTGATCCAGCTTCTCCGCTTTCAACCATGCATTCGACGCGGGCCGTACTGGCCAGTGTACTAAACACACCACTGAAAACCGACAACGGGTAACAAATGCAACAAGATCAACCATCCATATTCACCATGGATGATACTCGCCCAATCCCACACAATAAATAGGTTTTTACGTGATATGGGTTAGACTTTTGGTTACAGGTCAAATTTTAGCCCAAAGAGGTACTCAGCCCTAATTTGATCTGGAACAATTTAAGCCTATCTGAATTTTATTTCCAGATTCAGCTCACAATTTCTCATAATTATCTTGTGGTTATGTTACATAATGGTTTCGTAGTCTATCTAGGTACTTTTTGTGTTAAATAGATGTGATATTTAATGGTTATCTGTATTTAAATGAAGTCTCGAGTGTGAATGATGTTAACGCTTATTAACCTGCTAATAGGACAAGCTTAGCTTATTTTTTTACTCTGATAATTGTAGGCAATAAAAAGAATAATTATCGATAAAGCAGCGCTTAAATACGTCCGCCCATCCCCCCCCTTTAATTGATGCCGCTAACGCTCACCACGGCCACCGCAATGCCCTATTCCCTCTCGTGCAGGCAAAAAAAAACAGGGCCAGACACTTGGTCTGACCCTGCTTGAATACGGACTACCGCAGATTAAATTAGCGGTTCAGAACCGCTTTAACTGCCTCGCCGATGTCAGCCAGGCTGCGCACGGTTTTAACCCCTGCCGCTTCCAGCGCTGCGAACTTCTCGTCCGCAGTGCCTTTGCCGCCGGCAATGATGGCGCCGGCATGGCCCATACGCTTGCCTTTAGGCGCGGTAACACCCGCGATGTAGCCAACTACCGGCTTGGTCACGTGTTCTTTGATGTACGCCGCTGCTTCTTCTTCTGCGCTGCCGCCGATTTCACCGATCATGACGATCGCTTCAGTTTGCGGATCTTCCTGGAACAACTTCAGGATATCGATGAAGTTAGAACCTGGGATCGGGTCACCGCCGATGCCTACACAGGTAGACTGGCCCAGACCGGTATCGGTGGTTTGCTTCACCGCTTCGTAGGTCAGGGTGCCGGAGCGGGAAACGATGCCCACTTTTCCTGGCAGGTGGATGTGGCCTGGCATGATGCCGATTTTGCACTCGCCCGGGGTGATAACGCCTGGGCAGTTCGGGCCAATCATACGCACGCCGGCTTCATCCAGCTTCACCTTGACGGTCAGCATATCCAGCGTCGGTATGCCTTCGGTAATGGTGATGATCAGTTTGATGCCTGCATCGATAGCTTCCAGAATGGAGTCTTTGCAGAATGGTGCCGGTACGTAGATAACGGACGCCGTGGCGCCGGTCGCTTCTACCGCTTCACGCACGGTGTTGAACACCGGCAGGCCCAGGTGCTGAGTGCCGCCTTTGCCCGGCGTCACGCCACCGACCATTTTGGTGCCGTAAGCGATAGCTTGTTCGGAGTGGAAGGTCCCCTGGCTACCGGTGAAACCCTGACAGATAACTTTGGTGTTCTTATCGATTAAAATGGACATTATTTACCCTCCACTGCCGCAACAACTTGCTGAGCCGCATCAGTCAGGCTGGTCGCAGCAATGATATTCAGACCGCTGTCCGCCAGTTTCTTGGCGCCCAGTTCGGCGTTATTCCCTTCCAGACGCACCACCACCGGGACGTTAACGCCCACTTCGGCTACTGCGCCAATGATACCGTCAGCGATCAGGTCGCAGCGCACGATACCACCGAAAATGTTAACCAATACCGCTTTCACCTTGTCGTCGGACAGGATGATTTTGAAGGCTTCGGTCACGCGCTCTTTGGTTGCACCACCGCCTACGTCGAGGAAGTTGGCTGGCTCACCGCCGTGCAGCTTAACGATGTCCATAGTCCCCATCGCCAGGCCTGCGCCGTTAACCATGCAGCCGATGTTGCCGTCGAGAGCAACGTAGTTCAGCTCCCACTGTGCCGCACGGGATTCACGCTCGTCTTCCTGAGACAGGTCGCGCATTTCACGCAGCTCAGGTTGACGGAACAGTGCGTTACCGTCAGCGCCCAGTTTACCGTCCAGACAGATCAGATCGCCCTGCTTGGTCACCACCAGCGGGTTAATCTCAACCATCGCCAGGTCGCGCTCCAGGAACAAGGTCGCCAGGCCCATGAAGATCTTGGCGAACTGGCCAACTTGCTTGCCGGTCAGGCCCAGTTTGAAGGCCAGTTCACGGCCCTGGTAAGGCTGTGGGCCTGCCAGTGGGTCGATGGTCATTTTGTGGATCAGTTCCGGCGTTTCTTCCGCAACTTTCTCAATCTCAACGCCACCCTCGGTGGATGCCATGAACACTACACGACGGCTGGCACGGTCTACTACCGCGCCCAGGTACAGTTCTTTATCGATGTCGGTCGCGGCTTCTACCAGGATCTGGTGAACCGGTTGACCCAGCGCGTCAGTCTGGTAGGTCACCAGACGCTTGCCCAGCCAGGCTTCAGCGAAAGCGCGGATATCTTCTTTGCTGTTTACAACTTTAACGCCGCCAGCTTTACCGCGGCCGCCAGCATGAACCTGACATTTAACCACCCACGGGCCGGAGCCGATTTTGGATGCGGCTTCTTCCGCTTCACGCGGTGTGGTACAGGCGTAACCGGTTGGTGCCGGCATGCCATACCGAGCAAACAGCTGTTTTGCCTGATATTCGTGTAAATTCATGATGTTCTATCCATTCAGTTCTGAAGGTTTTAGCCGAGTCATTTTGGCGGAAAACCGCATGACTTTCGTCGGCCACATAGCACAGAGTGTGGGCGCGGCAATCTCTGTCATCCTTAAAGCTGCATCTTTGTTGGCTGCCTTCTCTCACCCCAGTCACATAGTTGACTATGCTCCTGGGGATTCGCTCCGTTGCCGCCGCGATGCAACTTCAATGATTTAAGATATACGCGCCCATCAGGGTTATACGTCCAGCAGCAGACGAGCCGGATCTTCCAGCATCTCTTTTACCGTCACCAGGTAACCGACGGATTCTTTACCGTCGATCAGGCGGTGATCGTAAGACAGTGCCAGATACATCATTGGCTGGATCACAACCTGGCCTTTAACCGCCATTGGGCGATCTTTAATGGCGTGCATGCCCAGGATGGCGCTCTGCGGTGGGTTGATGATCGGGGTAGACATCAGTGAACCGAATACGCCGCCGTTGGTAATGGTGAAGTTACCGCCGGTCAGCTCTTCCACAGTCAATTTGCCGTCACGGCCTTTAACTGCCAGCTCTTTGATTTTCTTCTCGATGTCCGCCATGCTCATGGTGTCTACGTCACGCAGTACCGGGGTTACCAGGCCACGTGGGGTAGATACCGCAATGCTGATATCGAAGTAGTTGTGGTACACCACGTCGGTACCGTCGATGGAAGCGTTCACTTCCGGGAAGCGTTTCAGGGCTTCAACCACCGCCTTGATGTAGAAGGACATAAAGCCCAGACGTACACCGTGACGTTTTTCGAAAGCTTCACCGTACTGCTTGCGCAGGTCCATGATCGGCTGCATGTTGATTTCGTTGAAGGTGGTCAGCATCGCAGTGCTGTTCTTCGCTTCCAACAGGCGCTCGGCCACGCGTTTGCGCAGGCGGGTCATCGGCACGCGTTTTTCGCTGCGGCTGCTCAGAGCAGGCTGCGGTGCGGCTTCGACGGCGGCAGCGGCAGGTTTGTCGGCTTTTTTGCCGTTAGCCAGGTGCGCTTCCACGTCTTCACGGGTGATACGGCCACCCACGCCGCTGCCTTTGATGGCGGCAGCATCGAGATCGTGTTCGGCAATCAGGCGGCGGATCGCCGGGCTGAGCGCGTCGTTGCTCTCTTCTTCCAGGCTGGCAGTCGCGCGCTGTGCAGGCGTGGCTTCTTTCTCCTGGCTCTTCTCAGCGGTCGGCTTGCCGGAGCTGTCGCCCGGGCGGATGCGGCCTAGCAGTTGGCGAGAAAGCACGGTTGCGCCCTCTTCTTCCACGATCGCATCGAGGATCCCAGCTTCACTTGCCGGAACTTCCAGAACCACTTTGTCAGTTTCGATTTCAACCAGAACTTCGTCACGCTGGACGCTGTCACCTGGTTTCTTGTGCCAGGTGGCTACGGTCGCATCCGCAACCGATTCAGGAAGGTCAGGTACCAGAATATCTACGCTACTCATTTAGCTTTCCCTTAATCTTTAACAATATTCAGCGCGTCATTAACCAGAGCCTGCTGCTGCTTCTGGTGTACGGACATGTAACCGACTGCCGGAGAGGCAGAGGCTGGACGTCCTGCGTAACGTAAAGAAGCCCCGAACGGCACCACTTCACGGAAGTTGTGTTGGCTGCAGTACCAGGCGCCCTGGTTCAGCGGCTCTTCCTGACACCAGACGAAATCATGCACGTGAGCATACTTCTCCAGCACCGCCTGAACGGCCTGATGCGGGAACGGGTACAACTGCTCGATACGGATGATAGCCACGTCTTTCTGGTCGTTCTTGCGGCGTTGTTCCAGCAGATCGTAATAGACCTTACCGGAGCACATGACCACGCGTTTGACCGCTTTCGGATCCAACTCATCGATCTCGCCGATAGCCGGCAGGAAGGTGCCGTTAGCCAGCTCTTCCAGAGACGAGGTTGCCAGCGGGTGACGCAGCAGAGATTTCGGCGACATCACCACCAACGGACGGCGCATACCGCGCAGCGCCTGACGACGCAGCATATGGTAGACCTGTGCCGGAGTGGAGGGGATGCACACCTGCATGTTCTGCTCAGCACACAGCTGCAGGTAACGTTCCAGACGCGCAGAAGAGTGCTCTGGACCCTGGCCTTCGTAACCGTGCGGCAGCAGCATCACCAGGCCACACATACGGCCCCATTTCTGCTCGCCGGAGCTGATGAACTGGTCGATCACCACCTGAGCGCCGTTGGCGAAGTCACCGAACTGCGCTTCCCAAATGGTCAGGGTGCGCGGTTCTGCGGTGGCGTAACCATATTCGAACGCCAGTACGGCTTCTTCCGACAGTACGGAGTCCCACACTTTGAACTCGCCCTGCCCGCTGTGAACATTGGCCAGCGGAACGTAGACCGAACCGTTTTTCTGGTTGTGCACCACTGCATGGCGGTGGAAGAAGGTACCGCGACCGGCGTCTTCGCCGGAAAGGCGAATCGGGATGCCTTCATCGACCATGGTGGCATAGGCCAGCGTTTCCGCCGCGCCCCAGTCGAACGCTTTGTTGCCTGCCGCCATCTCTGCGCGGTCTGCGTAGATTTTCGCTACGCGTGACTGCATTTCGATCGCTTCCGGCACGGTGCTGATGCGGCGGGCCAGTTCCTGCAGGCGCTTCATCTCAACCTTGCTTGGGTACTCTTCATCCCATTCGTGGTTAAGGTACGGCGACCAGGTAAAGCTATGCAGGTTCATCGGACGCCACTCTTCAACCACGCAATCGCCGCGGTCGAGTGCATCACGATACAGGTTGACCATTTCCGTGGCATCTTCCAGGCTGGCGACTTTTTGTTCGGTCAGCACGTCAGCATAAAGCTTGCGCGGCGTAGGGTGTTTTTTGATCTTCTGGTACATCATCGGCTGGGTTGCACTTGGCTCATCGGCCTCGTTATGCCCATGGCGACGGTAGCAGACCAGATCGATCATCACGTCACGTTTGAAGGTGTTACGGAAATCCAACGCCAGGCGGGTCACAAAGGCCACCGCTTCCGGATCGTCAGCATTTACGTGGAAGATCGGCGACTGCACCATCTTGGCGATGTCAGTACAATATTCGGTAGAACGCGCATCCAACGGGTTGGAGGTAGTGAAACCAACCTGGTTGTTGATCACGATACGCACCGTGCCGCCCACTTCGTAGCCGCGAGCCTGCGACATGTTCAGGGTTTCCTGAACCACGCCCTGGCCGGTAATGGCGGCGTCACCGTGGATGGTGATTGGCAGTACCATATTGCTGCGCGCTTCGTCCAGACGGTCACGACGAGCACGAACTGAGCCCATGACCACCGGGCTGACGATCTCCAGGTGCGACGGGTTAAACGCCAGCGCCAGGTGAACCATGCCGCCTTCGGTTTCTACGTCGGAGGAGAAGCCCTGGTGATATTTAACGTCACCGGTGCCGAGGTGCTCTTTATGCTTGCCGGCAAACTCGTCGAACAGGTCGGCAGGTTTTTTGCCCAGTACGTTGATCAACACGTTCAGACGGCCGCGGTGGGCCATGCCCAATACCACTTCGCGCGTGCCGTTCTTGCCAGCGTGACGCACCATCTCTTTGAGCATCGGTACCAGCGCATCGCCACCTTCCAGCGAGAAGCGTTTCGCCCCTGGGAATTTGGCACCGAGGTAACGCTCCAGACCTTCCGCTGCGGTCAGTTCGTTCAGGAAGCGGCGTTTCTCATCATCGGTAAAGCTGGCGTGCCCCACCACCGATTCAATACGCTGCTGGATCCAGCGTTTCTCTTCAGTGTTGGTAATGTGCATGTATTCCGCACCGATCGAGCCGCAGTAAGTCTGCTTCAGCGCGGCATACAGGTCGCCCAGCTTCATGGTTTCTTTGCCGATAGCGAAAGAACCCACGTTGAAGGTTTCCTGGAAGTCGGCTTCGGTCAGGTTGTGATAGGCGGGTTCAAGGTCAGGAACTTGCTCACGCTGCCACAGACCGAGCGGATCGAGGTTGGCATGCTGATGTCCGCGGAAACGGAAGGCGTTAATCAGCTGCAGTACCTTGACCTGTTTGGCATCGGTGTCTGGGTCGTTGATGGTGGTGTTGTAACGCGCGGAGTCTTTCGCCAGGCGGCGGAAGTAGTCACGCGTTTGAGAGTGAAGCTGATCGGGTTTTACACCCGCGGTTGGTAGCTGTTGAAAAATGGAACGCCAGCTATCTTCAACGGAGCCCGGATCGGTTAAGAAGTCTTCATAGAGCTGTTCTATGTAAGACTGGTTCGCGCCCGCCAGATAGGAGGAATCCAGCCAGGCCTTCATTGCGCCGTTCTGCATCATGATCCCTTAAGCTTTGAAGCTTTAGTTTTCGCCGTGGTTAACATAATTACCGTGATGGATACGGTTTGCCGTAGAAACGGTTCACTCGACGTACTTTTACGGTACGTTCTGCTATGGACCTTGCGGTCCCTTACAAGGAACCTCTAAAAACCGGCGGGCGAACCTGGCTGCATAGTGCCGCAGCCACGGGTCAGTTTTTAGAGGCTCCCTCCTTTGTGATGTGCGCCGGAAACTGCCCGGCGCAGCATCTCATTCCACTTATGCGCCGCGTTGCAGCAGCATAGACTTGATATGACCGATAGCACGCGTCGGGTTCAAGCCTTTAGGACATACACTGACACAATTCATAATGCTATGGCAGCGGAAAACACTGAAAGCGTCGTCTAGATCGTCTAAACGTTCTTCGGTTTCCGTGTCGCGGCTGTCAATCAGGAAACGGTATGCCGCCAGCAGGCCAGCCGGGCCAATGAATTTGTCCGGGTTCCACCAGAATGACGGGCAAGAGGTCGAACAACAAGCGCATAAAATGCACTCATAAAGTCCGTCCAGCTTGGCGCGCTGCTCTGGCGATTGCAGGTGTTCACGCGCCGGCGGGTTCTTGCCGTCGTTCTGCAGGTAAGGTTTGATCTTTTCATACTGGGTGTAGAACTGACCCATATCCACCACCAGATCGCGCACTACCGGCAAGCCAGGCAGCGGGCGGATCACAATCTTGTTGTTGCCTTTACGCAGCGACGAGATCGGGGTGATGCACGCCAGGCCGTTTTTACCGTTCATGTTGATCCCGTCGGAACCACACACGCCTTCGCGGCAGGAACGACGGAACGACAGGCTAGGATCTTTTTCTTTCAGCAGGATCAAGGCATCCAGCAACATCATGTCGCGACCTTCTTCCGCTTCCAGGCTGTAATCCTGCATGTGCGGAGCGTCATCAACATCCGGATTGTAGCGATAAATTGAAAATTCGAGTTTCATCAATCGATCTCCGCAATTAGTAAGAACGCACTTTCGGCGGGAATGCCGGGCGCAGCTTCGGTTGCATGTTCACTTCACGACGCGTCATGCTTTCCGATTGCGGCTGATACAGCGAGTGACACAGCCAGTTGGCGTCATCACGTTCCGGGAAGTCGAAGCGGCTGTGTGCGCCACGGCTTTCGGTACGGAAGTTGGCCGACACGGCGGTGGAAAACGCGGTCTCCATCAGGTTATCCAACTCCAGGCATTCGATGCGCTGGGTGTTGAACTCGCTGGAGGTATCGTCCAGACGTGCGTTCTTCAGACGTTCACGGATCACTTTCAGCTCTTCCAGGCCTTTCGCCATCGCATCGCCTTCGCGGAATACCGAGAAGTTGTGCTGCATGCAGGCTTGAAGCGCCTTACGGATTTCGACCGGATCTTCACCGGAACGGGTGTTGTTCCAGCGGTTCAGACGATCCAGCGACGCCTCTACATCAGAATCGCTGGCATCACGGCTTTCGCCCTGCTCCGCCAGAGACTCATGCAAATGCATGCCGGCGGCACGACCGAATACCACCAGGTCCAGCAACGAGTTGCCGCCCAGACGGTTGGCACCGTGCACTGAAACGCAGGCAATTTCGCCCACGGCGAACAGACCCGGGATCACCACGTCTTCGCCTTTTTCGTTCACGGTCAACGCCTGGCCGGTCACTTTGGTCGGAATACCGCCCATCATGTAGTGGCAGGTTGGGATAACCGGAATCGGCTCTTTCACCGGGTCGACGTGCGCGAAGGTGCGCGACAGTTCCAGAATGCCCGGCAGACGGGATTCCAGCACTTCTTTGCCCAGGTGATCCAGCTTCAGCTTGACGTGTGGGCCCCATGGACCGTCACAGCCGCGGCCTTCGCGGATTTCAATCATGATAGAACGGGCTACGACGTCACGGCCCGCCAGGTCTTTGGCGTTCGGCGCATAGCGCTCCATGAAACGCTCGCCGTGTTTGTTCAGCAGATAACCGCCTTCGCCACGGCAACCTTCGGTCACCAAGACCCCGGCGCCGGCGATGCCGGTCGGGTGGAACTGCCACATTTCCATGTCCTGCACCGGCACGCCGGCGCGCAGCGCCATGCCGACACCGTCGCCGGTGTTGATATGGGCGTTGGTGGTGGACTGGTAAATACGGCCCGCACCGCCAGTCGCCAGCACGGTGGCCTTGGCTTTGAAGTAAACCACTTCACCGGTTTCGATGCAGATAGCCGTGGTGCCAACCACTGCGCCATCCTGGTTTTTCACCAGATCCAGCGCATACCACTCGGAGAAGATAGTAGTGTGGTTTTTCAAATTCTGTTGGTACAGGGTGTGCAGCAACGCGTGACCGGTACGGTCAGCCGCCGCAGCGGTGCGTGCCGCCTGTGCGCCACCGAAGTTCAGTGACTGGCCGCCGAACGGACGCTGATAAATGCGGCCTTCGTCCGTACGGGAGAACGGCAGGCCCATATGTTCCAGCTCCAGAACCGCTTCCGGGCCGGTTTTACACATATATTCAATGGCGTCCTGGTCACCGATATAATCGGAACCTTTCACCGTGTCATACATATGCCATTCCCAGTTATCATCGTGGTTGTTACCCAGCGCAACGGTGATACCGCCCTGCGCAGACACGGTATGGGAACGGGTCGGGAATACTTTGGACAGCAGGGCACAGCTGGAGCCTGCTTGAGAAATTTGCAGTGCCGCGCGCATACCTGCGCCGCCTGCACCGATAACTACAGCATCAAATTCTCTGATCGGCAGTTTCATCTTATGCACCCCACACTACGATTGTTCCGTACAGTAAATAGACCAGCAACACGACAACAATCGCCAGTTGCAACACCAGACGTACCGCCAAAGGTTTGACGTAATCCGTCAATACCTGCCACAAACCGACCCAGGCGTGAACCAGAATCGACAGCAGCGTCAGCAGAGTGAACACTTTCGTAATAGAGGTGGCGAAGAAGCCGCGCCAGATTTCGTAGGTGAGATCCGGAGCCGTAACGAAGAAGCCCAGGATATACAGAACATACAGGGTGATGACGATAGCGGAAGCACGCAGTAACAACCAGTCGTGTACGCCGTTGCGTCCTAATGCAGAAACATTGTTTACCATACGAGGACTCCAGCCAGAACTGACAGCACGACGGTCAGACCGATCGCCACCTGGGCAGAACGGGTACCGGCAGCTAAACTCTCTTCGATATAGCCAAAATCCATTAACAAGTGGCGAATACCACCGCAAATGTGATAGGCCAGCGCCGTGAGGATGCCCCAGAATATGAATTTGACAACGAAGCTATTCATGATGGCGGCAGCCTGCATGAACCCCTCTTGGGAAGAGAGAGACAGGCCCAGCAGCCAGAGGAGGATACCCACGGCAACGAAGGTAATTACGCCAGAGACTCGGTGTAAGATGGACGCTATCGCAGTTACGGGAAACCGGATCGTTTGCAGATCCAGGTTGACAGGTCTTTGTTTTTTCACGTTTTTGCCCACACAGCTCTTATTATTTTCCTTCCTCCGGCCTGGGCGGGGATCAGACAGCGTTAAGAGCCAAAACCCTCACACGTCACGCGCTCAAACAACAACATCCTCTGTGCTTAAACGGCGCGTAGTTATAACGCTGGGTGCTCCTACTTCAGGGTATCCCGGAGACCTGGCGGCAGTATAGGAGGATCACATTCTGATTACAATTCCCATACAATCCCTTTGGTAACATTTCCCCCGAACAGTGATTTAGATCACGAATTTCACAATTGGCACAAAATTAATTATCTGATTTGACAAGAGATCAACAATTCCATTACATATAGGGGCACAAACGGTCCTATGATGCGCTATAGGTCAGCAGATACACTTCCCCCTGTGTTCAAGATATGCAACAGTGTATTTGGCAGAACCTATCCCAATGGCGGTTTTTGCCGGACATGTTTGCAGCAGTTCGCCGCAGATTAAACAAAATAAGGCATATAAAACAGTTTATTGGGATAGGTTCAACAACCCCCGAACACGTCGTAGGTAAGATTAACAGAATATAACGAATTCCGATGAATCGTTAACAACTGGTCACCCGCCTCGTTCGCCTGGTTAGCACTCTGTACCCTACCCGCGCATTTGCGCAGTCGCTCACAGAGTTAGCGTCCGCACCATTTTTTGCGGGCAACCTGAGGAGAATTAAGGTATTTCAGTTGTTAGAGGTTTTTAAAATAAGGCGCTAAGGAGACAGTAAATGACTGATAAGAAAGCGACGCTAACCATTAATGATGGTGAAGCTCCAATCGAACTGGGCGTATTATCCCCGACACTGGGCCCCGATGTCCTCGATGTCCGCGCCCTGGGCTCCAAAGGTTATTTCACGTTTGATCCCGGCTTTACCTCTACCGCTTCCTGCGAATCAAAAATCACCTTTATCGACGGTGACAAAGGCGTGCTGCTGCACCGCGGTTTCCCGATTGAACAGCTGGCGAAAGAGTCTTCTTACCTGGAAGTGTGCTACATCCTGCTGTACGGCGAGACCCCAACCGCAGAAGAGTTCGAAACCTTTAAAACAACCGTAACCCGCCACACCATGATCCACGACCAGATTACCCATCTGTTCCGTGGTTTCCGCCGCGACTCGCACCCAATGGCAGTACTGTGCGGCGTGACCGGTGCCCTGGCGGCGTTCTACCACGATGCGCTGGACGTCAACAACGAGCGTCACCGCGAGATCACCGCGTTCCGCCTGCTGTCCAAAATGCCTACCGTGGCGGCCATGTGTTATAAATATTCCCTGGGCCAGCCGTTCGTTTACCCACGTAACGACCTGTCCTACGCCGGTAACTTCCTGCACATGATGTTCGCAACCCCGTGTGAAGAATACGTGGTGAACCCTGTGCTGGAACGCGCAATGGATCGCATCCTGATCCTGCACGCAGACCACGAGCAGAACGCTTCCACCTCTACCGTACGTACCGCAGGTTCTTCAGGCGCTAACCCGTTTGCCTGTATCGCGGCCGGTATCGCCTCCCTGTGGGGGCCGGCACACGGCGGCGCCAACGAAGCCGCGCTGAAAATGCTGGAAGAGATCAAAACCGTTGAGCACATCCCTGAGTTTATCAAGCGCGCCAAGGACAAGAACGACTCCTTCCGCCTGATGGGCTTTGGCCACCGCGTGTACAAGAACTACGACCCACGCGCCACCGTGATGCGCGAAACCTGTCACGAAGTGCTGAAAGAACTGAACAAGAAGGACGACAACCTGCTGGAAGTGGCGATGGAGCTGGAACACATCGCGCTGAACGACCCGTACTTCATCGAGAAGAAGCTGTACCCGAACGTCGACTTCTACTCAGGCATCATTCTGAAGGCAATGGGTATTCCTTCATCCATGTTCACCGTAATCTTCGCCATCGCCCGTACCATCGGCTGGATTGCACACTGGAACGAAATGCACGACGAAGGCATCAAGATTGCCCGTCCGCGCCAGCTGTACACCGGCTATGCCGAACGCGATTTCAAATCCCAGGTGAAAAACAAATAACGCCGCTTTACCCTACATAAAGCAGCACAAGCCGCCCGATGGGCGGCTTTTTTTTGCTATTTCTGACAGCCTGGACACCAATAAAACGGCCGCGACGACAACGAGGTACGGACGATCAACGCGCCGCAACGTTCACAGGGTTCACCGCTGCGGTGAAACACCTTGAAACTGAATAACGCGCCGTGATGACGGTTCTCATCCACCTGCCCGCGAGTCTGGTAAGACAGCCTCGGTACCGCCAGCAGGGCCTTTGCCAGCCGTTGCAAAGCCTCCGGAGACAGATCCTGCGGCTTATGCTGCGGTGCCAGTTCGGCCTGCCAGAGAATTTCGGCGCGCAGGTAATTGCCCAGCCCGGCGAGAAACGCCTGATCGAGCAACATGCCACCCAGTTGCCTGCGACGAAACCTCGGCGACAACAGTCGCTGTTCTACCGCGTTTTCCGTCAGCGTCATATCCAGCACGTCGGGGCCGATACGTTGCAAAAACGGATGCTGTTCAATTTCTTCGCGCGGCCCCAGGGTAATATCTGACGCGCTGTACAACAGAATTGCCCGCTCCGCCGTTTCCAGCCGTACGCGCAGACCCCGTTTGGTTTCCGGCGTTTCCCCCGCGTTCACCACCTTCCACACGCCATACAATTGGTTATGGCTATAAAGCGTCAGCCCATTGGAAAAGTGAGTCAGTAACGCCTTGCCGCGCGGTTCGATAGCAATGATCCGCTCACCGATTAACCGGTCGCGATAGTGTTTAAGCTGGGGAAAGGCAAAACCGACGTCGGTCAACGGCTGGTCGATCACCGCCGCCGCCAATGCATCTGCCGCCCGGCGAATCTCCGGTCCTTCCGGCATAGAATCACTCCTGAGTAGCCCCGACGCGACAAACCGCGCCGGGGTAAAAACGGCGATTAATGCGTCGCGCCGCCGACGACTTTCAAATCGTGTTCAACCTGCAGCGCAATGGAAACGGCCAATTCCAGTGCAAACAGGACCGTGGCTGCCGCCATGCTGGGGGCACCAGGATGGGCAGCAGCCTGCTCCGGTAGATAAGGGATATGAATGAACCCGCCCTTGATCGCCTGCTGTTTGCTCAAACGGTGCAACAAGCCGTACATCACATGGTTGCAAACGTAGGTGCCGGCCGTTTGCGATACCGAAGCAGGGATACCCGCTTCACGCATCGCCTCGACCATAGCCTTGACGGGCAAGGTACTGAAATAAGCCGCAGGCCCCTTTTCAACGATAGGCTCGTCTATCGGCTGCTGCCCCTGATTATCCGGAATACGCGCATCGTCGATATTGATTGCCACGCGTTCCAGCGTAATGTCAGTCCGTCCACCGGCCTGGCCGATAGCTAACACCATCACTGGCTGCACGTCATCAATCGCCTCATTGAGCGCTTCCAGCGCCGCGCCGAATACGCAAGGCAGCTGGCGCGCAATAATGCGCGCGCCGGAAAGCTCCATATCATTGAGTTGCTTTACCACTTCCCACGAAGGATTAACGCGCTCGCCGCCAAAGGGCTCAAAGCCCGTGATCAATACCTTTTGCATGCGTTCTCCTTAAAGGAACATCAGGAAATAAAGCAGGAACACGTTCACCAGCAGCAGCAGCACCCCGGTCGGTACCTGAGCCTTGATCACCGCATTCTTGTCCGGCAATTCCAGCAACGCCGCCGGTACAATATTAAAGTTAGCAGCCATTGGCGTCATCAGCGTGCCGCAATAGCCGGAAAACATGCCGATGGCCGCCATCACCGCCGGGTTACCACCGTGTTGCAGCACCAGGATCGGAATACCGATACCGGCGGTGACGATAGGAAAAGCGGCAAAGGCGTTACCCATCACCATAGTCAACAGTGCCATACCGATGGCATAAACCGCCACCGCGATAAAGCGGTTATCCACCGCCAGATACTCTTGAGTCAGATGAGAGATGGCGGTACCGACGCCTGCGGTGGTAAACAGCAGGCCCAGCGTGGCGAGGATTTGCGGCAAAATAAACGCCCAACCGATGGAGTCCAGCAGGCGGCGCGCTTCCTGAATCGGCTGCAGCGCTTTCTCATGGGTCATTTTCACCGCAATGACCAACCCCAGCAAACAACCGACGGTCATCGAGAACAGAGTAATCAAGGTTGCGTGGTTACCGCTGCCGAATACTGCCGTTTGCAATGCCGGAATATTGTTGAACAGCAGCACGCCAATCACCGTCACCACCGGGATGGCCAGTGCCGGAATAAACAGCCGGTTACCCAGACGTTTCGCGCTCTCTTCGCGCTGCTGTGGGGTACGTTGATGATAGCTACCTAGACGCACACCGCCAAAGCCGGCGATCAACGCCATCACCACGACCACCACGCCGACGATAATATGCAGCATGCGTTTTTCGTTGCTGCCCTCCCCCAGCACGTCGCCCAACAGGCTATAGGTCCAGTCGCCAACCAGGAACACCACACCGTACAACGCCCAGAACAAACCGGTGGTAATACGCCGCGGGTTGGCGCGATCGCGGAACGACATCACGGCGACAATCAGCAGCACCACGCCAGCCAGCCAATAGAGATATTGTTGTTGGAAAGTCATTGGGCATCTCCTTTGGCCTGCAGTGCCGCCTGATTAAGCTGCGACAATTCAGCACTGAGCTGCTTATCCATCCGGTAAAGTCGAAACGCATGGATCAGGAAGGCGAAGATAGCGGTGGGAATGCCCCACAAGGCGATATGCAGCGGCTCGGTCTGGATACCGCCGGATTCCAGCATAAAGTTGTGCATGAAGATGATCGCGCCGAAGGCCACAAAAATGTCTTCGCCAAAGAATAACCCGACGTTATCCGTCGCGGCAGACATGGCACGCAGGCGGTGACGCGTACGCTCCGGCAGCTCACCGTAACGGTTTTCCGCAGCCCCTTCCGCCATGGGTGCCAGCAGCGGACGCACCATTTGCGGGTGCCCGCCCAGGCTGGTCAGCCCCATGGCGGCAGTAATTTCACGCACGAACAGATAGACGATCAACAAACGTCCAGCGGTGGCGCTTTTGATCTTGGCGATCCATGCCTGTGCACGCTCTTTCAAACCGTGGCGTTCCAGCAAACCGATCACCGCCAACGGCAGCAGCAGGATCAGCGGCAGGTTACGGGTATTCAAGAAGCCCTCACCGAGTTTTTCCAGGATCACATCCAGCGGCATCAATGCCGCCAGCCCGGTGATAATGCCGGCGACAATCACCACCAGCACGGGGTTAAAGCGTAAAACAAACCCGACCACGATGGCGGCAATGCCAATCAGTGGCCATAAGTTAACAACCTGTTCCATAGCGCCTTCCTTTTCCCCCTCGTCTTTCAAGCCACAGCGTTGTTAGCTGCATGGGCAAACGCCAGTCACTTACTTAAGTAAGCTCCTGGAGATTTCCCCCCTTGCTGCCTGGCGGTGACTCGAAATCCATTGGGTATTATTGTGTTGTGTGTTGTGTATATTTAATTATTTTTATTCTGCGCTGACGTTAATGCCTTCCACGGCAAAACGTTGGCGCAGCGTGCGCGCGTATTCCAGCGCATGTTCACCGTCGCCATGCAGGCAGACGGTTTCGGCCCGAACGGCGGCCCAGGTGCCGTCCAGAGTTCGCACCCGATGATGGCGTACCATTTCTAGCGTTTGCGCCAGCGCCAGTTCGTCGCTGGTAATCAAAGCCCCTGGCTGGCCCCGTGGTACCAGCGTGCCATCGGCCTGATAACCGCGATCGGCAAAGACCTCTTGTCGCGTCGCCAAACCTTGCTTTTCACCGGCGCGGATCAGTTCGCTGCCCGCCAGCCCCACCAGGCGCAAAGCCGGATCGACTGCTTTAACCGCGCGGGCAATGGCTTCCGCCAGCGCCGGCTCCACGGCCGCCTGGTTGTACAACATGCCGTGTGGCTTCACGTGCACCATTACCCCGCCTTCTGCACGGGCGATCGCCGCCAGCGCACCGAGTTGATACACCACCTGCGCATACACCGTTTCCGGCGGCAACTGCATGCGGGTACGACCAAAGTTCTCGCGATCGGGAAAACTCGGATGCGCGCCAATCGCCACGCCGTACTGCAGCGCCCAACGCACCGACTGGCGCATGGTTTGCGCATCTCCGGCGTGAAAACCGCAGGCGATATTGGCCGAACTGACCAATTGCAGCAGCGTCTGATCGTTAGCGCAGCCCTCGCCAAGATCGGCATTCAAATCAACGTTCATCTAACCCCCAGGCAATCTGTTGGATAAAGTGCTCCTGTTCGGCCTTGGCGCGCTGCGCCTGGGCCAGGGTACAGGGTACAAAGTGGATAGCTTCGCCCAGACGGATTTGCGCCAAATGATAGAGATCGGCTTCGATCACGCAGGCAATGCGCGGGTAACCACCGGTAGTTTGAGCATCGGCCATCAACACGATAGGCTGACCGTTATGCGGCACCTGCACCACGCCCGGCAACAGGCCATGCGACAACATTTCGCGTTCGGTGGTACGGTTCAGCGCGCTGCTGCCGTGCAAACGGTAGCCCATGCGGTTGCTCTGCGGGCTCAGTTGCCAGGCAGTACGCCAGAAAGACTCTTTCGCCTCTTCGCTGAATTCGTCATATTCCGGCCCCGGCAGGGCCCGGATACGGTTGTTGAACAACAGTTGTTTCACGCCGGTGCTTTGCTTTTGCAATTCGCGCCCCGCTCCCAACGGCAGGCAGTCGCCATCTCGCAGGTTACGCCCTTCCAGCCCGCCAAAAGCGGCTTTGTTGTCGGTGCTGCGTGAACCGAGTATTTCCGGCACGGCGATGCCACCGTCTATCGCCAGATAACTGCGCATGCCACGTTTTGGCATTTTCAACATCAGCTGTTGGCCCGCACTGACCTGATAACGCCAGCCGGTCCACAGCGGCTTGCCGTCCAGTTGCGCATCACAACCGGCGCCGGTCAGCGCGATCCAGCCTGGCCGGGTAAATTCGGCGCTAAATTGCCCGAGGGTGATTTCCAGCCCGGCGGCATTCGTATCGTTACCCACCAGCAGGTTGGCGATCCTCAACGCGGGTTCGTCGAGCGCGCCGCCCTGGCTGACGCCCAGACGACGGAAACCGTTACGGCCCAAATCCTGCACCGTGGTGTAAATGCCCGCACGCAGGATCTTCAGCATACGCCCTCCTTCTGTGGCACAAACCGCACGCTGTCGCCAGGGCGCAGCAGGGTGGGCGGCATTTCATAGGGATTAAACAGCGCCAGAGGTGTACGGCCGATTAACTGCCAGCCGCCGGGCGTCACCAGCGGATAAATACCGGTCTGACTGCCACCGATACCCACGGAGCCGGCAGCCACCGACAGGCGCGGTTCGGCACGGCGCGGCGTTGCCAACTTGTCCGGCATGCCGCCCATGTAGGAGAAACCAGGTTGAAAACCAAGGAAATAGACTACGTAATCCGCAGAGGAGTGGCACTCCACTACCTGCTGCGGAGTCATGCCGGTGTGGCGCGCGACCTCATCCAGATCGGGCCCGTCCTGGCCGCCGTAGATCACCGGAATATCCACCTGACGTGATTCCGGCACCAGGATCTCCTCGCTGTCCCATCCCTGTTGCAACAGCGCTAACATCTTTTCGGCGTCGGCCTGCGGCGTCTTCAGCAACAGCGTAAGGTTGTTCATGCCGGGCACCACTTCGCGCACGTCGGGATGATGATTCAGCTTTTCGGCCAGCGCCCAAATCCGCTGCTGGCTTGGCAGCGTCACCGGCGGCGACAGTTCAAGCACTACCGCGCGTTCACCTAACAGGTAACATCGTGCTCGTTGCACCCTTTTCTCCTTATTATTATCGCGATGAAAACACATCAGTTATGCGCGACAGCGCTCCGGCTGTCAATAGAACAACCTTCGAGAAAATAAGGGATTAGGCTATTAAAAGGATTCAGCCTCGGTATAAACCGGGCTGGATCCTCGGAGGGAAATCAGGCGGGATTCGGGATATCGATAAAGGTCACATCAAAACCATGCTGCTCGGCCAGCCATTCACCCAGCGCCTTGACGCCACCGCGTTCAGTGGCATGATGCCCGGCGGCAAAAAAGTGAATGCCCATTTCACGCGCGCTGTGAATGGTTTGCTCAGAAACCTCTCCGGTAATGAAAGCATCGACGCCAAATCGCGCGGCGCTGTCGATAAAGCCCTGACCGCCACCGGTGCACCAGGCCACACGGCGGATATGCGCCGGGGCGTTATCACCACAGTGCAGAACGGCCCGTCCGAGGCGGCTCTCAATACGTTGCTGCAGTTCAACGCCGGTCAGCGGCTGCTCGAATTCGCCATGCGGCACTAGTGGCTCCACTTCGCCAATCACCCGAATGCCAAGTTGATGCGCCAGCTGCGCGTTGTTGCCCAACACCGGATGCGCGTCCAGCGGCAGGTGATAAGCGTAAAGATTGATATCATTGCTCAACAGCGTTTTCAGCCGATTGCGCTTCATGCCACGTACCGAGGGTGCCTCGTTTTTCCAGAAATAGCCGTGATGTACCACAACGGCGTCGGCCTGGTGTTCCACCGCCGCATCCAGCAGCGCCTGACAGGCGGTAACGCCGGTAACGATACGCTGCACATGGGGCCGCCCTTCCACCTGCAACCCATTAGGGCCGTAATCCTGAAACGCGACGGTATTCAGTTCGGTGTTGATCAACTTTTCAAGATCGAGGTTACGCATAAAAATTCTCTCTTCAATTCAAAATGTCTGGCGGTCACCCTGTTCCATCAGGATAAATTTCACGCCCAGATCGTTGCCCTGTTCCAACTGTTGCTTGATGGTCGCCCGCACATCTTGGCCTTGCTTCAGGCTGGGTTTGATATGGCTGATCACCACCGGGAAATCCTTCAGCGATTCTTCTCCCCCACTGTACTGGGTCAAATTTTTCAACTCTTTCAACAACCATGCCGGCGTCAGGTGCCCGTAGAGATTTTTATCTTCAACCTCGTTGGGATAGGAGCTTTCGATGATCATGCCTTTCAGCTTTTTCTGCTCGATGAGCGGCCCCAACACGCGCCAGGCGCCGTCCAGATTGCGCGACTGCTCAAGCGCATCCGGGCCGGTATCGCCGAAATAGGCGAAAGAGCCGCTGCGATCGGAGACCAGCAGCATCGAAGAAGGATACCGATCGTGGCTGAGCGGATACATTACGCCGCTCAAACCGGTCACGCCCAGGGTCACACGCTGCTGCGGGCGCACGGTTTGCAGCCGGTAAGTCCCCAACCGCGATCCGTTGCCGGAATCGGTGAAGTTGGGCCAGGCCTTCCAGTTAAAGTAATGATTGCGCAGGGTCAGAATGGTATCGGCCTGGGCATAGATATTCTTCTTGCTGTCCTCCGGCGAACCGATTATCAACCCCGCCACGTGGTCCAGATGACCATGGCTGATAAAGTAAGCGCCGATCAGTTGGCGGAATACATAACCCTGCGGAGTATAAGGCGCCGCCAGTTCAGGGGTCACCTGCGGGAAACTCCCCTTCTCCAGCCCTTTAGCAATACCCGGTAACAACGAGCCGGCATCCAGCGCCAGATACTGCGGTTGGTTGTCGCTGCGGATCAGATAAGAGGTCAGATTGCCGTCGCTAACGCCGCCATCCACGCCCAGCGCCACCACGTCAAAACCGGCCAGCGCCAGGGCTGAATAGCCGCTCAGGCACAGGGCCAGCACCTTTTTCATCATTATTTCGCTCCTTGCTGTTGCCTTAATATTCCCCGCGCTTCGCCGCCTCAAAGGCCGCCAGCGTTTCCAGCCGCGCCTGCTTGTGGTCGACAATCGGCAGCGGATAATCCAGCACGCGCTGCTGTTGTTCTGCCCAGCGATGGGGTTGATGGATAGCATTGTCCGGTACATCCGCCAGCTCGGGCAACCATTTACGGATAAAAGTGCCTTGCGGATCAAAACGTTCGCCCTGAGTAGTCGGGTTAAAAATGCGGAAATACGGCGCGGCGTCGGTACCGGTGGAGGCCGCCCACTGCCAACCGCCGTTGTTGGCCGCCAGATCGCCGTCCAGCAGTTGCGACATGAAATAGCGCTCACCTTCGCGCCAGTCGATCAGTAAGTCTTTCACCAGAAAACTGGCGCTGATCATGCGTAACCGGTTATGCATCCAGCCGGTTTTATTCAATTGGCGCATAGCGGCATCAACGATCGGATAGCCGGTGGCGCCCTGCTGCCAGGCCTGCAGCAGCTCACGGTCGTTCCGCCAGCGTACCTTATCCGTCCAATCGATAAAGGGACGGTGCTTGCATAACGCAGGATAGGCCACCATCAAATGCCGATAAAACTCGCGCCAGATCAGTTCATTCAGCCAGCCAAAAGCGCCGCCGTCGGGATTTTCCAGCACCTGTGGGCATTCAGCACGCAGGCGGTTAAAGCATTGGCGCGGTGACAACACGCCAATCGCCAAATAGGGCGACAGGCCGCTGGTACCATCAATGGCCGGCAGATCGCGCTGCTGAAGATAGTCTTGCACCTGCTCCCGGCAAAAAGAACGTAATCGCTGCAAAGCCGCCTCTTCCCCGCTTGGAAAATCCCCGGTCGGCTCTGCCGGTGGATAATCGAACGCCTCGGGTACCGCAGGGGTGGGCAGTGCGCCACCAGCTCGCGGTTTAGGTGCGGGAACAGAGCGGATGTCGGATTCGGTCAGACGCTGGATAAAGGCTTTACGAAAAGGCGTATAGACCTTGTACATTTCACCGCCGCCGGTTTGCACGCTCCCCGGCGGCAGCAGCAGGCTGTCGTCGAAACTCTGGCAAATCACCTGCCCGACTAAACGCTGTTCCAGCCGTTGATCGCGCTGGCGCTCGTTGATTTCGTACTGGCGATTGTAAAACAGCGCATCCACCCGCTCCTGTGTGCAGTACGCCACCAGCCAATCCACTGCAGCTGAGAAGTCGTCGCATTGGTGATAGCTAAGGGGAATGCCGCGCTCGGCAAGGGCCTGCTGCACCTGCAGCAAACCCGCATGGATAAACGCCGCCTGACGTGGCGCCATTTGGTGCTGCTGCCATTGTTGCGGCGTGGCGATAAACACCGCCAGCACCCGAGCTTCGGGATCGCTACAGGCGGCGTGCAGGGCTTTGTTGTCGGTGATACGCAAATCGTTACGCAACCAGACCAGATGCGTGGTCATAAAACTCCTTGTCAATCAGTGGCCATAACGCAGGCGCAGCGCCTCGGGATAGGGCTCGAAATAGCGTTGGTCGGCCAGATAACGATCGGGGTATTCGGCCATGTAATGTTTGAGCAGGGTTATCGGTGCCAACAACGGCTGCACCCCCTGCCGATAACGATCGATCAACTGCGCCAGTTCCTGGCGCTGCGCTGAGCTCAGATGATTGCGGAAATAGCCCTGCACATGCATCAATACGTTGGTGTGGTTACGACGGGTAGCCTTGTGCGCCAGCAGTTTCATCAGGCGACTGCGGTATTCGAGGGTGAAGGCTTCCAGCGAATCCCATTTATCGATGCCCGCCACAAAACGCCCAAGCTCCCGGTATTCCTGCTGCGAATGCGCCAACAGCGACAGCTTATAGCGACTGTGAAAGGCGATCAGGCCGCCGCGGCTCAGGCCTTTACGCCACAGCATGTTTAACTCATACAGCGCATAAACGCGTTCGACAAAGTTTTCCCGCAGTGTGGCGTCGTTCAGCCGCCCGTCCTCCTCCACCGGCAGCCAGGGCATTTGCCGCAGTAGCTCGGCGGTGAACAATCCGACGCCACTTTTACGCGCGCCGCTACCGTTCTCATCATACAGACGGACCCGCTCCATGCCGCAGCTTGGCGAGTTGGCGCAAACAATGTAGCCGCACAGGTGCTGCAAAGCGGCGATTCGCTGCTCGGAAAACTGCTGCATGCGCTCGGTTACGTCAATGCTATCGTCATTGCTGTGGCGCAGTGCCACATGATGTTGTTTTTTGATCAACCGCAGCGCCGGGCGCGGGGTCGGTAAACCGATGGCCATTTCCGGGCAAATCGGCTCAAACCGCACAAAAGGGGCCAGTTGTTCCACCGCAAAGGCCAGCCGTTTATGGCCGCCGTCAAAACGCACCGTCTCGCCAAGCAGGCAAGCGCTGATACCGACTGGAATTTTGTCACTCATTGATAGGCTCCCGCAGCGTTGGATGTGACTAAAAGTGTAGAAGAATTCGCGCTATGACACGAACGCTATCGACACCATGCCCGAACCGCAGCCATAAAAAAACCCCCGCTGGAAAGCGAGGGTTTTCTTTGGGGCAAGCTGCGATCAGTAGAAATCGCAGGACGCCAGTTCCGCCTGTTGCAGCCAGACCGGCTTATCGCTGGTTTTTGACCAGACGCGGTGCAAATAGCTGTAAAAACGGGCGCGGTCGCTGCGGAACAGCATTACCGGTAAAGCCAACACACCTGCCAGGATCACTGCGCTGCGGCGCAGGAGAATCCGATGCAATGAATAAGCGTGATAAGTAGACATGCGAACCTCCTCAAAAACGCCTGGCCGTTGATTTACTGCGAAACAGCGCTGGCGTAAACAATAGAAACAAGACCATTTGGTAACTGGACAAAATTTTAGCGCAATTGATGAAAGTTTACTACTCATCCGACCACTGAATCGCACAAAAAATCGCAAATAATTCGCCTAATCCGTAATTTTGTTACATCAAGGTTAATAATTAACTAACCATTGGTTACATTGTGGTTATTTACGCCCTGTTTACGCAAACCTTCATCTTCACGCCCCCAAACAGGAGTCTAATCGCGCTACGCCCCCCAAAATCGAGGCTAAAAAGCCATTTTCTGCTGTAATTTCAGCCATTTTTATACTTTTTTTACACCGGCCAACGCTATTTTTTCATCTTCTTTCTACCGCCCTCTCTACACTCGCTCTATCAAAAACTACACCTCTGGAGGTGTCCCGTGAGTATCAGCGTTATTGGTGGTGCGCTGTTGGTTCTGCTGCTGTTGGGCTATCTGGTTTATGCCCTGTTCAATGCGGAGGATTTCTGATGGCAGCTTCAGCCTTTTTATTGATTGCCAGCTTCCTGCTGGTGCTTCTGCTGCTGGCGCGACCGCTGGGCGGTTTCCTGGCACGCCTGATTGAAGGAGAGCCGCTGCCGGCGCTGCGTCGGCTGGAAGCCGGCATTTGGCGTTGCTGTGGCACAACCCCCGCCGAAATGAACTGGTGGCAATACGCACTGGCGATCCTGTGGTTTAACCTGCTCGGTCTGGTGCTGCTGTTCGCGTTGCTGATGGCACAAGGCTCGCTGCCGCTTAACCCACAGGGCTTCCCCGGCCTGTCCTGGGATCTGGCGTTCAATACCGCGGTCAGCTTTGTCACCAACACCAACTGGCAAGCCTACAGCGGTGAAAGCACTCTCAGCTATCTCAGCCAAATGGCCGGCCTGGCGGTGCAGAACTTCCTGTCCGCCGCGACCGGTATCGCCGTGGCCTTCGCGTTGATCCGCGCCTTCACCCGTCGTTCCAGCGCCACTATCGGCAACGCCTGGATCGATATGTTCCGCGTAACGCTGTATGTGCTGCTGCCGATTTCGCTGTTGATCGCTTTGTTCTTCGTCAGCCAGGGCACGCTGCAAAACTTCCTGCCCTACCTGCACATCAACACGCTGGAAGGCGCGCAGCAGACGCTGCCGATGGGGCCTGTGGCCTCTCAGGAAGCGATCAAGATGCTCGGCACCAATGGCGGCGGTTTCTTCGGCGCCAACTCGGCTCACCCGTTCGAAAACCCGACCGTGCTGACCAACTTTGTGCAAATGCTGGCGATCTTCCTGATCCCCTGCGCGTTGTGTTTTGCTTTCGGTCAGGTTGCCGGTGAAAACCGCCAGGGCCACGCGCTGATCTGGGCGATGGCGCTGATCTTCGTGGTTGCCGTGGTGGTGGTGATGTTCGCCGAACTGGCGGGTAACCCTCATCTGGGCGAATTGGGCAGTGCCAGCAACATCAATATGGAAGGCAAGGAGTCGCGCTTTGGCATTCTCGCCACCAGCCTGTTCTCGGTGGTGACCACCGCGGCGTCCTGCGGTGCGGTCAATGCGATGCATGACTCCTTCACCGCGCTGGGCGGCATGGTGCCGATGTGGCTGATGCAGATTGGCGAAGTGGTGTTTGGCGGTGTGGGCTCGGGCCTGTACGGCATGCTGTTGTTCGTCCTGCTGACGGTGTTTATTGCCGGGCTGATGATCGGGCGCACACCGGAATACCTGGGCAAAAAGATTGACGTCTACGACATGAAAATGACCGCTCTGGCGATCCTGGTCACGCCGACGCTGGTGCTGTTGGGCACGGCGCTGGCCATCGCCACCGACGCCGGTCGTGCAGGCATCCTTAACCCGGGCGCGCACGGCTTCAGCGAAGTGCTGTATGCGCTGTCTTCCGCCGCCAACAATAACGGTAGCGCCTTTGCCGGCCTGAGCGTCAATACGCCGTTCTATAACCTGCTGCTGGCCTTCGCCATGTTCGTCGGCCGCTTTGGGGTGATCCTGCCGGTGCTGGCCATTGCCGGTTCGCTGTGTGCGAAGAAACGTCAGCCAGCGGGCAACGGTACTCTGCCAACCTACGGGCCGCTGTTTATCGGTCTGCTGATCGGCACCGTGCTGCTGGTGGGCGCATTGACCTTCGTACCGGCGCTGGCGCTGGGACCGGTGGCCGAACATTTGCAACTTTGGCTGGCCAAATAACAGGCGCATTCCCGTCGCCTTTCGAGCCGCAGCGTTGTTACCTGGCACTCGCTCACCCCAGTTACTTACTCAAGTAAGCGCCTGGGGATGAGCGAGTTGGGTGCCTAGCTGCAACTCGAAATCCATAGGGAATGAAATAAAGAGAGAGATTAAGAGATGACTCGCAAACAACGTGCGCTGTTTGAACCGGCACTGGTCCGTACCGCGCTGATCGATGCGCTGAAAAAGCTGGATCCACGCACCCAGTGGCGTAACCCGGTGATGTTCGTGGTGTATATAGGCAGCATCCTGACTACGGCCATCTGGCTGGCGATCCTCACCGGACAGACCGACGGCAGCGCGGCTTTCACCGGCAGTATCGCGCTGTGGCTGTGGTTCACCGTGCTGTTCGCCAACTTTGCCGAAGCGCTGGCCGAAGGGCGCAGCAAAGCCCAGGCGGAAAGCCTGAGGGGCACCAAGAAAACCAGTTGGGCGAAAAAATTGTCCGCGCCGCGCCGTGATGGTGCCACCGAGAAAGTGTCAGCCGAAAGCCTGCGTAAGGGTGACATCGTACTGGTGGAAGCCGGCGATACCATCCCCTGCGACGGCGAAGTGCTGGAAGGTGGCGCCTCCGTGGACGAAAGCGCCATTACCGGCGAATCTGCCCCGGTGATCCGCGAATCCGGCGGTGACTTCTCGTCGGTGACCGGCGGTACCCGCGTGCTGTCCGACTGGCTGGTGGTGCAGTGCAGCGTTAACCCGGGCGAAACCTTCCTCGACAGGATGATCGCCATGGTGGAAGGCGCCAAACGGCGTAAAACCCCGAACGAAGTAGCGTTGACCATTCTGCTGGTCGCACTGACCATCGTGTTCGTGCTGGCGACCGCGACGCTGTTTCCGTTCTCGCAGTACAGCGTGGACGCCGCCAACGGCGGTTCGGTAGTCACCATTACCGTGCTGGTGGCGCTGCTGGTCTGCCTGATCCCTACCACCATCGGCGGGTTACTGTCGGCCATTGGCGTGGCCGGGATGAGCCGAATGCTGGGGGCCAACGTGATCGCCACCAGCGGGCGCGCGGTGGAAGCCGCTGGTGACGTTGATGTGCTGCTGCTGGACAAAACCGGCACCATTACGCTGGGTAACCGTCAGGCCTCCGAGTTCTTGCCTGCGCCGGGCGTGAAGGAGCAAGATCTGGCCGACGCGGCCCAACTGTCATCCCTGGCGGACGAAACGCCGGAAGGCCGTAGCATCGTGGTGCTGGCGAAGCAACGCTTCAACCTGCGCGAACGTGACCTGCAGGCGCTGAACGCCACTTTCGTGCCCTTCTCCGCCCAAACGCGCATGAGCGGCGTCAACGTGCAGGACCGCATGATACGCAAAGGGGCGGTGGACGCCATTCGTCGTCACGTGGAGTCCAATCAGGGCCACTTCCCGCAGGCGGTAGACGAACTGGTCGCCAGCGTGGCGCGCACTGGCGGCACACCGCTGGTGGTAGCAGAAGGCCCGCGCGTATTGGGCGTGGTAGCGCTGAAGGATATCGTCAAGGGCGGCATTAAAGAGCGTTTCGCCGAGCTGCGTAAAATGGGCATCAAAACGGTGATGATCACCGGTGATAACCCACTGACCGCCGCCGCGATCGCCGCCGAAGCCGGGGTAGATGACTTCCTGTCGGAAGCGACACCGGAAGCCAAGCTGGCGTTGATTCGCCAATATCAGGCGGAAGGCCGCCTGGTGGCGATGACCGGTGACGGCACCAATGATGCCCCAGCGCTGGCTCAGGCTGATGTGGCGGTGGCGATGAACTCAGGCACTCAGGCCGCCAAAGAGGCGGGCAACATGGTCGATCTGGACTCTAACCCGACCAAGTTGATTGAAGTGGTGCACATCGGCAAACAAATGCTGATGACGCGCGGTTCACTGACCACGTTCAGCATCGCCAACGACGTGGCCAAGTATTTCGCCATTATCCCGGCGGCGTTTGCGGCAACCTATCCGCAGCTTAACGCCCTGAACGTGATGCATTTGCACTCCCCAGCCTCCGCCATTATGTCGGCGGTGATCTTCAACGCCCTGGTGATCGTATTCCTGATCCCGCTGGCGCTGAAAGGGGTGAGCTATAAACCGATGAGCGCCGCTGCACTGCTGCGACGCAACCTGTGGCTCTATGGCGTGGGCGGTCTGTTGGTGCCTTTTGTCGGCATCAAGCTGATCGACCTGATCCTGGTCGCCTTGCACGTCGCCGGTTAATCATTGAGAGGAAATGAAAATGTCTTATTTACGCCCTTCGTTGGTAATGTTGATCCTGCTGACGTTGATTACCGGTATCGCCTACCCGTTGCTGACGACCGGAATTTCGCAGCTGCTGTTTTCCGGCGCGGCCAACGGTTCGCTGCTGTATCAGGGCGATAAGGTGGTCGGCTCCGCGTTAATCGGCCAAAACTTTACCAAACCCGAGTATTTCTGGGGCCGCCCTTCTGCCACCGGCGATTCGGCCTATAATGCGATGGCGTCCGCCGGCAGCAACCTGGCCGCCACCAACCCGGCGCTGGATAAAGCCATCGCCGAGCGTGCCGCGCAATTACGTCTGGCCAACCCGACGATGAAGGGCCCGATCCCGGTCGATCTGCTGACGGCTTCGGGGAGCGGACTGGATCCGCAGATCTCTCTCGCGGCGGCGCAATATCAACTGGCCCGGGTTGCGGCGGCGCGCCAACTACCGCCGGAGCAAATCGCCAAGCTGATTGATCAAAGCACCGATCAGGCCACCCCCAACTTTATGGGCGAGTCGGTGGTAAACGTGCTGAAATTGAACCTGGCGCTCGACGCATTGAAATAATCCGTTGCGTGTTAAAGGATAAGTATCGGGTTAGGCGTGCCGAACCCGATATATATACCCAAAATAATTCGAGTTGCTTGTAGGCGGCAACTGAGTGAATCCCCAGGAGCTTACTCAAGATCGTTCCTGGGGTGAGTGAAGGCAGCCAACACCCAAGCAGCTTGCAGTATGACGGGTACATTGCTGCAAAAGGAACTCCGATGGTGGATGAGGAACAACAACGCCCTGACCCTGACAGCCTGCTGGCGCTGGCCAATGAAAAGCCCCGCGGCCGGTTGAAGGTTTTCTTCGGCGCCTGTGCCGGGGTGGGCAAAACCTACGCCATGCTGCAGGAAGCCCAGCGGCTGCGCAGCCAGGGGTTGGACGTGCTGGTCGGCGTGGTGGAAACCCATGGCCGCAGCGAAACCGCAGCGCTGCTGAACGGCTTGGATCTGCTGGCGCAAAAACGCATCCAGCATCGCGGACGCTTAGTGCAGGAATTTGATCTCGATGCCGCGCTGGCACGCCACCCGGCACTGATCCTGATGGATGAGCTGGCGCACAGTAACGCCTACGGTTCGCGCCATCCGAAGCGCTGGCAGGATGTGGAAGAGCTGTTGGACGCCGGTATCGACGTGCTGACCACCGTCAATGTCCAACATCTGGAAAGCCTGAACGACGTGGTCGGCGGCGTGACCGGCGTGCGGGTACGTGAAACGGTGCCCGATCACGTGTTCGACGAGGCCACCGAGGTGGTGCTGGTTGACCTGCCGCCAGACGATCTTCGTCAGCGATTAAATGAAGGCAAGGTGTACATTCCCGGCCAGGCCGAGCGCGCCATCGAGCACTTTTTCCGCAAGGGCAATCTGATCGCGCTGCGCGAACTGGCGCTGCGCCGCACCGCCGACCGCGTTGATGACCAGATGCGCGCCTTTCGCGATACTCAGGGCCGCGAGCGCGTATGGCACACTCGCGACAGCATTTTGCTGTGCGTGGGGCATAGCAGCGGCAATGAGAAACTGGTGCGTATCGCGGCGCGGCTGGCGGCCCGATTGGGTTGCCACTGGCACGCGGTATATGTAGAAACACCGAAACTGCACCGTTTGCCGGAGAATCAACGCCGGGCGATCCTGCGGGCGCTGCGGCTGGCGCAGGAGTTGGGGGCTGAAACCGCTACCCTGTCTGAACCTTATGAAGAACGTGCGGTGTTGCGCTATGCCCGCGAACATAACTTGGGCAAAATCATTATCGGCCGCCGCAGCGAACAACGCTGGAAACTGCGCGGCAGCTTTGCCGATCGTCTCGGTCGCCTGGGACCCGATCTGGATCTGGTGATCGTCGCGCTGGAAAACGACACCCCAGTGCCGCAGGGGAAAGAACATGATGGCCGCAACTTTACCGAAAAATGGCGCATGCAATTGCGCGGCTGCGCCGTGGCCGTTGCACTCTGCGCCCTGATCACCCTGCTCTCCCAATGGTTGTTGCCGGGCTTTGACCAGGCCAACCTGGTGATGGTGTATCTGCTCGGGGTGGCGATCGTCGCGCTGTTCTTCGGCCGTTGGCCCTCGGTACTGGCGGCGGTGATTAACGTCGCCAGCTTTGATCTGTTTTTCGTCCAGCCTGAATGGTCGTTTGCCGTCAGCGATATGCAGTATCTGCTGACCTTCGGCGTCATGCTGATCGTCGGTATCACCATCGGCAATCTGACCGCCGGCGTGCGTTATCAGGCGCGAGTGGCCCGTTATCGCGAGCAAAGAGCTCGGCACCTGTATGAAATATCTCGTGGGCTGAGCCAGGCGCTGACCACCGAAGATATCGCCAAAACCAGCCGCCACTTCCTTTCCAGCAGCTTCCAGGCCAAAACTGTCCTGCTGCTGCCGCAGGAAGACGGCAAGCTGCAGCAAATGGTTGGCGAAACGGGCGGGCTGCTGTCGGTGGATGAGGCTATCGCCCGTTGGAGTTTCGACAAGGGCATGCCGGCTGGCGCCGGTACCGACACCTTGCCTGGCGTGCCTTATCAACTGCTCCCGCTCACCACGTCGAAACAAACCTTCGGCCTGCTGGCTATCGAACCCAGTAACCTGCGCCAACTGATGGTGCCGGAACAACAGCGGCTGCTGCAAACCTTTGCGGTGCTAATCGCCAGCGCGCTGGAACGATTGCATCTGGCGCGCAGCGCCGAGGAAGCCAAACTGGACGCCGAACGGGAACAGCTGCGCAACTCGCTGCTGGCGGCGCTGTCCCACGATTTGCGCACACCGCTGACGGTGCTGTTCGGCCAGGCGGAAATTCTGACGCTCGATCTGGCCGCGGAAGGCTCCAACCATGCACCGCAGGCCAGTCAGATCCGCCAGCAGGTATTGAGCACCACCCGGCTGGTGAACAACCTGCTGGATATGGCACGCATTCAATCCGGTGGCTTTAATCTGCGAAAAGAGTGGCAGTCGCTGGAGGAGATCGTCGGCGCTTCGCTGCACATGCTGGAACCGCTGATGACCCAACACCAGATCAAGGTTGAGCTGCCGCCGGAGCTGATATTGGTTAATTGCGACGGCAGCCTGCTGGAGCGGGTTTTCACTAACCTGTTGGAAAATGCCAATAAATACGCCGGTATCGATGCTACTATCGGCATTCGCGCCCATACGCTGCCCGACTGGTTGGAAGTCGAAGTCTGGGACGATGGCCCAGGCATTCCTGAAGGGAAAAAACAGCTTATCTTCGATAAGTTTTCCCGCGGCAATAAAGAATCGGCCATTCCCGGCGTAGGTTTGGGGTTAGCGATTTGCCGTGCCATTATTGAAGTGCACGGCGGCCGCATTTGGGCGGAAAACGGCGCTAACGGCGGTGCCAGCTTCCGCTTTGTGCTGCCGCTGGAAAAACCGCCGGAAATAGACAGCGAAGCCTTTGATCTCTAACCAACTCCAGGGAGCCTTGTGAGCAGCACGCCAACCAATATTCTGATTGTCGAAGATGAGAAAGAGATCCGGCGCTTCGTCCGTACCGCGCTCGAAAGTGAGGGGCTACGGGTGTTTGAAAGCGAAACGCTGCAGCGCGGGCTGATTGAAGCCGGCACGCGCAAGCCGGATCTGATTATTCTCGATTTAGGGTTGCCGGACGGTGACGGGCTTAACTATATCCGCGATCTACGCCAGTGGAGCGCCATTCCGGTGATTGTGCTGTCGGCGCGTAATGCCGAAGAAGACAAAATTGCCGCGCTGGATGCCGGGGCGGATGACTATCTCAGCAAGCCGTTTGGCATCGGCGAACTGCTGGCCCGCGTGCGAGTTGCCTTGCGCCGCCATTCAGGCAGCCTGCAGGAGAGTCCGTTGGTCAGCTTTTCCGAAATCACCGTCGATCTGATCAACCGCCGGGTATTGCGCCAGGGTGAAGATCTGCATCTGACACCGATAGAGTTTCGCCTGCTGGCCGAACTGCTGGCCAACTCCGGCAAGGTAATCACCCAGCGTCAGCTATTAAGCCACGTCTGGGGACCGAACTACGTCGAACACAGCCACTATCTGCGAATTTATATGGGGCATCTGCGGCAAAAACTGGAAGCCGATCCGGCCCGGCCAAAACACTTGCTGACCGAAACCGGCGTCGGTTACCGCTTTATGCCATGAGGTGAAACGGCGCAGCATACGGTTAAGCTGATGCAAAATTCGATTAAACGGGTGCAGCATGTGGCACCCCTACACGTTTTGGCCTTTCTTCAGCCCCACCATAAATTCTTTGAACGCCTCGCGCAGCGGGGCAAACACCGGGTGCTTGCGGTTTTCGATCATCACTTCAGAGAACAGCTTCAAGCCGACGGCGAAGGCCGCGCTGTTATTCTCGCCAAAGTTCAGATCTTCGCGCGCTTTGATGCGCTCAACGATGCCAAGAATATCGTCGTGGTTTTCCACCTCAAAACTCAGTGGCGTTTTCTCAACGGGCTCGCCTTGGCGATCGCTCAGGGCTTCAACGGTAATGCGGAAACGGTGGCCAGGCATCAGTTGTTTTCCTTATCTGTATCTGTTGGAGCAATGTTCATTTCACTTTCAATTGCCGCCACCGCGGTGAGCAGCGCCGCATTGATGCGTTCGACCTGCTGTGGCGAAAGATCGGCGCGCATCACATTGCCACGCAACAAACTGCGCAGGCGGTTCATGGCGTCGGAGATGCCTTCCGCCAGATTGCCATGATGATGGTGGCCGCGACCGGCACCGGCCAAACGGGCCAGGATCACATCGACGACGGCCTGGTGTTTTTGTAATTCACTCTGGCCCAGCTCGGTGATCTGATAGCTTTTACGGCCGTTGCCGCTGGTGATCGGCTCGAGGAAATCCTGCTCTTCCAGCAGCGTCAGGGTCGGGTAAATCACCCCTGGGCTTGGCACATAGAGACCGGAAGACGCCTCGTCGATCGCCTTGATCAGTTCGTAACCGTGGCTCGGTTTACGCGCCACCAGCGCCAGCAGCACCAGCCGCAGATCGCCGTGTTCAAACATGCGGTGACGGCCGCCACGACCGCCGCGCCCTCCCCGGCCATGCTCTTCACCATGGTCGTCGCCAAAATGATGGCGACCGCCACGACGACGATGGTGATGTTCGTGCTCTTCTTCGCTGTCATGGCGGCAGCCGTGACGACGGTGTAAATCTAAACGGTGAAACATAGTCTGTACCTCGCATTGGATAATCAGTTGACGAGGTGATTTAGATATATCTAAGTCACTTCGATATATCTAATCTAGATCGATATATCTAAATGCGCAAGAGGGGAAGAATGAAAAAGATATATCTAAATTGCAGACATAAAAAAAGCGCTGTTTTTACAGCGCTTTTTTTCAAGGGAGAGAGGCCTTACTTGGCAGAAGCCAGCACTTCGCTGACGATTTCTACCGCTTCGTGCTCGATCTTTTCACGGTGCTCAGCACCGAGGAAGCTCTCACAGTAAATCTTGTAGGCTTCTTCGGTACCAGAAGGACGTGCCGCGAACCAGCCGTTGTCGGTCATCACTTTCAGGCCACCAATCGATGCGCCGTTGCCCGGTGCCGCCGTCAAACGTGCGGTAATAGGATCACCCGCCAGAGTATCGGCCTTGACCATTTCCGGTGACAACTTGGACAACGCCGCTTTCTGCGCAGAAGTTGCCGGTGCCTGAATGCGGTTGTAGCTCGGGGCACCAAAACGCTTGGCCAGGTCTTCGTAGTGATGCTGCGGATTTTCGCCGGTCACTGCGGTGATTTCCGCCGCCAACAGGCACATGATGATACCGTCTTTATCAGTAGACCACGGGGTAGCATTGAAACGCAGGAACGAAGCCCCTGCGCTCTCTTCGCCGCCAAAGCCCAGCCTACCGTCATGCAGGCCATCAACGAACCATTTGAAGCCCACCGGCACTTCCACCAGCTTGCGGCCCAAATCAGCTACCACGCGGTCAATCATCGCGCTGGAAACCAGCGTCTTGCCTACCGCTACGTTAGCACTCCACTGTGGACGATGCTGGAACAGATAGTTGATGGCAACCGCCAGATAATGGTTCGGGTTCATCAGCCCCGCAGGCGTAACTATGCCGTGGCGGTCGTAATCCGGATCGTTGGCAAACGCCAGGTCGAACTTGTCGCGCAGCGCCAGCAGGCCACCCATCGCCGGTTCTGAAGAGCAGTCCATACGGATCACACCGTCGTGGTCCAGGTGCATAAAGCGGAAGGTCTGATCGATAGCATCGTTCACCAGCGTCAGATCCAGCTTGTAATGCTCGGCGATACGCTGCCAGTAGGCGATGCCGGAACCGCCGAGTGGATCGACGCCCAGCTTCAGGCCGGCACGCTGAATCGCAGGCATATCAACCACGTCCACCAGCCCTTCAACATATGGCTGCACCAGGTCCTGTGCATGCACACGGCCGCTGGCCCAGGCCTTATCCAGCGATTGACGCTGAACGCCTTTCAGCTGCAGAGACAGCAATTCATTGGCGCGCTTTTCAATCACCGAGGTCAGATTGGTGTCCGCCGGGCCGCCGTTGGTCGGGTTATATTTGATGCCGCCATCTTCAGGCGGATTGTGGGACGGGGTGATCACGATGCCGTCGGCCAATGCCCCACCGTTACGGTTGTGGCACAGGATGGCATGGGAGACCGCAGGCGTTGGCGTGAAGCCGTTATTTTCCTGCACGATCACATCAACGCCGTTGGCGCTCAGCACTTCCAGCACTGAAATGAAGGCAGGCTCCGACAGCGCATGGGTGTCTTTGCCCACATAGCATGGACCGGTCACACCCTGCTGATGACGCACTTCGGCAATCGCCTGCGCGATAGCGAGAATGTGGGCTTCGTTAAAGCTGTGGCGCAGCGCACTGCCGCGATGGCCTGAAGTCCCGAACTTGACCGCGTGTGCGGCGTTGCCCGCTTCCGGTTGCAGTACATAGTACTGCGACGTCAGCTGGGCTACGTTGATCAAATCGCTTTGCTGAGCCGGCTGCCCGGCACGTGGGTTATTCGCCATCGACATATCTCCCTAATCCCTGTCCTGCGGCCTGGCAATATGTCGCTCACGGCCACCATGACGGGCTGTTCGCTAAATTAGATAGTGCCGCAAACTTTTTCAGTCAGTTCCGTCGGGAACTGCATAGCCTGCATGATGTGTTCAACCATGCTGCGTTTGCGACCGGTATTGGTATTGGTGATCACCCAGTAAGGCGTGCCCGGAACGTGCTTTGGCTTGGTGTGCGTTCCGTTCGCCAACAGGGTTTGCTGATCGCCGGCAAAATAGGTACGGGTACGGCCATGCAACGCATCGGTGGCGCTGGCAAAGCCGGCCGCATCGAGGGTATACAGGGTAGAAAGTACCAGCATAAAACGGTTTACCGCTTTGCTCTGTTCGGCGTACTCATCCGACAACAACAGTTCACGCACGGCACGCACGCGATCGCGCGGGCGCGATGCGGCAACGATTTTTTCCTGTTCTGCGCTCTGTGCGCTGGCGGCCGGCGCTGCACGTAACGGCTGGCCTGCGGTAAATTTCAACATACGGCGCAAAATATCGGACGCGCTCTCACCAATATGTTGCGTGTGGCTGGCAATATAGCGGTAGAGCTCTTCGTCGACTTCAATAGTTTTCATCTTTATCCAGTACTGTTTTTTTCTACTTAGAACCTGAAGCCAGATCCGGCATTCAAGCCATGGGATTATATGGTTAAAAGCGCAGAGGCGAACATAACAATGTGCCCCAATGCGGCAAAAGCAGACTAATACCTATAGCCCGCCGGACACCGGCGCTGCCAAACCTGCACCTTATCATGAAAAATCCACGTTTTATCCTATGGATTTTAAGTTGCAGCAAGTACAGCGAACAACGCTGCCGCTTGAAAGGCGACGGGTTTATTCATCGAGTGTTTTAATCATGATAACCTAATCTGAATCTCTCTCAGTATGAACTTCGCCATGAAATTACATTATCAACTGCTGGCCACCGAGTCCGATACACTGCCGGTGATCCTGATCCACGGGCTGTTTGGCAATTTGGACAACCTGGGCGTGCTGGCGCGCGACCTGAACCAGCAGCACAGCGTAGTTAAAGTCGATCTGCGCAACCACGGCCTGTCACCGCGTTCTGAGGTCATGACCTACCCGGAGATGGCGCAGGATCTGCTGACGTTGCTGGACGATTTGCAGTTGGAGAAGGTCATTGTCATTGGCCACTCGATGGGCGGCAAAGCGGCCATGGCGCTGACGGCAATCGCCCCGCAGCGCGTGGAGAAGCTGATCATCATTGACGTTGCGCCGGTGGACTATCAAACGCGCCGCCACGACGAAATTTTTGTCGCGTTGCAGGCGGTAAGCGCCGCGGGCATTACCCAACGCCAGCAGGCGGCGGAATTGATGCGCGGCTACCTGAATGAGGAAGGCGTGATCCAGTTCCTGCTGAAATCCTTCCACCAGGGCGAATGGCGTTTCAATCTGCCGGTGCTGATCGAAGAGTACGAGAACATCACCGGCTGGCAGGAAGTGCCGGCCTGGCCTCACCCGACGCTGTTTATCCGCGGCGGCCTGTCGCCTTACGTGCAGGACAGCTATCGCGAAGATATTGCCCGTCAATTCCCGCAGGCTCGCGCTCACGTCGTTGCCGGTACCGGACACTGGGTTCATGCGGAAAAACCGGAGGCGGTGTTGCGCGCCATTCACCGCTTTCTCGGCGAAGCCTGAGTCGCGCCAGGCCCGACAAATGGGCCGTTTCTCTCCCAAAGTCACCATCTGATGAAAAAACGCGCTAAAGATAACGGCTTAGCGCGTTTTCGGCTCAGTTAAGCATTGTCGTCGCTCTACCTGCTGGGGTAATATGGCGCGCTATAATTTTGCCGCCGTGCCGAGCGTGTTCGCTAACGTCAGGCTGGGGTGAATTTGGGTTAGGGTTTATTGGCCCGAAGTGTGTTAACCGAACCGTCCGGAAGCGTGTAAGCGCTTTTTGATGCAAACTCCCTTGCAGTACCGCTACCTATGGCAAAAGAACAAACGGATCGCACGACGCTGGATCTGTTCGCAGATGAACGCCGTCCGGGGCGCCCGAAAACCAACCCGCTATCCCGAGATGAACAGCTTAGAATCAATAAGCGTAATCAGCTTCGACGCGATAAAGTCCGTGGCTTACGGCGTGTGGAACTGAAGATCAATGCGGATGCGGTGGACGCCCTGAACAAACTGGCGGAACAGCGTAATATCAGCCGCAGCGAGCTTATTGAGCAAATGCTGCTGGCACAACTGGCGGACGAGCAGCCAGAACATTGATCATTGCAGCCGCACATGCGGCGCGGCGTTAAGGATGACGCCCGATCAACACCGCTTTATTCCACCCGGCATCGCATTAAAGTGATAAATACCCGGGGTAAATTTCTGGCATGATACGCACTTACCGGTAAGAGATAATCTCTTGCCATGGCATCATTTTAATCGGTGTTATCGTAGTCAACGCTAACATCGTGAATGCAATTTATTGAATTTAAAGGTTATACGCGATATGGCTAATGTAGGCATTTTCTTTGGCAGCGACACTGGCAATACCGAAAACATTGCCAAGATGATCCAGAAAATTCTTCAGCAGCAGTTTGGTAAAGAGGTAGCTGAAATTCATGACATCGCCAAAAGCAGCAAAGAAGATCTGGAAGCTTTCGATATCCTGCTGCTCGGTATCCCAACCTGGTACTACGGCGAAGCGCAGTGCGACTGGGACGATTTCTTCCCAACGCTGGAAGAAATTGACTTCAACGGCAAGCTGGTTGCGCTGTTCGGCTGTGGCGATCAGGAAGACTACGCAGAGTATTTCTGTGATGCGATGGGTACCATTCGCGACATCATTGAACCGCGTGGCGCCGCGATCGTAGGCCACTGGCCAACCAAGGGTTACCACTTTGAAGCGTCCAAAGGCTTGGCCAACGACAGCCATTTCATCGGCCTGGCCATTGACGAAGATCGCCAACCTGAGCTGACCAACGAACGTGTTGAAGGCTGGGTAAAACAAATCGTCGAAGAGCTGAGCCTGGCCGAAATCGTCGGGTAACGCCAAAGGTTGAACAAAAGCCCTGCAAAGTGCATAGTGTGCCGGCAGGGCCATCATTGGCAGTACAAATTACTGCAATAGAAGCTACAGATTTGTAACTTCCCACACCATCAAGGTAGACTGAGTTTTCGGTTTATCCCATTCATCAAGACGTTGCATGTATAACATGCAATTGTGCAATTATAGCTTTGTTAACAACCGGCGGTTTCCATTTAGAGCAACCGGTTCTATAATGAGACGCAATTAACTCTTTGTGCCGACCGATGCCAAAGGCGAGAACGCCTCAACTTGATTAGCATAGTAACAGGACTGAATCCGCATGACTGACAACAACACCGCATTGAAGAAGGCCGGCTTAAAAGTCACGCTTCCGCGACTCAAAATCCTGGAAGTACTGCAAAATCCGGAATGCCATCACGTCAGTGCGGAAGATCTGTACAAAAAACTGATAGATATGGGCGAAGAAATTGGCCTGGCTACGGTTTACCGCGTACTGAACCAATTTGATGATGCCGGCATTGTGACCCGTCACAACTTCGAAGGCGGCAAGTCCGTGTTCGAATTGACCCAGCAACATCACCACGATCACCTGATTTGCCTGGATTGCGGCAAAGTGATCGAATTCAGCGATGAGTCTATCGAAGTGCGTCAGCGTGATATCGCCAAACAACACGGCATCAAGCTCACCAACCACAGCCTGTACCTGTACGGCCACTGTGAGACCGGTGACTGCCGCGAAGACGACACCCTGCACGACAAAAAATAATGTCCTAACCGGCATTGAGAACCGCCTTAACGGCGGTTTTTTTGTGCCTGCGATAATAGGATAAAAAATCCCCGGACAGGCCGGGGAAAGTTCACAACGTTAAATACAACAATTGCAGCGGCACTTCTCTACAGCACTTCTCTCGCTTCCCACTTACACTCTCAGCACTCCCCCACCCGCCGACACGCGGATGAGCAACAGAGCTTGGTTCGGTATTAACAGGTACCGGCAATCCCGGAAAAAACGCACCCGATAGTCGAATTCATGTCCGATTACGCCGGACGCTGCCCTGGTCAAGTAACAACGGCCCGCCTGCGAACAGACGGGCCGTTGTTCAGGAGTTACACTTTCTCGGCGCGGCTATAACGCTTGCCGTCCGGGCTGACTGCACGGATCAGTACCTCACCGCTAACACTTGGCTTGGCCTTGGCATCGTAACGCTGCCACTGCTTGCCGCCGTCGGTGGAATATTCAATGCCCAGTCCCGGCAGCGAAATATTGGCTTCCAGCTTGCCTCCCACCACTCGGGCGCCTGGCACCGGCAACCGATAGTTCACACCACCTTTGTCCAGTTTTGCCAGCTCACGCTGACCGAGCAGGTTGGCAAAGCGCAGCCAATCGCGGTCCAGCTTCTTGGTATCGATGAAGTGGGTTTCGCCGCCTTTATACTCCCGGCCCGCCCGGTAATCCTGCTCCCACGCTGCCCGGTGCCATGCGCGCTCGGCCACCGACAGCGAACGAGGGAAGATCATGTACTCCATTTGCTCGTCGGTACGCTGGGTTTCGCTCCACATCTGCGCGGAAATACCGTAAGCCCCCGGCCAGGGCTTGTCGCTCTTGGCGGTAAAGTGATTACCATCGCGATCAACCGAGGTTTCGGCGTTTTGCGGCAGGTTGTTTGGCGCAAAGCTGAACATTTTCTGTTCATCGCTGAAACGCGTTCCCCAGTAGTAACCACGCTCGTCCGGGTTCACCTCATACGGGAAGTCCATGTAGACATAATCCGGGTTTGAAAGGATCAGTTCGTAGCCCTTGTTCGCCCAGTCATTGGCACTGTCGAACCCGCCCCAATACAGCGTATCCCAGAAGTTAACCCCGACACGCTGGGTAGCAAAGGCCTTGGCGTTTTTGGCATCTTTCAGGCCATCCTGCCAGGCTTGCATTCTGTCGATCCCATGCGCTTTCACCAATTGGCTGACTTCTACTCCGAAGTAGCTTGGCTGGTGCTCCATATCGGCGACCTTGCCATCTTTGATCATCGCCTGGCAGACCTGAGATTTTGCCCATGGCTTGTCTTCTTTGCTCTGATCGATGACGCCTTTGCCGGCTTCCGGCTTGTTCACATCGGTATAACCAGCACCTAACCGGATGTTTTTCGCCTCGTCACCGCCAAAGTGCCAGGTACTCAGCGACTGCCCGGCCTCTTTATGCATCTGGGCAATCTCGCCGATCACCTTGTCGACAAAACGTTTGGATGAATCCAGGCAAGGGTTGAGATAGCTTTGGCGGTTGAAGTACTGCACCGAGGTGGTGTTAGAGGTATCGGTTGGATCCACTAAACGGAACTCGTTGGCCTCTTGTTCTTTACCGGCGGCATGCAGTTTCTTATAGCGCGCTTCCATTGAGACCACCGCCGCACGGGCATGCGCCGGCATATCGATTTCCGGGATCACTTCAATCTGGCGCGCCTTGGCGTACTTGATAATGTCGATGTAATCCTGGCGAGAGAAGAAGCCGCCATAAACCTCCGGACCCTGACCATACTGCGGCAACAGGCAGGTGGTTTCGCTCAAGTCGTGGCAACGCTGCCCACCGACTTCGGTCAGTTCCGGCAAGCCCGGTATGGCGATGCGCCAACCTTCGTCATCACTCAGATGGAAGTGGAATTTATTGAGCTTGTACGCCGCCATTTGGTCCAGCAAGCGCAACACCGCATCCTTCTGGTGGAAGTTACGTGCGACATCCAGGAAGATGCCACGATACTGGAAGCGCGGCGCATCTTTGGCCTCCAGCATAGCGATTTTGGCGCTACCTTCGGTAGGCACTAATGACAAGATGGACTGCAGGCCATAGAACACCCCGGTCTGATCGAAACCAATGACTCGCGCTTCCTGCTTGCCGATGATCAATTCATAAGCGCCCGGTACCGCCAACTCGCCTTTGAATTTTCCCGGTTGAATATCGGTCTTGATCGGATAACCGGCTGCGTTACTGGTTATTCCCAACAGCGCGAAACGCTGGGCTACGGCGTCCGCCGCCGGTTTGGACAATGCGCTCAGCTCCAATGCAACGCCTTTGCTCAGATCAACATCCTGCGCATGCACTTTAACCTGCAACGGCGTTGGCACTATCTGACCACGTAACGACGCGGTGGGTAAGGTTTTTAGCTCGGCGTTTTTCGTAAAGCGCGAGGCCGGCGTCATCAGGATGTTATTGTCGTCTTTGGTACGCTTCCACTGGTCGCCGGTAAAGGGCGCAACGAACTGGTTCAGATCTTCGGTATCGGTATTGACCAGAATTTTAGGCTTGGCATCGCCCGAGGTGGCGTACCAACGTGGCACGAAGTCGGTTTTAAACAGTTGCCAATATTCAGTGATAATCGGGATCTCTACCGTTTTCCCCGCAGGGAAGCCGGTAAATTTGTCGGTAGGTTCCAGCTTGTACAGATCACCGGTCAGGTGAGATATCTTGAACTGGTCGTTATCCACACGCAGGGTCTGACGGGCGCTATGGAAGTAAATCGCCCAGTCCTGACCTTTGATCTCCTGATTGTCGTTGGTCAGGCCGATCAGCACCTTGTTGCAAGCCGCCCAGTCGGCACCCAGCTTGCCGCAATCCAGACCGTTTTCGGCTGCCCGGTTATCGACCATTTTCAAATTCAGTTTCAACTGGCTCAGTTGATCCACCAGCGGCTGATTGGCCATCGCGTTCCCCACGCTGCCAAATAACCCAATGGTTGCCGTCAGTGCGGCAAGCGCGCTCAATTTGAATTTATTCATTTTTATCATCGTCCTTAATTGTTGTTATCGCGGATCTCTTTCCAAATCTGGCCACATTTGGCGTCATAGGCCTGGCCGTTACCGCTATGAACTGCCTGAATGCAGTTTTGATAATCCATCACCCGCACCGTTTCTTTCTCGGCGAACTGTTGATGCTGTTTCTCTTGTTTCAGTACGTTCAGCACTGCCTGGCATGACTGCAATTTTTCCGGTGAGCCCTCCGCGGTGTTGATACAGGCGCTGTAGGCCTGTTTCAATTTGGCATCTTCCGGCGGTGCCGCAGGCTGTACACAGGCGCTCAACGTGGCTACCGCAGCCAACATCATCATGATTTTTTTCATCGTGTTATTCCCGTTAAATGACCCCGGCTCTGCCGCCGGGGAATATACCCGCCATCTTTCAAGCCGCAGCGTCGTTATCTGCACCAGCTGCAACTCGAAAGCTCTAGGTAGGTTTAGAAAATGGTGAATGGCGCGATAACCATGAATTTGACGTCTTTCTCGTCCTGGAAGATGTTGCCGTAACCCCCGCCCCAGCTTGGGATATTGGTGTGGTTGTCGTATTGGGTGTAGTGCAGTTTCAGCAGCGTGCCTTTGGCGCGGCCTTCCTGAATGGTGTACATGGCGTCCAGGCTCCAGGCGCTCTCTTTCAGACGCTGGCTCTGATCGTACATAGGGTTGGTGCTCGGTTTGGCGTCCCAGGCATAAACGTAAGAACCGCCCACCGCCATGCCCGGCAGGTTCCAGTTGCTCAGGTCATACATCACCCCGGCATAAACCGCTTTTTCGCCGTTGGCGTTAAAGTCGGAACGGTTATCCCACCACACGTCGAGACGGCCGTTAGAAGAAGCATAGGTTGGCGTCATACGCTGCAGGAAGTAGCCCTGGTTGCCTTCGGCCTTGACCATGGTCCCTTCCAGGCGCCAGTTGAACTGGCCAGTGGTGTAACCAAAGGTCAGTGCCTGCAGCCAGGCCAGGCCGTCGTAAATACTGTTCGGGTCGTTCTTGTCGTTAATGCGGTCTTCGGTGCCATAGAATTGGTAACTGGTGGTGAGCGGGTTGCCTACCAGATCGAATTTATAAGATGCCTTGGTGAAGTACTGATTCACATAGCCCTGGGCTTGGCCGAATGCCGCCTCCAGCACCAAATCGTTTTTGAAGTCGTATTTGGCACCCAGCGAGTGCAGATAGGAGACACCGGTTTTTTTATCGTTCTGGCGGAAGTCGTCCATCTCGATATGCCATGGCGCTTTATATTTATTGGTCCACATATAAGAGAAGCTCAACTCACCGGCATCGCCGTAGTCAAACTTGGCACCGGCCTCTGCACCCTGATAGGTGCCGGGCATAAAGCTCCAATGCGGCGCCAACAGAGTTTGGCCACTTGGCTGGATATAACCGCCACGTGCCCAGACGGGGCCATATTTGAATTTACCGGCGGCTTTATACAGGCTGATGCCGCCTTTGTCGCCGGAGTAGTCTTCATCGTAGGTACGGTTTTTGGAAGAGAACGCGATTTCATTCGGGTGGCCGCTGGCGCTGGATTCAGCCAGCTCGATGGCGGTAAAGGCGCCGACGTCCAGGCCGAACATGTCCCAGGCATAGCCCGAGGCAAAATCCAGGCTCAGGTTGGCCGTCGAATGCGACAAGTTGGTGGTGTATTTATTGTAATCGTCACTGGTCGGATTGAGATCTTTACGGTCACGCTCACGTTGCCAGTAATATACGCCGCCGGTCATCGTGGAATCATCGATAAATCCTGCGGCTTTCGCCTCAGGGGCCATGGCAAACCCTGTTCCCAACAGCGCACCCGCGACTGCGAGCGCCAGCGTTTTACGCTGAGCACCGTGCGTACCCATAATGAAATTCCTCTTTGACTTAACTTTAAAAGTTGCAGCCGCCCGTGTTCACCACTGCCCTGCACGACTGCCAATAAAAACCCAATCGGGTAAAAAAAATTGCTGACAGGGCTAAAACCCCACAGCACTTATTGCTACAGACAGACTATTTTTCGCGACGCGAATTATCAAATGAAATATCAGAGAGATTTGTCAAAGTATGACAAAGAGCACATATCGATGAGATTTTGTTACGCGGCTATGCAAGGAGATTGTCGAATAAAAAATTCAATAAAATCAGAATAAATAATGATATGAGGTCAATATAAGACGATTAATGGTTTCAGCCGAATCAAAAAAGTCAGCCAGAGGAAAAAATATGAGAGCGCTCTCCAGATGACATTAATTCGCATCACGAATATATAAGACAATGTTATATGAGTGATGATTTATATCAAGAAATTACAGATACAACGGCCAGATAAAAATTTAAACATTGATTGAGCGAACTACATCGCAACAGGAAAGGTAAATAACGGCGACAGACATAAAAAAAGCGCAACCGAAGTTGCGCTCTTATTGCGTTAACCACTTATCACTCAGGCACCGATTTTAGCCCAGGTGTCGCGCAAACCAACGGTGCGGTTAAACACCAGATGCTCTGCCGAGGAGTAACGATTATCGGCGCAGAAATAGCCCTCACGCTCGAACTGATAGGCTTTTTCCGGCTGTGCAGTTGCCAGGCTTGGCTCCACAAAGCCGTGCTTGATTACCAGCGACTCAGGGTTAATGGTGGCAAGGAAGTCCTCTGCCGCTGCCGGGTTTGGCACGTTGAACAGACGATCGTACACGCGAATTTCCGCCGGCAACGCGTGCTCGGCAGACACCCAGTGGATCACGCCTTTCACCTTACGGCCATCGGCAGGATCTTTGCTCAAGGTATCCGGATCGTAGCTGCAGAAGATAGTGGTGATCTCGCCTTCTGCGTCTTTCTCCACGCGTTCCGCTTTGATCACGTAGGCATTACGCAAACGCACTTCTTTCCCCAGCACCAGACGCTTGTATTGCTTGTTGGCTTCTTCGCGGAAGTCAGCACGGTCGATATAAACCTCGCGGCTGAACGGCACTTCACGGCTGCCCATTTCCGGCTTGTTCGGGTGATTAGGCATCGTCACCATTTCCACGCCGGAAGTCATATTTTCAATGACAATCTTAACCGGATCCAGCACCGCCATCGCACGCGGTGCGTTGTCGTTCAGCTCTTCACGGATGCAAGCTTCGAGCGCCACCATTTCAACGTTGTTATCCTGCTTGGTCACGCCGATACGCTGGCAGAATTCGCGGATGGATGCGGCGGTATAGCCACGACGACGCAGGCCGGAAACGGTCGGCATACGCGGGTCATCCCAACCTTCAACGATTTTCTCGGTCACCAACTGGTTCAGCTTACGCTTAGACATGATGGCGTATTCGAGATTAAGGCGTGAGAATTCGTACTGACGCGGATGACAAGGGATGGTGATGTTGTCCAATACCCAGTCATACAGACGACGGTTGTCCTGGAATTCCAGCGTACACAGCGAATGGGTGATCCCTTCCAGCGCATCGGAAATGCAGTGGGTGAAATCGTACATCGGGTAGATGCACCATTTGTTGCCGGTCTGGTGGTGTTCCGCGAACTTGATGCGGTACAGCACAGGATCGCGCATCACGATAAACGGTGACGCCATGTCGATCTTGGCACGCAGGCAGGCGCTACCTTCGGCAAATTCGCCGTTGCGCATTTTTTCGAACAGCGCCAGGTTTTCTTCCACGCTGCGACCGCGGTACGGGCTGTCTTTGCCCGGTGAGGTCAGGCTGCCGCGATATTCGCGGATTTGCTCAGGCGATAGCTCGTCGACGTAGGCCAGCCCTTTGTTAATCAGCTCTACCGCATACTGGTGCAACTGATCGAAGTAATCTGAGGAGTAGCGGACGTTGCCGCTCCACTCAAAGCCCAGCCACTCCACGTCGTGTTTGATCGACTCAACGAACTCGATATCTTCTTTTACCGGGTTGGTGTCATCGAAACGCAGGTTGCACTGGCCCTGGTAATCTTTGGCGATGCCAAAGTTAAGGCAAATGGATTTAGCATGGCCGATATGCAGATAACCATTCGGCTCCGGCGGGAAACGGGTATGTACCGACGTATGTTTCCCTGAAGCCAGATCTTCATCGACGATCTGACGGATAAAATTGGTTGGGCGGGCTTCAGCCTCACTCATTTCACTATTCCTCAATGCAAAGCGCTACACATAACCGCCTATGATCCAACAAGCCACGCCCGGAAACAACCGTTTGTTTCACGAAAAATGCGGGGCGTTGCACCACGACAGATCGCCGCACCACATCGGGGCAGCTTTCGTCACCTATCGCCCATAAAAAAGCGGGAAGAGATTGCTCTCTTCCCGCCAAAGGTAGGGTGCGTTCCGTCATGACTCGTTAAACACCCCGGGTACTACTCAGGTAAATCGGTTTACTTTTGGATCTCGAACAGTTTGGTCTGGCCTGCGACCACAGAACCGGTCGCCAGCGCCGACAGACCGGCGTAATCGTCAGCGTTGCTGACCACTACCGGGCTTATCATCGAGCGTGCGTTGGCGTTCAGGAAGTCCAGATCCAGTTCAAGGATTGGCTGGCCGGCTTTCACCTCAGCGCCCTCTTCAACCAGACGCTTGAAGCCCTGACCGTTCAATGCCACGGTGTCGATACCCATGTGCACCACAATCTCCGCACCCTTGTCGGTTTCCAGGCAGAAGGCGTGGTTGGTGTTGAAGATTTTCACGATGGTGCCGTCAGCCGGCGCCACGACGGTTTTATCCGTTGGGCGAATCGCCAGACCGTCACCTACCGCTTTGCTGGCAAAGGCTTCATCAGGAACCTGATCCAGCGCCACCACTTCACCGGTGACCGGAGCCACCAGCGACTCGAAGGCCACTTTCACCGCATTAGGCACCGCCTGTGCTTTTACTGCGGTCACACCGGCTGCCGGTGCCACTTCTGCCGCAGGAACCGGACCGGCTGCGATAACCGCACGCATACCGTCGGCAATGGCTTCCGCTTTAGAACCCACGATGACCTGAACGGTTTGCTTGTTCAGTTTCACCACGCCGGAGGCACCCAGACGTTTGCAGCTTGCATCAAGCACTTTCGAAGAATCTTTCACGCTCAGACGCAGACGGGTGATGCAAGCATCAATGCCGGTCAGGTTGTCTGAACCGCCGATGGCACCGATATAGCTGCGAGACAGCGCGCGCAAGCCTTCGTCGGTATTGCTGTTGGCTTCCGGTGCAACGATATCGTCAGACGCATCTTCACGACCCGGAGTTTTCAAGTTGAATGCACGGATAATGATGGAGAACAGTACGAAGTACACCGCGAAGGCGACCAGACCCATCACGACCAGCATCCAGACGTTTTTACTGGCGGCCGGCAGGTTGTACATCAACACATAGTCGATGGCGCCTGCAGAGAAGGAGAAGCCAGCGTGAATGCCCAGCAGGGTGGCTACAAACAGGCTGATACCGGTCAAAATGGCATGGACCAGATACAGCAGCGGAGCCAGGAACATGAACAGGAATTCAAGGGGCTCAGTCACACCGGTCAGGAACGCGGTCAGTGCCACAGACAGCAACATACCGCCAACCATTGGGCGACGCTCTTTCGGCGCAGCGAAATACATGGCCAGTGCCGCACCCGGCAAACCGAACATCATGATTGGGAAGAAGCCGGACATGAACATCCCGGCAGTGCCGTCGCCCGCGTAGAAGCGGTTGATGTCACCGTGGAAGATGGTGCCCGCGGCATTGGTGAATTCACCAATCTGGAACCAGGCGATGGTGTTCAATACCTGATGCAAGCCGGTTGGGATCAGCAGACGGTTAACGAAACCGAAGATGCCGGAACCCACAGCGCCCATGGACACAATCCATTCACCGCCGGCGTGGATGGCATTCTGAACCGGTGGCCAGATATAACCAAAGATCGCCGCAAGGATTAAACAGAAAAAGCCGGTTGCGATAGGAACGAAGCGTTTACCGCCGAAGAAGGAAAGGAACTCAGGCAGTTTGATGCCGGACCAGCGGTTATAAACCGCACCGCCCACCAGACCGGTAATAATACCGGCCAGCACGCCCATATTGATCGCCGGGTTGATGGTGACCATCGCTTTGGTCAGGATGAAGTAACCTACCGCACCCGCCAGTGCCGCTGAACCAGCATTGTCTTTCGACCAGGTTGCTGCCACACCGATAGCGAAGATCAACGCCAAATTATCAAAGATTGATCCACCGGCCTGTGCGATGAACGAAATATTGAGTAAGTCGGGCTGGCCGAAGCGGAGCAAGAGCGCCGCCACGGGCAGTACTGCGATTGGCAGTTGCAACGACCTGCCCAATCTTTGGAAAAAGCCGAGTATGTTCACCTTAATATTCCCCCTAATGCCCTTTTATGGGCTTTATCATATTTTACGCTAGCGCCATCACACACTGCGATTAACTCTGGACGAACGACAACAAAGTGGAGTGTAAAAAAATTATTTCGTATCGCAAATTAAAACCTCCTTTTTTGTGATTTATATCACCAAAAAGCAGTCTTAAGCTGCCACATTGCTAGCCATCACACAAAACTTATTTTATCATTAAAAAAATCATCGAACCTGACGCATCACGTGAGAATCATAAACCTGGGTTAGGCTTAAGACTCTCGTTCAGGCACGAACCAGTATAGCTTTAGTTTACTTACCCCAAGAGGTGTTAGATGAGACTTATCCCACTGAAAGATACTGCACAAGTCGGCAAATGGGCCGCACGCCATATCGTCCAGCGCATCAACGCATTCAAGCCTACTGCGGAGCGTCCGTTTGTGCTCGGCCTGCCAACCGGCGGTACTCCGCTGGAAGCGTACAAACATCTGATTGCGATGCACAAAGCAGGTGAAGTAAGCTTTAAGCATGTGGTGACTTTCAACATGGATGAATACGTTGGCCTGCCGCAGGAACACCCGGAAAGCTATCATACCTTCATGTACCGTAATTTCTTTGATCACGTTGATATCCCACGCGAAAATATCAACCTGCTGAATGGTAATGCACCGGACGTTGACGCCGAGTGCCGCCAGTACGAAGCGAAAATCAAATCCTACGGCAAGATCAACCTGTTCATGGGTGGCGTTGGCATCGACGGTCATATCGCGTTTAACGAGCCGGCTTCATCTCTGGCCTCGCGCACTCGCATCAAAACCCTGACCGAAGATACCCGCATCGCCAACTCCCGCTTCTTTGGCGGCGACGTTAGCCTGGTACCGAAGTTTGCACTGACCGTGGGCGTGGGCACGCTGCTCGACGCTGAGGAAGTGATGATTTTGGTGACCGGCCACGCCAAGGCTCAGGCGCTGGAAGCCGCTGTGGAGGGCAACATCAACCACATGTGGACCATCAGTTGCCTGCAGTTGCATGCCAAAGCCGTTGTGGTGTGCGATGAGCCATCCACCATGGAGCTGAAAGTCAAAACCGTTAAGTATTTCCGCGAATTAGAAGCGGAAAGCGTGAAGAGTCTTTAATTCCTGCAGGGGGCTACGATGTTCGCTTTAACCCACGGCCGTATTTTTACCGGCCACGACGTACTTGACGACCATGCAGTGGTAATCGCTGATGGGCTGATTGAACGAGTTTGCCCGCTGGCTGAACTGCCGGCCGGCATTGAAACGCGCGATCTGGGTGGCGCTATCCTGGCCCCCGGTTTGATCGACGTGCAGCTTAACGGCTGCGGCGGCGTGCAATTTAACGATTCGCTGGACGCCATTTCGGAAGAGACGCTGGAAATTATGCAGCGTGCCAACGAAAAATCCGGCTGCACCAGCTATCTGCCGACGCTGATCACCAGCAGCGACGAATTTATGAAGCACAGCATCGAAGTGATGCGCGCTTATCTGAAAAAACACCAGAATCAGGCGTTGGGTCTGCACCTTGAAGGGCCGTACCTTAGCCCGTTGAAAAAAGGCACCCATAACCCGGCGTTTATCCGCAAGCCAACCAGCGAGATGATCGATTACCTGTGCGCGAATGCCGATGTGATCACCAAGGTGACGCTGGCGCCGGAAATGGTAGAGCCACACTTTATCAAGCAACTGACCGACGCCGGCATCGTGGTGTCCGCCGGTCACTCGAATGCGACTTACGAACAGGCCCGCACCGGTTTTGCTGCCGGCATCACTTTCGCCACGCACCTGTATAACGCCATGCCGTATATCACCGGGCGCGAACCGGGGCTGATGGGGGCAATTTTCGACACGCCTGAAGTCTACACCGGCATTATCGCCGACGGCCATCACGTGGCCTGGGCGAGTATCCGTAACGCCAAACGCATGAAAGGTGATAAATTGGTGCTGGTCACCGACGCCACCGCCCCGGCGGGTGCCGATATTGACCAATTTATTTTTGCCGGTAAAACAATATACTATCGCGATGGGCTGTGCGTGGACGAGAACGGCACCCTGAGCGGCTCTGCGCTGACCATGATTGACGCGTTGAAAAACAGCGTTGAACACGTCGGCATCGCGTTGGATGAAGCGCTGCGTATGGCGACACTCTATCCGGCGCGTGCTATCGGCGTGGACGATCGTTTAGGCACGATCGAAGCCGGTAAGGTGGCAAACCTGACCGCGTTTACCCGCGACTTTAGCATCACCAAAACGCTCGTTAACGGTAACGAGGTTTAATTTCATGAACAGCGAGTAAAATTATTGATGAGTACTGGCGGACAGGCACAGATAGGGAACGTTGACTTAGTCAAACAACTCAACGGCGCGGCAGTTTACCGCCTGATCGACCAACAGGGTCCGATCTCGCGCATTCAAATAGCCGAACTGAGCCAGCTAGCGCCCGCCAGCGTCACTAAAATTACTCGCCAGCTGTTGGAGCGCGGGCTGATCAAAGAAGTCGATCAGCAAGCCTCCACCGGCGGCCGCCGCGCCATTTCCATTGTCTCCGAAACCCGGCATTTCCACACCGTGGCCGTTCGCCTCGGGCGTCATGATGCCACCATCACCCTGTACGACATGAGCGGAAAATCGCTCGGTGAAGAGCACTATCCGCTGCCGGAAAGAACCCAGGAAACACTGGAAAATGCGTTGTTCACCGCCATTGCGCAATTTATCGAAGACTACCAGCGCAAGCTGCGCGAACTGATCGCCATCGCGGTGATCCTGCCAGGTCTGGTTGACCCGGCGCTCGGTGTGGTGCGCTATATGCCACACATCAGCGTCAGCAACTGGCCGCTGGTAGACAACCTGCAGCAACGTTTTAACGTCACCAGCTTTGTCGGCCATGACATCCGCAGCCTGGCTTTGGCCGAGCACTATTTTGGCGCCACACGCGACTGCGAAGACTCCATTCTGGTGCGTCTGCACCGCGGCACCGGCGCCGGCATTATCGTCAACGGTCAGATTTTCCTGGGTAATAACGGCAACGTCGGCGAAATCGGCCATATTCAAATCGACCCGCTGGGTGAACGCTGCCACTGCGGCAACTTCGGCTGTCTGGAAACCGTCGCCGCCAATGCCGCGATTGAACACCGCGTGCGCCAGTTACTGACTCAGGGCTACCCGAGCAAGCTGACACTCGACGACTGCAGCATCTCCGCCATCTGCAAGGCCGCCAACCGCGGCGATCTGCTGGCCAGCGAAGTGATCGAACACGTCGGCCGCTACCTCGGCAAAGCCGTGGCCATTGCCATTAACCTGTTTAATCCGCAGAAAGTGGTGATCGCCGGTGAAATTACCGAGGCGGAAAAAGTGCTGCTGCCGGCAATCCAAAGCTGCATCAATACTCAGGTGCTGAAGGACTTCCGCAAGAACCTGCCGGTGGTCACCTCCGAACTCAATCATCGCTCGGCGATCGGGGCTTTCGCCCTGGCCAAGCGAGCAATGCTCAACGGCGTGCTATTGCAGCGATTGCTGGAAAGCTGATCCGCCGCCTAAGGCAGGTGTGTTATCTTCGCGTTTTGCCTGCCGCCAATCATGAGAAACAGCAACAATGACAATCAAAAACGTTATATGTGATATCGACGGCGTGCTGCTGCATGACAACACGCCAGTTCCCGGCGCCGATCTTTTCCTGGCGCGGATTCAGGAACAGGGCATGCCGCTGGTGGTGCTGACCAACTACCCATCGCAGACGGCGCAGGATCTGGCGAACCGCTTCTCCGCCGCCGGGCTTGAAGTCCCGGAAAGCGCGTTTTATACCTCCGCCATGGCCACCGCCGATTTCCTGCGCCGTCAGGAAGGCAAAAAGGCCTACGTGGTGGGCGAAGGCGCGCTGATCCATGAATTGTATAAAGCCGGTTTCACCATTACCGACATCAACCCGGACTTCGTGATTGTCGGGGAAACCCGCTCCTACAACTGGGACATGATGCATAAGGCCGCCTACTTCGTGAATAACGGTGCGCGCTTTATCGCGACCAACCCGGATACTCACGGCCATGGCTTTGTGCCTGCCTGCGGCGCGCTGTGCGCCCCGATCGAGAAAATCACCGGCCGCAAGCCATTCTACGTCGGCAAACCCAGCCCGTGGATCATCCGCGCCGCGCTCAACAAAATGCAGGCGCATTCGGAAGAAACGGTGATCGTCGGCGACAACCTGCGCACCGATATCCTGGCGGGCTTCCAGGCCGGTCTGGAAACCGTGCTGGTGTTGTCCGGCGTCTCGACGTTGAACGACGTGGAAACCATGCCGTTCCGCCCGAGCTACATCTTCCCTTCCGTTGCCGATATCAATATTTTCTAATCGCTGAGGTGGCCATCGCGGCCACCCTTATTTTCGCGCCAATTTGAATTTAATTTATTATTGTCGCGAAAAGGTTTCACCCCGCCCTCGTTAAAAATCCGCACTATGTATTTACGCCCCGCCAATAATCCCTATTGACGGCGTGTGGAATTAATCTTACCTAAAATAACGAGGTTACTATGAGCTCCGATAACATTATCAATGCACAAGTTGCAGATGACGCAGCCGCCATGCCGGATATGTCGAATAAAAAAATCATGATGGGTTTTTGGCACAACTGGGCCGCCGGCGCCAGTGACGGTTATCAACAGGGCCAATTCGCCAATATGAACCTGACCGACATCCCGGCCGAATATAACGTAGTGGCCGTAGCCTTTATGAAGGGCGTGGGTATCCCAACCTTCAAGCCTTACAACCTGTCCGATGCCGAGTTCCGTCGCCAGGTCGGCGTTCTGAACAGTCAGGGCCGCGCGGTACTGATTTCTCTGGGCGGCGCCGACGCGCATATCGAATTGAAAACCGGCGACGAAGACAAACTGAGCAATGAAATTATCCGTCTGGTGGAAACCTACGGTTTTGACGGTCTGGATATCGATCTGGAACAGGCGGCTATCGGTGCAGCCAATAATAAAACCGTTTTGCCTGCCGCACTGAAAAAAGTAAAAGCGCATTATGCCGCCGAAGGTAAAAACTTTATTGTCAGCATGGCGCCAGAATTCCCTTATTTGCGGACTAATGGGACTTACCTGGATTATATTACCGCTCTCGAAGGGTTTTATGACTTTATTGCACCGCAATATTATAACCAGGGCGGTGACGGTATTTGGGTCGATGAAGCCAATGGCGGCAAAGGCGCCTGGATCACCCAGAATAATGACGCGATGAAAGAAGACTTTCTGTATTACCTGACCGAAAGCCTGGTTACCGGCACCCGCGGCTACACCAAAATCCCGACATCCAAATTTGTGATCGGTTTACCTACCAACAATGATGCCGCCGCCACCGGTTATGTGGTCGACAAACAGGCGGTCTATAACGCTTTCGCGCGCCTTGACGCCAAAAACTTGTCGATCAAGGGCCTGATGACCTGGTCGGTGAACTGGGACAATGGCAAGAGTAAGGCTGGCGTGGCCTATAACTGGGAATTCAAAACTCGTTATGCCGCGCTTATTCAGGGAGGAGTCACCCCGCCGCCGGGAAAGCCTGAAGCGCCTACCGCGCTGAACGCCAGTGCGATTACCGCAACGTCGCTGACGTTGAACTGGGCTGCGGCAAGCAGCGTCAAACCGATTAGCCATTATACGGTTTACCGTAACGGCAGCGCCATTGGCCAAACCGGTGGCCTGTCGCTGCAGGACAGCGGCCTGATGGCAGCCACTCAGTACAGCTATTTTGTCACCGCCACCGACAACCAAGGCAATACGTCGCTGCCAAGCAGTGCGCTGGCAGTTAAAACCTCGGACGGCGGTACGCCTCCCGATCCGGGCGTGGCCGAGTGGCAGAACAACCACAGCTATAAGGCCGGTGACGTGGTGACGTATAAAGGCAAGAAATACACCTGCCTGCAGGCGCACACCTCCAATGCGGGATGGACGCCGGATGTGGCCTTCACCCTGTGGCAGTTGATCGCCTGATAGTCGGCAATGAGTTGCCGGTAAAATTACCCGGCAACTCATCCATTGATATAAAAAATGAATATTCATCAATTTTTATATCATTTAACTGAACATCCGCTAATTTTCGACCTCCCCCAAACAACTATTTTTCGGCGCAGCGCTAAAACGCTTGCATCCCCTGCCGGTTTTGACGCATTTTCATAAACACAACGCAGCAAAACCGCGCCATCGCTGATGCAGCGGCCATGCTGCCTATAACAGCAAATACAACATCACAGTCTATGCCCAAAATAATTCGAGTTGCTTGTAGGCGGCAACTGAGCGAAGCCCCAGGAGCTTACTCAAGGGGTGAGTGAAGGCAGCCAACACCCAAGCCACTTGAAGTATGACAGGTATAAAAAAGTCGTTAGGAGAGTCGGTATATGTGTTCTATTTTCGGTGTGCTCGATCTGAAGTCCGATCCCGTTGAATTGCGTAAGAAAGCGCTGGAGCTGTCCCGTCTGATGCGCCACCGCGGCCCGGATTGGTCCGGTGTTTACGCCAGCGATAAAGCCATCCTGGTGCATGAGCGCCTGTCGATTGTCGACGTCAACAATGGCGCCCAACCGCTGTACAACGCTGCGCACACCCACGTTCTGGCCGTTAACGGCGAGATCTACAACCATCAGGCGCTGCGCCAGCAGTTTAGCGATCGCTACCAATTCCAGACCGGCTCCGACTGTGAAGTGATTCTGGCGATGTACCAGGAGAAAGGCCCTGACTTCCTCGACGAACTGCAAGGGATGTTCGCCTTCGCGCTGTACGATTCAGAGAAAGACGCTTACCTGATTGGCCGCGACCATCTGGGCATTATCCCGCTGTACATGGGCCATGACGAATTCGGCAACCTGTATGTCGCCTCTGAAATGAAAGCGTTGGTGCCGGTTTGCCGCACCATTAAAGAATTCCCGGCGGGCAGCTACCTGTGGAGCCAGAACGGCGAGATCCGCGAATATTATCAACGTGACTGGTTCGATTACGACAACGTTAAAGACAACGTGACCGACGCCAATGCCCTGCGCAACGCGCTGGAAGACTCGGTGAAAAGCCACCTGATGTCCGACGTACCCTATGGCGTCCTGCTGTCCGGCGGCCTGGATTCTTCGGTGATCTCCGCCATTACCAAAAAGTACGCGGCACGCCGTGTCGAAGATCAAGAGCGCAGCGAAGCCTGGTGGCCACAGCTGCACTCCTTCGCCGTGGGTCTGGAAGGTTCACCGGATCTGCGCGCCGCGCAGGAAGTGGCAAACCACCTGGGCACCGTGCACCATGAGATCCACTTCACCGTACAGGAAGGTCTGGACGCCATTCGCGACGTGATTTATCACATCGAAACCTATGACGTTACCACCATTCGCGCTTCCACCCCGATGTACCTGATGTCACGCAAGATCAAGGCGATGGGCATCAAGATGGTGCTGTCCGGCGAAGGCGCGGACGAAGTGTTCGGCGGCTACCTGTACTTCCATAAAGCGCCGGATGCCCGTGAGTTCCACGACGAAACCGTACGTAAACTGTTAGCACTGCATATGTTTGACTGCGCGCGTGCCAACAAGGCGATGTCCGCCTGGGGTGTGGAAGCCCGTGTGCCCTTCCTGGATAAAAAATTCCTCGACGTGGCTATGCGCATCAACCCCAAGGACAAAATGTGCGGCAATGGCAAAATGGAAAAACATATCCTGCGCGAATGTTTTGAATCCTATCTGCCGGCCAGCGTCGCCTGGCGCCAGAAAGAGCAGTTCTCCGACGGTGTGGGTTACAGCTGGATTGACACGCTGAAAGAGGTCGCTGCCAAGCAGATCAGCGATCAACAGCTCGAAACCGCACGTTTCCGTTTCCCGTACAACACGCCGAGCTCCAAAGAAGGCTACCTGTATCGCGAAATTTTCGAAGAGCTGTTCCCGCTGCCAAGCGCGGCAGAATGCGTGCCTGGCGGCCCGTCAGTGGCCTGTTCCTCAGCCAAAGCCATCGAATGGGACGAGTCATTCAAGAAAATGGACGATCCTTCTGGTCGTGCAGTCGGCGTTCACCAGTCCGCCTACAAATAATCACGCCGGGTTTTCTCCCCAAGGCGGGCCTCCGGGCCCGCCTTTTTGCTGATGTTTTCAACCATTAATTGCCTGAACTGATGCTTTTATCGCCATACTGTTCACAACCCAGACAAACGACACATCCAGCCGCTTTTTCGGGAAAAAACTTGTTGACGCAAAACGGCCATATACGCATAATGCGCCCCGCAACGCCGATGAAGGTTGCGCGAAAAAAGATGGGCTACGTAGCTCAGCTGGTTAGAGCACATCACTCATAATGATGGGGTCACAGGTTCAAATCCCGTCGTAGCCACCATCTTTTTTGCGGGAGTGGCGAAATTGGTAGACGCACTAGATTTAGGTTCTAGCGCCGCAAGGTGTGCGAGTTCAAGTCTCGCCTCCCGCACCATTTCTTTTCATCGAGTTGCAGGCAACAGGTGGGGTATCGCCAAGCGGTAAGGCACCGGTTTTTGATACCGGCATTCCCTGGTTCGAATCCAGGTACCCCAGCCATCTTTTTTAGGATGGGGATGTTGCAAAAAAAGTTAAACGTGTTGATGGGGTATCGCCAAGCGGTAAGGCACTGGTTTTTGATACCAGCATTCCCTGGTTCGAATCCAGGTACCCCAGCCATACCAATGCTGTTGACTTTTAAAGTAAAATATCGAAAAATGGCTACGTAGCTCAGCTGGTTAGAGCACATCACTCATAATGATGGGGTCACAGGTTCAAATCCCGTCGTAGCCACCATATTTTACTGTTACACCATTGGGGTGTCGCCAAGCGGTAAGGCTCTGGTTTCTGATACCAGCATACCCAGGTTCGAATCCTGGCACCCCAGCCACATTTAGAAAAGCCCGCTTCGGCGGGCTTTTTGCTATCTGGAATTTGGCGAGACCGGATGAATAAGGGCGCGACATTGAACTGCGCCCTTGTAGGAAGGGCCGCCTACAGCCCCAGCGCGTATTTCAGCGCATGTTCCTTCAACTTGCCCGCCCGCTGGGCCGCCATCAACGCAATATTGCGCGCCACGCAAAGCGGCGACAAATTATTGCTGAAAGCGGTATAAAACAGATCCATACCACTTTGCATCAGCAAGTTATCGGTGCGACGGCGACGCTGATAACGCATCAGCACCGCTTCGCTGCTCCAGTCTTCACCCAACTCGCGTGCATCACACAAAACCGCCAGCAAGGCTTCTACGTCACGATACCCCAGGTTTACTCCCTGCCCGGCTAACGGGTTGATGGTATGTGCCGCGTCACCGAGCAACACCAACCCCGGCAACACATAGCGTTGCGCATGGCGGCGCGCTAACGGGAAAGATCCGGCCGCATGCACCTTCACTTCCCCTAAGCGGGCAGGAAAGGCTTCGGCGATCTCTTTCTCAAGCTGCGCTGGCGGCATCGCCTGCAGCTGGCGGATGCGCTGCGGGCTGTCGTACCACACCAGCGAGGCCCATTGATCATACAACGGCAGGAAAGCCCGGGGACCGGAAGGGAAAAACTGCTGCCAGGTCGTATCTTGCTGTGGCTCGCCGGTATCGACGGTGATCAGCATGCAGGACTGGCGGTACTGCCAGCCGCTGGTGCCGATAGCGGCCAAATTGCGCACCTGCGAGTTGGCTCCATCGGCCCCCACTACCAAACGCGCTTGTAGCGTCTGTGAAGAGTCCAGCGTCACTTGCCAGTGGTCGTCATTCCGCTGCAGCGAACGCAGCCTGGCGGGGCAATAGAGCGTCAGATTTTCGCACTGCTCCAGCTGTTGCCAGAGCGCCAGTTGCAAAATACGGTTTTCTACCATAAAACCCAGCTCCGGCAGGCCGAGCGAGGCGGCGTCAAACGCTACCCGTGAAGAGGCCCACTCCCAGGTTTCCAATCGGCGGTAAGGCGCCGAGCGCATCGCTTGCACCGCCGGCCAGGCGCCGAGTTGTTTCAGCAACCCCACCGAGGTGCAGCCGATGGCGGAAATACGCAGATCCGGCGGGCTTTGCGCATCGAACGCCTGCGGCGCCTGATGTTCCAGCAAGGCCACCGACCAACCGGCCTGCGCCAGCCCCAATGCGGCGGCCGCGCCGACCATTCCGCCGCCTACCACCACGGCGTCATACCGTTTTTGAGATACGTTCATATTGGCTATGTTTTCTTAGTGAATTATCGCCATTCCCACCGGCATGGCGTTTGGCTCCAGTGTAACGGATTTTTAATTTGGCTTCAGGTCGCATGGTGTTTTCCCCGCGCTGGTCACAACGGCGTCAAATGTTTACAATAAGCGCCCTGCATGTCGCGTATCGCAACTTTCGTCCGCACTGAGTAATGGCAAGTCAATGACCAAAAAACTACATATCAAAACCTGGGGCTGCCAGATGAATGAATATGATTCATCGAAAATGGCGGACTTACTGGGAAGCACACACGGTTACCAATGGACCGACAACGCTGAAGAAGCGGACGTGCTGCTGCTGAATACCTGCTCGATCCGCGAGAAAGCGCAGGAAAAAGTTTTCGCCATGTTAGGGCGTTGGAAACTGCTGAAAGAAAAGAACCCGGCGCTGATCATCGGCGTCGGTGGCTGTGTGGCCTCACAGGAAGGCGAACACATTCGCAGCCGCGCGCCTTGCGTCGACGTCGTGTTCGGGCCGCAGACCCTGCACCGCCTGCCGGAAATGCTCAACCACGTGCAGGGCACCCGCAGCCCCATCGTCGACATCAGCTTTCCGGAAATCGAAAAATTCGATCGCCTGCCGGAACCGCGTGCCGAAGGCCCTACCGCCTTCGTCTCCATCATGGAAGGCTGCAACAAGTACTGTACCTTCTGCGTGGTGCCTTATACCCGCGGTGAAGAAGTCAGCCGCCCAAGCGATGACGTCCTGTTTGAAGTCGCCCAACTGGCGGCGCAGGGCGTACGCGAAGTCAACCTGCTCGGCCAGAACGTCAACGCCTATCGCGGCGCGACTTACGACGGCGAAATTTGCTCGTTTGCCGAACTGCTGCGCCTGGTGGCGGCCATCGACGGTATCGACCGCATCCGTTTCACCACCAGCCATCCGATTGAATTCACCGACGATATCATCGCGGTTTATGAAGACACGCCGGAGCTGGTGAGCTTCCTGCATCTGCCGGTACAAAGCGGCTCAGACCGTATACTGACCATGATGAAGCGCGCGCATACCGCGTTGGAATACAAAGCGATCATTCGCAAGCTGCGCAAGGCGCGGCCGGACATCCAGCTCAGCTCCGATTTTATTATCGGCTTCCCGGGTGAAACCCAGGCCGATTTCGAACAGACCATGAATCTGATTGCCGAGATCAACTTTGATACCAGCTTCAGCTTTATCTACTCGTCTCGCCCTGGCACACCGGCGGCCGATATGGTCGATGACGTCAGCGAAGACGAAAAGAAACAGCGTCTGTATATCCTGCAGGATCGCATCAACCAGCAGGTGCTGCAGTTCAGCCGCCGGATGCTCGGAACCGTACAGCGTATTTTGGTGGAAGGCACTTCCCGCAAAAGCGTGATGGAACTGGCGGGCCGGACAGCCTGCAACCGCGTGGTGAACTTTGAAGGCACGCCGGATATGATCGGTCAGTTTGTTGATGTGGAAATCACCGAGGTTTTGACCAACACACTGCGTGGCGCAGTGGTGCGTACCGAACAGCAGATGGACCTGCGCGTGCATGAATCCCCGCAGTCAGTCATCGCCCGAACCCGAAAAGAGAACGCGCTGGGCGTCGGCATTTATCAGCCCTGACGCCCTCTCCGCAGTGTTGTAAGCCGTGGCGCCCGACGCCACGTCAGCGATTATCCTTATGACTTATCAGCCGGGTCTCGATGCCCGGCTATTTTCTTTTTTTTTTATTTTTTTGATTAAGAGGCGACATAACATGCAACTCCCACACTGCCCAAAGTGCAACTCCGAATACACCTACCAGGATAACAACCTGTTTATCTGCCCTGAGTGCGCCCACGAGTGGAGCGACAGCGCGCCGGCAGACGACAGCGATACGCTGATTGTCAAAGACGCCAACGGCAACCTGCTGGCCGACGGCGACGCCGTGACCGTAGTGAAAGACCTCAAGGTCAAAGGCAGCTCTTCCATGCTGAAAATCGGCACCAAAGTGAAGAACATCCGCCTGGTGGAAGGCGACCACAACATCGACTGCAAGATCGATGGCTTTGGCCCGATGAAGCTGAAATCCGAATTCGTGAAAAAGAACTGATCGCCAGCCCTGAATCTCCAAAGCATTACGCGGCTGTTTTGGCCGCGTTTTTCCTCCTTCGGCCCTTGAATTTTGCCGCCGACGCACAGATAGATCATGGGTAAACTTGCGCCAGTGCGGCGCACCATGAATAATTCAAGGTAGAGAGTTCAGGCTTGGCCCTGGACGCGCGTACCGAAAACCAACCAGGCCCGATATGAGCCTTGAGGAATAGTTTGAACGTCGCAACACAAGAAATTTTGTTAGAGCCGGCAGACAATAAGCGATTGCTCAGCCTGTGCGGCCCGTTTGATGACAATATCAAACAACTCGAACGCCGGTTGGGCATTGAGATCAACCGCCGTGACAACCGTTTCAAGCTGGTCGGCAAGAACCCGTGCGTGGTTGCCGCCGCCGATATCTTGCGCCATCTGTATGTGGACACCGCCCCCATTCGCGGCGTGATCCCGGATATCGACCCGGAGCAGATCCATTTAGCGATCAAAGAAAGCCGGGTGCTGGAACAGGTTGCCGACAGCGTGCCGGATTACGGCAAGGCGGTGACCATCAAAACCAAACGCGGCATGGTGAAACCGCGCACGCCGAATCAGGCGCAATACATTGCCAATATTCTCGATCACGACATCACCTTCGGCATCGGCCCGGCCGGTACCGGCAAGACCTACCTGGCGGTCGCCGCTGCGGTGGACGCATTGGAACGCCAGGAGATCCGCCGCATTCTGCTGACCCGTCCAGCGGTTGAAGCCGGTGAAAAACTGGGCTTCCTGCCGGGGGATCTGAGCCAGAAGGTCGATCCTTACCTGCGCCCGCTGTATGACGCCCTGTTCGAAATGCTGGGCTTTGAGCGCGTGGAGAAGCTGATCGAACGTAACGTGATAGAAGTCGCGCCGCTGGCCTATATGCGCGGCCGTACGTTGAACGACGCGTTTATCATCCTCGACGAGAGCCAGAACACCACCATCGAACAGATGAAGATGTTCCTGACACGTATTGGCTTCAACTCCAAGGCGGTCATCACCGGTGACGTGACGCAGATAGACCTGCCGCGCAACCAAAAATCCGGCCTGCGCCACGCGGTGGAAGTGCTGTCTGACGTCGAAGAACTGAGCTTCAATTTCTTCCATAGCGAAGACGTGGTACGCCATCCGGTGGTGGCCCGCGTGGTCATCGCTTATGAAGCCTGGGAAGCCGCCGAACAAAAACGCAAAGATGCGATTGCCGAACAACGTAAACGCGAGGCGAGCATCGCCTCCGAGCAGGAGACACCATGAGTCAGGTGATTTTGGATCTGCAGATTGCCTGTGCAGACAGCAACGGCCTGCCGGATGAAGCCACCTTCCAGCGCTGGCTGGAAGGCGTGCTGCCGCAGTTTCAGGAGGAGGCCGAGGTCACCATTCGCCTGGTGGATGAAGCGGAAAGTAACGAGTTGAACCTGACCTATCGCGGCAAGGACAAACCGACCAACGTGCTGTCTTTCCCGTTCGAAGCTCCCCCGGGTATCGAGCTACCGCTGCTGGGCGATCTGATCATCTGCCGTCAGGTGGTTGAACAGGAAGCCGTCGAGCAAGAGAAGGCGCTGGAGGCCCACTGGGCGCATATGGTTGTCCATGGCAGCCTTCATCTGCTAGGGTATGACCACATCGAAGACGATGAAGCCGAAGAAATGGAGTCTTTGGAAACCGAAATCATGCACGGACTGGGTTACCCGGACCCGTACCTGGCGGAAAAAGACCCCCTCTGACGTCAGCTGATTTCCCCGCAGCCCCCGTATGGGGCTGCCGCTGACTCCCCTAACTCTGACATGAGTGATATTAACTAAAACGCCATGAGCGACGACCATTCACAAAGCAATGACAGCCCCAGTCCCAAGAAGGGGTTCTTTACTCTTATCCTTAACCAGCTGTTCCACGGCGAACCCAAAAACCGTGGCGATCTGGTAGAGCTGATCCGTGATTCCGAGCAAAACGACCTGATCGATCCCGATACCCGAGACATGCTGGAAGGCGTGATGGATATCGCCGAGCAGCGCGTGCGCGATATCATGATCCCGCGCTCCCAGATGGTGACGCTCAAGCGTAACCAAACGCTGGAAGAGTGCCTGGACGTGATCATTGAATCCGCCCACTCGCGCTTCCCGGTGATCAGCGAAGATAAAGATCACATCGAAGGCATTCTGATGGCCAAGGATCTGCTGCCGTTTATGCGCGCGGAATCCGAGGAATTCAGCATCGACAAGGTGCTGCGCACCGCCGTGGTGGTGCCTGAAAGCAAGCGAGTAGACCGGATGCTGAAGGAGTTCCGCTCCCAGCGTTATCACATGGCGATTGTCATTGACGAGTTCGGCGGCGTGTCCGGCCTGGTCACCATCGAAGATATTCTGGAACTGATTGTCGGCGAAATCGAAGACGAATATGACGACGAAGACGATCTGGATATCCGCCAGCTCAGCCGCCATATGTATACCGTGCGAGCGCTGGCGCCGATTGAAGACTTCAACGAAGCCTTCGGCACCCACTTCAGCGACGACGAGGTCGACACCATCGGCGGCCTGGTGATGCAAGCCTTCGGTCACCTGCCTGCACGCGGGGAAACCATTGAAATCGAAGGTTACCTATTTAAAGTTGCGATGGCGGACAGTCGACGTATCATCCAGGTTCATGTAAAAATTCCGGACGATTCTCCGCAACCGAAACTGGAAGAATAAATCAAACATGGCTAAAGCCTCTTTCCTTGAACGCCAGTGGGTTCGCGCCCTGCTGGCGCTGTTGACCGGCGCCAGCGGCACGCTGGCGTTTTCTCCTTACGATATCTGGCCGGCGGCCCTTGTCTCTCTGTTCGGCCTGTTGGCCGTAACCCTGAACCGCACCACCAAACAGTCTGCCTTGCTCGGTTTTTGCTGGGGTTTCGGTCTGTTCGGGACGGGAATCAACTGGGTTTACGTCAGCATTGCCGACTTCGGCGGCATGCCTTTCTCCATCAACATTTTCCTGGTTGTGCTGCTGGCGGCTTACCTGTCGCTGTATACCGGGCTGTTCGCCGGGTTACTGGCACGTCTGTGGCCGACCACCAGTTGGTACCGTTTAGCGATTGCCGCCCCCGTGTTGTGGCAAGTCACCGAGTTTTTACGTGGCTGGGTGCTGACCGGTTTCCCCTGGCTGCAGTTTGGTTACAGCCAGATTAACGGCCCGCTGAAAGGCGTGGCGCCGTTGCTCGGGGTAGATACCATCACCTTTATGCTGATGGCGATCGCCGGGCTGTTGGTGTACGCCGTCAATCAGCGTCGGATCGCCGCGGCTGGGGTTGCCGTCGCACTACTGTTGCTGCCGTGGCCGTTGCGCCAGCTGCACTGGTTTACCCCGCAACCGGACAAGGCGGTCAACGTCGCGATGGTGCAGGGCAATATCGCTCAGTCGATGAAGTGGGATCCGAAAGCGTTGGTCAGCACCTTGCAAACCTATTTGGACGAAACGCGTCCTTATATGGGCAAAGCGCCGATCATCATCTGGCCGGAGTCTGCCATTCCGGATTACGAAGCCAGCCAGAACGGCTTCCTGACCATGATGGATGACCTGATGCGCGCCAAAAACAGCAGCCTGATCACCGGTATCGTTGATGTGCGTGCCACGCCGCAGGGCCAGCAAATCTACAACAGCGCCATCGTGCTGGGCGAGCCGACGCCTTACGTTTATCCGGCCAAGGACCGCTATAACAAGCACCATCTGGTGCCGTTTGGCGAGTTTGTACCGCTGGAAACGCTGCTGCGCCCGCTGGCACCGTTCTTCGATTTACCGATGTCTTCATTCAGTCGTGGCGACTACGTCCAGCCACAGCTCAGCGTGAAAGGCTATAACCTGACGGCGGCGATCTGTTATGAGATTGTTCTCGGCCAGCAGGTTCGCGACAACTTCCGGCCGGACACCAACTTCCTGCTGACCATCTCCAACGACGCCTGGTTCGGCCATTCCATCGGCCCATGGCAGCACTTCCAGATGGCGCGCATGCGTGCTCTGGAGCTGGGTCGCCCTCTGTTGCGCAGCACCAATAACGGCGTCACCGCCGCGGTAGACGCCAACGGTGAGGTGATCGCAGAGATCCCTCAGTTCACCCGCAAGGTGCTGGAGGTGAAAGTCACACCAACCACCGGCATAACGCCTTATGCCCGTTTTGGCGCCACGCCGTTGTGGATAATCACCCTGCTGCTTGGCGGCCTGGCGTTGATCCTCGGCCTGCGCCGTAAATAAGCCCCCGGGGTGCTGCCCGTCAGCGCCCCGCTTCCCTCATCCACCATGCAGCTTGCCACGCCGCACTCTCCCACGCGGCTAGCATAAAGCGTCGCCAAATCAATGCTTCTGGCACACTCCTTGCTTTAATTACTCTGTTATAGAGAGCCGATTTACTTTTACTGACGTTTTGTCGCACCTGTGCACAACTCAAGAGCATGACCGGCACCACAAAGGTGCATTGGGGTTTTGTTGCATTAATTTGGTGCGCGTGGCGTCTCAAAAAAAGAAACATTTTAGTTTCAATCCATTCACAATCGGCTATTTTCTAACGGTTATGTGTTCTAAGACTATCTTTATACTTGAGCAATAAATCTCCATTTAGAATCTGATGCTCTTTGAATTTGAGCCACCACAACAGCAAAGGAGTTGGACCATGCAAATGCGTAAATTGGCGTTATCGTTACTGCTGATCGGTATGGCAGGTAACGTAGCCCATGCGGAAGAACTGACCGGTACGCTGAAGAAAATCAAAGACAACGGCGTGATCGTTGTCGGCCACCGCGAATCGTCAGTGCCGTTCTCCTACTACGACAACCAGCAAAAAGTTGTGGGTTACTCCCAGGACTACTCCAACCAAATCGTTGAAGCGGTTAAGAAAAAATTGAACGCTCCTGATCTGCAGGTCAAAATGCTGCCGATCACCTCACAGAACCGTATCCCGCTGCTGCAAAACGGCACTTTTGACTTCGAATGCGGCTCGACCACCAACAACCTCGAACGCCAAAAACAGGCGGCCTTCTCCGATACCATCTTCGTGGTCGGTACCCGTCTGCTGGTGAAAAAAGGCTCTGACGTCAAAGACTTCAAGGATCTGGCGGGCAAACCGGTCGTGGTGACCTCAGGCACCACCTCTGAAGTGCTGCTCAATAAACTGAACGACAGCGGCAAGATGAACATGCGCATCATCAGCGCCAAAGACCACGGCGACTCCTTCCGTACCCTGGAAAGCGGTCGTGCAGTAGCCTTTATGATGGATGACGCCCTGCTGGCGGGTGAACGCGCGAAAGCGAAGAAGCCGGACCAATGGGAAATTCTGGGCACACCGCAGTCGAAAGAAGCCTACGGCTGTATGCTGCGTAAAGACGATCCTGAGTTCAAGAAACTGGTCGATGACACCATCGCTCAGGCTCAAACTTCAGGCGAAGCAACAAAATGGTTTGATAAGTGGTTCAAACAGCCTATTCCACCGAAGAACCTCAACATGAACTTCGAACTGTCCGACGACATGAAGCAACTGTTCAAAGAGCCTAACGATAAAGCATTGAACTAATAGAACAAGAGCTGGGGCGGCCGCCAGGCCAAACCAGCCCTGTTGATGGCTGGGACAGACAGGAATACGGGAGGCCGTTCCCCTCCCGTATTTTTCCCATAACGCATTACCGATGCCCGCACACATAAGTCAGCCCGACTGGCCGCGGCGCCCTCGGCGTTGAATAGTCATCAATCTTTAGGCGCTCTGCGCCCGCTTAACGGAGTTTGTTATGTCAATAGATTGGAACTGGGGTATCTTCCTGCAGCAGGCCCCGTTTGGGAATACCACCTACCTCGGCTGGATTTGGTCCGGCTTTCAGGTCACGGTAGCCCTCTCCGTCTGTGCATGGATTATCGCTTTCTTTGTCGGTTCGCTATTCGGTATTTTGCGTACCGTGCCCAACCGCTTTCTTTCCACGCTCGGTACCTGTTACGTCGAACTGTTCCGTAATGTGCCGCTGATCGTCCAATTCTTTACCTGGTATCTGGTGATCCCGGAACTGCTGCCGGCGAATATCGGCATGTGGTTCAAAACCGAACTCGACCCTAACGTGCAATTCTTTGTTTCCTCGATGCTGTGCCTCGGGCTGTTTACCGCCGCTCGCGTCTGCGAGCAGGTACGTGCTGCCATTCAGTCACTGCCACGCGGTCAAAGAGCGGCCGGGTTGGCGATGGGTCTGACGCTGCCGCAAACCTACCGCTACGTGCTGTTGCCGAATGCCTACCGGGTGATTGTGCCGCCGATGACCTCGGAAATGCTCAACCTGGTCAAAAACTCTGCCATCGCTTCCACTATCGGGTTGGTCGACATGGCTGCCCAGGCCGGCAAACTGCTGGACTACTCTGCGCATGCCTATGAATCCTTTACCGCGATTACGCTGGCCTATATCGCCATCAACGCCGTGATCATGCTGTTTATGCGGTTGGTTGAGAGAAAAGTGCAGTTGCCCGGCAACTTGGGGAGTAAATAATGTACGAATTTGACTGGGCATCGATTGTCCCAAGTTTCCCTTATCTGCTGCAGGGCCTGTTGATCACGCTGAAGATCACCGTGACCGCCATCGTCGTCGGTATTCTGTGGGGAACCGTTCTGGCGGTAATGCGCTTGTCGCCCATCAAACCGATCAGCTGGTTCGCTGCCGTTTACGTCAACCTGTTCCGCTCCGTCCCGCTGGTGATGGTGCTGCTGTGGTTCTATCTGGTGGTTCCAAGCTTATTACAACAGGTTCTAGGGCTGTCGCCGAAAACCGATATTCGCCTGATCTCGGCTATGGTAGCCTTTTCCCTGTTTGAAGCGGCTTATTACTCGGAAATTATCCGCGCCGGTATCATCAGCATCTCACGCGGCCAGTCCTCCGCCGCGCTGGCACTGGGCATGACCCAATGGCAGTCAATGAAGCTGGTGATCCTGCCGCAGGCGTTCCGCGCCATGGTGCCGCTGCTGCTGACCCAGGGCATCGTACTGTTCCAGGATACCTCCCTGGTGTACGTACTGAGCCTGGCTGACTTCTTCCGTACCGCCTCGACCATTGGCGAGCGCGACGGCACCCAGGTTGAAATGATCCTGTTTGCCGGCTTTGTCTACTTTGTTATCAGTCTCGCCGCCTCGGCGCTGGTAAGCTATTTGAAGAAAAGGACTGTTTGATGATATCCCTGAAAAATGTTTCTAAGTGGTACGGTCACTTTCAGGTTCTGACCGATTGCACCACCGAAGTAAAAAAAGGCGAGGTGGTGGTGGTCTGCGGTCCTTCAGGCTCGGGCAAGTCTACCCTGATCAAAACCGTCAACGGTCTGGAGCCGATCCAGCAGGGCAATATCCTGGTGAACGGTACCCCGGTCAACGACAAGAAAACCAATCTGGCGCAGCTGCGTTCCAAGGTCGGTATGGTATTCCAACACTTCGAGCTTTTTCCACACCTGTCGATCATCGATAACCTGACGCTGGCGCAGGTGAAAGTGCTCAAACGCGACAAAGACGCCTCGCGCGAGAAAGGCCTGAAACTGCTGGAGCGCGTCGGCCTGACCGCACACGCCAACAAGTTCCCCGGCCAGCTTTCCGGCGGCCAGCAGCAACGCGTGGCTATCGCCCGAGCGCTGTGCATGGATCCTATCGCCATGCTGTTCGATGAGCCCACTTCGGCGCTCGATCCGGAAATGATCAACGAAGTGCTGGACGTTATGGTCGAACTGGCCAATGAAGGCATGACCATGATGGTGGTAACCCACGAGATGGGCTTTGCCCGTAAAGTGGCGAACCGGGTGATCTTTATGGATGAAGGCAAAATCGTCGAAGACCGCAATAAAGACGACTTCTTCAACAATCCGGAGTCCGAACGCGCGAAGGACTTCCTGGCGAAAATCCTGCACTGATCCCTCGCCTGCGCCCCGCCCGGGGCGCAGTTTCATTCCCTCTTTCCGGCACTAAAAGCACTTGTTTCTCTCCGATTTTGATCCGATGCTCACTGGATAACAAATAAGGAGATAAACATGCCCCGCCCTATCATTATCGATTGCGACCCTGGTCTGGACGATGCCATCGCCCTTGCCATGGCGCTGAGTTCACCAGAATTGGACGTTAAAGCCATTACCACCTCCGCCGGTAACCAGACGCCGGAAAAAACCCTGCACAATGCGCTGGGTCTGTTGACGTTGATGAAGCGTGAAGATATTCCCGTCGCTGCCGGTGCTGCCGCGCCGTTGATGCGAGACCTAGTGATTGCCGACTACGTTCACGGCAAAACCGGCATGGGCAATACCCATCTGCCAACGCCCGCCATCCAGCCGGTGGCGCAAACTGCCGTAGAGCTGATCGCCAGCCTGCTACGCAGCAGTCCGCAGCCGATCACGCTGGTGGTCACCGGCCCCATGACCAATATCGCGCTGCTGCTGGCCCAACACCCAGAGCTGAAAGGTAACATTGAACGCATCGTGTTTATGGGGGGAGGTATGAATGCCGGCAACACCACCCCGGTGGCAGAGTTCAACATCTTTGTCGATCCCGAAGCCGCCGAAATGGTGCTCAAATCCGGCGTACCGCTGACCATGGCCGGGCTGAACGTAACCCACCAGGCGCTGGTGCTGCCACAGGATATCGAACGCATCCGCCAGATAAACAACCCGGTGGCGCAGGCGGTGGCCGAAATGCTCGACTTCTACCTGCCGCTGTACCTTAGCCATCCCCGTGGGATGCCCGGTGCCGCGATGCACGACCCCTGCACCATCGCCTGGCTGCTGGCACCACAGCTGTTTGACAGTATCGAACGCTGGGTCGGCGTGGAAACCAAAGGGGAATATACCCTCGGCATGACCGTGGTGGATATCTTTGGCCAGAACGGCAAGCCGGCCAACGTTGAAGTGCTGACCGATATCGATCGCGAAGGCTTTATCGATCTGTTGGCCGAGCGCGTAGCCCGCTATTGACCACCGGGCGGGAAACCGCCCTAACATTCAATATTTTTGATTTAACTCAGCGAATTTTTACGCTATCACTGGGCCAGGCTTGCCTCTAAGATGCTGTTAAACGCACAGCATCGCTGATACCTTAGACCAAGCCTGGAGATAGCCCAATGAGTCGTATACTGGTCCTGAAATCAAGTATCCTGGGTGATTACTCCCAGTCTGGAAAATTAGTCGATTTTTTTGTTCAACAGTGGCATGAAGCACACCCCAATGACAGCTTTACGGTTCGCGATTTAGCCAACCCGACACTGCCGGAGCTGGATGGTGAAGTGATTGGCGGGTTTAGCGCTGGTGACAAACCTTTAACACCGCATCAGCAAAAGACGCTGGCACTTTCCGATGAACTGATCGCCGAGCTGAAATCGCACGACACCATTATCATCAGCGCGCCGATGTACAACTTCAACATCCCGACGCAGTTGAAAATCTATTTCGATCTGGTGGCGCGCGCTGGCCAAACCTTCCGCTACACCTCTGAAGGCTCTGAAGGTCTGGTCACCGGCAAGAAAGCGATTGTGATCTCGAGCCGCGGCGGTATCCACGCGGATACGCCAACCGATCTGATCACGCCATATCTGAAGCTGTTCCTGGCGTTTATCGGCATTACCGACGTCGAGTTCGTGCTGGCGGAAGGCTTTGCTTACGGCCCTGAAGCAGCAGAAAAAGCCGCTCAGGAAAGCCGGGTTGCGGTGGCACAGAAAGTGCCCGCCAAAATCGAAACAGCCCCGCAGGCTGAAGTGGCTACGGCCTCGGCTGGCGGAAGCTTTCTTGGCAACCTGATGAAAAAACTGTTTGGCTAAGAGCAGCGCCTGCCCTGACCTTTTCTAGCGGAGAGGCCAGGGCGCGCAGCAAGCTTAAGGTTCGAAAGGCCGACGCTGGAACTGGTCATGACCGCATTTCGGGCACAGCGGCAGCACTTCCGGCGTGTAAAACGCCAAATGATGGTGGCATTTTTCGCACACCAGATTACCCAGCCCGACAACCTCACCGCTGTGGTAAACGCCATGGTGGCTGACGTCCTTGAACACCTCGCGCCATTCCAACTGAGTTTTGTCGGTAATATCCGCCAGCTCCTGCCACAGGCTTTCCTTGATAACCCGCATGAAAACGCTGTCGGTGAACTCGTCCCGGCTCTCCTGATAACTGCGAGCGAACTCTTCCAGATCGCGCCGTACCGCCTGTGTAACCTGCTCAACTTCGTCGCGCGTCAGTTCACCCGCTTCGTTTAGCCGTTTTTCTGCGCTCGCGACCAGCGAGTCAATATCACGCTCGCCATTTTTCAGGCGTTCTGTCAGGGATGCCACCAATTCGCGGTAGTACTGAGCAACCTTGTTCATAATCTCTCCTCGATGAACTTACGTGACTGGGCCTACCTCCTAAACTATCCCTTATCATTTTAGCCGTAAATTGCTGATGTCACTTGGCAAGACATGGTTTCCTCAAGATGTGAGTCTTGTCATGGCCGGTATTTTTTAAATACGTCGAGTCGGGCGCTTGGTGTTGTTGCCGGGAGGTCTTATCAGCTATGCTATGCGGATCTATAAGTACTCAACAGAATGCTACAGAAATCCCCCCGATAGGTTTCGAGTCACGGCCAGGCGGCCAGTACGTGAAACCCAAGAGCTTACAAAGGTAAGTGACTGGGTTGAGTGTACGCAGCCAACAACGCTGTGGCTTGAAAGATGAAGGGGGAGCTGTTTTACACCTACAGGACCACCAGCCGCCATGCAAGAGCAATACCGTCCAGAAGACATAGAATCGAACGTACAGCTTCACTGGGAAGAGAAGCAAACTTTCAAAGTTACCGAAGATGCGAGCAAGGAAAAGTATTACTGCCTATCCATGCTGCCGTACCCATCAGGCCGTCTGCACATGGGGCACGTTCGTAACTACACTATCGGCGACGTGATCTCGCGCTACCAGCGCATGCTAGGTAAAAACGTGCTACAGCCTATTGGCTGGGATGCGTTCGGCCTGCCGGCGGAAGGCGCTGCGGTTAAAAACAACACCGCACCGGCTCCGTGGACCTACGACAATATCGAATACATGAAGAACCAGCTGAAACTGCTGGGCTTCGGCTATGACTGGGATCGCGAGATCGCCACCTGCGATCCGGACTACTACCGTTGGGAACAGTGGTTCTTCACCAAGCTGTACGAAAAAGGCCTGGTCTACAAGAAGACTTCCGCGGTGAACTGGTGCCCACACGATCTGACCGTGCTGGCCAACGAACAGGTGATCGACGGCTGCTGCTGGCGCTGCGACACCAAGGTTGAGCGTAAAGAGATCCCACAGTGGTTTATCAAAATCACCGACTACGCCGATCAGCTGCTCAACGATCTGGACACGCTGGAAAGCTGGCCAGAACAGGTGAAAACCATGCAGCGCAACTGGATTGGCCGTTCCGAAGGGGTGGATATCACCTTTGACGTAGCGGGCAGCGACGAAAAGCTGACGGTTTACACCACCCGTCCTGACACCTTTATGGGCGCGACCTACGTGGCCGTAGCCGCAGGTCACCCATTGGCGCAGCAAGGCGCGGTGAACAACCCGGCGCTGGCTGAATTTATCGAAGAGTGCCGCAACACCAAAGTGGCCGAAGCCGAAATGGCGACGATGGAGAAAAAGGGCATGCCGACCGGCCTGTTCGCCATCCATCCGCTGTCCGGCGAACAAGTGCCAATTTGGGTCGCCAACTTTGTGCTGATGGAATACGGTACCGGCGCGGTGATGGCGGTTCCGGCTCACGATCAGCGCGACTGGGAGTTTGCCACCAAATACGGCCTGCCAATCAAACCGGTCGTTCTGGCCCTCGACGGCAGCCAGCCGGATGTACAAGCCGAAGCGATGACCGAGAAAGGCACGCTGTTCAACTCCGGCGAGTTTGACGGTCTGGATCACCAAGACGGTTTCAACGCCATTGCCGAAAAACTGGTCGCCAAAGGCGTTGGTCAGCGCAAGGTTAACTACCGTCTGCGCGACTGGGGCGTTTCCCGCCAACGTTATTGGGGCGCACCAATCCCGATGGTCACGCTGGAAGACGGTACCGTGATGCCAACTCCAGAAGACCAGCTGCCGGTGATCCTGCCGGAAGACGTGGTGATGGACGGCATTACCAGCCCGATCAAAGCCGATCCCGAGTGGGCGAAAACCACCGTTAACGGCCAACCGGCGCTGCGCGAAACCGACACCTTCGACACCTTTATGGAGTCGTCCTGGTACTACGCGCGCTATACCTGCCCGCAGTACGACCAGGGGATGCTGGATCCAGCCGCTGCCAACTACTGGCTGCCGGTCGATCAGTATGTCGGCGGCATCGAACACGCCATCATGCACCTGATGTATTTCCGCTTCTTCCACAAGCTGCTGCGTGACGCTGGCCTGGTCGACTCCGACGAGCCGGCAAAACGCCTGCTGTGCCAGGGCATGGTGCTGGCAGACGCCTTCTATTACACCGGCAACAGCGGCGAACGCGTCTGGGTTTCCCCGGTCGACGCCAACGTTGAACGTGATGACAAAGGCCGCATTATCAAAGCCACCGATCCACAAGGTCGTGAACTGGTCTATGCTGGCATGAGCAAAATGTCGAAGTCGAAAAACAACGGCATCGACCCGCAGGTGATGGTTGAGAAATACGGCGCAGATACCGTCCGTCTGTTCATGATGTTTGCTTCACCGGCAGAAATGACGCTGGAATGGCAGGAATCCGGCGTAGAAGGGGCAAACCGCTTCCTGAAACGCGTGTGGAAACTGGCCTACGAACACCTGGAAAAAGGCGCCGTTCAGCCGCTGAACGTGGCAACGCTGAGCGAAGATCAGAAAGCGCTGCGCCGCGATCTGCACAAAACCATTGCCAAAGTGACCGACGATATCGGCCGTCGTCAGACCTTCAACACCGCGATTGCCGCCGTGATGGAACTGATGAACAAGCTGGCCCGAGCACCGCAAGAGAGCGAGCAAGATCGCGCCCTGCTGCAGGAAGCGCTGTTGGCAGTCGTTCGCATGCTGTATCCGTTCACTCCGCACGTGTGCTTCTCACTGTGGCAGGCGCTGGGCGGTGAAGGCGATGTGGATACCGCAGCCTGGCCGCAAGCCGACGAGCAGGCCATGGTCGAAGACTCCAAGCTGGTGGTGGTGCAGGTCAACGGTAAGGTTCGCGCTAAAATCACCGTGGCTGCCGATGCAACCGAAGAGCAGGTACGTGCGCGTGCCGCTGAGGAGCATCTGGTCGCTAAATATCTGGACGGGGTCACGGTTCGTAAAGTGATCTATGTTCCGGGCAAATTGCTTAACCTGGTTGTGGGTTAACACAAGGAGGCGTTGTGCGACATCGTATTCTGACGTTGTTGCTGGGGTTGGCGGTGCTGGTCACCGCCGGCTGCGGTTTTCACCTGCGTGGTACCACGCAGGTCCCTTCGGAAATGAAGACGCTGCTGCTGGACAGCTCGGACCCTTATGGTCCGCTGACCCGCGCGGTGCGTGAGCAGTTACGTCTCAGCGACGTGACCATCGTCAAGGATGCCAAGCGTAAGGATCTCCCTTCCCTGCGCATCATTGGCGCCACGGAGAGCCAGGATACCGCCTCTATCTTCCAGGACGGTAAAACCGCTGAGTACCAAATGGTACTGACCGTTCAGGCACAGGTGCTGATCCCGGGTCACGATCTGTATCCGCTAAACGTTAAAGTTTTCCGTTCGTTCTTCGATAACCCGTTGACCGCATTGGCAAAAGATTCCGAACAGGAAATTATTCGCCAGGAAATGCGCGAGCAGGCCGCCCAACAGCTGGTACGTAAGCTGCTGACGGTGCACGCTGCGGAAGAAGAAACCCAACAGAAAGCCGCTGCCGCCGGTGAAAAAGCGGCCAGTCGCGTAGATCAATGATTCGTATTTACCCTGAACAACTTGCCGCGCAGCTCCGAGAGGGGCTGCGCGCTTGTTATTTATTGACTGGCAACGAGCCGCTGCTGCTGCAGGAAAGCCAGGATCTTATCCGCCACGCGGCCCAAGAGCAGCAGTTCACCGAGCATTACAGCATTTCGCTCGACGCCCATACCGATTGGGATGCCATCTTCAGCATCTGTCAGGCCATGAGCCTGTTCGCCAGCCGTCAGACGCTGCTGCTGATCTTCCCTGAGAACGGGCCGACGGCACCGATCGGCGAACAGCTGATCAAACTGGCCGCACTGCTGCATGACGACATTTTGCTGATGCTGCGTGGGCCACGCCTGACCAAAGCGCAAGAAAACAGTGCCTGGTTCAAGGCGCTCAGCCCGCACGGCGCTTACGTCAGTTGCCAGACGCCGGAACAGGCGCAGCTCCCCCGCTGGGTCGCTCAACGAGCCAAAACCCTGAAGCTGGAACTGGACGACGCGGCAAACCAACTGCTGTGTTACTGCTACGAAGGCAACCTGCTGGCGCTGTCGCAGGCGCTGGAGCGGCTGTCGTTGCTGCATCCGGATGGCAAACTCACGCTGCCGCGCGTTGAACTGGCGGTAAATGATGCAGCCCACTTCACGCCATTCCACTGGCTGGACGCCCTGTTGGCCGGAAAAAGCAAACGCGCCTGGCATATCCTGCAGCAGATGCAGCAGGAAGATGTCGAGCCGGTGATCCTGCTGCGAACCCTGCAACGGGAACTGCTGCAGTTGCTCAACCTGCAACGCCGCATGGCGACAGTGCCTTTGCGTACGCTGTTCGACCAATACAAGGTTTGGCAAAACCGCCGTAACCTGGTAACTCAGGCATTGCAACGGCTGTCCGGCGCCCAGCTGCGGCAAGCGGTTCATCTGCTGGCGCAGATAGAAATCACCCTTAAGCAGGATTACGGCCAGTCGGTCTGGTCTGAATTGGAAACCCTGTCGATGCTGTTGTGCGGCAAACCTCTGGCCACGAGTTTTTCAGATGTCCACTAATCCGCAAGGCACTCCCGTCCTGCACGCCCTGTTTGGCGGCACCTTCGACCCTATCCATTACGGGCATCTGCGGCCGGTGGAAGCGCTGGCCGCAGAGGTTGGTCTGAACCGGGTCACGCTGCTGCCGAACCATGTTCCGCCGCACCGCCCTCAGCCCGAAGCGAACGCTCAGCAACGGTTGAAAATGGTGGAATTGGCCATTGCCGGTAACCCGCTGTTTGCTGTTGACGATCGTGAACTGCATCGCACCACCCCTTCCTATACCATCGAGACGCTGGAAGCCATTCGTAAAGAACGTGGCGCCGCCTTGCCTCTGGCGTTTATCATTGGCCAGGACTCGCTGTTGACGCTGCACAAATGGCACCGCTGGCAGTCGCTGCTGGATACCTGTCATCTGCTGGTGCTCGCTCGCCCTGGTTACAACGATCGCATGGATACGCCTGAGCTACAGCAGTGGCTGGAGCAACATCAGGTGAGCGATCCCGCCCAGCTCAGCCGGCATCCTCACGGATTTATTTATCTGGCCGATACGCCACAGCTGGAGATTTCGGCCACGGAAATTCGTCAGCGCCGCCATCAGGGACTCAACTGTGACGACCTGTTGCCGCGTTCAGTACAGCGCTATATCGAGTTACAGGGTTTATATCGCTAGCAACAGCCGCGTGATATACTGCGCCGCTATTTTTCAGGTATTCGCTGAAAACCCCGGAATCCTTAGCTGGCCGGGCAGTCACCAGCTGGCTTTCAGCGGCATCCTGCCGACTTATCATTGATTCAGGCCGCAAAACGGGCAAGTTGCCCGCCGCAGTCGAATGAACAGAACACACCCGAGGGGGAACCTTTGCAAGGTAAAGCGCTCCAAGATTTCGTCATCGATAAAATTGATGACCTGAAAGGCCAAGACATTATCGCTCTGGATGTACAAGACAAATCCAGCATCACCGATTGCATGATCATCTGCACCGGGACCTCTACCCGTCACGTGATGTCGATCGCCAACCACCTGGTGCAGGAAGCCCGCACCGCCGGTATGGAACTGTTCGGCATGAAAGGCCAGGAAGCCTCCGACTGGATCGTTGTCGACCTGGGTGACGTGATCGTTCACGTGATGCAGGAAGAGAGCCGTCAGTTGTACGAGCTGGAAAAACTCTGGAGCTAAGCGGTGAAACTGCAACTGGTAGCCGTCGGCACTAAAATGCCAGACTGGGTGCAGACCGGCTTTATGGATTATCTGCACCGCTTTCCGAAAGACATGCCGTTTGAGCTGACCGAAATCCCGGCGGGCAAGCGCGGCAAGAATGCCGATATCAAACGCATTCTGGAAAAGGAAGGCGAGCAGATGCTGGCTGCGGTAGGCAAAGGCAATCGCATTGTCACGCTGGATATTCCCGGTACGCCGTGGGAAACGCCGCAGTTGGCGCAACAACTCGAACGCTGGAAGCAGGACGGCCGCAACGTCAGCCTGCTGATTGGCGGCCCGGAAGGGCTGGCCCCGGCGTGTAAGGCCGCCGCCGAACAGAGTTGGTCGCTCTCACCGTTGACATTACCGCATCCTTTAGTGCGCGTGCTGGTGGCTGAAAGCCTCTATCGCGCCTGGAGCATTACAACAAATCATCCTTACCACCGGGAATAACCGGTGGTAATAGTGACAGAGTGAAATAAAGCAGCGGGATGAAAATAGAACGTAACCCTTTTCGCGACTATACGGCCGAATCCGCCCTGTTTGTACGCCGCGCCCTGGTGGCGTTCTTGGTCATCCTGGTGCTGACCGGCACCCTCATCGCCAATCTGTATAACCTGCAAATCGTCCGCTTTGAGGATTACCGCACCCGCTCCAACGAAAACCGCATCAAACTGGTGCCGATCGCGCCCAGCCGCGGCATTATTTACGATCGCAACGGCACTCCGCTGGCGCTCAACCGCACCATCTACCAACTGGAGTTGATGCCGGAAAAGGTCGATGACCTGAAAGCCACGCTACAGGCGCTGCGTTCAGTGGTCGATTTGACCGATGATGACATCACCAACTTCGAAAAAGAGCGCAAGCGCTCGCGCCGTTTCGTCTCTATCCCGGTGAAAACCGCCCTGAGTGAAGTGCAGGTGGCGCGTTTTGCGGTTAACCAGTTCCGCTTCCCCGGCGTAGAGGTCAAAGGCTACCAGCGTCGCTATTACCCTTATGGTTCCGCCCTGACCCATGTGATCGGCTACGTGTCGAAGATCAACGACCGTGACGTCGAACGCCTGGATAAAGACGGCAAGCTGGCCAACTACGCTGCGACGCATGACATCGGCAAGCTGGGCATCGAACGCTATTACGAAGAAACCCTGCATGGCAAAACCGGCTACGAAGAGGTTGAAGTCAACAACCGTGGCCGGGTGATCCGCCAATTGCATGAGCAACCGCCTTCCGCCGGCAAAGACGTCTATCTGACGCTGGATCTCAACCTGCAGCGCTATATCGAGCAGTTGCTGGTGGGCAGCCGTGCGGCAGTGGTGGTGAGCGATCCGCGCACCGGCGGCATTCTGGCTATGGTGTCCAACCCCAGCTATGACCCGAACCTGTTCGTCGACGGTATCTCCAGCAAGGATTATCAGGGGCTGCTCAACGATCCGAACCGGCCGCTGATCAACCGTGCCACGCAAGGGCTCTACCCACCTGCCTCCACGGTGAAGCCGTATATTTCCGTTTCGGCGCTCAGCGCCGGGGTGATTACCAAGAACACCGTCGTCTTCGATCCCGGCTGGTGGCAATTGCCCGGCTCGGAAAAACGCTTCCGCGACTGGAAAAAATGGGGCCACGGCCGCCTGAACGTCACCAAAGCGTTGGAAGAGTCCGCGGATACCTTCTTCTATCAGGTCGCTTACGACATGGGCATCGATCGCCTTTCAACCTGGCTGACCAAGTTCGGTTACGGCGAATATACCGGCATCGATCTGTCGGAAGAGCGTTCCGGCCTGATGCCGACTCGTGACTGGAAATTCAAGCGCTATAAAAAACCCTGGTATCAGGGGGACACCATTCCGGTAGGTATCGGCCAGGGTTATTGGACGGCGACGCCGATCCAGATGGCCAAGGCGCTGACCACCCTGATTAACGACGGCAACGTCAAAACGCCGCACCTGCTGCAGAGCACCCGTATCAATGGCGTGCTGGTGCCTTTCCAGCAGGAAGAGAGCACGCAGATCGGCGATATTCATTCCGGCTTCTGGGAAATTGCCAAAGACGGCATGTATGGCGTGGCCAACCGCCCAAATGGAACGGCACGCAAGTACTTTGCAGGTACGCCATACAAAGCCGCGGCGAAATCGGGGACCGCACAGGTATTCGGTTACGAAACCTATAACGCCCACAAACTCGCAGAGCACCTGCGTGACCACAAACTGATGACGGCCTTCGCTCCCTTCGATAATCCGACGGTTTCGGTCGCCATCATTCTGGAAAACGGCGGTGCCGGTCCAGCGGTCGGGACGATCACTCGTCAGATCCTCGACCATATCTTGCTGGGCGACAACAATACGCAATTACCGGACGCGGCTCCGCTGCCGCCTGGTGTAGAAGGTGATTAAGGTAGAACATGACTGAAAGCCAACAAAAAGCGTCGATCTGGACCAAAATCCATATCGACCCCACATTCCTGCTGTTAATTCTGGCCCTGCTGGTCTACAGCGCTTTCGTGATGTGGAGCGCCAGCGGCCAGGACATCGGCATGATGGAGCGCAAGATCGGCCAGATTGTCATGGGGTTGATCGTCATGGCCGTCATGGCGCAAATCCCGCCGCGGGTCTATGAAAGCTGGGCACCGTATCTGTATATTTTCTGCGTGATACTGCTGATTTTGGTGGATGCTTTCGGCCAGATCAGTAAAGGCGCCCAGCGCTGGCTGGATCTCGGCTTCGTGCGTTTCCAGCCGTCAGAGATCGCCAAAATCGCGGTACCGCTGATGGTAGCGCGCTTTATGAACCGCGACGTCTGCCCCCCTTCGCTGAAGAATACGGCGATTGCGCTGGTACTGATTTTCCTGCCTACGCTGCTGGTTGCCGCACAGCCGGATTTGGGTACCTCGATTCTGATCGCCGCCTCCGGCCTGTTCGTGCTATTCCTGTCCGGCATGAGCTGGAAGCTGATCGCCGTAGCCGCCGTGCTGCTGGCAGCCTTTATCCCGGTGCTGTGGTTCTTCCTGATGCACGGCTATCAGCGCGACCGCGTTATGATGCTGCTCGATCCGGAAACCGACCCCCTTGGCGCCGGCTACCACATTATTCAGTCGAAAATTGCCATCGGCTCAGGCGGTCTGTCCGGTAAAGGCTGGCTGCATGGCACTCAGTCACAGCTGGAATTTCTGCCGGAACGCCACACCGACTTTATCTTTGCGGTGCTGGCCGAGGAGCTGGGGCTGGTCGGAGTACTGGTGCTGCTGGCGCTATACCTGCTGGTGATCATCCGCGGTTTGATGATCGCCGCCAAGGCGCAAACCACCTTCGGCCGAGTGATGGTCGGCGGGCTGATGCTGATTTTGTTCGTTTATGTGTTTGTTAACATTGGTATGGTCAGTGGTATTTTACCGGTAGTTGGCGTACCTTTGCCTCTGGTCAGTTACGGGGGTTCGGCGCTGATTGTGCTTATGGCTGGGTTCGGCATTATCATGTCGATCCACACGCATCGGAAAATGATGTCTAAAAGTTTATAAGAGGTGAGTAATGCGTAAGGAATGGCTTTGGGTCGGCGTAGTCGCGGTATTGCTTTCCGCCTGTACCGCCCCGACCACGGAACAGCAAGCGCCGCCGCAGCAGCCGTATAACGGACCGGTGGTGGAAATCGGTGGCGTAGAGCCTCAATATGAACCCTATAACCCTAATAACCTGCAGGATTATAAGGTTAATGGCGACACTTACCGCATTGTAAAAGATCCTCAGAACTTCTCGCAGACCGGTCTGGCCAGTTCCTATGGCGAAGAAGCCAGGGGGAATACCACCGCGCTGGGGGAACAGTTTGATCCTAACGGCCTGACCGCCGCACACCCGACGCTGCCGATCCCAAGCTACGTACGCGTGACCAACCTGGCCAACGGTCGCCAACTGGTAGTGCGTGTTAACGATCGCGGGCCTTACACCAAAGGTCGCATCATTGATTTGTCGCGAGCCGTCGCCGATCGTCTGAACCTGTCCAACAACACCAAGGTCAAGGTTGATTTCATCAACGTTGCCCCGGATGGCACCCTCAGTGGCCCTGGCACCATCGGCACTACCGTCGCCAAACAAAGCTATGCCCTGCCCGCTCGCCCGGATCTGGGCTCCAGCAGCATGGGAACTCCCATCCAACAGGACGTCCCAGTAGCCAGCGGTGCCGCAGTACGCCCGATTGACAACAGCAGCCTGAACACCGGCGACGCGGCTCCGGCAAGCAGCGCCGGCAATAGCCGCAGCGGCTTCCTCGGCGCGCCAAGCGCCGTACCGGCCGGCGTGTTGGAAGGCTCAGAACCGGAACCCGCCGCCATTGCCGCACCGGTCGCCGCGACCGCCGCCGTTGCAGCAAGCAGTACCTCTTCAACAGGCGGCTATGTGGTGCAGGTCGGCGCGCTGAGCAGTGCCGAGCGCGCGCAAAGCTGGCAGCAAAGCCTGAGCCAAAAATTCGGCGTACCGGGTAAGGTTGCCGCCAACGGCAGCGTCTACCGCGTACAGCTCGGCCCGTTCAGCGACCGTCAGCAAGCAGCTCAGCTGCAGCAGCGTCTGGCCACTGAAGCGCAGCAACAATCTTTTGTCACTGCCGCACCCTAAACATAGACCGGCGGGCAATCGCGACCGATAAGCTGATTTTTAGCTGAAACATTTTCTTTCAGCAAAAGCTTGTAAAGCGTGATAAGTCAGAGGATTGACTAATGCCTGCCAGGATCTCATCTGTTATAGTGTGGCTCGTTTTTTAACTTTACCCTCATGGATGTTGTAGTCTCGATCATGAAACAAGTAACTTCTTTTCGCTTAATCAAGAGCATAGCGCTCGGCACCGTTATCGCGATGAGTGCAACCACCGTTGCGCATGCCGATGACGTTAATATCAAGACCATGATCCCAGGCGTGCCGCAGATCGATGCGGAATCCTACGTCCTGATTGATTACAATTCCGGTAAAGTTTTGGCGGAAATGAACGCCGATGCGCGCCGTGATCCTGCCAGCCTGACAAAAATGATGACCAGCTACGTCATCGGTCAAGCGCTGAAAGCAGGCAAAATCGGCCAGGAAGATCTGGTGACCGTAGGTCAAGACGCCTGGGCAACCGGCAACCCGGTATTCAAAGGCTCTTCCCTGATGTTCCTCAAGCCTGGCGACCGCGTACCGGTCTCCAAGCTGACCCGCGGCATCAACCTGCAGTCAGGTAACGACGCCTGTGTGGCCATGGCCGACTACGTGGCCGGCAGCCAGGACGCATTCGTTAACCTGATGAACACCTACGTCAGCAAGCTGGGCCTGCAGAACACCCACTTCCAAACGGTACACGGCCTGGACGCACAGGGTCAGTACAGCTCCGCACGCGATATGGCGTTGATCGGCCAGGCGCTGATCCGCGACGTGCCGGACGAATACGCGATTTATAAAGAAAAAGAGTTCACCTTCAACAATATCCGCCAGATGAACCGTAACGGTCTGCTGTGGGATACCAGCCTGAACGTGGACGGCATCAAAACCGGCCATACCGACGCCGCGGGCTATAACCTGGTGGCTTCTGCGACCGAAGGCCAGATGCGTCTGATCTCCGCAGTGCTGGGCGGTCGTACTTACAAGGGCCGCGAAACCGAGAGCAAGAAACTGCTGACCTGGGGCTTCCGCTTCTTCGAAACCGTTGCGCCACTGAAAGTAGGCAAAGAGTTTGCGTCTGAGCCAGTCTGGTTCGGCGATGCAGATCGCGTTGAGTTGGGCGTAGACAAAGACGTTTACCTGACCATCCCACGCGGCCGCATGAAAGATCTTAAAGCCAGCTACGTGCTGAACACCCCGGAAATTCATGCGCCACTGGCTAAAAACCAGGTTGTCGGCAGCATCAACTTCCAGCTGGACGGTAAAACCATCGACCAGCGTCCGCTGGTAGTGATGAACGAAGTGAAAGAAGGCGGTTTCTTCAGCCGTATCGTCGATTACATCAAACTGATGTTCCACCACTGGTTCGGTTAACAGTTGAAATGGGCAAAATTGCCCCCATATACTGATTAACATTAACTCCCGCTCCGGCGGGAGTTATAATTTATAGACTCGCTATATCGATAGCCGCACTCTGGAGCGCACATGAAAACTAAACTGAACGAACTGCTCGAATTCCCTTGCTCATTTACCTACAAGGTAATGGGCCTGGCACAACCCGAGCTGGTAGACCAGGTGGTTGAAGTGGTGCAGCGCCACGCTCCTGGGGACTATAACCCGCAGGTTAAACCTAGCAGCAAAGGCAATTACCACTCCGTGTCCATCACCATCAATGCCACCCATATTGACCAGGTGGAAACCTTATATGATGAGTTGGGCAACCTTGAAATTGTCCGCATGGTGCTGTAATTCCAGCACAATCCTCTGCTTTTCAACCCGGGCCAGAGCATCCTCTGCCCGGGTTGCGCATTTTGGGTCAGCTATCCCAAAATGATTGGAGCTGCATCAAGGCGGCAAGCGGCCGAATCCCGCTGAGCTTACTTAAGTAAGTGATTCGGGTGAGAAAGCGTGGCCAACACAGAGGCAGCTTCAAGCATGAAGGGTATAAATGCTGGTCGCGGGCCAGAGCGCCCGGTATAATGGCTTTACCACTTCTGTAACCTGACGATGACTCTTTTGCAACCAGACAAGATCATTTTGCGTCAGCTGGGGTTGCAGCCCTACGAGCCTGTATCCCAAGCCATGCACAACTTCACCGATCGCCGAACCGAAGCCACGCCCGATGAGCTGTGGTTGGTTCAGCATCAGCCCGTATTTACTCAGGGCCAGGCCGGTAAAGCGGAGCATCTGTTAATGCCGGGTGACATTCCGGTGATCCAGAGCGATCGCGGTGGCCAGGTAACCTACCACGGGCCGGGGCAACAGGTGATGTACGTGATGGTCGATCTGAAACGCAGCAAGGTTGGCGTTCGCCAACTGGTCACGGCTATCGAAGATACCGTTATTAATACCCTCGCCCACTTTCACATTGAATCGCGTGCCCGTCCGGATGCGCCCGGTGTTTACGTGGGGGAGCAAAAGATCTGTTCGTTGGGTTTGCGGATCCGCAAAGGCAGTTCATTCCACGGCCTGGCCCTGAATGTGGCCATGGATCTCACCCCTTTCCAGCGTATCAACCCTTGCGGTTACGCCGGCATGCAGATGGCGCAGGTCAGCGCGCTGGCGCCCGGCGTCGGCATAGAAGACGTACACCCCGTCCTGGTACAGGAATTTGTTCATTTACTCGGCTACCCGAAGGTCGAGCTTCGTAACTGGAACCTGCACGATTATGAGTAAACCAATTCAGATGGAACGCGGCGTCAAATACCGCGATGCAGACAAAATGGCGTTGATCCCGATTAAAACGGTGGTCACCGAACGGCAGGAGCTGTTGCGTAAACCCGAGTGGATGAAAATCAAACTCCCTGCCGACTCTACGCGCATTCAGGGCATTAAAGCCGCAATGCGTAAAAACGGTCTGCATTCGGTGTGCGAAGAAGCTTCCTGCCCGAACCTGTCTGAGTGTTTCAACCACGGCACCGCGACCTTTATGATCCTGGGCGCAATCTGTACTCGTCGCTGCCCGTTCTGCGACGTAGCGCACGGTCGTCCGGTAGCCCCGGATGCCAACGAGCCGGAGAAACTGGCTCAGACCATCGCCGATATGGGCCTGCGCTATGTGGTGATCACCTCGGTTGACCGCGACGACCTGCGTGACGGCGGTGCCCAGCACTTTGCCGACTGCATCGCTGCCATCCGCGCGAAAAACCCAACCATCAAGATTGAAACCCTGGTGCCTGACTTCCGCGGCCGTATGGATCGCGCACTGGAAATTCTGACCGAAACGCCGCCGGATGTGTTTAACCACAATCTGGAAAACGTGCCGCGTGTTTATCGCCAGGTGCGTCCGGGCGCTAACTACGAGTGGTCACTGAAGCTGCTGGAGCGGTTCAAGGAAGCGCATCCGCATATCCCAACCAAGTCTGGCCTGATGGTCGGCCTGGGGGAAACCAATGCGGAAATCGTTGAGGTCATGCGCGATCTGCGTCGCCATGGCGTCACCATGTTGACCTTAGGCCAGTATTTGCAGCCAAGCCGTCATCACCTGCCGGTGCAGCGTTACGTCAGCCCTGCCGAATTCGATGAAATGAAAGAAGAAGCGATGGCAATGGGCTTTACCCATGCAGCCTGCGGTCCGTTTGTTCGTTCCTCCTACCATGCCGATTTGCAGGCAAAAGGGATGGAAGTGAAGTAATCGCAGCAATGATTTGTTACGTTTCCCTCGGCGGAAACGGCAAAAAACGGATGTCCTCGCGGCATCCGTTTTTTATTGCCTGGCAGAAAGCGTGATTAAACGTCTTTCTTTTCGACGCTCTGCGGGTTGGCCTGGCTTTCTGCGGTGTTGGCTGGCGGTGGGGTGGTATCGTCGCCCACGGCCTTTTTAAAGCCCTTCAGCGCCGCACCTAAATCCGCGCCCAACGTGCGCAGTTTGCTGGTACCGAACAGCAAGATGATCAACACCGCAATCACCAGAAGTTTGGTAATACTGATCCCTTCCATACTCACCTTCTTATTCATATAGCGCTGCGAATGCAGCGAGAAAATTCATATAGCGCTGCGAATGCAGCGAGAAAACAAACCTTGCCTGCGGGTATTTACCTACTTTCTCTGGAGCAAGACAACAGCAACATGTAACAGAGTAAGATCCCCACCACGGCTCGATTTTATCCGCATTGGGCGTTAATCAGACTATTCTGAGTTTAGAAGCCGCGTGGTACGCTGTCACCCTGCTCATTATGGAGTTGCCGGATGTACAAGCCATCAGTCATAGATACCCGAAAATCCGGCCTTAGCTTTGCCAGACGCACCTATCTGCCGCGCATCGTCGGCCTGGGCATAGGTTCTCTGTGCGTATTTTCAGTTTTCTACACCCAAAACACCGCCCCATGGTTGTGGGTCCTGCTGATTTTGCACGGCTTTATCTGGCCACACCTCGCCTATCAATGGGCACGACGATCCTCCCAGCCGTTCAAGGCCGAAATCCGTAATCTGCTGATCGATTCGTTTTTCGGCGGCCTGTGGGTGGCGATGATGGCCTTCAACGCCTTGCCGTCGGTAGTAATCTTATCGATGATGGGAATGAACAACATAGCCGCTGCGGGTAAGCCGCTGTTCTTCAAAGGCCTGGGGGCACAGCTGGCCGGCGCTCTGACGATCGGCGCCCTGATGGGCTTTCCCTTTCAGCCGGAAAGTACGGCGTCGCAGGTCTACCTGTGCCTGCCAATGATCTACCTCTATCCGATACTGCTGGGGTTAGTCACCTACCGCACCGCCAAACGGCTGGCGGAAAAGAAACAGGAGCTGCTGCGCATCAGCATGCGTGACGGGCTTACCGGGTTGTACAACCGCCGCCACTGGGAGCATTTGCTGCATCATCAATTTGACAGCTGTCGCCGTTATCAGCACACCGCAACCCTGATCCTGATGGATATCGATCGCTTTAAAACCATCAACGACACCTTCGGCCATGCGTTGGGAGACGAAGCGCTGGCGGTGCTGGCGGAAGAACTGTTAATTGGTCTGCGCGCCGTAGATATTGTCGGACGCTACGGCGGCGACGAATTTGGCGCAGTGCTGCCCAACACCAGCGCCGAGCAGGCCAGCATTGCGTTATTGCGCATTCAGGAACGGCTCAATGAAGTCATTTTTCGCGAAGCCCCGCAACTGCGACTCAACATCAGCGCCGGCATTGCGGATTATCACGGCGAGATGAGCGGCTATCTGGACTGGCTGAAAGCCGCAGACAATGCGTTGTACCGCGCCAAGAACAACGGCCGCAATCGCCTGGAGCTGGCCGTACCCGGCCATTGACGCCCAGAGTGACGACTTCCGCTTTTTCTGTCACTTTTGCTACTACAAAACGGGCTGCGCTGGGTGTAACATCCCCTATGCACAGCCAAACAGCCGTGCCGAACAACGGAGATGACATTCCTCCATAACCGCCCTCACAGGCTGATGATGTCTACGTAACCTCTCAGAGGGGTGCGTAGCGTTACGCCTGAACCTTTCTGAGTTTTATTTCCCCTTGAATGAAAGGTAGTTTCGACCATGTTGAGTTCTTTACTGGCAGTTTTTATTGGCGGCGGTCTCGGCAGCGTGCTGCGCTGGGCCATTAGCATGAAGATGAACCCGCTAAACGCACACATCCCGCTGGGTACGCTGGCGGTGAACCTGCTGGGCGGTTTTATCATCGGCCTGGCTATGGCAATATTCACCCGGATGACACACCTGGATCCGACCTGGAAACTGCTGATCACCACCGGTTTTTGCGGCGGCCTGACCACCTTTTCCACCTTTTCTCTGGAAGTGGTGTATTTGCTGCAGGATGGTCGTTTCGCCTGGGCGTTGGGCAATATGCTGCTCAACCTGGCGGGATCGCTGGCGATGACCCTGTTGGCGTTTATGCTGGTCATCTGGATCAACGGGCAATAAGTGATTTCGTTGCCTTAATGTTTCCTTAATCTCCCGTGCGCATAATCTCATCCAGTCACCCCAACTGGATGAGAACTCAGATGCCAAGCCTGCCAAGAACCGTCACTGAAGTTGCCGCAACCCTGCTGTGCCTGCTGGTTGTTGTCGCCTTTATCAAGGTATATCTGTTCGCCTAAACCACAGCGCTTCCCCACCTTTACCCTTGCCCTATTGCCTATTGCCGTTGTTGCATTACAATTGAGAATGAACGTTCACACCCAGAAGATGAACAACACATTTCTTGGCAAAGGATCGGGACATGATATCCACCAGCGACAGCAAGCAGGCTAAAGTACAGGCCCGCCGCGATCAGATTGTCGACGCCGCAAAACTCTGCTTTCGCCAGCACGGTTTCCACGCCGCCAGTATGGCGGAAATCGCGCATGCCTCGCAGCTGAGCGTTGGCCAGATCTACCGCTATTTCGACAATAAAGACGCCATCATCGAAGAGATCGTCAACCGCATCATCGCCAGTAAAATGCGCCGCCTGGAAGATCTCGGCGACCATATCAACCTGATCGCCGGCACTCTGGCGGCACGCAGCCTGTTTCAGCAGCCGGGCGAAACTGAAACCGATCACATGCTGATGCTGGAAGTGACCGCTGAAGCCACCCGTAACCCGACGGTGGCGAAAATGCTCAGCGATGCGGAAACGCGCTTGTTTCATCATGTTTGCCAAAGCCTGCGTCGGCTCTACCCGTATTTCAGCGAGCAGGAAATTGCCGCCAGGGTGGAATTTATTGCCGTATTAAGCGAAGGCACCGGCTATCGCATACTCACCACACAAAAAGCCGACGTCAGCTTGCTGAACGGCTTATACCAACAAGCTATCTCTCACCTGTTCAGGAAACCTTAATCCTTATGACCAGACCATTAGCCAGACAACGTCTGGTGTACGCGCTCGTGCTTGGCCTGCTCGCCTCACTGGGGCCGCTGTGCATCGATCTCTACCTGCCCGCTCTGCCGGAGATGGCCGGAGAGCTGAATACCTCTACCGCCACGGCACAGCTCAGCCTGACCGCCGGCCTGCTGGGGTTAGGCGTCGGCCAGCTGATTTTCGGCCCTTACAGCGACAAGCTCGGCCGTATGCGTCCGCTGCTGGTGTCGTTAGCGCTGCTGCTGTTCGCGTCACTGTGGTGCGCGTTGGCGCCGAATATCGACCAGTTGTTGATTGCCCGCCTGTTGCAAGGGCTGGCCGGTGCCGGTGGTGCCGTCATTTCGCGCGCTATAGCCCGCGATCTCTATTCCGGGCATGAACTGACACGGTTCTTCGCCCTGCTGATGTTGGTTAACGGCCTGGCGCCGATCGTTGCGCCAGTGCTGGGGGGAGCCATGTTGCAGTTCATGGACTGGCGAGGAATTTTCGGCGTACTGGCAGGTATCGCAGTGCTGCTGTTTACGCTAGCCAGTCTGAAGCTCAGCGAGTCACTGCCCGCGGAACGTCGCAGCCAGGGCGGGATTTTGGCGATGTTGCAGTCGCTGGGCGGCTTGCTGACCCAACGCCAATTTATGGGCCTGTGTCTGACGCAAGGTTTCGTCATGGCCGGGATGTTCGCCTACATCGGCGCCTCTCCTTTCGTGCTGCAACAGATTTACGGCCTCAGCCCGCAGATGTTCAGCCTGTGCTTCGCCATCAACGGCGTCGGGCTGATTATTTCGGCGCAAATCTCCAGTCGCCTGAGCATACATTGGGGAGAAAGAAAGGTGTTGAAAGGCGGCTTAACGCTGGCTGCGGTTTCCTCGCTGCTGCTGTTGCTGGCTGCCAGCCTGCACGCCCCGCTGGTGCTATTGCTGGTGCCGCTGTTCTTCTCGGTAGCGGTGATCGGCATCGTGGGCCCTACGGCGTCATCTTTGGCGATGCAAAGCCAAGGGGACAAAGCCGGCAGCGCCTCCGCATTGATTGGCGTGAGCATGTTTGCTCTGGGTGCCTGCAGCGTGCCGCTTACCGGCCTGGGCGGTACCTCCAGCGTGTCGATGGCGCTAACCATCGTCGGCTGTTATGCCATCGCCATCGTGCTGTTTAAGCTGCTGGTACGTAAACCGCAGGCGTAAATCGTCGTAAAAAGGCAATAAAAAACCCGCTCTGAGAGCGGGTTTTAAGAATTTCGGCTACTGTAGCTTAGATAGCGATAACGTTAGCAGCAGATGGCCCTTTGGCACCGTTCGTGATTTCAAATTCTACACGCTGGCCTTCAGCAAGAGTTTTGAAACCATTGCTAGCGATGGCAGAGAAGTGAACGAAAACGTCCTTGCTACCATCTTCCGGAGTAATGAAGCCGAAGCCTTTGGATTCATTAAACCACTTAACGCTACCTTTAATCTTAGACATCAAACTTACCTTTAACGTGAATGTAAGACACAAAACGTGTGTCCAGTACAGTACAGCAATTAGACGGGATTTTGTCCACAACCTGGATCACATAAAAACGATAAAAAGTGAAAAAATCCGTCTCCGACGCTGTAAACCGCCTCCCCCCTTGGCCATTGCCGCCACGGGCAGTCCAATCCTCTCTAAACCCCAGCGAACAGCGGTCGAACGCCTGTTTGATGGGACGTCAACGCGTATTGACGGCGTGATGCAGACACAATCGCTATGAAATATAACCATATAGTCTTTTTGCTTCCGGCCGCGCTGCACTAGGGTTAAAACTTGTTAACCACTGTGAGCCAAGACTATGACCAGCCAACTGGCCGAAAAAATCATCGCCTATCGCCGTGAACTGCATCAGAACCCTGAGCTGTCCAACCATGAGTTTGCCACGACCGCCCGCCTCACCCGTTGGCTGGAAGAGGCCGGTATCCGTATTTTGCCGCTCGGGCTGAAGACTGGCGTAGTGGCCGAAATCGGCAGTGGCAAGGGGCCGATCATTGCGCTGCGTGGCGATATTGACGCCTTGCCGATCGAAGAAATTTCCGGCGTGCCGTTCAGCTCGCAAAACAGCGGCGTGATGCACGCCTGCGGACATGATTTTCACACGTCGGTCATGCTCGGCGCCGCGCACTTGTTGAAAGCGCGTGAGGCGACTCTGCCCGGTACGGTGCGTATTTTCTTCCAGCCAGCAGAAGAAACCTTCAACGGTGCCCAACACCTGATCGACGCCGGTGCGCTGGATAACGTGGCGGCAGTGTTCGGTTTGCACAATGCCCCCGAATTGCCGACCGGCACCTTTGCCACCCGAGCAGGCCCGTTTTACGCCAACGTCGATCGTTTCCAAATTCTGATCACCGGCAAGGGCGCGCACGCTGCCAAGCCGGAGCAAGGGGTCGACACCATCGTCACCGCCAGCCAGATCGTTACCGCATTGCAAACCCTGCCCAGCCGCAGCTTCAGTTCGCTGGAATCCCTGGTGGTGAGCGTCACGCGTATCGAGGGCGGCAATACCTGGAACGTTCTGCCGCAGACCGTAGAGCTGGAGGGCACGGTGCGCACCCACAGTGATGCGGTTCGCCGTCAGGTACCGGATAAAATCCGCCAGGTGATTAACGGCGTGGCCGCCTCGCTTGGCGCAGAAGCAGAATTGCGCTGGCAGGCTGGGCCACCGGCGGTCATCAACGACCCACGCTGGGCAGCGTTCAGCAAAACAGTCGCCGCCGAAGCGGGTTACCGGGTGGAAGAAGCCGAGTTACAAATGGGCGGCGAAGACTTCGCGCTTTATCTGCATCATGTCCCGGGCGTGTTCGTCAGCATCGGTTCGGCAAGCGAGTTCGGCCTGCACCATCCGCGTTTCAATCCGGATGAACAGGCGATTTTCCCCGCTTCGCAATATTTCGAACTGTTGGCGGAGCGCACGCTGCAACAATTAACCACGGTGCCGGAAAAAGCCACCAGCAACGTGTAAACCTGTCTGATTATTATTTCGCGGCGTAGAGTATTCTGCGCTGCGATTTATTATTTCCCTCACCGTTATATTTGCTATTTTCAACATTTGAATATGCTGTTTTGTTGTTTTACATCCTGATGACGCTAATCAATAGTGGAGCTCTAAAGAGAGCGCCACACCGGCATTTAACAGGGTGAAAGCAATGAGCAACAGTGCGAATAATCAACGGCAATTGCGTCTCGGCGCCATTTTGCATGGCGCGTCGGGAAATATGTCTGCCTGGCGGCATCCGGATGCCACCGCCGACGCCAGTATTAATCTCGATTTTAATATTGCCACGGCAAAAAAAGCCGAACAGGGTAAATTGGATTTCGTGTTTGTTGCCGACGGCTTATATATCAATGAGAAGTCCATCCCGCACTTTCTCAATCGTTTTGAACCGCTAACCCTGCTTGCCGCCCTGTCCGCAGCGACCGACAAAATCGGCCTGGTGGGCACATTATCCACCTCCTACAGCGATCCCTTTACCGTGGCTCGCCAGTTCGCCAGCCTCGATCATCTGAGCAAAGGCCGGGCGGGCTGGAACGTTGTCACCTCGCCGTTAGAAGGTTCCGCGAAAAATTTCTCGCGCGCCGAACATCCGGAACACAGCCTGCGTTACCGCATTGCCAGCGAATACCTCGACGTAACCAAAGGGCTGTGGGACTCGTGGGAAGCCGACGCCTTCGTGCGCAACAAGCAGAGCGGCGAATTTTTCAGCGCCGGAAAACTGCATACCCTAAACCATCAGGGAGAGTTCTTCTCTGTTCAGGGGCCACTGAATATTGGCCGTACGCCGCAGGGCCGTCCGATCCTGTTCCAGGCGGGCGCTTCGGAAGACGGCAAGCAATTGGCGGCCAAACACGCCGATGCCATCTTCACTCATCATGAATCGCAACAACAGGCACAAGCATTTTATCAGGACGTCAAAAAACAGTTGGTGGAACAAGGGCGCGAACCGGATGACCTGCGGATCTTCCAGGGCGTCAGCGTGATCGTCGGTGACGATAATGAAGACGTGGAGCGTCAGTATTGGGAAACCGCGCGCCTGGTCAGCATCGAAAATGCGCTCAATTATCTGGGCCGCTACTTTGAGCACTATGACTTTTCGCGTCACCCGCTGGATGAACCCTTCCCAGACATTGGCGACCTGGGGCAAAACAGCTTTCGCAGCACCACCGACGCCATCAAACGCAACGCCCGTGAGCGCAATCTGACGCTGCGTGAAGTGGCGCTGGAGGCGGCCTCACCACGTCCGGTATTCGGCGGTACGCCGGAAGCGGTGGCCGACGGCCTGCAAAACTGGTTCGATACCCAGGCCGCCGACGGTTTCATCATCAGCGGCGGTACGCCAAATTCTTTCAGCCACTTTGTCGACCGCGTAGTGCCCATTTTGCAACAACGCGGCCTGTTCCGCAGCGATTACAACGGCGACACGCTGCGCGATCACCTTGGCTTGAAGCAGCCACTGAACCAATTTACCCAATAACAATAATATTATTTTCAGGGATAGCTGCTATGCGAAACACCTTTACCGTCACCGCCGTTGCCGCACTCCTGGCTTCGTTAAGCCTGGCCGGCACGGCGCTGGCAGCCGGCACCGGCATCGATTTAAAAGCCAATGAAACCCGCATTCATGTGGCTAAAAACCCGCAGGCGATCGCCAAACTGCCGCAAGGTTTCCATTTCGTGCAACCGGGCAAGTTCACCGTGGCGATTGCCGCGCTCAATACCCCGCCGCTGGCGCTGTTCGCCTCGGACAATAAAACGTTGATTGGCAGCGAATCCGACATCGCACAGTTGGTCGCCGACAGTCTGGGCCTGGAACTGAACGTGGTGCAAACCTCGTGGGAAGACTGGCCGCTGGGCGTCGCCTCTGGCAAATACGACGCCGCCATCACCAACGTCACCGTGACCAAAGAGCGTAAGACACGCTTTGATTTCGCCACCTATCGCATCGATTCCCTCGGCTTCTACGTGAAATCGGGCGGCAAGATCACTTCGATTAAAGAGGCCAAAGACATCGCCGGGTTGAAGATCATCGTCGGCTCAGGCACTAACCAGGAAGCCATCCTGCTGGACTGGGACAAACAGAACCAACAACAAGGGCTGAAACCGCTGCAGCCTGTCTACGTCACCGATGATGCAGCCGCCACACTGGCTCTCCAGTCCGGCCGCGCCGACGCTTATTTCGGTCCCAATGTGATGGGGGCCTACAAGGCTGCGCTCAATGGCCGTACCAAACTGGCGGGCACGGTAGACGGCGGCTGGCCAAAAGTGGCGCACATTGCCGTCACCACCAAAAAAGGCAATGGCCTGGTGTACGCAGTGAACGAAGCGCTGAACGGGGTGATCCAGGGGGGGCAATACGATCAGGTATTGAATCGTTGGGGTGAGAGCGTCGAACGTATTCCGCACTCGGAGATCAACCCACAGGGCTTGGGCGATTAGGAGCATACAGATGGCAAATGACGTTTTTATCCAAACGCTGCCGGACGATCCGCTGATCGAACCGGTGATCGCAGGGTTGTTCGACGAGTACCGCCGACGCTACGGCAACTATTTTGGTGACCAGGAGCAGGAAACGCTGGATCTGTACGCCCCACCACAGGGTGCCTTTATCGTGCTGCTGCGGGCCGGAGAGCCCATCGCCATGGGGGCTTTCAAACGCTACGATCCGCAAACTGCCGAGCTCAAGCGTATCTGGACCCGAACAGACCTGCGCCGACAGGGGCTGGCGCAGCGGGTATTGCAACAGTTGGAAACGCTGGCGCTGGAACAGGGTTATCGTCAGCTCTATCTGACCACCGGCTTTCGCCAGCCGGAGGCCGTGGGCCTGTATTTGAGCAACGGCTATCAGCCACAGTTCGATCCCAGCGTCGACAGTGAGGTCTACAGCCGCCCGCCCTACGACGGCCGACTGCCGTTTCGCAAAAGCCTGACAACAGCGGACGCACTCTGTTGCGCGCCGGAAAGGAAGATTGCCTAGGGGGCAGCCCCCTTCTTAACCCTTTTTTATCTGTTTCAGGAGATCTGCAATGTCCAAACAAGAAGTGTTAAAAGTGGTTCCCGCACGCTACCCGCTACGGCTGGTGGGCGCGCTGTTTTCAGTCTTTATTCTGGCGGCCATCGTCCAGTCGGTGGCGGCTAACGAACGTTGGGAATGGGGCGTATTCGCCGAGTGGTTCTTTGCACCGGCGGTGCTGTCGGGGTTGGGGCAGACCCTGCTGCTGACGCTGCTTGGCACCCTGTTCAGCATCATCTTCGGCACCCTGCTGGCGCTGGCGCGGCTGTCACGCTCTTATCTGCTGGCCTCGCTGGCGTGGGGGTATATCTGGCTGTTCCGCTCACTGCCGCTGATTCTGGTGCTGATTATTTTGTATAACTTTTCATACCTGTACGATGCGATTTCGTTAGGTATTCCCTTTACTTCGGTGGTGTTCGCCAGCTATCCGACCATCGATATTCTCAGCCAGTTCTCCGTGGCGGTGCTGGGGCTGACGCTGGTGCAATCGGCCTATACCGCAGAAATCATCCGCGGCGGCATTCTCGGCGTGGAATACGGCCAGCATGAGGCCGCGGCGGCGCTCGGTCTGCCGGGTTATCGGCGCACCTTTCGTATCATTCTGCCGCAGGCGCTGCGCTCCATCGTTCCGACCGGTTTCAACGAAATCATCAGCCTGGCGAAAGGCACTTCCATCGTTTACGTATTGGCGCTGCCTGAGCTGTTTTACACCATTCAGGTGATCTATAACCGCACTCAGCAGGTGATCCCACTGCTGATGGTCGCCACGATTTGGTACCTGTTCATCACCACCGCACTGTCGGTCATTCAGTATTACATTGAGCGCTATTTCGCCCGGGGCGCGGTCCGCGAACTGCCGCCAACGCCATGGCAGAAACTGGCCGGCTGGTTAAAACGTTAGGAGGATCCCATGTCCGAAGCCATTGATTATTATGCCCTGCGCGAAGCGCCGGTGCGCAACATTGTCCCGGTACCGGCCCGCGGCCTGATTGAGATCAGCAACGTGAGCAAATATTTCGGCAAGCATAAAGCGCTGGACGACGTCAGCCTGACGCTGCAGCCGGGAACCGTCACGGTCATTCTTGGTCCCTCAGGTTCCGGCAAGTCCACCCTGCTGCGGGCCATCAATCATCTCGAGCGCGTCGACGAAGGTTTTATCCGTATCGACGGCGACTACGTCGGCTACCGACGCAAGGGTGACAAGCTGTATGAGCTGAAAGAAAACGCCATTCTCAAGCAGCGCATCAACGTTGGCTATGTGTTCCAGAACTTCAACCTGTTCCCTCACCTGACGGTCCTGGAAAACATCGTTGAAGCGCCGGTGGTACATAAGATTTACTCGCGAGCCCAGGCCAAAGAGGTCGCTTATCAACTGTTGGATACCGTCGGCCTGCGGCACAAGGCGGATGCCTACCCGCGTCACCTGTCCGGTGGTCAGCAACAGCGTATCGCCATTGCTCGTGCTCTGGCGCTGAATCCAAAGGTGATTTTGTTCGATGAACCGACTTCGGCGCTGGATCCTGAACTGGTTGGTGAAGTGTTGGACGTCATCAAAGGACTGGCGGATCTGGGAGTTACGCTGGTGGTGGTAACCCATGAAATTGGCTTTGCGCGCGAAGCGGCGGATCAGATTGTCTTTATGGTCGATGGGCAAATCGTCGAACAGGGCAATGCGCGACAGGTACTGAACCATCCGCAGCATCACCGCACCGTCAACTTTCTCAATAAGGTTCTGTAACTGCAGGGCGCCCTACGGCGCCCCGTTCTATCATGCCTGCGCGAAACGGCGTTTTTCGGCGACGAAATCCAGCGGTTTGATGCCGCGCTGGTTGCGATCTTCTTCTGTCTGCAACGCCGACGGAATAAACCAGGTCACTTCAAACAACAGCCCATCCGGATCGTGACCGTAAATGCTCTTGTGCACGCCATGGTCTTCCTCCAGCCCAAGAATGCCCCGCTGCGCCAATTGATCGCGAATGCGCTCCAGTTCGTCCAGGCTATCGACTTCCCAGGCCAGATGATACAACCCGGCCGGAGGTTCGTTTTCCGCCGGCGGCTCACCGTTAGCGCGAAAAACACCGGCCCGCTGCTGCCCCAGGTTCTTGCTGAACAGCGCCAAATCGTGATCATTATCCGAATCGGCCGCCTGGGTAAACACCGCTTTATCGGGGCTGCCTGAAGGTTTGAGCTTGAATCCCAGCACCTGATGATAAAAGTCCGCGCTGTGCTGCACGTCACTGACATACAACACCGCGTGGTTAAGCCGTTTAATTCCCATCGATTTTCCCTTTCAGAAATGAATAAAGTCAGGCTGAAAATAGCATGCGGCCACCACGCGGCTAAATGCCGTTATCGCATTATCAAATGCCGGGCACGCAATCTGTCACTGCAAGGCATTCCGCGCTATCATAAGCACTGTATTGAACGACTTTATGAGAATGATGATGAACGGCAAGATAACGACTTTTTTTGAAGACAAAGGCTTCGGCTTTATTACCGATGAGAACGGGGAAAATCGTTATTTTCACGTGATTAAAGTGCAAAACCCGGAGCTGATTAAGAAAAACGCGGCGGTGACTTTCGAACCGACCAACAACACCAAAGGCCCGTCGGCATTTGCGGTCAAGGTGCTGGCGTCGAGCAAGTACATCATCATCGCCAACGAAAGAATCAAAATCACCAGCATCAAATCCTTTAATACTTTCACCAAGGAAGTGCCGGTGAAAGCGGACGTGGATAAAGAAAATACCGTGCTGTCGGTTGGCCTGCTGATGAACCGCATCCGCCCGCAGTCTGAGGACGCGTCCCAGACCATGCAAACGCTGCGCATGCTGACCATCACCACCTTCCAGAACGACACCCATACCTTCTCCGAGCACGAGATCGACATGGACGAAACGCTGAAAGTGCTTAAAAGCCTGTAATCCCTTTCCAGGCGTATAAAAAACATTCAAAGCAATTTGATATCACCTGTGTTAGCGTGGGTTTTCACCTGACACAGGCCATTTATTATGTCTGATACCAGCAGTGTTAAAGGTTTCATCAACCGCTCAACCCAAATCGCCTGCCCGAAATGCGCCTATGTGACGACTCAAAAGTGCTCGATGCTGCGGCAAAAAGTCATGCTGATCTGCCCAAACTGCGGCACCGAGTTTGAACCCAAGCAGAACTGACGCCTTTATTTAAACAGAATGTGGTCCACGCTGTTGCCACTGATCACATTAAACGACTCCACCCTGTTACGCCCCTGCGACTTGGCGCGATAAAGCGCGATATCAGCCATATTCATCAGCTGTTCCAGCGATTTCACCTCATTCATCGCCAGATTGGCGACGCCAACGCTGATAGTGATTTTTAACGGAACCTTGCCACCAGGATACAACTCGGTTTTTTGCACCAATTGCCGTAAATGCTCCGCCAACGCCACACCCTGCGCCGCCAGCGCGCGCGGCAACATAATGGCAAACTCTTCTCCACCCAAGCGACCAAATAGCTGATCGTGGCGCAGCTCACGCCTAATGATATGGGCGAACGAAGCCAATACCTGATCGCCGGCCAAATGGCCGTGGGTATCATTGATCTGTTTAAAGTGATCAATATCGATCAACAGCAGCGACACCGCTTCTTTCGATTTATATTTGTGCTCCAGCATTTCACCGGCCTTACGCGTCAGTGCATTACGCGCCAAGACGCCCGTAAGGAAATCATGATTGGCACTGTGCTCCAGGCGCCGCAGCAACTTACGGTTAACCGCGATTGAGCTGGAAAGGATCAGCGGCCCCATGACCAACATGGCGATGCCCAGACGGGCTGACATCAGCGTATCGAGGTAGGCATTATGGTTGTTCGGCGTTTCATACAGCATCAGGTTAGCCGAAATGCTGCTGATCTCGGTCATGCCGGTTAGCAATGTCAGCAGCGTCACGGTGAACAACTGATAGCGGACCGCGCACCACAGCAACGCAGGGATCGGAAAAGCAATCGCCCCCGGCCCGCCGATATACACGCTAAATACCAGTGAAAACAGCAGCGCCAATAGCGGCATACTGGCACGCAGCTGCCAATTGATCTGCAGGCGCAGCAGTTGTTTCAGCCGTGGGGCGGCCAGCAATACCGGCAGCAACAGCAGGTTGGTCGAGAACTGTTCGCTGAACCACGCCAGCCAGGCGATAATCGCCGTGTTGTTGTACAGGCTGTCATTGCGCAGTATCGACAGTGTCGATGCCACTGCCGCACCGCTCAGGCTGGCGGTGAACATATAGAGGATTGCTTGGGGTTTGCCCATCCGGCGCTGCGACTGCGGCAACAGCAGCATCACACCGTAACCGGTAGCAATCAGGGACATGTTGCAGGCATTCAACCACAGCGCCAGCGACAGGCTTTCACCGTTGGTCAAATCGGCGGCGATCATCCCCAGATAGGTGATCAACCACCCCGCAGGGCTGGCATAGGCCGGTTTGCGTAATAATAGACCGAGTAAAATCGCATTCACCGGCCAAAACAGAGAAAGCGAACCTATTGGACGTGTAAAAATACCCAGCAGGGAAAGTAAATAGGCCAGCAGAAAAAGCGTGATCAACTGGATGGCGACCGGCAATCCCTGCTTGGCGTTTATTCTGGCGTTCATCGCCTTATCCATATATTTATAATCACCAGAGCAATTCTATGCATATTCCCTCGCCCGACATGATGAGGAAGACATAACAATCAGAGTTAAAATTAAAAAATACAGACAGATCAGCAACAAAGATAGATTCGTTTTTAATTAACAGAATGCTCTTAACGCCATCGCTCACCGGTATCCTGCAATGCGAAACGGATTTTCACCCGCCCGAAAATAATGTTCAAGGATATCTAACAGCATAGCGTAAACCATCACCGATGATCACAACGCCAAAACCATAATAATAAAATGGGTATTTTACCTACCGCTCAAGCCATGCTGCCGGTTATTATTTTCCGGTAAGACGCAACGAAGCGCAATTCATAAAAAAAGCCCGCGCAATGCGGGCTCGCTTGAAGAGCAGCTAATTGACAGTTACGACACGATCATTGCATGACCCTGTTGCCGCTCATTGTATCGCCGGAAGCTTAAGCCCACCTTAGCAACAAAAAACCCGGCCTAGGAACCGGGAATATTTGTACGAAATGCAGTGTTAGCCCAAGCAGGCTAATAACGCACACTAATTTACGCCCCAATTGTGTAGAAAAAATGAGCGCCTCAAAGCGTGCGTATGAATAAAAGCGTACCTGGCTAATCTCCCCCCCTGCGCGTGCAAGGGGATAATGCTTACGCCAATTTGGCGGCAAATGCCGCAACGCGCTGGCCGTACAGCGTAGCCGTTTCCAGATCGCCCGACAGCATTTCATCCACGCCGGCGTCTGCAGGGGTCTGCACCAGCAGACCAACGGACCCGCCGAGGTTGTTCACATCGGTACGTTGCGCCGCCTTGGTATTGGCCGGCATCAGCCCCAGACTGACCCACAGACCACCATGCTGAGAGGCCAGCGTTTGCAGCGCGATCAGCGTCACCTGCTTGTCGCCGTTCAGGCTGGCGCTGTTAGTGAAGCCACCAAAAACCTTGTCCTGCCATTTGCGGGTAAACCAGGCTTTTGAACTGGCATCGGCGAATTTTTTGAATTGCCAGGACGGGCCCCCCATATAGGTCGGCGAACCAAAGATAATGGCATCCGCCTCATCCAGTTTTTGCCAGGCTTCATCGCTGATATTGCCTTCCTGATCGATAGCGATCAGTTCAGCTTCGGCACCTTGCGCAACCACGTTTGCCAAACGTTCGGTGTGGCCGTAGCCGGAGTGAAAAATTACCACTGTCTTCGCCATTAGAAACTCCCTGATCGTTGTATAAGGGTGCCTATGGCACCCGGGGATACTCTGATCCAATCTAATCAACTGTCTCCGAAGTGAATACCAAATTTATCTGACAGAGTTATTCAAAAAAACCGGATACTCGTCAGCTCACCACCACCAGCTAGCCCTGCTGCCGGGCGAAGTCAATAAACACACGCAGCGGCCGCGGCATTTGCCGATTAGCGGGATAATAAAGGTAAAATCCGGGGAAAGGCGGCGTCCAGCCCGTGAGCAACGAAAGCAACCGGCCGTCCCTAAGGGCCTCAGCCACCTGGCTCTCGAACAAGTAGGCAATCCCCAGCCCATCCATAGCAGCACGCACCAGAACCTGCGGTTCATCCACGATCAAGGGCCCCTCCACTGCAATCTCCAGCTTTTCGCCACCGCGCTCGAACTCCCAGCGATAGAGACTGCCGTTGGTCGGCCAGCGAGTATTTAGGCAACGATGCTGCCGTAGCGCCTCCGGCGTCTGTGGTACGCCGTAACGAGCCAGGTATGTCGGCGAGGCGACCACGCACATGCGTTGCTCGCCTCCCAGCGCAACCGCCACCATGTCTTTTTCCAGCCGCTCATGCAGACGTACGCCCGCGTCGAAACCGGCGGCAACAATATCCACCAGCCGATCGTCCACGCTTAGATCCACCACAATATCGGGATAATGTGCATTGAACGGCGCTAACAACGGGGCCAGATAATAAATCGCCGCCAAACCGGACGCGTTAAGGCGTAGCGTGCCCGCCGGTTGTAAACGCAGCGCAGCCGTCTGGGTGACCGCGGCCTCAATTTCGGCCAAGGCCGGCGAAAGGCGCGCTAACAGCTGCTCCCCCGCTTGGGTGAGGGCCACGCTGCGAGTGGTGCGATTCAACAGCCGAACACCAAGCCGGGTCTCCAGATTACGCTGAGTCTGGCTGAGCGCGGAAGCGGACATACCCAGTTGCGCTGCGGCACGGGCAAAACCGCCATGTTCCACAATGGCAGCAAAAGCGCGCAGCTCTGCAAAGTCACTTCCTCTCATTATGCCTCCTGCGCTTAATAATTCATGAAGATTATAGCGTATTCAATCAGAGTATCGCAGGGCCTATTCTGGGGAAAAACCACAGAGGAATGCACGATGCATACATCACTGGCCCTAAACCACTACCGTCTACTGGGCCGTTCCGGCCTGCGCGTCTCGCCGCTGGCACTCGGCACCATGACCTTCGGCACCGACTGGGGCTGGGGGGCGGAACAGGCGGAGGCCCGCCGTTTGTTTGACGTTTACGTCGAGCGCGGCGGCAATTTCATCGATACCGCCAACCGCTACACCGAAGGCAGCGCCGAGCGTTTTGTCGGGGAGTTCGCCGCCAGACGCCGCGATCGGTTGGTAATCGCCACTAAATACACGCTGCCCATGCAACCTGATAATCCCAACTCCGGCGGCAACCATCGCAAGAGCATGGTGCGCTCAGTGGAAGACAGCCTGCAGCGCCTTAATACCGATTATATCGACCTGCTGTATCTGCACGCCTGGGATTTCACCACACCGGTGGAAGAGATCATGCGCGCCATGGATGACCTGGTGCGCGCCGGCAAGGTGCTGTACCTGGCCGTTTCGGATCTGCCCGCCTGGCAGGCCGCCAGAATGCAAACCCTGGCAGAGTTGCGCGGCTGGTCACCGCTGATTGGCCTGCAGATCGAATACAGCCTGCTGGAACGCACCGTAGAGCGTGAGCTGATCCCGATGGCACAGGAAATGGGCCTCGGTGTGATCCCTTGGTCACCGCTGTCCGGCGGTATCTTGAGCGGCAAATACAGCCGACGTGATTTGCAGCCCATGGGGGAAGAGAACGGGACAAGGCGCGCAATGGTACGCAATAAGGGCGTGCTGACCGAACGCAATCTTGTGATTGCCGAACAGGCACAGGCGCTGGCCGACGAATCCGGCTTCAGCGCTTCGCAAGTGGCCCTGGCCTGGACGCTGCGTAACCCGGCGGTGACCGCCCCCATTATTGGCGCACGTACGCTGGCGCAATTGGAAGATAATCTGGGGGCATTAGACGTCCGGCTCACAGAAGAGCAATGGCAACGGCTGGAAACTGCCAGTGCCATCGAGCTCGGTTTCCCTCATGATTTTCTGGCGTTGCAGGCCACGCGCGACATTATGTTTGGCGGGCAAATGATTGAGCGCAGGTAAAAAAAATCCCGCACAAGGCGGGATAAACTTAACAGGGATGGGGTAATACACTACAGGGAATGGATAACACACAACATCATCGGGTAGCTGTTAAATTACCAGCCACAATGTATAGAACTGTCATGCCTGCGTAAGGTTGCTCCGACAGATGTAACCTCGGATGGAAATGTGACATTTTTACTGCGGCGCCGCTTGTTCATCGGCGCCAAAGTCCCGGCACCGCCCTCGCAGAAATGATTAATAAACAATCAATAAAGGGCTATTAACCCCGAGCAATGCTAAACTGAGGCTCCTTACATCTACCCGGTGAAAGATATGTCTATCTTTGATGCCCTTAAGATGTTCAGCGACTCATCAGTAAAAGTGACCTGCCCGAAATGCGCTCACGTATCTGAACAAAACAGTCGCAAAATGCGTAAAAACATCACCATGATCTGCCCTAAATGCGGGCACTATTTCCTTCCTGACGACAAGTAACGCCTTTCTCTTTCTCTGCTGCAGTGTCAAACGCAAGCGTAACGTCACTGTTTATCCGGCAAGCGAGCCAACAGCAGTTCTCGCCGCCGTCCGCTGAAATACTTCAGCATCAACGCCAGGCAAACCAACCAGGCAGGGATCAGCAACAGGCTAAAAATGGCCGCGGCGGGATACTGGTAACGCAGCAGTTCCGCACCGGCGAGCACGCCGAATATAGCGCCAAAACGCCCTACTCCATACATGCTGCCCACCCCGGTGGCGCGGCAGCTGGTGGGATAATACGAAGCAGACAGTGACGCCAGCGCAGATTGCCCGCCACCGGAAGCAAATCCCATAAAGAACACCAGTGAACCCAACAGCAGTGTATGAGTGACGTTACCAACCGCCAGGCCCACGCCATAGGCCAATACCCCGGCGGCCAGATAGGTCAGCGCCAGGACCTTATTGGGTTCACGGCGATCCATCACCCAACCTATCACTATTGACCCCACCCCACCGCCTAACGGGAACAGCGCACTGATATGGGAAAATTGCAGCACCGACAGCCCCGCCTCTTTTAGCAACAGCGGCATCCAGCTAACAATCATGTAAAACACCAGCATGCTCATAAAACAGCTCAGCCACAGCAACCCTGTGACGGTGCGATGCGGCGAAGTCAGAATGGCACGGATAGCGGAATGTCCGTCGGCTATTTTTTCCGCAATGACGAAGTGCTCAGCCCGCTCGGCCCCTTCCTTCTTTATGCGCTGTAAAACGGCGCGAATACGGGCGCTGGGATAGCGCTTAAGCACCATATAACGCACCGATTCGGGCAATAACCAAGGTAAGGCTACGCACAGCAGGATAGGCACCACGCCCCCTACCACCAACACTGAACGCCAGCCAAATGAAGGGATAAGGTAACCGGCCAGCAGGCCACCGACGGCCGCTCCCAGCGGGAAACCGCACAGCATGGCACTGACTATCATGGTGCGCCGTTTGCTGGGGCAGTATTCGGACAGCAGCGTGATGCTATTGGGCATCGCAGCCCCTAACCCTAATCCGGTAATAAAACGCAGCAGGGTCAATGATCCTATCGAAGTTGACCAGGCGGTTGCCAGACTGAACACCCCAAACAACAATACGGAATAGATCACCGCCGGTTTGCGGCCCACCCTGTCTGCCAGCGGCCCGGACAGCAGCGAACCAAACGCCAGGCCAAACAACGCCGCGCTCATGGCGGGCCCCAGTTCGGCTTTCTGCACTCCCCATTCGTCCAGCAGTGAAGGGGCCACGTAGGCAATCGCAGCCATGTCGTAACCGTCCATGAAAATCACCAAAAAACACAGCAGAAGCAGTAGCCATTGGAACGGGGAAAATGGCGATTGATCGATAAAGGCTTCAATATCCAGAGATGCACCATGAGACATGAGGTCAGGCTCCTGTCAGCGAAGAGGGGGGACTCTGCGGGCTGCCACGGGCTGTCGGCAGCCGGTGAGCGATTATAGTTTTATGCAGACATTGCTGATTTCAGAATAAAAGTCCAAAGAGTGACGCCCGCCCTCGCGCCCCATACCGGACAGTTTGCTGCCGCCAAACGGGGTGCGCAGATCGCGGGCATACCAGCTGTTAACCCAGACGATGCCGGTATGAACACGCCGAGCCAGGCGATGCGCCCGCCCTACCTGACTGGTCCATAACGCGCAGGCCAGACCATATTGGCTGTCGTTGACCCGCGCCAGCACTTCCTCTTCGTTATCGAAAGGCGATATGTGACATACCGGTCCAAAAATCTCTTCGCGCACGCAGCGTGCGTCGTCGCCCAGGCCGGTCCAAATGGTTGGGCGGATCCAGGAGCCGTTATCGCGCTCGTCACCGAATACCGGTACCTCACCGCCGGTGATCAGGGTGGCTCCTTCGCTACGCGCCAGCGCGAAATAGGAAAGCACTTTATCCCGGTGCTTTTGCGACACCAGCGGACCGAGATCCACGCCCTCCTCATCGGGATAACCTATTTTCAAGGCTTCGGCCCGTTCTTTTAATGCCGCGACGAAACGATCGAAGATCGGGCGCTCGACATAGACACGTTCAGAGCACAAACACACTTGCCCAGTGTTGAAAAATGAGGAGCGTGCTACGCCGGCGACCGCCGCCTCAAAGTCAGCATCGGCAAACACCACCGCGGCATTTTTCCCGCCCAATTCGAAAGAGACTTCTTTTACGCCATCCGCCACCGCTTTCATGATGGCGCTGCCCGTACGAGATTCGCCGGTAAAGGAAACGGCGGCAATCTCCGGCTGGCGGGTAAGGTACTCGCCTGCGGAACCCGGTCCGAAACCGTGGATCAGGTTAAATACCCCGGCAGGCAAACCGGCCTCATGCATTACATGCGCCAGCAGCGTTGCTGAAGAGGGCGTTTCTTCCGACGGTTTGCACACCACGGTGTTACCCATGGCCAACGCTGGCCCGAGTTTCCAGGTCAGCAGCAGCAGCGGCAAGTTCCAGGGAGAAATCACGGCCACCACCCCAAGTGGTTTGCGGACCGTATAGTTGAACAGCAGGCCACCATCGGCCTGTGGCGTTTCGCAGCATTCATTGACCGAGGTTGCAGCCAGATCGGCGAAGGTACGGAAGTTGGCAATGGCGCGGGGAACGTCCAGCGTACGCGCCAGACTCTCGGGGCGTCCAGTGTCCGCCACTTCTGCCGCGACAAATTCGTCAAAACGGGCTTCGATACCCTCGGCCACCCGGTGCAATAGCGCCACACGTTCCGGCACGCTCAGTTGCCCCCAGGGCCCGGAGAGTGCGGCATGGGCGGCCTTGACCGCTGCCGCTACCTGCGCTTCCCCCGCTTCGGCAACTCGCGAAACGAGGTGTCCATCAACGGGGCTGATATTGTCGAACTGCCGGATCCCATCGACAAACTGGCCGTCGATATACAAGGGTAAATCCGGCGCGGATTGATAAATTGCCACGGCACTGTTCCTCCTGAGTCACAAAGCGGCACGAAGAAACCTGCCATTGGCGTCTGAAAGCAACGCCGTTGGAGAGGAGCTTCGACCGGGTATCGTTACGCAGTGTAGGGAGCCGTAGAAATAAGGTGAAAATGAATAAAGCGGGCTTTGCTATGCCGTTTGGTTATAGCCAGGCAACGCATTGTCTTCCTGAACCGCCAATTTCAGGCATTCAATCAGTTGCCTGCTCGCCGGCGTCAAAGGCTTATCTTCACGGATGGAAAACCCGACCTCGGTGGAAGGGCCCACGTCGCCAAGCGGCAGTTGGAACAGCAGACCGGCCGCAATAAAGCGCCGCGCCGCGGCGGTCGGCATCAGGCCAAGGAATGAAGAATCCACCAGCAGGTTGACGTTGGTCAGCAGCGACAATGACTCCACGATATTTTCAGGGGCCGGCAGCCCGGACTCCTTGAAGAATTGATCGGCCACACGCCGGGCCGGCGAGTCGAGCGGCGGCAGGATCCACGGCCATGACGCAAGGTGTTGAAGGTTAAGATTGGCTTCTTGCACCAGCGGATGGCGGCTGCCGGCCACCACGCAAAGGCTGTTGCAATATAATGCCCGGTGACTCAGCGCCATGCGTGCAGTCAGAGGCGCATCGGGCTCGGGCAAACGCCCTACCACCACATCCAGCTCACCGGTTGCTAATGCAGGAAATAAGTAATCCTGCGGCCCTTCCCGTACGGTGACCAGAATTTTGGGTGCTCGTTCTTTCAGCAACAAGATGGCGCGCGGCAACAAACGGGCGCTGGCCGAGATCTGCGTTCCCACCACAACATGGCCGGTAACGCCGCCCTTGAAGGTGTTCAGCTCATCGGTCAGGTAGCGCAGCTCGGCAATCACCGATTTAACCCGCTCTCCCAGCAAGACACCACAGTCCGTTGGGGTCACGCCCCGATTATTACGATCGAACAGGATGGTATCCAGCTGTTGTTCCAGTTCGCGGATCGCTTTGGTCACGGCGGGCTGGGTCAGATTCAGCTCCCGAGCCGCACGCGCAATCGACTGATTGCGTAATACCCGGTCAAAAATCAGCAGTGGACGCAGCTTGAGCCGGTTCAGGATCATATCGCTAACGTTAAAAGGGGAACGTTCATTCATTGCCGTTTACTCCCAAAAATCGTCTGGCCCAGGCACCAAGTCTGGCGACTATGGCATAACTTTAAGGAATAGCAAAAGCCACTTTATTCATTTTTCGCTTATTGGCCATCTGATTAGACTGCCCTGTATCCACTCTCGCCGGCTGGCTAAATCGTGTTCGCCAACGCTCTCTTTCTTCAAGGGCATGACTCACGACAATACCCAGCCGCAGGGAAAACGGCCACGTTCACGCGTGGCGCATAACAGGAGAGTCATGTGTCAAATTCACTGAAGCCTGAACACCATGAAGCGGCCAAAATGCTCAGGCAGGCCGCCGAGAGTGGCCGCCCCTGCGCGCCGGTTCGCCACCTGGTGGGTTCACAGGATATCGATGCCGCCTATGCCGTACAGCGGGTCAATAACCAAGAGCGGATCCAAAAGGGACACCGGCCGGTGGGCAGCAAAATCGGGCTGACGTCGACGGCGGTACAGCGCCAACTGGGGGTCAATCAACCGGATTTCGGCCAGCTGTTCGCCGACATGGCGCTGTGTGACGGTGAAGAGATTGCCGCCGGTCGGCTGATTCAGCCCAAGGTGGAAGCCGAGATCGCCTTGGTACTTGAACGGGATCTGCCCCATGAAAAAAACACGCTCGCCGACCTGATCCGCGCCACCGCCTATCTGCTGCCCGCTCTCGAAGTGGTTGATAGCCGCATCGCCGGCTGGGATATCTCGCTGGCGGACACCATTGCCGATAACGCCTCCTGCGGTCTGTTCGTGCTGGGTAATCGCCCGGTGCTGTTGAAGGACGTCGATCTGCTGGGCTGCGGCATGGTGCTGGAGCGCGCTGGCGAACCGGTTTCGGTGGGTGCCGGAGCGGCCTGTCTGGGCAATCCGCTGCTTGCCGCCTTGTGGTTGGCGGACACGCTGGCGCAACGCGGCAACGCATTGCGAGCCGGCGATATCATCCTCACTGGCGCATTGGGGCCGATGGTAGCGGCCTGCGCTGGGGATGTGTTTAGCGCCCGCATTGAGGGCCTCGGTCAGGTCAGCGGCCGCTTCGCTCCTGCCGCAGGAGGCGATCAATGAGCAACTCAGCGCAAATTGCCGCTGCAATCATCGGTTCGGGCAACATCGGCACCGATCTGATGATTAAGATCCTGCGCCACGGTCAGCACCTGAAAATGGCTGCGATGGTCGGAATCGATCCTGCCTCCGACGGCCTGGCCCGTGCGAATCGGCTGGGTGTGGCGACGACGTCTGAAGGCATTGATGGCCTGCTCGCGCTGCCCGATTTCAGCGAAATCAAAGTGGTTTTTGACGCCACTTCGGCCGGGGCGCACGCGCACCACAATAAGTTGTTGCAACAGTACGGTGTACGGGTAATCGACCTGACTCCGGCAGCCATCGGCCCCTACGTGGTGCCGGTAGTCAACCTGGCAACTCAGGGCGACGCCCCCAATCTGAATATGGTCACCTGCGGCGGACAAGCCACCATTCCGATGGTGGCCGCCGTCGCCACCGTCACCGATGTTTACTATGCCGAGATCGTCGCGTCGGTCTCCAGCCGTTCTGCCGGGCCCGGCACTCGCGCAAACATCGACGAATTTACCGAAACCACCGCGCTGGCACTGCAAAGCGTAGGCGGCGCAAGGCGCGGCAAGGCCATCATTATCCTCAACCCGGCCGAACCGCCCTTGATGATGCGCGATACCGTTTTCTGCCTGACGCCACCGAGCGATCGGCAAGCAATCACCGAGGCGGTGGTTGCCATGGTCGCCAAAGTGCAAGAGTACGTTCCCGGCTATCGGCTCAAGCAGGAAGTCCAGTTTGAAACCATCGCCCCGGCCGATGCGCACCTTTACCCGGATCTGGGGCCGCAGGGTGGCCTGAAAGTCTCCATCTTCCTGGAGGTCGAAGGGGCCGCTCACTATTTACCGGCCTACGCCGGCAACCTCGACATCATGACGTCAGCCGCACTGGCCTGCGGTGAGCATATCGCAAGGCGTTTGCTGCAAGGTCAGGGAGCATGAAGATGAAAAAACTCTATATCTCCGACGTCACTCTGCGTGACGGTTCCCACGCGGTACGCCACCGTTACTCGCTGCCACAGGTCAGACAAATCGCCACCGCGTTGGATCGCGCTGGGGTCGACTCGATCGAAGTGGCCCACGGTGATGGGCTATCCGGCTCCAGCTTCAACTACGGCTTCGGCGCGCACAGCGACGTCGAGTGGATTGCCGCTGCCGCAGAGTCGGTCAGCCATGCCCGGATCGCGACGCTGCTGTTGCCGGGTATCGGTACCGTTCACGATTTGCGTAATGCCTATGATGCCGGCGCACGGGTAGTGCGCGTCGCCACTCACTGCATCGAAGCGGATATTTCGCGCCAACACATTAGCTATGCGCGTGAGCTGGGGATGGATACCGTCGGTTTTCTGATGATGTCCCACATGGCTGAACCCAAACATCTGGCACAGCAGGCGAAACTGATGGAGTCCTACGGGGCCACCTGCGTGTACGTGGTCGATTCTGGCGGCGCCATGCTGATGCAGGATATCCGCGATCGCTTCCGTGCTCTGCGCGAGGTGCTCGATGAAAACACGGAAATTGGCATGCACGCTCACCATAATTTAGCGCTTGGGGTCGCCAACTCGATTGTCGCAGTGGAGGAAGGCTGTCAGCGGGTCGACGCTTCGCTGGCCGGTCAGGGCGCCGGTGCCGGCAATGCGCCGCTTGAGGTCTTTATCGCCACCGCCGAACGTTTGGGCTGGAACCACGGTTGCGACCTGCTGCAACTGATGGACGCGGCAGACGATCTGGTGCGTCCATTGCAGGATCGTCCGGTACGCGTCGATCGTGAGAGCCTGTCGCTGGGGTATGCCGGCGTCTACTCCAGTTTTCTGCGCCATGCCGAAAAGGCGGCGGAGCAGTATCAACTTAAAACCGCCGATATCTTATTGGAGGTCGGCCGTCGGCGTATGGTCGGCGGCCAGGAAGATATGATCGTTGACGTCGCCCTGGATTTGCTGGCCCAGCGAAACAGGCTTCAGGAGAACATTGCATGAGCAAAATCATGGATCTTACCGCACTGGCCACTCAGCTAGACCAGGCCACACTCAGCCAGCAAGCCACCGCACAGTTAACCGGACAGCAGGCTCTGGATCTTCCCACGGCCTATCGGATTCAGGCTGAAGGGATCCGGCTGCGCGAGCAGCGTGGAGAGCGTCGCGTCGGCCTGAAGCTGGGTTTCACCAGCCGCGCCAAAATGCAGCAGATGGGCGTTGACCATCTTATTTGGGGAGAACTGACCGATGCCATGCAGATTGAAGAAGGAGGAACACTGGATCTGCGCGAGTTGATCCACCCGCGCGTGGAACCTGAACTCTGTTTTATCACCGGCAAAGAGATCAATGGCCCGCTGTCCCTGGCCGAAGCCGGCCGGGTGCTTGAAGGGGTATGCCCTGCGCTGGAGATTATCGATTCCCGTTACCGCGATTTCCGCTTCACCCTTGAGGACGTGATTGCCGACAACTGCTCATCCGCCAAATTCGTCGTGGGGGCCTTGCAGAACCCGCAGCGCGCCATCGATAACCTTGGTGTGGTGATGAACTTTCATGGGCGTCCGGTGCAGGTTGGCAGCACCGCAGCTATTCTTGGGCATCCATTGCGTGCACTGGTACAGATCGCCAGCCTGCTGCATCAACAAGAACGCGTACTGCCTGCCGGTTCGGTGATCCTCGCTGGCGCGGCAACCGCAGCAGAAGCTTTACGCCCCGGGCTACATGTCAGCGTCGATATTTCCGGTTTTGGGCGAACGGCATTTCATACCGAGGGCCAGCTATGACTAACCAGGCTGTGGTTGTTAAGGGAAAAGCCGCCCCGCGCGGACGTTTTCCACACGTGAAACGGGCCGGCGACTTTCTGTTTGTCTCCGGCACCAGTGCCAGATTGCCGGACAACAGTATTGCCGGGGCCGAAGCCGATGCCATGGGTGCAACCCGCCTGGCTATCGACGTTCAGACTCGCGCGGTGCTCGATAATATTCGCGACATCCTGCGCAGTGTCGGAGCCGACCTGAATGATGTTGTCGAGATCAGCGCTTTTCTCGTCAATATGAACGATTTTGCTGGCTATAACGCGGTTTATGCCGACTATTTTGACTACGACGGCCCAACCCGCACCACCGTGGCGGTGCATCAACTGCCCCACCCGCACTTGTTAATTGAAATCAAGGCCATCGCCTATAAGCCCCAAAAATAACCTGTGCATATCCTCTGCCCTACGAATCGGAGAATAACAATGTCTAACTTCAAATATGGATTTCCGCTCAACTTCAATACTTGGCTAGACAGTAACGCGCATCGGCTCAAGCCTCCGGTCAATAACCAACAGATCTGGCAGGACAGCGATTACATGGTCACCGTCGTCGGCGGGCCGAACCAGCGCACCGATTTTCACGATAACCCGGTAGAGGAGTTCTTCTACCAGTTTAAAGGGAATGCCTATCTGAACATCTGGGATGACGGCCGTTATGACCGCATCGACCTGCGTGAAGGGGACATTTTCCTGATGGCACCCCATGTGCTTCATTCTCCTCAACGCCCGGAAGAGGGCAGCCTTTGCCTGGTGCTGGAACGGATGCGCCCGGAAAATGAGCCGGACGCCATACAGTGGTCATGCGCGGCCTGCGGCAACCTGATCAAAAGATATGAAATGAACCTCAAGAGCATCGTGGCGGATCTCCCCCCGGTTTATGAACAATTTTATGCAACCAGCGATGAAGAACGCCGCTGCAGCCAGTGCGGCGAGATCCACCCAAGCCGCGATGCACAAACCTGGCATCGCACACTGAAGGCAACAGAAACCCGATGAAAATAGATATCCACTCGCATTTTTTCCCTAAAATCAGCCAACAAGAGGCTGCCAGGCTGGATGTTGAGCGGGCTCCCTGGTTGGCAATCCACGGGCGCGAAGGCCAGATCATGCTCAATGATAAGCCTTTCCGGCCGGTCTATGACGCCCTGTGGGATGCCGAACGCCGCCTGGAACAGCTGGATGAACAGCAGATCGATATTCAGATCATGTGCGCCACGCCGGTCATGTTTGCCTATGACGTCGCTCTCGATCGCGCCCTGCCCTGGGTCCAATTGATGAACGATCGGGCGCTGGAGATGGCGTCTGCCAATCCGCGACGGCTGAAGGTGCTGGCGCAGGTTCCCCTGCAGGACAGCGAGGCCGCCTGCCGCGAAGCCAGCCGGGCAAAAGAGTGTGGTCATATTGGCGTGCAAATAGGTAATCACGTAGGAGCAAAGGATCTGGACCATGAATCGCTGATCGTCTTTCTGACCCACTGCGCCCACGAGGGTATCCCGGTGCTGGTACATCCCTGGGATATGATGGGCGGCGCGGAGCGTATGAAGAAATGGATGCTGCCCTGGCTGGTGGCAATGCCGGCGGAAACGCAATTGGCGATCCTCTCTTTGATCCTCTCAGGCGCCTTCGAACGCTTGCCGCGCAGCCTGAAACTCTGCTTTGCCCACGGGGGCGGCAGCTTTGCTTACCTGATGGGGAGGGTTGATAACGCCTGGGAGCAGCGCGATATCGTGCGAGAAGATTGCCCGCATAAACCGTCAAGCTATCTGGATCGCTTCTCCGTCGACTCCGCGGTGTTCGATCCACGGGCGCTAGAGCTTCTGGTGGATACCCTGGGTGCGGAACGGGTCATGCTGGGCTCCGATGCTCCCTTCCCGCTGGGGGAACAACAGATTGGCCATTTGGTCAGCAGCTCTGCCTTGCCGGAGAAAAGTAAGCGTCAGATTTTGGGTGAGAACGCGCAGTCGTTTTTCTGTTTGCCGAACCGGTAACCGCCGCATTTCGGGAACGAGATGGCTCGTTCCCGAGCTAAACAACGGCAGCGGCGTTATTGCTTCAGCATGTAGATAAACGAATCGACGACGTCGCCACTTGCTGTAGTCACACTGACGGCCACCCGCTCATAACCTTCTCCCTCAAATTCATCGAGGGTTTGCCAGTGGGCGGCAAGATTGTCGGAACGAAACAGAAAACCCTGAACCCGGCTGCCGCTGTTATCCAGCACGATGCCCGGATAGCCCATTTCGGCGCCCCACCCTGCATTCAGCAGCGTTCCCCCCACACTGCCCTCTTCCCAACTTCCGCCGATGCTTTCCATGATGTGCGCGTTTGGCCGCCCTGGCCCTAACGTCCCGTAAACAAACAAACTCAACATGTTATGTCCTGCATTCTGATGATTTGCTACAGAAACTAGCACAGCGTCGGCAGCCAACATAGTCGTTAGCCGGGTAATTAAATGGATTTTCGAGCCAGGGACTGGAGGACAGCGTTGCAGGCGGTTCAATGGCTGCTTGCACGCTTAAGTGCAGCCATCATTCACTGCTTACCCGACAGGATCGCCGGTTTTGTTTTTCGAACCGTTAATGATGAATACTGCTTTCCTGTGAAAATGTTTCCTTCAATAAATCAATAAAGGCTCTTAATCTTCCGGTGACATAGCGCCTACTCGGATAAAGGCACCATAAAATCAGCTCTGGCTGTTCACTTACCCCCAGGTGAAGCAACCTGCCGGCTTTGATGTCATCGGCGACCAAAGCTTCCGGTAGCAGTGCGGAACCGACTCCCGAAATGAGGGTGGAACGGGTGATAAACGGAGAGGAGATATATAACTCCGTGTTCACATTGAAATGTCGTGGTTCCCCATCCAAAACGGTACTAATTTGATTCGGTTTCCAGTGCGTTCCAATACTGATGAAAGGAAGTTCCGTGAGCGGGTCTCCCAAAGCCAGTTGTTCCCTATATTGCGGTGACGCAACAAATATTAATGTCTCTTTGAATATTTTTATACCTATCATCTCTTCATCCGCCATCGGATTTACACGAATAACGGCATCGAAACCTTCTCGAATAGGATCAACCAATCTGCTGTCAGCAATAAGTTCAAGTTCGACCAATGGGTAAAGCGCTCTATAACGAGCAGCCAGTTTACCCAAGGTATCAAATGCGATAACGGGAGGAACGCTAATCCGTAATTTTCCTGAGGGGCTACCGGTCTGTTCCATCATGTCAGTTTTGATGTCGTTGAGCTCGTTAACCAAAGGCTTTATCCGTTCGAATAGCAGGGTTCCTTCGGCGGTCAAGGTGAAACCGGTATTCGTACGTTCAAACAAGCGCGTTTGCAGTTCATCTTCCAACTGACGGATCCGCCGTGAAATAGAGGCTTTAGGCGTCATCGTTGCGCGACTTGCCGCGCTGAAGCTGCCGTGTGTAATCACACTTATGAAGTCCTGCAATGCATTCATATTCATGAGCTGTCTCATTTTTGGTCCTCGGCGTCCATAATTTAGCATCTTATTAATTATTATTGGTACGGATATAGTGAAAAAATAGCTTAGGAGATCAACATGAATCAGCAATTAGCAGCAGTTATGTATAGTTATGGCGCTGAGGGCACGATCAAAATTCAGCCCATCAACAGGCCCCAAGTCTCACCGGGCAAGGTCATTGTGGAGATCGCCGCCGCAGGGGTTAATCCATTAGACTGGAAACTGCGTGATGGCCTGCTTAAACATATATTCCCATTAACTTTTCCCTGTATTTTGGGTGGCGAGTTCGCAGGAAAGATTGTTGAAGTGGGGGCTGGCGTCACCACCTTCAACGTCGGCGATCGCGTGATAGGGAAGCCTGTGAACCGTGGGGCATTTGCCGAAACGATAGAAATTGAGCCGGAACTGTTAATCCCCATTCCCGATGATCTGGACGAAACCGTCGCAGCAACCCTGCCGGTTGCTGGCTCGACGGCGTGGACGGGGTTATTTGATATCGGGGAATTAACGGCTGGGCAAACCGTATTGATCCAGGGTGCGGCTGGCGGAGTAGGCTCTTTGGCTATTCCTTTGGCTCATCGCGCAGGGGCAAAGGTCATCGCTACGGCTTCGCAAAAAAACAGAGATTATGTCAAGTCATTGGGTGCCACAGATGTCGTTGACTATAACGACGCTCATGCCTTATCGATGATAAAGGGAGTTGACCTCGTTCTTGACTTGGTAGGTGGAGGTTCCCTGGAAGCACTCTGGAACACTCTGGCGCCAAACGGTCGAATTGTAAGTTCAGTTGCCGTTGATATCGCAGAAAAAACACCTGATAGCCAACCAGGAAAAGGGACATTTTTTCAAATGAAATTTGACCCTGCCAAATTGAATTCTATTGCGAAAGAGATTGCCAAAGGTGAGATTCCCTTCACGCCTCCGCGAGTATTTTATTTAAAGGATACTTCGTTAGCGCTGGACTCCGTCAAGAGCGGAGGATATCGGGGGAAAACCGTGATACGCATGAAATAATGGAACAGGCATAAAATTACACTTATTTTTGTGTCAAAAACTCCAGTCATAAATTCGTATTAGTTTACGTGTTTTATATAAAGGGGAACAAAATGGCGCGGGTTATCCAGTTTGATCGTGTCGGTGAACCAGATGTATTAAAAATTGTGGACGTGGCTCTCCCTGCCTTAGCCGCCGATGAAGTCAGTATTAAGGTGAAAGCTATCGGTTTAAATCGGGCGGAGGCGCTACTGCGTCGCGGTAAGTATGCATTTCCTCCGGTATTTCCGCAGCGAATGGGCTATGAAGCGGCCGGGATTATCGAGGCCGTTGGTGCACAAGTGCAAGGCCTTATCCCTGGCGACGCGGTGAGTGTTATCCCTTCACTGGCTATGGATCGGTGGCCCACCTATGGTGAAACTATTCACTACCCAGCCCGTTACGTGGTTAAGCATCCGGAAAATTTATCCTGGGAGCAAGCGGCCTCGGCGTGGATGCAGTACATCACGGCATATGGGGCACTGATTGACGTTGCAGAAGTGACCTCTGACGACTATGTCATGGTCACTGCCGCTTCCAGTAGCGTTGGTATCGCCGCGATTCAAATTGCCAACATGCTTGGCGCTCGGGTGATAGCAACCTCAAGAACCGAATCCAAACGCCAGGCGTTACTCGATATCGGTGCATCATGGGTTGTCACTTCCCAGGGTGAGAAAAGCGTAGCTGAAGTTAAAGAAATCACCGGCGATAGGCCGCCGCGAGTTATCTTCGATTGTATTGGGGGGGAAGGTGTGCCCACGCTATGCGAGATCTTGGCGCCCGGAGGCACGCTGATAGCGTACGGCAATCTGAGCGGTGAAAACACCCCTTTCCCGGCAAGTTTGGCGATCCCGAAAGGCCTGACGATCAGGGGATTTGCTTACAGCGAAATTGTAGGAAATGCGGCGCGCCTCGCCAAAGCTAAAACCTTTATTTTGGCGGCGCTTAGTCGTGGCGAATTAAAGCCGGTTATAGCGAAATCCTTTGTGTTTGATCAGATAGTTGCGGCACATCAATATCTAGAAGCGAACACCCAGCTAGGCAAAATTGTTGTCACCGTTTAAGCGAAGATGAAGGCCCTGGCCCTTGTCATCAGGAGCAAATAATGCAAACAGAAAAAGATGTCATCGCCGTTATTACAGGATCAAGCAAGGGAATAGGTAAGGGAATAGCAAAGGAACTGGGACGGCAAGGTGCGATTGTCTATGTTACGGGTCGTGACCAGGAGTCAGTCGAAAAGGTGGTCAGTGAAATAACCCACGCGGGGGGGCAAGGAGTAGCGGTTGTTTGCGATATGTCTGACGATGCACAGATAGCACGCCTATTTAAACAGGTGGAGCAGAAGCACGGTTATCTCAATATCCTCGTCAATAATGCCACCACGCTTAACAGCCAAATGGGAGTGAAACCCTTTTGGGAAGCCACCATCCATCTTGCCGATATACTGGATGTTGGCTTACGTTCCCATCATGTTGCGACTTGGCATGCGGCGCGCTTGTTGCTTGCCAGTGGGCGCGGGTTAATCGTCAACGTATCTTTCTATGCCGATGCGAAGGTGCATGATCCAGCCTATTACGCTTCAAAGGCAGGCCAGGATAAATTGGCCGCTTCCTACGCCGAGCACTTCGCCCCCTTTAACGTTTCCGCCGTATCCCTATGGCCAGGTTTCGTAGCCACAGAGACGATGGTTGAGCTTGCCAACTCAGACCCGAAAACGCGCGCGCTCCGTGACACATTAGGATTTGAGAGCCCTGAATTCTGTGGACGCGTGGTTTGGGCGCTATTTAGCGACCCTAACTTAAAGGCCTTATCCGGCAGTACATTACTGACGGCTGAAGTGGGTGAGCATTATAATATAATCGATAACAATGGGCATATACCAAAATCCTTACGTCAATTATATGGTAACCCTCCCGCTGAGCACGATATCATGAATAAGCAGGCGAGCCCTGAGAATAAGCAGGCGAGCACTGAGAATAAGAAGATGTGAGCGTAATGCGGGGGGTAATAACGTCGTTAGTTTGTTGTTTAAGCACTCTTTACTTTTATTCAGGCCACAACTATTACTCCCCCAGCCCAGGGTTTAGCCACCACCATCAGCGAGCCATTGAATACGCGGCCCGGTGTGTAATTACAAACTGGCCGTTGATTTTTAATGTGTATATTATTTAATATTTTGAGGAAGCGTTAATGTCTATAAAAGGCAAAATTGACAATATCATCGACAACAAATTATTCTTCGGTTTAGTGTCAGTTTTAATGAGAGTACTTCTTTCATCTGTATTCATTATTGCTGGAATAGGTAAAATTTCGGCTTATAACGCGACAGCTGAGTATATGGCGTCGATGGGCGTACCAGCAATATTATTGCCTTTGGTGATATTAACCGAGCTAGGCGGCGGTGTGGCTCTTTTACTGGGCTTTCAGACGAGGATTGTCGCCATTCTGTTCTTCGGATTCTGTATCATCTCAGGACTGATTTTTCACAGTGGTCCCGACCTACAAAGTCAGTTGATGCTGATGAAAAACATCACGATGTCCGGTGGTTTTATCGCCCTGTTTCTCTTAGGGGCTGGCGGGTTTAGTCTGGATAATAGAAAAAACCCTTAGTCAGTATTCTCCGGCAAACCGCAGGCAAGCGTCTGAATGCACTAACACATCATGAGCCGCTCAGGGGGCCATTATAGATTCATTTTCTGTGGATCATATTGGCTAGCGTTTGTGCGAGAAGTCTAGGGGACTGAACACTTGCAGCAAGGTTCATGCTGCCAAGGCTGGTGCTCAGAGGGTAGCAAATCTGGCCGCGCGATAGTTGTCGCTCTCAACGACACCTATCGCGCAATTCTGCAGCGACAGGTTGGCAATCATCATATATGGTTATTTGTACCTAAAGATCCGGTGAAAAATACAGCAACGTATTACGCCGTTCCCTTCGTAACCGACCACTCTGTTAACCACCACTGAACAACGGCTCAACTATCGCTGAAGAATTATCGTTGCCCCCACTCACGTACCTTGTTCGTAGGAATCTGGCCGATATATGAGTAAGCTGATGGCCTTCAATAAACTGCAGTGGAGGATATGGCCCTTTCATGGCTTTCATCCTTTTCTTTTTTTCCATGAATTGCTCCCATTTAAAAACCCGCCGTAGCGGGTTCTGTTATTTATTATGGTTGGCTTCTGCCATTTTCTGATAAATCGGCTCGGATCCTATTGATAGCCTTATACTCACCTCTAAGTAGTCCAATGTGCCACACGCTCAAGAAAGTATTGATGCAGATCTCTAGGCTGCTCTCTCTCCACCTAATAGCTATCACTGGCTGGTTAATACGCTCTTTTTTCGCTAAACCTGGCGCCGTAAGATCCAGGTTCACCTTGTCTATATTCTTCTTTTGGTTAATTTCCGAGATTGTATGACATAGGATCCTACTATTGAGCAGGATTATACGTCAGCATTGTCGATGACACGCACTGAATGCCCCTGCAATACCATCAGGCTAATCGCAGAACGTCGTGCAAATGCAAGTAATTGTTTATGCTAAATTTAAATTCTAAATCAAGTCTTTTCCCAAAATCATCTTTAACTTATAAGTCGCCGAGCAAATGTATACAGGGATGAACTTATTTTTTATTTTTAAACACGAAGCCCCTTCCCCACCAAATGAAAGAGTGATCAACCCTGCCGATGCAAGAGATAGAGCTAACCTATAATCCTCTTCTGTTTTCACTTCATAGTTATTTGAGCTCTTTAGTTCACAAACAATGCATCCCACGATCCCCTCCTTACAGAAGCTAATTATTCATATTCGTATAATTCATATTGGCAAGTGCAGAGAAATCATATTGCAATTTAATAGAACGCTCTTTTCAATGTGTGCGATTCTCACACCATTGGATCAGACTGGATACTGGGTTGGTGAGATTGATAAAGCTGGTTTCAATTCCAACGTATAACTGCCGATATTACCCTGATATCACCTTGCAACGCTGATTGTTCGTAAGGCTGAATAGTGATTCAGGGAGCAGAAAGACGATTGGCGCTGGCGACGTTTATATCCGTTCCACTCAATCATCAGGGATGCGCTCAGCAGCGCATTTATTGTTTTTGATCGCATCCTGATATTTCCGCTGATAGATTTCACTCTGCTGATGTTTTGCCATGATTGCGCAAGTTCGAGTGTCTTCCGTGTGCAAGATGGTGATCGATCCTGACTGCTGCACAAACATATTTCCCTGCTCGGCGTTTTGTTGGCAAGCCAGTTCCCGCCGGTGAGAAAGCTGCGAGAATGTCACTGATGTCATCCCGGCTATGGTGACCATTTGGCATTTCCATAACTTCCCCTCCCGGGACTCTGCCCCGATGCAGGGTGATAGAAATGAAAAAGGCCGCTTATGCGGCCTTGAATTATATTTTGGGAAATTTTATGCATTCTTCCTTCAGTTGCACGCAGCCCCTGACTCTGGGTTGCTTACAGCCCAATCGGATTCTGAAGAACCAACGCCTGCACGACTGTCAGCAAATTACCTTGCTTGGTGCTTTCCAGTTGGAGTTTCACTGCTGTTTCGCGGCTTACACCAAATACCTCGGCCAAGATTTTAGCGTCAAAACCAGAAAAGATATTATTCATGTTGAGCCTCACTAGGATTAGTTATTAAACTATGTTTGATAATTCATTGTTAACTTGCATTTTTAAGTTAAACAAACCCTAGTCTTCCTACCATTTAGTTGAGTTGTGCCCTCTCTGATACAAAAACAAGATCATAATGCCATGACAATAGGGTTCGGCCCCAGGGTCAAAGCTTTGCAGATGGAGTAGCCCCTACTAAAGCCATCGCTACGGGGTAAACGCAGATAGCAGCCCTGCATTACCAAACGTCTTGAATCGGCATTTTAACCCCGTAGGGCCAAACCGCATCTGGTGTGGCGACATCAGTTTTTTCGCCTACAGGACAAATGGTGCTATTTCGCGCTCACGCTTGTCGTTGACTAAAATCACGCTGGGTTATCAGTTCAACCTTCTCTTTTTAACAGCGGATGAGGATTTGGTGTTAATGCTCTGAAACATACCCGCGTGATGGCTGCCTGCGGTCAAGCGGAGATAAATAAAAGCAATAGATACATAAACTTACCATAATATTATGGAGTAATGTAAAGTCTGGGGCGCGGGGGAGTTGCCTGGATAATTCACCGATGGAAAGAGTCTTTCGTAGTCTTAAAAGTGAATGGCTTCCCAAAGGCAGTTATGGTGATTTTAGCCATGCGGAACGCGATATAAACCAGTACATACACCCTTTGCACAAGAGTTAATCAGGCGCATAGTCAGGAGAAGTCCCTTCCATTCGTTAAGCTCTTTTTTAACCAAATCACGGAACTTTGTTAAATGACTAATTCAATTGGCGGCTGATAAAAATAGCCGCTCTTTTAGTCACTTCAGAGAGAGACGTGACTTCCAGTGTCTCATTCTGGCTATGAGCTCCCTTGCCCCAGGGGCCAAGGCCATCAATACTGGCGACAACATATTGTGCAATATAAGAAATATCTGCTCCCCCGCGTTCAGCGGCCGGCACAGCCTGTAAGCTCGCTCCCCCCAAAGCCACACTAATATCGCTGAACTCAGTTAAAAGCTGCCTGTTAGCATTTGTCTCTGGCATAGCAGGCATTATGTTGTTGAATATTAACTGGCTTGAGGTTAGTGGTAACGGGGTCATCGTAATTTCACGCATCTTTTGTTCAGCCATGCGTTTCTGCTCATCCGATAAAAACCGCAAATCACCATGCACAAGTGTTTGAGCTGCAATGATTGTCTTCTGCCCGCTGGCGTTACCGATGTTTTTCTGCGTATCTTCGTTAACACTCTGCCCTCCCAGGATAATCCCTGGATTCAGCGTTAACCCCGGTATATTCGAAAGGGTGGTACGAAAACTGTTCAGTACCCGTGCCGCTTCATAAATGGCACCATCACCTGATGCAGTCTGGAATATTTGGGAAGAATGTCCTGATTTACCACTGCCAGAAAGGTACCATTCGCTCAGTCCTCTTCTTCCTGTCACCAGTTGATTTTCGGCCAGCGAGAATTCGAATCCCAGTGCAATGTCGCTGCCTTGAGCGGCTTCACGCAGGGCTTTACGTGAGATGGAGGTCGGTTTTGCTGCCTGTTCCTCATCCCCGGTAAGGACTATCGTTATATTGGCATTCTTCAGTTTTCCTCCTTGATTCAGTGCTTTGAGTACATATAAAATCGCAACGATGCCACCTTTATCATCAATGACTCCCGGTCCTGTTGCTGATAGTTGATCTGGCGAAATCGTGAATGACTGAAAAGGGCTACTGGAAGGGAAAACGGTATCGAGGTGGCCAATTATCAAAATTTTCTTTCCCGGACCGCTATGCGTAGCGACTAAACTACCGGCATGTTTCATTGAGACGGGGAGATTCACCCACTGTGTTTTGAAACCCAAGTCATCTAACTCAGTTCTGACCCGCTCCCCAACTTTTTCAACTCCGGGGCTGTTTCCCGTGCCGCTATTGATATTGACCAGGTTCTCTAATAATTTAAGTTGGTCTTTTTTATGCTTATCAATGTAATTTACTAAAACGTTTTCATTGGGACTTAACATTTTATTTGCTGCCGGAGCGTTGTTGATGCAGGACAGCGTTAATACCAAAAATAATATTTTAGCTTTCATTCTTACTCTCCGCTCTGTACAGAGCTCTGTCGCATTAACCACATGAGGTCAGCAAAGGTCAGACTACTCTTATTTCAGACAGTCAGCAGATAAAATTGTTCCGCCGGGGACAAGACATCCCCGTACGGATGCTGATACTGCCCTTTGCGTATCATGTAAAGCAGTTCGATGCCGTCCAGCAGCGTCTGTGCTCGGCGAAACGATTTGAATACCAGCATCTGTTTACTCCGGCGTTTTATATTATGGTTATCTTGCTCAACCAGATTGTTCAGGTATTTGCTTTGCCTGAGAGTGATGCTTTCCTTAGCGGGTTTGTCGATATTGAGCCGCCGCTTTCATCGATAGACTCCATCTCAGGTTCATCGTGATAATGGATAGTCTACAAAAGAAGGGCAACATAGCGCCGACATTCCGGTTGGAGATCAACAAAACGTCTATAGCCTACCCCATATCCCTGCATGTTGATTGCTAGTTTTTGGTGGTGGCAATCGGATCTGCTGTTTTAAGAATTAACAAGCAGGGCTGTGTTTGTTGGTCAGCCATTTACACATCTACTTGTTTATGCCATTTTATGGAATTATCAAATCCATAATGTTTCATTTTTTAAAATCATCGCCGTTGATATAGTGCATTGCATCTTCTATTTCAGGGATTAACTTTATGAATACGATGATGACAGCGCTCATGCTGGAAAATTTTACTGACGAACAATTTATCCTGGCTCAGTTGCCTGTACCAACCGCCGGAGCAGGTCAGGTTCTGGTACAGATACATGCGAGTGGTGTTAACCCTATTGATTATAAAATTCGCCTCGGTGAAGCCCCTTATGCTATGCCAGATCTACCGGCTGTGCTGGGTACTGATATGGCGGGAGTTGTTGTTGCCGTTGGTGAAGGCGTCAAGCGATTTATCGTCGGAGATGAAGTTTATGGCTTGACCGGTGGTGTTCGTGGACTGCAGGGCTCTCTTGCTCAATATACTGTGGTTGATGTCGATTTACTGGCACTTAAACCCCGTAATTTATCCATGCGTGAAGCCGCTGCCATCCCGTTAACCTTTTTAACCGCTTGGGAAGGTCTGGTCGATAATGCGAAGGTAAAAGCGGGGCAGAATGTGCTGGTTCAGGGTGGCGCAGGTGGTGTTGGTTGCATGGTTGTTCAACTGGCAAAAACCATGGGTGCCAATGTCTGGGCCACAGGTTCAACGGCTAAACAATCCCTGATCGATAAATTGGGTGCAACGCCGCTGGATTACACAATGCTTTCAGCGGAAGATATTGTGAACAACTGCACCGAAGGCCTGGGTTTTGACATTGTTTATGACACTGTAGGTGGCCAGGTTCTGCAAGATTCGCTGGGCATGGCCCGACATTACGGGCATATCACCAGTTGTGCAGCGTTCGCTGAACATAATCTGGCAGTATCGTCGTTACGTTGTGCCACACTGTCCGCCGTATTTGTACTGATGCCAATGCTATCCGGAGAAGCTCGCGCTCATCATGGTGAGATACTGGCAGCCGCTACCCGCCTGATTGAAGACGGTAAAATTCACCCTATTATCGACGTCCGTCATTTCAATCTCGATCAGGCAATCGACGCACACCATGCGGTGCAAGATGGTTCAGCATTCATCAAGGTGGTCATTGATGTTGAATAAGCAGTTACAGGCACGAACCTGGCGTTTTCAACGCCCGGGTAATGTCGATGTTCTGGAACTGGAAAATCTTCCCCTTGATGAACCAGCCCAAGGGGAAGTATTGATTCAGATGAAAACTATTGGCCTCAACAGGGCAGATGTTATGTTTCGTCGCGGGACGTACATTGAGAAAGCGGAATTTCCTTCACGCCTTGGTTATGAAGGTGCAGGCGTTGTTGTATCGACAGGAGAAGGTGTCGAACACTTTTCTCCCGGCGATCATGTGTCTATTTTGCCATCATCCAGCCTTGCACGTTTTGGAACCTGTGCCGATAAACTTGTTCTCCCCGCATCTCTACTGGTCCATAAACCGGTCAATCTCAGTTGGGAACAGTCCTCATCAATCTGGATGCAATATCTCACCGCCTATGGAGGGATAATACATGCTGCCGGGTTGAAAAAAGGCGAAACGCTGTTAGTTACTGCGGCATCAAGTAGTGTGGGTCTGGCTGCCATTCAGATTGCACAATCCGCGGGTGCCAGAGTGATTGCCAGCACACTCACCGTAGAGAAAAAACAGCATTTATTAGCTCTCGGAGTTGATGATGTTATTTCCAGTGAAGATGAGCCAGACTTGTACCAGGCAATTGTATCGAGATTGGGGGGTGAATATCTCAATGCTGCGTTTGATGCCGTCGGTGGGCCACAGGTTGAACAGATTGCCAAAGCGATGGCTGTGAGAGGTCGGTTGGTAATACATGGTGCACTGAGCCCCGAAGCAACACCGTTTCCGCTTAAGATTGCACTACGTAGAAGTCTGACAATTCGGGGATTCCTGTTCCTCGAAGTGCTGCATGAAACCATCATTCGGGAAAAGGCAATACGTTTCATCCTAAGAGGTATTGAGGCCGGGTATCTCAAACCTCAGTTGGATAAAATATTTAACTTCGGGCAGATGCAGGAGGCTCATCGTTATCTGGAGTCGAATCAGCAGATCGGTAAGATCATTGTTCGTGTGGATACCCCTTAAAAAGCCCCCTACCTGGCCGGTGTAAGGTCAGGTTTCCATATTTGCTAAAACGTCTGCCAGATAATCGAATAACGTCCGGATCCGTAATGATGTCGGTCCGCGCTGTGGTAGGTAAAGATAGAGCCCCCAGCTTGAGGATGAATTTTTTTCCAGAATCTGAATCAAGCGGCCGCTTTTTAAGTAGGGCAGCGCCAGAAAACCTGGCATGTGTCCAAAACCGACGCCATCTAGCACAGCCTGAAACTCAGCCTCCAGATCATCGGTAATAAAGCGTGGGTTCGACGGCGTAAAAGTTCGCGAGTCTTTGAAACTCCATGACCAGTAACGCCCTGTTTTATGATCAATCAATGCTGTCAGGGGAAATGAATCAAGCTCATCAACATGCTTTGGCATTCCTGTCTGGCTTATCAATTCAGGCGTGCCGACGGAGAAGAATTGGATTTTGGCCAGCTCGCGAGCCACATAACGGTTATCGGGTAAAAAACCGAAGCGAATACCAATGTCTATCCGCTCGTCAATCACATCACTGTGTGTGTCCGTCAGAATACAGTCCACGACAATATCCGGGTAACGGCGGGAAAATTGCGTTAATGCCGGAATAATAAACTTACGGCCAAACACGGAGGACACCGTCAGCCGAACGGTTCCCCGCATCTCATCAGACTTTGGCTGCTTTTTTACCGTCAACAACCTATCGACAGCATTAACGGCTTTCCGGGCATATTGCGCCAGACGCTCACCATCGGCAGTAATTTTCATCTGCCGGGTGCTCCTGTAAAACAAAATCTCACCGCGCTGCTGTTCGAGTTCTTTCACCGCACGAGTCACCACCTGAGGTGAAATGCCCAGAAGTATCGCGGCATCTTTGAAGTTTCTTGATTCTGCGGCAGTACAAAATATACGCAGCACTTCCAGTTTATTTTGCATAGCAGACCTGAGCAGTTGATTGGGTTAATTCCATAATAAAGAATTCTGAAAGGGAATATAGCAATAAGCAGTTATGTTTCTCAGGCTATGAAACTCTGATGACCAGTTTGCCTATGTGCTGCCCCTTTATAAGGCTGGCAAAAAGACACCTGCACGAACATACCAGCATAACAACTTAACACTGCAGTGGCCCGCTGCTGGCGTTTGCTTTCAAAAGACAACGGCCATTCATGGGTAGTTATGAGTCATGAGCGGTTGTAGTGGCACAGTAAATTTGGCCACCTGATTAAAGGTGATATCCTCACCTCAACACAAAACAGGTGACTTAATGAACAAAAAAACTAAGCGTACTTTCACCCCTGAGTTCAGGCTGGAATGTGCGCAGTTGGTTGTTGATAAGGGCTACTCATATCGACAAGCCAGTGAAGCGATGAATGTCGGCTCTACCACCCTTGAGAGCTGGGTACGCCAGCTCCGGCGAGAGCGCCAGGGCATCACGCCCTCTGCGACGCCTATCTCCACAAAGCAGCAACGAATCCGAGAGCTGGAAAAGCAGATTCGCCGTCTGGAGGAACAGAATACGATATTAAAAAAGGCTACCGCGCTCTTGATGTCCGACTCGCTGAACGGTTCACGATAGTTGCCAGACTGAGTGACAGCCACACGGTTGTCAGCCTTTGTTCCGCTCTGGAAATACACCGCAGTAGTTACCGGTACTGGCGAAAGCGACGCGATACCGTTAATCCGGCGCAGGTCAGGTTGTGCAGCGAAATACGCCGGGCGTGGAACCAGAGTCGGGGCTCTGCAGGCGCACGCACGCTTGCGGAAATGCTGACTCAAAACGGTGTCCCGATGAGCCGTTACCGGGCCGGGCGTCTGATGAAATACCTGAGCCTGAGCAGCTGTCAGCCCGGAAAACATCAGTACAAAAATGCCCGACAGGAGCATACATGCCTGCCGAATCTGCTCGAACGTCAGTTCGCTGTGCCGGAGCCTGACAGGGCATGGTGCGGAGATATTACGTATATCTGGGCAGGAAATCGCTGGTGCTATCTGGCGGTCGTCATGGATCTTTTTGCCCGCAGAGTGGTTGGCTGGAGCCTGTCAGAAAATGCTGATACAGCGCTGATAAGCAGCGCCCTGCGGATGGCATATGAGACGCGAGGCCAGCCGCGTGATGTGATGTTCCACAGCGATCAGGGAAGCCAGTATACAGGCCTGAAATATCAACAACTTCTCTGGCGTTACAGAATAAAGCAAAGCGTCAGTCGGCGGGGAAACTGCTGGGATAACAGCCCTATGGAGCGCTTCTTCCGCAGTCTGAAAACAGAATGGGTACCGGCGAATGGTTACGCAGGCAAGGACGAGGCCCGGCGACAAATCAGTGATTATATATTGAACTACTACAATAGTGTCAGGCCTCACCATTACAACGGTGGACTGACGCCGGAAGAATCAGAGAACAGATACCGTTTTTACTGTAAAACCGTGGCCAATATTACTTGACCACTACATACGGGGAGCGGGTCAGCATAAAGGGGCCCCTAATTTCCATTGAACGAGATGAGCCCCCGCAAAGGCCCCCAGATACCACTTGATTTGGGTATAACTGAGTTGACCTCGATAGAGCTCGTGACAGAAAAATTCAGTAATTTCAGGGAGTATAAAGGATAAAAAGCGAATTCAGTAGAGGTGTGTTGACTTCAAAATGGTACGCCCTACAGGGCTCGAACCTGTGACCTACGGCTTAGAAGGCCGTTGCTCTATCCAACTGAGCTAAGGGCGCATTGGGATGCGGCAACCGGGAGTTGCGGGTTGGATTATACGGTCAGAGATCATTGAGTCAATGCCTTTTCATGACGTTACGTCAGCAGCCGTGCTTTATGATGAATTTTCAGTCATTACCGCCGCCCCGCATTGAGTTAACCGCGTCATTTCCCTTGGGTTAAGTCCGGTAACAGGCTGCTGTTACGCTGTACCAGGCCGGCATCAGCCTGTTCTGGCATACGATCCGACTGTTGCTGTTCTGCCGGACGCTGCAGGCAAACGCGAGCCGAGCGCACCATCGCGTTGATGTTTCCCCAATCGGCATGCTGGGCCGCCAACAGGTTGCAAGCCGCCGATAACGGCTGCAGTAAAGCTGCGCTAATCGGTGCGGCATTTAACGAAGCCTGCGCCATTGGCCCCCATACCAGCAGCATAAAACCCATCCCTTTGATGTTTCTCATGCACGCAGCCTCCGGCACAATGCGCCCAGGCGCGTTCTCCATGAGGGCGGCGTTTTGTGTGCGGCAAGCTGATGCAGGGCAATCAGCTGCGCAACGTCAGCCGGATGCAAGGACGAATCGAATACCGTTTCCCCCACGTGTCTTGGTTGGCATGCCTGGCTATCAACAGGCAGGTGTAAAAAGTGCAACCGGGTAATGAGCATCATGATTTTGACTCCCGCCCTCAGTGTGAGTAGCCACAGCTTACGCAGCGAGCGGTAAAAAAGGCGTAGAGGATCCTGCCGTTGGCATAAAAAAAGCGTAAATCACACCAGGCAAACACCGTCGATCGCGATTCAGCGCCTGACAGCGCGCTCCGCTTCTGACAAAATAGCGTCATCCCCCGCTTTTCTTAATTGATGGATTTCCTCACTGATGTCAGCAAAGATTATTGATGGTAAAACGATTGCGCAGCAGGTTAGAAACGAAGTGGCTGAGCAAGTTAAACAACGTCTGGCCGCCGGAAAACGCGCTCCGGGCCTGGCTGTCGTATTGGTTGGCGAGAACCCCGCCTCACAGATTTACGTCGCCAGCAAGCGCCGCGCCTGTGATGAAGTGGGCTTCCTCTCCCGCTCTTACGATCTGCCTGCCACCACCAGTGAGGCTGAACTGCTGGCGCTGATCGATCGGCTGAACGCCGACGGTGAGATCGACGGCATTTTAGTGCAGCTGCCGCTGCCGGCCGGTATCGACAACGTCAAGGTGCTGGAGCGTATTCATCCGGATAAAGACGTCGACGGTTTCCATCCGTACAACGTTGGCCGCCTGTGCCAACGTGCGCCAAAACTGCGCCCTTGCACCCCACGCGGTATCGTCACCCTGCTCGAGCGTTACAATATCGATACCTATGGCCTGAATGCCGTCGTGGTTGGCGCGTCCAACATCGTTGGCCGCCCAATGAGCATGGAGCTGCTACTGGCCGGGTGCACCACCACCGTGACCCACCGTTTCACCAAGAACCTGCGCCACCACGTTGAAAACGCCGATCTGCTGGTCGTGGCGGTCGGCAAACCAGGCTTTATTCCGGGCGACTGGATAAAACCTGGCGCTATCGTGGTGGACGTCGGCATTAACCGTCTGGAAAGTGGTAAAGTGGTCGGCGACGTGGATTTTGACGCCGCAAGCGAACGCGCCGCCTACATTACTCCGGTTCCGGGTGGCGTGGGTCCAATGACCGTTGCTACACTGATCCAAAATACCTTGCAGGCCTGCGAGGAATATCACGACGTTCAACCTAAATAAGTAAGGCAGTATGGAAACTTTTAATCTGGATAATCACCCGCACGTCGAACTGTGCGACCTGCTCAAATTCCAGGGCTGGTGTGAAAGCGGCGGCGCCGCCAAAGAAGTCATCGCCGATGGGCAGGTGAAAGTGAACGGCAAAGTCGAAACGCGCAAACGCTGCAAAATCGTTGCCGATCAGGTCGTGGAGTTTAACGGCGGTAAGGTTGTAGTTAAGCCGTAATCCCCGCTCCATAGAAAAAGGCGCTGAAGATTAACTCAGCGCCTTTTTTGTTTGTAGCCTAAAGCGGATTACTTACGGCGCCAGGTGGTTCCCTGCGGGCCATCTTCCAGCACGATGTTCATCTCGTTCAAGCGATCGCGCGCGGCATCCGCCAACGCCCAATCTTTGGCTTTACGCGCATCGTTACGCTGCTTGATCAAGGCTTCGATCTCCGCCACTTCACCATCATCGACCTGTGCGCCGCTCTGCAGGAACTGTTCAGGTTCCTGCTGCAGCAGACCGAGCACCTTCGCCAGCTTGCGCAGCTCTGCAGCCATGCCGTTCGCCGCCGTCATGTCTTCAGCTTTCAGACGGTTAACCTCACGCGCCAAATCAAACAGCGCCGAGTAAGCTTCCGGCGTGTTGAAGTCGTCGTCCATGGCTTCACGGAAACGGGCTTCAAACACGTCGCCGCCGGCCGGTTGGGCGTTGGCATCTGTGCCACGCAGCGCAGTGTACAGGCGTTCCAGAGCGGTACGGGCCTGCTTCAGATTCTCTTCGCTATAGTTCAACTGGCTGCGATAGTGGCCGGACATCAGGAAGTAACGCACGGTTTCAGCGTCGTAGTAACCCAGTACGTCGCGAATAGTGAAGAAGTTATCCAGGGATTTCGACATTTTTTCTTTGTCGATCATCACCATGCCGGAATGCATCCAGTAATTGACGTACGGGCCGTCGTGGGCGCAGCTCGACTGGGCAATTTCGTTCTCGTGGTGCGGGAACATCAGATCGGAACCGCCACCGTGGATATCAAAATGGGTACCAAGCTGCTTGCAGTTCATGGCAGAACATTCAATGTGCCAACCCGGACGCCCTGCGCCCCAAGGCGACGCCCAGCTCGGTTCGCCCGGCTTGGACATCTTCCACAGCACGAAGTCCATCGGGTTGCGTTTCACGTCGTCGATTTCTACGCGCGCACCGGCCTGCAGCTGATCCAGATCCTGGCGTGACAGCAAACCGTATTGCGGATCGCTGTCGATGGAGAACATCACGTCGCCGTTGCTGGCCACATACGCGTGATCGCGATCGATCAGGCGCTGGGTGATCTCAATGATCTCGGCGATATGCTGGGTCGCACGCGGTTCAATGTCCGGGCGTTCGATCAGCAGAGAATCGAAGTCGGCGTGCATCTCCGCCAGCATGCGTGCGGTCAGTTGATCGCAGCTTTCGCCATTTTCAGTCGCGCGGCGGATAATTTTGTCGTCAACGTCGGTGACGTTACGCACATAGTTCAGCGAGTAGCCGAGATAGCGCAGATAACGTGCCACCACGTCGAAAGCAACGAAGGTACGCCCATGCCCGATATGACACAGGTCATAGATGGTTACCCCGCACACGTACATGCCCACTTTACCGGCATGAATGGGTTTAAATTCCTCTTTTTGACGACTCAGGGTATTAAAAATCTTTAGCATCGGGACATTCCGTGGTGTGCGTGATAACAAAAATGATAACCAGGGTTAAGGTTGTTCACCCAGCAGCGTATTGAAACCCGAAGCCTGATCTAATGCAAGGTTAAGGCCGCGCTTTGCTGAGCTCAGAGGTGGAAAACGGTGATAAATCAGCGATTGCCACTAATGTTATAATATAACAAGTCACCATTTACCACAGCCTGAGCACGGTTTAGCCGCTGCTGACTCATTACAGGAGATATGTTATAACGGCGGTCTGATAGTTCACTCGCTCCATGTGACATCTCACTTCATCTTGTTAGGACTAAAACTATGGTTACTTTCCACACTAATCACGGCGACATCGTTATCAACACCTTCGCGGACAAAGCACCGGTTACCGTTGAAAACTTCCTGAACTACTGCCGTGACGGTTTCTACAACAACACCATTTTCCACCGTGTTATCAATGGCTTCATGATTCAGGGCGGCGGTTTTGAGCCAGGTATGAGCCAGAAAGACACCAAAGCCACCATCAAGAACGAAGCCAACAACGGTCTGAAAAACACCATCGGTACCCTGGCAATGGCGCGTACCAACGATCCACACTCCGCGACCGCACAGTTCTTCATCAACGTAGCAGACAACGACTTCCTGAACTTCCGCGGCGAAAACGCCCAGGGTTGGGGCTACTGCGTGTTTGCTGAAGTGGTTGAAGGCATGGACGTGGTTAACAAGATCAAAGCCGTGAAAACTGGCCGCAGCGGCATGCACCAGGACGTACCGGTAGAAGACGTGATCGTCACCAGCGTTACCGTCAGCGAGTAATCGCAGCTGAATGAACACGCTGTTCATTGCAGATCTGCACTTAAGCGCACAGGAACCGGCAATTACTGCCGGTTTTCTGCGTTTTTTGCGGCAAGATGCCATACACGCCGAAGCCCTGTACATACTCGGCGATCTGTTCGAAGCCTGGATCGGCGATGACGATCCCGAACCGCTGCATGCTGAAATCGCCGCGGCGCTGAAGACGCTGCAACAGGCAGGCGTGCCCTGTTACTTTATCCACGGCAACCGTGATTTTCTGGTGGGCAAGCGCTATGCCCGTGCCAGCGGCATGCAACTGCTGCCGGAAGAAAAGGTGCTGGACCTGTATGGCCGCAAAATCCTGATCCTGCACGGTGACACGCTGTGTACCGACGATCAGGCCTACCAACAGTTCCGCCGAAAAGTGCACAACCCACTGATTCAAAAATTGTTCCTAGCAATGCCTTTACGCTGGCGCCTTAAGATCGCCGCTAAAATGCGTGCCCGCAGCCGGCAAAGCAACCAATACAAATCGGACGCCATCATGGACGTCAACCCGCAGGCGGTTGAGCAAACCATGCTGAACCACCAGGTTCACTGGATGATCCATGGCCACACGCATCGTCCGGCCGTGCATGAGCTGACGCTGAGCAACGGCAAAGCTCACCGTTTAGTGCTGGGTGCCTGGCATGAAGAAGGCTCGATGATCAAAGTCAGCGCCGACGCCGTCGAACTGATCCAATTCCCTTTCTAAGCTTCTGACTTCACGCGCGGGTATAAAAATTCGCGCTTTTGACGATCAAAACCGGCGACGCAACCGTTTTCCTTGCCGTTCGCTCATGGTATGCTCTACGCCCTCATTCGGCCTCCCGCCGCAGGCAATCGGCCGTCGTTTGTACAATTACAGGAGCCTTACACCCATGGGAGCCAACGCCGCTTCAGCCACTCACGCTGAGGTTAAAATCGCAATTGTAATGGGATCGAAAAGTGACTGGGCCGCCATGCAGTTTGCGGCCGAAGTCCTGACCTCACTCGACGTCCCGTTCCATGTCGAAGTCGTTTCCGCTCATCGCACGCCAGACAAGCTGTTCAGCTTTGCCGAACAGGCAAGCGCCAAGGGTATCGACGTGATCATTGCCGGTGCGGGCGGTGCTGCGCACCTGCCGGGCATGCTGGCGGCGAAAACCCTGGTGCCGGTGCTGGGTGTGCCGGTGCAAAGCGCTGCCTTGAGCGGCGTGGACAGCCTGTATTCCATCGTGCAAATGCCGCGCGGTATTCCGGTAGGCACCCTGGCGATCGGCAAGGCCGGCGCCGCCAATGCTGCACTGCTGGCAGCGCAAATTCTGGCGTTGCATGACGCTGAGTTGGCGCAACGCCTGGCCGATTGGCGTCAGGCGCAGACTGACGAGGTGCTGAATAACCCGGACCCGCGGGAGGAAGCATGAAGCCGGTTTGCGTACTGGGTAACGGTCAATTGGGGCGTATGCTGCGCCAGGCCGGTGAGCCGCTGGGGATCGCCGTCTATCCGGTTGGCCTCGACGCCGAGCCGGAAGCGGTACCTTATCAAAACAGCGTGATCACCGCCGAAATCGAGCGTTGGCCGGAAACCGCGCTGACGCGTGAGCTGGCGACCCACAACAGCTTCGTTAACCGCGATATTTTCCCCCGTCTGGCGGACCGCCTGACGCAAAAACAGTTACTCGATCAGCTCGGCCTGGCCACTGCCCCCTGGCAGTTGCTGACCGACGTCGCCGAGTGGCCGCAGGTTTTCGCGACCCTGGGCGAACTGGCTATCGTTAAACGTCGCGTCGGCGGTTACGACGGCCGGGGTCAGTGGCGTCTGCGCCCAGGTCAGGAAGCCGAACTGCCGGCCGATGCCTATGGCGAATGCATCGTCGAACAGGGGATTAACTTCTCCGGCGAGGTCTCATTGGTCGGCGCACGCGGACACGACGGTAAATCGGTGTTCTATCCGCTGACCCATAACCTGCATGAAGAAGGCATTCTGCGCACCAGCGTGGCGTTGCCGCAGCCCAATCCTGCGCTGCAACAGCAAGCTGAACAGATGCTGACGGCGATCCTTGATGAACTGAACTACGTCGGCGTCATGGCGATGGAGTGTTTTATCGTTGGCGATCGTCTGTTGATTAACGAACTGGCTCCTCGGGTACACAACAGCGGCCACTGGACGCAAAACGGCGCGTCTATCAGCCAGTTCGAACTGCACCTGCGTGCCATTCTCGCCCTGCCGCTGCCGAAGCCGGTCGTGAGCACCCCGTCGGTGATGGTCAACCTGATCGGTACCGCGGTAAATCAGCAGTGGCTGGCGTTACCGCTGGTGCATCTGCACTGGTACGAGAAAGAGGTGCGCGAGGGCCGCAAGGTTGGGCATCTCAACCTGAACGATCCCGACGCCGGTGCGTTGCAACAGGCATTGCAGGCTTTGGCACCGCTGTTACCGGCCGAATACCAAAGCGGTTTGGCCTGGGCGCAGCAAAAGCTGACTTAAGCGTTACGCCGCACTAAAAACAAAGGGTTCAGCAAGCTGAACCCTTTTTTACTGTCGATGAAAAACTATTGGCGGTAGCCCTGCGGGTTTTTACTTTGCCAGTTCCAGGTATCGCGCATCATCAGATCAAGGCCGCGTTGCACTTGCCAGCCCAGCTCCAGTTTCGCCAGGCTGGCATCGGCCCAGAAGGCAGGCAGATCGCCCGCACGGCGCGGTAAAATCTGGTAGGGAATGGTTACCCCCGAGGCTTTCTCAAAAGCCTGCACCATTTCCAACACCGAATACCCTACCCCCGAGCCCAAATTATAGGCTTTGAAACCGGCGATCTGTTTTAAGTGGTCCATCGCCGCCAGGTGGCCCTGAGCAACATCCATCACGTGAATGTAATCACGCACGCCGGTGCCGTCTTTGGTCGGGTAATCGCCGCCGAACACGCTCAGGCTTTCACGCTGGCCAATAGCGACCTGCGCGATATACGGCAGCAGGTTATTGGGAATGCCGCTGGGATCTTCACCAATCAGCCCCGACTCATGGGCGCCTACCGGGTTGAAGTAGCGTAGCGCGATAATCGAAAATGTCGGTTCGGCCTTGGCAAAATCTTGCAGGATCTGCTCCACCATCCATTTTGAGGTACCGTAAGGGCTGGTAGTGCCGCCAATCGGCATATCCTCGCGATAAGGCACCGGCGCATTTTCACCGTACACCGTGGCGGAGGAGCTAAAGATAAACCGGTGAACGCCGGCCTGACGCATCGCTTCCAGCAGTACCAACGTGCCCGTCACGTTGTTTTGATAATACTCCAGGGGTTTCTGGGTCGACTCCCCTACCGCCTTCAGACCGGCGAAGTGGATCACCGAAGCAATCTGCTGCTCGTTAAAGATCCGCTGCAAGCAGCCTGCGTCCTGTACATCACCCCGATAGAACTTTGCGGCTTTGCCCGTCAGCTGCGCTACGCGTCGCAAGGACTCCTCAGACGCATTGACCAAATTGTCCAGCACCACCACATCTTCACCCCGTTCCAGCAGCGCCAATACGGTGTGCGAACCAATGTATCCGGCACCGCCGGTCACCAAAATCGCCATAATATCCTCCTGTCGTCAGCATCTGGCGTTAACGCCAGATGCCTGAACGAATATCCTATGCCCAGCCTGTCGGCTAGCGCGAACCAATGTTGCGTAACGGTTTACCGGCCATCAGATTGCGTTCGATATGCTCCAGCGAGATATTTTTGGTTTCCGGAATCAACGCCAGCGTGATGAAGATAAATACCAGGTTAAGCGCTGCGTACACCCAGAAAGTGTGCGCGCTACCCAGCGAATTGAGCATGGTCAGGAACGTCGCCCCGACGATCATGTTGGCAATCCAGTTGGTGGCGGTAGAACAGGTTATGCCAAAATCGCGGCCTTTCAGCGGCTGGATCTCTGAACACAGCACCCAAATCAGCGGGCCGGCGCTCATGGCAAAACCGACAATAAACATCAGCAGCATGATGATGGCAAAGTATTGCTCGGCCGGCGAGGTCATGCCCACATTCATCATGGTCCCCAGCGCGCCCATGCCCACCGCCATGACGACAAAGCCCAGCGTCAGCGTCGGTTTGCGCCCCCAGCGGTCAACCAACCCGATGGCAATAAAGGTCGCCAGCACGTTAACCAGGCCGACAATCACCGTCCCCCACATCTGCTGTGCGGTACTGGCAAAGCCCGCCAGGCCAAAAATTTTCGGTGCGTAGTACATGATGACGTTCATCCCGGTGAACTGTTGCATCACCTGCAGCAGGACGCCAAGGAACACGGCGCGGCGGAAGTTTTTATTGTCTTTAAACAGCGCCCAGCCGCTCTGTTTCAGCTTAAGGCTTTCGCGAATTTCGTTCAGTTCGTGCTGCGCCTGAGCGCTGGTGTCACGCAGCTTTTCCAATACCTGGCGCGCCTGCTCATGGCGGTTGCGCGAAGCCAGCCAGCGCGGGCTATCCGGCAAGAAGAACACGCCGATCAACAGCAATACCGCAGGGATGGTGATCACGCCCAGCATCCAGCGCCAGGCGCCGGTATAGCTGAATGCGGTATCCGACAGGTAGGCCGCCAGAATGCCGATGGTAATCATCAACTGATACATCGAGATCATGCTGCCGCGAATTTTCTCCGGGGCAATTTCAGACAGATAAATCGGCGCGGTATAAGAAGCCACCCCCACCGCCAGCCCAAGCAGCACGCGAGAAATCAGCAAGATTTCCACGTTGGGAGCCGCTGCTGAGCACAGTGAACCAACGACAAACAACACGGCGCCAATCATCAGGCTGTATTTACGCCCGATACGGAAGTTCATCCAGCCACTCCCCACGGCGCCAACCGCCGCCCCAAACATCATTGAGCTGACCACCCACTCCTGCTGGGAGCTGGTGATGTTAAACGAGTCGGTGATAAACGGCAGAGCACCCGCAATAACCCCGATATCCAGACCGAATAGTAACCCAGCCAGTGCGGCCAGAAAACAGACGAAAAAAGTCATCCCTGCATTGCTCTGGCTCTTTTCAGCCGCCGACACTTTGACGGTAGTACTCATACAGCCTCCAAACGATAACGTGCTTAAGTTGCCCGTATGATAGGAGGCAATTCGCCAGAGAGAAGTGAGTGCGATCACATTAGTGGAAACGATTACATTTATTATTTGTTTAGATAAAAACAGAAACACAACCTTAAAACCAACACTTACCACTGATTTTAAAGGCTAAACATAAGCATTCATGCCCTAATATGGCGATGACAGCAATATCATTTTACCTTGGCCGCTCCCAATAAATTGAGTAACCCGAAGCAAAATTGTAACCGATTTCACTCAGGGTTCGGCCAAGAGAATGGCCGACAGATCAAGGCAGGGATTGAAAGCGGTAGTGTTAACGAGAAACGGGTCGTGCGGAGAGTAACGTCGACCGGCCCCTGACAATGGGCCGGTCGATAACCTGAAGGAACTAGCCGTCGTAGCTGCGGAACAGCGCCTGACCACGTAGCAAACGCACGCCCAGCCAACCGCCACACAGCGACAGCAACAGCGCGCTGAGCAACGGCAGTGCCCACCACAGCACCGGTGTCGGTGCCCACGGGAAGTCAAACACCTGGCTTTGCAACAGCCACAGTGCCGCCTCAGCGCCCACCGCAGCGGCGATGCCCGCCACCAGCCCCAGCAGGGCAAATTCACACCACAGCGTACTGCGCAACAGGCGCTTGCCTGCGCCCAGCGTGCGATACACCACCAACTCCTGACGTCGCTGACGCATCCCCACCTGCACCTGGGCCATCAGCAACAGGCCGCCACACAACACCACCAGCACCACCATCACTTCCAGTGCGCGGCTGACCTGCTGCAGCACGCCGCCCACCTGTTTGAGGATCGAGCCGATATCCAGCAGGCTGAGCGTCGGGAACTGACGGTTGAGCTGGGTTAACATCTGGCCGTCCCCGTCATAGCGGAAACTGGTGAGCCAGGTTTGCGGCTGACCGTCCAGCGCACCCGGCGGGAAGATAAAGTAAAAGTTCGGCTTCAGACTTTCCCAATCCACCTGCCGCAGGCTGGTCACCTTGGCGCTGAACGACTGGGTATCGCCACTGAAGGTCAGCGTATCGCCCAGCTTGATCTTGAGCCGCCCGGCAATACCCTGATCCATCGACACTTCGCCGGTCTTAGGCGGCCAACTGCCCGCCAGCAAAGGATTGTGCGCAGGCAAATCCGCCAGCCAGGTCAGGTTCAGTTCGCGATTCACCGCTTCACCGCCAGGATCGTCCTCGTGCACCCGTTCGGTCGCCACCTGCTGGTTAATCTCGGTCAGGCGAACACGGACAATCGGATAGTAGGTCTCAGGTGCAATTTGATGCTGTTGCAGGAAAGTCTTCACCTGCGGCACCTGCGCTTCGGTCAGGTTCAACAGGAAGTAGTTTGGGCTGTCCGGCGGCAGTTGTTGTTGCCAGCGTTCGAGCAGATCGCCACGCAACACCAGCAATAACGCCAACAGCATAAACGACAGCGAAAAGGCCGCCAGTTGGCTCACCGTCACCCAAGGCTGATGCAACAGACGGTTGACCGCCAGACGCAGCGCCAGGTTTTTAAGCGTAATACGACGCAGCAGCAGCAGGCTGCCCCAACCGATAGCGCCCAACAGCAAGGCCAGCACCAGAATACCGGCCAGGATCGACCACAGCAGCGTGCTGGCGCCCATCAGCGCGGTCAGCAACGCTACCACAATCACCGCCGTCACCGGCAGGAAGTAGCGCAGCGGCCAGACGTTAGCCACCACATCGCGGCGTAGCACCCGCAGCGGCTGAGTCGCCAACAGCTGCCGGTATGGCCGCAGCCCCACCAGCAGCGAAATCATCAGCAACGCGCCGATCGCCCACAGCCACGGCCAGGTCCCGGCGGCAGGCAGCTCCCCCGGCAACACCGGAGCCAGCAGACGGATCAACACCGCCTCAAATCCCAACCCGATAATCCCCCCGCATACCGCAGCCAGCAGGATCACCGCCAGCCACTGGCCGACAATCAGCTTACGCAACGCACTACGACCGGCACCCAGCGTTTTCAGCACCGCGATCAGATCGTAACGACTGCGGCAATAGTGGCTCATCGCCACCGCTACGGCGGCAATCGACAGCAGCAAAGTCAGCAATGCGGACAACAGCAAGAACTGCTGCGAACGCTGCAGCGATTTGCCTAATGCGCTGCCGGATTCCTGCAGTCCGAACCAGCGTTGATCCGGGCCGAGCTGCGGCGTCAGGCGATCTTCATAACGCTGAATATCCTGCGCAGCTCCGGCAAACATATAACGGTAGGTCAGGCGACTGCCCGGCTGCACAGCCCCGGTTTTATCCACATCCGCCAGATTGATCATGATACGCGGCGCGGTCTGGAACGGGTTAAAGCCGGAATCCGGCTCCTGAATGATTTCACCGGCAATACGCAGTTGGGTGTCGCCCACGTCCAACGTATCCCCCACCTTTACGTTCAACAGCGCCAGCAAACGCGGTGCGACCAATACGCTGCCCGGCGTCAGCTTGGCATTAGCCGGACGGGTCTCCAGCTTGCCGTACAGCGGATAGGCCAGATCGGTGGCCTTCACGTCCGCCAACTGCGGCCGGTCTCCGGCGTAGGTCATGGTGGTGAACGACAGCTGCCGGCTGACCTTCAGCCCCTGCTGCTGCGCATCCAGCAGCCAGCCTTCCGGTACCGGCCGGGCGCTGCGCAGCACACGATCACCGGCGATAAAATCGCGGCTCTGTTGGCTCAGGCCCTTGTCCATACGATCGCTGATGCTGCCCAATGCCAGTACGCAGGCCATCGACAGCGTCAGCGCCAGCCAAACGATCAGCAGCGACGGCGAGCGCCACTCGCGCCAGAACCAGCGCCAGATCATGCTTCCTCCCACAGCTTGCCTTCGCGCAGGCGCAGCCGCCGCTGGCAGCGCGCCGCCAGGGTTTCATCATGGGTGACCAGGATTAAGGTGGTGGAGAAATCGCGGTTGAGTGAAAACAGTAAATCGGCGATGCGCTCGCCGGTCTGGCGATCGAGATTGCCGGTCGGCTCATCGGCGAACAGCACCCGTGGCCGCCCGCTAAACGCCCGCGCCAGCGCCACCCGCTGCTGTTCGCCACCGGAGAGCTGCGCCGGCAAATGATCAAGGCGCTTGCCCAAACCCAACTGTTCCAACAGTTGCATCGCCTGCTCACGGCTCTGGCGGTCACTTTCACCGCGCAGCAGCGCCGGCAACTGCACGTTTTCCAGCGCATTGAGCGTCGGCACCAGCATAAATGATTGAAAGACAAAGCCGACATTTTTGGCACGCAGCGCGGCGCGGCCCTCTTCGTCCAGCGCGGTCAGCGATTCGCCCAACAAATGCACCTCCCCTTCGCTGCCGTCATCCAGCCCGGCGAGGATCCCCAGCAGCGTTGACTTGCCCGAACCGGACTCGCCAATCAGGGCAATTGTCTGCGCGGGTTTGACAACCAGCTCGACTCCGGTAAGGATGGAGAGCTGATGCTCACCCTGACCAACGTGTTTACTAAGATGATGAACTTCAAGAACGTTTTCCGCTGGCATCTTCCCTTCCTTTTGCTGTTGGGATTATTCAGTTTACGCGCTGTCGCCGCCGATACCCTGTTGATTTTAGGCGACAGTTTAAGCGCCGGTTATCGCTTGCCGGTGGCGCAGGCCTGGCCGACGCTGTTGGCCGATCAATGGCAGAAAAAGCCGGGCGATCCGCAACTGGTCAACGCCAGTATCAGCGGCGACACCGCTGCACAGGGGCTGGCCCGCCTGCCCGAATTGCTAAAACAGCACCAGCCGCGCTGGGTGCTGATTGAATTGGGCGCCAACGATGGTCTGCGAGGTTTCCCGGCACAGGACCTGCAGCGCGATCTCGGCCAAATCATCACCTTGGTACAGCAGGCCGGCGCACAGCCGCTGCTGATGCAGATCCGCATCCCGCCCAACTATGGCCGCCGTTATACCGAGGCCTTCAGCGCGGTTTACCCTCAGTTGGCCAAACAGTTCAACATTCCGCTGCTGCCGTTCTATATGGAACAGGTGGTGGTAAAAGCGGAATGGATGCAGGATGACGGATTGCATCCCAATAAGGATGCCCAACCGTTTATCGCCACCTGGATGGCGGAACGTCTGGAACCTCTAGTAAAACATGAGTCTAACTAAATAGCGTTGTACACTAGGTAAAGTTATGCAAAAAGCAGTGTTGATAACCGGCTGTTCCAGCGGGATTGGATTGATTGCAGCACAGGATCTGCGTAACCGTGGCTACCGCGTGCTGGCCGCCTGCCGCAAACCGCAGGACGTGGAAAACATGCGCCAGCTTGGGCTGGAAGGCATTGAGCTGGATCTGGACGACAGCGCCAGCGTCGAACGTGCCGCCGCACAGGTGATCGAACTGACCGACAATCGGCTGTACGGCCTGTTCAACAACGGCGGCTTTGGCGTTTATGGGCCGCTGAGCAGCATTTCGCGCCAGCAGCTGGAACGCCAATTCGCCACCAACCTGTTTGGCACCCATCAGTTAACCCAGTTGCTGTTGCCGGCGATGCTGCCGCACGGCGAGGGGCGCATTATTCAGACCAGTTCGGTGATGGGGCTGGTTTCCAGCGCCGGACGCGGTGCCTATGCCGCCAGCAAGTTTGCGCTGGAAGCCTGGTCCGATGCTCTGCGTATGGAGCTGCACGGTACCGGCATTCAGGTCAGCCTGATTGAGCCCGGCCCCATCTCCACCCACTTTACCCAGAACGTCAATCAGGCGCAGAGCGACAAACCGGTGCATAACCCCGGTATTGCCAAGCGCCTGACGCTGCCGCCGGAAGCCATTTTGCCCAAATTGCGCCACGCGCTGGAAAGTCCAAGGGCTAAACTGCGTTACCCGGTGACCCTGCTGGCGCACGCGCTCAGCGTATTGCGTCGCATCCTGCCGGGCCGCTGCCTGGACTGGCTGCTGCGCAGCAACGGTTAATTGGGTCGGCGGGGTTGAAGAACGCCACTCCGCCCCCATTTAAAAGCCAATGGCTCCGCAAGATCAGAGAGAAAATACATGCTAGCTCAAGCTGTTGTTGATATTAACGAAACTAACCTGCACCAGACGCTGGAACAGTCAATGTCCCTGCCGGTGGTGTTCTACTTCTGGTCGGATCGCAGCCAACACTGTCTGCAGCTCACCCCGATACTGGACAAACTGGCGGCGGAATATGCCGGTCAGTTCGTGCTGGCAAAAGTGGATTGCGACGCCGAACAGGCCATCGCGGCCCAGTTTGGCCTGCGTTCTTTGCCGACGGTGTACCTGTTCAAAGACGGCCAGCCGGTCGACGGATTCCAGGGCCCGCAGCCGGAAGAGATGATCCGCGAATTCCTGCAGCGTTTCCTGCCCAAAGAAGAAGATTTGAAGCTGGCGCAGGCGACTGAATTGCTGGCCGAAGGCAATGCCACTGAGGCGTTACCGCTGTTGAAAGACGCCTGGCAAGCCAGCCAGCAACGCAGCGATATTGGCCTGACACTGGCAGAAACCCAGATAGCGCTGAACCGCACTGAAGATGCCGAAACCGTGCTGGCGACCATTCCGCTGCAGGATCGTGATACCCGCTATCAGGGTCTGGTGGCGCAGATTGAGCTGCTGAAGCAGGCTGCCGACACGCCGGAAATTCAACAGTTGCAACAGCAGGTGGAACAGCAACCGGAGAACGTCGATTTAGCCGTGCAGCTGGCGCTGCAACTGCATCAGGTCGGGCGTAATGAAGAAGCGCTGGAGCTGCTGATGGGGCATCTGAAGAAAGATCTCGCCGCCGCCAATGGCAACGCGCGCAAGACGCTGATGGATATTCTGGCCGCGCTGGGCACCGGTGACGCATTAGCAGCTAAATACCGCCGTCAGTTGTATTCATTACTGTATTAATACCCGTCATACTTGAAGCTGCATCTGTGTTGGCTGCGTTTGCTCACCCCAGTCACTTACTTAAGTAAGCTCCTGGGGACTTACAAACTTGCCGCCGTGATGCAACTCCAATTATTTAGGGTATGGCCTTAGTTATTTGGGACAGATCCCCAATGGATTTCCCGCCACATCTAGGCGGCAAACGCGAGAAGCCCTGGGAGCTTAGATAACTAAGTGACCAGGGCTCGAGCGTGCAGCCAACAACGATGTGGCTGGAAAGACGAAGGGGATATCAGCGGTAAACACGAACCCCACCGTCCACCCCCTTCGGGCTGAACAACACCTGCCATAGCTGAATATCCCGTGCACGGAACGCGCCGGCGCAGGCATTCAGGTAATAGGTGAACATCCGTTCGAACCGCTCGGAATACTCTTCGGCCAGCTGCGGCCACGCCCGTTTGAAATTCTCATACCAGGCCATCAGCGTTCGATCGTAATCGGCGCCAATATTGTGCCAATCCTCCATTACAAAACGCCCTTCGCTGGCCTCGGAAATATGCCGTACCGATGGCAAGCAGCCGTTGGGGAAAATGTATTTGTCTATCCAGGCGTCGACGTGCAAATTGGTTTGGTTAGCACCTATGGTGTGCAGCAGGAACAGCCCATCGGGCTTGAGGTTGCGCGCCGCCACGCGGAAATACGTGTCGTAGTTCTTCGGCCCCACGTGTTCGAACATGCCGACGGAGACAATGCGGTCAAACTGACGGTCAAGATCGCGATAATCCTGCAGTTGTATCTCCACGTCCAATCCCTGACAGCGTTCCTGCGCCAGCTTTTGCTGCTCGGCGGAAATCGTCACGCCATACACGGACACGCCGTAGTTTTCTGCCGCATATTGAGCCAATCCGCCCCAGCCACAGCCGATGTCCAGCAGCGACATACCGGGTTTCAGCTGCAACTTCTCGCAGATCATTTTCAACTTGGCCTGCTGCGCCTGCTCCAGCGTGTCAGCGTCTTTCCAATAGCCGCAGGAATATTGCATATAGGGATCGAGCATCGCGCGGAACAGATCGTTACCGATATCGTAATGCTCCTTACCCACCTGCCAGGCGCGTTTACGCGACTGACGGTTAAACAGCCGGGCATAGGCGATGCGCGCAATGTCGCTCAGGTTTTTAGGCAAACGCTCATCGACGCCCGCCTGCAGAATGCGGGTAAATAGCACATCCAGTCGCTCACAGTCCCACCAGCCATCCATGTAGCTTTCGCCGAACCCGAGCGATCCCTCCTGCAAAATGCGTTTAAACAACGCCGGATTATGTACCTTGATATCGCAGGCGCGGTTGCCGTTGATGGCCACATCAGCGGAGGACAACAATTCTTCCACAATGCGATACCAACGATCTTTTTTCGGGGCGAGTTCATCAACACTGATTGAGTCCATAACAATCCTTGGCGCTAGATGTCATTTCAAAAAGCATAGTCGCAAATATAAATGACAAATATTTGAAGTGAAAAACGGCAATGCTTTTTACTCTAGCCAAGGCGGACAACGTCATGAAATGAATTAAAATTATTGGAAACATGCCAATTTGGAATGTTAATGGCACAACGCCCCTGATTTATTAGTCTTTGCACGGTAGCTGGCGTAATATTCGTTTACATATGTCCGACAGGAGGTTTGCCATGTTTACCCTTATTCCCATCGTGATTGTCGTCGCGCTAATCATCGTATTTGCCGGCGTCAAAATTGTTCCGCAGGGGTTCCAATGGACGGTGGAACGCTTCGGCCGCTACACCAAAACGCTGATGCCAGGTTTAAACCTGGTGGTGCCATTTATGGACCGCATCGGCAGAAAAATCAATATGATGGAACAGGTACTGGATATTCCATCTCAGGAAATCATCTCGCGCGATAACGCCAATGTGGCCATCGATGCGGTGTGTTTTATCCAGGTGGTGGATCCGGCCCGTGCCGCTTATGAGGTCAGCAACCTGGAACTGGCGATCGTCAACCTGACCATGACCAACTTCCGTACCGTGCTCGGCTCAATGGAGCTGGACGAAATTCTCTCGCAGCGTGACAGCATCAACAGTCGCCTGCTGCACATTGTCGATGAGGCCACCAACCCCTGGGGTATTAAAATCACCCGTATCGAGATCCGTGACGTACGTCCACCGGCAGAGTTAATCTCGGCAATGAACGCCCAGATGAAGGCCGAGCGAACCAAGCGTGCGGATATTCTGGAGGCCGAAGGCGTGCGCCAGGCCGCTATCCTGCGTGCCGAAGGCGACAAACAGTCGCAAATCCTCAAGGCGGAAGGTGAGCGTCAGTCGGCGTTCCTGCAGGCGGAAGCCCGTGAACGTGCCGCGGAAGCCGAAGCTCGTGCGACTCAACTGGTTTCCGATGCTATCGCCAGCGGCAATATCCAGGCGGTGAACTACTTTGTGGCGCAGAAATACACCGATGCGCTGCAGAAGATCGGCTCCGCCAATAACAGTAAAGTCATCATGATGCCGCTGGATGCCAGCAGCCTGCTCGGCTCAATTGGTGGCATTGCCGAGCTGTTGAAAGACACCAAAGGCAAATAATCATGCTCGAACAAATTGCAGCAAACCCGCACTGGTTCTGGCTCTCCCTTGGCGGGCTGCTGCTGGCGGCCGAAATGCTCGGCGCCAGCGGCTACCTGCTATGGAGCGGCGTATCCGCGGTGGTGGTCGGCGCGATCGTCTGGCTGTTGCCGCAGTTGGCCTGGGAATGGCAGGGGGTGATTTTTGCCGTGCTGACCGTGGTGGTGGCCTACCTGTGGTGGTATTGGCTGCGCCAACGTCCGGCGGCGGCCTCCAGCGGCTCTCAGGTGCTGAACCAGCGCAACCGCCAGCTGATTGGCACCCGCGCTACGCTGACGGAACCCATGCACAACGGCATGGGGCGCATTAACATCGGCGACAGCAGTTGGCGTGCGCAGGCCAGTGACGATCTGGCGGTGGGCACCGAGGTGGAAGTGATCGCCGTCGAAGGCATAACGCTGGTGATCCGCGCCGTTATTCGTTAATGGTTGTGGCAACACCCTGCCAGGTTATTAATGATCGGGCACTCTGCCCCGTCATCCCCCGGGCACTGATCCGCCAGCGCCAGTAAACGCTGGCGCATCTCACCCAACTCGGCGATGTGTTTTTCAATGTCCGCCACTTTTTGCAGGGTGCGTGCTTTCACATCGGCGCTGTGACGGGCCGGATCGTTGAACAACGCCACCAGTTCGCCGCATTCGTCCAGGTTAAACCCCACCTGCCGCGCCTGACGCAGCAACGTCAGCTCCTCAATGTGCTTCGGGCTGTAGCTGCGGTAGCCGTTATCGGTGCGGATCGGCGCGGTAACCAGCCCTTTCTCTTCATAGAAGCGGATTGCCTTGCTGGTTAAACCGGTTTTTTTCGCCACGTCGCTGATATTCATTTATCCCCCTTGACCTTCCCCTTGCTGGAAGGTTTAGACTCCATTCTTAGTGAAAATAGGCTAAGCGGTCAACCTTTAAACACCGCACCTGAGCGAGGAATCGAATCATGTCACAAACCACAGTGCTGGCATTGCAGGGACTGACCTGCATGAACTGCGCGCAGCGGGTGAAAAAAGCCCTGGAAAGCCGCGAAGATGTCGAACAGGCAGAGGTCAATGTCCACTATGCCAAAGTCACTGGCGAGGCGTCTAGCCAGGCGCTGATCGACAGCGTAGTCGCTGCCGGCTATCAGGCCGCCGTGGCGCAACAGCCGGATACCGAGCTGCAGTTGAACGGTCTGAGCTGCATGCACTGCGCTGCCAGCACCCGCAAAGCGCTGGAAGCGGTGCCGGGGGTGATTGCCGCCGACGTCAGTATCGACAGCGCCAAGGTTTACGGTGACGCTGCTCCCGAGGCGTTGATCGCCGCAGTTGAAGACGCGGGTTATCACGCCAGCCTTGCCGGAGCCGCTACCTCCCCAAAAACTGAGCCGTTGACTGAATCAGTCCCTGTATTGCCGGAAACCCAGGCAACGGCCTCGTCTCCCCTTCCGGCAACCTCTAATGGCGATGATGATGACAGCGTGCAGCTTTTGCTCAGTGGCATGAGCTGCGCCAGCTGCGTCAGTAAAGTGCAAAATGCACTACAAAGCGTATCCGGTGTAGATCAGGCGCGCGTCAATCTGGCGGAACGCAGCGCGCTGATCACCGGCAGCGCCGATCCGCAAGCGCTGGTCGCGGCGGTCGAGAAAGCCGGTTACGGCGCAGAAATGATCCAGGACGAAACCGAACGCCGCGAGCGCCAACAGCAAACTGCCCAGGCCAATATGAAGCGTTTTCGCTGGCAAGCCGCGCTTGGCCTGGCGCTGGGTATCCCCTTGATGGCCTGGGGGCTGTTTGGTGGCAGCATGTCACTGACGCCAGAAACTCAGCGTCCGTGGCTGCTGGTCGGCCTGCTCACGCTGGCGGTGATGGTGTTCGCCGGCGGGCATTTCTATCGTAATGCCTGGCGCGCGCTGATGAACGGCAGCGCCACCATGGACACCCTGGTCGCACTGGGCACCGGTGCCGCCTGGCTGTATTCAATCAGCGTCAACCTGTGGCCGGATTTCTTCCCGATGGCGGCGCGGCATCTGTACTACGAAGCCAGCGCAATGATCATCGGTCTGATAAACCTGGGCCATGCGCTGGAACAACGCGCTCGCCAGCGCTCATCACAGGCGCTGGAACGGCTGTTGGATCTGACGCCGCCGACGGCGCGCCTGGTGACCGACGATGGCGAGAAAAGCATCCCGTTGGCGCAGGTGCAGCTCGGCATGACGCTGCGGCTGACGACCGGCGATCGTATCCCGGTAGACGGTGAGATAATTCAGGGTGAAGTCTGGCTGGATGAAGCAATGCTGACCGGCGAGGCGGTACCGCAACAAAAAAGCGTGGGTGATACCGTACATGCCGGGACGGTGGTCGATGACGGCAGTGTGCTATTCCGTGCCGGCGCTATCGGCAGCAAAACCACCCTGGCACGCATCATCAAGCTGGTGCGTCAGGCGCAGAGCAGTAAGCCTGAGATCGGTAAGCTGGCGGATCGCATTTCTGCAGTATTCGTCCCGACGGTAGTGGCTATCGCCCTGTTCAGCGCCGCAATCTGGTATTTCTTCGGCCCGCAACCGCAGCTGGTTTATACGCTGGTGATTGCCACCACGGTCTTGATCATCGCCTGCCCTTGCGCACTGGGTTTGGCGACGCCGATGTCGATCATCTCCGGAGTGGGCCGCGCCGCCGAATTTGGCGTGTTGGTACGTGATGCCGATGCCTTGCAGCAGGCAAGCCAACTCGACACCCTGGTGTTTGATAAAACCGGCACCCTGACCGAAGGTCAGCCGCGGGTGGTAGAAATCCTCACGTTTAACCAGGTGAGCGAGCAGCAGGCACTGCGCTGGGCTGCCGCATTGGAACAGGGCGCCAGCCACCCGCTGGCCCGTGCCATCGTTGATCATGCCGAAGGACAAGCGCTGCCGCAGGTTAAGCAGTTCCGTACCCTGCGCGGTGCCGGCGTTAGCGGCGAAGTGGACGGCATGAAGTTGCTGCTGGGCAATGCTGCGTTATTACAACAGCATCAGGTGGCCACCACCGAGCTGGACACACAGATGCAGCAACAGGCAGAGCGCGGCATTACGCCGGTGCTGCTGGCCGTCGAGGGTAAGCCGGCCGCGCTGTTCGCCATCCGTGATCCGCTGCGCGCCGACAGCGTGGAAGCGCTACAGCGCTTGCACCGTCAGGGCTATCAGTTGGTGATGTTAACCGGCGATAACCCGGTGACCGCCAACGCCATTGCCAAAGAGGCCGGTATCGACCGGGTGATTGCCGGCGTGTTGCCGGAGGGCAAAGCCGAAGCGATCAAACAGCTGCAGGCGCAGGGTCACCGCGTAGCCATGATCGGCGACGGTATCAACGACGCGCCGGCGCTGGCGCAGGCCGATGTCGGCATTGCCATGGGAGGCGGCAGCGATATCGCCATTGAGACTGCCGCCATCACCCTGATGCGCCACAGCCTGAACGGCGTCGCCGATGCGCTTGAGCTGTCTAAAGCCACATTGCGCAATATGAAGCAGAACCTGCTGGGGGCCTTTGTTTACAACACGCTCGGCATCCCGATTGCCGCCGGGGTACTGTATCCGTTGACCGGCACCCTGCTCAGCCCGGTGGTGGCGGGCGCTGCTATGGCGCTGTCCTCCATTACCGTGGTCAGTAACGCCAACCGACTGCTGCGTTTTAAACCCAAACGCTAAATACCCAAGGGGCGCAAATAGTGCGCCCCTTTTTCTTTGGGATAATTCCTTCACTCTTCAGGCTTTCTTGTCCGGTGGATAGCGTTTAGCATGGGGAATCCTCACCTTGCCAAGCCAAGGGTGAACACGCTATTCAGGAGCCACGCTGTATGGGTCAACTGTTACGCCGAATCGCCGCCTTTCTCGGCCTGATATCCCCGATGACTTACGCCTACCCGGCGCTGGATATTCGGCTGCCCGGCGATCGTCAGTTCCATCTGGTGGGCAGCATTCATATGGGCACGGTGGATATGTCGCCGCTGCCGGCCAAGCTGGCAGCTCGCCTCAAACAGGCAGATGCCCTGATTGTTGAAGCCGACATCACCGGTTCCGCCTCGCCCTTTGACCACATCGAACAGCAACCGGAGCTTGAACAGCGGCTCTCAGAGTCAGAATTTCAGCAATTGCTGACGCTGTGCCAGGAGCTGGGTGCCGACGCCGACAGTTTTTCCACCCTGCCCGGCTGGCAGGTAGCGTTGATGATGCAAGCCCGTCAGGCTCAGCGATTGGGATTACGCGCCGAATACGGCGTGGATTATCAACTGTTGCAGGCGGCCAGAGACCAGCATAAAAAGGTGATTGAGCTGGAAGGGGCGGAACACCAGATGAATATGCTCGAACAGTTACCGGAGGGAGGAATAGCACTGCTGCGCGACACGCTGGAGCACTGGCACACCAACGCACGCTTGCTGCAAACCATGGTGAGTTGGTGGCTAGACGCAAAACCCAGCGGTATGCTCGAAACCCTGCCCGCCACATTCAGCGCCGATCTGTATGACGTGTTGATGCACCAACGAAATCGCGACTGGCAACAAAAGCTGGAGGCGTTACCGCCAGGAAATTACGTGGTGGCGGTAGGCGCACTGCATCTGTATGGCGAGGATAATCTGCCGGCGATGCTGCAGGCGCAGTAAAAAAGTGGCCAATATCGCTACTGGCCAGTCAAAGAGGAATTTCTTGTATTTTAGTTATACGCATAGCAACCGTGTTAACGGTTACAACAGACAGGGTAGCAACCCAGTGAACATCTTGGCAACCCGCTTTACGCGGCTGCCACTCAGGTTGCTGTTACCGTTATATTTTTGTAATTTTGTTGCATCCGTTTGCAACCTCCCGCTTAACAGGGAAGAGGAAAACACATGACGCCCGCAGTGATCCTGCTTGAGAAACAAAAAGTCGCTTTTACCCTTCATCCTTATCATCACGACAGTGCTGAAACCAACTTCGGCGATGAAGCAGTGAAAAAATTGGGGCTGGATGCAGACCGCGTCTATAAAACGTTACTGGTGGCGCTGAACGGCGACGCCAAACATCTGGCAGTGGCGGTCACGCCGGTAGCTACACAGTTGGATCTGAAAAAGGTCGCTCGTGCGCTCGGCGCCAAAAAGGCAGAGATGGCCGATCCGCTACTGGCGCAGCGCGTGACGGGTTATCTGGTCGGCGGCATCAGCCCGCTGGGGCAAAAAAAGCGGCTGCCAACGGTGATCGACAGCCCGGCACAGCAGTTCGCCACCATTTATGTCTCCGGCGGTAAACGCGGGCTGGACATCGAACTGGCGGCGCAAGATCTTTGCCGGCTGTTGGCCGGCAGCTTCGCCGATATCGCCAAGCGCGACTAGAAGCCTGATGACGCGGCCGCAGTCCCAACGTCGGCCGCGGGATCTGATTACTCCGTCGGCTTATTCCGTATACCCATTCGCGGCAACAACATGGGAACATGTCGGCAATACCGCTGATAATCCGCCCCTAAAGCTTTAAGCAGGCTACGTTCTTCGAAATAAACACCCACCAAAATATATAATGTCATACCTGAATTAAATAATAGACGCCCAGCGGTCATCTCTGGCGTGAACCAAAATGCCAGTAACATTCCCGTCATCATGGGATGCCGCGTCAACCGGTAAAATCCTCTTACCTGAAAAGGCAAATCGGTATATTGGCGTTCTCTCCATTGCAGCCAGGATTGTCGCAAGCCAAATAAGTCGGTGTGGCTGATCATGCAGGTTGACGCAAAGACCACGAGCCACCCTAGCGCACTAATACCGTTAAGCCCCCATGCGGCAACACTGTCTGGCGGTAACCGCCACAAGACGCCCGGCAGTGGTTGCCACACAAGCGCCAGTAGCGCCAACGACGCACCGGCAATTAACACATAGGAGCTTCTTTCCAATGCCGGAGACAGCGCCAAACGGGCCTTGAACCTCTCATGGGCCATAACGGAATGCACCAAGCCAAACAGCAAAAGCAAAACGATATTCACCAGCCAGGGCCATACGTCAGCATCCTCCCTAACGGCGACCATATTTCTCAGCCCCCAGCCGTTAAGTAATAAAATAAGCAAAACAAAGCCAACCACCCCTAAAAAATAGCCGACGACGCCATATAAAAGCACTGCTGTCCTGTACATTTCATTTCCTCTTCAATCACGATTATTTCGCTGATCTTTATTCCCTGGAAAAATTATGATTTAAGAAAGATAAAATCATTAACCCTAAAGGTATAGACAAAGAAAATAGAAATACAATTATGCAAGACAGGAAAAACAATATTGAAATTAATAATATTAGAATTCTTTTATACTAGAAGTGTGGTAATGCGGGGAAAATCGACGGCGGCTTTTAACCGGTAAAAGCCGCCATAATATTATTGATAAACGATCTCGCCTTTAGGCTCATAAGCCGCTGCGTCCAGCGGTGAGTGCTTCTCGATGTATTGCTTCAAGACTTCGGCATCGATAAACCCGGTGTTGACGTAGCTTGGCAGGGTATCCAGCTTCGGATAACCGTCGCCGCCCAACGCATTGAAGTTCAACGTGGCCATACGGTAGGTTTTGTCCGCCTGCAGCGGTTCCCCCTTGATCTTGACGTTGCTGACGCCCTGACCGTCCGCTGTTAGGCTAACGTTGGCAAACTGCGCATAGGCCCCGGAATCTACCTTCATGTTGGCGACTACAGCCAGGTATTTTTCCACGTCGCTGCCTTTCATCTCGACGTAGACCAGCGTATTGCCGAATGGCTGCACTTTCAGCACGTTTTTATAGGTGATATCGCCGCCTTCAATCGAGTCACGCACCCCGCCACCGCTCATCACCGCAAAGTCAGCCTCGGCACGTTCCATCTGCGCTGCCAGCAAGACGCGTGACAGGTTGGTCTGTACAAAGCGCACTTTGCTGCGGTCACCTTCCAGCTTGCCGTTGACACTGCCAATCTTGACGTCCAACTGCGCCTTACCTTTTTCCTGGAACGGCGTCAGCAGCTTCATCATGGAAGGATCTTCTGCGATCTGTTGGGTGTAAAACACGCGCTCACTGGTGCCGTCGGCTTTCTCCACCTTCTTCTTCAGGTTGACCGGGATCAGTTGGTAATGCACCAGCTTCAGCTCACCGTTACGGAACTGGAAATCGGCGCGGCCCACGTACTTGCCCCACTCATGCGCCTGCACAATCCAGGTGCCGTTCTGACGATCCGGCGCGCACGGCGTGCCCGGCACATAATCCACCTGCTTGTGGTTCTCGCCCGCCATACAGACCGGATCCTGCGAATGACCACCAACGATCATGTCCAGATAGCCGGCAGGCAGGCTGCGCGCCATCTCAACATCGCCCGGCGCGTTGGAGCCATGATTGCCGTCATCGTAATGGCCCATGTGCGTTGCTGCGATAATCACGTCCGGCTTTTCGTCCTTACGCAATTGCTCCACTACCTGTTTGGCTTCCTGTGCAGGCACACGGAACTCGATGTCGGTAAAATATTCGGGGTTGCCAATCTTGGCCGTGTCATCCGTCGTCAGGCCGATGACCGCAATCTTGATCCCCTGCTTGTCAAATAAGGCATAGGGCTTGAACAGACGCTGCTGGGTGCTTTTTTGATAAATGTTGGCCGACAGCAGAGGGAAAGTCGCCCATTTCTCCTGCTGACGCAGTACGCTGAGCGGGTTGTCGAATTCATGGTTGCCGATCGCCATTGCGTCGTAACCCACCAGATTCATGCCGCGGAAGTCCGGTTCGGCATCTTGCAGATCGGATTCCGGCACGCCGGTGTTGATATCACCGCCCGACAGCAGCAACAGACTGCCCCCCTGCGCTGCGACTTCCTGACGGATGCTGTCTACCAAGGTTTTCTGTGCACCCAAGCCATATTCGCCATGATCGTTCTGCCAGAAATGGCCGTGGTGATCGTTGGTGTGCAAAATGGTGATGTCGTAGGTCTTATCCTTTTCCCAGGCGCTGGCGGCTCCCGACAGGAAAGTCAGGGATACGGCCAGAGCGCATGCGGTGGTTTTTAGCGAAAAGCGCATGGCAGAACTCCATATGATCATTAACGGCTTTTTTGAGGTGACCGAAATTGTAACGCGAAACAAAGCCCTTTGATTTCAAATTTTTGCGATATACGTCAAATTATGTCGGATATGGCAAATATTGAACAACTTGCTAAGATATCTGCTCTGTCCTCTAAAACTTACCAGGCTAATAATAAAATGACCGACCGTAGCGATACTGCCATGCCACCGGCCAAGGGCAGCGCGGTTAAAGGGACTGCATTCTCGATTCTCGGTGCCATCAGCGTCTCTCACCTGCTTAACGACATGATTCAATCGCTGATCCTGGCGATTTACCCGATCCTGCAGGCTGACTTCAGCCTCAGCTTCGTGCAGATCGGCATGATTACTCTGACCTATCAGCTCACGGCTTCCTTATTGCAACCGTTAATCGGTTACTACACGGATAAACACCCGCAGCCCTATTCGTTGCCGATCGGCATGGGCTTTACGCTGTGTGGGCTGCTGCTGCTGTCCGTCGCCAATACCTTCCCGCTGGTGCTGCTGGCAGCGGCGCTGGTCGGCACCGGTTCCTCGGTGTTCCACCCTGAGTCCTCCCGCGTTGCGCGCATGGCCTCCGGTGGCCGACATGGCCTGGCTCAATCGTTGTTCCAGGTCGGCGGTAACTTTGGCAGCTCTCTCGGACCCCTGCTGGCCGCGCTGATTATTGCGCCTTATGGCAAAGGTAACGTGGCCTGGTTCTCACTGGCCGCGCTGTTGGCTATTGTGGTGCTGTTGCAAGTCAGCAAATGGTATCAACATCAGCACCGGGCAACAAAAGGTCAGCCAAAAGCGTCCTCGACGATGAAACCGCTGCCAAAACGTACTGTCACCTATGCGCTGGGCATCCTGCTGGTGCTGATTTTCTCCAAATACTTCTACTTGGCCAGTATCAGCAGCTATTACACCTTTTATTTGATACATAAGTTCGGCGTTTCCGTGCAGAATGCGCAGTTTCACCTGTTTGCATTCCTGTTTGCCGTAGCAGCAGGAACCATAATTGGCGGGCCTCTTGGCGACAAGATAGGGCGTAAATATGTCATTTGGGGCTCAATACTGGGTGCAGCGCCATTTACGCTGGCTTTACCCTATGCTTCTCTCTACTGGACCGGCATTTTAACCGTCATTATAGGGGTAATTCTCGCTTCGGCATTTTCGGCCATTCTGGTTTATGCACAGGAGCTGATCCCCGGGAAAGTGGGTATGGTTTCCGGTTTATTCTTCGGTTTTGCTTTTGGTATGGGGGGATTAGGCGCAGCCGTTCTTGGTTATGTCGCAGATTTGACCAGTATCGAATTGGTCTACCAAATCTGTGCTTTCTTGCCACTGATCGGCATTATTACCGCATTACTGCCTAATATGGACCATAACTCGTAATACCCCTGATAAAACCCGGCTGAATCATTGTGCTCAGTCGGGTTATCTCCCGAACAAACCAACGTTATTTGACTTATTTAGTGTTAAATCCCCTTACAGCCCTGCTCAAAGCGGAATCCTCTGCTTTTTCGCAAAAAAGCTCAATTTAGCTAAGCAAGACGCGAACAAATGCAATAAACTAAATGTATCTTTTCGTAACTTTGTTGCGTTTCCCCTCTGCTGCCATGCATAGCTAGAAGGAGTCTGGATGCATAATTCAACACCCTTAATCACCACCATTGTCGGAGGGTTAGTACTTGCCTTCCTCCTCGGAATGCTGGCGAATCGCCTGCGCATCTCCCCGCTGGTGGGGTATCTTGCCGCAGGCGTGCTCGCCGGCCCTTTTACTCCCGGTTTTGTTGCCGACACCTCGCTGGCACCGGAACTGGCGGAAATCGGCGTGATCCTGTTGATGTTCGGTGTTGGCCTCCATTTCTCGCTTAAAGACCTCCTGGCAGTTAAACATATCGCTATTCCCGGTGCCGTGGCACAGATTGCCGTCGCCACTCTGTTGGGTATGGGGCTGTCAAAGCTGCTCGGCTGGGATTTGATTTCCGGCCTGGTGTTCGGTCTCTGTCTTTCTACCGCCAGTACCGTGGTGCTGCTGCGTGCGCTGGAAGAACGCCAGTTGATCGACAGCCAGCGCGGGCAAATCGCCATTGGCTGGCTGATCGTTGAAGACCTGGCGATGGTGCTGACGCTGGTATTGCTGCCTGCGTTCGGCAACATGCTGGGCAATGACAACGCCAGCAGCGGCCAGTTGCTGACTGAGCTGGCAATCACCATTGGTAAAGTCATCGCCTTTATTGCGCTGATGATTGTGGTGGGCCGCCGGCTGGTGCCGTGGATCCTGGCGAAAACCGCCAGCACCGGCTCGCGCGAGCTGTTTACCCTTGCCGTGTTGGCACTGGCGCTTGGCATTGCCTATGGCGCGGTGAAGCTGTTCGACGTTTCCTTTGCCCTGGGAGCCTTCTTCGCCGGCATGGTGCTGAACGAGTCGGAGCTGAGCCATCGCGCGGCCCACGATACCTTACCGTTGCGCGATGCCTTCGCCGTGCTGTTCTTTGTGTCGGTCGGCATGCTGTTTGATCCGATGATCCTGATCAACGAGCCGCTGGCGGTGCTGGCAACGCTGGCGATTATCGTGTTCGGGAAATCGGCGGCAGCGTTCCTGCTGGTGAAAATGTTCGGCCACTCCAAACGCACCGCGCTGACCATTTCTGCCAGTCTGGCGCAGATTGGCGAGTTCGCCTTCATTCTGGCCGGCCTTGGGATCACGCTGGGCATGATGTCGGAGCACGGCCGCAATCTGGTGCTGGCCGGGGCCATCCTGTCGATTATGTTGAATCCGTTGCTGTTCACGCTGCTTGAGCGTTATCTGGCCAAAACCGAAACAATGGAAGACCAGATAATGGAAGAAGCGGTGGAAGAAGAGAAGCAGATCCCGGTCGATATGTGCAACCATGCGCTGGTGGTCGGCTATGGCCGCGTCGGTAGCCTGCTGGGGGCAAAGTTGGCCGAAGCCGGTATTCCGCTGGTGGTGATCGAGAACTCCCGCCCACGGGTGGAAGCCCTGCGTGAACAAGGCATCAAAACGGTGCTGGGCAACGCCGCCAATCCTGAAGTGATGGATCTGGCGCGACTCGACTGTGCACGCTGGCTGTTGCTGACCATTCCCAACGGTTACGAGGCCGGTGAAATCGTGGCTTCGGCACGTACCAAGCGGCCGAACATCGAGATCATCGCCCGTGCGCACTACGATGACGAAGTGTCTTATATCTCCGATCGCGGGGCGAATCAGGTGGTGATGGGCGAACGAGAAATTGCCAACAGCATGCTGAATATTCTCAAACTGGATACGCTGAGCGAAGAAGAGAAGATGGGCGGTTGCCCGATCTGATAGGCGATTCGATATAAAAAAGGTCCGGCTTGCCGGACCTTTTGCTTTTTAGCGTTCCCAGTAAGACTCTTCCAGACTGTCTTCCCGCTCCGGCAGGCCACGTGTCAGGCGCGGCGAATGCTGATTCAGCACCTGATAGCTGACACGGTTAGCGTATTTACACACCTGCGCCAGCGAGGAATAGGTCAGATAGCTGCGCACGTGCTTGCTGGAATTAGGCACGTTATTGCGGTGATAACCGTTGGCGGCGATATCATGCAGCAACGCCGACAGTGCGCCATCGCCGGCACCGTTAGTGTTCATGATTTTCTCCGGCCCGCCCATGTAAGGCGCGATGTGCGAATAGATGCGGAACGGATTTTCACAGCTTTCACGGCGCATGGCGCGGCTGAACTCATAGCGGTTGAATTCGGCAATATGCCCCGGCAGCAGCGGATGCTGGGTTTCCCGCTTATTCGACTCTTCGGTATAACCCGCCATATACAGACCGTTTGGCCCGGCGGTGCACAGCACCAGATCCACCCATTCAAGCGCCATGTCAGAGGCAGTCAATGGATCGCTCAACCCGGTCAACTCCAGCGCTTCATCTTCGTTCATCGCCAGGATCGACACGTGTTGTTGCAGGAAGTCGCGCCACCATTGCGGGTTATCGGCGATCACGTACTTGGTGCCCAGCGTCAGTACTACCGGTACGTCGTGCTTTTTGGCAAATTCAATTGCCTGCATGGTGGCAGCCGGCATCGGCTCCCCTTCCTTGCAGCGCACCAAATATGACGTCAGCACCAGCGCCGAAGCACCGGCAATCACTTCTTCCTTCACGCTTTCCGGCCGCAGTTGATTCATCTGCCCGGGGCTGATGGCAAAGGTCCGTTCGCCGCTTTCGCCGATCAGCGTAAAGCAGCGGCCAATAGCACCGTCAACCGCCTGTAGGTGGTTAAGATCGGTACGGCTGGAGGTGTTGCACAGATAGCGATAGGCGTAGCTGCCAATCTTGATATTGCTGCACATCACGCCGAGCAGAACGGAACGGTCGTCCGCCAGCACGGAGTAGTTGTGCAGAGTATTGCCGATGGTGCCGCCGGCAAATTGGTGGGTGATCAGATTATTGTCAATCAGTTCCTGATACAGCGCCTCGGCGACGTCATCCTCAATCACCAGGGAGTGCCCCAGGCTCAGACCGTAACGCTGGACAAAGGCATCGTCCACTTTGGCTTCGATATCCACCAGCGTCTGATCGATACCGACGATATAGGAGGTGCTGATTTCATTTTCAGGCTGAGCTTGCTGCAAGAGCGGATCGCGGGCGTTCACCGGAAAATAGTGTTTGGACTTACGTTTACCAGGAAATTTCATTTATTTGGCGGCAGTGGCAGTTAACAGGCAGAGAATGTTAGCACATTCCTGCCCGATTGATGATGACTGTCACTATTTTGCGCTCTGGGGATCAGAGGTGCTGCGCCACCAGTTGCTGCATCATATCAATGTGCGCCGGTTCGTCGTTCAGCGCAGAAATGTACTCAAACTTCTCGCCGCCCGCCTCGAGGAAGATTTCGCGGTTTTGCTCTTTGATTTCTTCCAGCGTTTCCAGACAGTCCGCCGAAAAACCTGGGCAGATAAGCTGAATATGTTTAACGCCTTGCGCAGGCAGGCCTTTGAGGGTTTCGTCGGTATACGGCGTCAACCAGGGTTCACGGCCAAAACGCGACTGGTAGGTCATCATGACCCGATCCGGCGCCAGCGGTAAGGTATCAGTCAAGGCACGTAACGTGTCTTCGCAGCGCTGCGGATAATCGTCGCCGAGGCGTGCATAGCGCTTGGGAATGCCGTGGAATGACAGCACCAGCCGGTCCGGTTGGCCATGCTCGGCAAACGAACGCTCCACGCTTTGACGCAATGCGGCGATGTAGGCCGGGTGTTCGGCATAGTCGCGGATAAAGCTGATCGACGGCAGGCGGCGATAGCCTTTCAATATGCGCGCCACGCCGTCCCACACGGCTGCACTGGTTGAACAGGAGTATTGCGGGTACAACGGCAGTACGACCAGATTGGTCACGCCCTGTGCCAACAGCTTGTCTATCGCTTCGCCCAGGCTCGGTGAACCGTAGCTCATGCCCAATTCAACCGGCGTGTTCGGCATACGTGCGGCCAATGCGCGCTGCTGACGGCGGCTGTAGACCAGCAGTGGTGAGCCTTCGTCCATCCATACCGACTTATACAGCTTGGCAACGCGCGGCGAACGGATCGGCAGGATCGCACCGTTGAGGATCGGCCACCAGATCAATGGGGCTGTATCCACTACGCGGTCGTCACTGAGGAATTCCTTCAGATAGCGTTTTACCGCCGACGAGGTCGGAGCATCCGGCGTGCCCAGGTTCACCAGCAATACTCCGTGTTTCTCTTGCTTCATCTCAGTTCCCCTTGATTCCTTGCAAGCTAACCCCCTGTTCTGGGTCAGGGGGTTAACGTCGATTAATGGCGCCTATTGTAACGGAAAAGCGCCTCGTCGGAACCGATATCAGCAACAGGCGTTGCCCATGATAAAGGGGAATGATATTAACTCTGCGCCAGTCGCCAGACCGCCGCCACATTACGCGCCGTCACCTCCAGGTTATCGGCCGCTTCCGCCAACGCTTCCTCCAGAGAGACAACGCGATCGAGCACCGAAAAAGCGGCGTCAATGCCGTGCTGGTGCACCACCTGATAATCTTTCGACAGGCTGCCGGCAATGCCGATCACCGGCAAACCAAAGCGTTTAGCCACCCGCGCCACGCCAATCGGCGTTTTGCCGTGGATAGACTGACTGTCCAGTCGCCCTTCGCCGGTGATCACCAGGTCGGCATCGCGCAACGCCTCTTCCAATTGAAGGGTTTCGATCACGATCTCAATGCCGGGGCGCAATCGGGCGTTTAGCATGCCAAGCAATGCCGCACCCATTCCCCCTGCCGCTCCTGCACCGGGCGCGTTGATAACCTCACGACCGGTAGCCTGTTCCAGCAATGTGCCGTAATGGCGCAGCGCCGCATCCAACTGCGTGACCATTTCCGGCGTGGCTCCCTTCTGCGGGCCAAACACCGCGGAGGCTCCGTTAGCACCACACAAAGGATTATCCACGTCGCAGGCCGCCGTGATGCTCACCTGCTGCAGACGCGGATCCACCCCGGAAAGATCGATATAGGCCAACTGCGCCAGCGCGGCCCCTCCAGGCGGCAAAGCCTGTCGATTATCGTCCAGCAGTCTGGCCCCAAGCGCCTGCATCATGCCGGCCCCGCCGTCATTGGTGGCGCTGCCGCCAATGCCAAGAATAATCGTCTTAACGCCGCGATCCAACGCAGCCTTGATCAGCTCACCGGTGCCATAACTGGTGGTCATGCGCGGATCTCGCTGCGCCTTGGGAGCCAGATGCAACCCGGAAGCCGCCGCCATCTCGATAACGGCAGTTTCTCCCTCTCCCAGCAAACCATAGAAGGCCTGTACCGGCTGGCCCAACGGCCCAGTGACCGCGACCGTGACGATTTCCCCGCCCGTAGCTGCCACCATCGAATCCACCGTGCCTTCGCCGCCGTCCGCCATGGGTAGCTTCACATACTGTACCTGCGGGAAGATCTGGCGGAAGCCGCGTTCGATGGCTTCCGCCACCTCCAACGCACTCAGGCTTTCTTTAAACGAATCCGGCGCAATCACCACTTTTTTCAGCGTTTTCATTACTCTTCCTTATCCCGCCAGATTAAATACGCCAAACATCAACGCTGAGACGGCCGCGATGGTAAAACCGACCAGTGTTTCATAAGGCAGTAGCTTCAACCGTTGATGCACGGCCATATTGACGCTGCCGCCGGTGGCATGGAAGAAGCTGCCGTGCGGCAGGTGATCCAGCACCGTCGCGCCGGCATGGATCATAGCCGCCCCCGCCAGCCCGCTGACGCCCAGCTCCAGCAGAGTGCTGCTGAAGACCCCGGATGCCACGGCGGTACCGGCGGTTGTCGAAGCGGTGGCCATCGACATTAATGCCCCGGAGAGTGGGGCCAGCAGCCAGGCCGGCATGCCGGTGCTGGTCAACCCGCTGATGAGCACGTCCTTCAGCGAAGAGTTGGCGATAATGCCTGCCAGCGTACCGGTGCCAAGCAGCATAATCGCCACCGGCGCCATACGGGACAGGCCGGAAACCATAAACTGGTTGCACTGGCGGATGCGGCCCATCAGCAATGCGCCCACCAGACCGCCCAGCGGCAGCGCTATCAGCGGATCGATGGCAATACCGGCGATCGGCCGCAGCGACAGCAGAACAATGGCAACCAAGGGTGCGCTGATCGCCGCCGCAAAGCCCGGACGAATGCCTTCGGCTTGCTGCGTCAGCTCTTCCGCCATCACCTTATCGCCCTTATCACTCAAACGGCGGGCCAGCAGATAGGCCACGATCAATCCGCACAATCCTGGCACGATACCGGCCATCATCACCGAGGTCAGCGGCACGTGGAAGTTGTCGGCTGCGGCAATGGTGTTGGGGTTTGGTGACATCACGTTACCGGCCTTGCCGCCGCCGATCATCGCCAGCAGTATCGCCGCACGCGAGATCCCGGCCTTCTGAGCGATGGAAAGGGCAATAGGCGCCACGGTGATCACCGCAACGTCGATAAATACGCCCACTGCCGTCAGGATCAGTGTAGCTACCGCCAGCGCTAACAGCGCACGGGTTTCCCCGACTTTGCGGACGATGGTTTCAGCGATGGTGTGCGCCGCGCCGGACTCGATCAACACCCCGGCCAGCACCCCCGCCGCCAAAATGCGCATCACGGCATTGGTAATGCCCTGCGCACCGGTGATCATCAGCGTCACGGTCTGCACCAGATCGGCGCCGCCGCATAATCCGCCCGCCAGCGCACCGGCAATCATGCCGTAGGCAGGCGGGACCTTGCGTAAAATCAGGACGATAGCGACGACCAATGCCACCAGCGCCCCAAGCGTGGATACCGTTGTCATTATTGTTTTCCCCGTTGTTGGTGTGGGGAAAACATATCCTGAGCGCCGGACATTGGCGTGAGAGAAAGCCACAAAAACATGCGTGCGCACACAGCGGAAAGTTGTGGTTTTACACAACTCAGCCGTGCATCAGCATGCCGATATACAGCTGCAAAGCGTCAGTTAACTGATTGATTTTTAATTCAGTAATGGCTTCAATACGCTGCAGGCGATAGCGCAAGGTATTGACGTGAATATGAAGCTCGGCGGCGGTCTGCGTCTGATCACAATTCCGCGAAAAATAGTGCCTCAGCGTGCTGCGTAATACCCCTTTCTCATCCTGTTCACCCAAAACCTGCCAGGGGCGGGAAAGCTCTTGAGCCCGCCAGTCTTCACCCAGATCGCACAGCAGTGACGGTAGCGGATAATCTTGGTAAAACAGCGTCTTGTGCCGTAACTTCAAGCGTTTCGCCATCGCCTGGGTGGCACGAGCCGTCAGGCTTGAACGGTGCAACCCTGCTTCGCCGCTAAAGAAACCACCGACAATCAACCGCAGGTTGAAACGCGACTGAAGCTGGCTCTGCAACTGCTGCGCCTGTTTGCGCTCCTGCTTCACATTCCACTCCCCCTGCACCAGACTGGCAGGACGCAGCAGGATCATTTCGTTGAACCCGGTGATGGCGATCAGCGCTTCGCGCTGAGTCTGCTCCAGCTCCGTCAGCAATTCACGCAGCAGGTGCGGCTGCGTGTCCTGTAATTCCGCGATCCAGACAATCCGTGGCTGTTGCAGATCTAACCCCAGGTAGGCGGCCATCGCCTCCAGCGAGCCTGATGCCGGCTGCGGTTGCAGCAACTGATTGGCCAGTTCCTCGCGGTAGCGTTTTTCCCACTGATGTTGATCCAGCAACGCCGCCTGCTCCACCATCATTTCGGCCGCCATTTTCACCAGTTCGGCATAAGCACGTACCTGCGCGGGTTCACCGGAAATACCGATCACCCCCACCTGTTGGCTGTGAAAACTGAAGGGCAAATTGATGCCGGGCCGCACTCCCTTGAGGTGCGCGGCAGTCACCGCATCGATTTCCACCACCCGGTTTTCGGTCAGCGCCAGAACAGCGCCTTCATGACGCTGAAACAGGCGTGAGGGGTTGCCGGAAGCGATGATGACGCCGTTGCTGTCCATCACATTGACAGAATGGCTGATGATGCTCATCGCCCGCTGCACGATCTGGCGTGCGGTGGATTCTGCCAGCAAATGGGTTGGTCTGAGCATGCGGATTGTCCCCGGGGATTAAGATGGGGGAGTTATACGCCATTTCTCTCGGTGGATTAAAGGGCACTAGCGCAACAAGCCACGGCGATCACAATTCGGCGGGTAAATAATAAAAAAAACGCCAGGCGGATGAGGCCTGGCGCTATGCACAGCAATGAAAAACCGATTAGCCGAGGATGTTCGCCAGTTCGGCGCTCACTTCGGTCACTTTGCGGGTGCCGTCGATTTTACGGTATTGGGTGTTACCTGCAGCAGCTTCTTTGCTGTAGTAGGAAATCAGCGGTGCAGTCATCTGATGGTATTCCACCAGACGTTTACGTACGGTTTCTTCCTGATCGTCTTTACGAGTTGTCAGTTCTTCACCGGTCGCGTCGTCTTTACCTTCCACCTTCGGTGGATTGAATTTAATGTGGTACACGCGGCCAGAAGGGGCATGTACGCGACGACCAACGATGCGATCGATAATCAGCTCGTCCGGTACGTCAAATTCCAGCACGTAATCCACATTGATGCCGGCTTCTTTCATCGCGTCAGCCTGTGGAATGGTGCGCGGGAAACCGTCCAGCAGAAAACCTTTACGGCAATCTTCCTGGGTGATGCGTTCTTTAACCAGTGCAATGACCAACTCATCGGTCACCAGCTTGCCGGCGTCCATGATTTCTTTCGCCTGCTTGCCCAATTCACTGCCGGCCTTCACGGCTGCGCGCAACATATCACCCGTAGAGATTTGCGGAATACCGTATTTCTCCATGATGAATTGAGCCTGAGTACCTTTACCAGCGCCCGGAGCGCCCAGCAGAATGATACGCATTGCGTAAATCCCCTTGCTATGTAGTTTTTATAAAATTGCGAAAACGCTCAACCATACCATTTCAGGGGGGGCTGGCTCAAGGTACGCGAGGAAATCGATTGCGGCGCCAAAGGGAGGAAACAGAGAATAAAGCGCGGGAAATCGGCAGGAAAAACAAAAAAATACGCCCAAAATTCGCGGATTTTGGGCGTATATACTCGGAATTATGCGGACAACAGTTTATTCATACGACGGATAAACTGATTTGGATCCTCCAGGGTGCCGCGTTCAGCCAGCAGAGCCTGATCCAATAACAGATCAATCCATTCGGCGAATTGTTCGTTATCGCCCACATCGGATGCGCGTTTGACCAACGCATGCTCCGGATTCAGTTCGAAAATGTACTTCACCGCCGGCGCTTCCTGGCCCGCAGCGGCAAACAGCTTCGCCATCTGGGTGCTCATTTCGTCGGCATCGGTGATAACGATAGCCGGCGTGTCGGTCAGACGGTGCGTCAGACGCACGTCCTTCACGCGATCGCCCAGCAGGGTTTTCACACGGTCAACAAAGGGCTCCAGCTGCTTCTCGGCGGCCTTCTGCTCTTCGGTTTCGTCTGCCAGCTTGTCCAACGCGTCATCTGCCTTGCTGACGGATTGGAACGGCTTGCCGTCGAACTCGGTCAGGTAGCTCATCATCCATTCGTCGATGCGGTCAGAAAGCAGCAGCACTTCGATGCCTTTCTTGCGGAACAGTTCCAGGTGCGGGCTGCTCTTGGCGGCGGCATAGCTGTCGGCGGTGATGTAATAAATCTTCTCCTGCCCTTCTGCCATGCGGCCCACGTACTCTTCCAGCGAGACGGTTTGCGCCGAGCTGTCATTGTGGGTGGAAGCAAAGCGCAGCAGCTTGGCAATGGCTTCTTTGTTGCCACCATCTTCCGCCGGGCCCTCTTTCAACACCAGACCAAACTGCTGCCAGAACTTCTGGTAGCCTTCCGCATCGTCTTTAGCCAGTTTCTCCAGCATCTGCAACACACGCTTGGTCAGCGCACCGCGCAGGTTCTGGGTCACACGGCTGTCTTGCAGGATCTCACGCGAAACGTTCAGCGGCAGATCGTTGGAATCGATCAGGCCACGCACGAAACGCAGGTAGTTCGGCATGAACTGTTCAGCGTCGTCCATGATGAACACGCGCTGCACGTACAGCTTCAGCCCGTGCTTGTGATCGCGGTTCCACATGTCCCATGGCGCCTGGGCCGGAATGTACAGCAGGCTGGTGTATTCCTGCTTGCCTTCCACCCGGTTGTGGCTCCAGCTCAGCGGATCGGTAAAGTCGTGCGCGATGTGCTTGTAGAACTCTTTGTATTCTTCGTCGGTCACGTCAGCCTTGCTGCGGGTCCACAGGGCCTGCGCCTTGTTGATTTTTTCCCAGGTGACGGTGCCGTCTTCTTCGTTTTTGCTTTCAATCTCAACCGGCAGTGCAATGTGGTCGGAGTATTTGCCGATCACGGAACGCAGACGCCAGGCATCGAGATACTCATCTTCGCCTTCGCGCAGATGTAGGGTAATTTCGGTACCGCGATCTTCTTTGCTGATATCGGCAATGGTGTAATCGCCTTCGCCGACAGATTCCCAGAACACGCCTTGATCGGCCGGAGCGCCCGCGGCACGAGTGCGCACGGTGACTTTATCCGCCACGATGAACGCGGAGTAGAAACCCACGCCGAACTGACCAATCAGCTGGCTGTCTTTGGCCTGATCGGAACCGATGGATTCCAGGAAGGCTTTGGTACCTGACTTGGCGATGGTACCCAGGTTTTCAATCACTTCCTCACGGCTCATGCCAATACCGTTGTCGGCAATGGTCAACGTACGCTGTTCTTTATCGAAAGAAAGGCGCACACGCAGCTCGCCGTCACCTTCATACAGCTCAGGCGTCGACAGTGCGCGGAAACGCAGCTTGTCGGCGGCATCCGAGGCGTTGGAGATCAGCTCGCGCAGGAAAATTTCTTTATTGGAGTACAGCGAATGAATCATCAAATGAAGCAGTTGTTTTACTTCAGACTGGAAACCACGGGTTTCTTGACCTTTCATACTCATTGATTACCTCAAAGACAATAGCTACCAAAAGCGAACAATGAGGATTAAGTGGGGACAAGGGCGTTGTTTTTCAAGCGGCTGGCGGGAAATTTTTGCAGATAGCTGACGGGGCCAAATAGCCCCATCAGAGGAAAACATCAAAACTTGATAACGTGACGACCGGCCAATGAATGCGACAACGTGGTGCCGTCGACCATTTCCAGTTCACCGCCCACCGGCACGCCGTGGGCTATGCGGCTGGCGACCACGCCATACTGGCCGCACATCTCGGCGATATAGTTGGCGGTTGCCTCACCTTCCACCGTCGGGTTGGTGGCCAGGATCACTTCAGTGATGCTTTCTTTTTCCAGCCGTTGCTCCAGCCGATCCAGACCGATATCACCGGGCCCAATGCCGTCCATCGGCGACAGGTGGCCCATCAGCACAAAGTAGCGTCCGGCGAACTGACCGGTCTGCTCAATGGCGTGAATATCCGCCGGACTTTCCACCACGCAGATCTGACCGTTTTGCTGACGGCGCGGATTGGCGCAGATGGTGCAAACGTCCTGCTCGGTGAAGGTACGGCAATCGGCACAGTGGCCAATCTCTGACATGGCGCGGGTCAGCGCCTGCGCCAGACGCATCCCACCACTGCGATCGCGCTGCAACAGCTGGAACGCCATACGCTGCGCCGACTTCGGGCCAACGCCCGGCAGGCAGCGCAACGCCTCCATCAGTGTTTCAAGGAGCGGGCTGGTCTGCATTAGAACGGCATCTTAAAGCCAGGTGGCAGTTGCATGCCGCTGGATACAGACGCCATCTTCTCTTTCTGGGTTTCGTCGATACGGCGCGCAGCATCGTTAATCGCAGCGGCAATCAGATCTTCCAGCATGTCTTTGTCGTCTTCCATCAGACTCTGATCGATCTCCACACGACGGCAGTTGTGCGCACCGTTGATGGTGACTTTCACCAGACCGGCGCCAGATTCGCCAGTCACTTCCAATTTGGCGACTTCTTCCTGCATCTGCTGCATTTTTTCTTGCATTTGCTGGGCTTGCTTCATCAGGTTGCCCAGACCGCCTTTACCAAACATAGTCGTCTCTCGTCGCTAGGGCCGCGCACTTTACGCGGCGTTTAAATGGGGCGAATACTCTCTTCATCCAGGTCTGCGTCGAAGAACCGGCGCAGCGTTTGGATATTGGTATCCGCAACGATCGACTGGCGCGCCTGCGCCAGTTTTTCTTCATAAATGGCTTGGCGCCACTCCAGCGGAGTCCGCTCCGCCGGATTATCGTCTTCCACCACGGTCAGTTCAACCGGACTGCCGTACAGCTCGGTGAGTGCATCGGTCAACACCTTCTGCGCCGAAGGCGAGTTCAGATGGCGCTGCGACGACCGCAGATGGAGACAAATTTTACCTGGTTCCAGCACTTCTTTAACCGCGTTCAACGCCAGTTGCTGCACCAGTTTTGGAATTTTCAGCTTATCGATTTCTGCCGCCCAGGCATCGCGTTCCAGCGACTCCACCACCAGCTTGGCTGACAGTTCGGGCGTTTTTTCATGCTCAAGAGCCGTGCGCAGCGCTTTTGGCGTCGCCAGCGGTTCCGGCTCGGCCTCTGGCTCGGTCTGTGCACGCCAGCGATAAGCTTCCGGCTTGGCCGGTTTTTGCTGAACAAGTTTTTCCGCCTGGCGCTGCTGGCTGCGCTCAGTCACGGAAGCCAACCGCTCCAGTGCTGAGTTTGCCGGCCGCGCTTTTCCTGGCGCCGCCGGTTCACTCTTTTTTGGTGTGGATGCTCCCTGCCGCAACAGCTGGGTGCGCGCCTTTAATAATTGCGCGGTGGCATCCGGTAAATTAGCCTGCTGATTATTCTGTGGCGCAACCTGGCCTAACGGCGGTGGCGCGTCCTGAAACTGTGGTGGCTGAGCCACCTGCTGAGCCTGCGGTTGCGCCATCTGCGCCGGTGCGGTTTGCACCATCGCCACCGGCTCAGGGATCACCGCTTTCGGGTGAAATGCCAGCGCACGCAGCAGGGTCATCTCAACCCCCATACGGCGATCCGGGGCAAAGGCCAGCTCTTTACGGCCGACCAGCAGGGTTTGGTAATAAAGCTGTACGTCCGTCGGCGGCAAAGTACGCGCCAGCTCACGCAGCCGCTGTTCAATGGCGGCGTAATGATTGTCCAGTACCGATGGCAGTAACTGCACCATCGCGATCCGGTGCAGCAAGGCCAGCGTTTCGATCAGCAGGTTTTCCCAGTCAACACCGCGTGAAGCGGCTTGCGCGACCTGCGCCATCACCTTTTCGCCATCTGCGCTCACCAGCGCTTCGAGGATTGCCAGCGGCTGTTCGTCGTCCAACGTACCGAGCATTTGGCTGACGGTGGTGGTGGTCACCTGCCCTTGCCCCATCGCGATAGCCTGGTCGGTGAGACTCAACGCGTCACGCATACTGCCGTCGGCAGCACGTGCTATCAGCTGCAGCGCGCGCTGGTCGCTGGTGATTTGTTCTGCCTGCAGAACCGTTTCCAACTGGTTGCGGATCTGCTCGACATCCAGAGCCTTAAGATGGAATTGCAGGCAGCGCGACAAGATGGTGACCGGCAGCTTTTGCGGATCGGTCGTCGCCAGCAGGAATTTGACGTGAGAAGGCGGCTCTTCCAGCGTTTTCAACAGCGCATTGAAGCTGTGACGCGAGAGCATGTGCACTTCGTCAATCAGGTAAACCTTGAAGCGGCCGCGGGCGGGTGCGTACTGGACGTTATCCAGCAGATCGCGGGTATCTTCCACCTTGGTTCTGGACGCGGCGTCGATCTCGATCAGATCAACAAAGCGCCCCTGCTCAATCTCGCGGCAGTTGTCGCATTGACCGCACGGCGTGGCGGTGATGCCGGTTTCACAGTTCAGGCCTTTGGCCAGCAAGCGCGCAATGGTGGTTTTACCCACGCCGCGCGTGCCCGAGAACAGATAGGCGTGATGAATCCGCCCCAGCGAGAGGCCGTTAGCCAGCGCAGTCAGGACATGTTCCTGTCCGACAACATCTGCAAACGTTTGAGGGCGCCACTTACGGGCAAGAACCTGATAGCTCATTAATACCGGAAAAGTCGAGTAATCTGGAGGGTCATGCTAACACAGCCCCGCGGCGATCCGCGAGGCCGTTGTGGTAATGCAGATCAGTGGCCGGCGAAGTTGACCAGGCAGTAGCATTCAATACCCAGTGAGTTCAAACGCGCTTCACCGCCGAGATCCGGCAGGTTGATAATGAAAGCAGCGTCTTTAACTTCACCGCCCAGACGGCGGATCAGTTTTGCGGTGGCTTCGATGGTGCCACCGGTTGCCAGCAGATCGTCCACCACCAGCACTTTATCACCGGCACTGATGGCATCGGTGTGTATTTCCAGTTGGTCAGTACCGTATTCCAGCTCATAGCTTTCGCTGAGGGTCGCGCGCGGCAGCTTGCCCGGTTTACGCACCGGAACAAAACCTACGCCCAGCGCCAATGCGACCGGTGCGCCAAACAGGAAACCACGCGCTTCGGTGCCAACCACTTTGGTCACGCCCGCTTCGCGAAAGCGCTCAACCAGCAATTCGATGCTGGCAGCATAAGCCAGCGGGTTTTCCAGCAGGCTGGTGACGTCACGGAACAGTATGCCCGGCTTAGGGTAATCCGGAATGGTTTTGATACTGTCTTTAATAAACTGAAGCTGCTGTGCAGTAGCGGTCATAATTATTGCCTGATAAAACTGCCTGATGACTTGCGCGCCGATCGTCTGGAACCCGATCCCGGCATAAACAGGGAATGGGAGGCCACCCGCGCACGAAAACGCCCAAATCTATGCAAACTGACGGACAAATGCAACTTTCCCCTGCATCTTTCAAAACGCAGCCTGAAAGCTATTGGATATCATAAGCCACAATCAGCGCTGTTTTTGTTGCGATAAGTCAACAACCGGCAAGCGCAACATGAAGGTCAGCAAAATAGCCAGCATCAGCAACAGCACTCCACGCACCCACCAGATTTTCACTAGCCACAACGAAAGTGCGAATGTCAGCACAATCACCACCACCGCCTTCCATTTAGCCCCTGGCGGTAAGGCGCGATGCTGCTGCCAATGACGCAGATAAGGCCCGAACCAGGAGCGGTACAATAACCAGCTGTGGAAGCGTGGTGACGAACGGGCGAAGCACCAGGCGGCCAACAGCAGAAACGGCGTCGTCGGCAGCAGTGGTAATACCACGCCCAACGTCGCCAACACCACCGCTAACCAACCGAGGATAATCAATAACCAACGCGTCATGCGAGCCCTTGTCCATCAACCTGTCTGGCGTTACTTTATCACCGCCTTCCCCCGTGCCACCAGCCGCAACGGGCGGAATTATGCACGGCGCTTGTTTCACGACGCGATCGCGGGCAAGCTGAGCCCACTATCCCCACAATGGAGCCGACGTGAGCACCCAGCGTCTTTTAGAAGCGTTAGAACAACAAATCAAGGTATTGGCCAGCGAGATCACGCCACGCGGCGACGCGCCTATCCCTCAGGCACGCTTCGATACTGCGCTGTTTTCTAACCGCGGTACACGGCTGCGCGATTATCTGGCCGAAGTGCAAAAGAACTTCGCCCAGCTGCAGACGGCGGCCAACGACAATCGCACCACTCAGGTGGCCTTTCTGGCAGAAAAGTTGCTGGCACAGCTCACCGCCCTGCAACGCGAGCTGGCAACCCAGACGCTGCGCCGTAAGAATCAGCCCAAAGAGGTGGCAGCGGTCGATCTGTATCACAAGCTGGCCGAACATCAGGATTATGAACGTCGGATCATTGCAATGATTCAGGATCGGGAAAGCCTGCTGGGAAGGCAGACGACGCTGGCGGCACAGCAAAAGCTTCAACATGAGCTGGCTGCGTTAGAAGGCCGACTGACGCGTTGCCGTCAAGCGCTGACGCGTATTGAGCGCAGTATTGAACGTAAAGAAAACGGTTTTTGAAGATTTATCACAATATTTTAATGATTATTCCCCCCAATCGGGCTTGTTCACTATACTCACCCGAACGAAGTATCATTCATCTCAATTAAAACGTGGGTTTTATGTCTCTAGAAAATGCCTCACCAGAATTGCAACTGGCGGTAGATCTGATTTACCTGCTGGAATGCAATGAGATCGATCCCGCCACCGCGCTGGCGGCGCTGGATATTGTCAAACGGGACTACCAGGAAAAGCTGCAGCGCAACGGCGTTACCTCCCCATATCTGCCTGTCGGGCAGTGAAAAGGGTTCAGCCTGCGCTGAACCCAGGATCCTCGTTCTACTCCCCTACCGATGAGCCGTCCTTATCCGACGATAGCGTCCGTTTTACTTCCTGCACCTCGTTGCCCTGCTGATTGTGCAAATAGACCTCGAGCTGGTTGAAAGCAATGTTGATGTCGTTTTCGCGACACAGGCGTTCAATCGAACGGTTCAATTCATCTACGGTATAACTGCGATCAAGCAATTCGCGTACATAAAGTCGCAGTTCATGATCCAGCGTACTGGCACCAAAATTCAGGAAGAACACCTGCGGTTCCGGATCGCTCATCACGCGTGGGTTATCATGAGCCGCCTTGAGCAGCACCGCTTTCACCTTATCCAAATCGGAGCCGTAGGCCACCCCTACCTTGATTAAAACGCGGGTGATGGTGTCCGACAGCGACCAGTTGATCAGCCGTTCGGTCACAAATGCCTTATTCGGAATGATCACCTCTTTGCGGTCAAAGTCGGTGATGGTGGTGGCACGAATGCGGATTTTGCTGACCGAACCAGAGAAAGTGCCAATGGTAATGGTATCGCCAATACGAATCGGCCGTTCAAACAGGATGATCAGGCCAGAAACAAAGTTGGCAAAAATCTCCTGCAGCCCGAAGCCCAACCCGACGGTCAACCCGGCGGCCAACCACTGCAGTTTATCCCAGGAGACACCCAGTGAACCCAACGCGGTTACTGCACCCACGGTGGTGATAAGGTAGGTGAGTATGGTGGTGACGGCGTAAGAGGTCCCCTGCCGTAGCTGCAGCCGCGACAGCACCACCACTTCCAGCAGACCGGGCAGGTTGCGTGTCATCACGTAAGCGACAATCACCGCCGCTATCGCTACCATCATGTTGCCCAGCGTCACCGCCTGCGCCACACTGCTGCCGGCGACAGTGGTGGTGTAATGCCATAGCGTAATGCTGTCCAGATACGAAATAACCGTGATCAAATCTGACCAAATGCCATACAGGGCGCTGGCGAAGATAATAAACAGCGCCATGGTGGTCAGACGCAGCGACTGCTTGTTGATCTGATCGAGCGCCAAAGGCGGCTCCTCAACCGGCTCCCCCCCTTCAGCCCCCTCTTTCTCTTTCGCCAGGCTCTGGCGGCGTGCCAATGCTCGGCGGTAAGCCAGGCGGCGCGCCGCGACGCTCAGCCCGCGAATGGCGGTCAGATACACAATGTTCCACAGGAAGAACAGATACAGGCTGTCGATCCAGCGACTGGCTAATCGTAGCGTGGTATAGAAATAACCAGCGAACATCAGCCCCAGCAGGATCAGCGGCGTAGCGGCAATAATGGTGGCAATAATCACCCGCACCGCATGCAAGCTTTTTTCACGCCAGTTGTCGCGGAATAATGGGAACACCAGCACCGCCAGCAGCGCCAAGGTCACCATCACCACCACCTGACCGATAACGTCTTCCACCAGCCGCAGTGGCGCTTTCTCGCCCAGCACCGACCAGAAGATCAGCGGTAGCAGCGCCAGCCCCAGGCGTACCGTCTGACGACGATAATGCGCACAAAGCTCGGCGGCGTAGTTGAAATGCCGCTCGCAGATGCCGCCAGGTGCCAGCGTGCGGTAGGTAAAGCCGAATATCAGCCAGAACAGCGCCAACTGTTGCGACAACGCCCAGAGAAAGTCACTGAGGCCGATTTCTGCACGGTAACACCAGAAACCGGCCCCCAACAGCAATGCCGAACCGGGCAGGACCTTCAGCAGAGTCAACACAATGGCCTTGGGGGTGTGCATCTGGCTGTCACGCTTTAACTGCCCCACGTCATTGGCCAGCTTCTGCAAATGGGTATCTATAAGTTTGTAACGCCAGCGCAACAGGCCGATCAGCAACAGCAGCGGGATCAGCATGACCAGTGAATTCAGCCCGCCCTGCAATACTTTGCCGAAGTCGACTTTGAAATCGAGCTCAGCCAGTTGATCTCTTACCGCTCCTGGCAAAGCTTTCAGCCACGCCAGATCGACCGGTTTGTTGCTGTTTACCCAGAAAATCTGCTGAGTCAGGGTATCGCGCAGCGAGCTGTTAACGCTGGTTAACTGCTGTTGGTTGATCTGCAGGCTGATCGACTGCGCCAACTGATTACTGAGCTGTTTGTTTAACTGATCCAACAGCTCACGACGCATATCGACGATTTCATTCAGAGCATCCAGCACGTCGACGCTGGCTTTTTCTTTGCTGTCGGCAACCAGCTTGTTGATGTAATCGTCACCCTTGAACAGCTCGTCACTTTGTTGCTTTATATCAAACTGTTCCAGGCGCAGATCGGCAATACGCGTGCCTATATCTGCCACCATCTTTTCCTGCGGCAGGCTTTGTTGCTGCTGATACAGAATGCGCGACAGCACCAGACTGCCTTTCAGCACCTGGATCTGCTCTTTGAGATTGCGCTCCGCCTGCAGGCCGCGATCCAGCCAGTTCTTCACCCGAATATTCTGCTGGAACAGTATGTTGCTCTCTTCCGTAGCGGCAATCAGCCGCTGGCTGAGCTGGCGGTTAACGTCCAACTCTTTGCTGACCAACTGGTCGTGCTGGATATCCGTAGCGTCTTCCGGATTCTGCGCCTCTTTGGCGGTTTTTTCCGACAGCGTCAGGCGCTTGCTGTTGACCACTTCTTGCAGCAACTGCACGTTGTGGTCAAGCGCATCGATATGCCCGGTCGTGTAATCGCGTTGCTTCTGCAGCAAATCTTGCAGGGTCGTGTTGGCTTCCAGACTTTTGCGCTGCAGATCTATCTGCGCGTTGAGCAGCGTTTCCTCGGTGGCTAGCATCACCAGTTGACTGTCACGCAACGAGTTTTGTCCCGGCGCCTGATCGTTGATCTGGTTACGAATTTCCTGCAGCCGCTGGGACGCGGTATACATGCTGCTCTGCACCCGTTCCGGTTGAGTCTGCAGCGAAACCAGCTGACTGTTATAGGTGGACAGGTTTTCCTGCGCCGTCTGCAGGTCATCGAGCGTCTGGTAAAGCCGGGTTTCCAATTCGCGCAGGGAAAGCTGCAGCAGTTCGGCCCGGGCGGCCGCACTGTCGACCGGCGTTTTGAGCGCCGCCAGATCGTCGGTCATCTGGCGCATTTTGGCCGGTGCCAGTTGCAGCTGCTGCTCAAGCTGCGCGCCATCTTGCCTGGTACGTTCGATGGCATCCAGCAGTTCGAGGGTTCGGGTAAGGTCTTGCTGCGTGAGTTTATTGAGCGGCGTCAGCATCTTTTGCTTATTCAGCGCATCAAGCTGGCTTTGGATTTCACTGCGTGACGGTACATCGCCAGCCGCATAGGCTGCAGGTTGGCAAACCACACAGAAAGCAATCAGCAAAAGCAGTGCAATGGCGCGGGAAAACTCCACACCGACCAACGACACGAGCGGCAGAAAAAGGCGTTTGGCTAATCTGCGATGCATGATTTGGCTTCGAATCAATAAACAAGACTAAAGATTATCACGATCGCAGAGAGCCGAAGAATAAGAAAAGCGTTGCAGATGATGTACAAATGTCGCGAACTTAGAAGGTCAATACTTTCTCCGCCGCCAACGTCCACTGTGCCAGTTCCACCAGCGTACCGATTTCCACCCCGTCCGCCAGCGGCAGCCGACTGACTCCGCGCGCATCGGCACAGGTTTTACACAATTTCACCGGCACCTGCTGTGCGGTAAGAATTTCCAGCATTTGCTGCAGGTGATAGCCTTCATGCGGCTGCTGCCCGGCAATGCCCGCGACCACCGCATCGGACATCAAAAACAGTTTCAGGTTGAGATCGGTCTGCTGCTCTTTCAGCGCAATCGCCAGACGCAACGCGTTAAACAGCGATTCGTGACCATAAGCGGCGCCATTGGCGATCAAGACAACGGATGACATGGTATTTCTCCTATAAATGATGATGTTCTGCACTCAACGGCTGTGCCGCCAGCTCCCCTTCCTCCGGTTTTATCCGCAAGGTGGGACTGAATTGGGCCATTTCGATAAATGAGTCGATCAACACCGCCGCCTCGGCTTTCAGATCAAAGCTTTCCGGCATAAAAAGCCAGTTTTCCATCAGGCCGGTAATGTAGGCGCGCAGAATGATAGAAGCGCGGCGGGTATGTAAATCAGCCGGCAGTTGGCCGTGGCGCATACTGTTGCGCAGCACGGACTCAATACGGTCGTAACCTTCCAGATAGAGGACTTTACGGGCATCTTGCAACGGGAGCATCTCACCGACAAATTCACACTTATGGAAAACGATCTCCATCAGGGCACGCCTGCGTGCATCATCTACCGTAGCCGTCAGAATATAAATTAGAATTTCGCGTAAAATACGCAGTGGATTCTCAGGGTACTTTGCCTGATACTCTAGTTCGAGATCGCCTATTTTCGACTCTGATAACTCCCAAACTTCGTTAAACAGGTCTACCTTATTCTTGAAGTGCCAGTAAATTGCGCCACGCGTCACCCCAGCAGCGGTGGCTATATCGGTGAGGGACGTTGCAGAAACGCCACGTTCAGAGAATTCTCGCACCGCAGCGTCAAGAATGTGCTGTCGAGTTTCTTGCGCTTGCTGTTTGGTTTTTCGTGCCATGGCGTTGTTTTTTCGGGGAAGTGAGATTTACATACATTCGTGTATGTATGTACCATAGCACGCACTAATAATTAACGCAGCAATGGGTTTTAAAGCTTGTGATCCATTGATCATTTTGAAATCGGACACTTGAGGTTTTTCTATGAACAAAAACAGAGGGTTAACGCCTCTGGCGGCAGTTCTGATGCTTTCAGGCAGCTTAGTGCTAACAGGATGTAACGATAAAGAAACCCAACAGCAAGGCGCCCAGGCACCGGCTCCCGAAGTGGGTGTAGTGACATTGAAGGCAGAACCTCTCAACATCACCACCGATCTTCCTGGTCGTACCGCTGCGTATCGTATCGCCGAAGTTCGCCCTCAGGTTAGCGGCATTATCCTGAAACGTAACTTCGTAGAAGGCAGCGATATCAAGGCAGGTACTTCCCTGTATCAAATCGATCCTGCTACCTATCAGGCAGCCTATGACAGCGCTAAAGGCGATTTGGCGAAAGCCCAAGCCAGCGCGTCTATCGCACGCGTGACGGTTAACCGCTACAAACCATTGCTGGGTACCAGTTACATCAGTAAGCAAGATTACGACACCGCAGTCTCCAACCTGCAGCAGGCGGAAGCCGCTGTTGTGGCTGCCAAAGCCGCTGTGGAAACCGCGCGCATCAACCTGGCTTACACCAAGGTGACTTCACCAATCTCCGGCCGTATCGGCAAATCTGCCGTGACCGAAGGGGCACTGGTCACTAACGGCCAAGCCACTGCTCTGTCTACCGTGCAGCAGCTTGATCCGATGTACGTCGACGTGACTCAGTCGAGCAACGACTTCCTGCGTCTGAAACAAGAACTGGCAAGCGGTGCGCTGAAGCAAGAGAACGGCAAAGCCAAAGTGAAACTGCTGCTGGAAAACGGCGCGCAATACGCTCAGGAAGGCACGCTGGAATTCTCTGACGTCACCGTTGATGAAACCACCGGTTCCATCACCATTCGTGCGGTGTTCCCTAACCCGAACGATACGCTGTTGCCGGGCATGTTCGTTCGCGCCCGTCTGGACGAAGGTGTGCGCAGCGACGCATTGCTGGTACCGCAGCAGGGTGTGACGCGTAACCCACGTGGCGATGCTACTGCACTGGTGGTAGGTGCTGACGACAAAGTTGAATTGCGTACGCTGAAGGCCGATCAGGCTATCGGCGACAAATGGCTGGTTACCGACGGTTTGAAAGCCGGCGACCGCGTGATTGTCACCGGCTTGATGAAAGTCCGTCCGGGCGCTCAGGTAAAAGTGCAGGAAGTTGACACTCAGGCGCAAAAACAGCCGCAGTCTGAAGCGCAGAAGTCATAAAAAGGAGCCGGTAAGACATGGCTAAGTTCTTTATAGATCGCCCGATTTTCGCCTGGGTAATCGCCATCATCATCATGTTGGCGGGTGTGTTGTCAATAATGAAACTGCCGATTGCGCAGTATCCAACTATTGCACCACCGGCGGTCAGTATTTCCGCAAACTATCCAGGCGCGGATGCCAAAACGGTGCAAGATACCGTCACTCAGATTATCGAACAGAACATGAACGGTATCGATAATCTGATGTACATGTCTTCCACCAGCGATTCCTCTGGTAGCGTCACCATTACATTGACGTTTGAATCCGGTACCGACCCTGACATTGCGCAGGTTCAGGTCCAGAACAAACTGTCGTTGGCCACCCCATTACTGCCGCAAGAAGTGCAGCAGCAGGGCCTGAAAGTAGAAAAATCCAGCAGCAGCTTCCTGATGGTGGCCGGTTTCGTTTCCGACGATCCGAACATGACCCAGGATGACATTGCGGACTACGTAGCTTCCAACATCAAAGATCCTATCAGCCGTTCATCCGGCGTGGGTGAAGTGCAGCTGTTCGGTGCCCAGTACGCCATGCGTATCTGGCTGGATCCGAACAAACTGAATAATTTCCAGTTGACCACTTCGGATGTCACCTCATCCATTACCGAGCAAAACAACCAGATCGCCGCAGGGCAGCTGGGCGGTATGCCACCGGTGCCGGGGCAACAGCTGAACGCCTCGATCATCGCGCAGACTCGCCTGACCTCTCCTGAAGAGTTCGGTAAAATTCTGCTGAAGGTGAATAGTGATGGTTCTCAGGTTCGCCTGAGTGATGTTGCACACATTGAACGCGGTGCAGAAAGCTACGCGGTAACCGCACGCTATAACGGTAAACCGGCAGCAGGTTTGGGGATCAAACTGGCCACCGGCGCCAACGCCCTGAACACCGCTAAAGGCGTAAAAGATGCACTGACCAAAATGGAACCCTTCTTCCCGCAGGGGATGAAAGTGGTTTATCCGTACGACACCACGCCGTTCGTTAAAATCTCCATCAACGAAGTAGTAAAAACGCTGATGGAAGCGATCTTGCTGGTGTTCCTGGTTATGTACCTGTTCCTGCAGAACTTCCGTGCGACGTTGATCCCAACCATCGCGGTACCGGTAGTATTGCTGGGGACCTTTGCGATCCTGGCGGCGTTCGGCTTCTCGATCAACACCCTAACGATGTTCGGTATGGTGCTGGCGATAGGCCTGTTGGTGGATGACGCCATCGTGGTGGTGGAAAACGTCGAGCGCGTAATGTCCGAAGAGGGACTGTCGCCGAAAGAAGCCACCCGCAAATCGATGGGCCAAATCCAGGGTGCGTTGGTCGGTATCGCCATGGTGCTGTCAGCGGTATTCGTACCAATGGCGTTCTTCGGTGGTTCAACCGGTGCTATCTATCGTCAGTTCTCGATCACCATCGTTTCCGCGATGGCCCTGTCGGTTCTGGTAGCGATGATCCTGACACCGGCACTTTGCGCCACCATGCTCAAACCGGTCCCGAAAGGCGATCATGGGATTAAAACAGGCTTCTTCGGCTGGTTTAACCGCATGTTCGAAAAGAGCACCAACCACTACACCGACAGCGTAGCCAATATTCTGCGCAGTACCGGGCGTTATCTGGTGATCTACCTGCTGATCGTCGTTGGCATGGGCCTGTTGTTCCTGCGCCTGCCGTCCTCGTTCCTGCCGGAAGAAGACCAGGGCATCCTGTTAACCATGGTTCAGCTACCGGCGGGTGCGACTGAAGCGCGTACCGCTAAAGTACTGGAAGAAGTCACCGACTACTTCATGACCAAGGAAAAAGACAACGTGGTCTCGGTGTTTACCGTAGCGGGCTTCGGCTTCAACGGTAACGGCCAGAACAACGGTCTGTCATTCGTCAGCCTGAAAGACTGGTCCGAACGTTCCGGTGAGCACAATAAAGTGCCTGCGATTGCCGGCCGCGCGATGGGTGCATTCTCTCAGATTAAAGAAGGCCTGGTATTCCCGTTCAACCTGCCGGCGATTATCGAACTCGGTACTGCGACAGGTTTCGACTTTGAACTGATCGATCAGGGTGGCTTAGGCCATGAAAAACTGACCGAAGCGCGTAACCAGTTGTTGGGCATGGCAGCCAAACACCCGGACCTGCTGGTGGGCATGCGTCCTAACGGCCTGGAAGATACGCCACAGTTCAAACTGATCATCGATCAGGAGAAAGCCAAGGCGCTGGGCGTGAGCATCACCACCATCAACAGTACGCTGACTACCGCGCTGGGTGGCACCTACGTTAACGACTTCATCGACCGCGGTCGTGTGAAGAAGGTCTACGTTCAGGCTGATGCGCCATTCCGTATGCTGCCAGAAGATATCAATAAATGGTTTGTTCGTGGCGGCACCGGCCAGATGGTTCCTTTCTCCGCGTTCTCTACGGCGAAATGGGAATACGGTTCTCCGCGTCTGGAACGTTATAACGGCCTGCCATCCATGGAAATTCTTGGACAAGCGGCACCGGGTAAGAGTACCGGTGAGGCGATGAACATGATGGAAGAGCTGGCGTCCAAACTGCCGAGCGGTATTGGTTACGATTGGACCGGTATGTCCTATCAGGAACGTCTGTCCGGTAACCAGGCGCCTGCGCTGTACGCCATTTCGATTCTGGTCGTATTCCTGTGTCTGGCAGCGCTGTATGAAAGCTGGTCGATTCCGTTCTCGGTCATGCTGGTACTGCCGCTAGGGGTTATCGGTGCTCTGCTGGCAGCAACCATGCGCGGCATGAACAACGACGTTTACTTCCAGGTGGGGCTGTTGACCACCATAGGTCTGTCGGCGAAGAACGCCATCCTGATAGTGGAATTCGCCAAGGATCTGATGGAGAAAGAGGGCAAGGGTCTGATCGAAGCGACGCTCGATGCGGTACGTATGCGTCTGCGTCCAATCCTGATGACATCACTGGCCTTCATCCTCGGGGTACTGCCGTTGGTTATCAGTAACGGTGCAGGCTCCGGCGCACAGAACGCGGTAGGTACCGGTGTTATGGGCGGGATGATTACCGCCACCGTGCTGGCCCTGTTCTTTGTTCCGGTGTTCTTCGTGGTGGTTCGCCGCCGCTTCGGCAAGAAGTCTGAAGACATAGAACACAGCCATCCGGTCGAACATCACTGATAACTCAGTGCTGTTTCCCTCCTGAAAAAAGGCCGCTTATGCGGCCTTTTTCTTTTGCTTCATCTGCTTAATGCAAATCACTCTCATTAATTTAGCTGCGGATGCATTTTGTACTTGATCCGCTCTGCCGTGCAGCGCATAATTATTGTTATAGTATAACATTACATGAGGGTGCATCATGAAAGCAGGTATCCATCCAAATTATCGTACCGTGGTATTCCACGACCTGAGTGCCAATGCCTACTTTAAGGTGGGATCGACCATTCACACCGATCGCACCATTGAGCTGGACGGTGAAAACTGGCCGTATGTCACTATCGACGTCTCTTCTGCTTCGCATCCGTACTACACCGGCAAGCAGAAGGAGTTCTCCAAAGAGGGCAGCACTGCACGTTTCCAGCAGCGTTTTGGCCGTTTTCTTGGCAAGAAGTAAAAGGGAATCAACATGCAGGTTTTGAGTTCATTGCGTTCGGCGAAGAATCGCCATCCGGATTGCAAAGTCGTGCGCCGCAAAGGTCGCATCTATGTGATCTGTAAAACCAACCCGCGTTTTAAAGCGGTACAGGGACGTAAGAAAAAGCGTTAACTTCCGTAGTGTCATCTGTCGCAAAGCCCCGTTGCTGCTCAACGGGGCTTTTTTTATGGAGAAAGCCGAAGTGTCATCAGTGTCCCCGCCATCATAACGGGGACATGAGGGTTTATTTCATACTGCTCAGTAAGGTATCAACATTGTGTTTGAATGCCTGCACGTAGTTCGCTGCCGGCCCCTGCGGTTGGGATAACGCCTCAGGATACAGCTCACCACCGGCTTTTGCCCCGGTCGCCGCAGCAATCTGCTTCACCAGGCGCGGGTCGGTCTGGTTTTCAATAAAGTAGGCGGTCACCTTTTCCTGTTTGATCTGCTTGATCAAACCGGCCACGTCGCTGGCGCTGGCCTCTGCTTCGGTAGAGAAACCGACCGGGGCAAGGAAGGTGACGCCATATTCTTGCCCAAAGTAGCCAAAAGCATCGTGGCTGGTCAGCACCTTACGCTTTTGCTGCGGTACTGCGGCAAACTGCGTTTTGGCCCACAAATCCAGCTTCTGCAACTGTTGGATATACTCTGCGCCGCGCTGGCGGAAATAATTGGCGTCTTCAGGATCGGCGGCAATCAGCGCGTTCATCACGTTTGTGGCGTACTGCACACCATTTTTCATGCTGTTCCAGGCATGAGGATCGGTGATCTCTTTGCCATCGTCTTCCATCTGGCGCGAATTTATTCCCTGCGATGCGGTGATGACCTGCCCTTTATACCCCGAGGCGCTAACCAGCCGATCGATCCAACCTTCCAGGCCTAAACCACTGACGAACACCACGTCGGCCTGTGACAGCACCTTGCTGTCCTTAGGCGAAGGCTCAAAGCTGTGCGGATCGCCGTCCGGCCCCACCAAGGTGGTGACCTTAACGTGCTCCCCCCCTACCTGCTTGACGATATCGCCCAGGATGGAAAAACTGGCAACGGCATCTACGGTTTTCGCCATCGCCAACGGGCTGGACAGCAGAGCAGCGACTGCCAGCGTAATAGGTAAACGTTTCATACTTTCTCCTTGCACATGACACTTCTCAACGGCGCGCCAGGGAAAAGATCCCCCCACGCGTCCCAAACAGAATCGACCCAAAAAAGATCACGCTGGCACTGAGCACAATAGCCGGGCCGGCAGGCAACGAGGCGTAATACGACCACTCCAGGCCGATCAAACTCGATAGCATGCCGATGCCCATCGCCACCGCCAACGTATGTGGCAGATTACGGGCCCAAAAACGTGCGCTGGCGGCAGGCAGCATCATTAGCCCTACCGACATCAAGGTGCCGAGGATTTGGAAACCGGCCACCAAATTGATCACGACCAGCGCTAAAAATAACCCGTGGATCAGTGCTAACCAGCGCGGGGCGCTAACGCGTAAAAAGGTCGCGTCGAAAGACTCAATCACCAGTGCGCGATACAGCGCCGCCAGCGACAAAAGTGAAAAACTGGCTATCGCCCCGACCATGAAAATGGCGTGCGTATCCACAGCAAGGATCGAGCCGAACAGCACGTGCAGCAAGTCGACACTAGAGCCACGCAAGGAGACAAGTGTGACTCCCAGCGCCAGGGATCCCAGATAGAAACCGGCAAAACTGGCATCCTCTTTCAACGGCGTTCGACGACTGACAAGCCCAGACAGCATGGCCACGGCGAGCCCGGCGATAAATCCCCCCACGCCCATCGCCACCAGCGACATACCGGAAATCAAATACCCTATCGCCGCACCCGGCAGCACCGCATGCGACAATGCATCACCCACCAGGCTCATGCGCCGTAGCAGTAAAAAAACGCCCAAAGGCGCGGCGCTGATCGACAAGGCAAAGCAGGCCACCAGCGCACGCCGCATAAAACCGAAGGAAGCAAAGGGATCAATTAATGTCTCAAGCAACATCACTGCGCCCTCCTCTGCTGCACAGCGGAGCGCTGGCAATATTTAACGCAGGAATATGTTCCAACACGCTGTCGGCTTTACCCCAGTGGCAACACTCTGGGGTCAGCAACAGCGCCTGTGGGAAGTGATTCGCCACCATCGACATATCGTGCAATACGGCAATTACCGTTTTTCGTTGCTGATGCAAACCTGCGATCACCTGAAGCAATAACTGAACGGTGGAACTATCGATGCCGGTAAAGGGTTCATCCAATAAAATAAGCGGTGCCTGTTGCACCAATAATCGGGCAAACAACACCCGCTGAAGTTGGCCACCGGATAACTCGCCGACGGGAGTGCGCGCCATAGCGGTCATGTTTACCCTGTCCAGCGCCTCGCTAATCTGCCGCTTCGCGTGCTTATTCAACCCACCGAACATCCCACTGGTCGGCCAGCTCCCCATCGCCACCAGATCGCTCACCAGGATCGGAAACTGGCGATCCAGTTCCGCCTGTTGGGGTAAATACGCCATACGCGGTAATTTGTTGCCGCTAAAACGTAAGTTCCCGCCCTGCAGCGGTAAAAGCCCAGCCAGTGTTTTCAGCAACGTAGACTTACCTGCGCCGTTAACGCCAACCACGGCGGTCAGCGATCCCACGGCGAAATGCCCGCTAAGTGGGGGAAACAACGGCGTTCCGCCATAGCCGATGACGGCTTTTTGTAACGTTATCATGGCAGCGCTACCGCCCAATGGATGCCCAACCAGAGTAGGCCGAGCAGCAAAGCGGCAATACCGCAGCGCAGGCCTGCGGAAGCGGTGAACAGCGAGTTCAATGACGGCAGATCGCCATCTTGTGGTGTGGATGTCAGTTTCATGGCCAAACGAGAGAGAATTTATTGTTACAATATAACATCACAATCACTTCTGTGACTCAAGCACCCTCTCGGTGATTAATGCAACCGAACGTAACAATAAAGTGATACTAGCGTTGACCAGCGCCATTTTTGGAACACCAGCGGAACTCTTTCAGGGATATACTGAGAAACGTCAGGGTTATTAACCGGTAAACAACGTTGAGTTACTGTAAAAAAGCATCTGGTTAACGAAAAGTTTACCGACGTATGGATGAAAAAGGAGTAAGATTAATAGATAGGATCGCTATACGGTCAGGCATTAAATGCAGGTAACTCTTAGCTACAGCACAATGATAGAAGCACTTTCTGTTAAAAAACTAAAGAAAGTGATTAACGATAGAATGTCAGAGTTGGTGCCGGCATTGACCAGCGGCTTGAGTTTTTATTCAGAAAGCGCACGGTATAGTGAAGGTTCATTAGAAATACTTGATATTCATAAATTGAGCGGCCACGAGTATTCAATGAGTTACCGCTATAAATGGACAATTTTCAACGCCTGTCTGGATATCAACGCCGAGGAATACATCAACGAAAGCGTGTTTTTTAGCGTGACTGAATCGGGCTTGCGCTTTGACATCATTGATAACTCCCGTCCATCTACTGCAGATGAATTGTAAGTTTACGTAATAACAGCAGGCCAGACGTGGAGAAATGATTTATATTCATTATATAGGAAGTTTATTTTATCACCGTCATTAAGCTACCTCTGTCCATGATGTAAATCAGCTTACTCACAGAGTGTTATCAACACCGAAATTAAGACTTACGGAGGGGATGATATGGATGAGTATTCGCCTAAAAGGCACGATATTGCTCAGCTGAAATTCTTGTGCGAAAATTTGTATGATGAAGGCATAGCCACGCTGGGCGACAGCCACCACGGCTGGGTGAACGACCCAACGTCTTCCGTCAACCTCCAGCTTAATGAGTTGATTGAACATATTGCTTCGTTTGTGATGAGTTATAAAATTAAATACATGGACGAAAGTGATTTATCGGAGTTAGTCGAGGAATATCTCGATGATACCTACACGTTGTTCAGCAGTTACGGTATCAATGATTCCGATCTGCGTCGCTGGCAAAAAACCAAGGCGCGATTATTCAGAATGTTCTCAGGAGAGGGCATCTGTACGACAATGAAATCTTAGGGGATAATTATCCCTAAATTATTCTATTCTACGGTTTATAACACCAAAGGTTATCATGACTAAAACTGATTATCTGATGCGTTTACGTAAATGCACCACTATTGACACCCTTGAACGCGTTATTGAAAAAAATAAGTATGAGCTTTCGGATGACGAATTGGAGCTGTTTTACTCTGCAGCTGACCACCGTCTGGCTGAGCTCACCATGAATAAGCTCTACGATAAAATCCCAACGGCCGTTTGGAAGTTCGTACGTTAATCAAGGCTCGAGATGCGTTGAGCCGATAGACTATCGGCCTCAATGTCAGGCAAATTCTCGTATTTATCTCATTGACTTACTGCACTTTCATCCGCCGTTGAAAATCCTGTAATAACAATTGGAAACAATCCTCAATTAATGCCGGGTGATTTCTGTGTGCACTGCGCATTAATGCCACGGTACGGCTAAGCATCGGTTGCTGCAGTTGAACCACGGTTAATTCATCGTCTTTCAAATGGGTGGTGTAAAGCTGAGGTAAAATAGCGACCGCTAATTCCGAACGGACCAATCCGTATAACGTCTCCAGAAAATCGACCTGGTAGCGTGCGATTAAATTCAGACGGTGGCTTTCTGCCAATGCCAGTACCAGCCGGCTGATATTCCCCTTGGAAAAAACCGCAATATCACGCCGGGCTAATTGCCGCCACGGCAGATGATGTGATTCAGCCAAAGGGTCATCACGGCGCATAACCACCACAAAGGGATCTTCCTGCAGCGGATATATCTCCAACGACTCCGGCACGGAACTATCGAGCGCCCCAATACCAAAATCAATCATGCCGTTCTCTAATTGCAGCAGCAGAGAATCATTAGTTTGATCGTGAAATTCTACCCTCAGCCGTGGAAAGTTCGCCGCCAGCAGCTGTGGCACGGCCGGAAACAACAGCCGGCTGACCGAAGGTACCAACCCGATGCGCAAGGTCCCATCTCCCCCCGCCAACATAATGCGCTGCATATCGTCAAAGGACGCCTGCGCCACATTCAGCAGCCGCTCGGCATGCGGCAAAATTGCCGCCCCCTGTTCGGTCAACGTCACCGCGGAAGCCGTGCGATTCACCAATTTTCCACCCAGCACCAACTCTATCTGTCGCAGCGCGCTACTCAGTGCCGGTTGGCTGATCGCCAAACGGTTCGCGGTATCGGTAAAATGCCGTAGCCGCGCCAGAGTAACGAAATATTGAATCTGCTTCAGAGACAGCGCGGGCAAGCGGCGCCAGGGTTCAGACATGTCAGGTTTCCATTCGCCAACCAAGTAAACGTTTGCGACAGCATAAACGTTTCTTATCAGGCAATAAATTAAATCATCTGTGCAAAGCCTGCCCGCCCCCCTAGAGTAACAACCCTGTCATCATGCCGGGTAATTACCATGACCACTCATTACACCAGCGCGTGCGAACGCCAACGCGCGGTGAAGGCCGCATTAGGCCAACTTCCTTTTGATTTGCTGCTGATGAACGCTGCGCTGGTCGATATGGCCACCGGTGAAATCCGTAACGCTGATGTCGGCATCGTCGGTGCACTGATTGCCAGCGTTCATCCCTGTGGCAGTATGACCGAAGCCCTTCAAACGCAAGACTTGGCCGGCGCATACCTGAGCCCCGGCCTGATCGACACCCACGTACACGTTGAAAGCTCGCACCTGCCGCCGGAAAAATACGCCGAAATCGTCGTTGCCCAAGGCACCACGACCATTTTCTGGGATCCACACGAACTGGCCAACGTGCTCGGCGTTGAGGGTGTGCGTTACGCGGTCGACGCCAGCCGTGGTCTGCCGCTCAGGGTGATCTGCGCGGCACCGTCAAGCGTCCCTTCCACTCCAGGTTTGGAAATGTCCGGCGCTGATTTCGGCGGCCATGAAATGGAAACCATGTTGGCCTGGCCGGAAGTCGGCGGGGTTGCCGAGGTGATGGACATGCACGGCGTACTGAACGGCAGCGAACGCATGCTGGATATCCTCAACGCCGGGCTGAACAGCGGCAAGTTGATCGAAGGTCACGCACGTGGGCTAAGCGGCGCTCAGCTTCAGGCCTATCTGGCCGCGGGCGTGACGTCCGACCATGAGCTGACCTCCGGTGCAGATGCGCTGGAGAAACTACGCGCCGGACTGACGCTGGAGATCAGAGGATCTCACCCTTACCTGCTACCCGAGATCGTTGCGGCACTAAAAACGTTGCCACACCTGTCCTCGCAGGTCACCGTCTGCACCGACGATGTGCCGCCGGATATGCTGCTGCAAAAAGGCGGCATTGTGGCGTTACTCAATATGCTGATCGAACAGGGGATGTCGGGAACCGACGTATTGAGGATGGCGACGCTTAACGCCGCTATTCGCCTGCAACGCAACGATCTGGGCTTGATTGCCGCGGGCCGCATTGCCGATCTGGTGGTCTTTGATTCGCTCACTCAACTGAGTGCGCGGCAAGTCTACGTCGCAGGAAAGCTGCTGGCGCAGAACGGAAAAATGCTGACACCGCTCAGTGCAAACCCGATGGTGACGGTGCCGCGCGATACGCTGCGGCTCCCGCCACTGACTCCCGCAGATTTCATATTGAAAGTCCCGGCGATCCGCCACGGTAAAGCCACCCTGCGCCACATTAAAGGCGCGCGTTTTACCCAGTGGAACGAAACCACCGTCGAGGTTCGCGACGGCGAAGTGCAGATACCGAACGGTTTTAGCCTGATCTGGGTGAAACATCGCCATGGTCGCCACCAGGCCACCCCGCAACTGGCACTGTTGGAAGGCTGGGGGGAACTGCGCGGTGCCATCGCCACCAGCTACTCACACGACTCGCATAACCTGGTGGTTCTGGGCCGTAACGCAACCGATATGGCGCTGGCGGCCAATGCCCTGATCGCCTGCGGTGGCGGCATGGCCCTAAGTCAAAACGGGGAAATTCTGGCTCAGGTGGCGATGCCGATTGCCGGCATGCTTTCAGATCTGCCTGCCGCGGAACTGGCACAACAATTTAAAAAACTGCGCGATCTGAGCGCACAAATCGCCGATTGGGAACCGCCCTACCGGGTTTTCAAGGCAATCGAGGGCACCTGTCTGGCGTGTAACGCCGGGCCGCACCTGACCGATCTCGGCCTGACCGACGGCACCACGCGCCAAATTGTCGAACCACTGATCGCCTGCTGGGAAACCCCGGCTTAAAAATAATCATAATAACAATATATACCCTATGGATTTCTAGTTGCAGCTAGACAGGCACGCTCACTCATCCCCAGGCGCTTACTCAAGTAAGTTACTGGGGTGAGTGAGTGTTGCCAACAACGCTGCGGCTTGAAATACGACGGGTAGCAACGGAGATTGTCTATATGGCTGAGAATTCAGTAAATGCTCCAACACCAGGGGGCTGGCTGCAACGGCGTTTTCAACTGCATGCGCGGCAAAGCAATGTCAAAACCGAATGCCTAGCCGGTATCACCGGTTTTCTGGCTGCGGCCTATTTGTTGGTGGTAATCCCCGGATTGCTGGCCATCGGCGGCATGGATAAGGGCGCAGTGACCACCGGCACCATTCTGGTGTTTGTGATCGGCAGCTTGCTTATGGCGTTTTACGGTAATCTGCCGTTTATCGTTGGCCCAGGGATCGGCGGTTCGGTGTTGGTCGGCGTGACGTTAGCGGGCAGCGAAGGCATAGGTTGGCAGATTGGGCTGGGTATCGCCTGCTGGTCCGGCATTTTGTTTTTTGCCCTGACTCGTCTTGGGCTGCGCGAGGTGGTTACCCGCTCGGTACCGCAGTCCATCAAGCTGGGGCTGACCGCATCTATCGGATTATTTGTTGCGGTGCTGGGGTTCCGTAACGCCGGGCTGGTACTGGCCAATGCCAAATCCAATGCGCTGATGCTGGGTGACTTCACGGCAACCGGTGCGTTGATCGCCCTGTGCGGCCTGTTTCTGGCCATTGCCCTGCAGGCTCGACGCATCCCGGGCGCGATTTTGTGGGCGATCCTGGTCGCAACGCTGGTGGGTATTCCATTCGGCGTCACGCACCTTCCAGCCAGTCTGATGGCAATGCCACACTCATTGGCCCCAGTGCTCGGCCACGTCGATATGATTGGTGCATTGAATATCGCCTTCCTGCCTTACCTGTTTGTCTTTTTCGCCTCGGAGTTTTTCTCCACCATGGGCACCACGCTCGCCGTCGGCGGTGAAGCCGGGTTACTGGACGAGCACGGCAACATGCCGCACATCAACCGGCCGTTTATGGTGGACTCGATCGCAGCGGCTTTCGGGCCCTGGGTCGGCATTCCAGCCGCCACGGCGCTGATCGAATCGTCAGCCGCTGCCGAAGCCGGTGGCAAGACTGGATTAACGGCGCTGGCGGCAGCCATCATGTTCTTGCTGATGCTGCTGTTTACCCCCATTGCCCTGATGATCCCGAAAGAGGCTACCGCACCGGCATTGATCCTGATCGGCCTGAATATGTTCAGTGGATTGCGCAAAGTCGATTTGGCCAACTTTACCGACGGCCTGCCGGTGCTGATGATGGTAATGATCACGCTGATTGCCAACAGCTTCGGCACCGGTATCGCAGGTGGGCTGCTGTTTTATATCATCATCAAGGTGATTGCCGGCAAATGGCGTGAAGTCCCAGTCGGGCTTTACCTGTTGGCTATCCCGCTGGCGTACTATTTCGCTACGCTGGTGAAGCACTGAGGTGAATTGCTGGCGAGCAATCGGCGCCGGCAGTTTTCCTGCAGCGAGATTTTTGGGGCGATAGTAAATACGAGAGAGTAGTGAAAGAATGATGCGGCGCTGAAATTGGTGGAGGCCCTGCCAGCTACATCCCGGCACACACGTCACCTGCTGCGGCTGCTTCCTTCCGGATCTGACCGAGTTCACAAGTTAGTGTTGCGGGAGAACCAACAGGGCCCCCATTGACGGCTTCTGGTACTGCGAAGCGGTGGGCATTATCGGTGATGGCCAGCTAAATAGCAAGCCAACCGGGGCCAACCGCTGTTTTCTTGCCCACCTCGGCTGTGGCACACTTTGATCTTGGGATTTCGCCGCAGCAGGAACACAGAAATGGAATCAGAAGACGCCTCATTCAGCCAGCGGGTGTTTCACATCGTGGCCGCCATTCCTTATGGCAAAGTGACGACCTACGGTGAGGTAGCGCGTCTGGCCGGTTCACCACGTGCGGCACGTCAGGTGGGCGGCGTATTGCGTCGCCTACCGGAAGGCAGCAGCCTGCCCTGGCATCGGGTGATTAACCGGCACGGGCAGATTTCGCAGCAGGGCGAGGACTTCCAACGCCAACGTCAGGCATTGCTTGGGGAAGGGATCGTTTTTGGCGCCCACAGCACGGTGGATCTGTTGGTTTACGGCTGGCGCTGGTGATAAAAAAACAGCCTTTGGCCGGAGCGCAAAGGCTGTTGATAGCTTACTGCTTCAGGACTACCGGATTACGGCATCGCCGTTGGCGTTGCCTGAACCGGAATGCCTTGCACCGGAACCAGCAGCAGGTCGGCACGGGTGCCGTTACGGTTCACCACTTCCTGGATTGTGTCGGTAATAAAGATCAGCTGCCCATTAACCGTGATTGCCGCGCTCAGGATAATACGCGCATTAGGCTGAATATCAGCCGGGTTGAACGGCAATACAAAATTAAACGGCGCTTGCTTGCCGTCGGTACGTACCGCACGCTGGGCGATCACTTTAGACGGAGCGTCCGCCAGTGAAGCATCAGAGAGCGTGACGGTCAGTATCGCATCCGGCGGCAGCGCAATGCGCTGGCGAATGTTAACCGAACCAGTCACCGCCGGGCCCTGAATCTGCGTTTGTGCAATCGCCGCGCTGCCCGCCGTTGGAGTAGGCACATTGCCACTCTTCTGGGCACAGCCAGCCAGAGTGAGGGTTAATGCTGCAGCTCCACCTACGATTTGCCAGAGTTTCATGGATCGGTCTCCTTTTTTATTATCAACACGTTGGTGGCTTCCACCACCCCACTCATTAAAGTTAGCACAAAACACTGAAAAATCCATTTAACACTGCCTATTAATCACTTACCCCCCTAATAATGTTCAGTATTAAGCCAATTTTCTCTGTGCCATAACGCAATATATTGACGTCTTACCGTGATATTCCGCACACTGAGCAAAATGATTATTATAAGGGTAGTAACTTTATGAGCCAGGCACTGCAAAACCTCCTTGATCTGCTGGATCTGGAGAAAATCGAAGAAGGGTTGTTCCGTGGCCAAAGCGAAGATCTGGGGCTACGTCAGGTATTTGGCGGTCAGGTGGTTGGTCAGGCACTTTATGCCGCCAAACAGACTGTTCCCGCAGAGCGGAGCGTACACTCGTTTCACAGTTATTTTCTGCGTCCAGGCGACAGCAGCAAGCCGATTATCTACGACGTGGAAATCCTGCGCGACGGTAACAGTTTTAGCGCCCGCCGCGTCAGTGCCATTCAGCATGGCAAGCCCATTTTCTATATGACAGCCTCTTTCCAAAGCCCGGAAGAAGGGTTTGAACATCAGAACACCATGCCGGATGTGCCGCCGCCGGAAGGACTGATGTCCGAATCGGACATTGCCCAAAAGTTGTCGCACATGCTGCCGGATAAAGTGCGTGAAAAGTTTATCGGCCAGAAGCCGATCGAAATGCGCCCGGTCAAATTCCACAACCCACTGAAGGGCAGCGTGGAAGAGCCACACCGCTACGTTTGGTTCCGCGCCAACGGCACCATGCCGGACGATCAGCGCATCCACCAATATTTGCTGGGTTACGCGTCAGATTTTAACTTCCTGCCGACGGCGTTGCAGCCTCATGGCGTAGGTTTCCTGGAGCCGGGCATGCAGGTGGCGACAATTGACCACTCAATGTGGTTCCACCGCCCCTTCCGCATGGATGACTGGTTGTTGTACGTGGTCGAAAGCACGTCAGCTTCCGGAGCCCGTGGATTTGTGCGCGGACAATTTTATACCCGTGACGGCGTTCTGGTTGCCACTACGGTGCAGGAAGGCGTCATCCGCCAGCGCGAAGCCTAAGCAATTCACCCTTCAATGGAATGCCAGCCAGGTTGGCTGGCATTTTTGCTTTGTGCCTTCACAAATGGGCGCGCCCAGCTCAGTCAAGGGTTCCCGGTGCTAAATCCGGATGGTCTCTCAGCCACCCGATGACCTCAGCGGCCGCTCTGTTCGCGGGGAAAACAGGATAGAACACATGTTCAATCGTGCCATCCCTGATGATCAGCGTTAAACGCTTAATCAGCCGCATGCCTTCCACGTTCATCGTGGGTAAACGCAAGGCGTTGACCAATGCAAACTCAGCATCGCTCAAGATGGGGAAAGTCAGCCTGAGGCGGTCAGACAACTCTCTCTGATAATCCGTGGTTTGCGTGCTCAACCCAAAGATCCTGATCCCGAAGGTGGTAAACACCTCCTTTTCGGCCTGAAAAGATAAAGTTTGCGCTGTGCAGCCACGGGCTCCGGGGATAGCGTCCCAACCTGCCGGCAGATTGCCGTGGGGCTCGCCGGTCCTCGGATAGGCATAAACAACCGTTCGCCCCGGCAAGATAGACAAGTCTACCCTCTCACCAAACGTTGAGTGAAAACGCAGGGCCGGCATCGGCATGCCGACCAGATGATCGGCCGCACCGTCATCCACCGGGCATGGCAGGTCGTCTGGCAATAACGCGGGATTGCCCATGTGATGTGTATTCGCCACGCTCTGACTCCCTATTCAAATGAAAATACTTCCTCATCGTTCGGCGAAGAGTTAACGCTTACTTTTTCATCACGGTGACAAAAGCATCAGAAAACTCAACCCTATTCCCTTGATTTATGTTACTGAAATCGAGATCCCAGCAGGAATCAAACAGAACTATGACTGTTGACCCCATAGTGAAATAGCCTATCTCCTCGCCCTTCTTGTAAAACAAACAATCATTATAAAAAGACTCATGGGTGTAGAGCCGGTTATAGTTGACCTTTCCTCCCCAAGCAGTGACTATCCCCCCCACCATAAATGCGCCTACAAAAATAACGGACATCCTGCCATGCTCCGTCATAAACTCACAAATCAGCCGTTCATTACCCACATATAATTCTTTATCATTTTTTACATTCTTCTCCCTGACCGATTTAAAATCTCCGGGACAATAAATGGTATTAATCAAGAAACCGTCGAACGGCATATGTACCCTGTGATAATCCTCCGGCGCCAGGTATATATTCGCAAAACGGCCGCCATTGTAGCCCTGCGTCATTTCATTATTAAAACCAAAAAGCCTAAAGATGGAATACTCAACCCCCTTGGCTTGCAGTAACGTATTCTCTTTTATCTCGCCATGGGCCCCCATACGCCCATCACAAGGCATACAAAGCTCAGTTGAATTCAATAAATTGACTTTATTCTTTGTTTCTTCGCTGAGCTCTCTGCAAAAAAAATCCTGGAAACTGCTGTAATCCTTGATGTTCTTCTTCTGGTAACGTGACAGATCGATTGACCTTGCCTTGCACAGGATAAAAATAAAAATATAGTGAACGTTAAAAAAACTGGCTTCACTCATCCGCTTACCAATTTTGAATAGGTTTGTACGTAGCAGCGATAAAAAATCAACGTACCCTTTCATTTTAATCCTTTTTTCCATGCAATCTTGGCGACCAATCTTCAACAGCCCCAGTGAGCAATCTTTTCATAAACAGTTTCCGCCAAGAGGCAACCAAGGGTAATTCCAACATACTGGTCAGGGTTTCTTCATCAAGAGATTTGGTAAAAATAACTTTCATTATCTCCTGCAAACTCCATTTATCATTGGTCCTGTTAATCAAGGTAATTTCATCGCCCAAACCGACATTTCCCTGCTGAATCACCCTGAAATACCAACCGGTGCGGTAGTTAATTTGTAGCATTTCCGAAAAATAGGGAATGTCGAATCTGTCATTTAACTTCCAACAGGGTAATCGACCTTGTGAAACCTCCACTACTGCCGTCCCTATGCTAAAAATGTCGCCGACAAAGACCTGACTTTCATCCAAACCGATAGTGCTAAAATTCTCGCCAAATGCGCCGGCATTCTCGAAAAAGGGACAGTCGGGAAATTCTGCCTTCCACTTTTTATAATGTTCCAATGGATAAACGTGTACCGCCTTTTCCGGCCCGCCATGTACCTTCAGGTCGCCGATCTCATCACCCTCAATGCCTTCATAACCTACTGAAACCAGATGATTAACCTCTTTTTTGAATATGCCGGTAAAGCTATCAGGACGAGTGAAAGGAACCACTTTTCCTACGTAAACAGAATTCACTATTCCTTTCATCGTTATCTCCCACTTAATACGTATTAATACAAATAAATAAAACAAACAGTACAAATCAAAGCCATTATAGAAAAAGCACTTGATAATGCAATTAATATAAGGTCAATAAAAACAGTGCATTACTTAAAAAGGGGGAATATCGTTAAAAAAGAAAAAGGGCGATGTCTCCATCGCCCTTTCTGCATCATCATTATTTTTCGAGTTATTTAGCGCACTGCCCTTCTTCAAGGCTTATTGGTTATAGGCACTCTCACCATGGCTGTTGACGTCCAGACCTTCGCGCTCCTGCTCTTCCGGTACTCGCAGCCCGACGATAGCACCTGCCACTTTGAAGGCAATGAAGGCGGCCACTCCAGACCATACCAGCGTGATCACCACGCTCAACAGTTGGATCCACACCTGATGCCCCATGGTAACACCTTCTGCGTACCCGGTTCCGCCCAGCGAGGCGGAGGTGAACACGCCGGTCAGCAAGCATCCGACGATGCCGCATACGCCATGTACACCGAACACATCGCAGGTATCGTCCACTTTCAGCCATTTCTTCAGCGTGACCACGCCCCACAGACCGGCAATGCCACCGACCAGGCCGATAATCAACGCCCCGCCAACCCCTACGGTACCCGCAGCAGGCGTGATGGCAACCAGCCCGGCGATACAGCCGGAACAGGCCCCCAGCAGAGAAGGTTTACCGCGCACAATCCACTCGGCAAAAGTCCAGGAAAGAATAGCGCCTGCGGTTGCCACTACGGTGTTCAGGAAAGCCAGGGCCGCAATGCCGTTAGCCGCGCTGGCAGAACCGGCGTTAAAGCCGAACCAGCCGATATACAGGATAGAAGCGCCGGTAAATACCATCGGCAGGTTATGCGGTTTGAAAGCTTCCTTACCGAAACCAGCACGCTTGCCGAGCAGATAAGCGCCCACCAGGCCGGCACTTGCCGCATTGATATGCACCACGGTGCCGCCGGCAAAGTCCAACGCGCCATCAGCGGCCAGGAAGCCACCGCCCCACACCATGTGGGCAATCGGCAGGTAGGAAATGGTGAACCAGATAGCGGCGAAAATCACTACCGCCGAGAAGCGGATACGCTCGGCAAAGCCCCCCACCACCAGCGCGACGGTGATACAAGCGAATGAACACTGGAACGCTACGTGGATCATCTGGCTAAAGGTCCCGGTGACGCTGTCAATGCCAATGCCTTTCAGCATCGCCGTCTGGAAACCACCGAAGAAGGCATTACCTTCGCTGAAAGCCAGACTGTAGCCATAAAGCACCCACAGAACACACACCAATGCGAAGGTGACGGTGACCTGGGTCAGCATGGAGAGCACGTTTTTGGAGCGCAGCAAACCACCGTAAAACAAAGCGACACCCGGCAAGGTCATGAACAGCACCAAAGCGGTGCAAATCATCATGAAGGCGTTGTCAGCCTTGTCTGCGACCGCCGGAGCGGCCAGGGCCAAAGAAGGAACCATGGTTACCGTACTCAGGCCCAACATGGATAAAAGTTTTTTCATTATCAATCCATCCCCATTACTTTACTGAGCCTGTGATTACAGTGCTGCTTCGTCTGTTTCGCCGGTGCGAATGCGAATGACACGTTGCAATTCGGCAACGAAAATTTTGCCGTCACCGATTTTGCCGGTGTACGCCGCTTTACTAATCACATCAACCACTTCATCCAACTGATCGTCGGCGATAGCGATGTCGATTTTTACTTTAGGTAAAAAGTTGACGCTGTATTCGGCTCCGCGATAGAGCTCAGCGTGCCCCTTCTGGCGACCAAAGCCTTTTACTTCGCTTACGGTCAGCCCCTGAATGCCTACAGAGGATAGGGCTTCACGCACGTCCTCCAGCTTGAATGGTTTAATCACCACGGTCACCAGCTTCATATTGCCCCTCCACGAATTAAGCCCAAACTCACCCCGGTACGAGACTTATAAAGCAAAGGCTATGCCACAAATGGTTTTGTACGCGGATTCAGCAAATTAACCGGCAGGATGGGGATCTGGCATGCGACGAGCGGCTAATAGCGCGCGACCAACTGATGGGCTGATTAAATATTGCGCACTAATTTGGTGCGTAGCGCGTCGAAAAAGTGCAGCGAGAGGGATTTTAAACGGGCTTGTGCCTGTTTGTGGTGCGTGGCGACAAAAGAAAGGGGCCGTTAAAACGGCCCCCAGATCATGCGGGTTGTGTTTCTTCGCGATTGGCAGCGGCCAATTCTTCACCCACCAGTTGCAGCTGGTACATCTGGTAGTAACGTCCCTGCTGAGCCAACAGTTGCTGATGATTGCCCTGCTCGACCGCCTGACCCCGGTGCAGAACCAGAATGGAATCGGCATCGACAATGGTCGACAATCGGTGAGCGATCACCACCAGCGTGGTATGTTCACGAATCAAACGCAGTGCACGCTGAATCGCTTGCTCAGTACCTGAATCGATGTTGGCGGTCGCTTCGTCGAGGATCAGGATCTGCGGCGCCTGCACCAATACCCTGGCCATCGCCAATAGCTGTTTCTGGCCCACCGACAGGTTGTTACCCTGCTCGCCCAGCCGGGTGTGAATCCCCTGTGGGAAGCTGCGTACCAGCTCAGCCAATTGCACCGTTTCCAGCGCCTGCCACACTATCTCTTCACTGATGTTACGGCCCAGCGTAACGTTGGCCAGCACCGATTCGGCGATCACCACCGGATCCTGCTGCACCATTGCCACCCCCTGCCGCAACGTACGGTGCGACAGGCTGGCCAGCGGACGACCATCGAGACGGACTTCGCCCTGATTGACCGGGTAATACCCCATCAGCAGGTTGGCCAGCGTGCTCTTGCCGCTGCCGGTATGCCCCACCAACGCCACAAAACCCCGCGACGGCACCGACAGCGAAATATGCTGCAGCACCTTTTTGTCATCGCGGTAGGCAAAGCTCAGGTCTTCAATATCAATGCGGCCACTCTCGAGCGGGCGATCGTCCGTTCCATAGCTCTGTTGACGGCGATCCATCAGTTCGAAAATACGCTCACCGGCCACCACCGCCTGCTGCAGAATCGACTGCTGCGACGTCAGCTCAATCAACGGCTCATTCAGACGCCCGAGGTAGTTGATAAAGGCATAGAGCACGCCCACGCCAATGCTTCCCTCACCGCTGAAGCCAAACAACATCAGCAGGCCACACAGCACCAGCGCCGAAAACAGGCTGAGCAGCGGACGCAAAAGGAAACCATCCAGCCGCAGAGTCTGCATACGCGCGGTGTAGTGCGAACGGCTGGCGGCGCTCATGCGTTCACCAAAGCGGATCTGCTGGCGGAACTGCTGGATCACGCCCATGCCGTTGATCACTTCGTTAAAGCCGTCGTTGATGTCTGCCAGATAGCTGCGCACCCGGCGCACAATCGGGATGCTGTAGTATTGGTAAATGCCCATCACCACAAACACCGCCGGGAAGATGCAGATCGCCACCAGCGCCATACGCCAGTCCAGGCTGAACATCGCCACCAGCATGGCGCCAATCAGCGCAGCGCTTTTCAATACGGTGGACACTACCATGACGTACAGGTCTTTAATCACCTCGGTGTCATTGGTCACTCGCGAGATCAACTGCCCCACCGGCTGCGTATCAAAAGCGCTGAGCGGCTGACGCAACGCGGCGTCCATCACGTCGGTACGCAGGCGTTGAACCACCCCGACCGCGGCCTGGTTGAACAACAACGCTTGAAAATAGTGCAGCGCCGCCGCTAACAGCTCCAGCAGAATATAGGCCGCCGCCAGCCCGCAGACGATCATCAGCGGCAACTGGCCCTTAGCCACATAGTTATCGATAAAATAACTGATCAGGATCGGTCCGGCGACTTCCGCTGCCGCCGCAACCCACAACATCAACACCGCCAGCCCCAGAGGTTTGCGGTATGGCGATCCATAAGCCAGCAACCGTTTCAGCGTCGGCCACAGCTTTTGCATCTTATTCATTGGCCAGTATCTCCTCGCCGCTTTCCGGTGCCTCATCCAGCGCCGCTTCCAGTTGCTGATAGCGGTACATATCGCGGTACCAGCCCGGTTGGGCCGCCAGGGACGCATGTTCGCCACGCTGAGCCACGCCGCCGTGTTGTATCACCAGAATTTCGCTGGCTTCGGTCAGTGCCGAAAGCCGGTGCGCGCTGATAATCACCGTCCGGTTTTGTCCCCAACTGCGCAAATTGTGCAGGATTTGGTGTTCGGTTCGACCATCTACCGCCGACAACGCATCGTCGAGGATCAAGATTTCTGCATCCAGTAACAATGCACGGGCAATAGAAATACGCTGTTTCTGGCCGCCGGACAGCATCACGCCACGCTCACCCACTTCAGTTTCATAGCCTTGCGGCAGGCGCATAATGTCTTCATGCACGCTGGCCAACTGGGCTGCACGCTCAATCTGTTCCTGCGTCGCGCCCGGATTCCCCAGCGCAATATTGTTGGCCACGCTGTCCGAGAACAAGAATGGCGTCTGACTCACCACAGACAGTCGCGAGCGCCAGTCGTCGAGCTTCACCTGGGTCAGCGGCAATCCCTGATAGCTAATCTGACCATCATCCACATCAAACTGGCGCTGGATCAACGACAGTAACGTTGACTTACCAGCACCGGTCGGGCCACACAGGCCAAGCATCTGACCCGGCTCCAGCTTCAACGTGACATCGTGCAACGCCGGGTGCTGGTTGCCAGGATAGTGGAAGGATCGGATATCGACGGCCAGGCTGCCACGCCCCGCCGGCAATGGATACTCACCGTCGGTCACTGCCGGCGCTTCCTCCAGCAGGCTGCGAATGCGACCGTATGCCGCACTGCCGCGTTCAACAATGTTGAACATCCAGGCCAGCGCCAGCATCGGCCAAATCATCAGGCCGAGGTACATCACGAAGCTGGTCAGTTGCCCAAGCGTCAGAGAGCCATTGACCACCATCCAACTGCCACCGCCGATAGCCAACAGATTGGCGGTACCGATAGCGATGTAAATCGTCGGGTCAAAACGCGCATCTACCCGCGCTACGTGCATATTTTTGGCGCCGGTTTGGGCGGCCACTTCGGCAAATTGATTGGATTGGTGATCCTCCAGACCAAACGCCTTAATCATGCGGATGCTGGTCATGCTTTCCTGCGCCTGATCGTTCAGGCTGGAGAACGCCGCCTGCGCCGATTTAAAGCGCTGATGCAACTGATCGCCGTAATACTTGATAACGATCGCCATGATGGGCATAGGGATCAACGACAGCAGCGTCAACTGCCAGCTAATTTGGGTGCTCATCACCACCAGCACCGCCAAGCCCATTACCAGCGAATCGACCAGCGTCAACACCCCTTCACCGGCAGCGAAAACGACCCGATCGACATCATTGGTGGCACGTGCCATCAGATCGCCGGTACGGTGGCGCAGATAGAAAGCCGGGTTCTGGCGGCTAAGCTGGCGGTAGAAATTTTCACGCAGTTCGACGGCAAGCTGATAAGACGCGCCAAACAGCAACACTCGCCATACGTAGCGCAGCAGGTAGACCACCACGGCGGTGCCGAGCATCAGCCCCAGCCATGCCATCAGCACGCCGCTGGACATCTGTTTTTCGGTAATACCGTCGACAATGATCCCCACCAGCTTGGGTGGCAACAGCTGCAGAATGGCAATGATGATCAACAGCACCACTGCCCCCAGGTAGCGGCGCCACTCGCGGCGGAAGTACCAGCCGATTTGGGTAAATAGTCTCACGCAGTTTTATTCCAGGATGTAGATGTAATAGTTTTTTCTCTCGATCTGCCTCAGCAGAGTAGGATACCACCGTTACTTTGCCAATTTGGTGAACTTTTCACTCAGGAACCGGCAGGGCGGTGGTGTATTTGATTTTTTCCATCGCGAAGCTGGAAGTGACGTCGATCAGCCCAGGTACCCCGTTCACCAGACGCTTGTAAAAACTGTCGTAGCTCTTCATATCAGCCACTTCCACCTGCATCAGGTAATCGTACTCCCCCGCCATGCGGTAAAATGCCAGCACCTCCGGCATCTGCTGGGTCAGTTGCACGAACGTCTGATACCACTCGCTGCTGTGCTGCTGGGTTTTGATCAGCACAAATGCCGTCAGGCCCAACCCGAGTTTTTCATTATCCAGCAGCGCGACCCGCCCACGGATATAGCCTTCCTCTTCCAGCCGTTTCAGCCTTTTCCAGCAAGGCGTCGACGTCAGATTGACCGCATAGGCCAGCGCCTGCAGCGGCTGGGTGCAGTCCTGTTGCAGCATGCACAGTAACTTACGGTCTGTTTTATCTAACATATCGTCAACCAGGAGAAAAATTTTCTCTCATTAAGCGATTAAACAGGAAAAATGGCAATCCTTTTTTCCCGGCGGCAGGCTATATTATGCAGCAAATAAGCCCCCTATTCTGAGGCCAGACGATGACAAACTCTTGGGTAAAATATGCTATCGGTGAAATAGAAGCGGATTTCCAACGCTCCGCCGACACGCACCTGATCCGCCTGAACCTGCCCGAATTTCCCGGTATCTGCCTGTACCTGAAAGATGAAAGCACTCACCCGACCGGCAGCCTGAAGCATCGGCTGGCGCGCTCGCTGTTCCTGTACGGCCTGTGCAACGGCTGGATCACCGAAAACACCACGATTATCGAAGCCTCTTCAGGTAGCACCGCCGTGTCCGAAGCTTACTTCGCCCGGCTGATTGGCCTGCCGTTTATTGCCGTGATGCCTTCCTGCACGGCACGCCGCAAGGTTGAGCAAATTGCGTTTTACGGCGGCCGCTGCCATTTCGTCGATCACGCGGCACAGATTTACGCGGTCTCCGAGCAGTTGGCGCAAGAACTGAACGGCCACTATATGGATCAGTTCACCTACGCCGAACGCGCCACCGACTGGCGCGGCAATAACAACATCGCCGACAGCATCTTCCGCCAGATGGCACGCGAACCCTTCCCTGTCCCTAAACATATCGTGATGAGCGCGGGCACCGGCGGTACATCTGCAACGCTGGGACGCTATATTCGCTATCAGGGGCACGACACCCGCTTGACGGTCGTCGATCCGGAAAACTCGGTATTCTATGATTGTTTCCACCAGCGCGATCGCACCCTGATCGGCAGCTGCGGCAGCAGGATCGAAGGTATTGGCCGCCCGCGTGCCGAACCCTCGTTTATCCCGTCGGTGGTCGACAGCATGCTGCGCGTTCCGGACGCGGCCAGCGTTGCTACCATTCATTGGCTGGAAACGGTACTGGGCCGTAAAGTGGGCGCCTCCACCGGCACTAATGTGTGGGGCGCGCTGCAATTGGCGAAACAGATGCGGGAAAATGGCGAACAGGGTTCTATCGTCACCCTGCTATGCGACAGCGGTGAGCGCTATCTGGATACCTACTACAACCCTGAATGGGTGAGAAACAATATCGGCGATCTGACCCCGTATCTGGCGCAACTGGCAGACTTGTAATCGCACCCGGCAGGCGAAAAAAAGCCGGGTAAGTCATACCCGGCCGGCTGCCAATAAAGCCTCATAATTCGGGGGAATAGGTGAGGTAAGGTGAACGCAGCCAATGTTGCAAATAGTGAGCCACCGCCTGCTGTTCGCAATGGCCGATAACCTGTAGTTGTGGCAGTGAAGACTTCAGCTGCGGCAGGGCATTGCCCATCACCACGCCGTGCCCCACCGTCGCCAGCATTTCCCTGTCGTTCATGGCATCGCCAAACGCCATGCAGTCCGCCATCTTCAGCCCCAGATGGCGGCTCAACGTATCCAGCGCGGTGCCTTTGTTACACCCCAACGGCAAGACCTCCAGGCATTCATAGGCAGAGAAACAGAGATCAACGCGTGTTCCAAACTGTTCCCGTAGCTGAATCTGTAGCTTAAGCAGTTCCACATGTGGTCCAACGAAGCACACCTTACTGTTGCCGAAGGCCGGTAAACGACGCACTTCGGTAAGCTGATAACGGAAGCCGCTCAGATGATGAGCCCGCAACATTTCTTCCGGTACCGCAAACTCGGTCATCCAGCCTTCGTCTCGGAAGACGTGCATGCTGGCAACCGTATGCCAATGGGTGTGCAGCACCTCTTCGGCTATGTCAGCAGGCAAATCGGTGGCGTGAAGTTGTTGCCCCAGATGATCGTAAACCCGCGTACCGTTGCCTGTAATCAGATAGCCTTGCAGACCCAGTTGCGCCATGATCGGCTGCGCGTCCAGGTAGTGACGCCCGGTAGCGAAGGTGACAACCATCTCCCGTTCAACCAGTTGCTTTAGCACCGCCAGAGTTTCCGGCCCGACCCGGTGATCCGGTGTCAACAATGTGCCATCCATATCAAAAGCCGCCAGGCGATACATAAAGACCTCATGAATGTGAACGCGATTACAGTCCCTGCAGTATGAGATGGTATTTGCGGAAGTAATAGTGAACAATTCTGGAAAACTGTTCCGGATTTCCATCATGCGCCTGACCCATCGTCTCAGCCAGTATCAACGCCTGTATCAACAGCTCGGCGCTGCGCCGGTGGCCATCACCATCGGCGAACTCGCAGCCCTGTTCTATTGCAGCGAACGCCATGCTCGCACGCTGGTACAACAGCTACAGGATCAGGGCTGGCTAAGCTGGCAGTCACAGCCCGGTCGCGGCAAGCGGGCTCGCCTGCAGTGTTTGAAAACCCCGGATGAGCTGCGCGCCGCACACTTGCAGCGCTTGCTGCATGACGGCGACCACCAGGGCGCGTTGGAAATGGCGCAGTTGGCGCCGCAGCATTTGCAGGAGTTGCTCAGCCCGCATCTCGGCGGCCAGTGGCAGGCAGGCAGCCCAACGCTGCGTATCCCCTATTACCGCACGCTGGAATCTCTGGATCCACTGACCCTGACCGGCCGCGCCGAACAACATTTGGTTGCCACCCTGCATGCCGGGCTGACGCGCTTCATTACCGGCAATCCTGAACCGCAATCCGATCTGGCCCATCACTGGCAAATCAGCCATGACGGCCTGCGCTGGCAGTTCTTCCTGCGCAGCCAATTGCGCTGGCACAACGGTGAAATGCTGACCGGCCAGCAGCTGTTGCAAACGCTGGAAAAGCTGCAACGACACCCTCGCAGTCGCCCCAGCCTGGCCAACGTTAAGGCCATCAGCCTGCCGCATGCGCTGTGTCTGCAGTTTGATTTACAGCATCCCGACTACTGGTTGGCGCATCGTCTGGCGGAATTGCCTTGCCTGCTAACCCACCCGGAGGCCGCAGGCATTGGCGCTGGCCCTTTCAAACTCACGCTAAACGAGGCGCATTTGGTACGTCTGGAACAGCATCCGTTTTACCATTTGCAGCATCCTTATCTTGAGAGCATCGAGTATTGGATCACCCCGGAGCTACAGGTCGACGCGGCTTACACCAGTTGCCAGCACCCGGTGCGCATAACCATCGGCCAGCAGGAAGAGATGGCGCTGGCACGGCCGGTGCAACGCAGCATGAGCCTGGGCTGGTGCTATCTGGCGGTCAATTTGAAACACGGCGTGCTCAACGAAGCCCAGGGCCAAAAACTGCTGATGTTGATCCAGCAATCTGGCCTGTTGGCCAATCTGCCGGTACCAAACAGCGTCATCACCCCCAGCCACGAAATGCTGCCAGGCTGGGCCATCCCTCGGCATCAGGTCGATGATGAGATAGCCCTTCCCGCCAAATTGACGCTGCTGTATCGGCCACCGGTAGAACTGGAAACGGTCACTGTGGCTCTGCAGCAGCTTTTGGCACGCCACGGTTGCGAGCTGGAACTGCGTTATTACGCGGGTAAACGCTGGCAAAGCGCCGAACAAATCGAACAGGCCGACCTGCTGCTGGCCGATAACCTGATCGGTGAGTCACCGGAAGCGACGCTGGAAAGCTGGCTGCGGCAAGATACGCTGTGGCGCGGCATTCTGCCCGACGATCGCTGGCGACATCAGCAGCAGACGCTGCAGCAGATCCAACAGTTACCTGCACAGCAACCGCGTTATGAGCAGTTGAAAGAGTATTATCAGCAGCTGATGAGGGCGGCGATCATCACACCTCTGTTTCACTATCAGTATCAAATTAGCGCACCGCCGCGCATTCATGGGGTTACCCTGACCGCCCATGGCTGGTTCGATTTCTGTCAGGCCTGGCTGCCGCCGCCGCTGGACTCGACAGAGCCGCTTTCCCCAGACTTAATGGGCCCGGCCCAGCGGTAACCCGCTATTTCTGCTACCATTGCTGCCGCAACGCATTTTTATCCTACCGCCCGAGTGTTCATCGGGTAGGGTCTCAGCACTAAATTGAGGTAATTTTATGAAACGCGCGGTTGTCGTTTTCAGCGGTGGACAAGATTCCACGACCTGCTTGATTCAGGCATTGCAACAGTACGACGAAGTTCACTGCGTCACCTTCGATTACGGTCAGCGCCATCGCGCCGAGATTGAGGTGGCTCAAGCGCTGTCGGTGGCCCTTGGGGCCAAGGCGCATAAACTGCTGGACGTTGGCCTGCTCAATGAACTGGCGATCAGCAGCCTGACCCGTGACAATATCCCGGTTCCGGCTTACGGCAGCACCGAGGCCAACGGGTTGCCGAGCACTTTCGTGCCGGGCCGTAATATTCTGTTCCTGACGCTGGCGGCGATTTATGCCTACCAGGTCGAAGCCGAGGCGGTGATCACCGGCGTTTGCGAAACCGATTTTTCCGGTTATCCCGACTGCCGCGACGAATTTGTCAAAGCGCTGAATCAGGCAATAGTACTGGGCATCGCCCGCGATATCCGTTTTGAAACGCCACTGATGTGGCTGAACAAGGCTGAGACCTGGGCACTGGCAGATTACTACCATCAGTTGGATCTGGTTCGGCAGGAAACCCTGACCTGCTACAGCGGTATTAAAGGCGATGGCTGCGGTGAATGTGCAGCCTGTCACCTGCGCGCCAACGGCCTGACGCAATACCAAATCAACAAAGCGGAAGTGATGGCGAGCCTGAAACAGAAGACCGGCCTGGTCTGAGTGAATAACGGCGGCAAACATTGCCGCTCGTTGCTTTACCCTTCTTCCGACAGCGTGAGCACCTGAAGGTGTTCGCGCAGTTGCCCTTCAATCGGCAACGCCCGCTGAGTTTTCAAATCGACGCAGACAAAGGTCAGCATCGCATCCGCGACCGGCGCGCCCGTGGCATCCTGCGTCACCTTTTGGCTCAGCACGCCGCTTTTACCGTTAAGCTGCACCATCTGACTGTCGATACGCAACTTGTCTCCCAGCACCGCCGGCGTGCGGTAATTGATATTGATATTAACCACGATAAAGGCGATGTTGTTTTCCGTCATCCAACGGAAGCCCTCCTGGTTCTCCAGCCAATCCCAGCGCGCCTCCTCGAGAAATTCGAGATAGCGCGCATTGTTAACATGTTGGTAAACATCGAGATGATAACCACGGACTTTGATAAAGGTCTGATGCATAGGGAACGGCCACTCCTACCTGGTGATTACAGAAAGAAGGAGCCACTGATGGCTCCTTCACCCGTTTGGTCAAGTCGCCAAACTGGTAAGACCTGTAAAATGTAGCAGAGGAAAAAGGGCTGCATGGGCACTTTGCCATGCAGCCGTGATAGATATCACATTTTGAGCCGCGCACGGTTCCGTTCAAACAGGGCGGGCCCAATACCCGGCACTTCCTGAAGCTGCTCAATCTGCGTAAAAGGACCATTCTGCTCACGGTAGCGCACGATACTTTCCGCTTTCTTCAAACCCACCCCCTTCAATACACTGGCCAGCTGCTCGGCATCGGCCTGATTGATACTGACCGATGCCTCATCGTCGATGCCGACTGCGGCTTCAGTGCCTTGCCCTGCTTTCATCGCTGGTGCTGATAACACCGGCTGACCGGTCGTGCTCTTTTCCTCAGCGGCCATCGATGGCCCGGCCAAACCTATCAGGGCCGCGGCCAGCAAAACTTTGAGGCTGAAACCATATCCATTAACCGCTTTCATTTCTGCAAGTTGCATGCTGTATCCTCCTTGTGTTTAACAGCAAGCTCACCTTGCCGCAGCGGGTGAACTTCAGCAATTGGCGGATAACAGATATGGAAAAGGCCGCGAGAGCGGCCTTTTGGAATTGCATTGCGTTGCAGAAAACTGCGGCGCGTTACTGAGGCTGTTGCTGCTCAGCGGCACCCATGGTGATTTTGGCTTCTTTACGCAAGCTGGCCAGCAGCGAGTCAAAGGAGACGCCGGTAGCACCTTCTTCCATTTTGCTGACGAAGGTTTTCATTTCTTCCGCCGACAGGCTGCCTGGCGTCACGGCATCAAGTGCAATCAGCACTACGTTGTCCTGACGGTCTTGCGACATGCCGTATACCGGTTTGCCTTCCTGCGGGTGCGGCAGCGCGAACACGCTCTGCACCAGTTGGCTGTCTTCCGGCGCGCGTGCCATCTTCTGCACGCTGCCAAAGCTCAGGCCGGCCGCTTTCATCGCTTCGTCGCCCTTGCCCTGTTTCAGCTCAACCAACAGCTTTTCGCCCTGCAGTTTCGCTTCCTGTTCGGCTTTGTTGCGCTTGACCAATTCCGCCACGCGATCTTTTACCTGATCGAACGGCTCAATGCCTTCTGGCTTGTGGCCTGAAACGCGGATCACGAAGGCACGGTCGCCATCAACGGTGATTACATCGGAGTTGCTGCCCGGAGAGCCGCCTTCGCCAATCAGTGAACCGTCGAAAATCGACTGGACGACAGGTTTGAAGTTCAGCGCAGCCGGAATGTTGTCGCGGGTGAACCAATCGGTCTGAGTCGCTTTCACACCGGCGGCTTCTTCGGCTGAGGCCAGAGATTCGTTATCGCTGGTCGCCGCTTCACTCACCTTTTGCTGCAGCGCGTAATAGGCGTCTACCGCCTTCTCCTGCTTAACCTGCTTGGCGATGGCATCACGCACTTCGCTAAGCGGCTTCACTTTTTCCGGCTCGATATCGTTCAGACGTACGACCAGATAGCCCACAGAGGACTTCACTGCACCGGAAAGCTGGCCTTTTTCGGTCAGGTTTGCCTGTTTCAGCTCGTCTGCCGTGGTGTCCGGCTCCAGCCAGCCCAGCTCGCCACCGGTACGGCGTGAGATGATGTCGGTGGATTTTTCTTTCGCCAGGGTGGCGAAATCGCCGCCTTTTTTCAGCTCGTCCAGCACCGCATTGGCTTCCGCCTCGGTTTTCAGCTGGATCACGCTGTAATTCTTGCGCTCAGGCTGGCCGTAGCTGCTTTTGTGCTGGTCGTAATAGGCGCTGATATCCGCATCTGCTACCGTCACCTTGTCCTGCATAGAGGCGGCGTCCATCGGGATGTAGCTTACTTTGACCTGCTCCGGCGCAATAAAGCTGTTCTTGTTCTGGCTGTAGTAGTCTTTCAGCTCGTCGTCGGTCACGGTCTGCTTGGCCTGCAACGCTTTCAGATCCAGCGTAGCCAGGCGCACATCGCGCTGCTGCAGCACCAGTGACGTCATCCCTTGCGCTTCGGTTGGCAGGATGAAACCTGACTCGCCGAAGGCCTGGATCACCTGCTGATTAACCAACTGCTGACGCATTGACTGCGCAAAGTTATCGGCGGTGTAACCCATGCGGCTAATCAGATCGAGATATTTAGCGTTATCGAACTGGCCGTTTGTCTGGAAGTAAGGCGCTTTACGGATGGCTTCCTTCACCTGATCGTCACTGACGCTCAGGCCTAATTTCTTGGCATATTGGTCCAGCAGCATGTTGTCGATCAGCTGTGACAGTGCCTGATGGCGCATCTGCTGCATATAGCCTTCGTTGCCCGCCAGTACGGAGAACTGGTCACCCAACTGTTGCTGCATGCGGCTGCGTTCGCTTTGGAAAGCCTGTTCCAGCTGAGCACGCTCGATCACCTGGCCATTGACCTTCGCTGCATAATCACCGGCACTCCCCTGATAGCTGACCACCCCTGTCAAAAGAAATGACAAAATGATCAAGCCCAGGATGATTTTGAGCACGACGTGATTAGCTGCCGCGCGTAAATTGTCCATCATAGTGTGACAACACTCCGCTGTGATGTGGATTAAAAACACCCTTGTGCAGGCGCGTTCCCTGCGACAAAAATAAAAAAAGCGCATCAATCTGATGCGCCTTATATCTTACCTTACCAGCACCGTTGCGTCAGGTGATTGTTTATTGCTAAACCCTGCAACGCTAAACGGTTAGACGCAAACAATCAGTTTACTGCGTCTTTCAGCGCTTTCCCTGCACGGAAGGCCGGAACTTTGGCTGCCGCGATTTTGATCTCTTTACCGGTCTGTGGGTTACGGCCAGTACGGGCAGAACGCTCACGCACGGTGAAAGAACCGAAACCAACCAGCGCCACGTCATCCCCTTCCTTCAAGGATTCGGTAACAGATGCAATCACTGCATCTAAAGCACGCCCAGCTGCCGCTTTGGAAATATCAGCACCTGCGGCAATTTTGTCGATCAGTTGTGACTTATTCACTCTATCATCCCCTCTAGAATTCAATCGTCGCACCGGAAAATCCCTACGGTTGCGACAGCGCAGCTGTTATATCAATCCCATCGAACCTTGGCAAGCCACCGAAAGCGTGACAAAACGCGGGCCGACAGCTTTCTAACTTAGCGGTACAAAAAAAGACTGGCAAGTCCGAAATGACTTGCCAGCATAAGTTTTATCAATGGTTTTTGCGATTCGTCACTATTTTGCCGCTACCGGCAGTGCGCCGAAGGCCGGATTCTGCAACGCAAGGTTCAAAACCTCATCGATTCGCTGCACCGGATGAATCTCCAGATCGGCGATAACATTGTCCGGAATTTCTTCCAAATCGCGCTTGTTCTCATACGGGATCAGCACGGTTTTGATGCCGCCGCGATGCGCAGCCAACAGTTTCTCTTTCAAGCCACCAATCGGCAGTACCTGACCACGCAAAGTGATCTCACCGGTCATTGCCACATCGGCACGAACCGGGTTACCGGTCAGGCAAGACACCAGCGCGGTACACATAGCGATACCGGCACTCGGGCCGTCTTTCGGGGTCGCGCCTTCCGGCACGTGCACGTGAATATCGCGCTTCTCGTAGAAATCGGCGTTGATACCCAGTTTGTCTGCACGCGCACGGACCACGGTCAGCGCAGCCTGAATCGATTCCTGCATCACTTCACCGAGAGAACCGGTGTAGGTCAGCTTGCCTTTGCCCGGCACGCACGCGGTTTCGATAGTCAGCAGATCGCCGCCCACTTCCGTCCACGCCAGGCCGGTGACCTGGCCCACACGGTTTTCGGTATCGGCACGGCCATAGTCAACGCGTTGCACACCCAAATAATCTTTCAGGTTGTCGCCGTTGATCTCGATATGCTTGATCTTCTTGTCCATCAGCAGCGTTTTCACCGCTTTACGGCACAGCTTGGAGATTTCACGCTCCAGGCTACGCACCCCGGCTTCGCGGGTGTAATAACGGATAATGCCAATGATGGCGCTGTCGTCGACCGTCAGCTCACCTTTTTTCAGGGCGTTACGCTCAAGCTGCTTCGGCAGCAGGTGCTGCTTGGCGATATTGAGCTTCTCGTCCTCGGTGTAGCCGGACAGGCGAATCACTTCCATACGGTCCAGCAACGGCGCAGGAATGTTCATCGAGTTCGAGGTAGCAACGAACATCACGTCGGACAGATCGTAATCCACTTCCAGGTAGTGATCGTTAAACGCCACGTTCTGTTCCGGATCCAGCACTTCAAGCAATGCCGAAGCCGGATCGCCACGCATGTCGGAAGACATCTTGTCGATTTCGTCCAGCAGGAACAGCGGGTTTTTCACCCCGACCTTGGCCATTTTCTGGATCAGTTTACCCGGCATCGAACCGATGTAGGTACGACGGTGACCGCGAATTTCCGCTTCGTCACGCACGCCGCCCAGCGCCATACGCACATACTGGCGACCGGTTGCTTTGGCGATCGACTGCCCCAACGAGGTTTTACCTACGCCAGGAGGCCCCACCAGACACAGGATAGGCCCTTTGATTTTGCTTACGCGGCTCTGTACTGCGAGATACTCAAGAATACGGTCCTTGACTCGCTCCAGGCCATAGTGATCGATATCGAGCACTTCTTGCGCTTTAACCAGGTCTTTTTTAACCTTGCTGCGCGCATTCCACGGCACCTGGAGCATCCAGTCGATGTAACCACGGACCACGGTCGCTTCCGCAGACATGGGTGACATCATTTTCAGCTTTTGCAGTTCCGCTTCGGTTTTTTCACGCGCGTCTTTCGGCATTTTCGCCGCTTCAATCTTGCGCTTCAGCGCTTCATGCTCGTCCGGCGCGTCGTCCATCTCGCCCAGTTCTTTCTGAATCGCCTTCATCTGCTCATTCAGATAGTACTCGCGCTGGCTTTTTTCCATCTGCTTTTTGACGCGGTTACGGATACGTTTTTCAACCTGAAGCAGGTCAATTTCCGATTCCATCATCGCCATCAGGTATTCCAGACGTTCGGTGATATCGAACATCTCCAGTACCGACTGCTTGTCGCTGAGTTTCAGCGGCATGTGCGCGGCAATGGTATCCGCCAGGCGTGCAGCATCGTCGATGCTGTTCAATGACGTCAGCACCTCCGGTGGAATTTTTTTGTTCAGTTTGATGTAGCCTTCAAACTGATTGATTGCGGTGCGCACCAGGACTTCTTGTTCACGTTCGTCAATCGCCGGTGACTCAAGATATTCTGCCTGGGCGGCAAAGTGCTCCCCGCTATCGGAAAGCGTAGTAATACGTGCCCGCTGCAGGCCTTCTACCAGCACTTTTACCGTGCCGTCTGGCAGTTTTAGCATCTGTAAAATCGACGCTACGGTGCCGACAGAGAACAAGTCATTAATGCCAGGTTCATCCGTTGAGGCCTCTTTCTGTGCCACCAGCATGATCTTTTTATCATGATCCATTGCTGCTTCGAGGCACCGAATCGATTTTTCCCGGCCAACAAATAACGGGATCACCATGTGCGGATAAACCACCACGTCGCGCAACGGCAAGACGGGGATTTCAATGCGTTCGGAACGCTCAGGGTTCATAGAGCTCTCTCTTAAGTTTAACTTCCGCCAGGTTGAGGGGAATCTCATGAGACGCAAGCATCAAACGTTTCATAAAATCTGGTTAATGAGTATATGGGGATGAATCTCTTACATTCAACGGCAAGAATGCAGGAAAAAGAAATGGGGGATAAAATCCCCCATTTTGACATTAACTTTCTGGTTTGACTGGCGAATTATTCGCCTGAAGCCTGTGCTTCCGGTTTGCCGTAAATCAGCAAAGGCTTGGACTGGCCGGCGATAACCGATTCATCGATCACCACTTTATCGACGCTGTCCATGGATGGCAGGTCATACATGGTGTCCAGCAACGCGCCTTCTACAATGGAGCGCAGACCACGTGCACCAGTTTTACGCGTCATGGCCTTCTTGGCGATGGCGTTCAGCGCTTCTTCACGGAATTCCAGTTCCACGCCTTCCAGATTGAACAATGCCTGATACTGTTTGGTTAAGGCATTTTTCGGCTCTTTCAGGATCTGGATCAGCGCTTCTTCGCTCAGTTCGCTCAGGGTTGCCACGACCGGCAGACGACCGATGAACTCAGGAATCAGGCCAAACTTGATCAGATCTTCCGGCTCAGCCTGCAGCAGCAGTTCGCCTTCGGTCGCTTTCTCAGCTTCACCCTTCACGGTCGCGCCGAAGCCGATACCGGAACCGGTATTGACGCGCTGACCAATCACCTTATCCAGGCCGGCAAATGCGCCGCCGCAGATAAACAGGATTTTCGAGGTATCAACCTGCAGGAATTCCTGCTGAGGATGCTTACGGCCACCCTGCGGCGGAACCGCGGCAATGGTGCCTTCGATCAGCTTCAACAGGGCCTGCTGCACGCCTTCACCCGACACGTCACGGGTGATGGACGGATTGTCTGACTTACGGGAAATCTTGTCGATTTCATCGATGTAGACGATGCCGCGTTGTGCTTTCTGCACGTCGTAGTCGCACTTCTGCAGCAGCTTCTGGATGATGTTCTCCACGTCCTCACCCACATAACCGGCTTCGGTCAGCGTGGTAGCGTCGGCCATGGTGAAAGGCACGTCCAGGAAGCGCGCCAGCGTTTCTGCCAGCAGAGTTTTGCCGCTACCGGTCGGGCCAATCAGCAGAATGTTGCTTTTGCCCAACTCGATACCGTTGCTGGTATCGCCGTTACGCAGGCGTTTGTAGTGGTTATACACCGCTACCGCCAGTACTTTTTTCGCCTGCTCCTGGCCAATGACATAGTCATCCAGGTGGTGGCGAATTTCGTGCGGCGTCGGCAGCGCACTGCGCTCACGATGCGGGGCAACTTCTTTAATCTCTTCGCGAATAATGTCGTTACACAGGTCAACACATTCATCGCAGATATACACTGACGGACCGGCAATCAGCTTACGCACTTCATGCTGGCTTTTGCCGCAGAAAGAGCAGTACAGCAGCTTTCCTGAACCGTCTTTGCGCTTATCTGTCATCAGTAAACCTCTTCTTTAGTCTTTGTCCCGCAGGAATATCACGGCGGCAGTGCGCCCAAAACGCATACCGGGAACGCCGATTATGCTCACCAGAGCGAGCTGCGCCCGCTCTGATTACTATAGCCTATCGGCTCGCACATATACCTCGCCAGCCGCGTAGTACTTACTTGCGGTGCGTCAGAATGCCGTCAACCAGACCGTATTCTACCGCTTCTTCCGCGGTCATAAAGCGATCGCGCTCGGTATCGCGTTCGATCTGCTCCAGTGACTGGCCGGTATGCTCTGCCATCAGCTCGTTCATGCGTGCCTTCACCTTCAGGATTTCACGCGCATGGATTTCAATATCCGTCGCCTGGCCCTGATAACCGCCCAGCGGCTGGTGGATCATCACGCGTGAGTTCGGCAAGCAGAAGCGTTTGCCCTTGGCACCTGCGGTCAGCAGGAAAGAGCCCATCGAGCACGCCTGGCCCATACAAATGGTGCTGACGTCCGGCTTGATGAACTTCATGGTGTCATAGATTGACATGCCAGCGGTGATCACGCCACCCGGGGAGTTAATGTACAGGTAAATGTCTTTTTCCGGGCTTTCCGCTTCGAGGAACAGCATCTGCGCCACAATCAGGTTGGCCATGTGATCTTCGACCTGGCCGGTCAGGAAAATAATGCGCTCTTTCAGCAGGCGGGAATAGATGTCGTAAGAACGCTCCCCGCGTGAAGTCTGCTCTACCACCATCGGCACCAGGGCCATGTTAGGTGCAAATTGATCTCGTTCGCCACTGTATGACATTACCGTCTCCTAATAGAAATTGCCTTGGCGGCCAGGGTTACACCCTATTACACCGATTCTACTTGAGAACGGTCATGATGACTATGCTCAAGCATTCGACCCGCGCCACACGTACCCGACGGTTTTTCTCATACCGCGCACTCTGGCAAACAGCCCATACCCATCATCTTTCAAGTCGCAGCGTTGTTACCTGCTTACAAGACCCCTCAGTGGGTCTTGCCCCTTAGGGGCCGCTGCAAGCCGCGTTCAAATCTGTTCCCGACAGATTTGCCGCTCACCCCAGTGACTTACTCGAGTAAGCGCCTGAGGATGAGCGAGCTGGGCGCCTGACTGCGACTTGAAAGCTATAGGGTATATATACATTTTACAGATTGGGGCCGCTGACAGAATTTCAAGCCCAACTGCGTATTTTAACGCGGCCAGCATTGTCGACGATGACCATCATGCCAGACTGTCCCAAGAGCAACAGGGTAAATATAGTGCATATTGTCACGCTTAACCTGAGATTAATCAGCTACGTGGCAAAAAGAAAAGCCCGCAACCGAAGGTTACGGGCTTTTTTAACGCCGGGGCCGGCAAGCCAGCCCCGAAGGCGCGTTAGATTGCGCCCTGGCGTACAGACATTACGCCTGTTGAGTCTGGTTCATCAGCTCGCTGAAGGTAGTGGCTTTTTCAGTCACTTTCGCTTTTGCCAGCAGGGCTTCAACCGCTTGTTCTTCCAGAGCAACGTTGCGCATGTTGTTCATCAGCTCTTTGTTTTTGCTGTAGAACTCAACAACTTCACTTGGATCTTCGTAAGCGGAAGCCATTTCTTCGATCAGCGTCTTAACGCGATCTTCGTCAGCTTTCAGATCGTTGGTGCTGATCACTTCGCCCAGCAGCAGGCCAACAACTACGCGACGCTTAGCCTGCTCTTCGAACAGTTCGCGTGGCAGTTCCAGCGCTTGCTTCTCGTTGCCGCCGAAACGCTGTGCAGCCTGACGGCGCAGAACGTCAACTTCGCCGTCGATCAGCGCAGCAGGAACGTCGATTTCGTTAGCGCTGACCAGACCGTCGATTGCCTGAGTCTTGATGCGGTTACGCACTGCGCCTTTCAGCTCGCGCTCCATGTTTTTACGCACTTCAGCACGCAGGCCTTCGATAGAACCATCAGCCACGCCGAAACGTTTGATGAATTCTTCAGTCAGCTCTGGCAGCTCACGCTCTTCCACTTTCTTCAGAACGATAGCGAATTTAGCCGCTTTGCCCTTCAGGTTTTCAGCGTGGTAATCTTCCGGGAAGTTAACGTCGATAGTGAATTCTTCACCGGCTTTATGACCGACCAGACCTTCTTCGAAGCCTGGGATCATGCGGCCCTGGCCCATAGCCAGTACGAAGTCAGAGGCTTTGCCGCCTTCAAACTCTTCGCCATCGATAGAACCGGAGAAATCTACGGTTACGCGGTCTTCAGCTTGCGCTGCGCGATCGCTGTCTTTCCAGGTCGCCTGCTGCTTGCGCAGGGTGTCCAGCATGGTGTCAACGTCGGCGTCGTTAACTTCAACAACCGGCTTCTCAACTTCGATGCTGTCCAGGCCTTTCAGCTCAACTTCCGGATACACTTCGAATTCAACCGCGAAAGTGAAATCTTCACCTTCTTTGTACTCGCCCGGCACGTAGTTTGGTGCGCCGGCCGGATTGATCTTTTCTTTGATGATCGCATCAACAAAGCTGCGTTGCATCGCTTCGCCCAGCACGTCTTGACGAACGGAAGCGCCATAACGTTGCTCAACGATGTTCATCGGTACATGGCCTTTACGGAAGCCATCGATACGAACGCTTTTTGCCGCGTTGATCAGCTCTTTTTTAATAGCCTGCTTGATAGTATCAGCGGGTACAGTAATAGAGAGACGGCGCCCAAGGCCTTGAGTGGTTTCTACTGAAACTTGCATCTTGTTACCTCAAAAAAATCACAGTGCTCGGTCAACTCCGTTCCAAGAACCAGGACGGCTACATTACAGAACCGAGTTTCCTGATGACAGAAGCGTCCCGAAACCATTCCGGAAAAATAAGACGCGACATTATAGCGGCGCAAGCGGAGCGAGTCGAGGAAAGCAAGGCGGCGGCGGCGCGCTAAAACTCACACTTTTGCCGATTTGATCGCCAAAAGGCCGCCGAAGCCGACCCGGCCTTCGCTGCATTACGCATCGGCTATGTCGTCGTCAAAAACAGAAACGGCCCGCAGGCCGTTCCAAAATTCGTCTGTAGTAATACCCCAAATCGTGGTCAAAGTTCCACTGATACCGCAAATTTAGCCGTCAGGCCAAGGTTCCGGCCCCACGACAAGGCGGAGACGCCGGCACGGTATCCTGCAACCCTTCCCACTCTTTCAGGGTGTAGGTGTGCAACGCCAGCGCATGTACGCCATCCGCCAACTCCTCTGACAGCACGCCGTAAATCGAACGATGCCGCGTCAGGAAGCGTTCGCCAACGAAGCGATCGCTAACCAATACCACCTTGAAATGGCTTTCTGAACCCGCCGGAACGTTATGACGATAACTTTCATCAACGACTTCCAGATACGCGGGCTCAAACGCCGCCCTTAACTTTGCTTCTATTTGCTCGCGAATCATAGGATCTCCTTACTACACCGGCAGAGGACCGCCCCCATCTATTTCAATCTTAGCCGCTTTCGTCCCTTTTAGACCATTCCTCAGGTAAATTTCTCTTTTTTGCGGACAAAAAACGGTCAACATCCGCCGTCGCTTGAGGTTTATCTGATTGAGACGGCCAAAAAAGCATGTTTTTATCAACGGCAGGTAAAAATTTGTCACTCCATTGCGTTCTGCGCTTCCTCCGGCCGGCGGCGATGCTATGATGTCGACAATTTGTTGTTGGCTATCCCGCTCTGATTATTACAGAAAGCTTGCTCAAACCCGCTTCGTTAATCCTGGCAGTTTGCGGCGACATAAAATCCATCGAGAATGAGACAGTAACTATGTTAAAAAAACTTTGCCTTCCACTGTTGGCCGCACTGATGCTGGCCGGCTGTGCCACCAGCAGCAACACCCTGAACGTGACGCCGAAGATCGTCCTGCCGCAGCAGGATCCGACCCTGCAGGGCGTGACCATCAGCATTAACGGCGCGGATCAGCGTCAGGACCAGGCGCTGGCGAAAGTGAACCGCGACGGCCAGTTGGTGACGTTGACCCCATCACGCGATCTGCGCTTCTTGCTGCAGGAAGTGCTCGAGAAACAAATGGGCGCACGCGGCTACATGATTGGCGCTGACGGCGCAGTTGATCTGCAAATCGTCGTCAATAACCTGTATGCAGACGTCTCCGAAGGCAACCTGCGCTACAACATCACCACCAAGGCCGATATTTCTATTACCGCCCAGGCCAAAAACGGCAACAAGCAGGTGAAAAACTACCGTTCAACCTATAACGTTCAGGGTGCCTTCACGGCAACCAACGAGAAAATCACTAACGCGGTCAACACCGTGTTGGGCGACGTTATTGCCGATATGGCGCAAGACACCAGCGTCAACGACTTCATCAAGCAAAACGCGCGTTAATCCGCGAACGCCTTGTGCCGCCCGAACCATCGGGCGGTGCAGACAGGGAACTCATGTCGAAACAGTATCTGAATATCTTCACCCAGCGTAATTCCGCCATCCTCCTGCTGCTGGGCTTCGCGTCGGGTCTGCCCTTGGCACTGACCTCCGGCACGCTGCAAGCCTGGATGACCGTCGAAAACATCGATCTGAAAACCATCGGCATTTTTTCGCTGGTCGGTCAGGCCTATGTGTTCAAATTCCTCTGGTCGCCCTTTATGGATCGCTACACCCCGCCTTTTCTCGGGCGGCGGCGCGGCTGGCTACTGATCAGCCAGCTGTTGCTGGTGGTGTCAATTGTGGCGATGGGCTTTATGCAGCCGGCACAGCACCTGTGGTGGCTGGCGGCATTGGCGGTACTGGTGGCGTTCTGTTCTGCGTCACAGGATATTGTTTTTGACGCCTATAAAACCGATCTGCTGAGCGCTGAAGAGCGCGGCACCGGTGCCGCTGTCTCGGTATTGGGTTACCGGCTGGCGATGCTGGTGTCCGGTGGGTTGGCGCTGTGGCTGGCGGACCGCTACTTAGGCTGGCAGTCGACCTATTGGTTGATGGCCGGTTTGATGTTGATCGGTATTGTTGCCACCCTGCTGGCGCCTGAACCCGACGACAGCATTCCGGCACCGCGCACCATGGAGCAGGCGGTAGTCGCTCCGCTGCGTGATTTCTTTGCGCGTAACAATGCCTGGCTGATTTTACTGCTGATCGTGATGTACAAGATGGGCGATGCCTTTGCCGGCAGCCTGAGCACCACCTTCCTGATCCGTGGCGTCGGCTTCGATGCCGGTGAAGTCGGTCTGGTCAACAAAACGCTCGGCCTGTTCGCCACCATCGTCGGCGCGCTGTTTGGCGGCGTGCTGATGCAACGCCTCAGCCTGTTCCGTGCCCTGATGCTGTTCGGCATTCTGCAGGCGGTTTCCAATCTCGGCTATTGGATACTGGCGGTCACCGATAAAAACATCATGACCATGGGCAGCGCCATCTTCCTGGAAAACCTGTGTGGCGGCATGGGCACCGCGGCCTTTGTCGCGTTGCTGATGACGCTGTGCAACAAGTCATTTTCCGCCACCCAGTTTGCCCTGCTGTCGGCGTTATCTGCCGTCGGACGGGTATACGTCGGGCCGATTGCCGGATGGTTTGTTGAAGCACACGGCTGGCCACTGTTCTATTTATTCTCGATCGTTGCCGCGGTGCCTGGTCTGCTGCTGTTGCACCTGTGCCGTCAGACGCTGGAATATACTCAACGTACCGATAACTTCATGCCGCGTACCGAATTCCGCCAGTTTTACCGCTGGGCATTGCGCCTGCTGACGGTTGGCTGCTCCATGCTGGGCCTGTGGCTGCTCCTCCTTATCACCAATGCGCTCGACTGGACCCTCTTGCCGAACCTGGCCGATCGGTTACTGCAGATGGGCGCCGCGCTGAGTCTGGTGGGTATTGCGATGGGGAGCCTGCTGGACTATCTGGCACTGCGTCGTACCCGACTGGCCTGATCGAGTCGACCGGCCATCGTGCCGGTCGACAAAAACGCATCAGAGTGATGTATTTATTTAGTTAAAAAATATAATTCCCGTCCAAATTATTTTTTTATCCGAGTACGGCGCTCGGAAATAAAATTAAATTCACCTTTAAGACACAATTATTTTACATTAAATAAACCTTTCATTCGTATTTCAAAAAAGCGTTTTCACCTGAAAGATTCATCATACCTTTAGTTTTCCTTAACATACGAATTACCCGGAACGATTCAGCGCGCCAACGCGTTGTTGCCATTAGTAAATTGTCACGTAGCGTGACATCTGTGACACCCTTAACAGAAAGTGTCAACAAGGCGCTGACACTCCCTTAAGCATGTTTACAGTACTGCAACCTTCCCGTAAAATGCCCGCACACATGAAACGACAATAGAGCCTTTGTAATTGAGGTCGTTAGATGAGACTTAAGAAATACAATAAAAGTATTGGGATGTTGTCATTAATTGCCTCCACTGTAATGCTCAGTGGTTGCAATATGGTATTGATGAATCCCAAAGGAGCAATTGGTGTTGAGCAACGGACACTGATTATCACTGCAATCGCATTGATGTTGATCGTAGTGATACCAGTTATCTTTATGGCGTTCGCCTTTGCCTGGAAGTACCGTGCTTCCAACAAAGACGCCAAATACAGTCCGAACTGGTCACATTCCAACAAGATCGAAGCGGTCGTCTGGACCATTCCTATCATTATCATCGCCATCCTGGGCACCATTACCTGGAAGACTACCCACGAACTGGATCCGTTCAAGCCGATTGTCACTGACAAGAAGCCGATGACGATCGAAGTGGTGTCGCTCGACTGGAAATGGCTGTTTATCTACCCGGAACAAGGTATCGCGACGGTTAATGAGCTGGCCTTCCCGAAAGATGTTCCAGTCGAATTCAAGATCACCTCTAACTCGGTAATGAACTCGTTCTTTATTCCTCAGTTAGGTGGGCAGATTTATGCGATGGCCGGGATGCAGACCAAACTGCACCTGATCGGCAATGAAGCAGGCAAATACGACGGTATTTCAAGCAGCTTCAGCGGTCGCGGGTTCTCCGGCATGAAATTCACCGCCATTGTCACCCCAACCGAAGGCGACTTCGATCAGTGGGTTGCCAAGGTGAAAGCATCGTCGAATAACCTAAACGCCACCAGCGACTTTAACAAACTGGCAGAGCCGAGTGAAAACAACCCGGTCGAGTACTTCTCCAGTGTCAAACCGAATTTGTTCAAAGAAACTATTGGCAAATTCATGGGTGATATGGACATGCACAAAGGCGCTACCGCGCACGAAGGTATGGACATGAGCCAGGGTATGGACATGGGTGAACATGCTCACGCCGGAGCCGAGGAATAAACTGATGTTGGGAAAATTAACGATTGATGCGGTTCCGTACCACGAACCGATCATCATGGTCACCGTTGCTGCAATTGTTATTGGGGGCCTGGCACTGCTGGCGCTGATAACCTATTTCGGCAAGTGGAAATGGCTATGGAGCGATTGGTTGACTTCGGTTGACCATAAAAAAATTGGTATCATGTACATCATCGTGGCAATGGTTATGTTGCTGCGTGGTTTCGCCGATGCCATCATGATGCGTAGTCAGCAGGCGCTTGCGTCCGCCGGCGAGGCCGGATTCCTGCCGCCGCACCACTACGACCAAATCTTCACCGCCCACGGCGTCATCATGATCTTCTTCATGGCGATGCCTTTCGTGGTCGGTCTGATGAACGTAGTGGTACCTTTGCAAATCGGTGCGCGCGACGTTGCCTTCCCGTTCCTGAACTCCCTGAGCTTCTGGTTCTTCGTGGTGGGCGTAGTGCTGATCAACATCTCTCTGGGGGTTGGTGAGTTCGCGCAGACAGGTTGGCTGGCGTATCCGCCGCTGTCGGGCAAGGAATACAGTCCTGGCGTCGGGGTCGACTACTGGATCTGGAGTCTGCAGATTTCCGGTATTGGTACCCTGTTGACCGGTGTGAACTTCTTCGCCACCATTCTGAAGATGCGTGCTCCTGGCATGCCTCTGATGAAGATGCCGGTGTTCACCTGGGCAGCTCTGTGTACTAACGTCCTGATCATCGTTTCTTTCCCAATTCTGACCGTAACCATCGCGTTGCTGACCCTGGATCGCTATCTGGGCACCCATTTCTTTACCAATGATATGGGCGGCAACATGATGATGTACATCAACCTGATTTGGGCCTGGGGTCACCCAGAGGTGTATATCCTGGTTCTGCCGGTGTTCGGTGTGTTCTCCGAAGTCACCGCGACCTTCTCGAGAAAACGTCTGTTCGGCTATACCTCACTGGTATGGGCAACCATCGCGATTACCGTTCTGTCATTCATCGTATGGCTGCACCACTTCTTTACCATGGGGTCCGGCGCGAACGTAAACGCCTTCTTCGGTATCGCCACCATGATCATTTCCATCCCTACCGGGGTGAAAATCTTCAACTGGCTGTTCACCATGTACCAAGGCCGCATTCAGCTCAACTCCGCTATGCTGTGGACCATCGGCTTCATCATCACCTTCTCCGTGGGTGGTATGACCGGTGTTCTGTTGGCCGTGCCGGGCGCGAACTTCGTGCTGCACAACAGTCTGTTCCTGATTGCCCACTTCCATAACGTTATCATTGGTGGTGTGGTGTTCGGTTGCTTCGCGGGCCTGACCTACTGGTTCCCTAAATCCTTCGGCTTCACGCTGAACGAAAAATGGGGTATCCGTGCGTTCTGGTTCTGGATCATCGGCTTCTTCGTTGCCTTTATGCCGCTGTATGCTCTGGGCTTTATGGGTATGACTCGTCGTATCAGCCAGAACATCAACCCAGAGTTCCACCCACTGCTGCTGGTAGCGGCTGGCGGCGCGGCTCTGATTGCCTGCGGTATCCTGTGCCAAGTGATTCAGGTGTTCGTCAGTGTGCGTGACCGTGAGCAGAACCGTGACCTGACCGGTGACCCATGGGGTGCTCGTACGCTGGAGTGGTCGACTTCGTCTCCACCGCCGTTCTATAACTTTGCCGTAGTGCCACAGATTCATGACCGTGATGAATTCTGGGACATGAAAGAAAAAGGCGTAGCTTATAAGAAACCGGCTAAATACGAACCGATTCATATGCCGAAGAATACCGGTGCCGGTGTTATTATTGCTGGCTTCAGCCTGGTATTTGGTTTCGCGATGATCTGGGACATCTGGTGGATGGCGATCGCTGCCTTCGTAGGTATGATCGTGACCTGGATTGCCAAGAGCTTCGATGAAGATGTTGATTACTATGTGCAGGTTGATGAGATCGAGCGCATTGAAAACCAACACTATGAACAAATCAGCAAAGCAGGCGTGAAACATGTCAACTGATACTCTGACTAACCATAACGCAGCCCATGCAGAGCATGGGCACCACGACGCAGGAGAGACCAAAGTCTTCGGATTCTGGATCTACCTGATGAGCGACTGTATTTTGTTTGCGAGCTTGTTCGCGACTTATGCAGTACTGGTGAACGGGACCGCTGGCGGTCCCTCTGGCAAAGACATCTTCGATCTGAAGTTTGTCCTGGTTGAAACCTTCCTGCTGTTGTTCAGCTCCATCACCTACGGTATGGCGATGATCGGCATGAACAAAGGCAAGGTAAGCAGCGTTAACACCTGGCTGTTCCTGACCTTCCTGTTCGGTCTGGGCTTCGTTGCGATGGAAATCTACGAATTCCATCACCTGATCGTTGAAGGCTATGGCCCGGATCGCAGTGCGTTCCTGTCCAGCTTCTTCGCGCTGGTTGCGACCCACGGTCTGCACGTAACTACCGGTCTGGTTTGGATCATCATCATGATGATTCAGGTCAGCAAGCGTGGCCTGACTGCAACCAACAAAACCCGTTTGATGTGCCTGAGCCTGTTCTGGCACTTCCTGGACGTGGTCTGGATCTGCGTCTTCACCGTTGTTTACCTGCTGGGGGTTATGTCATGAGTCATTCATCCCATGAAACTTCTCACGGCGGCGCAAGCCACGGTAGCGTCAAGACCTATCTGATCGGCTTTATTCTGTCGATCATCCTGACGGTGATTCCATTTGCGATGGTGATGAGCGGTACCGCCTCTCACTCAACCATCCTGGCGGTTGTTGTTGGCATGGCAGTGATTCAGGTCGTCGTTCACCTGATTTACTTCCTGCACATGAATACCTCATCGGAAGAGCGCTGGAACCTGGTGGCATTGCTGTTCACCGCTATGATCATCGGTATCGTTGTTGTGGGTTCACTCTGGATTATGTACAACCTCAACATCAATATGATGGTCAGTTAAGAGTCGAGCTGCACGTGATGATTAAGCAATACCTGCAAGTAACTAAACCAGGAATTATTTTCGGCAATTTAATTTCTGTCGTCGGGGGATTCCTGTTGGCTTCCAAAGGAAGCATCGACTATCCCCTGTTTCTCGCCACCCTGGTGGGTGTCTCGTTGGTTGTCGCTTCGGGCTGTGTGTTTAACAACTACATTGACCGCGACATCGACAAGAAAATGGAGAGAACGAAGAATCGGGTGCTGGTAAAAGGCCTGATCGCGCCGAGTGTAAGCCTGGTTTACGCTACCGCCCTGGGTATTGCGGGCTTTGCGTTGCTGTATATTGGCGCCAACCCGCTGGCCATGTGGCTGGCGGTGATGGGCTTTGTGGTTTATGTCGGCGTCTACAGCCTGTACATGAAACGCCACTCGGTATATGGCACGCTGATCGGCAGCTTGTCGGGCGCTGCACCACCGGTTATCGGTTACTGTGCAGTCACCAACGAGTTCGATGCCGGTGCGTTGATCCTGCTGGCTATCTTTAGCCTCTGGCAGATGCCGCATTCCTATGCGATTGCCATCTTCCGCTTTAAAGATTACCAGGCGGCCAACATTCCGGTACTGCCTGTCGTCAAAGGCATCTCGGTGGCGAAGAACCACATCACCGTCTACATCGTGGCGTTTATGGTTGCTACGCTGATGCTGACTTTGGGCGGCTACGCCGGCTACAAATACCTGATCGTCGCTGCGGCGGTGAGCGTTTGGTGGCTGGGGATGGCGCTGCGTGGTTACAAAGCCGAAAATGACAGCGTTTGGGCACGCAAACTGTTTGTGTTCTCGATTGTTGCCATTACCTCGCTTAGCGTGATGATGTCTATCGACTTCAGCGCTTCGGCCTCGCCGGAAACCTTGATGACTTACGTCTGGTAAGCCAAATCGTCTGTGAATGGGCCGCTTAGCGGCCCATTAAATTGATGACAAACACCCGAAAAACGTGGTTTTCGGATGTTTGGGGCAAGGCAGAGATATAATCCTTTGTTTCTATTAGTACTCAATGCATTACTACTAGCTACTGAGGTCTTTGTCCGCTCTCTATGGGCCGCTTAGCGGCCCATTTTATTTGTCTCGCAGAAAAACCGACGAACTGTAATATCTGCTAAACAACATTAGATTTACCCCCCCTGCCCTTCACACTAAAATGACGCAGTTTTAACAGAAGCTATCCCATCAGGCGTTATCACCGATAACCTGACGGAATGGCTTTTAATGAGGTTTTAATGAACGATAATGCAATGACCCCGCTGGAACGACGGGCGACCTGGGGATTAGGAACGGTATTCTCACTGCGCATGCTCGGCATGTTTATGGTGCTGCCGGTACTGACCACCTACGGTATGGCGTTGAACGGCGCCAGCGAAACGCTGATCGGTATCGCCATTGGCATTTACGGCCTGGCGCAAGCGGTGTTCCAAATTCCCTTCGGCCTGATTTCCGACCGCATCGGCCGCAAGCCGCTGATTGTCGGCGGGCTGTTGATCTTCGCGCTGGGTAGCGTGATCGCCGCCGCCACCGACTCCATCTGGGGGGTGATCCTCGGCCGGGCATTGCAAGGCTCAGGGGCTATCGCCGCAGCGGTGATGGCACTGTTGTCTGATCTCACCCGGGAACAGAACCGTACCAAAGCGATGGCATTCATCGGCGTCAGCTTCGGTATTACCTTCGCCATCGCCATGGTGGTCGGCCCGATAGTCACCCACGCTTTTGGTCTGCATGCGCTGTTCTGGATGATTGCCGTGCTGGCATTGGCCGGTATCGTCATCACCCTGGCGGTCGTGCCTTCCGCCAGCAGCCACGTGCTGAACCGCGAATCCAGTATAGTCCGTGGCAGTTTCAGCAAGGTGTTGAGCAATTCCCGCCTGCTGAAACTGAATTTCGGCATCATGTGCCTGCATATCTTGTTGATGTCCAGCTTCGTGGCACTGCCATTAGCGATGGAAAAAGCCGGTTTGGCGCCCAGCGAACACTGGATTGTCTATCTGGTCACCATGCTGGTGTCTTTCGCCGCCGTAGTGCCGTTTATCATTTATGCCGAAAAGAAGCGCCGCATGAAGCAGGTGTTTATGGGCTGCGTGGCGGTATTGTTCTGTGCTGAAGTGCTGCTGTGGCTGTCTGGCGCGCATCTTTGGGGCATTATTGCTGGCGTTCAGTTGTTCTTTATGGCGTTCAACGTGATGGAAGCGATCCTACCTTCCCTGATCAGTAAAGAGTCGCCGGCGGGCTATAAAGGCACGGCCATGGGGGTTTACTCCACCAGCCAGTTTATCGGCGTGGCGATTGGCGGCAGCCTGGGAGGATTTCTGTACGGCCTACAGGGCGCGGGATTGGTCTTTATCGCCGGGGCAGTTTTAGCCGCCATCTGGTTTATGGTCAGCAGCACCATGCAGGAACCGCCGTACGTGAGCAGCCTGCGTATTACGCTGTCGGAACTGGCAGTGAAAGACTCGGCGTTGGAAAGCCGCCTGAAGGCCCAGCCGGGTGTAGCAGAAGCGATTGTGGTGCCGGAAGAACGCAGCGCCTACGTAAAGGTCGATACCAAGCAAACCAACCGCGGTCAGTTGGAAGCGCTGGTGAATTCGCTGTAAAGAAAAGGGCCGGCAAGCCGGCCCCCAGATTGCTGATAAAGCCCTTCGCAGTTAAAAGTCCTGAACTTGGGGCTAATAAAAACAAAGGATTATATCTTCTGATTTACCCCAAACATCCGAAAACCACGTTTTTCGGGTGTTTGTCATCAGACTAAGGGCCGGCAAGCCGGCCCCATCAATATATTCTTCTTGGCGAAAGGATCAGTCGCGGAAGTTTTTGAACTGGAAAGGCTGCCCCAGATCGGCACCGCGCACCAGCGCCATCACGCCCTGCAGGTCGTCGCGTGATTTACCGGTTACCCGTACTTCATCCCCTTGGATCTGCACCTGAACTTTCAGCTTGCTGTCTTTGATCAGCTTGACGATTTTCTTCGCCTGGGCGGCTTCAATACCCTGCTTCAGCTTGGCTTCCACACTGTAGGTTTTACCGCTGTGGGTCAGCTCTTCGGGGATCTCCAGCGCGCCGCCGTCAATGCTGCGCTTGCTGAGTTTTTCACGCAGAATATCGAGCAGCTGCTGCACCTGAAAATCAGATTCGCTGGCAACCTTGATGCTTTCGTTTTTTTCGTTCAGCTCAAAGCTGGCCGGCACGTTACGGAAATCCCAACGGGTACCAAGATCGCGCGTGGCGTTCTCAACGGCGTTACGTACTTCTTGCATATCAATTTCGGAAACAATGTCGAAAGATGGCATACTTCTTCCTCCTGAATTAGAGCCTAATGCGATAGGCGATTTCGATGCCGAGCATGATAACCGCTTTAGCGCCTCAGACAAAATTTGCCGGCCCCGCCGCGCAGCAGAAAAGTCTATAATTATAGGATAGATACTGGGCGTTCTTCCCGTTACCCCAAGGAGTCTGGATGAAAATAACTGTTCTTGGTTGCGGCGCGCTCGGACAGCTGTGGCTCTCCCGGCTTTATCAGCAAGGCCATGACGTACAGGGATGGTTACGAGTACCGCAACCCTTTTGCGCAGTGAACGTCATTGAGCCTGAAGGCCTCTCGTTCAACCGTAATTTGCCCACCAACGATCCTGAACATCTGGCCCAAAGCGAACTGTTGCTGGTCACGCTAAAAGCCTGGCAAGTCTCTGGGGCGGTTAGCGCCCTGCTGCCGAAGCTGCACCCGCGTTGCGCCATCCTGCTGCTGCATAACGGCATGGGCACGCAGGACGAGCTGCCGCCGAACAACCAGCCGATACTGCAGGGTACCACCACCCATGCGGCACGCCATGACGGCAGCACTATTATCCATGTTGCCGGCGGCACCACCCATATCGGCCCGACATCTCCGGCGGCGACTTCGCTCAGCCACCTGGCGGAAGTGCTGCATCAGGCACTGCCTGACGTCGCCTGGCATAACAACATTGCCTCGGCGAACTGGCGCAAACTTGCGGTCAACTGTGTGATTAATCCGTTAACGGCCCTGTATAACTGCCGCAATGGCGATTTGCAGCGCTATCCGGAGCAAATTGAGGCCATCTGCCGTGAAGTCGCCGGCGTGATGGCGATGGAGGGTTACCATACCTCCTGCGAAGGCTTACAGCAGTATGTGATGGAGGTGATCCAGAGCACTGCGGACAACGTCTCTTCGATGCTGCAAGATATCCGCACTCAGCGGCATACCGAGATCGACTACATTACCGGCTATCTGCTGCGTCGCGCACGCAGCCACGGCGTGACTCTGCCGGAGAACGCGCGACTGTTTGAATTGATTAAGCGAAAGGAAAATGAATATGAGCGTATCGGCGCTGGTCTGCCTGGCACCTGGTAGCGAAGAAATCGAAGCCGTCACCACGATAGATCTGTTGGTTCGGGCGGGCATCAAAGTCACTACAGCCAGCGTAGCCGGCGATGGCGACCTGACCATTGTCTGCTCACGCGGCGTCAAGCTGCTGGCAGATGCGGCGCTGGTGTCTATTGTCGATGATCCCTTCGACGCGATAGTGCTGCCCGGCGGCCTGAAAGGTGCCGAGTGTTTCCGCGACAGCCCGCTGCTGGTGGAGAAAGTGCGTCAGATGCATCTGCAGGGCAATATCGTCGCCGCCATTTGTGCAGCACCCGCGCTGGTGCTGCAACATCACGATCTGTTCCCCGTCGGCAATATGACCGGCTTCCCAGGGCTGAAAGAACAGATTCCGGCCGATAAATGGATGGAACGACGTGTGGTATACGATGCGCGTGTTAACCTGCTCACCAGCCAGGGGCCGGGAACTTCGATGGAGTTTGCGCTGAAGCTGATTGATTTGCTGCTGGGGAAAGCCAAAGCGGCGGAGATCGCCGCTCAGCTGGTCTTGATTCCGGGGATGTACGATTTCCGCGATAACTAGGGATCTCACCGTTAAAGGGGGAGAGTCATGCCACACCACGCCGCTGACTATCCCCTAAGAGACATGCTACAGCAACGAGCTTGCTATAAATTAGAAGTTCATCTGAACTGAAAATCCCAGGACAGTCTGATCTGCAGGTAATGCCATTGGTTTAATTAATGGCGCGCCTGCAAAGATATCAACATAGGCATTCCACTTACTCGCCCGTAGGCCAATGACGCCACCGGCCAGAGCACCGCCAAAATCATCATTTTTTTTCATAATATATCCATAATCAATCCCGGCATAAGGCTGGATATAACGGCTGTCCAAGGCTATTGTATTACGCCAATATCCGCCACTGCTCCCCAGCAGCTTGTAATCACCACTAAATCCCCTAACGGTCGTTCTATCACCGATACTCGACTTATCCTGAATAGGCAACGCGTAATTAGACGTTTGTAACGATAACTCACCTAGGTATCTCAATGAAAAATCAGACCAGGAAAAGGGGGACAGCAAACTGGCATTGGCTCTAATGATATGACTGAATGGACGCGCGGCATCAGCTTCCCTGCGGGCATTAAACCATGACATGCTTTTAGTATAATCCAGAGACAAGTTTATTTTAGCACGTTCAAAATAATGAAGATGATTAACACTTAGCTTCAGACTGGACAGGCGGCTTCGTTGCAGATTAATTTCAGTATCGTTCAAATAATAGTAATATTTGCGCTGTAACAATTGACTACTCAGGGTGGTTTTCTGGCTTCTTCCCCGCCATAAAGTACGGCTTATCTGTCCCCCCCAATATTCAGAAGCCCCCAGGTAGCGATAACTTATGCCATTGCCCATTATCTGTTGATGGTAGCGGCTATTCCCCGTAAACAGATTCAGTGACCAAAAACCATAAGGTATCGAATAATTAAGCGAGCGATAATTATTCCCCCGGTTCACAGAGGCCGGAAAATTACGTGTTATTGATCCATAGAACACATCGTTAAGCGAGGTCACATTATCAAGAAACAAGGCCAGCCCGCCCTGATACCTGCCCGTGGCTCTAGAACCGGAGTCATCCGCCCAGGTGGTCAACCGCCAATATTTGCTCTGCTTGCGAAAAACCTCTATGTCACTTTGACCAGGCTCTTCTCCCGGCACAATGCGGATAGTTGAAACCGCATTCGGCATCAGATTCATATTCTCCAGACCCTGCTCGATATTGCGCAGGTTCAGTACTTCATTATGTCGTAACGGAAACGTAAAATCTGGATGAAAGTAGTGACTGCTATTAGCGGTGAGTTTAATTTCCCCAACTCTTCCATAGGCAATAATCACCGTTAATGCACCGGTTGCCTGATGGTAGTTTGATATTATTACACGGGTAGTGATGAGCCCTTGTTCAATAATATAATTCTGCATGGCCCTTTGCAGATTGCTTACCCCGACAACCCCCAGGCAGCGGCCATTAGCTGACTGAGATAAATGCCTGATGAAACTACCAGGATCTTCTTGACTGATTAACACCACCTTTTTCACTTTCCAGCAGGATTTCTCCTGAGGAAAGAAAACCCCATCGCTGAGCTCTTCAGTCTGCGGCGTCAGAATAGCCTGCTGAGTAGGCGATAATTTCTTTAACGTATTACTTATCGTGTGTTCCTGGCTGATCGCCTGCTGCTCCAATGAAACACTAATAGAGGAGGAAAAGCTGTTCACAGGAAAGGTAAAAACGACAAGTAAGGCTATATGATATATTTTCATTTTAAGACACACAGAAAAGAAAAACACCCCACCGTTCAGTGGGGAGAATATTAATGACCACAGTGTCTTATGGTTTATTTTATCTTCTTGCCGTTATTCGTAACAAACCCACTCTGGGCCGTCATTGAACCATTATTAACAAAGTAATAACCTTTATGGCTAATATTACCAGCGGCTTCAACCTTTCCTGTGTTAGCAAATGTCGTATCTGTGAAGCTGACGGATGACTGCCTGGAGGTGATGGTACCTTTATTCAGCACAGAGCTGCCATTAACAGATAATAGACCTTTAGACTCAATAACACCTCCGTTATCGTTTTTAAAGGCGCTGGTAGTCATCTTCAGAGCCCCCTCTGTCGATTTTATCGCTCCCTGGTTAACCAGCTGGCTGCTACTGATCAGCATTGGGCCTTTAGAATTAATAACCCCATTAGGTTTATTTTCTAAAGTCGATGCCCCTATTCTTAACCCCGCCTCAGATTCTATATTACCTGAATTTTTAAAACTCCCCGAGCTAATCGATAAGGAGCTATTAGTTTTTAATGCCCCACTGTTAACCAGGGCAGAACTGCTCATATTTAGTGGACCGGAAGAGGAAATAGTCCCACTGTTGGTTAATTCCTCGGAGAGGAGCGTCACGCCACGCTCATTGGTCTGAATGATGCCCCGATTATTAATACCTTTGGCAGGATTAACGCCAATCCCTTGCTCGTTGGCAATTAGCGTAATGCGCCCCGCATACATTCCCCCCAACTCCGAGACATCGATTGACACGTCAGGCTTAACCGACGAGTCCGTAGCAGGTGAAGCCCCAGTCAATTTAATCGTTTTACCTTTGCTGCCAGAGATAATCTGAACACCGCTAATGCTCTGATTAGCCTGTTTCTCGCTGGGTAACTTTTGGATACTTGCCATATTGGCACTAATATCGTTTTTACCGGCAACAACCAACAGCGTCTTGGCATTAAGCGCCGCATTGATTTTTTCGGTCCGGGCCAACACTGCCGTATAATCGACATCGCCTTTTTGTAACCCTTTCCCGTCAAAGCTCACTTCACCCTGTGTCACCTGATAACCGCTGAAAGTCCCGTTTTTAAACTGCAGTTCCCCGGTTGTCAACACGCCATCATTAGCGTTGATAAATCCGCAGCCGTTACAGGTGATACCTGATTTGTTAGCGATGACGACGTTAGCTCGCTGGCCCGCGACCTCCACCATGCCATTCAAGATGCTTTTGTTTGATGAATTAACCTCATTCAAAATCATGCTGGCAGCACCGTTGGCAAGATTGCTATTACCAGCCAAGGCGCCAGCCAAGCCAGAAGTGCTCCCCCCAACGCTGTTGTTCAGTACAACCCCTCTCTGATCAACATCAAACTGTGAGTACTGATTGTGGGATACTCCATCGGTGCCTGCTGCCTTGATATTCACTACAGGGACATTATTGATGTTACTCACGCTGGCACTTCCTTGCTGCGGAGTAATATCCGCAAATGCAGCACTGCTTTGACACAGGATTGCCAGCGAAGACAATACAAAAGACATTGTTTTCATTTTCACAAAATTATTTCCTTAAATAGGTTCACTTACATTAGTATTTATCGAGAATACTCATGGCTTATCCGCGATAAATTCTTTCCTTGTAATCCACCGTTGATTTAAGACGTCATTGATGAATACATAAATAATTCCGCATGGTGGAATCAAAACCATTCACCCTTTGAATTAATCAACCAGTAAACAACATAAAATGTGAAGAATTCATTTTAAATGACGCATATGAAAATAACGAAAAAACATCTTTACCTCGTGACCAAACATTGTCAATAAAAACCTACTCCAGCCGTCAACTCACAATAGGTTAATCACATCAATATCATAAAAAAATTAATAACCTTGCATTACAAATTAAAAAATAAAATGAAAACAAATGAAACATTGATATAAAAAATATCATTATAAACATTAACTGAAAACATAATAAAATAACTCAACCAGTCCATATGGATTATCTAAAAAACATAGAATAAAATTAAATAATCTTATTTAAATTTGATGGTAAATCTCATAACACGCGCCCCTTAACAACTATAAAGGGTAGTATTTTTCTTTTAGGGGAATACTTTGATTCAGAAAGGAGGGATAGCGCGATCATCCAATTACGAGACGTTTTAGAGCGTGCAGGAGATATTTAAAAATACAAAAGCGTATACCTATGTAATTCACTTTAGGATATAGCGGTTCCCCACTGACTTGCTCGGCGCAAGTCAGTGGGGAGGTTAATCAACGCGGCAGTTTAAGACCCAGGCATCAGCCGATGGATGAAAAACTACGGACGGTAGACCTTGACGTTGTTGTAGCCCTGCTCCAGCAAATACAGCGCCTGCAAGCGGCTCATTACGCCACGCTCACAGTACAGCAGGTAGGTTTTGCTCTGGTCCAAATCGCCAAACTGGGTGCTGAGTTTGTAGAACGGCAGCGGTTTCACCTCAACCTGATCCAGCTTCAGCGGCTTGTCTTCCTGCTCGTCATTAGAACGAATATCCAGAATCACCTCGTCAGCGCCAAACGCCGCCACGGTTTCCACTTCGGTAACCTGTTCCTGCGTCTGCTCGGCGATGGTGCGAATGTCCACGTTCTTGGCTTCGCTGACCACGCGATCGAGAATGCTGAAGTCAAAGTGAGCTTCTTCTTCTTCGATTTTGGCTTTGACCGCCTTCACCGTCGGGCTTTTCGAGATCACGCCGCAGTATTCCGGCATAGTCTTGGCGAAGTCTTCGGTGCCAATCTCACGCGCCACTTTGATGATGTGCTCTTTGTCGTGGGAGATCAGCGGACGCAGAATCAGCGTATCGGATGCGTTGTCGATCAAACGCAGGTTAGTCAATGTTTGGCTGGAAACCTGTCCCAGCGCCTCACCGGTCACCAGAGCCTGCACGCCATAACGCTCCGCTATCTGTGAAGCGGCGCGCACCATCATGCGCTTAAGCACCACGCCCATTTGACCGTCTTCGACCTTCTCGAGGATCTCGCCGACCACAGGTTCAAAATCGATGGCGATAAAGCGCACCTTGTGCGAACTGGCAAAACGGTTCCACAGGTAGTGAGCCACCTGCCGCACGCCAATTTCATGCGCGGCGCCGCCCAGATTGAAGAAGCAATAATGCACGCGGCAACCACGGCGCATCAGCATATAGCTGGAAACGCCCGAGTCGAAACCACCGGAAATCAGCGACAGCACGTCTTCCTGAGTGCCCACCGGGTAACCGCCAATGCCTTCACGACGGGCTTTGACCAGCATCAGCTTGTCGTCTTCGATTTCCAGGTTAACCGTCACCTGCGGGTGCGACAGTTTAACGCGCGCGCTCTCAATGTGCTGGTTCAGACCGCCACCAACGTAACGCTCAACGTCTTGCGAATTGAAGTCCTGCTTGCCGCGGCGCTTTACGCGCACGCAGAAAGTTTTCCCCTGCAGTTGCTCGCGGTAGGCTTCCAGCGTCTGCTCGAAAATATGGTGGATATCGGTATATTCGCGGTCTTCCACTTCCAGAATGTGATGAATGCCGGGAATGCGCGTTAACGCGTCGGCAATTACCGGCCGCTGGTTTTCATCTTTGGCGCGAACTTCGATATGATCCCAGTGACGGACGACCGCCAGTGTTTCATCATACTGCTTCAGGACGTTACGGATACTGGTCGAGAGGATCTTGATAAAGCGCAAGCGCACAGATTGGCTCTTGATGGTGATTTCCGGGAACAATTTAATGATAAACTTCATGGCGGTCTTTATTGTCAGAATTACGAGGGAAAAGGATTTACAATGTATATGCGATTGATAAAACCCACGGGGTTGCCGAATGTTTTATCAATCGCATTTGCGGCGCAGAGTATATCACTATCTGGTGAGTCTCGGTGCACAAAACCACACATGCGCGCCATGATTTGCCAATCAAGATCCGCTAGGATAGGCTCTGGCGCCACTGTTCACATGATGATGTAAAAAGAAAATTATGCCGAAAAAACCTGCACAATCAGACAGTACAGAGCAAAACGTCAGCTTTGAGAGCTCCCTAAGCGAGCTGGAAAACATCGTGACGCGTCTGGAATCGGGTGAGTTACCGCTGGAAGACGCGCTGAATGAATTCGAACGCGGCGTGCAGTTGGCGCGTCAGGGCCAGCAGAAGCTGCAGCAGGCGGAGCAACGCGTACAAATTTTGCTTAACGACAGCGCCGATGATGCTGCGCTGACGCCTTTCACACCGGATGCCGAGTAATCACCATGTCCGAAACTGTCCAACAGACCGCTTTTTCTGACCAGTTGCAGGCCTTGCGCCAGCGGGCCGACCGTACGCTGCTGGATTTTATCGCACCGTTGCCATTCAACGATGGCAATATGGTGGCGGCAATGCGTCACGGTGCACTGCTGGGCGGGAAACGCCTGCGTCCGTTTCTGGTGTACACTACCGGGCAGATGTTTGGCGTATCACTGAATAATTTGGATGCTCCCGCAGCTGCGGTAGAATGCATTCACGCCTACTCGCTGATCCATGACGACTTGCCGGCCATGGACGACGACGATCTGCGTCGCGGTCAGCCAACCTGCCACATCAAATTTGGCGAGGCCAATGCCATTCTGGCCGGAGATGCGCTTCAAACGCTGGCATTCACCATTCTGGCCGATGCCGACATGCCCGACGTGGCGCTGCGCGATCGGTTGGCGATGGTTTCCGAGCTGGCCACCGCCAGCGGCGTTGCCGGCATGTGCGGTGGGCAATCGCTGGATCTGGAAGCCGAAGATAAGCAGATAGGTCTGGAAGCGTTGGAACAGATCCATCGCCACAAAACCGGCGCGTTAATTCGCGCAGCAGTTCGCCTTGGGGCTCTGGCCGCCGGTGAACCCGGCCGTAAAGCGCTACCGCAGCTTGACCGATACGCCGCCGCGATAGGCCTGGCTTTTCAGGTGCAGGATGATATTTTGGACGTGGTCGGCGAAACCGAAAAAATCGGTAAACGCCAGGGGGCGGACCAGCAACACGGAAAGAGCACCTATCCAGCTTTGCTCGGGCTTGACAGCGCGAAAGCAAAAGCGTGGGATCTCTATCAGGAAGCTTTAGCTGCATTAGACACTTTGGCAGCACAATCTTATAACACAGCGCCATTGCGAGCGTTAGCCAGCTTCATTATTGAACGCGACAATTAACGTGTGACGTTAACTCCTCTGATATGAGTATCGAATGAGTCTTGATATAGCCAAATACCCGACCCTGGCGCTAGCGGAAAATCCCGATGAACTCCGTTCGCTGCCGAAAGAGAGCCTGCCGAAACTGTGTGACGAACTTCGGCAATACCTGCTGGACAGCGTCAGCCGTTCCAGCGGCCACTTTGCCTCCGGGCTGGGAACCGTCGAACTGACGGTGGCGTTGCACTATGTGTACCACACCCCCTTCGATCATCTGGTGTGGGACGTGGGTCATCAGGCTTACCCGCATAAAATTTTGACCGGTCGCCGCGACAAGATCTCCACCATTCGCCAGAAAAATGGCCTGCACCCTTTCCCATGGCGTGCGGAAAGTGAGTATGACGTGTTGTCGGTTGGTCACTCCTCGACTTCGATCAGCGCCGGTCTCGGCATGGCGGTAGCTGCGGCTCGCGAAGGCAAAAACCGCCGTACGGTTTGCGTTATCGGCGATGGCGCCATCACCGCCGGTATGGCATTTGAAGCCATGAACCACGCCGGTGATATCGATCCGGATATGCTGGTGGTGCTTAACGACAATGAAATGTCGATTTCGGAAAACGTCGGTGCGCTGAACAATCATCTGGCGCAGCTGCTGTCCGGCAAGCTTTACTCCACCCTGCGTGAGGGCGGTAAAAAAGTGCTGTCCGGCCTGCCGCCAATCAAAGAGCTGGTCAAGCGTACCGAAGAACACCTGAAAGGTATGGTCGTGCCGGGCACGCTGTTCGAAGAGCTGGGCTTTAACTACATTGGCCCGGTCGACGGCCATGACGTTCAGGGACTAGTCGCTACCTTGAAGAACATGCGTGACCTGAAAGGCCCACAACTGCTGCATATCATGACCAAAAAGGGCCGTGGGTACGCACCGGCAGAAAAAGACCCGATCAGCTTCCACGCGGTACCCAAATTCGATCCTGCCAGCGGTACCCTGCCGAAAAGTGCCGGCGGCCTGCCGACCTATTCAAAAATCTTTGGCGATTGGCTGTGCGAAACCGCCGCCAAAGACAGCTCACTGATGGCGATTACCCCGGCAATGCGTGAAGGCTCGGGCATGGTCCAATTCTCCCGCGACTATCCGCAGCAATATTTTGACGTAGCGATCGCCGAACAGCACGCGGTGACCTTCGCTGCCGGGTTGGCAATTGGCGGCTACAAGCCGGTGGTGGCGATTTACTCCACCTTCCTGCAGCGCGCTTACGATCAACTGATCCACGACGTCGCGATTCAAAATTTGCCGGTGATGTTTGCCATCGATCGCGGCGGTATTGTCGGCGCTGACGGCCAGACTCACCAGGGTGCATTCGATCTGTCATTCATGCGCTGTATCCCGACTATGGTGATCATGACGCCAAGTGATGAGAACGAATGCCGCCAAATGCTCTACACCGGTTATCACTATAACGAAGGCCCAAGCGCCGTACGTTACCCTCGCGGTACGGGTACCGGCGCGCCGCTGGAGCCCCTTAGCGCGCTGCCGATCGGCAAAGGCGTTGTCCGCCGTGAAGGTGAAAAACTGGCGATCCTGAACTTCGGCACCTTGCTGCCGGAAGCTGCGCAGGTGGCGGAAGCGCTCAATGCCACGCTGGTGGATATGCGCTTCGTAAAACCGCTGGACGAACAGCTGGTGCTGGAGCTGGCAGCCAGCCATGACGTGCTGGTCACGCTGGAAGAAAACGCCATTATGGGCGGTGCCGGTAGCGGTGTTAACGAGTTGCTGATGGCCAAGCGTCGCGCTATCCCGGTACTGAATATCGGCCTGCCGGACAGCTTTATCTCACAAGGCAGCCAGGAAGAGGTGCGTGTCGATCTGGGTCTGGATGCCGCAGGGATACAGCAGAAGATTGAGGTCTGGCTGGCGCAATAATTTTCGCGCCTGATTTGACCGACGCCTCCGCATTGCGGGGGCGTTTTCATTTGCCTCGCCCGAAAACCCGCTACAGTTAAAGTTCTGTGCTGATACCGGGAGGAAAGCATGAAGTATCTGAAACTGGGCAATACCGACCTGAACGTTTCCCGCATCTGCCTCGGCTGCATGACCTACGGTGAACCCGACCGTGGCAACCATGCCTGGACGCTACCGGAAGAAAGCAGTCGCCCGCTGCTGAAACAGGCGCTGGATGCCGGCATCAACTTCTTCGATACCGCCAACAGTTACTCAGATGGCAGCAGCGAAGAGATCGTCGGCCGGGCGCTGCGCGATTACGCTCGCCGTGACGAAGTAGTGCTCGCCACCAAAGTCTATTTCCCGATGAGCAATCTCGAGTCTGGGCTATCGCGCGCTAAAATCATGCAGTCCATCGACGATAGCTTGCAGCGACTGGGCACCGACTACGTTGATCTGTTGCAGATCCACCGTTGGGACTATGAAACGCCGCTGGAAGAGACGCTGGAAGCGCTGCATGAGGTGGTGAAAGCCGGCAAGGCGCGTTATATCGGCGCGTCTTCGATGTACGCCTGGCAGTTCGCCAAGGCACTTTATACCGCCGATCTGCACGGCTGGACGCGTTTTGTCAGCATGCAGGATCAGTACAACCTGATCCAGCGGGAAGAAGAGCGAGAGATGCTGCCGCTGTGCGCCGCCGAGGGCATCGCGGTGCTGCCCTGGAGCCCGCTGGCACGTGGGCGCCTGACCCGCCCATGGGGTGAAACCACCGCGCGACTGGTGTCCGATCAGGTCGGCAAAAACTTGTACGATGAAACCGAAGGCATTGACGCCATCATCGCCGAACGCGTGGCAAGCATTGCGCAAGAACGCGGCGTATCTCGGGCGCAAATCGCTCTGGCATGGCTATTGAGCAAGCCGGTCGTCAGTGCGCCAATCATCGGCGCGTCACGTCACGAACATCTGGAAGACGCCGTCGCTGCCGTCGATCTTGAATTAACGCAGGAAGAGATAGCCGAGCTGGAAACGGCTTATGTGCCGCATCATGTGACAGGATTTGAATAGTACAGTGAGTATCAAGGGCGCAGCATGATGAACTGCGCCCTTGTCATCAGAACAGCCCGGCAGGCCAGTGATGACCAATCAGGTAGATGATACCGGCGGAAATCACCCCGGCGACGATGTCGTCGATCATAATCCCCATGCCACCGTGCACGTTGCGATCGAACCAACGGATCGGCCACGGCTTCCACATATCCAGAATGCGGAAAATCACAAAGCCCGCGGCAACCCACTGCCAGTCGTTGACCGGCAGCGCCATCAGCGTGATCCACATCCCGACAAATTCGTCCCAGACGATGCTGCCGTGATCATGGACCTTCATATCTTTGGCCGTCTGGTGGCACAAATAAACGCCGATGCAGATGCTGAACATCACCAGCAGCGAATAGAGTTGCCACGGCAGTTGGATCAACAATAACCAGAACGGGATCGCCGCCAGCGACCCCATGGTGCCCGGTACCACCGGTGACAAACCGCTGCCGAAGCCGGTTGCCAACAGGTGCCACGGATTGCTCATCCGCAAGCGACGTGTTGCTTCATCCATGTTACGCCTGCCCTTCGCTGAAATGATCGAAACCGTGCCATGGCAGCTCAACCGCTTCATCGTTGCGATAGAACTTGATGCCTTCCGAAAGCGGGCCAATCTGACCAATGCAGGTGTAATCCGCGCCCAAATGGCTCAACGCCACTTCCAACGCGCCGCGATTGATCTCCGGTACGGTGAAGCACAGCTCGTAATCCTCTCCGCCGGTCAACGCCCAGCGTAACGCCTGTTCAGCATCGGTGTGGCTGCTTAGCGCCTGCGACAGCGGCAGCTCATCCAAATTGATGCGCGCACCGCACTCGGAGGCTTTTAATATGTGCTTCAGATCGGAAATCAGACCGTCCGAAATATCAATCGCCGAGCTGGCCAGATCGCGCAGCGCCTGCCCTTGCAGCACCCGCGGCTGGGGTCGCAGATGGCGCCCAATCAGGTAATCACGAGCGTCAGCGTCCGCCACCTGCAGGCGATCCTGCAAAACAGCCAACCCGGCGGCACTGTCACCCAGCGTACCGGTGGTGTAGATCCAATCGCCAATACGTGCGCCGCCACGGGTCAACGCCCGGCCGGCCGGGATCAGACCGTGGATCGTCAGCGTCATGCTCAATGGGCCACGCGTGGTATCGCCGCCAATCAACTGCATGCCGTAATAATTAAGTTGTTCGAACAGACTGTCGCTGAACGCCTTCAACCAGGGCTCATTCACTTCCGGCAGGGTTAATGCCAGTGAAAGCCAGGCTGGATCCGCGCCCATAGCCGCCAGATCGCTCAGGTTAACTGCCAACGCTTTGTAGCCGAGATCGGCCGGATCGATGTCCGGCAGGAAGTGAACGCCCGAAACCAGGGTATCGGTACTGACGGCCAAAAGCTGTTTTTCTGCCACTGTCAGGAGTGCGCAGTCATCTCCAATGCCCAACTGTACGTCCCGGCGCAGACTCTTAAACCGGTCAAAATAGCGGGCAATGAGGTCAAATTCGCCACATGCCATGGTCGATGTTCCAATAGAAGAAATTAAGGCCGGGGATACCGGCCTTAATTTTTTATTTTTTCTTGCGGATGCTTGGTGCTGCTTTATCCAGCACGCCATTCACAAACTTGTGGCTGTCTTCAGCGCCGAAGGTTTTCGCCAGCTCGATCGCTTCATTGATAGCCACCTTGTACGGCACGTCCTCACGCATTTTCAGCTCAAACAGCGCAATGCGCAGAACGGCTCTTTCCACCTGGCCCAGCTCTTCGAGCTGACGCGACAGGTAAGGTGCCATCAGGCCATCCAGCAGACCTGCATTCACCGCCACGCCGGACAGCAGCTCCCGAAAATAGGCGATGTCCACATCTTTGACATCTTGCTCCGTCAGGAACTGGTGTTCAACATCGGCAATGTCATTTTTAGACAACTGCCAAGAGTAAAGCGCTTGAACAGCGCACTCACGAGCGCGGCGACGAGCAGCAGGTTTCACGGAATTCCCCTTAACTAAATTCAGGCTTTAATAGCTTTGATAACATTAATCATTTCAAGTGCGGTCAGAGCAGCTTCAGCACCCTTGTTGCCCGCTTTGGTGCCGGCACGTTCGATAGCCTGTTCGATGCTCTCGGTTGTCAGCACGCCAAAGGCAACCGGGATTTCAGTGTTCAAAGAAACACTGCCCAGGCCGGAGCTGGCTTCGCCCGCGACATATTCGAAGTGCGCGGTGCCCCCACGGATAACGGTGCCCAGTGCAATAACCGCATCGTATTTGCCGGTGTTAGCCAGCACGCGTGCAGTCAGCGGCAGCTCGTAAGCGCCCGGGACCCAGACAACGGTGATGTTGTCGTCAGCAACCTGGCCAATGCGCTTGAGTGCATCGATAGCACCTTGCAGCAGGCTGTCGTTGATGAAATTGTTAAAACGTGCAATTGCGATCGCCACACGGGCATTTGGAGTAGCAACAACACCTTCGATAACTTTCATGGGCTTTCCTTAAAAATGGGTTCAATACCCCGCAGGGGGGCGGATTCTATCACATTCTTTATCTGCCTGCGCGGGCGGTTTTGTAAAACGCTGACCGCCCCGGCTCGCGGGCATTAAATTCAGTATTTTGCCTTCAACCGCAGCCGCAAATCGGGGCCAATTTGCCGTACTTCGCTGAAAACAAACTCCGGCGCATCGGCCAGACGCTCAAGGCCCGGCAGTTGACACAGACCGCGGCCATTATCGCCCAACAGTTTTGGCGCGATGTACAAAATGAGCTCATCGACCAGCCCCGCCTGCAGCAAGGCACCGGCGAGCTGTGCACCGGCCTCTACCCAGATCGAGTTCACCTGGCGTTTCGCCAGTTGCATCATCATCACCACCAGATCGACTCCGCCGCCGTGCGCCGGAAACGTCAGTTGCTCGACGTCCTGCGGCCAGGTTTGAGCGTCCGCCTGCAGGCGTGCCAACCAGGTTGCACCCGGCTGATTAACCACCCGATGCTGAGGCGTGACGCGATTTTGGCTGTCGAGGATAATGCGCAACGGCTGGCGCAGGTTTTCACGCGGATAAATGCTTTGAGTTTCGGCGTCCAGCTCATCCCAACGAACCGTCAGTGACGGATCATCAGCCAGCACCGTAGCGCTGGTGCTGAGAATCGCGGCGCTTTGCGCCCGCAACCGCTGCACGTCCTGACGCGCCTGCTCAGAGGTGATCCATTGGCTTTCGCCAGAGGCCATTGCCGTGCGCCCATCCAGCGAGGCACCCAGCTTCAGTTGTACATAAGGGAAGCCGGTGCGCATGCGCTTGAGGAAGCCCAGATTCACCGCCTCGGCTTCGGCCAGCATCACACCGTGGCGTACGTCCAGCCCGGCCTGCTGCAGCTTATACAGACCACGACCGGCGACCTGCGGATTAGGATCTTGCATCGCCGCAACCACACGGGTAATACCGGCGGCGACCAATGCATCGGCACAAGGCGGCGTGCGGCCATGGTGGCTACAAGGCTCCAACGTGACGTAAGCCGTGGCACCACGGGCTTTTTCGCCCGCCATGCGCAACGCATGCACTTCCGCATGGGGTTCACCGGCGCGCACATGGTAGCCTTCGCCGACGATTTCGCCATCGCGCACAATCACGCAGCCGACGTTAGGGTTAGGTGCCGTAGTAAAACGCCCCAGCCGCGCCAGTTCGAAGGCGCGCGCCATATACAATTCGTCGTTATGCATCAAAGCTCCCTTAGTCCTGCAGACGGGCGATCTCTTCGCCGAATTCGCGGATATCTTCAAAGCTGCGATAAACCGAGGCAAAGCGAATATAGGCCACTTTATCCAGCTTTTTCAGCGCATCCATCACCAGGTTGCCCACCAGTTTAGTCGGCACTTCACGCTCGCCGGTGGCGCGCAGTTGGGATTTAATGTGGTTAATCGCGTTTTCCACGTCGTCGGAGCTGACCGGGCGCTTTTCCAACGCTTTCAGCATGCCACGACGCAGTTTGTCTTCGTTGAAGGGCTCGCGAACTTCATCGCTTTTTATGACCCGCGGCATCACCAGTTCAGCCACTTCAAAGGTGGTGAAACGTTCATTACAAACCAGACATTGGCGGCGACGGCGCACCTGCGAACCATCACCCACCAGGCGAGAATCAATGACTTTGGTATCAACGGCGGCGCAGAAAGGGCAATGCATAACACGTCCTGATAAACGTTTTCATAGTTAAGAACAGTTTACCCCGAAGTGCGGTCACAACAAAGGCCGCCGGTTATTTGTTGCGAGCCCCTCTTCGAAATAGCGCCCCAAAAGGCGACGAACATGACTTTCCCCACCAGCCGGGCTAAGCTGATATCAGGAGATGTTGAATAGGAAATACCCGCCATGACAACCCGTTACCCCAAAATTTGCCTGCTCAGCGCACTGGTTCTGCTGGCCGGATGCGCACAAACTCGCGAAGTGCCGAAGCTGCGTAACCAGGTGGTTGAACTGAATCAGAAACTCACCATCCTGACCAATCAGGCCACGGCGCTGGAACAGCAAAACCAGCTGAATCAGAACTCCACCAGCGGCGTCTATCTGGTGCCTGCAGCCAATAATGCCGCCCGTCTGCACAGCAATCTCGGCGAACTGAGCGTGTCACTTAGCCACGTAAAAACCGAGGCTAACGGCGCCCAGGCCTTGTTGCACGTTCGCACCTTGTCACAAGCCTCCTTGCCTGCGTTCAAGGCGGTAGTGGAATGGGGCCAGCTAGATGCGGCCACCGGTAAACCGCTGACGGCCGATGCGCTTTCACAACCTATCGCCACCGCGGACTCGCTGCTGCCAAAAACAGAATACAGCTTTGAGCTGCGTTTCAGCGGCCTGACGCCTGAGCAATTAGGCTATGTGCGGCTGCACAGCGTAGAGCCCACTACGGCCGCCGTCCCTCAGCACTAAGCTTTTGAATGCCCACTCCCGGCCTTGACCGAGCGTGGGCCTACTGCTTAGCTCAACCGCTGCAGCCTTGCCGGCAACCCCTGGCGCACCGCCGCGCCGCTGACCCAATCCAGCCAGCTATTGCTGATTTCGCGGGTCGGATCGGGCAAACCGAGGTCGTTGAGATTAATGCCGGCGGCAATGCGTGCATCCGCGGCCAACGGTTGACCATCCAGTGTGTGCGTCCGCGCGCCCATCTCACGATGGCCATAACCATGCTCAATAGCAATTACGCCAGGCATCACACCATCCAGCAGGCTGATCTGGGCTTCGACGCTGCCCCCCGGGGTCTGCAACCTGACCCGATCGCCATGCCGCAGCGCATAGCGTCGCGCATCGGCCGGATTCAGCGCCACCAGATTGACCGGTTTCACCGCACGCAAGCGATCGATCGGTGCCGTAGAGCTGCTCATCAGATGCGATTTGAACGACATCAAACGGAACGGCCATGCCTCTGGCGGATAGTGCTCCCCGACATCAGAGCCGTCGGCAAAACGCGGCGGGTAATAGGTCGGACAGCCGCTATAGCGCTCTCCCGTCATCGCATGGCGGTGGCGGGCCACCTCTTCGTTCCAGATATTCAATCCCTTTTTCCACTGCGGGCCGGTTTCATCGCCACGCCAGGCCTGCTCATAAGGCGCAAAACGCCCACCGCGCGCCAGCAGATAGCCCACACGCAGTCGCTCATCCGCTTTCAACACGCTATTCAGCGCCGGTTGCAGGCGATCGACCCCGGTCAATCGCAGCTCGCTTTCCGTCACCTCGGGCAGCGGTTCACCGGCAAAAGCCACGTTGGCCGCCGCCCGCAGATAATAATCTTCGGCATTGTGCAGCCCGAAGCGGTTACCCTGTGGATCCTGCAATGCGCCGTCGCCAAAGCCCGGTAACCCCAGAGCTTTAGACAGCGCAATGACAAAGCTCTCCAGCGCCACCGGCTGCCCATCGGCCGTTTTCGCCGTACGTGACGGCACCACCGGCCAACGCGCGGTACTCGCCCGCACCATCACACCGGACCAGGGGGCGGTAAAGCCCCAACTCTCGAAGTTATGCGTATCCGGGACGATATAGTCCGCCAGCGCACTGGTTTCGTTAATAAAAGCATCGATCGCAATAAACAGCGGTAGCTGCCGCGGGTCCTTCAGCCGACGCTCAACCACCTCACGCAAACCGGCCACGCCATACAGCGGGTTGCCCATATGGCTGATCCAGGCTTTTAGCGGGTAGGGATATCCCATCAGCGCCGGTGCCAACTGTTCGGTGAACTGACCCGCCACGAACGGGTACCAAGGCCCGCGCGCCGGGTAAGGTTTTTCCCCTTGCTCAAGCTTGCGGCGATATTCGTCGGATTGTTCATACGCCTGCTTGCTGCGTGATAGCACCAATCCTTTCGGTTTCACCATGCCGGGAAACGTCTTGAGGTTATAGCGTGGCCCGTCGGCAAACTCTTTGAATTTGCCGCCGCCCACCGAAACACCGCCCTTAAGGTTCAGGTTGCCGATCAGCGCGTTGAGCATCATCACCGCCCAACTGTTATAAAAGCCGTTGCCGCTCATCATGCCGCCGTGAGCAATCACCGCCGCTTGCCGTTGGTAAGAGGTGAATTCTTTGGCCAGTGCGGCAATGGTCTCGGCACTGACGCCGCAGCGCGCGCTGTATTCAGCCAGCGTAAAGCGCTCAGCCGCCAGTTGCAGACACAGGAAGCTCGAACGCACCCGAACCTGCGAACCGTCGGCCAACTGTAATGGTTGATCTACCCGCAACGGCCCCTGCAGCGCCAGGTTGGCCGCTACCGGCTGACCGCGCTGCTCATCCCATACCAAAGGCGAACTCTCTGACTCTCCTGGCGTGCTGCCGTCCAGATGTGTCTGACGCAAAAACTGTCCGCACAAGGGGTGATCTTCATCGGTGACTACCAGATGCGTGGCATTGGTCCAGCTTTTTTCACCGGCGGCCTGCATTGCCACCTCGCCTGGCAACGCCAGGTAGTCTGCGTTATAACGTTCCTGTTCGATAATCCAGCGGATCATCCCCATGACCAACGCAGAGTCTGTACCGGGCAACACCGGCACCCAACGGTTGTGATCGTTGGCCAGGGTCGTGGTCAACGGCAATGCCGGAGCCACGACCACGTAACGAAACTCGTCGCGCATGCGGGCATTGGCCAGTTGGCGCCCCTGGCGCTTGAACGGGTTGCCGGACTGCGCCGGTGAAGTGCCGAGAAACAGGCCAAAGCGCAAATTATCCCAGTCCGGTTTGACGTGGGCATTGGTTTCCAAATCGCCCATTAAAGCCCCGGAACCGGCACGATAGGCCAATCCACAATAGGCACCATGATGACCGAAGTTACGTGTCCCGAAGGCGTTTTGCGCGAAACGTTTGATGAACGCGTCCCGGCCTTCATCGCCGGCATTGGTGACCAACAGTTGATTGGCCTTGGGGCCCAACGAAGGCTGAGCCGGATCGAGCGGCGTGTCGAGATCGCGGATAGCCCGCAGCCCCTCGATCGGCCCTTCGCCAAACAGATCGCCGCCCTCCACAACTTCCTGAATCAGCTGTTCAAAGCTGATGCGTTGCCACTGCCCGCTGCCGCGCGGCCCTACCCGCTTCATCGGCTCCAGCACGCGGTAAGGGCTGGTTAATCCCTCCAGCAAGGTCGCGCCCCTGGCGCAGGCCGTCGAGCGTTGTTCAAGGCCCTCATCGCCCCCCAGACGGTTGAGCGCGTCCGCCACCGGCAAAGCGTAGGGAAAGTGACGATCGTGAGATAGCGGATGGTAAGGATTACCGGCGATCCGCAAGATCTGGTGGTTCTGGCGATCCACCCTGGCCCGCACCCCGCATAGCGTCCAACAGCCAAAACACTGGGTCATCGATACTGCCTGCTGTGGGTTGGCCTGCCAGCCATCGGGGTGCCGACGCCCTTCGGTCGGCAAGGCGTTGGCGCTGATCCTGTCCAGCGTCAATTTACCGCTGCTGCCGTCGCGCAGCCCGGTAAACACCTTCTGAACCATCTCGCTGTAGCTGGCGCCGAACAGCGTCAACCCGCCCAGGGCCAGGCCGCCTTTTAACCACTGACGCCGCGTTGACTTAGCCATAATGTTTTTTCTCCATCAACTGATGCTGTAATTCACGGATCCCAATAATTAACGCTATCCACAACCCCAAAGTGCCCAGAATCGCCAACAGCCCTTCGCTGCCGAGCGGTAGCACATAGGGATTGGTTAATACGTTGAACTTAGGCAGCGTCTGGGTTTGCATCAGCAGCAGCCAACGCACACCCCAGCAGAGCAACAGCGCGACCATGCACTGGCCCAGCAACCCTTTTGCCCCCAGCGCTTGGCTGCGAACTCGCCAGGCCAGCGCCAACAACAACAAGATCGAGACGACAACGGCGATGCCGGCCAAACGCCAAACCACGCCTTGACTTGCCAAGCGATGCAACGCGGCAGAGGACGTGCTGCCATCCAGCCACCAGCCAAGGCAAGAGAAGCACAGCAACAGCAAACTCACTGCCTGATAGCCAGCCAGACGTGGCTGCCATTGCGGTTCGTACCGCAACCAGCAGGCCAACAGCGGCGGAACGGCCTGCACAGCGGTAAGCAACAGCAACCAGGGCAACCACAGGCTGTACCACAGCGGCTGCGCCCTGAGGACGGATACCTCGCGCCCGGTGTAGAGCAAGATGCTGGCTGCCGAAAGCAAGGTGGCCAGCGCCACCCAACGTAGCCATTTTTCCTCGCGCCAGGCCGGGAATATCTGTAACCAACGCGCCCAGAATGGCAAGGTTTCCGCTCTCAACCGGCTACGCATCAGCAGCGCGAAATAGCCCATCACTAGCAGGGTAAACAGCGGCAAGAACAGCGAGCCGAGCGACATCCACGACCAGGGCGTAAAGTGCGCGTAAAAATGCCAGATACGGGCAGGTTGGTGCAGATCGGCACTCAGAGCCAATGGCGCCACGGTGCCGCTCACGACTGCCAACGAGACGGCGGCCAGTTCCAGCCGGACCGTTTTGTTGGGTTCACGCCAGCGCAGCCAGACGGCAATAACGACGCTGCCGCAGGCCAAACCGATGAAGAAGAAATACTGCACCGCCCAGGGCAGCCAGGCGATCTCCTGCGGACGGGCCATGATTTCGCGGATCATGCGTGCACCTCCTGCCACAACGCCGGTTGCCCCCGGACATGGCTGACGAAAGCCTCATCCAGCCCCAGATAGAAAACCTGCGGATGCGTGCCCTGCTCGGGCTTGAGTACCTTGAGCTGAGGCTGGTGCTGTTCCAAAGTGCGCCTCAACACTCCCTGACGATCGTTAAGATCGCCAATCATCCGTGCGCCTCCGACACAGGATTCGACACAGGCCGGTAGCAGTCCGGCATCCAGCCGATGCACGCAGAACGTGCATTTGTCCGCGGTTTGAGTTTCATGGTTGATAAAGCGCGCCTCATAAGGGCAGGCCTGTACGCAATAGGCACAGCCAACGCAACGGGTGTTATCGACTACCACAATGCCGTCCTGCCGCTGGAAAGTGGCCTGTACCGGGCAAACCGGCACGCAGGGCGGGTTATCGCAGTGATTGCACAGCCGTGGCAACAGCACGTTGGTGGTCGATGCCTGGCCCTCCAGGGTGACCTGATATTGCAGTACACTGGTGCGAAATTGCCCCTGAGGCAGTTGGTTTTCCACCGCGCAACTGACCGTGCATGCCTGACAGCCAATGCAGCGACGCAAATCAATCAGCATCGCCATGCGTTTTTCACCGTTGCCTTCGCGACGGGCCGGCTGTAACTGCCAACCTGACTGCGCCAGCGGCACCAGCGCAGCGCCGGCGGTGAGCGCACCTAGCCGTTGTAAAAACTGACGTTTCCCACTGTCCATTGATTTCTCCCAATAAGTACCTGCCGGGGAACTGATACAAGGGAGTGTAAAAAGGGCAACCGGTCGCCAATATTGTGGTTTACCACATTACCGTCGACGGCTTGATCCAGGACAATTCAGACCGGTGATGGGGATCATAAAAGCGGAGATGATGTGAAAAGAGCAGCGCTACTTCTGTTGCTGGGCAGTTGGTTGAGCTCAGCCTGGGCGGAACAATGGACGATAGCGGTGCTGGCGCTGCGTGGCGATGCCCATGCGCTGGTCCAATGGCAGCCGTTGGTCGATCATCTTAACCGCCAGTTTCCCGCAGACCATTTCCAACTGTCGCCAGTGAGCCTCAGCGGTATGAAAGAGGCCGTCCGCAGCGAGCGCGTCGATTTTCTGCTCACCAACCCGGCTCAATACGTTCAACTGGATAACCGCTATCCACTGCGCTGGCTGGTTTCACTGCGTTCAGCCCAACCCCCTCTGCAGGGCTCAAGCAACGTCGTCGGCAGCGTCATACTGGTGCGCAGCGACAGTCCAATAACCACGCCCCGCCAACTGACCGGAAAGAACGTTGGTGCCGTCGCTACCGATGCTTTTGGCGGCTACCTGCTGGGTTACAAAGAACTGCTTTCCGCGGGGCTGAACCCGGAGAAAGATCTTCAGCTGCACTTCAGCGGTTACCCGGCGGATGCTCTACTGTATCAATTGCGCGATCGGGCATTGGATGCGGTGATTGTGCCGGTTTGCCTGTTGGAAAAAATGCAGGCGGAAGGATTACTGCAGGCCGGTGATTATCGCGCACTGCTGGCGAAGCAAAGCGACCAGCGCTGCCTGACCAGCACCGAACTGTACCCTAACTGGTCCTTTGCCGCCTTAAACCACGTGCCGGACCGGTTGGCAGACGAATTAACTCGCCAGTTGCTGCAGATGAACACCCCCGGTTTGCCGGTTTGGGGAGCCCCGGCGTCATCACGTCAGGTTAATCAGCTGCTGCAGGATCTGAATATCCACCCGACGCAGCGTTCTCTCTGGCAGGAACTGTACCTTTGGGCACAGCAGCATTGGCTGCTGCTCAGTGGAATTTTCGGGGTGATGGTATTGCTCGGCGCCAATCATCTGTGGGTAGGTTATCTGGTACGCCGCCGCGGGCGCCAACTCGAACAAATGCACCAGACGCTACGTGCCAGAGAAACTGCTCTGGCCCGGGCGCAGCGCCTCAGCGCCCTGGGCGAAATGGCCTCCGGTTTTGCCCATGAGCTTAACCAACCGCTGGCGGCGATCCGCCACTATGCGGAAGGGTGTCGTATCCGTCTGGAGCGCAGCGACAACCAACATGAACTGCTGCCAATCCTCGAACAGATTGGCCAGCAGGCGCAGCGTGGTGCGGAGAGTATCGTTAACTTGCGACGCTGGGCCAGCAAAACACCCCATGACGAAAATGCACAATGGCTGTTACTGCGCCCGCTGGTGGAACACGTCATCCAATTGATGCAAATAAAACAACAGCATCCGCAGTGCCGATTAACCATTAACATCCCGTCGCAGAGCCAGCTGTACAGCCAGGCGACGTTATTAGAGCAAGTGCTCACCAATCTGTTGAGCAACAGCCTGCAGGCGGGTGCCCAACAAATCACGCTGCGCCACGAAGCCGACGCACATCAGCACCGGTTGATCGTTGAAGACGATGGCGGCGGGCTCAGCGACGAACAACTGGCACTGCCGTTCGTGCCCTTCCGCAGTACCAAACAGGAAGGTCTCGGGTTAGGGTTGGTGATCTGCCAGCGGCTGTTGAAGGGCCAAGGCGCAGAGCTGACGCTGGAAAATTACTTAGCTTCCCCACAACGACAGGGGCTGCGCGTGATTCTGCACTTCCCTGTCATTCAAAAGGATCCCAGCTATGGCGCTGATACATCTGGTTGATGATGATTTTGCCGTTACCGACGCCTGCCGCTTTTTACTCGAAGGGCTGAATTATCGGGTACAAACCTGGCACGACAGTCAAAAATTCATCGACAGCATCGATCCCTATCAATGCGGCGTCGTCATGCTGGATATCCGGATGCCGGGGATTGATGGGCAACAGGTTCATCAACAGCTGCGGCGGCAAAACAGTACGCTGGCAGTGGTGATCGTCACCGGTCACGGCGATATAGCCATGGCCGTGGAGGAAATGAAGCTGGGAGCCGTCGATTTTCTACAAAAACCGATCGCCGCCGCGCCGCTGATTGAAGCACTGGAGCGCGGCATTATCCATTCGCAACGTCAGGTTGAGCAACGCCAACGGCAACAGCTTTTCGGCGCGCTGACACCGCGCGAACGCGATATTGCCCGTGCGGTAGCCGCAGGAATGACCAACAAACAGATCGCCGAACATCACTTTATCGCGGTACGCACCGTCGAAGTGCATCGGGCCAGAGTGATGGAAAAAATGCAGGCGGGTAGCCTGGCAGAACTGGTGAACACGCTTAACCGACTAACGCTAACCAGTCTGGATTAGCGATTTTCAGGCAAAAAAATGCCGGTCGGGATAAACCGGACCGGCATCGTATTTCAACTCACCGACAGATTACGGCAAGAGAGAAGGCTGATCTGCGCCCTCTTTCTCCACTTTCTGCTGCAGCATGTGTTCACGTTTCATACCCAGCTTCAACGCCAGCGCGGACGCCACGTAGATGGAGGATACGGTACCGATAGACACACCGATCAACATAGCCAGAGAGAAGCCGTGCAGCATCGCGCCGCCGAAGATGTACAGCATCAGCACCACCATCAGGGTGGTACCGGAGGTCATCAAAGTACGGCTCAGCGTCTGGGTCAGCGACACGTTCATGATTTCGTAAGGCGTCCCGCGGCGGATCTTGCGGAAGTTCTCACGAATACGGTCGGAAACCACGATGCTGTCGTTCAACGAGTAACCGATAACCGACATCAATGAAGCGACGATGGTCAGGTCAATCTCGATATGGAACAGCGACAGCACACCCAAGGTGATGACCACGTCGTGCGCCAGCGCGATAACCGCCCCCAGCGCCAAACGCCATTCGAAGCGGAAACCGACGTAGATCAGGATACTGATCAACGCCACCAGCAGCGCCATGCCACCGTTTTGCGCCAGTTCGGTGCCCACGCTCGGGCCGACGAACTCTATGCGTTTTACGCTAGCGTTTTTGTCGACCGAATCGTTGATCACGCCGATCACTTTGTTACCCAGTTCCTGGCCAGCGGTACCGGTCGCCGGTGGCATACGCACCATCACGTCACGGCTGCTGCCAAAGTTCTGAATAACCGGGTCCTGGAACCCGGCTTTTTCCAGCGTATCGCGCATCAGATCGAGGTTGGCCGGTTTTTCCAGGCTGATTTCAATCACCGTACCGCCGGTGAAATCCAGACCCCAGTTAAAACCGCGTACCGACATAACGGCGATTGACGCGATCAGCAGCACCAGCGAGATGCCGAAGGCCACGTAATCCCAGCGCATAAAGTCATAGACTCTACGGCCGTAGTTGAGTTGTTCAACAGTATAATCCTGTGCCACAACGCACTCCTCAGATAGACAGCTTGTTAATGCGTTTGCCGCCGTAAAGCAGGTTGACGATGGCACGGGTACCGACAATCGCGGTGAACATGGACGTCGCCACACCGATTGCGGTGGTAATCGCAAAGCCCTTGATCGAACCGGTACCTACTGCGTACAGAATGATCGCGGTGATCAGGGTGGTGATGTTGGCGTCAACGATACTGGAGAAGGCGCCTTTATAGCCCTCATGGATCGCCTGCTGAACGGAACGTCCGTTCTTCAGCTCTTCCTTGATACGTTCGTTAATCAGTACGTTGGCGTCGACCGCCACCGCCAGCGTCAGCACGATACCGGCAATCCCCGGCATGGTCAGCGTCGCCCCCGGCAGCAGGGACATCACGCCGACAATCAGCACCAGGTTGGCGACCAGCGCCGTGGTGGCGATCATGCCGAACTTACGGTACCAAACCACCATAAACACGATGGATGCCACCAAGCCCCACAAGCAGGCTTCCAGACCTTGGGTGATGTTCTGTTGTCCCAGGGTCGGGCCGATTGTACGCTCTTCCACAATCTGGATTGGCGCAATCAGCGCACCGGCACGCAGCAGCAGCGAAAGCTGACGTGCTTCGTTCGGGTTGCCGATACCGGTAATACGGAAGCTGTTGCCCAGACGTGACTGAATGTTCGCCACGTTGATCACTTCTTCCTGTTTCACCAGAATCGCACGGCCATTGGCGTCTTTCTTGCCGCTGTCCTTGTACTCCACAAACAAGGTCGCCATCGGCTTGCCGATATTGTCCTTGGTGAAGTTGGACATCGCAGTGCCGCCGGCACTGTCCAGCGAGATGTTCACCTGCGGTTGGTTATATTCGTCGGTGCTGGAAGTGGAGTCGGTGATATGGTCACCGGTCAGGATCACACGCTTGTACAGCACTACAGGCTGGCCTTCACGGGTGTCTTTCACTTCTGAGTCGCCTGGGACACGGCCATTTGCCGCAGCCGTGACGTCCGCATTGGTGTTAACCAGGCGGAATTCCAGCGTAGCGGTAGCGCCGAGGATCTCTTTAGCGCGAGCGGTATCCTGAATGCCCGGCAGTTCGACCACGATGCGGTCGGAGCCCTGACGCTGCACCAGCGGTTCGGCAACGCCGAGCTGGTTAACGCGGTTACGCAGGATAGTGATGTTCTGCTGTACCGCGTATTCGCGCGCTTCGCTCAGACGGGCATCCGTCAAGTTGGCTTTCAGGGTGTTGCTGCCGTTGGCAGAGAACACCATATCGCGCTGACGCGGACTGAGGTAGCTGATGGCCTGATCGCGGGCAGCATCGTCACGGAAACGTACTTCCACGCCGTTGTTGTCCAGCTTGCGGATAGACGCATAAGGAATGCCCTTTTCACGCAGCTCGCTGCGCAGGGTATCCATGGTCTGTTCCTGCAGCTTGCTCAGGGCAGTGTCCATGTCGACTTCCATCAGGAAGTGCACGCCACCGCGCAGGTCCAGACCGAGTTTCATCGGTTCGGCGCCCAGCATGGCCAACCAGGCTGGTGTGGCCGGCGCCAGGTTCAGCGCAACCACGAACTTGTCACCCAGTTCCGCCATCAGGGCTTCACGGGCACGCAGCTGAATATCAGGATTGCTAAAGCGAGCCAGAATGGCGCCATTTTCCAGCGCAATCGACTTGCTCGTAATCTTGTCTTTTTCTAATACGGTACGGACTTGGTCCAGTGTAGTTTCACTGGCGGCGACACCGCGCGCGCCAGTGATTTGTACAGCCGGATCCTCACCATAGATGTTGGGAAGCGCGTAAAGCAGACCGATGAAGATCACCACGATCAGCATCAGATACTTCCACAAAGGATAACGGTTTAGCACGGCAATTCCCTTCGGGAAAACAAAATTACAGGGCCTTCATGGTACCTTTCGGCAGAACGGCCGCCACGAAGTCACGCTTGATCATCACTTCCGTGGTGTCATTCAGCGCAATGGCGATAATGCCGGTGTCAGCCACTTTGGTCACGCGGCCAATCAGGCCACCGGTGGTCAGCACTTCATCACCCTTGCCGATCGAGTCCATCAGCTTCTTGTGCTCTTTAGCGCGTTTCTGCTGTGGGCGCAGGATCATGAAATAGAAAATCAGACCGAACACCACCAGCATAATGATCAGAGAGTACGGGCTTCCCTGAGCCGGAGCCCCTGCGGATGCGACGGCGTCAGAAATGAAAAAGCTCATTGAAATTCCCTCATTAAGTTATCAATTATTAATTCAAGCGTTTAAAGGTGGAATCGGTTTACCGATCCGACCGTAGAAATCCGCAACAAACAGCTCTAATTTACCCTGTTCAATGGCCTCGCGTAAACCCGCCATCAGGCGTTGGTAGTGACGCAGGTTATGAATGGTGTTCAATCGGGCACCCAGTATTTCGTTGCAACGATCAAGATGATGCAAGTAGGCGCGGCTGTAATTGCGACACGTATAGCAATCACAGTCTTTATCCAGCGGAGAAGTATCATCCTTGTGCTTGGCATTACGGATTTTTACCACACCGTCAGTCACGAACAGATGGCCGTTACGGGCATTACGCGTTGGCATCACGCAGTCGAACATATCAATACCGCGACGCACGCCTTCAACCAGGTCTTCCGGCTTGCCGACGCCCATCAGGTAACGCGGCTTATCTTCCGGAATTTGCGGGCAAACATGTTCAAGAATGCGGTGCATATCCTCTTTTGGCTCACCGACCGCCAGGCCGCCCACAGCGTAACCATCAAAACCGATATCCACCAGCCCTTTTACTGAAACATCACGTAAATCTTCGTAAACACCGCCCTGAATAATGCCGAATAACGCATTTTTATTATTCAGTTCGTCAAAACGCTGGCGGCTGCGCTGCGCCCAGCGCAGTGACATTTCCATCGAACGCTTGGCGTAGTCCCAATCTGCTGGGTACGGCGTACATTCGTCGAAAATCATCACGATGTCGGAACCCAGGTCATACTGGATTTCCATCGATTTTTCCGGGCTGAGGAACACCTTGTCGCCGTTGATCGGGTTACGGAAATGAACGCCTTCCTCTTTAATCTTGCGCATTGCGCCCAGGCTGAACACCTGGAAGCCGCCGGAATCGGTGAGGATCGGGCCATGCCACTGCATGAAATCATGCAGATCGCCATGCAGCTTCATGATTTCCTGGCCTGGGCGCAGCCACAGGTGGAAGGTGTTGCCCAGCAGGATCTGCGCGCCGGTCTCTTTCACTTCTTCCGGCGTCATGCCTTTTACCGTGCCGTAGGTGCCGACAGGCATAAAGGCCGGGGTTTCCACCACGCCGCGGTCAAAGATCAGGCGGCCACGGCGAGCGCGGCCATCGGTAGTGTCTAATTCGTACTTCACTAAGCCTCCAGCATCAGAGAAACAGTCTGATGTCGTTAAAACAGGGCCGCGCCAGATGCGCAGCCCAGAAAATCAGGCGCCGACGGACTCTTGCTCCGCCTGCGGGTTACGGCTGATGAACATCGCATCGCCATAGCTGAAGAATCGGTACTGCTCGGCCACCGCCTGCTGATAAGCATTCATGGTGTTTTTATAACCGGCAAAGGCGGAAACCAGCATAATCAGCGTGGACTCCGGCAGGTGGAAATTGGTCACCAGCGCGTCAACCACCTGATAATGGTAGCCGGGGAAGATAAAGATGCTGGTGTCGCCGAAGAACGGGGCAATTAACGCCTCCTTGCTGGCGTTTGCGGCGCTTTCCAGGGAACGCACCGAGGTCGTGCCTACCGCCACCACGCGCTTGCCGCGAGCTTTACAGGCCAATACCGCGTCAACCACGTCCTGCGGCACTTCCGCATATTCGGCGTGCATGACGTGTTCTTCGATGGTTTCCACCCGCACCGGTTGGAAGGTGCCGGCGCCCACATGCAGCGTGACAAAGGCCATCTCGATGCCCTTCTCACGCAGCGCGGCCAGAAGCGGCTCGTCGAAGTGCAGCCCGGCGGTCGGCGCAGCGACGGCACCCGGCTTCTCGCTGTAGACCGTCTGATAAAGCTCGCGGTCAGCGTCTTCGTCCGGGCGATCGATATAAGGTGGCAGCGGCATGTGGCCGACGGCATTGAGGATAGTGAACACGTCGCGCTCATCGTTGAAACGCAGTTCGAACAGCGTATCGTGACGCGCTACCATGGTGGCGGCGATGCTTTCATCGTCGCCCAGCAGCAGGTCGGCGCCCGGCTTAGGCGCTTTCGACGCGCGAACGTGCGCCAACACACGATGGTCATCCAGCACGCGTTCAACCAGGACTTCAATCTTGCCGCCGCTGACCTTGCGGCCAAACATGCGGGCCGGGATCACCCGGGTATTGTTGAACACCAGCAGATCGCCGGCTTCCAGATTATCCAGCAGATCGGTGAATACGCCGTGCGTCAGCGCCCCGCTCGGCCCGTCCAACTGCAGCAAGCGGCAACCGCTACGCTCAGATTGGGGATAGCGGGCAATCAGGGACTCGGGAAGTTCAAATGAAAAATCGGCGACGCGCATGGGTATTCACTTCTTCAATTGTATATACCCTATGCATTTCAAGTTGCAGTTAGGCGGCCAGCTTGCCCATCTCCGGGAGCTTACTTGAGTAAGTGACCGGAGTGGGCAAGTGCAGCCAACAACACTGCGGCTTGAAAGGCGACGGGTATGTTAGTCATAAAAAACAGGCGGCCTAGTCTAAAGCTGTGGGCGGTCAGCGGCAAGAAATAAGGAGGATTTGCATGACTTCAGGTATAGTTGCCGGATGAATTTTCTCGCTCATCTCCATTTGGCCCAGCTTGCGGAAAGCTCGTTACTGGGCAATCTGTTGGCCGACTTCGTGCGCGGCAACCCCGCAGGCGAGTACGATCCCGAGGTGGTGGCCGGCATTATGATGCACCGCCGCGTCGACGTATTGACCGACAGCCTGCCGCAGGTCAAAGCCTGCCGCGACTATTTCTCTGCAGAACACCGGCGCGTAGCGCCAATCACGCTCGACGTGGTATGGGATCACTTTCTGGCTCGCCACTGGCAGCAACTGGAGCCGTCCCTCAGCCTGCACGGCTTTACCCAGCAAGCCCGCAGCCAGATCGTGCCGCATTTGCCACTGACGCCGGCGCGCTTTCAGAATTTGAACGGTTATCTCTGGCCGGAACGCTGGCTGGAGCGCTACGCCGAACTGCCGTTTATCGGCAACGTGCTGGTGGGCATGGCCAGCCGTCGTCCACGCCTGGCGGCGCTGGCGGGATCTTTCGCCGACGTAGAGCGCAATTATCATCAGCTTGAAACACAGTTCTGGCAGTTTTACCCCCAGATGATGCAGCAGGCAAAAGAGAAAAAGCTGTAAGGTCAAACCAAACCCATTGAAAATGCGACGCTTTACAAGAAATTGCTTTTTAAGCCTTGCCCTTTTACGGGAAAAGGTTATTTTTAAAGCTCGCTAAATTTAATCAACGACTTTGATAGGTAAAAGCTATCTCATTGATTGGTCTTTTACCCTTTATTCACCCAGTCGTGGCCCCTATACTGGCCCTTGTTTTTACATCAACCCCTTAACACCTATTACAGGAGTAATTATGGTCCTGGTAACTCGTCAAGCCCCTGACTTCACCGCAGCTGCCGTACTCGGCAATGGCGAAATCGTTGAAAACTTCAACTTCAAGAAGCACCTGAACGGCAAACCGGCCGTCCTGTTCTTCTGGCCGATGGACTTCACCTTCGTATGTCCTTCTGAGCTGATCGCTTTCGATCACCGCTATGAAGAGTTCCAGAAGCGTGGCGTTGAAGTGGTTGGCGTTTCATTCGACTCAGAATTTGTCCACAACGCATGGCGTAAAACCCCAGTCGAAAATGGCGGCATCGGGGAAGTGAAATACGCAATGGTTGCTGACATTAAGCGTGAAATTCAGAAAGCTTACGGCATCGAGCACCCAGAAGCAGGCGTTGCCCTGCGTGGTTCTTTCCTGATCGACAAAGACGGCGTGGTTCGCGCTCAGGTTGTTAACGACCTGCCAATCGGCCGTAACATCGACGAAATGATCCGTACCGTTGACGCATTGCAATTCCACGAGCAGCACGGCGAAGTGTGCCCGGCTCAATGGGAAAAAGGCAAAGCAGGTATGGGCGCTTCTCCAGACGGCGTTGCTAAATACCTGTCCGAAAACGCTTCCAAGCTGTAATTTCAGCCCATTAGCGTATCAACCGGCCCTTGTGGCCGGTTTTTTTTGCGCCAAATTAGGGCGTACTGCCCAGTTATCGTGCTTCATTTCCTTGTTTCCGCTCACATTTCCCCGGCGGTTTTCCGCGCGTATCCCTATCAGCAGCTAGTATCAATAACGCTGGCCCACTCTTTGCACGACACCGGTGGCAAGCCAAACACAATAAGAAAACTGACAGGGTAGGAATAACTATGTTTTTACAGAAATGGAGCAAGCCGCTGACCATGGCGGCGCTGCTGGTCAGCAGCAGCCTGTATGCCGCATCCAATCCGGCGGTCGAAGCCAAAAACGGCATGGTGGTAACATCGCAACATCTGGCCTCTCAGGTCGGCGTCGATATCCTGAAGCTGGGCGGTAATGCCATAGACGCAGCCGTGGCAGTGGGTTACGCGCAGGCGGTGGTCAACCCGTGCTGCGGCAACATCGGCGGCGGGGGCTTTATGACGGTGCACCTGGCTGACGGCACCGATACCTTTATCAATTTCCGTGAAACCGCGCCGGCGGCGGCCAATGCCAACATGTATCTGGATGCCGAGGGCAACGTGAAGAAAGGTGCCAGCCTGTATGGCTATCTGGCGGCGGGCGTGCCGGGTACGGTACTGGGAATGGAAACTGCGCGCGTTAAATACGGCAAGCTGAGCCGCGAACAGGTCATGGCGCCGGCCATCAAACTGGCGCGCGAGGGCTTTATCTTGACCCGTGCCGACACCGATATTCTCGATACGACCATCGCGCGCTTTAAGCAAGATCCGGAATCCGCCAAAATCTTCCTGCGCGTTGACGGCACGCCACTGCAGCCGGGCGATCGCCTGGTGCAAAGCGATTTGGCCAACACCCTGACCGCTATCGCCAAAGAGGGGCCAGACGCCTTCTACAAAGGCAAAATTCCCCAAGCGGTAGAGGCAGCAGCCAAACAAGGTGGCGGTATCCTGACCGCGGCCGATTTCGCCAACTACAAAGTGACCGAAACCCCGCCGATCACCTGTAGCTATCGCGGCTATAAATTTGTATCGGCGCCCCCACCCAGCTCAGGCGGCGTGACGCTGTGCGAAATCCTCAACGTGGTTGAGGGTTATGACCTGAAAAGCATGGGCTTCAATTCGGCAGCGGCAATCCATACCATGACCGAAGCGATGCGCCACGCCTATATGGACCGCAACACCTACCTTGGCGACCCGGAGTTCATCAAGAATCCGATCGACAGGCTGGTCAGAAAGAGCTATGCCGAAGAAATCCGCAAGAAAATCGTCGCTGACAAAGCTACACCGTCGGAAAACGTACAGCCCGGCATGGAACCCCACGAGAAGCCGGAAACCACCCATTACTCGATTGTCGATCATGATGGCAACGCTGTCTCTACCACCTATACCGTTAACGGCCGCTTTGGCGCGGTGGTGATCGCACCGGGCACCGGCTTCTTCCTCAATGATGAAATGGATGACTTCACCGTCAAGGTCGGCGAGAAAAACCTCTATGGCCTGGTGCAGGGTACCGCCAACAGCATTGCCCCCGGTAAGCGCCCACTATCGTCGATGAGCCCGACGCTGGTGACCAAAGACAATAAAATCTTTATGGTACTCGGCTCGCCGGGCGGATCCCGCATCATCACCATCACCCTGCAGACCGCGCTCAACGTGATTGACCACGGCATGGCGCCGCAAGAGGCGGTAGATGCGCCACGTATCCACCATCAGTGGTTGCCGGATGAGGTTTACTACGAGCAGCGCGGCGTTTCTGCCGATACGCTCAAAATCCTTGCCGGTATGGGTTACAAGATGGTTGAGCAAACGCCGTGGGGCGCGGCGGAGCTGATTCTGGTGGGCCTGCCGGGTGCCGCCGGAGTCAGCCCGGCCAACTCCGGCAACGATTCGGCAGTGTCCGGCAAGGTGCGCGAAGGCTACCTGTACGGTGCCAATGACGTTCGCCGCCCAGCCGGTTCTGCCGTGGGATATTGATCGGCTCATTGGGCGTGTGAACGCCCACTCACTGAATTAAGGGCCGGGATACCGTAATGTCGTTCACTTAAGGTGTTTTTTAGGCCAGTTCAATGTTCTTTTCGGTCGATAAACGGGCAAAGCTCCATGAGGTTCTG
>NZ_JBXALM010000008.1:0-228566 GCF_058799445.1 Serratia sp. GW822-FHT06E05
GAGGGACTTGAACCCTCACGTCCGTAAGAACACTAACACCTGAAGCTAGCGCGTCTACCAATTCCGCCACCTTCGCATTGATGCTGTGCAATATAAATCATGTGGTTATTTGGTGCGAAGAGAGGGACTTGAACCCTCACGTCCGTAAGGACACTAACACCTGAAGCTAGCGCGTCTACCAATTCCGCCACCTTCGCATACCAGATACATTACCGGAGTAACGTTACCACGGAGGCGAATTCTAGAGATTTTGGCGGGTACGTCAATAGTTATTTCCCCTGTTTGCGGGCGTTTGCTGGAAAAACGTCCGTTTTGGGTGACTGATAGCGTTCAAACAGCCAAATCAGCCAGTCAATCAACACCCTGACCCGTGGCGCAAGGAAACGGCCGGGGGGATACATGACGTAAATGGGCATCGGCGGTGGCGGGGTTTCTGCCAACACTTCGACCAATTCTCCTTTCTGCAGCCAGGGTGCCAGCGAATAATGCGCTGCCTGTATCAGCCCCATGCCGGCGCGGCAGCCGCTGGTGTAGGCATCAGCCCCGCTGACGCTCAGTTTGGCGGGCAATTCGCGCAATTCCACTTTGCCGTTGCGGCAAAACTCCAGCGGATAATCCCGGTTGCTGGTGAGGGAAAAATAACCTACCGCCTGGTGATGCTGTAGCCGGTCAATCGACTGCGGTACGCCGAACGCCGCCAGGTAAGCAGGCGAGGCGCAGGTCAGCTGTGGCAACATGGCAATGCGGCGTGCCACCAGGCTGTCATCTTCGGTTTCCCAGGCACGCAGCACGCAATCTACTCCATCACGCAGTAAATCCACATGGGTGTCGTTGGCACCCAATGCCAGGGTCAGATCCGGGTAGCGCCGGTAAAAGTCATCCAATGCCGGAATAACGATTTCGCGCGCCAGTGAATGGGGCATATCGATACGCACTTTGCCGGAGGGCTGCAGTTTTTGGTGGCTGAACAAGGTGTCCGCCTCTTCCAGTGCGCCCAGCAACTGTACGCAACGCTGGTAATAGAGGGTGCCTTCGCTGGTCACCTGTACCTGACGGGTGGTGCGCAGCAGCAGGCGCACACCGAGGCGCTGTTCCAGCCGCTTAACGGCATTGCTGACCGTGGCGCGGGGTAACTGCAGGCGTTCCGCCGCCCGACTGAAACTGCCCAGTTCGACGATACGGGTAAAAATGCGCATGGCCTGGATCTGATCCATCTTGCCCGCTCCGTATTGTTAGTGATTTATGAACAGTGATGAGCAATCTGCATTATTTATCTTTTTAGGCGAAACAACCAGACTCTGTTGCATCAGCATCTTCGCTGATAAAAACCGCAAGAGGGCAACACAATGCAACAACGCAAATTAGGTCCCACTGGCCCGCTGGTTTCCGCTCTGGGGTTGGGCTGCATGGGGATGAGTGATTTTTATTCGACCGCTCACGATGAACAAGAAGCTATCGCCACGCTGCACCGTGCGCTGGAGTTGGGCGTCACTCTGCTGGATACCGCCGACATGTACGGCCCACACACCAATGAACAGCTGATTGGCAAAGCGATCAAGGGCAAGCGGCAGCAGGTCTTTCTGGCCACCAAGTTTGGCATTGTGCGCGATCCGGCCAACCCTGCAGCGCGGGGCGTCAGCAGCCGACCGGAGTACATCCGCCGATCGGTGGAGGGCAGCCTGAAGCGTCTCGGGGTCGAGGTGATTGATCTTTATTACCAGCACCGCGTCGATCCTGAAGTGCCGATTGAAGAGGTGGTAGGTACGATGGCGGACCTGATTAGCGAAGGAAAAATCCGTTATATCGGGCTAAGCGAAGCTTCGGTCGCCACGCTGGAGCGAGCGCATAAAGTCCACCCGATTACGGCGCTGCAAACTGAGTATTCATTGTGGACACGCGATGCCGAGCAGGGCGTATTGGCGGCCTGTGAACGCCTGGGCATTGGGTTTGTTCCCTATAGCCCGCTGGGGCGCGGTTTTCTGACCGGAGCGATCCAACGGCCAGAAGATCTGGACGCTGACGATTTCCGTCGCAGCAACCCGCGTTTTCAGGGGGAAAACTTTGCACGCAATCTGGCGCTGGTGGAAAAAGTGACCGAGCTGGCTAAGCAGAAAGGCGTTGCGCCGTCGCAGTTGGCGTTAGCCTGGGTGTTGGCGCAGGGTGAGCACATTGTCCCGATCCCTGGCACCAAACGCCGTCGCTATCTGGAAGAGAATATCGCAGCGGCCGAATTGACGCTCAGCGCCGCCGAACTGGCGGCCATTGAGGCGGTGTTCCCCCTGCAGGCCGCGGCAGGGGCACGCTACGGTGCAGAGTCGATGACCTATATCAACGGCTAATAAAAAGGGCGCAGCGTGTAAACGCTGCGCCCTGATACGGAGACGCGTTAGCGGGTCGCCGTTACTTCTTTTTCTTGGTATCGCGCGGCGCACGGGCTACGGTCGCCTGATACACCTTGAAGCGACCATTTTGTGCCAGCACTTCATGGCTGCCGAAGGTGGCGTCCAGGATGTCCGGATACGGCAGGAAGGCGTTGGCCACGATGCGCAGACGGCCGCCGATCGGCAGGTGCTTCAACGCCCCGCGGATCAGGGTTTCTGCTGCGGTCAGGCTGGTTTGCAGGCCATCATGGAACGGCGGGTTGGAAATGATCAGGTCGAAACGGCCGGTAATGTCGGAATAGACGTTACTGACGATCACTTCGCCTTCAATGCCGTTGGCGGCAAGCGTAGCCCGGCTGGATTCCACGGCGGCGGCGTTAACGTCGCTGAGGGTCAGCTTCATCTTCGGCGACAGTTTGGACAGCACGGAAGCCATCACGCCAGCACCGCAGCCTACGTCCAGCACCTTGCCTTTCATGTGTTTTTCCAGGGTCGACAGCAGCAGTGAGCTGCCGACGTCCAGCCCGTCGCGGCTGAACACGCCCGGCAGGGTTTTCACTTCCAGATCGTGCAGCTGATAGCTTTCCCACCAGTCTTCCAGGTTGAATTCGGTCTGCGTATCCAGACGGCCGTGATACAGGCCACAGCGGCGGGCGCTGTCGATTTTCACCAGTGTGGCATAGTCTTCCACCATCTGGTCGGCACTGCGCACGCCGCTGCGGTTTTCACCGACCACGAACACTTCTGCGCCGACCGGCATCAGCGCCAGAATGTTGCACAGTTGGAATTGCGCTTCCTGTTTGCTCTTCGGCCAATAGTAGATCAACGTATCGCACTCGGCGACAAACGCAGCGTCCACGGTCAGCCCGAACTGCACGTTTTCGCCCATCGCCCGGTTCAGTAACTGCCAGTGATGGTACTGCTGGGTATGGACACGCACATCCGCGGCCTCGAATTGGGCCGGCAGGGCGTCCTGCAGGTCACCGGCAAACAGAACGCGGCGTTCGATAAACTCATCACTGTGGCGCAGCATGACTTCACTGGCGGGGGTTAATGCAGACATCAGGTTTTGGCTCCTAGAAATTAGACCGGGGATTATAGAGCTTTGTGGCGATATGTTCGACGGGTTTATGCCCAATAGCTTTCTGGCTCAAGCAAGGCGGGGATCGAGGGAGTTCCCGGGAGCTGAGATAACTCAGTGACTGGGATGAGCGAGGGAAGCCAACGCCGCTGCAGCCTGAAAGATGAAGGGGATGTTGGCGCAGTCCGCGCGGGTTTGTTAGCATAGCGCGGCGCATGGCAGGCATGGCGCACCACAACGGGTAGATCCTGACAGGAATCGGCATGGCATCAAAACGCGACTGGCTGTTACAACAACTGGGTATTACGCAGTGGACATTGCGCCGCCCGGGCGTGTTGCAGGGCGAAGTAGCGGTCAGCCTGCCGCCCGAAGTGCGTTTGCTGATCGTAGCGCAGGCACTGCCTGAGCATAACGATCCGCTGTTTTGCGACGTGTTGCGCAGCCTGGGGTTGACCCCGGCGCAAACCTACGGCCTGACGCCGGATCAGGTGGCGATGCTGCCTGAAGATACCGAATGCAACAGTTGGCGGTTGGGCGTTGCGGAGCCGCTCGCGGTGGCCGGCGCACAGCTACACAGCCCGGCGCTGGCCGAGCTTTCTCTCGATGCGGGTGCCAAACGCGCACTCTGGCAGCAGATTTGTCATCATGAACAGTATTTCTACCCTGACCGCGGCCGATCTGGCCACGGCCTTCAAGATTGAGCAAGCCAGTCACGCCTTTCCCTGGACGCAAGCCACCTTTTCCAGCAATCAGGGCGATCGTTATCTTAACCTGAAACTGGACGCCGACGGGCAGATGGCGGGCTTTGCCATTACCCAGATCGTGCTGGATGAGGCCACCCTGTTCAACATCGCCATTCACCCCGACTGGCAGCGTCGCGGCTTCGGCCGCCAGTTGCTGGAAGCCTTGATTGCACAGTTGGAAACCCGCGGTGTGGTCACTTTGTGGCTGGAAGTGCGCGCCTCCAACCATGCGGCGATTGCGTTGTATGAAGATCTCGGCTTTAACGAAGTGACCGTCCGCCGTAATTACTATCCGAGCGCCAATGGGCGTGAAGACGCCATCGTCATGGCGCTGCCGCTGGCTTAGCCGGTGTCTTGGTTTTAACTTCTTCCCGCCGGGAAAAGCATTGATTGTCACCGGTTGACAAATCAGCGAAAATGCCCGGCTATTATCTTTTATTTACCGCTTTGCCTGGCGCCGTGCGCGGCGCGTTCTGATGCTTTCGCAGGGCGGACTAACTGTAGAATCTGAAAAACATGTCTCCTAGTGAATTTGCCCGCGAAGTCTCGAAAAGAAGAACTTTCGCCATCATCTCGCACCCCGATGCCGGTAAAACTACCATTACCGAAAAGGTGTTGCTGTTCGGACAGGCGATCCAAACCGCCGGTACGGTAAAAGGCCGTGGCTCAAACCAGCACGCCAAATCCGACTGGATGGAAATGGAAAAGCAACGTGGTATCTCGATCACCACCTCGGTGATGCAGTTCCCGTATCGCGAATGCCTGGTTAACCTGCTGGATACCCCAGGGCACGAAGACTTCTCCGAAGATACTTATCGTACCCTGACCGCCGTCGACTGCTGCCTGATGGTGATCGACGCCGCGAAAGGGGTTGAAGATCGTACCCGTAAGCTGATGGAAGTAACCCGTCTGCGCGATACGCCGATCCTGACCTTTATGAACAAATTGGACCGCGATATCCGCGATCCGATGGAAGTGATGGACGAAGTCGAGCGTGAGCTGAAAATTGCCTGCTCGCCTATCACCTGGCCTATCGGCTGCGGCAAGCTGTTTAAAGGGGTTTATCATCTGTACAAGGATGAAACCTACCTCTACCAGACCGGTAAAGGCCACACCATTCAGGAAGTACGCATTGTCAAAGGCCTGGATAACCCAGAGCTGGACGCCGCGGTGGGTGAAGATCTGGCCGCGCAGCTGCGTGAAGAGCTGGAGCTGGTGCAAGGCGCTTCGCACGAGTTCGATCATGAAGCCTTCCTGAGCGGCGATTTGACCCCGGTCTTCTTCGGTACCGCGCTGGGCAACTTCGGTGTGGATCACATGCTCGACGGTCTGGTCGCCTGGGCGCCGGCGCCGATGCCGCGCGATAGCAACACCCGTAAAGTGGTGGCTGCGGAAGAGAAATTCACCGGTTTCGTGTTCAAGATCCAGGCCAATATGGATCCAAAACACCGCGACCGCGTGGCCTTTATGCGCGTGGTGTCTGGCCGTTACGAAAAAGGCATGAAGCTGCGCCAGGTACGTACCGGTAAAGATGTGGTGATCTCCGACGCGCTGACCTTTATGGCGGGCGACCGTTCGCACGTGGAAGAAGCCTATCCGGGCGATATCATTGGCTTGCATAACCACGGCACCATTCAGATCGGCGATACCTTCACCCAGGGTGAAGACATGAAGTTCACCGGTATCCCGAACTTCGCACCGGAGCTGTTCCGCCGTATTCGTCTGCGCGATCCGTTGAAGCAAAAACAGCTGCTGAAGGGTCTGGTTCAGCTGTCTGAAGAAGGGGCGGTACAGGTCTTCCGTCCAATCGCCAACAACGACTTGATCGTGGGCGCGGTGGGTGTGCTGCAGTTTGACGTGGTAGTTGCGCGTCTGAAAAGCGAATACAACGTCGAAGCCTTGTACGAGTCGGTCAACGTCTCTACGGCGCGCTGGGTGGAATGCAGCGACGTGAAGAAATTCGAGGAGTTCAAGCGTAAGAACGAGCTTAACCTGGCGTTGGACGGCGGCGACAACCTGTCTTACATCGCGCCTACCATGGTTAACCTGAATCTGACGCAGGAACGCTATCCGGAAGTGGTGTTCCGCAAAACGCGCGAGCACTAACAGATCAGCAGGGCGCCTTAGGGCGCCCTGTGTTATATTGCGTCTCCCCATTCTGCTAATTAATAAATCTCCTTCACCAGTTTCGTCTCCCCCGCATCCGCCAGCATTTACCCGGTCTTTCCTGTTTTTTCTGTCATATGGTCTATATTTAATAGGGCATCATTTAGCCAGTAAGCGTAATTCACTATTTTTTGCCACGATAATAGCGAGTTATTCGGTAGTGTTGCCAATAAGAGACAGTGTGATGTTATTAATATCAATAACATAGCTATAACCTTGATTTAACGGACGGGTGTTGTCGTCAATAGGCGACAGTTTTTAGTTCGATTATTAATCAACTTTTATTTTGTTATTGATTTTTAATGATTTTTTAAAGTTGGCACAGCCGTTGCAATATTCCTGGTGTGGCAACAATCGTCTTAGCGTGAATGTTTGAACGTATAGAAATCGTGAAGTATTCACTGAGTGAGTCGCGTTATGGCGACTGAAGGGTCCGCAATCATTTTGGATCCATAACCAAAGGAAGAGATCGATGAAAAATACTAAATTTGCACAATCACTGATGGCTGTTGTTTTGGGTTCCGTTCTGGTTAGTGGCAGCGCGCTGGCTGAAGATACGCTGCTCAACAAAGCGTCGAGTGCCGCTGATAGCGCGGGTGCCAAAATCGATAGCTCCATGAAAAAAGTTGACGGCTACATGGATGACAGCGCAACAACGGCTAAAGTTAAAAGTGCGCTGGTGGATGACAAAACCATTACCAGCAGCGATATCTCGGTGAAAACGGAAAAAGGTACCGTCACCCTGAGCGGTTTTGTCGGCAGCCAGGCGCAGGCCGAGCATGCGGTTGAAGTGGCCGGTAAAGTGGAAGGCGTCAAATCCGTCAGCGACAAGCTGCACGTGAAAGACGAAAGCAAACAGTCCGTGAAGGCTTATGCCGGTGACACCGCGACCACCAGTGAACTGAAAGCCAAACTGCTGGCCGATGACATCGTGCCTTCACGCAACGTGAAAGTGGAAACCACCGACGGTGTGGTGCAGCTTTCCGGTGAAGTGAAAACTCAGGCCCAGTCTGAGCGTGCAGAAAGCATCGCCAAAGCGATCGACGGCGTGAAAAGCGTTAAAAACGACCTGGTAGTTAAGCCGTAAGTTTTAGTACGAGCAACAATAAGCACCAAATCCTGGGTTGGCTGAAAGGTTAACCCAGGAAGCACCATCAAAAAAAGAAACTGACCGGCAACCTGGATGAGCCTGAAAAGGGCACAGGTTGCGATGTGTTTTTTCACTATGGTAAGGAGAAGCTTATGTTTCGTTGGGGCATTATCTTTTTAGTCATCGCACTGATTGCTGCTGCGTTAGGTTTCGGCTCTCTGGCGGGTACCGCCGCATGGGCTGCAAAAATCGTCTTCGTCGTGGGGATCATTCTGTTCCTGGTCAGCCTGTTTACCGGCCGCCGACGTCCTTAGCTTTTCTCTCAAAGTGTAACAAAGCTTAATTCCTTTTCTCACCGCAGGGAGGTCAGTCATGAATAGCGACATCATCCTCGGACGCTGGAAACAGTTGAAGGGCCGGGTGTGTCAGGCATTGGCGGAGTGGTCCGACAATGACTGCATCTGGCTGATGGGAAGCAATGACTGCCTCTCTGGCATACTGCAAGAGGATTACGGAAGAGAGCAAGACGAGGTATCCTCGGGTAAAACGTCTCACTGAGGATGCAGGGTTGGGATACAGAATACCCATCACGCTCGGCAATATAGAACCGCTGGCGTATAAACCTTACCGGCCCGGCAAAATGGCGCTGGTATGTGAAGGGGGCGGGCAGCGCGGCATTTTTACCGCCGGCGTGCTGGACGAGTTTCAGCGTGCCCGCTTTAATCCTTTTGATCTGATGATCGGCACTTCTGCCGGCGCGCAAAATCTCTCGGCCTTTATTTGTGGCCAGATGGGCTATGCGCGACGGGTGATCACCCGTTACACCACCTCCGCTGAATTCTTTAACCCGCTGCGCTTCGTGCGTGGCGGGCATTTGATCGATCTCGACTGGTTGATCGACACCACGTCGCAACAGCTGCCGCTGGCAATGGACGTGGCGGAAAAACACCTGATCGATGGCCGTGAATTCCTGATGTGCGCCTGCCGCAGCGATGACTTTGAACCCACTTACCTGCCAGCGCAGCGTGCCAGTTGGTTGCCGGCGATCAAGGCATCCAGTGCCATTCCGGGTTTTTACCGTATGGGCGTGGATTTGGACGGCGTCAGCTATCAGGACGGTGGCATCAGCGATGCGATCCCAGTCGAAGAGGCCTACCGACGCGGCGCGGACACTATCGTGGTGATCCGTACCGTGCCTTCGCAGATGTATTACACCCCGCAGTGGATGAAGCGCATGGAGCACTGGCTCAGCGAAAGCAGCCTGCAGCAGATGGTGCGTATCCTTCAACACCACGAACAAAGCTATCACCGCATTCAGCAATTCATTGAGAAGCCGCCCGGCAAGCTGCGCATCTTTGAAATTTTCCCGCCGAAGCCGCTGGCCAGCAATGCCTTGGGCAGCCGGCTGACCTCGCTCAATCAGGACTATCATCTGGGGCGCCGCTGCGGCCGCTATTTCCTGGCGACCGTCGGGCACTGGCTGGTCGAGCAGGACAAACTGGACAGTATGAAGGTGAAAAAGGCGCTGTCGCGCCGTTTGATCCAGCCTGAGAATGTCGTTATGCCTTCGCCGATCATCACCGACGTGGCACACCCGCGCGAACTTTCCACGCAGCCGGAGCCCAATCTGGCCGCGAGAGAAATTATTCTGCCGGGTGACGTACCCCCGGGTGAAGGGGGGTTGCTGTGACCCCAGATTTCACCGATACCCACTGCCACTTCGATTTCCCGCCGTTCAGCGGACAGGAGCTTGAAAGCCTGGCGTTGGCCGAACGGGCGGGCGTAAGGCGTATTATCGTGCCGACGGTGACTGCCGACCGCTTTGCGCGGGTGGTAAAACTGGCGCGCGACTATCCGCCGTTGTTCGCAGCCCTCGGGCTGCACCCGCTGTATATTGCCCAGCATCAGGAAGCGGAGCTTGAACAGTTGGCGGGTTTTCTGGCCAGCCGACCTCGGAAGCTGGTGGCGGTGGGGGAGATTGGTCTGGATCTGTATATGGAGAACCCGCAGTTCGAACGGCAACAGCGGCTATTGAAGGCCCAGTTGAAACTGGCTAAAGAACACGACCTGCCGGTGATCCTGCATTCCCGCCGCAGCCACGATCAGCTGGCGGCGATGCTGCGTCGTAGTGAAGTGCCACGTCGTGGCGTCGTACATGGTTTTGCCGGTAGCCTGTCGCAGGCGCAGGCGTTTATACGCCTGGGCTATTACATTGGCGTGGGGGGCACCATCAGCTATGAGCGGGCGCAGAAAACCCGTAGCGTGATGGCTCAATTGCCGTTGACCTCCTTGCTGTTGGAAACCGATGCGCCGGACATGCCGCTGGCCGGTTACCAGGGGCAGCCCAACCGCCCTGAACGTGCCGCCGAAGTTTTCCAGGAACTGTGCCGCTTGCGCCCCGAGTCAGCCGAGGATATTGCCGCCCAGTTGCAACACAACACTCACGCCCTGTTTACCCTTTAGGTGTCTAACCCGCCATAACTGTGATGATGCTCACGTTATAAGATTTTCATTTGCTTCCTGTTGTATGCATTTGTGACATAAATCGGTACGAGGGGTACCTCGCTCCGTATAATCGCTCCCCGAAATTACTCTAAAGCAACCCCGTGTTCCTCTCTGACAGGGATGCATTTCTTTTTCGCAACAGGGATACTTTGCATGCAACTCATCATGAGCCTGGTTGGCATGGCGGTGCTGATCGCCATTGCGGTGCTGCTCTCCAGCAACCGCCGCGCGATTAACCTGCGCACCGTTATTTGGGCATTTGTTCTTCAGGTCGCCATCGGCGCGCTGGTGCTGTACGTTCCAGTTGGTCGCGCGATTCTCGGCGGCATGTCGGCGGGCGTAGCTAACGTGATCGCCTACGGCAACCAGGGGATCTCCTTCATCTTCGGTGGCCTGGTTTCCGACAAGATGTTTGAAGTCTTCGGCGGCGGCGGTTTTGTGTTCGCGCTGCGCGTACTGCCGGTGATCGTGTTCTTCTCCTCGCTGATTGCGGTGCTGTATTACCTCGGTATCATGCAATTGGTGATCCGCGTGTTGGGCGGTGGCTTGCAAAAGCTGCTGGGTACCTCACGGACCGAATCACTGTCGGCGACCGCCAACATTTTTGTCGGCCAAACCGAGGCCCCGCTGGTGGTGCGTCCGTATATCGCTACCATGACCCAGTCTGAGCTGTTTACCGTGATGTGCGGTGGCCTGGCCTCGGTAGCCGGTTCTGTATTGGCAGGTTATGCCCAGATGGGGGTGCCGCTGGAATACCTGATCGCCGCTTCATTTATGGCTGCACCGGGTGGCTTGCTGTTCGCCAAGCTGATGGTGCCGGAAACCGAAAAAACCCACGATAAAGACGACGCGATGAAGTTGATCGCAGAAGATGAACGCCCGGCCAACGTGATCGATGCGGCTGCTTCAGGTGCGGCTTCCGGCATGCAGCTGGCGCTGAACGTCGGCGCGATGCTGTTGGCGTTTATCGCGTTGATCGCTTTGCTGAACGGTATTCTTGGCGGTGTCGGCGGCTGGTTCGATTATCCGCAGCTGTCGCTGGAACTGATACTTGGCTGGGTATTCTCACCGATCGCCTTCCTGATCGGCGTGCCTTGGCATGAAGCGATGGCGGCCGGCTCGTTTATTGGCCAGAAGATTATCGTTAACGAATTCGTCGCCTACATGAACTTCGGTGCTTATCTGCGTCCGGACGACGTGGTGGCGGCAGAAGGGCTGCAGGTGCTGTCGGCGCACACCAAGGCGATCATCTCCTTTGCGCTGTGCGGCTTTGCCAACCTGTCGTCGGTGGCGATCCTGCTCGGCGGTCTGGGCAGCATGGCGCCGAACCGTCGTCATGACATCGCGCGCTTCGGCCTGAAAGCCGTGGCTGCGGGTACGCTCTCCAACCTGATGAGTGCGACCATCGCCGGGTTCTTCCTGGCGCTGTAACCCCGGTCCTGTCCTGTGATAGCGCCGCGAGCCCTATTGCAGGACACCGCCTATACTCTAAGACGGGCGCAACGTGCCGTGCCCGCGTCCGTTTCTTTAGCGAATTTGTGAACGATATCGCGTTATTTTGTGATGTTCTTCACATATAATTCCGGCCTGTTACAGTGTTATTTCATATAGTGTGACCCTGAGCGCGAATTGCCCCCGGCGATCGTGTTCAAATAGCTATTACTGACCCTGCGCGATGCGAAGGGTTATGTGCGGTGAGAAGGATCTCAGTTGCCGCGGTGGGAACCCGTTCCCCAGCGCTATCTTCAAGGAACCAAGTCCGCTCGCCAACACCCAGGTACTCAGTTGGAGAGTTTTATGACCGAATTAACCGCAGCAGCGCAACGTGCGCTGACCTTAATGGATTTGACCACGCTGAACGACGATGACACCGATGAAAAAGTGATCGCGCTGTGTCGTCAGGCCAATAGCCCGGCCGGCCATACGGCGGCCATCTGTATTTACCCGCGTTTTATCCCGGTGGCGCGCAAGGCTCTGCGTGAGCAGGGGACGCCGGACATCCGCATTGCGACCGTCACCAATTTCCCGCATGGCAACGACGATATTGAAATCGCGCTGGCGGAAACGCGCGCGGCTATCGCCTATGGCGCCGATGAGGTGGACGTGGTGTTCCCTTACCGCGCGCTGATCGCCGGTAACGAGCAGGTGGGTTTTGAACTGGTCAAACAGTGCAAGCAGGCTTGCCAGGCCGCCAACGTGCTGTTGAAAGTGATCATTGAAACCGGTGAGCTCAAGCAGGCCAGCCTGATCCGTAAAGCATCGGAAATCGCCATCAACGCCGGCGCTGACTTTATCAAAACCTCTACCGGTAAAGTGCCGGTCAACGCAACGCTCGAAAGCGCGGAGCTGATGATGTCGGTGATCCGCGATCTTGGCGTTGCCAAAACGGTGGGCTTCAAGCCGGCCGGTGGCGTACGCACAGCGGAAGACGCGCTGCATTATCTGCAACTTGCCGATCGTATTCTGGGCGAAGGTTGGGCCGATGCGCGTCATTTCCGCTTCGGGGCTTCCAGTCTGTTAGCCAGCCTGCTGACGACGCTGGGCCACAGTGCCGGGCAGTCCGGCAGCGGTTACTGAACGATTACGTCGGCAAGGCGAGATAATCGCCGGCCTGCACTCTACTCTAGCTAAAACAGGGGGACGCTTTGTTCCTGGCCCAAGAAATTATCCGTAAGAAACGTGACGGTCAGCCGTTGAGCGAAGCAGAAATTCGCTTTTTCATCAATGGTATCCGTGACAACGTCGTTTCAGAAGGTCAAATTGCCGCGCTGGCGATGACCATTTATTTCCACGATATGACCATGCCGGAGCGCGTGGCGCTGACCATGGCAATGCGTGATTCCGGTACCGTGCTGGACTGGAAAAGTCTGACACTGAATGGGCCACTGGTCGACAAGCACTCCACCGGCGGCGTGGGCGATGTCACTTCGCTGATGCTGGGCCCGATGGTGGCGGCTTGCGGCGGCTATGTGCCGATGATCTCCGGCCGTGGTTTGGGCCATACCGGCGGTACGCTGGACAAGCTGGAAGCGATCCCGGGCTTTAATATCTTCCCGGACGACAATGCCTTCCGCAAAATTATTCAGGACGTGGGCGTGGCGATTATCGGCCAAACCAGCTCGCTGGCACCGGCGGACAAACGCTTCTACGCGACCCGTGATATCACTGCTACCGTAGATTCCATTCCGCTGATCACCGCCTCTATTCTGGCGAAGAAGCTGGCGGAAGGCCTGGATGCGTTGGTGATGGACGTCAAAGTCGGTTCCGGTGCCTTTATGCCAACCTACGCACTGTCGGCCGATTTGGCGCAGGCGATTGTTGGCGTAGCCAACGGCGCCGGCTGCAAAACCACCGCGCTGCTGACAGACATGAATCAGGTGCTGGCCTCCAGCGCCGGTAACGCCGTGGAAGTTCGCGAAGCCGTGCGCTTCCTGACCGGCGAATACCGCAACCCGCGCCTGCTGGAAGTGACGATGGCGCTGTGCGTGGAAATGCTGCTTTCCGGTGGACTGGCGAAAGATGATGCCGATGCGCGTGCCAAACTGCAGGCAGTGCTGGACAATGGTAAAGCGGCAGAAGTGTTTGGCCGTATGGTCGCCGCACAGCAGGGCCCGACCGATTTCGTCGAGCGCTACGACAGCTATCTGCCTGCCGCAACCCTCAGCAAGCCGGTTTACGCTGAGAAAAAAGGTATCATCAGTGCAATGGATACCCGTGCACTGGGCATGGCGGTGGTGTCCCTGGGCGGCGGTCGTCGCCGTGCAACCGACAGCATCGACTACAGCGTGGGCCTGACTGATATGGCGCGCCTGGGCGACAAAGTGGATACCCAGCAGCCGCTGGCGGTGATCCATGCCAACGACGAAGAGACTTGGCAGCAGGCGGCCGAAGCGGTACGCAGTGCGATGGTGCTGAGCGACAAAGCGCCGGAAGTGACGCCAGTAGTCTACAAGCGCATCACGGAATAATTAACGAATCAGGAGCGGCAGCGGCCTTTTCGCTGTCGCCCACAGCGTGAGAACACGCAGGAGAGCATGATGAAACGTACATTTATTATGGTATTAGACTCATTCGGTATTGGCGCGAGCGAAGATGCCGAGCGTTTTGGCGACAAGGGTTCCGACACTCTGGGTCACATCGCCGAGGTCTGCGCGCGCGGTGAAGCCAACGTTGGCCGTCAGGGCCCGTTGACGCTGCCTAACCTGAGCCGCCTGGGCCTGGGCAAGGCCGCGGAAGAATCCACCGGTACCTTCCCGCAAGGGTTGGATCGCAATGCGGACATCATCGGCGCCTATGCTTACGCCAGCGAACTCTCTTCCGGTAAAGATACGCCGTCAGGCCACTGGGAAATCGCCGGCGTGCCGGTACTGTTCGATTGGGGCTATTTCAGCGACGAACACAACAGCTTCCCGCAGGAGCTGCTGGACAAGCTGGTCGAGCGCGCTAACCTGCCGGGCTACCTCGGTAACTGCCACTCATCCGGCACTGTGATCCTCGACCAACTGGGCGAAGAGCACATGAAAACCGGCAAGCCGATTTTCTATACCTCTGCCGACTCGGTATTCCAGATCGCCTGCCACGAAGAGACCTTCGGCCTGGATCGTCTGTATGAACTCTGTGAAATCGCCCGTGAAGAGCTGACCGAAGGCGGTTACAACATTGGCCGCGTGATCGCTCGTCCATTCCTGGGCGACAAGCCGGGCAACTTCCAGCGTACCGGTAACCGTCACGATCTGGCCGTAGAGCCACCGGCGCCAACCGTGCTGAAAAAGCTGGTGGACGAGAAGGGCGGCGAAGTGGTGTCGATCGGTAAAATTGCCGATATCTACGCCAACGTGGGCATCACCAAAAAGGTCAAGGCTACCGGCATCGACGCGCTGTTCGACGCAACCGTGACCGAAATGGAAAAAGCCGGTGACAACACTATCGTGTTCACCAACTTCGTTGATTTTGACTCCTCTTACGGCCACCGCCGCGACGTTGCGGGCTATGCCGCTGCGCTGGAGCTGTTCGACCGCCGTCTGCCGGAGCTGCTGAAACTGGTGAAAGATGAAGATATCATTATCTTCACCGCTGACCACGGCTGCGACCCGACCTGGCCGGGCACCGACCACACCCGTGAGCACATTCCGGTCCTGATTTACGGTCCGAAAGTGAAACCGGGTTCGTTGGGCCACCGTGAAACCTTCGCCGACATCGGCCAGACCGTAGCCAGCTACTTTGGCGTGTCACCGATGGATTACGGTAAATCCATGCTCTAAGCCCCGTATTTCAAGCCGCAGCGTTGTTGCTACGCGCCTGGCTGCAACTCGAAATTCAAGGCTTAGATGTTTGATGTTTTTATTAAATATGATTTCTGAAGGAAGATAATTATGGCTACGCCGCACATTAATGCTGAAATGGGTGATTTCGCTGACGTAGTACTGATGCCGGGCGATCCGCTGCGTGCAAAATACATCGCGGAAACTTTCCTGGAAGGCGCGGTGGAAGTGAACAACGTGCGTGGCATGCTGGGCTTCACCGGTACCTACAAGGGCCGCAGAATCTCCGTAATGGGCCACGGTATGGGTATCCCATCCTGCTCCATCTATGCGCGTGAACTGATTGCCGAATTCGGCGTGAAGAAAATCATCCGTGTGGGTTCTTGCGGCGCGGTGCGTGACGATATCAAACTGCGTGACGTGGTGATTGGTATGGGTGCTTGCACCGATTCCAAAGTAAACCGTCTGCGTTTCAAGGATCACGACTACGCGGCAATCGCCGACTTCGATATGGTGCGTAATGCCGTAGACGCGGCAGCAGCGCAGGGTATCCCGGCGCGTGTGGGCAACATCTTCTCCGCTGATCTGTTCTATACGCCGGATCCGGATATGTTCCAGGTGATGAAGAAGTACGGCATCCTGGGCGTGGAAATGGAAGCGGCCGGTATCTACGGCGTGGCGGCTGAGCTGTTCGAAGAGTTCGGTTCCAAGGCACTGACCATTTGTACCGTCTCCGACCACATTCTGCGTCATGAAGCGACCACCGCTGCAGAGCGTCAAACCACCTTTAATGAAATGATCATTATCGCGTTGGAATCTGTGCTGCTGGGCGACAAAGCCTAATCATACTGCGGGCGCAGCGTTCTGCTGCGCCCCTGTCAATCTATTCATCGTGCTCCCCTCATTTTCTTGAAATGCTTTACCTTATAGGTAATTAGCGCTATTACTCTATTCATCAATCTATTCACTCCTCTATTCATCTATGACCAGCCTCGAGCAAGTTCTGCGTAAGGGGCCCGCCGCGTCGAAAGCACTCACTGATGCGCTGGGTATCAGCCAACCGACGCTGTCGCGCCGTATCCGTGTACTGGCGGAAGCGGTACTGGCTATGGGTAAAGGCCGAGCCACTCGCTATGCCTTGCGCAGGGCCGTGGCGGAGGAGACGTATTTTCCACTCTATCAGGTGGATGAGCAGGGCACAGCATGAGCTGATCAGCGAGGCGTTCCGTGGTCTTGCCGACCAGATGTTGATGCAGGTTCAAGGGTTGAATGAACACATCCAGCGTATGGCTTAAAGCAAGCCTAGGGCATCTTCTCTTCTTTCTTATCTTCCGGCTTTTCGTCATCATCATCTTCCACCGTATTGCCTTCCTCCAACGGCGTGTTGGCGGTTAACAGGTACGGGGACTGCTGCCAGCGGCTGCGGCGGTGCTGCAACAGCGTACGGGCCAGGATGATGCCGATGGCCAGCGCCAGCAAAATCATCAGGCGTAGCAGGTTGGTGGTGTTATCCACCTGTTTGGATTCGGTCGCCAGCACGTGGGTGTCCAGCGTGATGCGGATAAAGCCGATCGGCCCGTCTTTGTTCTCAATGGGTTCAACCAGCTGGTGATTGAAGTAGCTGCCGGCGCGTTTACCGTCAAGCGACAGGCGATCGCGTATACTTATCTGCTCACCGGCGTGGGAAACCAGGGAGCCGTCCAACTGATAGACGCTGGCGTCCAAAATGCGGCTGTGGTCGGTGAGCTGTTTGAGGATGGCGTCGATGCGTTGGTTGTCGACGTCGCTGTCGTCATCCATCAGGGGGGCCAGGCTGGATGCCACCTGTTTGGTCAGCGTTTGCGCCAGTTCTTCCACCTGTTCGGATCGCGCCAATTGGTGACTCAGGCTAAAATAGGAAGCGCCCTGCATCAACAGCACCAGCAAAGCCAGGCAAATCAGGATAATAGCGGTGCGGTGCAGGCGGAATTTCAGTTTAGCGCGGGCCATGCAGGTTCCTTGGGCATCTTGGACACTTTATGTTGCCAGAAGCAATGGCGATAGGATAGCTTGATGCGTCGTTTTATCATGCAGTGTTTTTTCAGGAGTTAAGGATGTCGAATAGTCTGACCTATTGCGATCTCCCGGCTGAGATCTCTCAATGGCCGGGTCTTCCCCTTTCGCTGAGCGGTGACGAAGTGATGCCGCTGGATTATCGGGCGGGTCATACCGGTTGGCTATTATATGGCAGAGAACTGAACAAAACGCGCATTACCGATTTCCAGCGCAAGCTGGGCGCGGCGATGGTGATCGTCACCGCCTGGTGCGTAGAGGATTATCAGGTGGTGCGTCTGGCGGGCACGCTGACGGCACGCGCCAAAACGCTGGCGGCGGAGAGCGGGCTGGACGTGGCGCCGCTGGGCAAGATCCCCCATCTGCGCACCCCCGGGTTGCTGGTGATGGATATGGACTCCACCGCGATTGAAATTGAATGCATCGACGAGATTGCCAAACTGGCGGGTGTCGGTGAGCAGGTGTCGGAAGTGACCGAACGCGCGATGCGCGGCGAGCTGGACTTTACCGCCAGCCTGCGTCAGCGCGTCGGTACGCTGAAAGGCGCCGATGCCAATATCCTCAAGCAGGTGCGTGACGAGCTGCCGCTGATGTCCGGGCTGACCAACCTGGTGCGCAAGCTGCAGGCGATGGACTGGCATGTGGCGATTGCCTCCGGCGGCTTCACCTACTATGCCGAGTATCTGCGTGACAGACTGAAGCTGGTGGCGGTGGTGGCTAACGAGCTGGAGATCCGCGACGGCAAACTGACCGGCGAGGTGCTGGGACCGGTGGTGGACGCGCAGTTCAAAGCCGATACGCTGGTAGCGCTGGCGGAAAAACTGGGTATTCCACCGCAGCAAACTGTCGCCATCGGCGACGGCGCCAACGATTTGAAAATGATGCAGGTTGCCGGGTTGGGCATTGCCTATCACGCCAAACCGAAAGTGTATGAGAAGGCGCAGGTGTCGATTCGCCATGCCGATCTTATGGGCGTGCTGTGCGTGTTGACCGGCAGCCTGAAACACGAAGTACGCTAAAGTAGGCCCCTGACCCGGCGATGACGCCCGTCAGCGGCAATGTGGTAATAAAGCAGAGGTAATACGTGGCAAAAGCAGCAAAACGGGCGTTTGTATGTAATGAGTGCGGCGCAGATTATCCGCGCTGGCAGGGGCAGTGCAGCGCTTGCCACGCCTGGAACAGCATTACAGAAGTGCGTCTGGCTGCCGTGTCTTCCTCTTCTCGCAACGAGCGTCTGAGCGGCTACGCTGGCGATGCCGGTATCAGCAAGGTACAAAAGCTGTCGGACATCAGCCTGGAAGAGCTGCCGCGTTTTTCCACCGGTTTCCTGGAGTTTGATCGCGTGCTGGGCGGCGGGGTGGTTCCGGGCAGTGCGATCCTGATCGGCGGTAACCCCGGCGCAGGTAAAAGTACCTTGCTGCTGCAGGTGCTGTGCAAACTGTCCGAGCAGATGAAAACCCTGTACGTCACCGGTGAGGAATCACTGCAGCAGGTCGCGATGCGCGCCCATCGTCTCGGCTTGCCAACCGGCGGCCTGAATATGCTGTCGGAAACCAGCATCGAACAGATCTGCCTGATCGCCGAGCAGGAACAGCCGAAGCTGATGGTGATCGACTCCATTCAGGTGATGCACATGGCGGATATTCAATCTTCGCCGGGTAGCGTTGCGCAGGTACGTGAAACGGCGGCTTATCTGACGCGTTTCGCCAAGACGCGCGGCGTGGCGATTGTCATGGTCGGTCACGTCACCAAAGACGGTTCCTTGGCCGGGCCGAAAGTATTGGAACACTGCATCGACTGTTCGGTGCTGCTGGACGGCGACGCCGATTCACGTTTTCGTACCCTGCGCAGCCATAAAAACCGCTTTGGTGCGGTGAATGAGCTGGGCGTGTTCGCCATGACCGAGCAGGGCCTGCGTGAGGTCAGCAACCCGTCTGCCATCTTCCTCAGCCGTGGCGATGAGGTCACCTCCGGCAGTTCGGTGATGGTGGTTTGGGAAGGTACGCGGCCGTTGCTGGTGGAAATTCAGGCGCTGGTGGATCATTCCATGATGTCTAACCCGCGGCGAGTGGCGGTCGGCCTGGAGCAAAACCGATTGGCGATCCTGTTGGCGGTGCTGCATCGCCATGGCGGATTGCAGATGTCCGATCAGGACGTGTTCGTTAACGTGGTCGGTGGGGTGAAGGTCAGTGAAACCAGCGCCGATTTGGCGTTGCTGATGTCGTTGGTGTCCAGCCTGCGTGACCGCCCATTGCCGAACGATTTGGTGGTGTTTGGCGAAGTGGGGCTGGCGGGGGAGATCCGTCCGGTACCGAGCGGTCAGGAACGGATTTCCGAAGCGGCGAAACACGGCTTCAAGCGTGCCATCGTGCCGCACGCTAACGTGCCGAAAAAACCGCCGGCCAATATGCAGGTGTTTGGCGTGAAGAAACTGGCGGATGCGCTGGACGTGTTGGAACAGTTTTATTAATTGCCACGCGGTACGCAGATTATGCTATTTTGTTTAGCATACTAAACGGAGGGGCTATGCGGCAATTCGATTACCTGAAGGCGTCGATTAAGCAAAAGAACTGCACTCTGCAGCAGGTGGCGGATGCCAGTGGCATGACCAAAGGCTATCTTAGCCAGCTGTTAAACGACAAAATCAAAAGTCCGAGCGCCCAGAAGCTGGAGGCGCTGCACCGTTACCTCGGGCTTGAGTTCCCACGCCGTGAGAAAAAGGTCGGCGTGGTGTTTGGTAAATTTTACCCTCTGCACACCGGTCATATTTACCTGATCCAGCGAGCCTGTAGCCAGGTGGATGAGTTGCACGTGATCCTGTGTCACGATGAACCGCGCGATCGGGAGCTGTTCGACAACAGCTCGATGTCGCAACAGCCGACGGTCAGCGATCGTCTGCGCTGGCTGCTGCAAACCTTCAAGTATCAGAAAAACATTCATATTCACTCGTTTGACGAACAGGGCATCGAGCCCTATCCGCACGGCTGGAACGTGTGGAGTGACGGGGTGAAAGCTTTTCTGGAGCAAAAGGCCATAGTGCCGAGCTTTATCTATTCCAGTGAAGCACAGGATGCTCCGCGCTATCGCGAACATCTGGGCATTGAAACCATTCTGATCGATCCCGAACGTTCATTTATGAACATCAGCGGCCGCCAGATCCGTCAGGATCCGTTCCGCTATTGGGACTATATCCCGACCGAAGTGAAGCCGTTTTTTGTACGCACCGTGGCTATCCTTGGCGGTGAGTCGAGCGGGAAATCGACCCTGGTCAATAAGCTGGCGAACATCTTCAACACTACCAGCGCTTGGGAATATGGCCGCGACTACGTGTTCTCGCACCTCGGCGGGGATGAAATGGCGCTACAGTATTCCGACTATGACAAAATCGCCCTGGGCCAGGCGCAGTACGTTGATTTTGCGGTGAAATACGCCAATAAAGTGGCGTTTATCGATACCGACTTCGTGACCACTCAGGCGTTCTGCAAAAAGTACGAAGGGCGCGAGCACCCCTTTGTACAGGCGTTGATCGACGAGTACCGCTTTGATCTGGTGATCCTGCTGGAGAATAACACCCCATGGGTGGCGGATGGGTTGCGCAGCCTGGGCAATCCCAACGATCGCAAGGCATTCCAGTATTTGCTGGAAGAGATGCTGCGGGCCAACAACATTGAATACGTACACGTAGAGTCCAGTGATTACGACGAGCGTTTCCTGCGCTGTGTAGAACTGGTCAAACAGCTGTTGGCGGCCGATGCCAGCCGCCTGGTTGGCGTTGCAGTCTAAGCCTGCGGGGCGCAGGCTGCGCCCCGTCGGTTATCAGTAAACAATCACCAGTTTTCCCTGCATATGTCCGTCGAGCAGTTTTTGATGCGCGGCGGTCAGCGTCGGCACCGTTAGCCCCTGCATCGTTTCGCTCAGGGTGGTGCTCAGCTTCCCTTCATCCAGCAGTTGCGCCACTTGCTTGAGGATCTCGCCCTGCTGAGCGATATCCGGCGTGTTGAACATACTGCGGGTAAACATCAATTCCCAGTGCAGCGCGGCGCTTTTCAGCTTCAGTGCGCTCTGGTCCAACGGCTGGGCGTTTTCCACGATGGTGCAGATATGGCCCATCGGCGCGATCAGATCGGAGATGGCTTGCCAGTGGCCGTCGGTATCGTTCAGGCACAGAATATAATCCACGTTCTCAATGCCCTGTTGCGCCAGGTTAGCTTTCAGATCGCGGTAGTCCACCACCAGATCGGCACCCCGTTCCAGACACCAGGCCGCCGACTCGGGACGAGAGGCGGTCGCAATCACCTTCACCTGACTGCGCTGGGCCGCAAACGGGATCGCCAGCGAACCAACACCACCGGCGCCGCCAATGATCAACAGAGTTTTCCCCGGTGCCGCATCCTGAATTTTCAGATGTTCGAACAGTGCTTCCCAGGCAGTCAGGGCAGTCAGCGGCATGGCGGCAGACTCGGCCCAGTTCAGGCTGCGAGGCTTGTGGGCAGTAATACGTGAATCGATCAATTGTTGGGTGCTGTTGCTGCCCGGGCGAGTGATATCACCGGCGTACCAAACCTCATCGCCGGGTTTGAAGCCGCTGACGCTGCTGCCCACTTCAACCACGACGCCGCTGGCGTCCCAACCGAGAATGCGTGGCTGCTGCAGGCCGCTTTTTTGCAGGCCGGCATGGACCTTGGTATCCACCGGGTTGACCGACACCGCTTTCACTTCCACCAACAGATCGTACTGACCCGGCGTGGGCTTTTCCGGGCTGATCTCTATGAAGGCGGCGGGGTTTTTCGGGTCTACGGCAATGGCTTTAATCGGCATGACTGTGCTCCTTTCGAATGAATAATCTCAGTGTAGACCTCTTGAGAGGGAGTGATAAGATGGACAATAACTAACTAAGTGTTCGTTTGAGGTGAACAATGAGGTTTAAGCAGCTGCAGGATATGGCGCTGTTTGCGCTGGTGGCCGAGTGCGGCAGTTTTACCGCCGCCGCCAAACGCGCCGCTTTGCCGAAGTCCAGCGTCAGCCAGCGCATCAGCCAGTTGGAACAGACGCTGGGCCTGCGCTTGCTGAACCGTACCACCCGCCAGCTCAACCTGACCTTTGCCGGCGAACGCTATCTGGAACACTGCCAGGAGATGCTGAATGCTGCCGAACGCGCCGATTTTGCGCTGCAACGGCTGCGTGACAACCCGAGTGGTCGGTTGCGCATCTCAACCCCTGCCGGGCTGGGGGCGACGTTGCTGGCGCGGCTGGCGGCGGATTTTCAGCGCCAATACCCGGACGTGTCACTGGAGGTGTCGGTATCCGATGCGATGGTGGATATGGTGCAAGACGGGTTTGACGCCGCATTACGCACCGGCAAACCGCAGGACTCCTCGCTGATTGGCCGGCGTTTGGGGCATGCGCCGCGCTATTTGCTGGCATCGTCGGCATATCTGGCGCAGTATCCGCCGATCCTGCATCCGCAACAGTTGCAGCAGCACCGCTGCATCGCGCATCGTTCCTGGCCCGCATGGAATCTGCGCCGGGGCGATGAGTATTTTCGCTGGCAACTGCCGACGCTGCATATCACCGATAATCTGCTGTACGCGCGCGAATGTGCGATTTACGGCGCGGGTATTACTTTGTTGCCGGCATTTCTCAGCCGCGAGGTAGTGGCGCAAAAACAGCTGGTGGAGGTGTTGCCGGAATGGCAGGCGGAAGGCAATGAACTCTATCTGGTTTATCCCAGTCGCAAGCTCAATTCCCCGGCGCTGGCCTGTTTTATTGACGTGGTGTTGCAACATCCGGTATTTGACGATTATGCCCGCGAGCTGGCGCGGGAATAAAAAAAGGCGCCGCATGCGGCGCCTTTCGGATTACTTGGCGATTCTCTTGTACTTGATACGGTGCGGCTCAAGCGCTTCGGCGCCCAGCGTACGTTTCTTGTACTCTTCGTATTCGGTGAAGTTACCTTCGAAGAACTCGACGTTACCTTCATCCTGGTAATCCAGAATGTGGGTAGCAATACGGTCGAGGAACCAACGGTCGTGCGAGATAACCATCGCGCAGCCCGGGAACTCCAAAAGGGCGTTTTCCAGCGCGCGCAGGGTTTCAATATCCAGGTCGTTGGTCGGTTCGTCGAGCAGCAGTACGTTGCCGCCAACCTGCAGCAGCTTGGCCAGGTGCAGACGACCGCGCTCACCGCCGGACAGTTCGCCCACGCGCTTGCCCTGATCGACGCCTTTGAAGTTAAAGCGACCGACGTAAGCACGGCTTGGCATTTCGGTGTTGCCGATACGCATGATGTCCTGGCCGCCGGAGACTTCTTCCCAAACGGTTTTTGAATTGTCCATGCTGTCACGGAACTGATCGACCGAGGCCAGCTTGACGGTGTCGCCCAGCACGATGCTGCCGGAATCAGGCTGTTCCTGACCGGACATCATGCGGAACAGCGTGGATTTACCGGCGCCGTTCGGGCCGATAATGCCGACAATCGCGCCTTTCGGCACGGCGAAGGAGAGATCGTCAATCAGCACGCGGTCGCCGTAGGACTTACGCAGGTTGCTGACTTCAACCACTTTATCGCCCAGGCGTGCGCCAGGTGGAATAAAGAGTTCGTTGGTTTCGTTACGCTTTTGGTATTCGGTGCTGTTCAGCTCTTCAAAGCGGGCCAAACGCGCCTTGCCTTTGGACTGACGGCCTTTAGCGCCCTGACGAACCCACTCCAGCTCTTTCTCGATGGATTTGCGGCGTGCGGCTTCGGAAGAGGCTTCCTGCGCCAGACGTGCGTCTTTCTGCTCCAGCCAGGAAGAGTAGTTGCCTTCCCACGGGATGCCTTCGCCGCGGTCCAGCTCGAGGATCCAGCCGGCCACGTTGTCGAGGAAGTAACGGTCGTGGGTGATCGCCACAACGGTCCCTTCGAAGTCGTGCAGGAAGCGTTCCAGCCAGGCCACGGATTCCGCATCCAGGTGGTTGGTCGGTTCGTCCAGCAACAGCATGTCCGGTTTTTCCAGCAGCAGGCGGCACAGCGCGACACGGCGACGTTCACCACCGGACAGGTTGGCGATTTTTGCGTCCCATTCCGGCAGGCGCAACGCATCGGCGGCGCGCTCAAGCTGGGTATTCAGGTTGTGTCCATCATGGGCCTGAATGATTTCTTCCAGACGGCCCTGTTCAGCGGCCAGCTTGTCGAAGTCCGCGCCTTCTTCAGCGTACAGCGCGTACACTTCATCAAGACGTTTCAGGGCACCGACCACTTCCGCCAGCGCTTCTTCGACCGACTCGCGGACGGTGTGCTCCAGATTCAGCTGCGGCTCCTGAGGCAGGTAGCCGATTTTGATCCCTTGCTGCGGGCGAGCTTCACCTTCGATATCGGTGTCGATGCCGGCCATGATGCGCAACAGCGTGGATTTACCCGAGCCGTTCAGACCCAGCACGCCGATTTTGGCGCCAGGGAAGAAGCTCAGTGAGATGTTTTTCAGAATATGACGCTTCGGCGGAACCACTTTGCCGACGCGGTGCATGGTATAGACGTATTGAGCCACGGTGCTCTAGCCTCTCTATATCAGTTTTTATAGGATGTCTGGCTGCGGAGTGTAGCCCGTTTCGAAAGCGGATCCCAGACATCACTCAGCGATCGCTAAGTATAACCGGTTATGCGCCCGTGAAGGCGCATATTGGTGGCTTAAGGAGTGACGACGATCGCGACGCGGCGGTTTTCCGCCCGGCCGCTGGAGGTGCGGTTATCGGCGACCGGGTCGCGTTTGCCCATGCCGCGAGTTTCGATGTTAGCGCGTGGGATGCCTACGCTGGCCAGCAGGTCGGCCACCGCATTGGCGCGGCGCAGCGAGAGCTGGTCGTTATAGCTGTCTTCACCGTAATTATCCGTGTGACCGTCCAGACGGAATTTGGTGATGCCGACGCTCATCAGTGCACGGCCCATTTTCTGTACCGTGTCGGTGCTTTCCGGGTTCAGCTTGCCCACGTTGTTGCCGAACAGCACCTTGTCGGACAGGCCAAATTCCCAGCCGTTATCCGTCAGTTTGAACCCTTGCGACTGCAACAGGGCAATCTGCTCGGGCGTCAGGCCCTGCGGCTTGCTCTGACAGCCGGCGAGCGCCAGCAGGGCGATAAACATCATCGTCAGCAGTGAAAAACGGTTTTTTAGTGTTTGCTGTATCATAATCAAATCCCTAGTTTTATTTTATAGCCGGGGCTTTATTTTTGTATTGCCAGCCGCCAGCCTCCGTTATAACGATGCTTGGCCTGGTACATCGCATCGTCAGCTTCGTGCAAGAGCCCCTGAGGCGTCACCGCATGTTCAGGGTAAAGTGCAATACCGATACTCAAAGAGGAAATGACCTCTTCGCCGTTCGGTAACATCACCGGTTGGGTCATGCAGTCGATAATGTTATCGGCAATCTGCAGTACATCTTCCGTAGTGTGGACCGGTGCCAACAGTACGGCGAACTCATCACCTCCTAAACGTGCAACCAGGTCGCTCTCGCGTAACTGCGCGCGGATACGCCCGGCAATGGTGGTCAGCACTACGTCGCCGGCGGCGTGGCCGTAGCTGTCGTTAACTTCCTTGAAGCGATCGCCGTCGATAAACAGCACCGCCAGTTTTTCGGGTGACTCGATGTCTCCCAGCGCGCGACTCAGTCGGCCTTCGAAGAAAGCGCGGTTTGGCAAGCCGGTCAGGCTGTCGTGGGTCGCCCGGTGGGTCAGCGAGTCATTCTCCTGTTTCAGGTGCGCCTGCCAGGCTTCCAGTTCGTCAAGCAGGCCATTAAAGTCGCTGCTCAGCTCATGCAGTTCGGCAATCGGTGCCGAAGGCACCCGCAGCCCAAAGGCGCGATCGCGCCGTACCGCATGCGCCACGTTAGCGATATCGTCCAGCGAGCGGACGATCCCCTGCAACATGCGGCGCGACAGTACCAGCGCACACAGGGTACTGAGCACCAGACAGGCGATCATGCCTACCATACCGCGTAGCAAAAAACGCAGCAGGCTGCCGCCGTGGCCACTTAACCACACTTTGCCGACTTCTTTGCCTTCGTGAGTGATCGGCAGGATCACCGGTTGTGGCAACGCCCAGTGCGCCACGACTTGCTCCATGCCGTGCAGTGGGCCATCCTTGGGATGGTGCCAGGTCGCAAGCACTTTGCCGTTGTTGTTCAGAATCCTGGCTTCCGACACTTCCTCTTTAGAGGCGATCAGCACCAGGGCTTCGCGGGCGGCGGCACGGTCTTCGAACACCACGGCGGCTTCAACGGTATAGCTGATGGAGCGCGCGATCAGATGCAGGTTATGGTTGGCATAGGCGCGCAGTGCAAACAGCGCCACCAGGGTCAGGAAGATCCCCGCAGTACCCACGGCAATCAGCGCCAGCCCAAGGTGTACTCTTTGCAGTACCCGGCCCAGCGTAGGGCGTGACTGACCCGAACGGTTCTTGCGCAACCACTTCATAGCGGGGGCGCCTGTTTGCGTGCCAACTGCAACACGTTGGGGTGAACGCGCACGCCGCTACGTGCCAGCGCATCGAGATTGGCTTTAAAACTCGCGGTATCCCCTTCGATTTGCAGGCAGAACGCGCTGCCGGCTGAGCATTCAACATCGTTCTCGCTAATGCTGAGAATGGAATGGCCGCTGATACGCTGTATAAAATTCTGCTTCTGACCAGCGTTAACATTGCCCAAATAAATAACATCGCAGCCGGTGCTCAGCAGCGGACTGTCAAAGGATACGCGTTCGGCCTTAATGGGCCGCGGAGCACTAAGCAGGATCGGATCGAACAGGCCTTCGGCATACTGGGTGGGTGCCGTCACACACAGTCGGATCGGATTGGGTTCGCTGGGCCAGCGGGCATAGCTGATAATGCCTACCACCACGGTGGTGACGGCATGGATGCGATTTTGATAAGGATCACCGGTTTCGGGGCGGGCTGAACCGGGAAAGGCCAGCAGGGTGAGCAGCACCAGCGACAACAGGCGGCCGTAGTCCAGACGTGCGCAAATGAAACTCGCAAGAGAATTTTTTGCGCAGGTCGCTAACCACGCGGCATTATTTGCCATCTTCATCTGCCATTCCTGCCCAGATCCGCAGTACCGATGCGGCAACATAACAATGAGAAGCCTGACCCGCTCGAAGGGATAATTGCCTTACTGAAAACTGTCAATCGCACTGCCTGATGAACACTATCTACCCATTATTGGCGCGGATTGTATTATAAGATATCCCGGTTGCGCGCTTTATGTGCCGTTTTCTCAGAATTATCTTACCTTTTTTTAATAGTATAAAAACGTCCGTCAGGGTTTGCCAGGCGTTTTCTGCAAAGTTAGCCCGCCCGGCCTGAGGTTTGGGGCATTTGCGCAACGGCGTTGTCGTCGGCCAGGAAATATATCCTGCATGACTAATTATTTCAGATGACTTCATCTTATTGTCGGCAGCGCTTATTAATAATAAATGAGCTGCTCGTTTCCAGTGTTAACCTCGGGTTAATGATTAATACGCTGTCTTTGGCGCCGGCTTTATTTTATTTGTCAGCGAGGGTAAACCTTTTTTACCTGAAGCCCTTCGTGACGATAAACTTCATCTACAGTAGTGAATGGATAAGCGATCGCGCTGTCTATGGTAGATGGCTGAGCCAGTCACTCAGCGCCTCCTTTTGTTCTGGCGTGCCGGATGAAGCGATATCCCACGACAGAGCGCGAAACACTCGGAGAGCCGTTTCACTGTCCGTTGGCTGCTGGCGTAGCGCGGCAACGGGGGAATCGGCTCTGGCAACACCATCAGCATTAGCGAGGAAAGAGTCAGTATGGTCAAGGTAGACAAGTGGCGGTTTTTGGCTGTGGGCCTGTGCCTGACGGCATTCTCAGGCGCCGCATTGGCGGACTCGCTGGACGCCCAGCGTCAGCGTTACCTGCAGATTAAACAGGCGTGGGACAGTAAGCAGATGGACGTCGTGGCGCAATTGATGCCGACGCTGCGTGATTACCCGCTATACCCTTATCTGGAATACCGTGAGCTGACGCAAGATCTCAGTCAGGCTGGGTTCTCCGAGGTGAACGATTTTATCAAACAGCATCCGACGCTGCCGCCGGCCAAATCATTGGCCCCGCGCTTTGTTAACGAGCTGGCACGGCGTGAAGACTGGCGCACCCTATTGGCCTTTAGCCCACAGGCGCCTAAACCTATAGCTGCGCGTTGCAATTACTACTACGCCAAATGGGCCACCGGCGATCAACAGGCGGCCTGGAGCGGTGCTGAAGACGTTTGGATGAGCGGTAAATCGTTACCGGGCTCCTGTGACAAGCTGTTCAGCGTCTGGAAGGGCTCCGGCAAACAGACACCATCGGCGATACTGGAGCGCATGAAACTGGCGTTGAAAGAGGGCAACAGCGGCCTGGTCAACAGCTTGTACCGTCAGTTGCCGTCAGATTACCAAACCATGGGCGATGCATTGGTGCGTCTGCAAAACGATCCGGCCACGGTAGAATCCTTTGCCCGTAGCGTAGGGCCAACAGATTTTACCCGTGCCGCGACCGGCATCGCTTTTGAACGCCTGGCCCGCCAGGATGTAGAAAATGCTCGCGCGATGATCCCGACGCTGGTGCGCCTGCAGAAAATGAGCGACAGCGAGCGGTTGGGGTTGGAAGAGGCGGTGGCCTGGCGCCTGATGGGTAGCGATGCCACCTTCGAACAGACCCAATGGCGCGATAAGGTGATCCTGCGCAGTCAGTCTCCGGCTCTGCTGGAACGTCGTGTGCGTATGGCATTGGGCAATGGCGATCGCCAGGGGGTGGCTACCTGGCTGGCTCGCCTGCCAGCGGAGTCTCGCAATAAAGACGAGTGGCGTTACTGGCGTGCAAGCCTGCTGCTGGATGAAGGCAAACGCAGTGAAGGTGAAGAGATCCTGCGTCGCCTGATGAACGAACGCGGTTTCTATCCAATGGTGGCGGCGCAGAAACTGAATAAGCCTTACCCGGTAATGGTGGCCGTGGCGGCGAAACCTCGCGCTTCGCTGGTGGACGGACCGGAGATTGCCCGGGTACGCGAACTGATGTACTGGAATATGGATAATCTGGCGCGCAGCGAGTGGACCTCGTTTGTGTCCAGCCGCAGTCGTCCGGAACAGGAAGCGCTGGCGCGTTATGCATTCGAGCAAAAATGGGCCGATCTCAGCGTGCAGGCAACCATCGTTGGCAAACTGTGGGATCACCTTGAAGAGCGCTTCCCGGTAGCCTGGCCGCAAGAGTTCCGGGCCGCGACCGATGACAAGGGGATCACGCCGAGCTACGCCATGGCGATAGCCCGTCAGGAGAGCGCCTGGAACCCGAAAGCCCAGTCACCGGTAGGGGCTAGCGGCCTGATGCAGGTGATGCCGCGTACCGCGCAGCATACGGTGCAGATGTACAATATTCCCGGCTACTCAAGCCCAAGCCAGCTGCTTGATCCCCGGGTTAACATTACCATCGGTACCAGCTACCTGGAGTATGTGTACCAGCAGTTTGGGCGTAACCGTATTCTGTCATCGGCGGCCTACAACGCCGGTCCATCGCGGGTAAATACCTGGTTGGGCAACAGCGAAGGGCGGGTAGATGCGGTGGCGTTTGTCGAAAGCATCCCGTTCTCGGAAACCCGTTCTTATGTGAAGAACGTACTGGCCTATGACGCATTTTATCGCTACCTCATGCATCGTCCGGCCAAGGTGCTGACCGATGCCGAGTGGCAGAGGCGTTATTGATTTTTGCGGCGCTATGGTATGCTGCTGTACTAGTTAAATAGTATGGTGGCTTGCCATGACGCAATTATCGCTTAACGACCCGGCTCTTTCAGAACAAGGCAATGAGGATTGGCTGCGCTTTGTCGCGCTGCTGCAGAATTCGTTCGCCCAGGATCTGCATCAACCTCTGCTGCAACTGCTGCTGACGCCGGACGAAAGAACGGCCTTGGGGACGCGGGTGCGGATTATTCAGGAACTGATGCGCGGTGAGATGAGCCAGCGTGAGCTGAAGAACGAGCTGGGGGCCGGTATTGCCACCATCACTCGTGGTTCGAACAGCCTGAAGGCGGCGACGCCGGCGTTGAAGCAGTGGCTGGAGCAGCAATTGCTGGGCGAGGCACCTTAGTCGCGCCACGCCCGCATGCGCTTATTTTTGCGGCGCGTTGTTATGGTTTTGGTAGATCGGGTTGTGGAAGGGCACCAGTGCCAACAGCAGAGCCTGATGGTAAACGCTGGTGCGGCTCAACCGCCCATCGGTGAAGATACCGATAGCGCCGCCCTGGCGCTTCACTTCGGCATTGCCGGTGATGGTCGCCATTTCCGTCCCCAATTCGCGGCCGGCGCGAATTCCCTGTAAAATCGTCTCCGGCAGCATCAGACTGGCTGAACGCGATTCGCCCCGGGTGTACGGGTTTTCCACCGTCATCCAGGCGAAGGTCATATTCTCTTCGATACCCGCTTCCACGCCGACCCAAAAGTCGGCCTCCGGGCGTACCTGGCGTGCTTCCATGACGCGCTGGCGTGCACCGGTACGGGTTTCGAGATTGCCGATGGGTTGTAGTGAGACACCGCTGGCGACGTCGACCGATTCAATGCGGCATTGGTCTACGCCAAAGGTGTCCTCAAAGGCCAACTGAATAGCCTTAATCTTTGCCGGGTTGGTAGTTGCAGCGACAACATGATACATAACGGGTTTAGCATCCTTAAGCTAAGAGCCTATTCAATACGTCAGACGCTTGCGCAAGCGGCCTGTGACGAAGATAAACTCAGGTTTCACGCAGTATAACGGAAAAGCAAAATGTTACAGGTATACCTCGTTCGCCACGGCGAAACGGAATGGAATGCGGCTCGCCGTATCCAGGGTCAGTCCGACAGCCCGTTAACCGCCCACGGTGAACATCAGGCTCATCTGGTTGCCCAACGCGTCAGCAAGCTCGGCATCACGCACGTGATTACCAGCGATTTGGGGCGTACCCGACGCACCGCGCAAATCATCGCAGAAGCCTGCGGTTGCGAGGTGATAAACGATCCACGTTTGCGCGAGTTACACATGGGGGTTCTGGAAGAACGCCTGATCGACAGCCTGACGCCGCAGGAAGAGCAGTGGCGCAAGCAGATGGTCGATGGTACTGCTGACGGCCGTATCCCTCAAGGTGAATCCATGAGCGAGCTGGGTGGGCGGATGCGCGAGGCGCTGGAAAGCTGCCTGATGCTGCCGGAGGGGAGCAAACCGCTGATCGTTAGCCACGGTATCGCGTTGGGTTGTTTGATCAGCACCGTGCTCGGGTTACCTGCCTATGCCGAACGTCGCCTGCGTTTACGCAACTGTTCGCTGTCACGTGTCGACTATCAGCAGAGCCCATGGTTGGCTTCCGGCTGGATTGTCGAAACGGCGGGCGATATCACGCATCTGGACATGCCCGCACTCGACGAACTGCAACGTTAACGGCGGATCGGGATCAAATAGTCGCAGTTGATCTCGGTCGGCGGTTGGGGTGGCCGACGGTCACCCTTGGGATAAAAGCGCTCAATGTCGTGCCCTTTGCGGCGCGTGAGTTTGAGTGCCGGCAGACAAGTGCCGTACAGCGTCAGAATAAAGTCCTGCAGGCCAGAGGCTGGGCCTTCATAACTGAACATCGCATACTCGCCACCCTGCAGCGTCAGCGGCTGCCCAGCCTGAATTTCCTTCGGAACGTGATGCGGTTCCAGCGCCGTGGTGTACAGCACTTCCTGCTCGTCGTCCTTTTCCTGGCTTGGACGCGAATGGTGCAGACCGTACAGTACCGGCGGCAGCGTCTCCGCTTCGCCCAGGTATTGGCGCCAGAACTGTGAACGCAGCTCGGTACGGAAGTTTGAAATTTGCTCCAGCGTGCACGAATAGCTTTGCGTCAGGCCAATCAGGTGCAGTTCCGGTAGTGTGACAAACTCTGGCTGCGGCAGGGTAAAGGCGCCCAAGCGAATTGGCGGACAGATGCCGAATGCGCTCCAGTCTTCGGCGCGGCGATACAACGCCGGCGTTTGCGCAAACTGTTTTTTAAATGCGCGAGTGAATGTCTGCTGCGAGTCGAAGCGATACTGTAAGGCGATATCCAGAATAGGGCGGCTGGTTAAACGCAGCGCCACCGCAGCCTTGGATAATCTCCTTGCCCGGATATAAGCGCCGATGGCGTTACCGGTAATATCTTTGAACATCCGTTGTAGATGCCATTTTGAGTAACCCGCTTTCGCCGCCACGTTGTCCAGCGACAAGGGTTGGTCCAAATGGCTTTCCAGCCAGCTAAGCAGATCACGAATGATACCGGCTTGATCCATAGATCTTCCTCGTAGAGCTTTAGGGTTGAGACCCGAACTGTTTATTCATCACGCTGGTGCTTGCGCTATCAGACCAATCCATGAGCCATTTTGCGTAGCACTCTTTGCCTCTCGCTGCGGGTTGCGCGAAAGCTGGACAGGGACACACCTTAAAGGGCGCAAAGAAATAACGACGCCGCATAATAGCAATTTTTTTCCTCCGAGACTCTCAAAGATTTTTTTCACGCTCTGTGCTAAAAAGACCGGTGCGGACCAGAAAAAGGCCCATTCTGTGACCTAAAACATAAACAATATTAATTGCCTGAACTCAGTTTCATGATTCAGGTTATTGGAGTTAAGTGAATGAAAAAAGGATGGATATTTTTGTTTGGTTTAGTTTGCGCAACGGTAAATAGTGCGCAAGCAGAACAGGTTGGCTCAGTGGATACAGTATTTAAACTCTTCGGTCCGGACCACAAAATCGTGGTGGAAGCGTTCGACGATCCTGATGTTAAAAATGTAACTTGTTATATCAGCCGAGCCAAAACCGGCGGCATTAAAGGCGGGCTGGGATTGGCGGAGGATACTGCGGATGCGGCCATTTCTTGCCAGCAGGTCGGGCCGATTGCGCTGAACGATAAAATCAAAAACGGCAAGGCGGAAGGGACTGTGGTGTTCCAAAAGCGGACGTCGCTGGTGTTCAAGAAGCTGCAGGTGGTACGCTTCTACGATTCAGCTCGTAATGCGTTGATTTATCTGAGCTACTCAGATCGTGTGGTGGATGGTTCGCCGAAGAACGCGCTGAGCGCGGTGCCGATCATCCCTTGGGGTGAGGCAAAATAAGAGACTTGGGGTTCAACTGAACCCCAACTATTTTAACGCGAGACTTACTCTTCCAGATCGCCGCAGAAACGGTAGCCTTCACCGTGAATGGTAGCGATGATTTCAGGCGTGTCCGGCGTGGATTCGAAGTGCTTGCGGATGCGACGAATGGTCACGTCCACGGTGCGGTCATGCGGTTTCAGCTCGCGACCGGTCATCTTCTTCAGCAGTTCGCCACGGGATTGGATCTTGCCCGGGTTTTCGCAGAAGTGCAGCATGGCGCGGAATTCACTGCGCGGCAATTTGTATTGCTCGCCCGCTGGGCTGATCAGTGAGCGGCTGTTGATGTCCAGCTCCCAACCGTTGAACTTATAGCTTTCAACCAGACGGCGTTCTTCGCCGACGCTGCCCAGGTTCATGGTGCGGGACAGCAGGTTGCGTGCGCGAATGGTCAGTTCACGTGGATTAAATGGCTTGGTGATATAGTCATCAGCGCCGATTTCCAATCCGAGGATCTTATCAACTTCGTTATCACGGCCGGTCAGGAACATCAGCGCAACGCTGGCCTGTTCGCGCAGTTCACGCGCCAGCAGCAGGCCATTTTTGCCTGGCAGATTGATGTCCATGATAACCAGATTGATATCATTTTCAGACAGGATGTTGTGCATCTCTGCACCATCATTGGCTTCATGAACAACGTAGCCTTCCGCCTCGAAAATGCTCTTCAGGGTGTTACGAGTGACTAACTCGTCTTCGACAATCAGAATGTGCGGGGTCTGCATATTTGCTACCTAAAATTGCCAACAAAATAGAAAATAGGAAGTACAGAAGTCTTTGTTTTCTTAGCGGAGGGCAGAGATTAGCGCTCACGTTCCCTCTTACCAAATGACTACAGTACGTAAACTCGTTCTTGATGCACTTTCCATCTCATGTCAACAAGATCGCTAGCTTGGTGGGGGTGCTATTCCTTACATCCCCAAAGGTGCCAAAACGGCGCATATCCTAACCCTATTAACAGCAATATAACAGTGCGTACCGAATTCATCACCCAACAAAACTAAGCTTTGTTGACATATATCAAATTCAATTGTAGCACGTTAACAGTTTTGTGAAAAACACTTACAGAAATGCCAGCTTAAGTCACAGAACCATAAATTCTGTGTACGATTCAGCATTGTTGTGCCTAATGAGGTCGAATTAACGGCTTATTGATAAAGCAGTTATATTAACACCTTGATTAATAAGAGTAGTAAATCATAAGAAGTAATAATATGTATTCCGTGCCATTTATAAGGCCAATAGCGCATTTACCCCTGTCTATCGTGGTGCGCGGGATTATTGTTGCACACTTGTAAATATAATCAGAGTATCCTGAACAGTCAAAAACCTGCGATCCCTTATTCAGTGGAGTATTGATGCAGCTGCATATTGTTTTAGTGGCTCCGGCACGGCCGGAAAACGTCGGCGCTGCGGCGCGGGCAATGAAAACCATGGGTTTTACTTCGTTGCGCATTGTCGACAGCGAAGCGCACCTGCAGCCGGCAGCGCGTTGGGTTGCTCATGGGGCGGGGGATATCCTCGACGGCGTGCAAACTTTCGCCACGCTGGAACAGGCACTGGCGGACGTAGATTTCACCGTAGCCACCACGGCCCGCAGCCGTGCGCGTTTTCATTATTACTGTACGCCGCAGCAACTGTTGGGCCAACTGAGTGAGCGCAGCCAGTGGGTGAACCAGGCGGCGCTGGTGTTTGGCCGTGAAGATTCCGGCCTGACCAATGAGGAGCTGGAACTGGCGGATTTGCTGACCGGCGTACCTATGCAGGCGGATTACCCTTCGCTCAATCTCGGTCAGGCGGTGATGGTGTACTGTTATCAACTGTCAGAGCTGATGAACGTCAGTGCGCCACAAGAGCCGGTAGCCAACGAGGGGCAACTCAAGGCATTACGTCAGCGCGCTGAGGGATTATTGGCGGCGCTGGAGGTCAGCGACGATCAAAAATTGCGCGACTGGCTGCATCAACGTCTTGGTGTTCTGCAACAGCGGGACACGGCGATGCTGCATACTTTGTTGCACGATATCGAAAAAAAACTGACAAAGTGATACCCGTAAACATGGCTAATTTTGCAGTGTGATCCACTGCAAATTTGCCGCCTGCCTGTCTTTTTGTTCTGTCATCTGGCTTTTCATCTCTCGCATCGCCCGGTTAGCCTGCTGGACGATAAATAAGCAAAAACAAGAAATAATTTGACTTGGGATAGCGATTGCTTTAACCAATAGAGGGGACAGAGTATTTAATGAGACAGACAGACAAAATGCGAAACATCAGCCTGAACACAACAATTATTACCACCACCGATACCACAGGTAACGGGGCGGGCTGACGCGTACAGGAAACAAAAGAAAAAAGCCCGCACCTAACCAGTGCGGGCTTTTTTTTCGGCTTAAATTCGGGAGAGACAAGAAATGCGAGTGCTGAAATTTGGCGGAACCTCGGTAGCGAATGCAGAACGTTTTCTGCGCGTTGCCGACATCATGGAAAGTAATGCACGTCAAGGACAGGTGGCCACGGTCTTGTCCGCTCCGGCTAAAATCACTAACCACCTGGTGGCAATGATTGAAAAAACGGTAGCGGGGCAAGACATTCTGCCAAATATGAGCGATGCAGAGCGCATCTTCGCCGACCTGCTGAGCGGACTGGCGCAGGCGTTGCCCGGCTTTGAGTACGATCGCCTCAAGACGTTTGTCGATCAGGAGTTCGCCCAGCTCAAGCAGGTGCTGCATGGCGTTGCGTTGCTTGGACAGTGCCCGGACAGCGTGAATGCGGCCATTATCTGCCGCGGCGAGAAGCTCTCCATCGCCATCATGGAAGGGGTGTTTCGCGCCAAAGGTTTCCCGGTCACGGTGATTAATCCGGTTGAAAAGCTACTGGCACAGGGGCATTACCTGGAGTCCACGGTAGATATCGCAGAATCTACATTGCGTATCGCCGCATCGGCCATCCCGGCGGATCACATTCTGCTGATGGCCGGTTTCACCGCCGGCAACGACAAGGGCGAATTGGTGGTGCTGGGCCGTAACGGTTCCGACTACTCTGCCGCGGTGCTGGCTGCCTGTTTGCGCGCCGACTGTTGCGAGATCTGGACCGACGTTGACGGCGTTTATACCTGTGACCCACGCACCGTGCCGGATGCCAGGCTGTTGAAATCGATGTCGTACCAGGAAGCCATGGAGCTTTCCTATTTCGGCGCCAGCGTTCTCCACCCCCGCACCATTGCCCCCATCGCCCAGTTCCAAATCCCCTGCCTGATCAAAAACACCGCTAATCCACAGGCGCCAGGCACGCTGATTGGCGGCGAAAATCTGGATTCCGATACGCCGGTGAAGGGCATCACCAACCTGAACAATATGGCGATGATCAACGTCTCCGGTCCGGGGATGAAAGGCATGGTCGGCATGGCGGCGCGGGTGTTTGCCGTAATGTCGCGCGCCGGCATCTCTGTGGTGCTGATCACCCAGTCGTCATCCGAATACAGTATCAGTTTCTGCGTGCCGCAGAGCGAACTGCAACGTGCGCGTCGGGCGCTGGAAGACGAGTTCTATCTTGAATTGAAAGACGGCCTGCTGGAGCCGCTGGACGTAATGGAACAGTTGGCGATCATCTCGGTGGTCGGCGACGGCATGCGTACCCTGCGCGGCATTTCGGCCAGCTTCTTCTCTGCGCTGGCTCGCGCCAATATCAACATTGTCGCTATTGCTCAGGGCTCTTCTGAACGCTCCATCTCGGTGGTGGTCAGCAATGATTCCGCGACCACCGGGGTGCGCGTTTGCCATCAGATGTTGTTCAATACCGATCAGGTGATTGAAGTGTTTGTCATCGGCGTTGGTGGCGTGGGCGGCGCGTTGATCGAGCAGATTTACCGTCAGCAACCTTGGCTGAAACAAAAGCATATCGACCTGCGGGTGTGCGGCATTGCCAATTCGCGTGCCATGTTGACCAACATTCACGGCATTCAGCTTGAAAGCTGGCGTGATGAGCTGGCCGGCGCGCAAGAGCCGTTCAACCTGGGGCGTTTGATTCGTTTGGTGAAGGAGTACCACCTGCTGAACCCGGTGATTGTCGACTGCACCTCCAGCCAGGCCGTTGCCGATCAATACGCGGACTTCCTGGCGGATGGATTCCACGTGGTGACGCCGAACAAAAAGGCCAACACCTCGTCGATGAACTACTACCAACAGTTGCGCACCGCCGCGGCCGGTTCGCGCCGCAAGTTTCTGTATGACACCAACGTCGGCGCGGGCTTGCCGGTGATCGAAAACCTGCAAAACCTACTGAACGCCGGTGATGAGCTGACGCGTTTCTCCGGCATCCTGTCCGGTTCGCTGTCGTTTATTTTCGGCAAACTGGACGAGGGCATGTCGCTGTCGGCGGCGACCCTGGAGGCCAAGGCCAAAGGATATACCGAGCCGGATCCACGTGACGACCTTTCCGGTATGGACGTGGCCCGCAAGCTGCTGATCCTGGCCCGTGAAGCGGGGTACAAACTGGAACTGGAAGATATTGAGGTCGAGTCGGCGCTGCCGCCTTCCTTTGACGCCTCCGGGGATGTGGAAACCTTTATGGCGCGCCTGCCGGAACTGGATAAAGAGTATGCTCGCAATGTGGCCAACGCCGCTGAGCAGGGCAAGGTGCTGCGCTACGTCGGCGTCATTGAAAATGGCCGCTGTCAGGTTCGCATAGATGCGGTAGATGGCAACGATCCGTTGTATAAAGTGAAGAACGGCGAGAACGCCTTGGCTTTCTACAGCCGTTACTATCAGCCGTTGCCGTTGGTACTGCGTGGCTACGGTGCCGGTAACGATGTGACTGCAGCAGGGGTCTTCGCCGATCTGTTGCGCACACTGTCATGGAAGTTGGGAGTTTAATATGGTTAAGGTGTATGCGCCGGCCTCAATTGGCAACGTAAGCGTCGGCTTTGACGTTCTGGGTGCAGCGGTGTCACCGATCGACGGTACCTTGCTGGGCGACTGCGTCAGCGTCGAGGCTGCCGCCACGTTCAGCCTGCAGAACGCCGGTCGCTTCGTCAGCAAACTGCCGGACGATCCAAAAGAGAATATCGTTTATCAGTGCTGGCAGCGTTTCTGTCAGGAGATCGGCCGTGAGATCCCGGTGGCGATGCGGCTGGAGAAAAACATGCCGATCGGTTCAGGATTGGGTTCCAGCGCCTGCTCGGTGGTTGCCGGGCTGATGGCGATGAATGAATTCTGCAACCGTCCGCTGGATAAAATGACCCTGCTGAGCCTGATGGGCGAGCTGGAAGGCCGCATCTCCGGCAGCGTGCATTACGACAACGTGGCGCCTTGCTACCTTGGCGGCTTGCAACTGATGCTGGAAGAAGAAGGCTTCATCAGCCAGGAAGTGCCATGCTTTAAAGACTGGCTGTGGGTGATGGCCTATCCGGGCATCAAGGTGTCCACCGCCGAAGCGCGCGCGATTTTACCCGCGCAGTATCGTCGTCAGGACTGTATCAGTCACGGTCGCTATCTGGCGGGCTTTATTCATGCCTGCCATACCCAGCAGCCGCGTTTGGCCGCCAAACTGATGCAGGACGTGATTGCCGAGCCGTACCGCACCCGCCTGCTGCCGGGCTTTGCCGATGCGCGTAAAGCTGCGCAGGATATAGGTGCGCTGGCTTGCGGTATTTCCGGCTCCGGCCCGACGCTGTTCGCCGTCTGTGATGATGGCGCTACGGCTCAACGCATGGCCGATTGGCTGACTAATCACTATCTGCAAAACGACGAAGGTTTTGTTCATATTTGCCGTCTGGATACCGCAGGCGCACGACTACTGGGATAACGCATGAAACTGTACAACCTTAAGGATCACAACGAGCAGGTCAGCTTCGCGCAGGCGATCAAACAAGGCCTGGGCAAACAGCAAGGGCTGTTTTTCCCGCTGGAACTGCCGGAATTTGAATTGACCGAAATCGATCATCTGCTGGAGCAGGATTTTGTCACCCGCAGCAGCCGCATCCTGTCGGCGTTTATTGGCGATGAAGTTTCCGAAGAGGCTCTGCATAAGCGCGTAGCGGCGGCCTTTGAATTCCCGGCACCGGTGGCGCAAGTGGAAGACGACATCGCGTGCCTGGAGCTGTTCCACGGCCCGACGCTGGCGTTCAAAGACTTCGGCGGCCGCTTTATGGCGCAAATGCTGGCGGAAGTGGCAGGCGATCAGCCGGTGACTATCCTGACGGCGACCTCCGGCGATACCGGCGCGGCGGTGGCACATGCTTTCTACGGCCTGAAGAATGTTCGCGTGGTGATCCTTTACCCGCAGGGCAAAATCAGCCCGTTGCAGGAAAAACTGTTCTGCACCCTGGGCGGCAACATTCACACCGTGGCGATTGATGGCGACTTCGATGCCTGCCAGGCCCTGGTCAAGCAGGCGTTTGACGATCAGGAACTGAAAGAAGCGCTGCACCTGAACTCGGCCAACTCGATCAATATCAGCCGCCTGCTGGCGCAGATTTGCTACTACTTCGAAGCGGTAGCGCAACTGCCGCAGGAAGCACGTAATCAACTGGTGATTTCGGTACCCAGCGGTAACTTCGGCGATCTGACCGCCGGCTTGTTGGCCAAATCACTGGGACTGCCGGTGAAGCGTTTTATCGCCGCGACCAATGCCAACGATACTGTGCCGCGCTTCCTGACGAATGGTCAGTGGCAGCCACACGCCACGGTGGCTACGCTTTCGAATGCGATGGACGTCAGCCAGCCGAATAACTGGCCGCGCGTAGAAGAGCTGTTCCGTCGCAAGATCTGGCAGTTGAAAGAACTGGGGCACGCAACGGTGAGTGACGAAACCACCAAGGACAGCATGCGTGAGCTGGCGCAACTGGGCTACCTTTCTGAGCCGCATGCGGCAATCGCTTATCGCGCGTTGCGTGACCAATTGAAGGAAGGGGAGTTTGGCTTGTTCCTCGGTACTGCGCATCCGGCCAAGTTCAAAGAGAGCGTAGAGGAAATTCTCGGTCAGGAGCTGCCCCTGCCCAAGGCGCTGGCGCTGCGCGCCGATTTGCCGCTGTTGTCCCACAATCTGCCGGCCAGCTTTGGCGAACTGCGTAAGTTCCTGATGGCCTTGCCTGCCTGATCCCGCTGGGGGCATAAAGCGAAAAGCCGTCATTGCGACGGCTTTTTTTATGGGCGTGGCGGATTACTGCTCGGGGCGTTTGAACACCAGTTCGTTGCCTTTGGAGTCGGCTTCATCGAAGGCGTAACCTTCCAGGTTGAAACCAAGCAGTTGTTCGCGCTGCGTCAGGCGATTCTTGATGATATAGCGGCTCATCAATCCACGCGCCTTCTTGGCGTAGAAGCTGATCACTTTGTATTTGCCGTTCTTTTCGTCGAGGAACACCGGTTTAATCAGCGTGCCGTGCAGTTTGGTCGGCTTCACCGATTTGAAGTATTCGTCGGAAGCCAGGTTGACCACCACGTCGTCGCCCTGTTGCTCCAGCGCTTCGTTAAGCTTTTTGGTGATCTGCTCGCCCCAGAAGCTGTACAAATCCTTGCCCTTGGCGTTCTCCAGTTTGATGCCCATCTCCAGACGGTAAGGCATCATCAGATCGAGCGGGCGCAGCACGCCGTACAGCCCGGACAGCATGCGCAGGTGCTGCTGGGCGAAGTCAAAATCGCCCTCGCTGAAGTCCTGTGCGTGCAAACCGGTATAGACGTCGCCTTTGAAAGCCAGCAGGGCCTGGCGAGCATTGTCCGGGGTGAACTTTGGCTGCCAGTCGCCAAAGCGAGCGGCGTTCAACCCGGCCAGTTTGTCGCTGATGCCCATCAGTTTGGAGATTTGTACCGGCGTCAGCTCGCGGCAGATTTTGATCAGCTGCTTAGATTTGTCCAGCAGTTCCGGCTGAGTGAAGCGTTCTGTCGCCAATGGGCTTTCGTAATCAAGGGTTTTTGCAGGTGAAATAATAACGAGCATGGCCAGATCCTGTTTATCCAAGAAGGGGTACTGTAGCAAAAAGCGCGGGAAAAAGGGTCAATGGGTCTGATAGGCAGGGCGCGTGCCAGACGCGCCCGTAAAAACTCAGTTTTTATCCCATACGCCGGGTTCCAACTGAGATTTCAGTTCAGGGAAGCGGTTGGCGTCGAAAGTGGGTAATTTGCCCAGCGTACGCTGGCGGTGGTAATCGTTGGCCAGTTTCAGCGCCACTTTTGACAGTAGCAGGATCGCCGTCAGGTTGGTGATGGCCATTAACGCCATTGAGGTGTCAGCCATTTTCCAGACAACCGGCAATTCAGCCAGCGCACCAAACATCACCATGCCCAGTGCGGCACAGCGGAAAACCAGCAGGCCGGCCGGGTGGTTGCGCTCGAGGAACACCAGATTACTTTCGGCATAGGCATAGTTAGCGATAATCGAGGTAAAGGCGAAAAAGAAAATGGCGATGGCAACAAAGGGAGCACCCCAACTGCCGACGGCGGTGGACAAGGCTCGCTGAGTCATGTCGATACCACTGACATTGGCTACCGGCTGATCCAGTACGCCGGACGACAGAATAATCGCGGCGGTTGCGCTGCAAATCACGATGGTATCGATAAAGACACCGAGCATTTGCACGTAGCCCTGAGATGCAGGGTGCGGTGGGTAAGGGGAGGCGGAAGCCGCCGCGTTGGGCGCGGAACCCATACCGGCTTCGTTGGAGAACAGGCCACGTTGAACGCCCTGGGTCATTGCCTGCGAAATACCATAGCCGACGGCACCTGCCGCCGCTTCCTGCAGCCCGAAGGCGCTCTTGAACACCAGCGACAAGATTGCCGGCATATGCTCGATATTCTGGCCAATCACCCAGAATGCCAGCAGTAGATAAGCCGCAGCCATCAGTGGCACCACCCATTCAGCCACGCGGGCAACCGAGCGGATACCGCCGAAGATGACCAGACCGCTCAGTACGACCAGACCGATACCGATATACAGAGGCTTCACGTTGAAGGCAACGGCGGAGGCCTGGGCAATGGAATTGGCCTGCACGGCATTGAACACTAATCCGAAGGCCACTATCAGAAAGATGGAGAACAGCACGCCCATCCAGCGCATGCCCAGCCCTTTTTCCATATAGTAAGCTGGCCCGCCGCGGAAGTTGCCCTGATCGTCTTTGGTTTTGTAGAGCTGCGCCAGGCTGCTTTCGACAAAGGAAGTGGCCATGCCGATGAACGCCACCACCCACATCCAAAAGATGGCCCCGGGGCCGCCAGCGGTAAGGGCAATAGCCACGCCAGTCAGATTACCGGTGCCTACGCGTGCGGCGAGGGTGGTGCATAAAGCTTGAAAAGAGGAGATGCCCGCGCTGTCGCTTTTGTTGCTGTGTTTGAGCACCGAGAACATGTGGCCGAAATGGCGAACCTGGATAAAGCGGGTACGCAGGGTAAAATAAATGCCTGCGCCAAGCAGTAAATAAATCAGTACCGAACCCCACAAAATATTATTTATAAAATTCATCAGGTCCGTCACGGATCCCTCCTTGTTGTTATTTTTTGTGCACCGCGCCGCATCCACCGCGGGTGAAGATATATTGATTGAATTTTTACAAGAGCTTAGCTGAAACCAGTCGGGTTCCGAGCAATTGAGATTTTTCTCAGATCACTGGCCCTATTGCATCAATTTTCGCGAATTTAACATAATTTATTCAATCGATAGCACGTTATTGCCTTTTCTTCAGCTCGGGAATGACGAAAGATACGAGCGTAAACGGTTGCTCGCTCAAGGATAAAACCAGCGCCGCCGGGCCGCGATTTTCCAGCCTTGCACCGGGCCTTGCGCATGTTATTATCAGGGCAGGGCATGGTTGAACGATGCCAAAAGTTCATGCACAAACGATGAGATAATGCCAACATGACCGATAAATTAACTTCCCTGCGCCAACTCACTACCGTGGTTGCAGATACGGGCGATATCGCGGCAATGAAGCTGTATCAACCGCAAGATGCTACAACCAACCCTTCGCTGATCCTCAATGCAGCCCAAATTCCTGAATACCGCAAACTGATTGACGAAGCCATTGCCTGGGCGCGTGAGCAGAGCAGCGATCGCGAACAGCAGATCGCCGACGCCGCCGACAAGCTGGCCGTCAACATCGGTCTGGAAATCCTTAAGCTGGTTCCTGGCCGTATCTCTACCGAAGTGGACGCACGTCTGTCCTACGATACCGTGGCCAGCGTTGCCAAGGCCAAGCGCCTGATCAAGCTGTACAACGATGCCGGCATCAGTAACGACCGCATCCTGATCAAACTGGCTTCTACCTGGCAGGGCATCCGCGCGGCAGAGCAGTTGGAGAAAGAAGGCATCAACTGTAACCTGACGCTGCTGTTCTCCTTCGCTCAGGCGCGTGCCTGTGCCGAAGCTGGCGTGTACCTGATCTCTCCGTTTGTTGGTCGTATCCTCGACTGGTACAAAGCCAACGGCGACAAGAAAGAGTTCGCGCCAAACGAAGATCCAGGTGTGGTTTCCGTTACCGAGATCTACCAGTATTACAAAGAGCACGGTTACAAAACCGTGGTGATGGGCGCCAGCTTCCGTAACGTCGGTGAAATCATCGAACTGGCTGGCTGTGACCGTCTGACCATCGCCCCTGCACTGCTGAAAGAGCTGGCAGAGAGCGAAGGTTCCCTGGAGCGTAAACTGGCTTACACCGGCGAAGTGAAAGCGCGTCCTGCGGCGCTGACCGAGCCTGAGTTCTACTGGCAGCACAACCAGGATCCAATGGCGGTTGAGAAACTGACCGACGGTATCCGCAAGTTTGCCGTAGACCAGGGCAAGCTGGAAAAAATGATCGCCGATCTGCTGTAATTCAGGCAGTCAGCGCAGAAAAAGGTGGCTTAGGCCGCCTTTTTTTATGCCCGCAGATCCCCGGCGCGGGCAGACACCTTATACTCTCGGGATGAATAACAGGGCGGGAAGCGAACCCGCTCGAACCCCATTAGGCTGTAGAGGTTACGCATGGACATATTACGTATTGGTTTGGTTTCAGTTTCTGACCGCGCTTCCGGCGGCGTTTACCAGGACAAAGGCATACCGGCTTTGGAAGCGTGGCTGACCGACGCGCTGGGCACGCCGTTCAAACTGGAAACCCGCCTGATCCCCGATGAGCAAACGTTAATCGAGCAAACCCTGTGTGAGCTGGTGGATGAAATGGGCTGCCATCTGGTGTTGACGACCGGCGGTACCGGGCCGGCGCGACGTGACGTGACCCCAGACGCCACGCTGGCGATCGCCGATCGCGTGATGCCTGGCTTCGGCGAGCAAATGCGTCAAATCAGCCTACACTATGTGCCAACGGCAATTCTTTCACGCCAGGTGGGGGCGATCCGCAAGCAGGCGCTGATCATCAACCTGCCGGGACAACCGAAGTCAATCAAGGAAACGCTGGAAGGGGTCAAGGACGAACAGGGCAAGGTGGTGGTGCATGGTATCTTCGCCAGCGTGCCGTACTGCATTCAGTTGCTCGAGGGGCCTTATGTGGAAACTCAGGCTGAAGTGGTAGCAGCATTTAGGCCGAAGAATGCGCGTCGCGAGATAAACCTCTAAATTTCAGCGTTATGTGAGATAAGCCCCAAGCGTTCTGGTGTGAAAATATTTTGCCGTTATAGTAAGGATTCGTTTACAGAAGCCGCTGGCTTTTATTTTAACAGTCTCCTCTGACGGTACCCTATGCCTCACGATAATAATCGCCGGTTAAACCGGCAAGACTACAAAACTCTGACGTTAGCTGCCCTGGGCGGAGCGCTGGAGTTCTATGACTTCATCATTTTCGTCTTCTTTGCTGCGGTGATGGGCGAACTTTTCTTCCCGGCGGATATGCCTGAATGGCTGCGTCAGGTGCAAACCTTCGGCATCTTTGCCGCCGGTTACCTGGCCCGCCCGTTGGGCGGCATCGTCATGGCACACTTCGGCGATTTGGTCGGCCGTAAGAAGATGTTCAGCCTGAGCATCCTGCTGATGGCGCTACCGACGCTGGGCATGGGCCTGTTACCGACCTACGCCAGCATCGGTATTGCCGCGCCGCTCTTGCTGCTGCTGATGCGCGTGCTGCAGGGGGCAGCGATTGGTGGTGAAGTGCCGGGGGCCTGGGTGTTTGTTGCCGAACACGTGCCGCGCCGCCGCATTGGTTTCGCCTGCGGTACCCTGACCGCCGGTCTGACGGTCGGTATCTTGCTGGGCTCGTTGGTGGCGACGGTGATCAACACTACGCTCAGCCAACAGACCATCGCCGAGGGGGGCTGGCGCATTCCTTTCCTGCTGGGCGGCATTTTCGGCCTGGTGGCGATGTACCTGCGCCGTTGGTTGCAGGAAACGCCAATTTTCATCGAGATGCAGGCGCGCAAAGCCCTGGCGGAGGAGCTGCCGCTGAAATCCGTGATGCTTAACCATCGCAAGGAAGTGGTGGTGTCGATGCTGCTGACCTGGCTGCTGTCCGCCGGTATCGTGGTGGTGATCCTGATGACCCCGACTTACTTGCAAAAGCAATTTGGCATTGCCCCGGCGCTGTCGCTGCAGGCGAACAGCATTGCCACCATCATGCTGATTGCTGGCTGCATTACCGCCGGTTTGGCGGCGGATCGCTTCGGTGCCAGCAAGACCTTTATCGTTGGCAGTTTGCTGTTGGCCGGCTGCAGTTGGCTATTTTATCGGACGGTGGGAGAACACCCGGAAATGCTGTTCGCCTGCTATGCGCTGGTAGGCTTCAGCGTGGGCGTGGTGGGCGCTGTACCCTATGTGATGGTGCGGGCTTTCCCGGCGGAAGTGCGATTTACCGGTATTTCGTTCTCATATAATGTCGCATACGCTATTTTTGGGGGTTTAACCCCAATATTTGTGACGTTGATCATGAAGTTAACCCCGTTAGCACCCGCTTACTACGTATTGGCGTTGTCGGGGATAGGACTGCTGCTGGGGATTTACCTCCATCGCGATCTGAACAGCGAAACCAAGGCGCAACGCGCCGGTTCTTACAGCTAAAAAAAAGCCCTGCAATCAACCGCAGGGCTTTTCATTTCAGGTTAATGACGCTTATGCCACTGCCCGGATAGGTTCTACATTGTTGACGCTGGGTTCGCCAATCGGCAGCACCGTACGGCCAAACTGCTCGTTGAGCACTTCCGCCATAGCCAGGTAGATGGCGCTGGCACCGCAGATGATGCCTTCGTAGCCGGCAAATTTCAGCAGCGCAGGGTTGCCGGTGATGTTACCTACGGCCAGCAGGGCGAACAGCAGCGTCAGGCTGCCGAACACGAACTGCAGCACGCGGTTGGCGCGCAGAGTGCCGAAGAACATGAACAGGGTGAAGACGCCCCACAGTGCCAGATAGATCCCCAGCACGCTGGCGTCGGTTGGTTCAGCCAGGCCCAGGCGCGGCAGCAGCAGCAGCCCGACCAGGCTCAGCCAGAAGCTGCCGTAAGAGATAAAGGCCGTCATGCCGAAGGTATTGCCTTTCTTGTATTCCAGCAGGCCAGCCATAATCTGGGCCAGTCCACCGAAGAAAATCCCCATGCTGATGATGGAAGAGTTCAATGGGAAAAAGCCCGCGTTGTGCAGGTTCAGCAAGACGGTGGTCATCCCGAAGCCCATCAGGCCGAGAGGGCCGGGATTCGCCAACTTGTTGGTGTGCATATGTCCTCTGCGATAACAGAATTTTAACGAAAATGGATAGGTAAATTCATAAATGGTCTGAATGGCCGAAAAACCTATAACTTCCATCAGAGCGCGCGGCATCATAATGATCCCCAGAACAGGAAACAATGATCTGAGTGACGATAAAAACGAATTTTTTTTTTGCCCTGCCCCTTGATGCTGGATTGTATGGCCCCATCTTATTTGCAACCGCAGTTGCTGACCGCGGGTAAGTCTGAAATGTCGGGCAGTTGAAAAGCAAAAATTCGCCCGCATATAGGTTAGCAACCTGACCGAATATGAATTTATTAGTGGAGACGTTTAGATGGGCAAAATCATTGGTATCGACCTGGGTACTACCAACTCTTGTGTAGCAATTATGGATGGTGGTAAAGCGCGCGTGCTGGAGAACAGCGAAGGCGATCGTACTACACCTTCGATCATCGCATATACCCAGGATGGTGAAATTCTGGTTGGCCAGCCTGCTAAGCGTCAGGCTGTTACTAACCCACAAAACACTCTGTTTGCGATCAAGCGCCTGATTGGCCGTCGCTTCCAGGATGAAGAAGCACAGCGTGATAAAGACATCATGCCGTACAAAATTGTGGCTGCTGATAACGGCGACGCATGGGTAGAAGTGAAAGGCCAGCGTGTGGCACCACCGCAGATCTCTGCAGAAGTGCTGAAGAAAATGAAGAAAACGGCGGAAGATTACCTGGGTGAACCGGTAACTGAAGCGGTTATCACCGTACCTGCATACTTCAACGACGCACAGCGTCAGGCGACCAAAGACGCCGGCCGTATCGCAGGTCTGGAAGTAAAACGTATCATCAACGAACCGACCGCTGCGGCTCTGGCTTACGGCCTGGACAAAGAAGTCGGCAACCGTACCATTGCGGTTTATGACCTGGGTGGCGGTACTTTCGATATCTCTATTATCGAAATCGACGAAGTTGACGGCGAAAAAACCTTCGAAGTTCTGGCAACCAACGGTGATACCCACCTGGGTGGTGAAGACTTCGACAGCCGCCTGATCAACTATCTGGTGGAAGAGTTCAAGAAAGAACAAGGTTTCGACCTGCGCAACGATCCGTTGGCGATGCAGCGTCTGAAAGAAGCCGCTGAGAAAGCGAAGATTGAACTGTCTTCCGCTCAGCAGACCGACGTAAACCTGCCGTACATTACTGCAGATGCGAGCGGTCCAAAACACATGAACATCAAAGTGACCCGTGCAAAACTCGAGTCGCTGGTAGAAGATCTGGTTGCGCGTTCTATCGAGCCGCTGAAAGTCGCTCTGAAAGACGCTGGCCTGTCGGTTTCCGACATTCAGGACGTGATCCTGGTGGGCGGCCAGACCCGTATGCCAATGGTTCAGAAGAAAGTCGCTGACTTCTTCGGTAAAGAACCACGTAAAGACGTTAACCCGGACGAAGCCGTTGCGGTGGGTGCTGCGGTACAGGGCGGCGTGTTGGCCGGTGATGTGAAGGACGTTCTGCTGCTGGACGTTACCCCGCTGTCGCTGGGTATCGAAACCATGGGCAGCGTGATGACTCCGCTGATCACCAAAAACACCACCATCCCGACCAAGCACAGCCAGGTGTTCTCTACCGCTGAAGACAACCAGTCTGCGGTAACCATCCACGTGCTGCAGGGTGAGCGTAAACGCGCTAACGATAACAAGTCACTGGGCCAGTTCAATCTGGACGGCATCCAGGCGGCTCCACGCGGTATGGCGCAAATCGAAGTGACCTTCGACATCGACGCCGACGGTATTCTGCACGTGTCTGCCAAAGACAAGAATACCGGCCGTGAGCAGAAGATCACCATCAAGGCTTCTTCTGGTCTGAACGAAGAAGAAATCCAGAAAATGGTGCGCGATGCTGAAGTGAACGCCGAAGCTGACCGTAAGTTCGAAGAGCTGGTGCAGACCCGTAACCAGGCCGACCACCTGATCCACGGTACCCGTAAGCAGTTGGAAGAAGCGGGCGACAAACTGCCGGCGGAAGACAAAACGGCTATCGAAGCGGCGCTGAAAGATCTGGAAGTTGCGGTTAAAGGCGAAGATAAAGCCGAGATCGAAGCTAAGACCCAGGCTCTGGTGCAGGTTTCCGGCAAGCTGCTGGAAATGGCTCAGGCGCAGCAGGCTCAGCAAGGTGCTGATGCCGGTGCTGACAACGCGGCGCAGAAAGATGACGACGTGGTTGACGCTGAGTTCGAAGAAGTTAAAGACAAAAAATAATCGCCCTTAAGCGGGCACGGAACGGCTGAGAGGCCGTTACCGGAAACCAGCACGGGCGTCGAGGCAACTCTACGCCCGTGCACGCATGTTAAGGGTTACAGAAATAATGGCGAAGAAAGACTATTACGAGATTCTCGGCGTCTCCAAGACGGCGGAAGAACGTGAGATCAAAAAGGCGTATAAACGCCTGGCGATGAAGTACCATCCTGACCGCAACCAGGATCAGGACGCCGAAGCCAGATTTAAAGAGGTCAAGGAAGCGTACGAAGTTCTGACCGACGATCAAAAGCGTGCGGCCTACGATCAATACGGCCATGCGGCGTTTGAACAAGGCGGCATGGGCGGTGGCGGTGGGTTTGGCGGCGGCGGTGCCGACTTCAGCGATATCTTTGGCGACGTATTTGGCGACATCTTCGGTGGTGGCCGCCGTCAACGCGCCAGCCGCGGTTCCGATCTGCGCTACAACATGGAGCTGTCCCTCGAGGAAGCTGTTCGTGGCGTGACCAAAGAGATCCGCATTCCGACGCTGGAAGAGTGTGGTGTTTGTCACGGCAGCGGCGCGAAGCCAGGCAGCTCGCCGGTGACCTGTCCAACCTGTCACGGTCAGGGCCAGGTGCAGATGCGCCAGGGCTTCTTTACCGTGCAGCAGGCCTGTCCGCACTGTCATGGCCGCGGTCAGATCATCAAAGACCCTTGCAACAGCTGCCATGGCCACGGCCGGGTAGAGAAAGCCAAAACGCTGTCGGTGAAAATCCCGGCTGGCGTGGATACCGGTGACCGCATCCGCCTGGCGGGTGAGGGTGAAGCAGGCGAACACGGCGCACCTGCTGGCGATCTGTACGTTCAGGTTCAGGTGAAGGCTCACCCGATCTTCGAGCGTGAAGGCAACAACCTGTACTGTGAAGTACCGATTAACTTCGCGATGGCAGCATTGGGCGGTGAGATCGAAGTGCCGACGCTGGATGGCCGCGTGAAGCTGAAAGTGCCGACAGAAACCCAGACCGGCAAACTGTTCCGCATGCGCGGCAAGGGTGTTAAATCGGTACGTGGCGGTAGCCAGGGCGACCTGCTGTGCCGTGTAGTGGTGGAAACCCCGGTTAACCTGAACGACAAGCAGAAGCAATTGCTGAAGGAACTGGAGGAGAGCCTGGGTGGCCCTTCCGGTGATAAAAACAGTCCGCGTTCGAAAAGTTTCTTCGACGGCGTGAAAAAGTTTTTTGATGACCTGACGCGTTAAGCTTCTGTCTCCGTTAGCGTTCTGCATAACCCCGGTGTCAAAACCGGGGTTTTTTATTGACGTTTATTCACCAATACCCCTATAAAAAATGTGATATATATCGTTAATTGTTCGTTTTTAACGATGTTTAAAGCATTTATAAACGTATTTTATCGAGCTAAATCGCCGTCTATACTCGTTCCATTACTTTGTCTGCGGGGCCCATGTGCTACGCACAGATCTGGAGAGACGTATTGTGACCAACATTATTCGTCAGTTTTTACGTCAGGAGGCCGCGGGCGGTATCATCCTGATAGTCGCCGCGATTATTGCATTGATCATGGCCAATACCCCGGCTCAGGGGATCTATCACGCTTTCCTCAATTTACCGGTCATGGTTAAGGTGTCTTCACTGGAGATTGCCAAGCCGCTGCTGCTGTGGATTAACGATGGCCTGATGGCGATCTTTTTCCTGGTGGTGGGGCTGGAGGTTAAGCGTGAGCTGATGCAAGGTTCATTGGCCGGGCGCGACAAGGCGGTCTTCCCGGCAATTGCCGCGCTGGGCGGCATGCTGGCACCGGCGCTGATTTACCTGATGTTCAACGGCGCGGACGAGGTGACTCGTCAGGGCTGGGCAATCCCGGCGGCGACCGATATTGCGTTTGCCCTCGGGGTGATGGCGCTGCTGGGTAACCGCGTGCCGACCAGCCTGAAGGTGTTCCTGCTGGCGCTGGCGATTATTGATGACCTGGGCGTGATCGTAATTATCGCGCTGTTCTATACCCACGAAGTCTCGATGGCGGCGCTGGGCGTGGCGGCGGCGGCTGTTGCGGTACTGGCGTTTATGAACTGGCGCGGGGTGGGGAAAACTTCACTCTATATGATTGTCGGCCTGGTGCTGTGGGTAGCTATCCTCAAATCCGGGGTGCATGCAACGCTCGCCGGGGTGATCGTCGGTTTTATGATCCCGCTGAACGTGAAGAAAGGCCCGTCGCCTTCAGAAACGTTAGAGCATGAACTGCATCCGTGGGTGGCCTTTATGATCCTGCCGCTGTTTGCTTTCGCTAACGCCGGCGTTTCATTACAGGGCGTGTCGTTGAGCGGGCTGACCTCGCTATTGCCGGTCGGGATCGCGGCGGGTCTGTTTATCGGTAAGCCGTTGGGCATCTTCACCTTTAGCCTGTTGGCAGTGAAGTTGGGGATTGCCAGGTTGCCTGAAGGAATTGGTTTCAAACAGGTGTTTGCCGTTTCTGTGCTCTGTGGTATTGGTTTCACCATGTCGATTTTCATCGCGTCACTGGCGTTTGGTGATGCGGATGTTGCACTAAGCACCTATTCGCGACTGGGGATCCTGATTGGGTCAACTACGGCGGCGGTGGTCGGGTACGCTCTGTTGCGCATGTCGTTACCAAGGGTCAGATAACCCCTTTAGGGTATCCCCTGTTTGCGGGGACACACTACAATAGCTGGTCGGAGCTGCACAGTATAAAATATGTGCAGCTTCGGCCGTTCTGTTTGGGACGAATGCAGCAACAGGTTGTCTGAAACAGGGAAAGGACATTAGTCGCTCGTCACGGTCGAAAGTTCGCCGCGATGAAATGTTAAGGAGAGCACCTCGTGAGGATGTCGCATATCAACTTTAATCACCTTTACTACTTCTGGCAGGTCTGCAAGGAAGGTTCTGTGGTCGGCGCCGCCGAAGCGTTGTTTCTGACGCCGCAGACCATCACAGGCCAGATCAAAGCGCTGGAAGAGCGTTTGGACGGCAAGCTGTTCAAGCGGCAGGGGCGTGGGCTGGTGCCTTCTGAATTGGGGCAGCTGGTGTTCCGCTATGCCGACAAGATGTTTATGCTCAGCCAGGAAATGCTGGATATCGTCAACTATCGCAAGGAATCCAACCTGCTGTTCGACGTTGGGGTGGCGGATGCGCTGTCCAAGCGTTTGGTGAGCCAGGTGCTGGAAACGGCGGTGGTGGTGGATAATGAGCAAATTCACCTGCGTTGCTTTGAGTCGACGCATGAGATGCTGCTGGAGCAGCTCAGCCAGCATAAGCTCGATATGATCCTGTCAGACTGCCCGGTGGATTCCAGCCAGCAGGAAGGGCTGTTTTCACTCAAGCTGGGTGAGTGCGGCATCAGCTTCTTCTGTCGTCAGCCGGCGCCGGACCTGCCGTTCCCCGCCTGCCTGGAACAGCGCAAATTGTTGATCCCTGGCCGACGTTCGATGCTGGGGCGTAAATTGCTTAACTGGTTTAATACCCAAGGCATTCAGGTGGAAATCCTGGGCGAGTTTGACGATGCGGCCCTGATGAAAACCTTTGGCATGTACCACAACGCGATCTTCGTTGCTCCGACGCTGTATGCGCAAGATACCTATAACGACGATGACGTGGTGGAGATTGGACGTATTGATAGCGTGCAGGAAGAGTACTACATCATCTTTGCCGAGCGCATGATCCAGCATCCGGCGGTACAGCGGGTGTGCAACAAGGACTTCTCTGCGCTGTTTGCCTACTAGACCGGGTAGCGTAGACGTAAAAAAACCGGCCTGAGCCGGTTTTTTTTCAAGCAGACAACACGATGCTTATTACAAAGCGTTGATGCGCGCCGACAGGTTTGACTTATGGCGTGCTGCTTTGTTTTTGTGGATCAGGCCTTTAGCAGCCTTGCGGTCCACGATTGGTTTCATTACAGCGTAAGCAGCTTGCGCAGCTTCTTTGTCGCCAGTGGCGATAGCAGCTTCTACTTTCTTGATGTAGGTACGCATCATTGAGCGGCCGCTAGCGTTATGCTTACGACGCTTCTCAGACTGTACGGCGCGCTTCTTAGCTGATTTGATATTAGCCAAGGTCCAACTCCCAAATATATTCTATTGAGGACAATTCGAAGGCCGAGGAATATGCCCTTTTAGCCTGCGTTTGTCAATGAATTTGTGCAAATAAGCGCCGTTTGTACGGGCGGCACTTGCTACGTTGTGATGGCGCAGGATTTTACCAGCTTCGGTCATGGGAATACAGTCTTTCGCGAGAAAATTCACCAATGATTTGCCACGGTGGTCGCAACCCATTGGCCGCAGTCGGTAATCACCCGGATGACGCCGGATAAACTGCGGTTAGGGCGTTTCACCTGCAGATTATCTCCGGTATGGTATGTCTATTACATAAAGGCACCAATCGCGGGTTAACCTTAACCGCTGTACAAGGTATAATCCGGCGATTTCCACTGTTTTGAGCCAGCTATGGAGCTAATTCGCGGCATTCACAATATCCGGGCACGCCACCATGGTTGCGTGCTCACCATCGGCAACTTTGACGGCGTACACCGCGGTCACCAAGCGTTGCTGGAGCAGCTGAAACAAGAGGGGCAACGCCTCGGGCTGCCAGTGATGGTCATGATCTTTGAGCCGCAGCCGCTGGAAATGTTTGCAGCGGACAAGGCACCGGCCCGTCTCACGCGTTTGCGTGACAAGGCTAAATACCTGGCGCAGGCGGGCGTTGATTACCTGCTGTGCGTCAAGTTTGATCCGCGTTTTGCCGCCAACACGGCACAGGCGTTCGTCGCCGACCTGCTGGTGGAAAAACTGGGCGTGAAATTCCTGATGGTCGGGGATGATTTTCGCTTTGGCGCTACCCGCCAGGGTGATTTTCCGCTATTGCAAAAAGCCGGGAAAGAATACGGCTTTGAAGTGATCAGCACGCCGACCTTCCGCGAGGGCGATCAACGCATCAGCAGCACGGCGATCCGCAATGCGCTGCGCGATGACGACCTGGCGCAGGCGGAGACGCTGCTGGGCCACCCGTACAGCATTTCTGGTCGGGTGGTGCACGGCGATGAGCTGGGTCGCACCATCGGCTTCCCGACCGCCAACCTGCCGCTGAAGCGCCTGGTTGCCCCGGTGAAAGGGGTTTATGCGGTAGAAGTTTATGGTCTGGGGCCTGAGCCGCTCCCTGGCGTAGCCAATATCGGCACGCGCCCAACCGTTGCCGGTGTACGTCAGCAGCTGGAAGTCCACCTGCTGGATGTCACAATGGATCTTTACGGGCGCCATATAGACGTGGTGCTCCGCGCGAAATTGCGCAATGAACAGCGTTTTGCTTCGCTCGATGCCCTGAAGCAGCAAATCGCCAATGATGTGGTGACGGCCCGAAAGTTCTTCGGGTTAAAAACACTGGTTTAATCGTTTATCCTAAACAATTCGAGTGGCATCGCGGCGGCAACCGCGCGAACCCCGATGAGCTTGCACAGGCAAGTGATTCGGGTAAGAAAGGGCAGCCAACAAAGATGCAGCTTGAAGTGTGACGGGTAAATAGCCGAAAACGGAAACGAGAATCTCATGAGTGACTACAAGAATACCCTGAACTTGCCGGAAACAGGGTTCCCGATGCGCGGCGATCTGGCCAAGCGTGAACCTGGCATGCTGCAACGTTGGTATGAACAGGATCTGTACGGGATTATTCGTACTGCCAAAAAGGGCAAAAAATCCTTCATTTTGCATGACGGCCCTCCGTATGCGAACGGCAGCATTCACATTGGTCACTCGGTTAACAAGATTCTCAAAGACATTATTATCAAGTCGAAAGGGATGTCCGGCTTCGACTCGCCTTACGTTCCGGGTTGGGACTGCCATGGCCTGCCGATCGAACTGAAAGTTGAACAGCTATACGGCAAACCGGGTGAGAAACTCACCGCCGCGGAATTCCGTGTGAAGTGCCGTGAGTACGCCGCAGAGCAGGTTGAAGGCCAGAAAAAAGACTTTATCCGTCTGGGCGTGTTGGGCGACTGGGATCACCCGTACCTGACCATGGACTTCAAAACCGAAGCCAATATCATCCGCGCGTTGGGCAAAATCATCGACAACGGCCACCTGCTGAAAGGCGCCAAGCCGGTGCACTGGTGTACCGACTGCCGCTCTTCGCTGGCGGAAGCGGAAGTGGAATATTACGACAAGACTTCGCCGTCGATCGATGTGGCTTTCCACGCGGTTGACGCGGCTGCCGTGGCGGCCAAATTTGGCGTCACCAGCTTCAACGGCCCGGTTTCTCTGGTGATCTGGACCACCACGCCGTGGACCTTGCCGGCTAACCGCGCGATCTCTTTGCACCCTGAATTTGCTTATCAACTGGTACAGGTCGAAGGCCAGTGCCTGATCCTGGCGGCTGAGCTGGTAGAAAGCGTGATGAAGCGCGCCGGTATCAGCTCATGGACCGTGCTGGGCAGCTGCAAAGGCGCCGATCTGGAGTTGATGCGCTTCGAACACCCGTTCATGGGCTTCGACGTGCCGGCGATCATGGGCGAACACGTCACGCTGGATGCCGGTACCGGTGCGGTCCATACCGCCGGTGGCCACGGTCCGGATGACTTTGTCATCAGCCAGAAATACGGTCTGGAGATTGCCAACCCGGTAGGGCCGAACGGCTGCTACCTGACCGGCACTCATCCGTTACTGGACGGCAAGTTTGTCTTCAAAGCCAACGATCTGATCGTAGATCTGCTGCGTGACAAAGGCGCACTGTTGCACGTTGAAAAACTGGTTCACAGCTATCCATGCTGCTGGCGCCACAAAACGCCGATCATCTTCCGCGCAACGCCACAGTGGTTCATTAGCATGGACCAGAAAGGCCTGCGTCAGCAGTCGCTGGAAGAGATCAAAGGCGTGCAGTGGATCCCGGAATGGGGCCAGGCACGTATCGAAACCATGGTGGCCAATCGCCCGGACTGGTGTATTTCGCGTCAGCGTACCTGGGGCGTGCCGATGTCGCTGTTTGTGCACAAAGACACTGAACAACTGCACCCACGTAGCGTTGAGCTGATGGAAGAAGTGGCGAAGCGCGTTGAGCAAGACGGCATTCAAGCCTGGTGGGATCTGGACGCTGCCGATATTCTCGGCGCGGATGCTGCCGACTACGTCAAAGTGCCAGACACCCTGGACGTGTGGTTCGACTCCGGTTCTACCCACTCTTCCGTGGTTGACGTGCGTCCGGAATTCCAGGGCCACGGTGCCGACATGTATCTGGAAGGCTCCGATCAGCACCGCGGCTGGTTTATGTCATCGTTGATGATTTCCACCGCGATGAAGGGCAAGGCGCCATACAAAGAAGTGCTGACCCACGGTTTCACCGTTGACGGTCAGGGCCGCAAGATGTCCAAGTCCATCGGCAACACCGTTAGTCCACAAGACGTGATGAACAAGCTGGGTGGCGACATCCTGCGCCTGTGGGTGGCGTCTACCGACTACACCGGTGAAATCGCGGTGTCCGACGAGATCCTCAAGCGTTCTGCCGATTCTTATCGTCGCATCCGTAACACCGCGCGTTTCCTGTTGGCCAACCTGAACGGGTTTGAGCCAAGCACCGATTGCGTGGCCCCGGAAGACATGGTGGTACTGGATCGCTGGGCGGTGGGCCGTGCACTGGCGGCGCAGAAGGATATCGAACAGGCTTACGCCAACTATGACTTCCATGAAGTAGTGCAGCGCCTGATGCAGTTCTGCTCGGTCGAGATGGGCTCCTTCTATCTGGATATCATCAAGGATCGTCAGTACACCGCGAAGAGCGACAGCGTTGCTCGCCGCAGCTGCCAGACCGCATTGTTCCACATCGCGGAAGCGCTGGTTCGCTGGATGGCGCCGATCATGTCGTTCACCGCCGATGAAATCTGGAGCTTCCTGCCAGGCAAACGTGCGCAGTACGTGTTCACTGAAGAATGGTACGACGGTCTCTTCGGTTTGGCCGAAGGTGAAGGCATGAACGACGCCTTCTGGGCCGAGCTGCTGAAAGTGCGCGGCGAAGTGAACAAGGTGCTGGAACAGGCACGTGCCGACAAACGCCTGGGGGGTTCTCTGGAAGCGGCGGTCACGCTGTATGCTGATACCGAGCTGGCCGAACGTCTTAACAGTCTGCAGGATGAGCTGCGCTTTGTGTTGCTGACCTCGGCGGCGCGCGTTGCTCCACTGGCCGATGCGCCGGCGGATGCACAAACAGCAGAATTGGTGAAAGGTCTGAAAATTGCCTTCAGCACCGCAGAAGGTGAGAAGTGCCCGCGCTGCTGGCATTACACCACCGATATCGGCCTGGTGGCGGAGCATGCAGATCTTTGCGGCCGCTGTGTGATCAACGTAGCCGGTGACGGCGAAAAGCGTAAGTTTGCCTAAATGAGTAAACCAATCTGTTCGACCGGTCTGCGCTGGCTGTGGCTGGTGGTGGTGGTGGTGGTACTGGATTTCGCCAGCAAACAGTGGATCCTCGGTAACTTTGTGCTGGGCCAGTCCCAGCCGCTGATCCCGTCGTTCAATCTGTTTTATGCGCGCAATTACGGCGCCGCCTTCAGCTTCCTCGCCGATCACGGCGGCTGGCAGCGCTGGTTCTTTGCCGGCATCGCCGTCGCTATCGTTGCGGTGCTGTTGGTGATGATGTACCGCAGTCAGGCGCAGCAAAAGCTGAATAATATTGCCTATGCTTTTATCATCGGCGGGGCGCTCGGCAACCTGTTCGATCGCCTGTGGCACGGTTTCGTGGTCGATTTCATCGACTTCTACGTAGGCGACTGGCACTACCCGACCTTCAATCTGGCGGATAGCTTTATCTGCGTGGGGGCGGCGATGATCGTGCTTGAAGGCTTCTTGTCGCCGGCGAGCAAAAGCGCAAAGAGTAAAGGTGAGTAATATGACGGTTCAGGTTAACGGTAGCAGCGCAGTGCTGGTTCACTTTACGCTGAAACTGGAAGACGGTTCGACCGCAGAATCTACCCGTAGCAGCGGCAAACCGGCGCTGTTCCGTCTGGGTGACGGCAGCCTCTCAGCACCGCTGGAAGCGGAGTTGATTGGCCTGCGTGCGGGCGACAAGTGCGCCTTTACCTTGCAGCCGGAAGCCGCATTCGGTGCAGAGAACCCGGACCTGGTCCAGTACTTCTCACGTCGCGATTTCGCGGAGACTGGGGTACCGGATGTGGGCACCATCATGCTGTTTACCGCCGTCGACGGCAGTGAAATGCCGGGCGTGGTGCGTGAAGTTGCGGAAGATTCGATTACCGTTGATTTCAACCATCCGCTGGCGGGCCATCCGGTGAGCTTCGATATTGAAGTGCTGGAGATTGATCCCGTGCAGGAGGAGACGCATGCAAATATTGCTGGCTAACCCACGTGGCTTCTGCGCCGGGGTTGATCGTGCGATCAGCATAGTAGAGCGCGCACTGGAAATTTACGGTGCGCCTATCTATGTACGCCACGAAGTGGTGCATAACCGCTATGTGGTGGACAGCCTGCGCGAGCGCGGGGCGGTGTTTATTGAGGAGATCGGTGAAGTGCCGGATGGGTCGATTCTGATCTTTTCGGCGCACGGGGTTTCCCAAGCGGTACGGGCGGAAGCCAAGGCGCGCGATCTGACCATGCTGTTTGACGCAACTTGTCCGCTGGTAACCAAAGTGCATATGGAGGTGGCGCGCGCCAGCCGTCGTGGCACTGAGGCTATCCTGATTGGCCATGCTGGCCATCCGGAGGTGGAAGGCACCATGGGCCAGTACAGCAACCCGAAGGGGGGCATGTATCTGGTTGAGTCGCCGGACGACGTGTGGAAGCTGCAGGTGAAGGATGAAAGCAACCTGTGCTTTATGACGCAAACCACGCTGTCGGTGGATGACACTTCTGACGTGATCGACGCCTTGCGCAAGCGCTTCCCGAGCATCATCGGGCCACGTAAGGACGACATCTGCTATGCCACGACCAACCGCCAGGAAGCGGTACGGAACCTGGCCGGGGATGCGGACGTGGTGTTAGTGGTGGGCTCGAAGAACTCATCCAACTCCAACCGTCTGGCTGAATTGGCTCAGCGCGTTGGCAAGCCGGCCTACCTGATCGATTCCGCCGCGGATATTCAGGAAGCCTGGTTGAAGAACGCGAGTAACATCGGCGTTACCGCCGGTGCTTCCGCCCCTGACGTGCTGGTACAGGACGTGATCGCCCGTCTGAAAGCCTTGGGCGGCCTTAACGTCCATGAAGTCAGCGGCCGTGAAGAGAATATCGTGTTTGAAGTGCCAAAAGAGCTGCGGGTCGATATCCGGCAGGTTGACTAGGCCACAGTGGTAAATAAATGAACGGGGAGCTTAGGCTCCCCGTTTTGCATTTGTGGATCGGGGGACGGGGGGCAATATTAGATCGAGAGGAAGTAATAGGATGTAATTCAAATTTTCTGTTATTTAAAGTCAAATTTGTTCTGACAATTTGAATTAATGAAAAATGAAGCGCTTATATAGGCAATAATAAAGTTATTAAGACTAATATCATTAGTCTGCAATCTAAATAAAGTCTGGTGTTGGTCAGCAAAGGGCTGAGAGGTTAAATAACTAAATTAATTGTCGTTGCAGACACTGTTTATTTAATTAAGTTCGCAACTGGTTTAAAGAATTTTTCTCCTTTTGCTGCAGATGGATTTTCATATGCTCAAGCAAACGGCGAACTTTTAAAGGTTGGCTGTCCCGTCGCGGCATAATTGCATAGCAATTAATCTCTGGTAATCGCCATTCAGGCAGGATTTCCACCAAATCGCCATTGTGTAATTCACGCTCAACATTGACAAAGAAATTACGGATGATCCCTTTGCCCGCCAGCGCCAGTTCTTTCATGGCCATACCGTTATTGGTAAATAGACGCCCGGTCATTCGTAGCCGATGTTCATCGCCGTTGTGGTGGAGCAGGCGAACAAATTGCGGGTTGCCCAAGGGGGTAAAAGTCACCCATTGATGCCGGGTTAACGCTTGTGGGCTCTCGGGAATACCATGTCCCGCAAGGTAGGCTGGTGATGCACATAATACCTCACGAAAGCGCGCAAGGCGGGTTGAAACGTAACTGGAATCAGCCAATACACCGCCACGGATCGCCAGATCAATACGCTGTCCTATCAGGTCGATTTTCTCGTCGTGGATCTCCAGCCTCAGCGTGATGCGCGGGTGTTCATCAAGGAAGCTTTGCAGTGCAGGCACCAAATAGTGAGTGGCGAACTCGGTAGAGGTCGCGACGCGCAATTCACCGCTCAGTTCGCCGCGCAGGGCGGCGATACGTTGTTGCCCCCGCTCGGCGGCATGCAGCATTAAAACGCAATCTTCATAAAAACAGAGCCCGGCTTCGGTCAGGCTCAGTGAGCGAGTAGAACGCAGAAGTAATTGAATGCCGAGCTCGTTTTCCAACAGGCGGATATGCTGGCTGACGGCAGAGGTGGTAATGCCTAATTCCTTGGCTGCCATGCTGAACGCGCCGCAATCGACAACTTTAGAAAAAATGGCCATGCGTTTTAGAATATTACTCATAGTTTGTTAAGTTCAACTTAACCAAGATTGTTAATTATACGGGCTAATAATATAGCACCATCTCTTCTATATTGCCTGAAGCAGATAAATATCAGCAGTGAGTATTATTCCCTGGTGATGCCTCTTTTTTCGAAAAGTCTTATTGCGTTTGTGAATAAATCACCTGCGCCATAATCTGAACAGGAGTTAATTGTGGACAGTGCCCGTATTGAAAAAATATCGTTAAAGATCCTTCATGAGCTATTGCAATATCGGCGCCGATTCCCAGGGATAGAAACATCAAATTCCGACGAGGAGCGACTGGTCACTCAGGTGCAATTGCCGCGCATCCGGGCATTCATTGAACAACAACGGCGGATTGAGTTTGTACTGCCGGCCTTTCCGACAAAATCACCCAATACTAATAAGGTGATCGGTGCGGTACCCGATATGGCGGAACGCTTATCGTTGATATTCCTTAATTCCCTCTGCCAGCGTATTCAGCTTTATTATCCGCCGGGTGCGCATATTGTCATCTGTTCGGATGGTCATGTCTTCGGCGATTTAATCCGCGTCAGTGACGATGCCATCAACCACTATCAGCGCGAAATTGAAACTCTGCTGCATGAGGTTGGGGCCACGCATCTGAGCGTGTTCAACCTGGGGGACGTGGAAGGGCTGGCGGAACACACTGACGACTACGACTTGCTGCGCCAGTTGCTGGTCGACGGTTATGCCGAATCGGAGTCGGCAATCAAACAACAGCTGATGGAAAGCGAGCAGGGGCTGCAACTGTACCGCGCCATTACCCGCTTCCTGTATGAAGACAGTCAACTGCCCGGCTACAGCGGCTCGAATGCCGCGTTGCAGAAAGACGCCAAGCTGCGGGCCTGCGGCGTGATTCAACGCAGCTGGGCCTGGGGTAATCTGCTGGCTCAGCATTTTCCGGCGGCGATCCGCTTGTCGATCCACCCGCAGCCTGCCGACAGTCTGAAAATAGGCATTCATATGATGCCAACCAAGGACGACTGGTTGACACCGTGGCACGGGGTCGCGGCTAACGTCAACGGACAGTTCGTACTGATGAAACGCAAAGACGCTCAGGAGTTAGAGGGCGAATTGGTGGCGATCCGCGGTACGCCAAGCCATTACCTGATTGAACAACCTCAAGTGGTGTAACGCGCCACCTTACGCCCGCTATCTTGGCGAGCGTCTTTTAACGGCACGGTTGCCGTGTGAGCAGCAAATTTGCTTCAAGGAGAGTCACCGATGGACAATCAACAATTGAACTGCCGTATTGAACTCAATAGCCCCTTTGGCGCCGTATTGACCCCTGAACGCCCGGGGCAATCCATCAGCGAGCTGCCGGTAGCGGCGCTGCGGACGCTGGCACAGCAGCATCACCTGTTGGTGCTGCGCGGCTTCGATTCCGGTTTTACCGATCCGCGGGTATTGACCCGTTATGCCGGCAATTGGGGTGAGATCATGATGTGGCCCTTCGGCGCGGTGCTGGATGTGAAAGAACATCCAGACGCCAAGGACCATATTTTCGACAGCAGCTATGTGCCGCTGCACTGGGACGGCATGTATAAACCGACCATCCCGGAATTTCAGCTGTTTCACTGTGTAGCCGCGCCCTCGCAGGATGAAGGGGGTTGCACTACCTTTGTCGATACCACGCGCCTGCTGGCCAATGCCGATGAGTCGCAGCTGGCTCAGTGGCTGACGGTGTCTATCTCATACCGCATCAAGCAGGTGGTGCACTACGGTGGTGAGGTGTGTTCGCCGCTGGTGGTGACGCACCCGAGCGGTAGTGGGCTGATCATGCGCTACAACGAACCGCCGACAGAAGGGAAGAAATTCCTCAACCAGCATGCGCTGGAATATCACGGGGTGCCGGAAGATCAGCAGGAAGCGTTCCATCAGACTCTGCAGCAGCATCTCTACGATCCGCGCCACTATTACGCCCACCAGTGGCAGCAGGGTGATGTGGTGATCGCAGATAACTTCTCGCTGCTGCACGGGCGTGAAGGCTTTACCGCCCGCTCGGCCCGCCATTTACAACGGGTTCATATACAGAGCAACCCGGTGTGCGCCAATCTGGCGCTGAAACCGGCCAACGCAGAGGCTTAAGAGTTATGGCACGTATTCTGATGACCGCCGTGGCAACGCCCGGTCACGTCTACCCGATGCTGGGCATTGCCCGGCACCTGATTGCGCAAGGGCACCAGGTTCGGGTGATGACCGGCGCGTTGTTCCGTGAACGTGCGGAGGCGATAGGGGCGAAGTTTGTTGCCTTCGATCCCAAGGTCGATTTCGACTATCGCTATCTCGAGGAACACTTTCCTGAACGCGCTGCACTGCCGCCGGGCAATGTGCAGATGGCGCTGGCGTTGAAAGACTTTTTCGCCGCTCCAATCCCGTTGCTGAATCAACAGTTGCGTACGGTGATCGCCGCCGAGGCTACCGATCTGCTGATGGTGGAAAACTGTTTCTACGGGGTATTGCCGCTGCTGCAGGCGGAAGATCGCCCTCCGGTTATCGGTATTGGCGTAACGCCGCTGTCATTCTCGTCTGAAGATTCCATCTTCTACGGGCCGCGCATTCCTCCGGCGCTGTTGCCGCGGGAGCTACGTCGCGAACAGCTGGTGGATGACGCCACGCGTGCCTTGATTGATGAGGTGCAGCAGAGTTTTGACGCCGCGATGACGCAATCCGGTGGCAGGCCGCTGCACCAACCCTTTAGCGATGCCTTGATTGGCGGTTGCGATCGTTTCTTGCAACTGGCGACCCCTGCGCTGGAATATCGGCGTGACGATTTGCCGGCCGGCGTGCGATTTATTGGCCCGTTGCGCAGCGCCCCGATGCAACTGCCGAGCGAAGCCCTCTGGGATGAGACGGACCAACGGCCGCTGGTGATTGTCAGCCAGGGCACGTTGGCGAATGTCGATCTGCATCAGTTGATTGTTCCGACGCTGAAGGCGCTGGCACAGTTACCGGTACGGGTGCTGGCGACCACCGGGGGGCGTTCGGTCGACGGGCTGTTGGAGCGGCTGCCGGACAATGCCAGAGTGCGGGAGTTTATCTCTTTCGAACGCTGGCTGCCGCAGGCCGCAGTGCTGATCACCAACGGCGGTTACGGCTCAATCAACTACGCGTTGGATCAGGGCGTGCCGTTGATTATCGCCGGTACCGGCGAGGACAAGCTAGAGGCGGCTGCTCGGGTGGTGGCAGCTGGCTGCGGCATTAATCTGCACACCAGCAATCCGGACGAATCGCAGCTGCGCCATGCCGTGCAGCAGATCCTGACGCAACCAGCCTACCGACAGCATGCGGCATGGGTTCAGGCCGATTATGCTCGCCATGATGCGCTGGCGGCGATTGCCGAAGAGGTGGCGGCGTTAACCGCTTAAGTCGCTTTTATCACGGGGGCTTCGGCCCCCATTTTTTGTATTCGGCAGTCCATCACAATCGCGATGGACTGCCACTGTGGTCACAGGGAAAATTGACTTAAAAATCGGTCGATCATCAGCCGATCTTCTGCAGTCAGTTGCCAACCGGGGTGGCGACAGTAATCGGTGGCGATGATATTGCGTCGTTGCAGGACGGTCTTTTCGATCTGAATGATGTATTCGCAGTGACTCATCCAGCGTTGGATGTAAGGCAACAATGCCTGATGCAGCCTATTCGCTTGTTCCACTTCACCGGCCTGCCAATGGCGATAAATACGCAGGTAAATCTCGCTGAACGAGCAACCCGGCATCACGCCTTTGCCGCCCGCCGCCAACATCTGCAACATATAAAGCCCGGCATAGCCGTTCAGCACGTTGGCTTCAGGGGCCAGTTGCAGAAATTCTTTGGTGTATTCCACCGGCGGATTACATTCAATTTTGAACACCGCATGGGGATAGCGGGCTGCCACGTCGGCCAATTGTTGCGGGGTGATCGGCATACCGGTTTCACTCGGCGCGTATTGCACCATTACCGGGATGTCTACGGCCTCCAGAACGGCGAAAATATGCTGCTGGATCGCCTGTGGGCTGGGTTGAAGGAAAAAGGGGGGCAGCAGCATCAAAGCGTCGGCGCCCAGAGCTTGATAATGACGAGCGCGTTTGACGGCGACTTCGCTGCTGTGATCGGTGACCGAGATAGCGCGATACAGCGGGGCTCCTGCCAGTTCGCTGATAAATATCTCCGCCAGGCGTTCACGCTCAGGCTCCTCGAGCTTCGGGAATTCGCTGGCGATGCCAAACAGCGTCATTCCCTGAACGCCGGTTGCTGCCAGATGCTCCAGCAACTGGGTAAAACTCAGCGGGTCGATTTCGCCATTGGCCTTGAACGGCATGGCGACGATAGGGTTGACCCCTTCAATGTCGATAGCTTGGTAACGGCCCATTATTCCTCCTCCCGATCGGCCAGTACGGCACCCTGCGCAGCAGGTAAAGCCCAGCGACGATATAAACGCAGGAAGCCGCGCGGCACTTCTTTGTCCACGGGGTGCCAGTTTTGGCGCCGCTGCGCCAACATCGTCTCGTCAACGTGCAGTGTAAGAGTACGCGCGGGAATATCGATGGATATTTCGTCACCGTCTTGCACTAATGCCAGCTCGCCGCCGTCCACCGCTTCAGGCGAGATATGGCCGACAAACAGCCCGCGGTTGGAGCCGGAGAAACGGCCGTCGGTGATCAGAGCGCAACTGTCAGCCAGGCCCATGCCTTCCAGCGATTTCATCGGCTTATACATTTCCGGCATGCCGGGGCCACCTTTAGGCCCTTCATAGCGCAAGACCAGGGCGCTACCCGGCTTAATCTGGCCGGACATAATCGCCTCGACGGACTCCTGCTCGCTGTTGAACACCACGGCGGGCCCCCGGAAGCGCATCAAATTTTCCGGCACTGCCGCAGGTTTCACCACGCAGCCCAACGGTGACAAATTACCGTGCAGCACGGCAACGCCAGCTTCATTCCGCACCGGAATGGCCAGGGTATGGATGACTTCCGGGCGGCGGCTTGGCCGGGTTTCCACCAGCAGTTCAGCTTTGGTTTTGCCGGTGACGGTTAACGCATTGAGATCGAGCAGTTTGGCAATCTCAAGCTCTACTGCCGGTACGCCACCCGCTTCCCAAAAATCAATCATGTCATGTTCACTGGCCGGATAGAGCGAGGCAACCAGCGGTACCTGGTGGCTCAACTCATCGAAGACGGACAGCGGCAGATGGCCTAATTCCGCTTCGTAATGAATGGCTTGCAGATGCAGAATGGCATTGGTGGAGCCGCCGGTGGCCAGCAGGTAGATCACCGCATTGCGGATCGACTCGGCGGTGATAATTTGGCGGGCATTGACGCCATTCAATACCAGTTCCACCGCGGTGCGCCCGGTTTCGATAGCGCACTCGCGGCGTTCGGCCGAAACCGCCGGCAGCGTGCTGCTGCCAGGCAGGCTCATACCCAACACTTCACCGATGCAGCACATAGTGTTGGCGGTGCCGTACATGGTGCAGGAACCCGGGCCGGGTTCGGCGATATTTTCGATATGGGCAAATTCCGCCTCATCGATTTCGCCGCGCATCTTCCAACCGATGGCCTCGGTGACGATGTTGCCGTCCCAGTGTTTGCCTTTATATTCAGCCGGGTACATCGGCCCGCCGTTAACCATGATGGCCGGAATATCCAGCCGTGCCGCCGCCATCAGCATGGCGGGGACAATTTTGTCGCAGGAGCCAAGTAACACCATGCCGTCGAAACGATGGGCACGCATCATCACTTCGATGGAGGCGGTGATCACTTCACGAGCGGCCAGAATGTAGCGCATGCCGAGATGCCCTTCGGCGATACCGTCACAGGGAGCGATGGTGCCGAACACCATGCCGACCCCACCGGCTTCTTCAATGCCCTGCAATACCTTGGCCGTCAGCTCATTCAGATTGGCGTGGCCGGCTGTCGCGTTGGTATAGCTGTTGACCACGGCGATCACCGGACGGCGCAGTTGCTCGTCACTGTGCCCCATGGATTTGTATAGCGCACGCTTCAGCGCGCCATCATCGCCTTCCAGAATGGGGTTGAAATGCGAGCCGCAACCGCCGCTGCTACAGGTTCCACATCCGCTCATAATCAAGATCTCTCAGTGATATTTAAAGGATTGTCAGCGTCAGACTGAGCAATATGTTGGTGTTGCAAGTCATGGTTTTTTTTAGGGGAGACCAGTTTGGCCGGCAGCATGAAAATCAACGGGGCGCAGAGCAACAGGAAGCCCGCCAGAATGTACAGGCCGCTGTCGGTTTGTCCGGTTTGATCTTTCAGCCAGCCGAGCACCGTGGGGCCGAAGAAACCCGCGAGGTTGCCGACAGAATTCACCAGAGCAATACCGGCAGCGGCGGCGGTGCCGGAAAGCAGGGTGCCGGGCAGGCTGATGTAGGTAGGGATCAGCGCCAGGGTGCCGGACATTGCTACGCATATCCACGTCATCATCCAGAAGGTGGAGCCGCTGCAGTAAGCGCTCAACGTCAGGCCGATGCAGCCAATCACCGCCGGGATGGCGATATGCCAGCGACGTTCCTGCTTAAGATCGGAATGGCGACTGTTCCAGATCATAAAGACGGCGCCAAACACGTAAGGCAACGCAGCCAGCAGGCCGATTTGGAAATCGTCGCTGATGCCTGAGGTTTTGATAATGGAAGGTAACCAGAAACTGACGCCGTAATAACCGACGTTGAAACTGAAAAAAATCAACGCCAACAGCCAGACATAGCGGTTAGCCAGCATCTCTTTCAGGCTATGGGCTGCTTTGCCATTTGCTGCGCGATCCCGGTTGGCGCGATCCTTGGCCAGATCGGTTTGCACGATCTGTTTTTCTTCGGCGGTGAGCCATTTGGCTTCAGCCGCGTTGTTATCCAGGTAACGCAGCACCACAAAGGCCAGCAAGAAAGAGGGAATGGCCTCGACCAGGAACAACCACTGCCAGTTGTGTAAACCGCCGACATTTTCGAACAGTTTGAGGATCAAACCTGAAAGCGGGCTGCCGATAATCACCGACAGCGGTGTAACCAGAATGAACAGCCCCAGCGTGCGGGCGGAACGCCATGAAGGGAACCACAGCGTTAAATAGAACACGATGCCGGGGAAAAAGCCGGCCTCGGCCACGCCAAGCAGAAAACGCAATACATAGAAGGTGGTTGGCGTGGTGACAAACATCATGGCCGCGGACAGGATCGCCCAGGTGGCCATGATGCGGGCAATCCAAAAGCGCGGCCCGAAGCGTTGCATCAGCAGGTTGCTTGGCAGCTCAAAAATAAAATAGCCGATGAAGAAAATGCCGGCACCGAGACCATAGACGGTATCGCTGAAGCTCAGGGCGTCTTGCATATGCAGCTTGGCGAACCCGACGTTAACGCGGTCCAGATAGGCGAAGAAATAGCACAAAATCAGGAAAGGGATCAGACGGCGAGTAATTTTACCGTACACCCGCGTTTCAGCGGCCTGTTCCGCCGTTGGATTTTCCGTGGTCAGCTTCATGATGGTTTCCTCTGATTTATTTTTATTAGCCGGGTTATGCCGGCGTATTCAAGGAGCGATCGGCAGCCTTGGGCTGCGGCAGTACGGTACTGAGGCGTGAGGTGTTACCCCACCGATTGACGCCAGGCGGCCTGATAGGCCAGCGCGCGTTGACGTAATGCCGCCAGGCTGATGCCGGGTTGATAGAGTCCGCCTCCCAGCCCAAACCCGTTGCTGCCCGCCTGGATATAGGCGCGCATCTGCAGGGGATCCGGTTGGATCCCTCCTACCGGCAAGCAAACCAGTCTTTGGGGAAGCACGACACGCAGCGCCTTGGTTACCGCTGGGGTAATACTTTCTGCCGGGAACAGCTTCAATCCGCTGGCTCCGGCGGCAAGGGCGCAGAAGGCTTCGGAAGGGGTGGCCACGGCGGGCATGCTAATCAGATTCAAATAACGGGAATGGCCGATCACCGCGGCGTCGGTATTGGGGGAAATAATCAGTTGTCCCCCGGCTTTGGCCACCTCTTCAACCTGCTGGACGTTCAGGACGGTGCCGGCGCCGACAAAACCCCTGTCGCCGACGGTTTTCCTGATCACGCGAATAGAGTCGTACGGGGTGGGGCTATTAAGCGGTACCTCCAGAAAACGGAAGCCGCAGTCCAGCAGAATTTCGGCGACGGGCTCAGCCTCCTCAGGCGTGATGCCACGCAAAATAGCGACCAGGGGGAGCGGCTGTTGCTGCCACTGTTGGAGGAAGATCTCTGGGCTCATTGGGCGGTTCCTTGTAGTAGGGGATACAGTTGACTTAATCCGTTGATAAAGCAGCTATCGCCATCCGTGGCGCGCAATGACAGGCCCAGGGGTTCCGCCGCCATTTGGTAGCGCGCAACCAGCGGGGGGCTGGCGACAACCCAGATGGGCTGGTGCGCGGGCAGCGCCTGAAGCTCATTACCGATCAACAAGCCGGAAAGGTAGCTGTGTATATTTTCCGCGGCGATTTCACCGCTGAGGCGGCGGGTACGTGCCGAGAAAATCAGGTGGCTGAGGGGGGCACCGCTGCGTGCCGTATCGGCCCCGAGGATGAACGCCTGCGCGTCCTCCTGTTGTTCCGGCAGGGCGTTGCCCAAAATGGAGTGCCGGCTGAGCAACGAGAACAGTTCGCCGGTCATAAAGGTTGAGAAGTGGCCGATTTCTCCCTGATTCAACTGAACATGCTTGCTGTGGGTTCCGGGTAAAATTGCCAGGCATTGCGCCGCTGGATGTCGTCTGGCCAAACCGAGCAGCTGCACTTCTTCTCCTCGCATCACTTCGGGCTGCTGAGCCAGCCCCAGCCCCTGAACGCCGGGAATGATCCACGCTGGGCTACCCCAGTCAGTGGTGAATTTCATGGCCCCAGCCGCCAAACTTTTCAGGCCGCACGGCTGGGTTATGTAGGCAACCTCATGCCACCCCTGTTGTGATCCCACCATGCCGGCCATGACCACCGGCAAAGCGCCATGTTCGACTAACCAGGGCTGCAATAAGGTATGCAGGGTGTCGGCAAACCGGTTTTTTTCCACGGCCAGCAACCCGCAGGGATGGCTGAGGTTACTTAGGCATTGCTCCCCACACATTAAAAAAGCGCGGAAGTTAGTGGTGCCCCAATCGATACCAATCCAGTTGTTATTCATTAAAGTAATACAAACCATGCAGTCTTGTCATACAAGAATGCTAGAGCGAAAATTGCTCAGGATCTGTGAGGGCGATCGAAATTACAGCAAAGAGGGATTTTTAGAGGATGTGGGCGAACATTTCCGGTTGCTGCTGCCAGTGATTCTTTTTGGCCGCATTGAGCAGAATGACACGCATGCGCTGGCGTGCGGTTTCTACCTGTTTGAAGCGAATGGCCTCCAGCAATTGTTGGTGCTCTTCAACCGCACTTTTGGTCAGCCGGATATCTTCTTCCAGCGTTTGCTGGAAAGAGAGCGCCATGGCCGCAGAAAGTGCGCTCCCCAATGAATACAAAAAAGGATTGTGGCTGGCGCCCAGCAAGGCAAGGTGAAATGCCATATCGCCCTGCTCGAAGAGTTGGCGACAGGCCTGCTGTTGCCCTTGTGACATGAGTTTGCAAGCATCTTCCAGCGCGGCCAGGTCATGACCGGTGGCGTTAACGGCCGCTAATGCCGCGATATTCGGTTCAAAGATCAGACGGGTAACCATCAATTGTTCGACCAGTTGTTGGTCGAGACTGCCTTCCGCCAACCAGCTCAGTACGTCAGGATCCAAAAAGCTCCATTGCTCGCGGGCATTGACGGTGCTGCGCTTCTTGGCCTGAATGGAGACCAACCCCTTCGCCGCCAGCACCTGCAACGCGTTACGTACCGAAGTGCGTGAAACCGAATACTGCAAGGCCAATTCATTCTCCCCCGGCAGCGACAGCCCAGGCGGCAGATCGCCACTGATGATGCGGCGGGCCAAATCTTGCGTCAGGGTTTCCGATATGGTGGTTTGCGCGGTTTTCATCCGTGGTTCTCAGGTAATTAAAGCGGCAGTTGCGCCCTATACTAAGCTAAGCGGCGTGCTGGTGGTACCTGTGCCGGTTTGAATGAAGAAAACGAGCGTTTTTTCATGCAAATTTCACCGGTTCAAATTGCATGTTTATGTACAATCGTCAATGGGCGTTGATCGGCCTGATTGTTAACCCATTGACAGCATTACTGATGAAAAGTGGGGGATATCATAATTTTCTAATTATGAAATGAATCCTCTGGCGATGATAGGACGAGGCAGTTACCCTGAACCGATATACCCGTCATACTTGAAGCTGTATCTGTGTTGACTGCGCTCACTTACCCGAATCACTTACTGAAGTAAGCTCATTGGGATAAGCTCGCTTGCCGCCTTGATACAGCTCCAATTATTTAGGGTAATGAAATCAATCAACAAGAGAGCAAGTATGACTGATTCACCCATCCGCATTGCGATTGCGGGTTCCGGCGGCCGTATGGGCCGCCAATTGATCCAGGCGGTACATCAGGCGCAGGGCGTGGTTTTGGGGGCGGCAGTATCGCGCCCAGGTTCAAGCCTGATTGGGACCGACGCCGGTGAACTGGCGGGCATTGGTGCGCTGGGCATAACCGTCAGCGACAGCCTGGAAAAAGTGGCCGACGATTTCGATATCCTGATCGACTTCACCCGTCCGGAAAGCACCCTGGCGTACCTGGCTTTCTGCGTCGAGCACAAAAAAGCCGTGGTGATTGGCACCACCGGTTTCGATGATGTGGGTAAAGAAGCCATCCGTGCCGCGGCTGGGCAGATTGGCATCGTCTTCGCCGCCAACTTCAGCGTGGGCGTGAACCTGGTGTTAAAGCTGCTGGAAAAAGCTGCGCAGGTGATGGGCGACTATACCGATATTGAGATTGTTGAAGCGCATCATCGTCATAAGGTAGACGCTCCTTCGGGGACGGCTTTGGCGATGGGCGAGGCGATTGCCGGCGCATTGGGGCGCGATCTGAAAGAGTGCGCGGTGTATGCGCGTGAAGGTTATACCGGTGAACGCGATCCGAAGAGCATTGGCTTTGCCACTATTCGCGCTGGCGATATCGTCGGTGAACACACCGCCATGTTCGCCGACATCGGTGAGCGGGTAGAAATCACCCATAAGGCCTCCAGCCGCATGACTTTTGCCAGTGGTGCGGTTAAGGCTGCGATATGGCTTAAAGGCCATGATAAAGGTCTGTTTGATATGCGTGATGTGCTCGGTTTGGACCAGTTATAATTGATTTGTATGCCATCGTGATGTGGCTGTATTAATCATAGTGCTATGATTAACGGGCAATAATTTTATTGTCCTTTTTTTTAACATGATAAATTTGTGTTTGAGGTTGTTTTTATTGTTTGGTTGCTATTTTTTGTAATTAACTTTTAATTTATGATGATTTTTCCCCTCCCAACGTATCTCCTGCCTGGAAAAGTGCCCAGGGAATTGTGATTTTCTGTCTTTAGAGCTCGCAACCGTTTACTCACCCGAGTTTAGACGTGTTTTTATGGCTACTGACCCCATTAAACGCCGAGAAGTGCAAAAATAAGAGAAAAAATGGCGCTTTGGGTAGACAAGCGGAGCACTCATCATTAAAATGCGCCCAATTTGCCAAAAATTGACCTTGAGGGCGGTTTTTGCATTGATTTAGATCGTGATATCTGAATTAATATGCAAATATTGTGATTGATTATTCCTTGGAGGGTGTTTTGATTAAGTCAGCGCTATTGGTTCTCGAAGACGGAACCCAATTCCACGGTCGGGCCATCGGGGCAGAGGGTACGGCAGTGGGGGAAGTGGTCTTCAATACGTCGATGACCGGTTATCAAGAAATCCTCACTGATCCTTCCTACTCCCGCCAGATCGTTACTCTTACTTATCCTCATATCGGCAATGTCGGCACCAATGCTTCCGACGAAGAATCCTCCGCTGTACACGCCCAAGGCCTCGTCATTCGCGACCTCCCACTGATTGCCAGCAACTATCGCAACGAAGAAGGCCTGTCTGACTACCTGAAGCGTCACAACATCGTGGCGATTGCCGATATCGATACCCGCAAGCTGACCCGCCTGCTGCGCGAGAAAGGGGCACAGAACGGCTGCATCATCGCCGCCGACACGCCGGATGCCGCCTTGGCGTTAGCGAAGGCCAAAGCCTTCCCGGGCCTGAAAGGCATGGATCTGGCGAAAGAAGTTACCACCCAGGAAGCCTACAGCTGGCAGCAGGGCAGTTGGACGCTTGAAGGCGACCTGCCGGAAGCCAAACCGGCCTCTGAGCTGCCGTTCCACGTGGTGGCCTATGACTACGGCGCCAAGCGCAACATTCTGCGTATGCTGGTGGATCGCGGCTGCCGCCTGACGGTGGTGCCGGCACAGACCCCGGCGGATGAAGTCTTGAAGATGGATCCGGACGGTATTTTCCTGTCCAACGGCCCGGGTGACCCGGAGCCATGCGATTACGCCATCGCCGCCATCAAGCAGTTCCTGACAACCGATATCCCGGTGTTTGGCATCTGCCTCGGCCATCAGTTGCTGGCTCTGGCCAGCGGTGCAAAAACCGTGAAGATGAAGCTTGGCCACCACGGCGGCAACCACCCGGTAAAAGATCTGGATAACGACTGCGTCATGATCACCGCGCAGAACCATGGTTTTGCGGTAGACGAAAACAACCTGCCGGCCGAACTGCGCGTCACGCACAAATCCTTGTTTGACCACACGGTGCAGGGCATTCACCGCACCGATAAAGCAGCGTTCAGCTTCCAGGGCCACCCTGAAGCCAGCCCGGGCCCACACGACGCCGCGCCGCTGTTCGATCACTTTATCGAACTGATTGAGACTTACCGTTCTAACGCCAAATAATCAGGAGCAGTAAAAAATGCCAAAACGTACAGACATAAAAAGCATCCTGATCCTCGGCGCTGGCCCGATTGTTATCGGCCAGGCGTGTGAGTTCGACTACTCGGGTGCCCAGGCGTGTAAAGCGCTGCGCGAAGAGGGTTACCGCGTTATTCTGGTCAACTCCAACCCGGCCACCATCATGACCGACCCGGAAATGGCGGATGCGACCTACATCGAGCCAATCCACTGGGAAGTGGTGCGTAAAATCATCGAAAAAGAGCGTCCGGATGCCGTGCTGCCGACCATGGGCGGCCAGACCGCACTGAACTGCGCGCTGGAGCTGGAACGTCAGGGCGTGCTGGCCGAGTTCGGCGTGACCATGATTGGCGCTACCGCTGACGCGATCGACAAAGCAGAAGACCGTCGTCGCTTCGACGTGGCGATGAAAAAAATCGGCCTGGACACCGCGCGCTCCGGTATTGCGCACAATATGGAAGAAGCGCTGGCGGTGGCCGCTGACGTCGGCTTCCCGTGCATTATCCGTCCTTCCTTTACCATGGGTGGCACCGGTGGCGGCATCGCTTACAATCGCGAAGAGTTCGAAGAGATCTGCGAGCGTGGTCTGGACCTGTCTCCAACCAAAGAGCTGTTGATTGACGAGTCGCTGATCGGCTGGAAAGAGTACGAGATGGAGGTGGTGCGCGATAAGAACGATAACTGCATCATCGTCTGTTCGATCGAAAACTTCGATGCCATGGGTATCCATACCGGCGACTCCATCACCGTAGCACCGGCGCAAACCCTGACCGACAAAGAATACCAAATCATGCGTAACGCCTCGATGGCGGTACTGCGTGAAATCGGCGTGGAAACCGGTGGTTCCAACGTGCAGTTCTCGGTTAACCCGAAAACCGGCCGTTTGATCGTCATCGAAATGAACCCGCGCGTATCCCGCTCTTCGGCGCTGGCATCTAAAGCCACTGGCTTCCCGATTGCCAAAATCGCCGCCAAACTGGCGGTGGGTTACACCCTCGATGAGCTGATGAACGACATCACCGGTGGCCGTACGCCGGCGTCGTTTGAACCGTCCATCGACTACGTCGTGACCAAGATCCCTCGATTCAACTTCGAGAAATTTGCTGGTGCCAATGACCGTCTGACTACCCAGATGAAATCCGTCGGCGAAGTGATGGCGATTGGCCGTACCCAGCAAGAGTCACTGCAGAAAGCATTGCGCGGGCTGGAAGTGGGCGCCACCGGTTTTGACCCTAAAGTGAGCCTGGATGACCCGGAAGCACTGACCAAAATCCGTCGTGAGCTGAAAGACGCCGGTTCTGACCGCATCTGGTACATCGCTGACGCCTTCCGCGCCGGCCTGTCCGTTGACGGCGTCTTCAACCTGACCAACGTAGACCGCTGGTTCCTGGTGCAGATTGAAGAGCTGGTGCGTCTGGAAGAGCAGGTTGCCGCTACCGGCATCAACGGCCTGACGAAAGAGTTCCTGCGCACCCTGAAGCGCAAAGGCTTCGCCGATGCGCGTCTGGCCACCTTGGCCGGCGTCGCCGAAAGCGAAATCCGCAAGCTGCGTCATGGCTATGGCCTGCACCCGGTTTACAAGCGTGTGGATACCTGCGCGGCGGAATTCGCCACCGACACCGCTTACATGTACTCCACCTATGAGGAAGAGTGCGAGTCCAACCCGACCAACGACCGTCCGAAAGTGATGGTGCTGGGCGGCGGGCCAAACCGTATCGGCCAGGGTATCGAATTCGACTACTGTTGCGTGCACGCCTCGCTGGCGCTGCGCGAAGACGGTTACGAGACCATCATGGTCAACTGTAACCCAGAAACCGTGTCTACTGACTACGACACCTCCGACCGTCTGTACTTCGAGCCGGTAACGTTGGAAGACGTGCTGGAAATCGTGCGCATCGAGAAGCCGAAAGGCGTTATCGTGCAATACGGTGGCCAGACGCCGCTGAAATTGGCGCGCGAGCTGGAAGCCGCAGGCGTACCTATTATCGGCACCAGCCCGGACGCGATTGACCGCGCCGAGGACCGTGAGCGTTTCCAGCAGGCGGTACACCGTCTGGGCCTGAAACAGCCGGCCAACGCCACCGTGGCAACCATTGAGCAGGCGGTAGAGAAAGCGGCCGGGATCGGTTACCCGCTGGTGGTACGTCCTTCTTATGTGCTGGGCGGTCGGGCGATGGAAATCGTTTACGACGAAATCGACCTGCGCCGTTACTTCCAAAACGCAGTCAGCGTCTCCAACGACGCCCCGGTGCTGCTGGACCGCTTCCTGGATGACGCGGTAGAAGTCGACGTCGACGCCATCTGCGACGGCGAACGAGTGCTGATCGGTGGCATCATGGAACACATCGAACAGGCGGGCGTGCACTCCGGTGACTCGGCTTGTTCACTGCCGGCCTACACCCTGAGCAAGGAAATTCAGGACGTGATGCGTCAGCAGGTTGAGAAACTGGCGTTTGAGCTGCAGGTGCGCGGTTTGATGAACGTGCAGTTTGCCGTGAAGAACAATGAAGTTTACCTGATTGAAGTCAACCCACGCGCCGCGCGTACCGTGCCGTTTGTTTCCAAGGCCACCGGCGTCCCGTTGGCCAAAGTGGCTGCGCGCGTGATGGCAGGCAAAACCCTGGCTGAGCAGGGCGTGACGGAAGAAGTCATCCCGCCTTACTACTCGGTAAAAGAAGTGGTGCTGCCGTTCAACAAGTTCCCAGGCGTCGACCCGATTTTAGGGCCGGAAATGCGCTCTACCGGGGAAGTGATGGGCGTGGGCCGTACCTTCGCCGAGGCCTTCTCCAAGGCGATGCTCGGCAGCCAGTCAGGCATGAAAAAACAGGGCCGTGCGCTGCTGTCGGTGCGTGAAGGCGATAAAGCCCGGGTAGTAGATCTGGCGGCAAGCCTGCTGAAACAGGGCTTCGAGCTGGATGCCACTCACGGTACCGCCGTGGTGCTGGGCGAAGCGGGGATTAACCCACGCCTGGTCAACAAGGTGCATGAAGGCCGTCCGCACATTCAGGACCGTATCAAGAATGGCGAATACACCTACATCGTCAACACCACCGCCGGTCGCCAGGCGATTGAGGACTCCAAGCTGATCCGTCGTAGCGCATTGCAGTACAAGGTGCATTACGATACGACCCTGAACGGCGGCTTTGCCACCGCGATGGCGCTAAAAGCGGATCCGACCGAACAGGTGACTTCGGTGCAGGAGTTGCACGCGCGTATCACCAAGTAATTCGATGATGCCGTAAAAGCCAGGGCGCTGCAGTTCATTGCAGCGCCCTTATTTTTTTAACTTGTTCAGTGAATTTGTTGTCGTGAATTAGAAATTTCCGCTATCAATCATTCAGCAAACTGTCACCCTGTGTGATTGGTATATGCTTGATGTATTGGCATGGAACGAAGGAACGACGACAACAATGATTCTGATTATTTACGCCCATCCCTATCCCCGGCATTCGCATGCCAATCACCGCCTGCTGCAGGCCGTGAAGGATATTCCCGAGGTGGAGGTACGCTCGCTGTATGAGCTGTATCCCGACTTCAATATCGATATCAATGCCGAACAGCGGGCACTGGAGCGCGCCGATCTGGTGGTGCTGCAACATCCGATGCAATGGTACAGCCAACCGCCGCTGCTGAAATTGTGGATCGATAAGGTGCTGGAGCACGGCTGGGCCTATGGTCATGAAGGCAATGCCCTGGTGGGCAAAGATGTGCTGTGGGCAGTGACCAGCGGTGGCGATGAACACCATTTCGAGCTGGGCGATTACCCGAACTTCGCGGCTCTCGGGCAGCCGCTGCAAGCGACGGCGCTGTACTGCGGTATGCATTGGCAACCGTATTTTGCCGTGCATAACACCTTTACCTGTAATGAACCGGCGCTGATTGCTGCAGGGGAAGCCTACCGTCAACGGCTGGTAGCCTATCTGATGGAACACGGTGAACCCGCCGAGCAGGGAGTTGAGCATGGATAATCACCAGATGATGATTGAGGGGCTGATCTATTTGGGATCGGCCGCGTTGTTTGTGCCGATTGCGGTGCGGCTCGGGCTGGGCTCGGTGTTGGGCTACCTGATTGCCGGCTGCATTATTGGCCCCTGGGGGCTGAAGCTGGTCTCCGATGCCGAATCGATCCTCACCTTTGCCGAAATCGGCGTGGTGCTGATGCTGTTTATCATCGGCCTGGAGTTGGATCCGAAACGGCTGTGGACGCTGCGCGCCTCGGTATTTGGCGGTGGCATTATTCAGATGGCAGCATGCGGATTGGCGCTGAGCGCCTTTTGCTACTTCCTCGGATTGAACTGGAAGGTGGCGCTGCTGATTGGCCTGACGCTGGCGTTGTCATCCACCGCCATCGCCATGCAGGCCATGAGCGAACGTAACCTGACGCCGTCGCCGATTGGTCGCAGTGCGTTTGCGGCACTGCTGTTCCAGGATATCGCAGCGATCCCCCTGGTAGCGATGATCCCACTGCTGGCCAGCAGCGGTGCTACTACTACGTTAGCGGCGTTTTCCCTGTCAGCGGCCAAAGTGGTGGGTGCGCTGGCAATAGTGGTACTGCTGGGACGCTATGTGACCCGGCCGCTGCTGCATTTTGTCGCGCGATCGGGCATGCGTGAGGTTTTCAGCGCCGTGGCGCTGTTCCTGGTGTTCGGCTTTGGCATTCTGCTGGAAATGGCCGGGCTGTCGATGGCGATGGGCGCCTTCCTCGCCGGGGTGCTGCTGGCGAGCTCTGAATACCGCCATGCGCTGGAAAGCGATATTCAGCCGTTCAAGGGGCTGCTGCTCGGGCTGTTCTTTATCGGCGTTGGCATGTCGATCGACTTCGGTACCTTGTTTCATCACCCGCTGCTGATCGTCTCACTGCTGCTGGGCTTTATGCTGATCAAGGCGGCGCTGCTGTGGCTGATTGGCCCCTGGCTTGGGGTACCGAAGCGTCAACGCGGCATGTTCGCGATCCTGCTGGGTCAGGGCAGTGAGTTTGCCTTCGTGATCTTCGGCGCCGCTCAACTGGCCGGAGTATTGCCGCCAGACTGGGCCAAATCGTTGACGCTGGCGGTTGCCCTGTCGATGGCGGCGACGCCGCTGCTGCTGGTAGTGGCAACACGGCTCGAGAAAAATACGCCGAAAGACGAACGCCCGGCGGATGTGATTGATGAAGAGAACGCCAGCGTGATCATCGCCGGGTTTGGTCGTTTCGGTCAGATAGCCGGCCGTTTACTGCTGGCCAATGGCGTACATACCGTGGTGTTGGATCACGATCCTGACCATATTGAAACGCTGCGCAAGTTCGATACCAAGGTGTTTTATGGTGATGCCACCCGCGCCGATCTGCTGGAGGCCGCTGGTGCCGAGCACGCCAAGGTGTTGATCAACGCCATCGACGACGTGGAGGCTAACCTGCAACTGACCGAGTTGGCCAAACGGCACTTCCCGCACCTAAAAGTGGTAGCACGCGCGCGTGATGTCGATCACTGGTATCAGCTGCGTCAGTTAGGCGTGGAAAAGCCGGAGCGTGAAACTTTTGAAAGTTCGTTGCGCATTGGTCGTGAGACGCTGGAGTTGCTGGGGCTGGACGCCTACGAGGCGCGGGAAAAAGCGGATACTTTCCGCCGCTATAACCTGAAAATGCTGGAAGACACGCTGGATAATTATCAGGATACCGAATTCCGCGTTGCCAGCCTGCAGCGGGCGAAAGAAATGCTCAGCGCGGCCATCGAACAGGATCAGGATCGGTTGGCGCGAGTACCGCAGAGTGGGTGGCGTGGCAGTATTGATGGCAAAGCGCCGGAAGATGAGGTGGTGGAAGCCAAGGGATAAGCCTAATGGGCGCAGCCGTCGGGCTGCGCCCACGATGGCCGAATTAACTCAGCGCCACCTTGATACCCAGAGCAATCAGCATCCCGCCCAGCAGCTTATCCACCACCTTTTGCGTTTTCTCCAGGCCACGACGCACCGGTCCGCTTTGGATCAGGAACACCAGAACCGGCCACCAGAGAGCAGACAGGCCAAGGATAATCCCCGCATACCACAGTTTTTCGCCCAACCCTGAGTCGATTTGCAGCACCTGGGTGAATACCGCCAGGAAGAACAGCGTAGCTTTTGGGTTGAGCAAATTGCACAGATAGCCCTGTACAAAGGCACTTTTCAGGCTTGTTTGCTGTGGCGGCAGGTTACTGACGTTCATCTTGCTGCCGCTGCGCGACAGCAGTGCCTGAATGCCGACCCAAATCAGGTAGACCGCACCGGCGTATTTCAGCACGTTGAACAGCCATGGCGTGGTGGTGATCACGACCGCCAGCCCGGCGACGCAGTAAGACATGTGAGTGGCGACGCCGCAGATCACGCCGAAAGCCGTCATCATCGCGCCCAGACGCGGGTAGCGGGCGGCGTTCTTGATCACCAGGAAAAAGTCCGGGCCGGGTGACAGCATGCCCAAGGTGGCGATACCAGCAACGAACAGCGAAGTTTCAAGCATGATTTGACTCTCTGCACAAAAGGCGTAATGGAGGCGATAATAACGCCACGTCCCCTGATACGCATCAACCAAATGAGGTAATGTTTGGCAATATGATGAATATTCACTCAGGGATCTCGACGGGGCCTCATGTATCAGACAACCCATATAGACCAGCCGGAAGCGCAGCGACAGCAGCGTGAAATTACCCGCCTGTGCATTCAGTGCGCTTTACTGTTGCTGCAGCACGGTGCAGAGAGCACGGTGGTGGAGCAGTTATCAACCCGATTGGGGATAGCGCTGGGGATGGACAGCGTTGAAAGTTCGATCTCGGCCAATGCGGTGGTATTGACCACCATCAGCCACGGTGAGTGTCTGACCACCACTCGCAAGAACGTCGATCGCGGCATCAATATGCAGATGGTGACGGAGGTGCAGCACATCGTTATTTTGGCGGAGCATCGGCTGGCGGATGTGCATGACGTTGCCCGGCGCTTCGACAAGATCCGCCCTTTGCGTTATCCACGCTGGCTGGTGGTATTGATGGTGGCGCTGTCATGCGGTTGTTTCAGCGTGCTGAACGGCGGCGATCAAAAGGCCTTTGCCGTTACCTTTATTGCCAGCGGCCTGGCTATGTCGGTGCGTCAGGTGCTGACCGCGCGCCACATGAATCCCTTGATTAACTTTTGCCTGACGGCCTTTGTCGCGACCTCGGTTTCCGGGCTGTTGCTGCGGCTGCCGCTGTTTAACGAAACCTCCACCGTGGCGATGGCCGCCAGCGTATTGCTGCTGGTGCCCGGTTTCCCGCTGATTAACGCGGTGGCCGACATGTTCAAGGGCCACGTCAATACCGGTTTGGCGCGCTGGGCGATGGCCAGTCTGCTGACGCTGGCTACCTGTATCGGCGTGGTGATGGCGATGTCGCTGTGGGATCTGCGGGGGTGGTCATGAGTCTGCTCTGGGCCTTATTGCAGGATATGCTGCTGGCGGCGGTGCCGGCGTTGGGTTTCGCCATGGTGTTCAACGTGCCGCTGCGCGCATTGCGCTATTGTGCGCTGTTGGGGGCGATTGGCCACGGCTCCCGCATGCTGATGATGCATGTGGGGATGAATATTGAATGGTCATCGCTGCTGGCGGCGATCCTGATTGGCATCATCGGTATTTATTGGTCGCGCTGGCTGCTGGCGCATCCGAAGGTGTTTACCGTGGCGGCAGTGATCCCGATGTTCCCCGGTATCTCGGCCTATACCGCGATGATCAGCGTGGTGGAGATTTCGCATCTGGGTTACAGCGAGGCGCTGATGGCCACCATGATGACTAACTTCCTCAAGGCCTGCTTTATCGTGGGGGCATTATCTATTGGGCTGTCATTGCCTGGGCTGTGGTTATACCGCAAACGTCCCGGCGTTTAAGGATCATGGGCCAAAATTGTTGGGCATTAGATATACTGATAAGAGCTATCTTATATATTCATATTGCTTGATTAGCCTATCGACGACCGTTGGGGCTTTACGTATAGTGTGAGCAATTTTGCTGCCTACACAGGGTTTAACAATGATTATCAGCCTGATCGCTGCCTTGGCGGCGGATCGCGTTATTGGCATGGAAAACGCCATGCCTTGGCACCTGCCGGCGGACCTCGCGTGGTTTAAACGTAACACGCTGAATAAACCGGTTATTATGGGCCGTAAAACTTTCGAGTCTATTGGTCGTCCGTTACCGGGCCGCCATAACATCGTGTTGAGCAGCCGTCCTGGCACTGACGCCGGGGTGACCTGGGCGACTTCGCTGGACGAAGCGCTGGCCGCTGCCGGTGATGTGGAAGAAGTGATGGTGATGGGCGGCGGGCGTATTTATACCCAGTTCCTGGCACGCGCTAACCGTATGTACCTGACGCATATCGATGCCGAAGTCGGCGGTGACACCCATTTCCCAGACTATGAGCCGGACGAATGGGAAACCTCGTTCAGCGAGTTCCACGATGCCGATGAGTTGAATTCTCACAGCTATTGTTTCGAGATCCTGGAACGCCGTTAATGACCGGCGATTAACCCTATCCTTCTGAGGGCGCAAGTGATTGCGCCCTTTGTCTTTTTACCACCCACCTCTCCTTGACTTTTCGTTGTAACATTTTCGTCACACTTCCTGATTAGTATGAAGCCCAACTCTGAGCGCCCCGGCAACTCTGGTGAATCTCGATCGCGGCGCCATATTAAAAAGGAAATAAACCTATGACGACCAAAATTGAGCAATTAGATGCCGATCGCCTGACCGATCCCACTCGCCGTAAACTGTTGCTGGGCAGCGCCGGTGCCGTTGGCCTGGCTGGTTTCCTCGGCGGCGGTATTTGGACGGTTTCCGCTCAGGCTCTGGCGGAAGATTTGCCACCGAACAAGCTGCTGGGCTTTAAAGGGATTGCCGCTTCCACCGCTGATGAGGTGGCGATTGCGCCAGGCTATCGCGCCGAGGTGCTGATCTCCTGGGGTGATCCGCTGGTTGAGGGGGCTGCCGCTTTCGACCCACAGGGCAACAACAGCGCTGCCGATCAGGAAAAGCAGTTCGGCGATAATAATGACGGTATGAGCTTCTTCCCGATTGATGACAATCACGGCGTGATGGCCATCAACAACGAATACGTCAACGAGCAATACCTGTTTGCTCACGGCGGTACCAAAGCCACCAGTCTTGAAGACGTGCGCAAGTCACAGGCTGCCCATGGTGTTTCTATCGTGGCGGTCCGCCGAGTGGGTGATAGCCAACGCTGGGAAGTCGAGCGGCCATCGCGTTATAACCGCCGGATCACCGCCAACACCGAGATGCAATTCAGCGGCCCGGCGGCCGGGCATGTGCTGCTGCAAACGGCGGCGGATCCTGGCGGCCGCAAGGTATTGGGTACCTTCGGTAACTGCGCCAACGGGAAAACCCCTTGGGGCACTTACCTGACCTGCGAAGAGAATTTCGATACCTATTTCGGCACTCACCAGGCCGACTACAAGACCACGGCGGACCAAAAGCGCTATACGTTGAAAGTCAGCGAACCTGAACGTAACTGGCCGGATTACGATGAACGCTTTGACGTGGCGAAGAACCCTAATGAATTCAATCGTCATGGCTGGATCGTCGAAATCGACCCGATGAACCCTGGCTCAACGCCAATCAAACATACCGCGCTGGGCCGTTTCAAACATGAAAATGCGGCGGTGACCGTCGCCAAGGATGGTCGCCTGGTGGTCTACATGGGTGACGATGAGCGTGGTGAGCACATCTATAAATACGTATCCAAAGGCGTGGTTGACGTGGCTAACCCGGCCAACAACCGCAGCCTGCTGGACGAAGGCACTTTATATGTGGCGCAGTTTGACGGGGACGCCAACGGCACACCGCTGAAAGGTACCGGGCGCTGGATAGCGCTGGAGTTCGGTAAAAATGGCCTGACGCCGGAAAATGGTTTCCGCGATGAGGCGGAAGTGTTGATCTTCGCCCGCAAGGCTGCGGCGCAGGTGGGGGCTACCAAAATGGACCGGCCGGAATGGATCGCCGTCAATCCACATGATGGGCGCGCCTATTGCACGCTGACCAACAACAGCAAACGTGGTGAAGAAGGTATGCCGTTGAATGCCGCTAACCCGCGACCGAACAATGTCTACGGCCAAATTATCCGTTGGGATGAAGGCGGTGATGCCACTGCTGCGTCATTCAATTGGGATATTTACGCGCTGTGCGGTAACCCGATTGCCCATCCGGAAGGCGTGAATCGCGGCACACCCAATATCACGGCCGAGAATACTTTCAACAGTCCGGACGGACTGGGCTTTGATAAGACCGGTCGCCTGTGGATCCTCACCGACGGCAAATACAGCAACAAGGGCGACTATGCCGGACAGGGCAACAACCAAATGCTGGTGGGCGATCCGCAAAGTGGCGAAATCCGCCGCTTTATGGTTGGGCCAAAGTCATGCGAACTGACCGGCATTACCTTTACCCCCGATTACAAGACGATGTTCGTCAACGTACAGCACCCGGGTGAAGAAGGTGACTCTCATTTCCCGAACAATAGCCCGCGTCCGCGTTCATCGGTATTGATGATTACGCGTGAAGACGGTGGAGTGATTGGGGCTTAAGAAGAAAACAGCGGGGCGGCATTGGCCGCCCCGACGGGATTATGACGCGGCCTGCTGGTGTACGCTGTCGGACAGATCGCTGCGATGGGCCGGTTGGGTAAAGTACTGCCGGTCTTCCCAACGCAACATGGTCAAATCGCCCCCCCAGCAACAGCCGGTATCCAGGCCAATAATGCCTTCCGGCGTGCCTTTGCCTTCCAGTGATGCCCAGTGACCGAAAACAATGGTGTAATCGGCGTCGACCAATCGTGGCAAATCAAACCAGGGTTTCAGCGGAGCAGGCGCAGTGCCTGGCGCATCTTTGCAGATCATATCGAGTTGGCCGTTCGGGAAGCAGTAACGCATGCGCGTCAGGGCATTGGTGCTGAAACGCAAGCGCGCCAGCCCGCTCAGTTCCGGACTCCAGTTGTTCGGCATGTCACCGTACATGGCGTCGAGGAACAGCGGATAGCTGTCGCTGCTCAGTACGGCTTCCACTTCACGGGCACAGGTTTGCGCAGTTTCAATGTCCCACTGCGGCGTGATGCCGGCATGCGCCATCACCAGCTTGAGTTGCTCATCGACCTGCAGCACCGGTTGGCGGCGCAGCCAGTTGATCAGCTCATCGGCGTCTGGCGCTTCCAGCAACGACGTAATGCGATCTTTGGGTTTATTGCGGCTGATGCCGGCATAAACGGCCAGCAGATGCAGATCGTGATTGCCCAGCACCATGCGTACTGCCGGTCCGAGTGAGCGCACGTAGCGCAGCACGTCTAGTGAACCGGGGCCACGTGCGACCAGATCGCCGGTCAGCCACAGCTGGTCATGTTGGGGATCGAAGGTAACCTGGGCCAATAGCGACTTGAGTTCATCAAAACAGCCATGAACGTCGCCGATAAGATATGTCGACATAATCAGTGAATCAGCGTTGGAATGGCTAAGCGGAACACGGGAATAGCGGTCTGGAACGGCTGACCCTGATGATCAACCATTTCGTAATGGCCTTCCATGGTACCCAGCGGCGTTTCAAGAATGGCGCCACTGGTGTATTGGAATTCGCCCCCGGGCGGAATGAGCGGCTGCTCGCCGACCACGCCTTCGCCCTGAACTTCGGTTTGACGGCCATTGCTGTTGGTGATCAACCAGTAACGGCCGAGCAGCTGCACGTTGAAACGCCCCAAATTGCGAATGGTGATGGTATAAGCGAAGACGTAACGTTCTTCCTCAGGTATCGACTGTGATTCCACATAGACACTTTGTACCTGAATACATACGCGAGGCGAATCAATCATGATCACTACTCCTTATTGCTGCGGCGCGGGATTGGCTGAAAGCCAGTTAGCCAGCTTACAGTATTGCGCCACAGAAATATTTTCTGCTCTAAGTACCGGATCGATACCCAATTCCGTCAGTTGCTCCGGAGTGAACAAATCCCCCAGGCTATTGCGGACAGTTTTCCGGCGCTGGTTGAACGCCTGAGTCGTGATGCGGCTCAGCATGCGCACGTCACCCACCGGATTTGGATTCACCTTGTGCGGTACCAGACGTACCACTGCGGAATCCACTTTCGGCGCCGGAGTGAACGAAGTTGGTGGCACTTCCAGCACCGGAATAACGTTGCAGTAGTACTGCGCCATCACGGTTAAACGCCCGTAGGCTTTGCTGTTAGGGCCAGCAACCAGGCGGTTGACCACCTCTTTTTGCAACATAAAGTGCATGTCACGAATGGCCTGAGTATAGCTGAAAAGGTGGAACATCAGCGGCGTCGAGATGTTGTACGGCAGGTTACCAAATACGCGCAGCGGTTGGCCAGCCTGCTCGGCCATTTCGGCGAAGTTCACCGTCATGGCATCTTGCTGGTGAATGGTCAGCTTGTCTTTCAACTGCGGGTGGTTTGCCAGACGGGCCGCCAGATCGCGGTCCAGCTCAATCACCGTCATGCGGTCCATGCGCGAGCCGACCGGCTCGGTCAGTGCGCCCAGGCCGGGACCGATTTCAACGACCGCTTCGCCCGGCATTGGGTGAATGGCGGAAACAATGCTATCGATGACAAACTGATCGGTTAAAAAGTTCTGTCCAAAGCGTTTGCGGGCAAAGTGCCCTTGGTGGACTTTATTATTCATTACAATTAATTATCATTTTAATGGCGAGATTCAAGGCCGTTTTGAAACTGCCCGCATCGGCGGTGCCGGTGCCGGCCAGTTCCAGAGCGGTACCGTGGTCGACCGAGGTACGGATAAAAGGCAAACCGAGGGTAATGTTTACCGCCCGGCCGAACCCTTGGTATTTTAGCACCGGCAGGCCCTGATCGTGATACATCGCCAGCACCGCATCCGCATGTTGCAGATACTTGGGCTGGAACAGGGTGTCCGCCGGCAGCGGGCCGATCAGATGAATACCTTCAGTCCGCAGCGCGTCTAGCGCCGGGATGATGGTATCTATCTCTTCGCGTCCCATATGGCCGCCTTCTCCCGCATGCGGGTTTAGTCCGCAGACATATATCTGCGGCTGGGCGATGCCAAATTTGGTTTTCAGATCGTTGTCGAGAATGCGGATGACTTCGAACAGGCTTTGGCGAGTGATGGCACCGGGCACTGCCAGCAAAGGCAGGTGGGTGGTTGCCAGCGCTACGCGCAGCTCTTCGGTCGCCAGCATCATTACCACGCGGTCGCAACCGCTGCGATCGGCAAAGAATTCGGTATGGCCGATAAAGGGCACACCGGCGTCGTTGATCACGCCCTTGTTCACCGGACCGGTGATCAGCGCAGCAAACTCGCCGTTCAGGCAACCGTCACAGGCGCGCGCCAGCGTTTCCACCACATAAGCGCTGTTACCGACATTCAGCTCACCAGCCACTACTGGATGAGCAGTCGCAACCGGCAATACCGTCAACGTACCCGCACGCTGTGGCTGAGCGGGGTGCTGTGGCTGATAGGTGCGCAGCTGTAGCGGCAGGTTCAACTGTCGGGCGCGTTCAAGCAACAAGGCCGGATCCGCGCACACCACCAGTTCAACAGGCCAATCCTGTTGCGCCAGCGCTGCCACTAAATCCGGCCCAACCCCGGCAGGCTCGCCGGGGGTGATTACGATACGATTATTGTTGTGCATTACCGTCAAGGATCTTCACGTAAGCCTGAGCACGTTGTTCCTGCATCCAGGTCTGCGCTTCTTCAGCAAACTTGCGGTTGAACAGCATGCGGTAAGCGCGATCTTTTTGCGCCGCATCGGTTTTGTCCACCTGACGCGTATCCAGCAGCTGGATCAGGTGCCAGCCGAAGGAAGAGTGTACCGGTTGGCTGACCTCGCCTTTGCTCAGCTTCATCAACGCGTCGCGGAAGGCCGGATCGTAAATGTCTGGAGAAGCCCAGCCCAGATCGCCGCCCTGCAGTGCAGAACCCGGATCCTGAGAAAGCTGTTTGGCTTCGTCAGCAAACTTGGCGCGACCGCTCTTGATAGCTTCGGCTACCGCCTGCAGCTTGGCACGTGCCTGATCGTCGGTCAGCACCACGGAAGGTTTCAGCAGAATGTGACGAGCATGAACCTCGGTGACAGATACCGACTGGTTGGCGCCACGGATATCATTCACTTTCAGGATGTGGAAGCCGACGCCGGAACGGATTGGCCCAACCACGTCGCCTTTTTTGGCATTAACCAGTCTTTCGGCGAACAGGGTAGGGATCTCCTGCAGCTTGCCCCAGCCCATGTTGCCGCCTTTCAGCGCCTGGGAATCGGCAGAGTAGGAGATGGCCAGCTTGCCGAAGTCGGCGCCGCCGTTGATTTCACCCATCAGCTGTTTAGCCAGGGCTTCAGCATCGTCAACCTGCGCCTGTGTCGGGTTCTCCGGCAGCGGGATCAGGATGTGGCTGATGTTCATTTCGGTATCGCTGCCGTTCTGAGCGCCAACCTGAGTCGCCAGTGAGTCCACTTCCTGAGGCAGGATGGTGACGCGGCGGCGAACTTCGTTGTTACGCACTTCGCTGATCAGCATTTCTTTGCGGATCTGTGAACGGTAAGTGTTGTAGTTCAGACCTTCATACGCCAGACGACTGCGCATCTGATCGATGCTCATTTTGTTCTGTGCGGCGATGTTGCCGATGGCTTTGTCCAGATCGGCATCGGAGACGTTAATCCCCATTTTCTTGGCCATCTGCAGTTGGATGTTATCCATAATCAGACGTTCAAGGATCTGGTGACGCAGGGTCTTGTCATCCGGCAATTGCTGACCGGCCTGCTGCGCATTGAGCTTCACCGACTGCAACAGGGTGTTTACGTCGCTCTCAAGTACCACGCCGTTATCCACGACGGCGGCGACTTTATCCACTTCTTGGGGTGCTGCGAACGCGGTATTGGCACAAACCACCAATCCGAGAATAAGCGTTCTCCAGTTCTTCATACTTTTCCCATTCTGTAATCCGCAAATGCGGGTGAAAGTTCTCGTTTTCAAAGTGTTACAAAGTATCAAAATGCACGCTGGTAAGGCAGTATGCCGGAACGCAACATTTCCGCGGAGCCCAGACTGTGATCGCTGCTCAGGCCACGCAGTTCGATGTTGAATGAAACTTTGTTGTCATAAACGCTGGTATTGTTGCTGTTGTTCCAGTCGGTGATCTTGCGCTCGTAGCCCAAGGTCACTGCCCAGCAGCAGGTGTTGTACTTCAGACCGAGCAACTGATCGGCGGACTGTTGGGCACGGGTGTCGTAGTAATAAGCCCCCACGACGGCCCAGCGATCGGCGATTGGCCAACTGCCGGTGACGCCCACCTGCGAAATACCGTCCTGATAAGCCGGCACCTGTCTGGTGTTCAGTGCCGTCTCAATATACTCCGGCGTAGCGTAACGGTAGTTCAACTGCAATACGCGTTCGGAATCCTGACGGTATTCCACCACGGCGTTACCCAATGAGACGCTATTGAGACGCGTATCATACTGCAGGCCGCCACGCAGGCCCCAATTATCGTCAATCTTCCAATAGGTGTCGCCGGCCCAGGCCAGGCTGCCGGTGTCGTCATTGTTGTCGTAATTCGTCGTTTTGTCGCCGGTACGGGAACGGCTGAAGTAGTAGATTTGACCCACGGAAACGTTAAAACGTTCAACCAGCGCGTCATCATAAATACGCGAGGTCAAACCGGTCGATACGCGGTTCTGTGAGGCAATGCGATCCAGGCCGCTATAGGTGCGGTCGCGGAACAAACCGGAGTAGTCGGTTTGCAGCAGCGTGGTGTCGTAGGTGTAGATGTTACTTTGGTCGCGATAGGGTACATACAGGTACTGTACGCGTGGCTCGAGGGTCTGGGTATAGCCCTCGGACCAGTTCATAGGACGATCGAACACCATCTTGCCGTCAACCTTGAACTGCGGCAACACGCGGTTGGCCGAATCATCAAGATTGGGTGCGTCGCTGCCGGTACGGTTCTTGTAGTTGTTGGCGAAACCGTCAGGAATATCCTGCTGGTAATGGGTCGCCATCAGCTTGGCTTCGGTATTGATACTGCCCCAGCCGTTAGTCAACGGCAGGCTCAGCGTCGGTTCCATATGCAGACGAGTGGCGTCCGGGCTATAGGGGTTGACGCTGATAAACTTGGCGGCCTGACCATAAATGCGGAAATCGAACGGGCCGAGATCCTCTTTATAGTAGTTCAGGTCGAGCTGCGGCTGAACTTTGTAGGAGTCTGAGCTGCTGCGATCGGTATCGTCATAAATCTGGAACTGTTTGGAGCTTAAAGTCGCGTCCCAGTTATCAATGGCGTAGCCGACGCTGAATTTCTGCGTTGCATAACCGTCGGTGGTCGAACCGTATTTGGAATCCAGATCGGTAAAGTATTTGGAGTCGCTGACCTTGGTGTAGTCGACATTGAAACGCCACACCTGATCCATCACGCCGTTGTGGTTCCAGTAGAACAACCAACGCTTACTGTCGTCAGGATTGTCCTTGCTGTATTCCTTGTCGTCCGGCAACCAGTCCAATTCCATCAGGCCCAGACCCGGCTGCACCAGGTAGCGGAATTCGTTCTGTAACTGCAGGCCACGTTTGGACATGTAATGCGGGGTGATAGTGGCGTCGAAGTTCGGCGCAATGTTCCAGTAATACGGCAGCATGAACTCAAAGCCATTGTTGCTGCCATATTTTGCGTTCGGGATCAGGAAGCCGGAACGACGCTTATCACCGACCGGCAATTGCAGGTACGGGCTGTAAAAGACCGGCACGCCGCCAATTTTGAAGCGCGCATTCCAGATTTCAGCGACTTGCTCTTCGCGGTCGTGGATCACTTCGGAACCGACTACGCTCCAGCTGTTATCACCCGGCAAACAGGAGGTAAAGGTCCCGTTTTCCAAAATGGTGTAACGGTTGGCGCCGCGCATCTTCATTTTGTCGGCGTCGCCACGTCCCTGACGACCCACCATTTGGTAGTCGCCTTGATAGACGTCGGTATCTTTATTATTCAGGTTCGACCAGGCTTTCGGGCCTTTCAGCTTGATCTGGTTGTCGCTGTAGTGCACGTCACCCGTAGCGGTCACGGTGCGAACCGGTTCGGCTTGCCCCGCGTCTTGCGTCTGGTTCAGTTCAACCTGTTTGGCGGTCAGGGTGCTGTTACCTTGTTCAATATTCACGTTGCCGGTGAACAGCGCGCTTTTCGGATAGTCCGCGCGTGAATCATCGGCGTGAATGGTGACAGGCAGGCTGTTAGGATCGCCGCTGACCAGCGGTTTGTCATAAACAGGAACGCCAAGCATACATTGCTCGGCCAGGTCAGCCAGCGCGTGCTGACTGTAGAGTGCCGTCCAAATCAGTGTGGCCAGCAGTGTTGGGAAACTTTTTTTCATACGCGGTTTTGGTGTTCCGTCATCAGAGGCGTCATGTCCGGCAAACGGTCAGAGACTATATCACTCATCTGCGTTGCGCTAGTGTTAAATCCGGCCGTTTACTTGCGTCGTCGATAGGCGCAAAGATAAATGACAGGTATGATAATCCAAATCCTGAGAAAAATCGCCTTAACCCTTACCTAAGACGGAAGGGAGCAGTCGGCTTTCGGCATGATAATTGAGGAGTATATGCAGTATTGGGGAAAACTGCTCGGGGTCATCGTGGCCATTTGGGCTGGCGCGGGATTCTGGGGTGTAGTTTTGGGGCTGATTGTCGGTCATATGATCGACTCTGCGCGTAGCAACAAGCGCAGCCGGGGCTTTTTTACCGACCAGCAAACGCGGCAAACGCTGTTTTTCCGCACCACTTTTCAGGTGATGGGTCACCTGACCAAATCAAAAGGGCGCGTTACCGAGGCGGATATTCAGATCGCCAGCCTGTTTATGGATCGTCTGCAACTGCACGGGGAAGCCCGTACCGCGGCGCAGCAGGCGTTTCGTGAAGGCAAACAGAGCCAGTTCCCGCTGAGAGAAACGCTGCAGCAGTTCCGCAGCATCTGCTTTGGCCGTTTTGACCTGATTAGGATGTTTCTGGAAATTCAGATCCAGGCGGCGTTTGCCGACGGGTCACTGCATCCTAACGAACGGCAGGTACTGTATGTGATCGCCGAAGAGCTGGGCATTTCACGTGCGCAGTTCGACCAGTTCCTCAGCATGATGGAGGGCGGACGCCAGTTTGGCGGCGGTCAGCAGGGCGGTTATTCGCAAGGCGGTTACCAACAGGCGCAACGCGGTCCAACGCTGGAGGATGCCTGCAAGGTATTGGGTGTCAGCAGCAGCGACGACGCGACCACCATCAAGCGCGCCTACCGCAAGCTGATGAGCGAGCACCATCCGGATAAGCTGGTAGCGAAAGGTTTGCCGCCGCAAATGATGGAAATGGCCAAGCAGAAAGCGCAGGAAATTCAGGCGGCCTACGACCTGATCAAACGCGAGAAAGGCTTTAAGTAAAAAGAGGTGAGGGCTCGGTATTCTCTGAGCCCCTCTTTATATCGGTCAGAAGTCGGGTTCGACGCGAAAGTGCATCGGCGTCTGGAAAGCCGGATGGGTAATGCGCAACTCCTGTGCATGCAGCTGTAAACGCGGCGCCATGGCTTTGGCTTCTGGCGTGGCGTAGAAACCGTCGCCGAGGATAGGATGCCCCAGCGCCAGCATATGCACGCGCAGCTGGTGCGAGCGGCCAGTGATCGGCATGAGTTTGACCCGCGTGCTGCCGTCGGCGTCGCGTGACAACACCAGATATTCGGTTTGCGCCGCTTTGCCGGTCTCGAAACACACTTTCTGCAGCGGCCGATTCGGCCAGTCGCAAATCAGCGGTAAATCCACCAGACCTTCATCCTGCGCCAGATGCCCCCACACGCGGGCGATGTAGGACTTCTTCGGCTCGCGCTCACGGAACTGGCGCTTGAGTTCACGCTCGGCCGCCTTGTTCAGCGCCACCACAATCACCCCGCTGGTGGCCATATCCAGACGATGCACCGATTCGGCAGCCGGAAAATCCGCCTGAATGCGCGTCATCAGGCTGTCTTTATTTTCCGGCGCGCGGCCCGGGACCGACAGCAGGCCACTTGGCTTGTTGACCACGATAATGTGCTCATCCTGATACAGGATATGCATCGGGCCCTGCGGGGGATTGTAGGGTTCCATTTTGTTGGCTCCGCTGAGAGTAACGGCCAGGGGAACTGCAGTTCCCCTGGTGCGGGTTACTGGTGAGTAACGACCACCAGACGGATTGCATCCAGACGCCATCCTGCTTCATTCAGGTTGAGCAGCACCTGCTTGCGGTTGAACTCCAGCGCTTCTACCTCGTCATCACGAATGTTCGGGTTGACCGCCTTCAGGGCTTCCAGACGTGCTAGCTCGGTGCTCAGCTTGTCATCCGCTTCCTGTTTGGCCTGCTCGATCAGGGCGCGAGCCTGTTCTTCAACCAGGCTTTCCGCCTGTTGCAACATGGCATGCACATCCTGTTGCACCGCATTGACCAGCTTGCTGGAGGTGTGGCGGTTGACCGCGTTCAACTGACGGTTGAAACTTTCGAATTCAACCTGCGCTGCCAGATTGGTACCTTTGCGATCCATCAACATGCGGATTGGCGTTGGCGGCAGGAAGCGAGTCAGCTGCAGATGTTTCGGCGCCTGCGCTTCGACCACATACACCAGCTCGACCAGCAGGGTACCGACCGGCAGAGCCTTGTTTTTCAACAGGGAAACTGCACAGCTGCCGGTGTCGCCGGACAGGATCAAATCCAGGCCGTTGCGGATAATCGGGTGTTCCCAACTGACGAACTGGGCATCCTCACGCGACAGGGCCTGTTCACGATCGAAGGTGACGGTACAGCCGTCCTGCGGCAGACCCGGGAAGTCGGGCACCAGCATGTGGTCGGACGGCGTCAGAACAATCAGGTTGTCGCTGCGATCGTCCTGGTTGATGCCGACGATATCGAACAGGTTCAGCGCGAAGCCCACCAGATTGACGTCGTTGTCCTGATTGGCAATGGCTTCCGCCAGCGCCTGCGCTTTCTCGCCGCCGTTGGAGTGCATTTCCAGCAGGCGGTCACGGCCCTGCTCGAGCTGCATTTTCAGGTGGTCGTGCTGCTGGCGGCAGGCGTGAATGAACTCGTCCAGCCCTTCCTGCTCGGTCGGCGAAGCCAGGAAAGCGATCAGCTGCTCGTAGCCGCTGTCGTAAATGGTACGGCCGGTCGGGCAGGTATGCTCGAAGGCATCGAGCCCTTCGTGGAACCAGCGGCCCAGAACTGCCTGCGCGGTGTTCTCCAGGTACGGCACCATGATTTGAATGTCATGCATCTGGCCGATACGGTCCAGACGGCCAATACGCTGTTCCAGCAGGTCCGGGTTGAACGGCAGGTCGAACATCACCAGGTGGCTGGCGAACTGGAAGTTACGGCCTTCGGAGCCGATCTCGGAACACAACAGCACCTGGGCACCGTCTTCTTCGGAGGCGAAGTAAGCGGCGGCGCGGTCGCGTTCGATAATCGACAGGCCTTCGTGGAACACGGCGGCGCGGATAGCTTCACGTTCCCGTAGCACTTGCTCCAATTGCAGCGCGGTGGCTGCCTTGGCGCAGATCACCAGCACTTTCTCGTGGCGATTGGTCACCAGATAGTTCAGTAACCATTCAACGCGAGGATCGAAGTTCCACCAGGTGGCGTTCTCGCCTTCGAATTCCTGATAGATTTGCTCTGGATAGAGCATGTCGCGTGCGCGCGCCTCAACGGTTTTCTTCGCGCCCATGATGCCGGACACTTTAATGGCGGTCTGGTACTGGGTCGGCAACGGCAGTTTGATCTGGTGCAGGTTGCGGTGTGGGAAGCCTTTGACACCGTTGCGCGTGTTACGGAACAGCACGCGGCTGGTGCCGTGGCGGTCCATCAGCATGGTGACCAGTTCCTGACGCGCCTGCTCGCTGTTTTCACCGTCGCTGTTGGCGGCTTTCAGCAGCGGTTCAATGTCTTGTTCGTCGATCAGCTCGCCGAGCAGGTTCAGCTTGTCGTCGGCCAGGCGCTCACCGCTGAGCAGCAAGGTAACGGCATCGGCCACCGGGCGATATTTTTGCTGTTCGGCAACAAAATCGTGGTAGTCGTGGAAACGGTTCGGATCCAGCAGGCGCAGACGGGCGAAGTGGCTTTGTTGGCCAAGTTGCTCTGGCGTTGCGGTCAGCAGCAGCACGCCGGGAATGTGTTCTGCCAGTTGTTCGATCACCTGGTATTCACGGCTCGGCGCATCTTCGCTCCAGGCCAGATGGTGCGCTTCATCCACCACCAACAGATCCCACTGGGCATCGGCCAGTTCTTCCAGGCGCTGCTTGTTGCGGCGTACGAAGTCCAGCGAGCAGATCACCAGCTGTTCGGTTTCAAACGGGTTGCTGCTGTCGAGTTTGGCCTCTGAGTAACGGCTGTCGTCAAACAGAGAGAAATACAGGTTGAAGCGGCGCATCATTTCGACCAGCCACTGGTGCTGCAGGGTTTCCGGCACCACGATCAATACGCGCTCGGCGCGGCCTGCCAGCAACTGCTGGTGGATAATCATCCCGGCTTCGATGGTTTTACCCAATCCAACTTCGTCCGCCAACAAAACGCGCGGCGCATGACGCTGGCCGACTTCATAGGCGATATGCAACTGGTGCGGGATCAGGCTGGCACGCATGCCACGCAGGCCGGCGAACGGCAGGCGATACTGCTCGCTCTGGTATTTACGCGCGCGGAAACGCAGGGCGAAACGGTCCATACGGTCGATCTGGCCGGCAAACAGGCGGTCCTGCGGCTTGCTGAAGGTCAATTTGCTGTCCAGCAGCACTTCGCGCATCGCCACACCGCTTTCCTGGGTATCCAGGCGGGTGCCGATATAGGTCAGCAGACCGTTATCCTCTTTGACCTCTTCGACCTGCAGCTCCCACCCTTCGTGGTTACTGATGGTGTCGCCCGGGTTGAACATCACGCGGGTGATTGGCGAGTCATTTCTGGCGTAGAGGCGGTTTTCACCGGTTGCGGGGAAAAGCAGGGTAATCATGCGCGCATCCAGCGCCACGACGGTTCCCAGTCCTAATTCGCTTTCCGTATCGCTGATCCAGCGTTGACCAAGTGTAAAAGGCATATATTGTCGGCTCGATTCTTTTAAGTAAGTCTTGTTACCGGGCGGAAAGGGCCGCGGCACCCGTATCAAACGTCTGCTAATCCCGATTTATTTTAATATGGCGGGCAATAGCTATTCATCCCATGCATACATCGTCAGACGACATGGGGGGTGTGTGGGTCCAGAATTTGGGAAGGGCGCTATGGTAATGGAAGGCGGCGCGTTCGTCACCTGCAAAACCCGATGATTTTTCTTAACCCTTCACCAAACCCTGCTGGCGGGCGGAATGTTAAAACAGTCCCATCTGCCCGGTCACCAGCGTGGTAAAATCGTCATGCAAAAATGGCAGTATAGCGTCTGCTACCGGCTGCAGCTGGCGCTCCAGATAATGGGGATAATCAATCGCCGACTGCTGGGTCTCCAGCGGCTCCGGCCCGGCCACGGTCATGACATAGCTGATCCAGCCGCCGTTTTGGTATTGCAACGGTCGTCCCTGCTGACGATTATAGTCGTCGGCGATACGTGCCGCGCGCACATGCGGCGGAACGTTGCGCTGATAGTCGTCCAGCTTCCTGCGCAGACGCTTACGGTAGACCAGCCGATCGTCGAAATCGCCGTTAAGCGTTTGACTAACGTATTCACGCACAAAATCCTGGTAGGGCTGGCGTTTAAAAATGCGTTGATACAGCAGGCGCTGAAACTGCTGTGCCAGCGGTGTCCAGTCGGTGCGCACCGTTTCCAATCCCTTGTAGACCATCTCTTCGCTGCCGTCCGGCTGGGCGATCAGCCCGGCGTAACGTTTTTTACTGCCCTGCTCGGCGCCGCGAATGGTCGGCATCAGGAAACGTGAATAATGGGTTTCAAACTCCAGTTCCAGCGCATTTTCCAGCCCGTACTCTTGCTGCAAATGCTGTTGCCACCATTGGTTCACCTGTTGCACCAGCTTTCGGCCTATTTGCGCCGCTTGCTGCTCGTCATGCGGTTGTTTGAGCCAAACGAAGGTCGAGTCGGTATCGCCGTAGATCACCTGATACCCCTGCGCCTCGATCAGCTCGCGCGTTTGCCGCATGATCTCATGGCCGCGCAGGGTGATCGACGAGGCTAATCGGGGATCGAAAAAACGACAGCCGCTCGATCCTAATACGCCATACAGCGCGTTCATGATGATCTTTAAGGCCTGCGACAAGGCTTTGTTCTGCTGACGTTTCGCCGCTTCACGGCCTTGCCAGATCTGCTCGACGATTGCCGGCAAACAGTGCTTGCTGCGTGAAAAACGCGCGTGGCGAAAACCGGGCACCGAGTCCGCATCGCCTGGGTTTCGCATGCCTTCGACCAAGCCGACCGGGTCGATCAGGAAGGTGCGGATGATTGAGGGATACAGGCTCTTGTAATCCAGCACCAGCACCGAGTCATACAGGCCGGGTTGCGAATCCATCACAAAGCCGCCGGGGCTGTGTTCCTCGGGCTGTTCACCCAGGTTGGGGGCCACAAAGCCCAGCCGGTGCATGCGCGGCATATACAGATTGCTGAAGGCGGCTACCGAACCGCCGCTGCGGTCGGCTGCCAGCCCGGTAACCGTGGCGCGTTCCAGCAGGAAGGTCAGCAATTCGGTTTTGGCAAAAATTCGCGTAACCAGTTCGCAGTCTTTCAGGTTGTAACGCGCCAGCGCGGGCTTGTCTTCGGCAAAGCGCCGGTCGATTTCTGCCATGCGCTGGTAAGGGTTATCGATAGACTTGCCTTCTCCCAGCAGCGTTTGCGACACGTGTTCCAGGCTGAACGAAGGGAAGTTCCAGGTGGCGGATTTCAGCGCTTCAATGCCGTCGATAATCAGGCGACCGGCAGCGGAAGCGAAAAAGTGATTCTGTTTGAAACCGTGTTCGCGCCACTCCAGCAGGTTGCCGCCACGGCCCAGTCGCAGCGGGATCTCATAGCGTTCGGCGTGTTTTTGCAGCACGCGCAAATCGAACTGCACCAGGTTCCAGCCAATAATGGCGTCGGGATCGTGCCGCTCAAGCCATTGGTTCAGCCGTTCCAGCATTTGCGGACGGCTGACGCAATACTCCAACTCAAAATCCAGTGGTTCATTGCCGCCGTTGGCGGGCCCAAGCATGTAAACCTGGCGCTGGCCGCAGCCTTCCAGGGCAATCGAGTACAGCTCGCCGTGGGCGGTGGTTTCAATGTCCAGGGAGACCAGCTTCAAGGTTGGGCGGTATTCCGGCGCCGGTTTCATTTGGCCGCCCTGCAGCGGGCCGTTGCCGTTGGCCTGGCCGCTGAACCACACCGGTGCGGTGATGAAACGCTCCATCAGGTAGCGTTCCGGTGGACGGATATCGGCCTCGTAGACATTGACGCCGCCGTCTTTCAGTAACTTTTCCAGCTTGATCAATTGGCGATGCTGACGGCAGTAAAGCCCCACCACCGGGCGATGGTGAAAGTCAGTCAACGGCAGGGGTTTCAGCTCCAGTTGCCGCTCCTCACGCAGCAGCAGTTCAGCGCGCTGGCGCTGTTCGGCCGGGATAAAGGCTACGGAGATCTGCGGCGCCAGACGAAGTTGCTGCGGCCCATTGTCGGTCGCCAGCCAAAACTCCACCTCGGTGCCGGCAGGCGTATCACGCCAGTGGCGGGTGAGCAGAAAGCCCTGTTGGAGTGACATCATATACCCTTCGTATTTCAAGCTGCGGCGTTGTTGGCTGCGTGCGTTCACCCCAGTCACTTACTTGAGTAAGCTCCTGGGGACTCTCGCTCTTGCCGCCTAGCCGCAACTTGAAATCCATTGGGTATTCCCCTGATGCTCAAGGCGTGGTGTCGTTGGCTGTTTGCGAAAGCTTTGGTTCTGGTAGATAAATTATAGTATGGGTTTTTATACAGTAATTGTCCATGGCCGCACAGTTCTGCCAAAAAAGCATACAATTCACAGGTTGACTCGCTCCCGGCCGCACCGGACAATCCCACGCCCACGCGCTTTGGATAACGAACAGAGGTTTAATGGAAGCCTATTTACAGCACTTGATCACCCAGTCATTGGCTTTCACTCTGATGGTGGTCATGTTTGTCGCGTTTCTGGAATCGCTGGCGCTAGTGGGGCTGTTGCTACCCGGCACGGTCATGATGGCCAGTATCGGTGCGTTGATCGGCAGCGGTCAGGTAGATTTCTATTATGCCTGGGCTGCAGGCATCGTGGGTTGCCTGTTGGGTGACTGGATTTCTTACTTTATCGGCCGCGCCTTCAAGGGGCCGCTGCACCGCTGGTCATTCTTGAAGAAGAACAAAGCGATGCTGGACAAGACCGAGCACGCGTTGCATCAACACAGTATGGCGACCATCCTGATTGGGCGCTTTGTTGGCCCAACGCGCCCGCTGGTGCCGATGGTGGCCGGCATGCTCGATTTGCCGCCGTATAAATTCGCGTTGCCTAACATCATCGGCTGTATTGCCTGGCCACCAGTCTATTTCTTCCCCGGTATTTTGGCCGGCGTAGCCATCGATATCCCTGCCAGCGCCAACAGTGCGTTATTTAAGTGGTTGCTGTTTGCGGTAGTGGTATTGATTTGGCTGGCCGCCTGGCTGAGCTGGCGATGGTGGCGCGAAGGCAAACGCAGCGCCGACCGGCTTGGCAAGTGGCTGTCACCGGTACGTCTGCGGATGGCCTGCGTCCTGAGCTGGGGATTGGCGATCGGCACCTTTTATTATCTGCACCAGCAACCGCTGATGCCAGTTTATCGTCACCTGCTTTGGAAGGTGCTGGCCGGTCAATGACAAGGGGGCGTGACGCCCCTTTGCGCCTTACTGGAAGAAGGCTTCCAGCTGTTCAAACACCCGCACGTCTTCGCTGTGGCGTTTTACCTGCAGCACATCTTCGAGTTTTTCTACCTGGCTGATCATCTGCACCAGCCGCTGATCGTCCGCCACCAATAGCCAGATGCGGCTTTGTTTACCGTCTTTCAGCGGCAGGCACAGAATGCCCTCCACGTTAAAGGCGCGGCGGGCAAACAGGCCGCAGACGTGCGACATCACGCCAGGGTGGTTACGTACCGCCAGTTCCAGGATCACCTGTGGGTTATTGCGTTGTTCTGACATGGCTTATTCTCCAATCATGTCGATGTTGGCAGCGCCCGGCGGCACCATCGGGAAAACTTTTTCATTAATATCAATCAGCGCATGGATCAGGCAAGGCCCTGGACGTTGGATCGCTTCGGCCAGTGCCGCCTGCGGATCTTCTGCGGCATTCAAATCGCAGGTGTCCATCCCGAAACCGGCGGCAATCTTGATAAAGTCGGTGCGCTTGGGATAGGCGGCGGCGAAAATGCGCTGCTGGTAGAACAGCGTTTGCTGCTGGTGCACCAGCCCCAACGCCTGGTTGTTCATCAGGATAATTTTCACGTCCAGGTCATGTTCGACGGCGGTCGCCATTTCCTGAATGTTCATCATCAGGCTGCCGTCACCGGAGAAACACAGCACCTTGCGCTGCGGCTCGGCCAGGGCAGCGCCGATCGCCGCCGGCAGGCCGAAGCCCATGGTGCCCAGCCCGCCGGAGGTCAGCCACTGGCGCGGTCGGCTCAGCGGATAGGCTTGTGCTACCCACATCTGATGCTGGCCAACGTCGGTGGTAATGATGGCGTTTTCGTCCACGCAGCGCGCGGCAGCCAGCACCAGCCCGTAGTGGCTCAGCGGATCTTCGGCGTTAGGCATGCTGAACGGGAACTCGCGCTTGAGATCATTGACGGTACTCAGCCATTCGCTGCGTGGCTGCGCTTCGATTTGAGGCAGCAGTTGTTGCAATACCTGGCCTACGTCGGCGTGAATGGCAATATTGGCCTGCTTTACCTTGCCCAGTTCGGCGCGATCGATATCCACGTGAATGATGCTGGCGTTTGGACAGAATTGCTCGGTCTTGCCAATCGCCCGATCGTCAAAGCGCGCGCCCAGCACGATCAGTAAATCAGCCTCTTGCAGAATAAAGTTGGTACTGCGCGCCGCATGCATACCCAGCATGCCCAGCGACAACGGATGCTGCACCGGCATGGCGCCCAATGCCATCAGCGTCATGGTGGTGGGCAGGTTGGCGCGTTCAGCGAGCTCAATCGCCTGCTGATAGGCGTTGGCGCAGATGATGCCGCCGCCCAGATACAACACCGGGCGTTTGGCCTGATTGATCATCGCGGCGGCCTGCGCCACGGCGGTAGCTTCAAAGGTTGGTGCCGCATCGGGAACGGCGATCGGCGGCAGTTCGTCCAGGCTGATAACCGCCGTTTGAACATCTTTCGGTACGTCGATCCACACTGGGCCAGGGCGGCCGGATTCAGCGATGCGGAATGCGTCACAAATCACCTGTGGCAGTTCGCGGATATCGCGGACCAAATGGTTGTGCTTGGTGATTGGAATCGAGATGCCGTAGGTGTCCACTTCCTGGAAGGCATCGGTGCCAATCATCGAAGAGGGAACCTGGCCGGTGATGCACACCAGCGGGATAGAATCGAGTTTGGCGTCGGCGATGGCGGTGACCAGATTGGTCGCGCCCGGGCCGCTCGAGGCGATACAAACCGCCGCCTTGCCGTTAGCGCGTGCCATACCTTGCGCCATAAAACCCGCCCCCTGTTCGTGGCGAGCCAGTACGTGATGAATACGGGTGCTTTGGCTCAGCGCGTCATACAGCGGCAGTGCCGCACCGCCGGGAATGCCGGCGACGGTGGTGATGCCCTGACGCTCCAGCAGATGAACGATCAACTCAGCGCCGGTGAAGCGGTTACCTTGATGTGGCGTGCCCGAAATTGCCATGTTCCTATCCTTTCTCAAGGCCGGTTTGCTTTTCTGGGCAGGGGGCTAAAACTAAAAACCCCGCCCGGTTTGCGCCGGCGGGGTTTGGGAATCGATGCGTTGATTCGGACCCTACGGCGCATTGCCGACGACCACCACCACACGCACGACGACCACCGCGGCTGGTAGCGCGGTAATTAGTAGGGTCGAAGTCAGCGAGGATGCGATCACAGGGAACCTTATCATCAGTAAAAAAAGTCAGGTTTTTATAAAACCACAGGCGAAAAATTCGCACAACTGGTTTATTTGCACAGCATAAAAAACGGGCGGAAGATCACGGTTTGTGTGAAATGCCCAGCACCTTGGCTTCCGGCGCGCTGCCGTCCAGCAGCGCCTGCGTCGGGCCGTCGTAAAAAATACGGCCGTCCACCACCAGCAGGGTCCGTGGCGCGATGCGTGCGGCGTCATCCAGGTTGTGCGATACCATCAATAGCGTCAGGTTTCGCTGGTCGCAAACTTCCTGCAGCAGTTGCAGCATCTCGTTGCGTAAAGCCGGATCGAGCGCTGAAAAAGGTTCGTCGAGTAACAGGATGGGCCGCTGGCGGATCAGGCAACGCGCCAGGGCGGCACGCTGGCGTTGGCCACCGGAAAGCTGCGACGGCAGGCGAGGCAGATGTTCTTCCAGCCCTACTTGCCGGGCAATTTGCGCCAATTGCCGCTTCTGCTCTTCATTCAGCCGCAGGCCGGGATCCAGGCCTAAACCGATGTTCTGCGCTACCGTCAGGTGGGCGAACAGGTTATTTTCCTGAAACAGCATCGAGACCGGGCGCTTGGCTGGCGGCGTGCCGGTGTGGTTGCTACCGTTGAGCAGCAACCTGCCGCTGGCGGACGGCAGAAAACCGGCGATCAGGCTGAGCAGAGTGCTCTTCCCCGCCCCGCTGGGGCCCAGCACCGCGACGCGTTCGCCCGGTTGAATATGCAGGTCGAAGCGCATTGGCAGGTGTTCATACAGGTAGGTCAGTTTTTCAAGCTTTAGCATATGTCCTTCATCTTTCACGTTGCCGCTGTGTTGGCTTTCTTCACTTATCCCAGTCACTTAGGGAACTAAGCTCCTGGGAATGCGCTCAGTCGCCGCCTTGCTGCAGCTTGAAATCTATCGGTCAGAGCGGCCCGGTAAGCGTTCGATCAGGGTAAACAGCAGGAAGCACAGCAACAGCAACAGCAGCGCGGTGACCGCACCGTCATTGCTGCGGTAGGCGCCGATCTGCTGGTACAGGTAAAAAGGCAGGGTGCGGAAATGTTCGTTGCCAAACAGTGCCACCACGCCGAAATCGCCGATCGACAGTACGCAGGCGAAGGCCAGCGCCTGGGCCAACGGGCGGCGCAGCGCTTTCAGCTCAATCCAGCGTAGCCGCTGCCAGCCCTGAATATCCAGCGACAGGCACAGCGGATTATAACGTTCGGCCAGGTCGCGCATGGGGTTTTCCAACACTTTTAGCGCATAGGGCACGGCCATCAACGCATTGGTGAGGATCACCAGCGCGTACGGCGACTGCGGCAGCCCCACGGTGTCGCTCAACAGCAGGAAGAAACCGGTGGCCAGCACAATGCCCGGCATCGCCAGGATCACCATACCGCTCAACTCCAGCGCGTGCCCCCAACGCAGTCTCTGTTGCAGCTTCAGCTCACGGCTGCTCCACAGCAGCATCATGGTCAGCACGACACAAAGTACGCCCGCCCCCAGAGCGATGCGCAACGAAGTGAACAATGCCTGCCACAACACCTGTTGCTGCAGGACGCTAACCATCGTTTGATTGGCGCCGTCGGCGATCACCGCCAGCAGTGGGGGCAACAGCAGCAGCAACGCGGCGGCAATCAGCAAAAAGTCACTGATGCGTCGCCACAGGCTGTCTTCCGGATTACGCCAGATAGTGGCATGGGTATTGCCGACCGGCAGCGCCTGGCTCAGGCGCTGGCTGAAGATCACCAGCCCCAGGCAGCATGCCAGTTGGATCAGCGCCAGCAGCGCGGCGCGGCTGAGATCGTAGTCGTAACTGAGCGCCTGATAGATGGCCAGTTCGATGGTGGTTGCCTGCGGCCCACCTCCCAGCGACAGTACGGTGGCGAAGCTGGCGAAGCACAGCATAAAGATCAGCGCGCCGCTCGGCAGGATTTGACGGCGCAGCGCCGGCCACTCGACAAAGCGAAACTGCTGCCAACCGCTCATGCCGAGCTGGGCTGCCAATTGGCGCTGTTCAACCGGAATGTTTTCCAGCGCCTGCAGCAACAGACGTGTCGCCAACGGCAGGTTGAAGAACATGTGCGCCAGCAGGATGCCCTGCAGACCATAAGGCGTGAAACTGTAGTTAATGCCCAGCCAGCCACACAGCATTGCCAACCAGCCCTGGCGGCCATATATGCTGAGCAGGCCGAATACCGCCACCAGCACCGGCAGCACCAGCGTCATGGCGCAGAGCCGCAGCAGTAACTGACGACCGGGGAAACGGCGGCGATAGAGCGCCCGAGCCAGCAGGATCGCGGGTAGCACCGAGATCAGCGCGGACAGCAGGGCCTGCCAAAACGTGAAGCGCACTACGTGCCACAGGTAGCTGTCTTGCCATATACCACGCCAGTCGCTGTCCGGCGCGTGCCGCCACAGCGACCCCATCGCCAGCACGGCGATGGTCAGGATCAGGCCGGCGGCCAGCAGCCCGGGCCATAGCCAACGCGGGATCAGTGGCTGACGGCGGTTTGCCATGCCCGGATCCAGTTGCTGCGTTGTTTGGCCACGTCTTCTGCGCTGTACTGCAGCGCGGTCTGCGGGACGGTCATTTGGTCAAATCCGGCCGGCAGTGAGGTCTTGATCACCGGATACATCCAGTTGCCGGTAGGAATGGCGTTTTGGAACGCCGGGGATACCATAAATTGCATAAAGCGTTCCGCCAACTCAGGTTGCTTGCTGGCCTTGAGTTTGCCCGCCACTTCCACCTGCAGATAATGGCCTTCACTGAAGTTGGCAGCGGCATAGCTGTCTTTTTTTTCTTCAATCAGATGGTAGGCCGGGGAGGTGGTGTAGCTAAGCACCAAATCGCCTTCGCCTTTCAGGAACAGGCCATAGGCTTCGCTCCAGCCCTTGGTTACGGTGACGGTTTTCTTTGCCAGCTTCTGCCAGGCTGCCGGTGCCTGATCGCCATACACTTTCTGCATCCATAGCAGCAGACCCAAACCTGGGGTACTGGTACGCGGATCCTCATAGATCACTTTCCAGTTCTGGCTGCTCTCGACCAGCTCATGCAGGCTTTTGGGCGGGTTCTTCAGCTTTTCTTTGTTGTAAACGAAGGCAAAGTAGCCGTAGTCATAGGGGACGAAGGTTTTGTCTTGCCAGCCGCCCGGTACGTTCAATTTGCTGCTGTCGACGTCGCTTGGCGCGAATAGCCCAGTTTGCTGCGCCGCCTGCAGCAGGTTGTTGTCCAGCCCCAGCACCACGTCGGCGGCGCTGTTTTTGCCTTCCATGCGCAGGCGATTAAGCAGTGAGACACCGTCTTCCAGCGCGACAAATTTCAGCTCGCAATCGCACTGGGCCTCAAAGGCTTTTTTGACCGCCGGGCCAGGGCCCCAGTCAGCGGCGAAGGAATCGTAGGTGTAGACCGTCAGCGTGGGCTTGGCGAACACCGGTGCGGCGCACAACAACAGTAACAAGGGCAGGCTTTTTTTGACCACTTTGCACTCCTGAAAATTTAGGGGGGCAAGGGTATCTGAGGGGGCAAGCGGCTGATGCCGGATCGCTGGGCTCAAATCCCTCCGCCGGTATTGACCGGATCAGGTTCGACGGGTTTATCCCCTTCATACTTGAAGTTGCAGCGGTGTTGGCTTCTCTCTCTCACCCCAGTCACATAGGAATTCTATGTTCTTGGGGATTTATGAGCCTCGTCCATGAGGCTCGCCCTTCGGGCCAACGCAAGCGCTGTTCAAATCGGTTCCCGACCGATTTGTCGCTCGGTTGCCGCCTACCTGCAACGTCAATTATTTTGGGTATATCTCAGCAATAAATCGTTTTTCGCACCCCGTTGAGACGGCGCCATTGTAAAGACTAACGGGCGCCGGTGAAAGGTGCTTATGCTTCCGGCGGCGCAAACCAGGCGGATTTGAAATCAAACCAACCCAGAGTGTTCATTCGCACGCCGCGCATGCTGCGCTGGCCATGCAGTTGCAGCCAGTGGTGGAACAGAGGATGCAATTGATGGCCGCTGACCAGACGTTGGCAAAAGTCCGCCAGCGGCAGGGCATTGGCGCGCCACAGCGCCGCATCTTCGGACAAGTCCTCACTCATGCAGTGCTGCATCAGCGGCAGTTCATACAGGGTGGCGAACAGTGAGAACTCCAGCGGCAGGTAAAAGTTGGCGCTGCCGAGCCACAAATCGGTGCTCGCGTCGCCTTTATGCCAGGTAGCGTAATCGACAATCTGAATATTCAGCTTAATGCCGTGCTGCGCCAGCAGCGGCTCGATGGCCTGCTGAATGGCGTGGAACTCCGAGTGTTCGCTGTAGTAGGTCAGGGTCAGTTCGGTCAATCCGGCCGGTTTGGGCTGCAATGCCAGCGCGCGATTGTGGTGCCAGCGCGGCAGAATGCCGTAGGCCGGTGACCAATAGCGTTGATAAACAGGGCCGGCGTTGCTCAGGAGCGAAATAGGGTTGATCAGTTCGCATAACCAGCTGCGGATGACCGGATCGGCCGCCAGCGGAGAGCGCTGATCGAATAGCAGAAAATAGCAGCCTTCTTCCAGTCGGCTTTCCAGCTCGTTTTTCCCGGTATCGTCCGCCTGGAGCTGTACGCCGGAGTGTACCAGTTCTTCGGTTACCTCTGGCAGCACCCAGATATTGACCTCGTCGATCAGTGCGCGATAGCCAAAGTAATCATCAAAGGCGTGAATTTTCATCTGGCTGAGGTGATTGCGCACCACGCTATAGGGGCCGGTACCGACCGGATGGCGCGAGAACTCCGGCAGGCTCTGCCACTCGCGCGGCAATATCATGGCGTGCACGCTGCCCAGCAGCCACGGCAACCAGTAATCGGGGCTGTGCAGATGCACGTCAATCACGTAGGGCGTCGGCGACGTCACGCGTTCGATATGGGAGAACAGCGGTTGTGGCATCAACCGGCTGAGCGAACTGATGACATCTTCCATTTCCAGCTCGCGCCCATGGTGGAAATGAATGGCCGGGCGTAAATAAAAGCGCCAATGCAACGGCGTTAAAGCTTGCCAGTGATGAGAAAGATCGGATTCCAGTTCCCCGTTTTCCTCATTTATCCGCGTCAGGCCGCTGAAAATTTGTCTCGCCAAATGGGTTTCCGAGCGGCGCAGCGCCGAGCCCGGCAACAAATTGTACAGTTGCCGGTAATAGAGCACGCGCAGGATGTGTTTACCCTGACGAAAGCTGCGGCCCAGTTGGGACAGCAGCATCTGCCGCACCACATTTTTATCGCCAACCAGTTGCACCAGCTGATCGATACGATCCTGCTCCAGCAACTCCTCGGCACGCTGTTGCTGCAACGCCAGACCGGTATAGTGAAAGGTCAGTTGCGAACGCTTGCCGCGCCCCGATTCTGCCTGCCAGGTCAGCCAGCCCTGCTGCTGCATGGCGCCCAGTAGTGAACGCACGTGGCGACGCGAGCAACTGAGCACTTCGGCCAGCTCCTGTAACGTGGTTTCGGTCGGTTCGCCATGGCAGCGCTGCCACAGGCGAATGAACTGCTGTTGCAATCTGGAAGTGGACATAAAAGAGGAAGGCTCCGGCGGTAACCCATCAATTTATCTTTCCCTATATTACGCCGATAATTTTCCACAATGAAAGGGGGAGGGCGACGGATGAAAGTTTTCTTGTCAAAACAGTTCTATCAGCGCTACTTCAGCGCAGTACGCCGGCAGCACGCTGACTGGTTGGGACTGGTACCTGAACAGGCGCGGCTGGAGATGTTGGCCCACCTGACCCAATGGGATATCGCGTCAATGACGGACAAGCAATACCGCGAGCACCTCTGAGGCTTCGGTAGCGAAAGTGTTTCTGAGTAATGGTGCTGTTCACCAGCCAGTGGGGTCATACCCACTGGTTTTTTTATTGTGGGCTGCGGGGATATTCTTGCAATTTTTTCCCCTTGGCCTAAGGTTCTGTCTTCCGCATTAAGGGCCTGAGACGAAGATATGAAACGACTGCATTGGCTGCCACGCCGCTTTAATCCCGTCTTTGCCGCTTTCCTGCTGATTGCTTTCCTTTCCGGTATTGCCGGAGCGCTATTGGCGCCGACCCTGAGCCTGTTTTTAACCACCGAGGTTAAGGTCCGGCCGCTGTGGGTGGGTCTGTTCTATACCGTTAACGCCATTGTCGGCATTGCGGTCAGTTTTCTGCTGGCCAAACGTTCGGACACGCGCGGCGATCGACGCAAGCTGATCCTGGTGTGCTGCCTGATGGCGGTCGGCAATTGCCTGCTTTTTGCCTTCAACCGCGACTATTTGACGCTGATTACGGCCGGGGTGCTGCTGTCGGCAATTGCCAACACCGCCATGCCACAGATTTTCGCACTGGCGCGGGAATATGCTGACAGCTCGGCACGTGAAGTGGTGATGTTCAGCTCGGTCATGCGTGCGCAGCTGTCGTTGGCCTGGGTGATTGGCCCGCCGCTTTCGTTTACGCTGGCGTTGAATTACGGCTTTACGGTGATGTTCGTTATTGCCGCGGCGACCTTTGCAATTTGTGCATTACTGGTGTGGTTTACGCTGCCTTCGGTGCCGCGTGTCGCGCCGGTAGAACCTGCCGATACGCTAATCGCAGCGCCTTCGGCACCGATTGCCCCAGTCAGCGCCTGGCGGAACCCGGATGTCAGGCGGTTGTTTATCGCCTCGGTGCTGATGTGGACCTGCAATACCATGTACATCATCGACATGCCGCTGTATATCACCGCCGATCTGGGCCTGCCGGAGAACCTGGCGGGACTGCTGATGGGCACGGCGGCCGGGCTGGAGATCCCGGCGATGCTGCTGGCCGGTTATTACGTCAAGCGCTTCGGCAAACGCAATATGATGCTGTTCGCCGTGGTGGCAGGCATCCTGTTTTATGCCGGGCTGGTGGTGTTTAAATTCAAGCTGGCGCTGATGGTATTACAGCTGTTCAATGCCATCTTTATCGGCATTATCGCCGGTATTGGCATGCTCTATTTCCAGGACCTGATGCCAGGGCGGCCCGGTGCGGCGACAACGCTGTTTACCAACAGTATTTCTACCGGGGTGATCCTGGCCGGGGTGCTGCAGGGCGCGTTGGTGGAAAACCTGGGTCATTACGCGGTGTATTGGCTGGCGGCACTGCTGGCGGTGGCGGCGTTATGGATGAGCGTTCGCGTGCGAGAAGTGTGAGTGTAAACGTCGTCAACATTGACGCATGTCATTGAGAACATTACGCCAACGGCCCAAGCTAAACGAAACCGGAGCCCGATCGCTGTGCTCCCGCCCATCTTGCTGCTGAGATGCCGATCCGTTTAGAAAAGTGGGTATGTTATGGATAAACTAACACCGCTCAAACCTGTCCCTTCCCTGTGTGCCGTCGTCGTCGCTCTGCTTATCTGGTTTGTGATCCCGGTTCCCGAAGGGGTTGCGCCCAATGCCTGGCATCTGCTGGCGCTGTTTATCGGCACTATCATCGCCATCATCGGCAAGGCAATGCCGATTGGTGCGGTTTCGATAGTGGCCATCGCACTGGTGGCCGTAACCGGTGTCACTAACCCCGGCAAACCGGGCGCGGCGCTCAATGATGCACTCAGCGGGTTCTCCAACCAGTTGATTTGGTTGATCGGTTTTTCGATCATGATCTCCCTTAGCCTGAACAAAACCGGGCTGGGCGCGCGCATTGGCTACTACTTTATTTCGTTGTTCGGTAAGAAGACGCTGGGGATCGCCTATGCATTGACGCTGGCGGAAACCACCCTGGCGCCAGTCACCCCAAGCAATACCGCCCGAGGCGGCGGGATTATCCATCCGATCATGAAGTCAATCGCCGACAGCTTCGGCTCGCGGCCCGATCTGAATACCTCAGGCAAAATTGGCCGCTATCTGTCGCTGGTGAATTACAACATCAACCCTATCACGTCGGCGATGTTTATCACCGCGACTGCGCCTAACCCGCTGATCGTCAGCCTGATCGCCAAGGGGACGCACGGCAACTTCGAACTCTCCTGGTCAATGTGGGCAATTGCTGCTCTGGTGCCGGGCGTGTGTTCGTTGATCGTTATGCCGCTGGTCATTTATCTGTTGTATCCGCCGGAGGTGAAAAGTACCCCGGACGCGCCGCGCTTCGCCCGCGACAAGCTACAGGCTTTGGGGCCAATCACCTTGCCGGAGAAAATCACCCTGGCAGTGTTTGCTCTGTTGCTCGTGCTATGGGCCGGCATTCCGGCGATGATCTTCGGCCCGGCGCTGGCGGTTAACCCCACCACGGCCGCGCTGATTGGCCTGGCGGTGCTGTTGGCGACCGGCGTGCTGAGTTGGGAAGACGTTTTGAAGCACAAAGGGGCCTGGGATACGGTGGTGTGGTTCTCTGCGCTGGTGATGATGGCCAGTTTCCTCGGCAAGTTGGGGTTGATTAGTTGGCTGTCGCAGACCGTGGGCAGCGGTATTGATCATATGGGGATGAGCTGGGTGGGCGGCACCGTGCTGTTAACCATCATCTATCTGTATTCGCACTACTTCTTTGCCAGCACCACCGCACACGTCACCGCCATGTTTGCCGCCTTCTTTGCCGCCGGCGTTGCGCTCGGGGCGCCACCGGCGCTGTTGGGCCTGATCCTGGCGTTTTCGTCTTCTCTGATGATGTCACTGACCCACTATGGTACCGGGACGGCGCCGATCATTTTCGGTTCCGGCTATGTGACGCTGGGCGAATGGTGGAAAGCCGGTTTTGTGATGAGCGTGATTAACCTGCTGATTTGGATGTTAATTGGCGGGGCCTGGTGGAAGTGGCTGGGTTATTGGTGATACCCGTCATACTTGAAGCTGCCGCTGTGTTGGCTGCGTAAGCGCACCCCTGTCACTTAGTTCACTAAGCTCCAGGGGATTTACTTACTTGCCGCCTTGCCGCAGCTCCAATTATTTAGGGTATTAGCCGCTGATCAGTTCAGAAACGCGGGCTGCTGCGCCTCGTAGCGTGAAATATCCGCTTCGTGTTGCAGCGTCAGGCCGATGCTGTCCAATCCGTTAATCATGCAGTGGCGGCGGAAGCTGTCGATCTCAAACGGGTAGCTTTTGCCGCCGGCATTGACCGTCTGGTTCTCCAAATCGACCACGAATTCGACCCCTTCGTTGTCTGCGACCAGTTTGAACAGTTCATCAACCTGCTGTTCGCTCAAAGTAACCGGCAGCAGCTGGTTGTTGAACGAGTTGCCGTAGAAGATATCGGCGAAGCTGGGCGCAATCACCACTTTAAAACCGTAATCGGTCAGTGCCCACGGAGCGTGCTCGCGTGAGGAGCCACAGCCAAAGTTTTCGCGCGCCAGCAGGATGCTGGCACCCTTGTAGCGCGGCTTGTTCAGCACGAACTCAGGGTTTGGCTGCTGGCCGGCGTCATCGAGGAAGCGCCAGTCGTTAAACAGGTGCTGGCCGAAGCCGGTACGCGTCACTTTCTGTAAAAACTGTTTTGGAATGATGGCGTCGGTGTCGACGTTAGCCGCGTCCAGAGGCACGACCAAACCAATATGTTGAGTAAATTTAGACACGTTAGCCCCTTAGTGAATATCACGGATATCGGCGAAATGACCGGCAACGGCCGCCGCCGCCGCCATCGCCGGGCTGACCAGGTGAGTACGTCCACCGCGGCCCTGACGCCCTTCGAAGTTACGGTTGCTGGTGGATGCGCAGCGCTCGCCGGGGTTCAGACGATCGTTGTTCATCGCCAGGCACATTGAGCAGCCCGGCAGACGCCATTCGAAACCGGCTTCAATAAAGATTTGATCCAGGCCTTCCGCTTCCGCTTGAGCTTTCACCGGGCCGGAGCCCGGCACCACGATCGCCTGTACGCCATTGGCAACCTTGCGACCTTTGGCGATTGCCGCAGCCGCACGCAAATCTTCGATACGTGAGTTGGTACAAGAGCCGATAAACACTTTGTCGATCGGCACTTCGGTCAGCTTGATGCCCGGTTTGAGGTCCATATAGGCCAACGCTTTTTCTGCCGAGGCACGTTCAACCGGATCGCTGAACGATTCCGGCGCCGGGATTGCCTGATTAACGGCAATAACCTGGCCTGGGTTGGTACCCCAGGTAACCTGTGGCGCGATGTCTTCGGCGCGCAAGGTTACTACGGTATCAAATTTGGCGTCGTCATCTGACTTCATGGTGCGCCAGTAGGCGACGGCCTGCTCCCAGTTGTTGCCGGTTGGGGCAAACTGACGGCCTTTCAGGTATTCAAAGGTGGTGTCGTCCGGAGCCACTAACCCGGCTTTGGCGCCCATCTCGATCGCCATGTTGCACAGGGTCATGCGGCCTTCCATGCTCAGCGTTTCAATCGCTTTGCCACAGAATTCCACGACGTGACCGGTACCGCCGGCGCTGCCGGTTTTGCCGATGATCGCCAGCACGATGTCCTTGGCAGTAATGCCTTCGGCGGCATCACCGGTGACTTCAATCTTCATGGTTTTGGCGCGACCCTGTTTCAGGGTTTGGGTAGCCAGCACATGTTCCACTTCCGAGGTACCGATACCGAAGGCCAGCGAGCCGAAGGCTCCATGCGTCGCGGTATGAGAGTCGCCGCAGACGATGGTCATGCCCGGCAGCGTCATGCCCTGCTCAGGGCCGATGACGTGTACGATGCCCTGGAAAGGGTGGTTCAGGTCATACAGCGAGACGCCGAATTCAGCACAGTTCTTGATCAGCTCCTGCATTTGAATACGCGCCATCTCGCCGCTGGCGTTGATGTCTTTGGTTTGGGTCGAGACGTTGTGGTCCATAGTGGCGAAGGTTTTGCCAGGTTGGCGCACCTTGCGGCCCATGGCGCGCAGACCATCAAATGCCTGTGGCGAAGTGACTTCGTGCACCAGATGGCGGTCGATATACAACAGCGGCGTTTCGTTCGGCGCTTCGTACACCACGTGGGCATCGTACAGCTTCTGATATAAGGTCTTGGCCATGTTATGCCCCCTGAGCTACAAAGCGGGCGATGATGTCACCCATTTCATCGGTGCTGATGGCTTTACCGGTACCTGCCAGATCGGCGGTGCGGTAACCTTGTTCCAGCGCCTGGTTGATTGCGCGTTCTACGGCATCCGCTGCTTCAGTGGCACCCAGGCTGTAACGCAGCAGCAGGGTGGCGGACAGGATCTGGGCGATTGGGTTGGCGATGCCTTTACCCGCGATGTCCGGTGCAGAACCGCCTGCGGGCTCGTATAAACCGAAGCCTTGCTCGTTCAGGCTGGCGGACGGCAGCATGCCCATCGACCCGGTGATCATTGCGCACTCGTCGGACAGGATATCGCCGAACAGGTTGGAACACAGCAGCACGTCGAACTGCGACGGGTCTTTGATCAACTGCATGGTGGCGTTGTCGATATACATATGCGACAGCGACACATCTGGGTAATCCTTGGCGACCTGATTGACCACTTCGCGCCACAGAATCGAGCTCTGCAATACGTTGGCTTTATCAATCGAGGTTACTTTATTGCGGCGCTTGCGGGCAGATTCGAAGGCGATGCGCGCAATGCGTTCGATCTCGAAGCGATGATAGACCTCGGTGTCGAAAGCGCGCTCCTGCATGCCCTGGCCTTCACGACCTTTCGGCTGGCCGAAGTAGATGCCACCGGTCAGTTCACGCACACACAGAATATCGAAACCGCGGGCGGCGATGTCGGCCCGCAGCGGGCAGAACTCTTCCAACCCCTGATACAGGCGAGCAGGGCGCAGGTTGCTGAACAGTTTGAAGTGCTTGCGCAAGGGCAGCAAGGCACCGCGTTCAGGTTGTTCTGCTGGCGGCAAGTGTTCCCATTTCGGGCCACCTACTGAACCGAACAGGATGGCGTCGGCTTGCTCGCAACCGGCGAGGGTTGCCTGTGGCAGCGGACTGCCATGACGATCGATGGCAATACCACCGACGTCGTACTCGGCTTCGGTGATGCGGATATCAAAGCGCTGACGCACTGCGTTCAACACTTTACGCGCTTGGGCCATTACTTCCGGGCCGATTCCGTCTCCGGGCAAGACGGCAATGTGGTAGGTCTTCGTCATGTTCACACCGTTTCCTGATTATTTTGATGTTTGTTTTGCTGCAGACGCTGCTTTTCTTTTTCTACCTGCTGGGAGCGCCAAATATTATTCAGTACGTGAACCATCGCCTTGGCGGAGGATTCCACGATGTCGGTCGCCAGACCTACGCCATGGAAGCGGCGGCCGTTGTAGGACACCACGATATCAACCTGGCCCAGCGCATCGCGCCCCTGACCCTTGGCGGTTAATTGATATTTCACCAGTTCGATCGGGTAACCGGTAATACGGTTGATTGCCTGATAAACCGCATCAACCGGGCCATTGCCGGTGGCCGCTTCGGCTTTCTCTTCTTCGCCGCAGACCAGTTTCACTGAGGCGGTGGCCATAATGCTGCTGCCTGACTGCACGCTGAAGTAATCCAGGCTGAAGTGCTCTGGTTCTTCCTGCTGCTTATTAATGAAGGCCAGCGCTTCCAGGTCGTAATCGAACACCTGGCCTTTTTTGTCGGCCAGCTTCAGGAAGGCGGCGTACAGATTGTCCAGGTTGTAGTCCTGTTCCTTATAGCCCATCTCTTCCATACGGTGTTTCACCGCAGCGCGACCGGAACGGGAAGTCAGGTTCAACTGTACATCCTTCAGACCTATGGTCTGCGGGGACATGATTTCGTAGTTTTCGCGATTTTTCAGCACGCCGTCTTGGTGAATACCGGAGGAGTGGGCGAAAGCATTGGAACCGACGATCGCTTTGTTGGCCGGGATCGGCATGTTGCACAGCTGGCTGACAATCTGGCTGGTACGGAAGATTTCCTGATGATTGATGTTGGTGTGCACGTTCATGATGTCCTGGCGCACTTTGATCGCCATGATCACTTCTTCCAGCGAGGTGTTGCCTGCGCGTTCACCGATACCGTTCAAGGTCCCTTCAACCTGGCGGGCGCCAGCCTGTACTGCGGCGATGGAGTTGCCGACCGCCATGCCCAGATCGTCGTGGCAGTGGACGGAGATAATGGCTTTATCGATATTCGGTACGCGGTCATACAGGGTGGTGATAATACCGCCAAACTGGTTCGGGGTGGTGTAGCCCACGGTGTCCGGGATATTGATGGTGGTCGCGCCGGCATTGATAGCGGCTTCCACCACGCGACACAGGTTATCGATTGGCGTACGGCCGGCGTCTTCACAGGAGAATTCTACGTCGTCAGTGTAGTTACGGGCGCGTTTCACTGAGCGTATTGCCATCTCCAGCACTTCGTCGAACGAGCGCTTCAGTTTTGATTCAATATGCAGGGTCGAGGTGGCCAGGAACACGTGAATGCGGAACGCTTCGGCGACGCGCAATGCTTCGGCCGCGACGTCGATGTCTTTATCTACGCAACGAGCCAGGCCACAGACACGGCTGTTTTTAATCTGGCGAGCGATGGTTTGCACGGATTCGAAATCACCCGGTGAGGAGACAGGGAAGCCTACTTCCATAACGTCGACACCCATTCTCTCCAGCGCCATCGCTATCTGAATCTTCTCTTTCACGCTCAGGCTGGCCTGCAGCGCTTGCTCGCCATCACGCAAAGTTGTATCGAAAATAATGACTTGTTGGCTCATCGGGTGGTTCCTTATCGTGTTTATTTCACGCTAAGCGGGTAAAAAAAAACCCGCGCAGTAGCGCGGGTTTGTTATGAGGGTGGGCTGAATCAGCTCTGAACTCCGTCCACCGGCATACCGCGCAAACAAGATGCGTTAAGTAGTAGGCCTAGTAGACGGTAAGTGTGGTTCATGGCGGTTCAACTCTCTAAAATAATGTCGTTGCCTAATTTGATACGTTATTGGCTTAACTATGTCAACATCTGATTGAAAATGAGGGTACTCCTTTAGAGCTCGATTAGCGCACCCTGAGAAACAGACGATAGTTCGGAGAAAAATGACATTGTCAGAGAAAAGTTGAGGGCGGGTTTGCGGCCCAGTTAGCATAAACGAAATGAATATATATCCTCGCAATTGCTTCTGAGGGACAGTGCGTTAAAATTAAAGATGCAAAACAACGGGAGCCGTGCTAGCCAGAATTGAAGGTGGTGTTTTTGTATTGCTGGTATCAATGCTTTGCAGTGGTTTATGTTTTTTGTGAATTAGCCATAAGACTAAAGTGGCCGGTAAGTAACGGTTGTTTGATTGGGTGATGTGTTTTTAATGCGGTTTATCAGAGGAAGATGGATAATGATTTGTTACTGTAGGTTATTAAAAATAACAATTGCCGGATTTCTACCGGGAGGTGAATGATAAAGCTGTTGCAAACCGGATTTTGGCTTTTAACCATGCTTATAAACAGGACGATGCTTTAGCCCGATTTTAAATGAATGGGGCGAGAGATAACTAATTCTTCTCGGTGTGATTAATACCACAATTTTGTTGTTTTAATTATGCCTGGTGAATTATCTACACAGGACTTAGTGGAGTGGGATATGTCGGAATGTAATTCAGAAATTATTATTGATAAGGATGCCGCTGATATTCATTTGCGCAGTGTCGACCTGAACTTGCTCACCGTATTCGATGCCGTGATGCAGATGCAAAACATTACCCGGGCGGCGGCCTTTTTGGGAATGTCACAACCGGCAGTCAGCAATGCGGTCGCGCGGTTGAAATTGATGTTTAACGACGAGCTGTTCGTGCGCTGTGGACGCGGTATTCAACCGACGGCGCGAGCTCGTCAGCTGTTTGGGCCCGTCAGACAGGCTTTGCAGTTGGTGCAAAATGAGCTGCCGGGCGCGGAGTTCGAACCCTTCACCAGTGAACGCGTTTTCTCCATCGCCATCTCCAGCCCGCTTGATCTGCGACTGGGTGCCGGAATAATCAATCATTTGAAGAAAATTGCCCCGCAAACTCACTTAAAAATCAAATCCTATATAAGCAATAATATCGACAATCAATTACGCTATCAGGAAGTCGAATTTGTGATTGGTTATGCCCGCTTTGATCCAACAGAGTTTAAAAGTGTGGCTATTTTTGACGATGAGTTAGTGTTGGTTACCGCAAGAAAACATCCCAGAATTGAAAAAGATATTACGCCTGAACAGATTATGGCTGAGCAGCATGCTGTAGTTTCGCTGGAGAGTTTTTACTCTTTTAGCCAACCTTACTATATGGAAGAGGCAATGCAGCGCCTCGTGGCTCAGCAATGTACAGATTTATACAGCGTATTGAACATGGTTTCCAATACTCACATGATTGCTATTGTTCCGGCATGGTTGGCACGGCAACAGTCGGAAGCATTACAATTGCAGTTTGTCCCATTGCCATGGAATGAAAACAAAGTTACCTGCTACCTCTCTTGGCATGAATCGGCAGAGCGCGACAAGGGGCATCAATGGATGAAAGCCCAGCTTGGCCAGTCTGATATGCCGGAGTAAATCAGTCTATTATTACCCCCATGGTGGTAATGTCCCATTGGGGGGTAATATGTACTGGCGATTTATTAAGAATTATCTTGGTGTTCTCTAAGGGGTTTCTTTATTTAAGCGTTCTGGATTGGTTCATTTAGAATAAGTTAGATAGTTTCATTAAAAAATATCGATATAAAATTATATACTGAAATGTTATTTATATTTGGTTTTTATCTCTGTTCCAGGGTCGGGCCTTTCGGTCTAGCATTTTGTGGCCTGGATAAAACCTTTTCCTCCCCTTTTTGTCCAACGGTGAGACGCGGTGAAATCAACCTGAGTTTTGGCTCACACTTCTACGCTGAAATCTCTTTTCCCGCCGCTATAGACTAGGTAGACTGCGCGAAAAAAAGTAAACACGTGTAAGCTGAGTTGTGAGGAGAGGTTATCCCACACTACGCTAACTGTTTGATTCATTTCAGGCTTAGAGCGCTATGATCAATAATCTGCTGCAATACCATTTGACTCACCGTATACAGCACCAAATTACTCACCGTGCCGATCGCACTGCTTTTCGCCAATGGTCTCCCCAGGGGGAGACCCAAATGACCTGGAAGCAGGTCGATACGCATATCAATCTCATCGCCAGTGCGCTGTTGGCATTGGGTGCCGACGTGCAGGAACGTATCGCGATTTTTGCCAATAACTGCATGGCCTGGTCGCTGGCGGATTTGGCCATTCTGCAATTACGGGGTGTGAGCGTGCCGCTGTATGCCACCAACACGCCGGCCCAGGCGGCCTTTATCATCAATGACGCCGATATCCGTATTCTGTTTGTCGGCGAGCAGGCTCAATTGGATGCCGCCATCGCGCTGCGTGGTGTATGTCCGCAGTTGAGACACATTATTGTATTTGATGACAGCGTCGACCTGCATGGCTGTGAGATTGCCCAACACCTGAGCACCTTTGAACGTGAAGTCGACGTAGCGGCGTTCTCATCCCAATTGCAGCAACGCATAGCCGATTGCGATCTGCGGGATCTCTTCACGCTGATCTATACCTCCGGTACCACCGGCGAACCCAAGGGTGTGATGCTGGATTATCGCAACCTGGCTGCGCAGCTTTATCTGCATGATGAGCGGTTGACGGTGAATGAAGAGGATGTGTCTCTCAGCTTCCTGCCGATGTCACACGTGTTTGAACGGGCCTGGAGCTTCTTCATCATGCACTCTGGCGCGCAAAACGTGTTCTTGCCGAATACCGATTGGGTGCGCGAAGCCATGGCGGCGGTGCGTCCGACGCTGATGTGCGCGGTGCCGCGCTTTTACGAAAAAATCTTCAGCGCAGTGCATGAAAAGGTCGCGCGTGCGCCTTGGCTGCGTCGGGCATTGTTCCATTGGGCGATTGTCTGCGGTGAGCGCAAGTTCCTGCAGGAGCGCGCCGGTAAGCCATTGGGCAAGCTATTCGATCTTTCTCATCGCTGGGCCGATAAACTGGTGCTGAGCAAGCTGCGCGGTATCCTCGGCGGGCGTGTACGCTTCTTGCCGGCCGCGGGCGCCAAACTGGACGACAATGTCATCCTGTTTTTCCAGGCGATGGGCGTTAACATCAAATACGGTTATGGCATGACCGAAACCTGCGCCACCGTCTCCTGTTGGGAAGAGGGCAATTTCCGCTTTGGCTCGATTGGCAAGCCCTTGCCGGGGGTTGAAGTGCGTATCGGCGAGGAGAATGAAATTCAGGTGCGTGGGCCGGTGGTGATGCGCGGCTATTTCAATAAACCGCTGGAAACCGCCGCCTCCTTTACCGAGGATGGCTGGTTGAAGACCGGCGATGCCGGCGCCATGGATGAAGGCGGCAACCTGTTTATCACCGAACGCCTGAAGGATTTGATGAAAACTTCTGGCGGCAAGTACATAGCTCCGCAGATGTTGGAAGGCACGCTGGCGCAGGATCGCTTTATCGAGCAGGTGGCGATCATCGCCGATGCGCGTAAATTCGTTTCCGCCCTGATCGTGCCCAGCTTTGAATCTCTGGAGGAGTATGCGAAATCCATCAATCTGAAGTATCAGGATCGGATCGAGCTGTTGCGTCACAGCCATATTCTGGAAATGTTTGAAAGCCGCCTGCGTGAGATGCAAAAAGAGCTGGCGCGCTTTGAACAGGTAAAAAGATTTACCTTGTTGCCTGCCGCCTTCTCGATGGAGTTGGGCGAGCTGACGCCAACGTTGAAGCTACGTCGTAAGGTCATTTCACAGCGCTATCAGCGTGAAATTGACTCCATGTACCAGGATTAGATCAGCGATTGTCGCCGGACGGATTGTTCGGCTAAAAAAACAGCATAATTCTTGCCTGATATAGTTCTGTAATTCCTCGCCTGATTGAAACAATGCCTAGCCCGAGCCGCTGGCGGCTAGTGCATTGTTTCTGTAAACCCCAGATCTCCAGCCGCTTGGCAATAACCATTCCATTACCAAGCCTTTTTGCTGTTTGCCTGCCCAATATTCTGACGTTATGTTAATCAGTTAGAACCAATCCACAAAAACTTTGGGGCAATGCCCCACAGCAGGCGCTACGTTCCGGCGCCAGACAAGAATAAGTAAGCCTGGAGGCAAACCCATGGAGATGTTGTCAGGAGCCGAGATGGTCGTCCGATCGTTGATCGATCAGGGCGTTAAGCACGTATTCGGATATCCGGGCGGGGCGGTACTCGATATTTACGATGCCCTGCATACGGTCGGAGGCATCGATCACATATTGGTGCGCCATGAGCAGGGCGCAGTGCATATGGCCGATGGCTATGCGCGCGCCACCGGTGAAGTCGGGGTGGTTCTGGTGACCTCAGGGCCGGGAGCGACCAACGCGATCACCGGCATTGCGACAGCCTATATGGACTCCATCCCGATGGTGGTGCTTTCCGGGCAGGTTCCCAGCTCGCTGATTGGTTACGATGCCTTCCAGGAGTGCGACATGGTCGGGATTTCTCGCCCGGTGGTCAAACACAGTTTCCTGGTGAAGCGCACCGAAGATATTCCCGGTATTTTGAAGAAAGCCTTCTACCTGGCTTCTACCGGCCGCCCAGGCCCGGTGGTGATTGATCTACCGAAAGACATCGTTGGCCCGGCAGTAAGAATGCCTTATGCCTACCCGCAGGAAGTGAGCATGCGCTCTTATAACCCGACGGTGCAGGGCCACCGCGGGCAGATTAAACGCGCATTGCAAACTATCCTTTCGGCCAAGAAGCCCGTTATGTACGTCGGCGGCGGCGCGATTAATTCGGCCTGTGACGGTGAACTGCTGGAGCTGGCGGAAAAACTGAATTTACCGGTTACCTGCACCCTGATGGGATTGGGCGCGTTTCCCGGCACGCACCGCCAGAGCGTCGGCATGCTCGGTATGCACGGGACTTACGAAGCCAACAAAACCATGCATCACTCTGACGTGATCTTTGCCGTCGGCGTGCGCTTTGACGACCGTACCACCAACAACCTGGCGAAATATTGCCCGGATGCCACCGTACTGCATATCGATATCGACCCTACCTCAATCTCCAAGACGGTTGATGCCGATATCCCGATCGTCGGTGATGCCAAGCAGGTGTTGACCCAGATGCTGGAATTGTTGGCGCAGGAAGACAAAACGCAGGATCACGATGCGCTGCGCGATTGGTGGCAGTCTATTGAACAGTGGCGTGCGCGCGACTGCCTGGGCTACGACAAGAACAGCGGCACTATCAAGCCGCAGGCCGTGATTGAAACCCTGCATCGGCTGACCAAGGGCGACGCTTACGTTACCTCCGATGTTGGCCAGCACCAGATGTTCGCTGCACTCTACTACCCGTTCGACAAGCCACGCCGTTGGATCAACTCTGGCGGGCTGGGCACCATGGGCTTTGGTTTGCCTGCCGCGCTGGGCGTCAAGCTGGCATTGCCTGATGAAACCGTGGTGTGCGTGACCGGCGACGGCAGTATCCAGATGAATATCCAGGAGCTTTCCACCGCATTGCAGTACAACCTGCCGGTGATCGTAGTGAACCTTAATAACCGCTATCTGGGGATGGTGAAGCAGTGGCAGGACATGATCTACTCTGGTCGTCACTCCCAGTCTTATATGGATTCCCTACCGGACTTCGTCAAGCTGGCGGAGGCTTACGGTCATGTGGGTATCGCCATTCGTACGCCGGATGAACTGGAAAGCAAACTGGCGCAGGCGCTGGCCGAAAAAGAGCGCCTGGTATTTGTCGATGTGACCGTCGATGAGACCGAACATGTTTACCCAATGCAGATCCGCGGTGGAAGCATGGACGAAATGTGGTTAAGCAAAACGGAGAGGACCTGATCATGCGCCGAATTTTATCTGTCTTGCTGGAAAACGAATCCGGTGCGTTATCGCGTGTGGTGGGTTTGTTCTCTCAGCGCGGTTACAACATCGAAAGCCTGACGGTCGCGCCGACCGACGACCCTACGCTGTCGCGTATGACGATCCAAACCGTCGGCGATGAGAAGGTGCTGGAGCAGATCGAAAAGCAATTGCATAAGCTGGTGGACGTGCTCCGCGTCAGCGAATTGGTGCAGGGCGCACACGTCGAGCGCGAAATTATGTTGGTGAAGCTGCAGGCCAGCGGTTACGGGCGTGAGGAAGTGAAGCGTTGTGCCGATATTTTCCGCGGTCAGATCGTTGACGTTACCGCTACGCTGTACACCGTTCAACTGGCCGGCACCAGCGATAAGCTGGATGCGTTCCTGAGTGCGGTGCGTGAAGTGGCCGAAATTGTTGAAGTGGCGCGTTCCGGCGTGGTCGGCGTATCGCGCGGCGATAAAATCATGCGCTGAGGGGTGAGATTGGCGTAATCTGAGGGCGCGGCCAGGCTGCGCCCTTTGTTTTTCGGCGTTTTTTGCCCGTTTGCTGGCACCTTTCGGCAAAAGCGGTTGCTAGGCAGAGTTTTCTGCTGTTAGATCGCAGAGGCTGGATTGAATAACCGCACAGGATGCGATGGTTAATCCGGGCATGGTTTTCACTTCTATTTTCAGCGTCATTAAGGGGTTAACGTGAAACTGGATGAAATCGCGCGTCTCGCGGGCGTTTCGCGCACTACGGCCAGTTATGTCATCAACGGCAAGGCGAAGCAGTATCGTGTCAGCGATAAAACCGTCGAGAAAGTGATGGCCGTGGTCAGGGAGCACAACTATCACCCAAATGCCGTCGCGGCAGGGCTGCGCGCCGGGCGAACGCGCTCTATCGGTCTGGTGATCCCGGATCTGGAAAACACCAGCTACACCCGGATTGCCAACTATCTGGAGCGTCAGGCGCGCCAACGCGGCTACCAGCTGTTGATTGCCTGTTCGGAAGATCAGCCTGATAACGAAATGCGCTGCATCGAACATCTGCTGCAACGTCAGGTCGATGCGCTGATCGTTTCCACCGCTTTGCCGCCGGAGCATCCGTTCTATCAGCGTTGGGCCAACGATCCGCTGCCGATTATTGCCCTGGACCGTGCGCTGGATCGTGAGCATTTCATCAGCGTGGTGGGTGCCGACCAGGAGGATTCTTTCGCGCTGGCGCAGGAACTGCGTACCTTCCCGGCTGAGTCTGTGCTGTATCTGGGCGCGTTGCCGGAGCTTTCCGTCAGCTTCCTGCGTGAACAGGGCTTCCGTCAGGCCTGGCAGGATGACGAGCGTCATGTCGATTATCTGTATGCCAATAGCTATGAGCGAGAGGCTGCGGGCGTGCTGTTTGCCGAATGGCTGAAAACCCATCCGATGCCACAGGCATTGTTCACTACCTCATTCTCTTTGCTGCAAGGGGTGATGGACGTGACCTTGAAGCAGCGTGGCCGCTTGCCGACCGATCTGGCGATCGCCACCTTCGGCGATCATGAGCTGCTGGACTTCCTTGAGTGCCCGGTGCTGGCGGTTGCGCAGCGTCACCGTGACGTGGCCGAACGCGTATTGGAGCTGGTGCTGGCCAGTCTGGATGAGCCGCGTAAACCTAAACCGGGTCTGACGCGCATTCGCCGCAATCTGTTCCGCCGCGGCAGTCTGAGCCGAAAATAATCCTATAGCAGGGGCGCTTAGCTGCGCTCCTGTTTCAAACTCCCCGTTATACGTAGCCTGTTACCCTGAACAGCCTTCTGCAGTATTCGAGAAAATATCCGTACACCACACCCATCGCCATCGATACCACAGCATTGCTGGCCACGGCCGTTATGATCTGCTGCCCGTTGGCACCGACGCTCCACAGGATCGCGGCATAAACCGGCGATTGGAAACTGACATAGGCCAGCAGATCGGCAAGGTTACGCAATAAAAAGGGGTATCGATCGGCACGCCTGGCGATGCGGATGAACAGGTCCCGATAGCGCCCATAGGGCCAGGCGATCAGGATATTCACCGGAATCGACAGCAAGCGGGACGAGAGCGACTGTTGAAAGCTCATGCCGGAGACCAGAATTTCTATCGCCATACCGGCGATAAAGCAATACACCACCAGAGCAAAGGTATCGGCGGCGGCACTGCGCCAGTGAGTGGCAGGCGAGAGCATGGTGCAATCTCCGGAATATTGGTTAATGTTCTGTTAAGTTTATTTTTTATGGTTGTTAATTCTGGTTTTTTCTTTCATTTGTAGTTTACATTGCCAGTTGGTGTTGGATAAGTAGCTTAATATTTTTATTTGGCGGCGTTGGGTGGTTTTTGTGCTGAGGACAGACGGCAGAATGTGGCGCGAAGGGATTAAAAATGGACTATTCCTAACTATTCAATTAAAACAATGAGTTGCATAATTTTTGGCGATAAAGCTGTTTTCCACAGTAAAAATTGTGGTCATTAAACATGTAAGGAAATGAAACCATAATTGTAAACAGGTATTTTGGGAGTAATCTTACTAAATTGATTTGAATCGAAATTAACTCGCCTCGTAATATCCGAGTAATTTATTTTTCCATCTGGCTTATCAGCGGCACTTTAATTGAAGTAAAATAGCGGCCGACTTGAGGATGAATAACCGTTGTACGTTATTAACTCAATGGCTTACGCCGTATTTCGTTTGTAGGGCGAGTTAACGCCGAGCCTTGTCTGGCGCGGCTCGCGCTCGGTTACTGCGATGTGATTGCCGAGCTGAAAAATGAGACATCGATTGCAGAAGGAAGTATTGACTTAATTAATCGCCAATTTGTCAGGTTTTTAATCAGGTTCTTTCCGCTTAGAAAATTCTCCCCGTTTATCATGATGTTAATTTTTAATCATCTAATAAATAGCGTTCCTTTCGCGAGTCAGCTCCCAAAATGACCGAAGAAATATTGCCAAAGCGCTGGCGCTCTGGCTTGACAAGGTTTTCATACCCTCCGTAAACTCCATTATGTGGGAATTTGTGGGGTAAAGTGGTGAAAACGGTCGTGAAGGGGTAACTCAGGTATGTTCCGTGGAGCAACGATGGTTAACCTCGACAGCAAAGGGCGGCTTGCCGTACCCACCCGATATCGGGATTTGCTGAACGAGCAATCGCAAGGCCAAATGGTTTGCACCATTGACCTCCACCAGCCCTGCCTGCTGCTCTACCCACTGCCCGAATGGGAAGTTATTGAACAAAAGTTATCCCGTCTGTCGAGTATGAATCCCGCCGAGCGTCGCGTTCAGCGCCTGCTGTTGGGTCATGCCAGTGAGTGTCAGATGGACAGCGCCGGCCGTTTGCTGTTAGCCACTACGCTACGTCAACACGCCGGGCTTACCAAAGAAGTGATGCTGGTCGGGCAGTTCAACAAGTTTGAACTGTGGGATGAACAGACCTGGTATCAACAAGTCAAGGATGATATTGACGCAGAACAGTCGACTCAGGAACCGTTGTCTGAGCGGCTACAGGACTTGTCGCTATAAGCATGTTGGAAAACTATAAACACACTACCGTACTGTTGGATGAGGCGGTTAACGGCCTCAACATTCGCAGTAACGGCATCTATATCGACGGTACTTTTGGCCGCGGTGGCCATTCGCGTCTGATTCTGTCCCAGCTTGGGCCGGAAGGACGTTTGTTGGCAATTGACCGCGACCCACAGGCGATTGCAGCCGCCAAGTCTATTGATGACCCTCGTTTTAGCATCGTACACGGCCCATTTTCAGAGTTGTCGCACTATGTGCGGGAACGCGAATTAGTAGGGAAGATTGATGGCATCTTGCTCGATCTGGGGGTTTCTTCACCGCAGTTGGATGACGCGGAACGCGGTTTCTCCTTCATGCGGGACGGTCCACTGGACATGCGCATGGACTCCTCAAGCGGTCAGTCAGCCTCCGAGTGGCTGATGAAAGCGGAAGCAGACGATATCGCCTGGGTGCTGAAAACCTTCGGCGAAGAGCGTTTTGCCAAGCGTATCGCTCGCGCCATCGTAGAAAGAAATCTCGTCGAGCCGATGACCCGTACCAAAGAGCTGGCGGACTTGATCGCTAACGCCAGTCCGTTCCGGGATAAGCACAAGCACCCGGCAACCCGCAGCTTCCAGGCGATCCGTATCTACATCAACAGCGAATTGGAAGAGATCGAACGTGCGCTGGACGGCGCGCTGGAAGTGCTGGCCCCGCAGGGCCGTCTGTCGATCATCAGTTTCCACTCGCTGGAAGACCGCATTGTTAAACGCTTCATGCGTCACCATAGCCGCGGCGCTCAGGTGCCCGCCGGTATCCCGCTGACGGAAGAGCAACTGCGCAGTATGGGCGGACGCACGCTGAAAGCGCTGGGCAAGATGATGCCTGGGGATGCTGAGGTGGCGGAAAACCCACGTGCACGTAGCTCAGTGTTGCGTATTGCCGAGAGGATGCCGGTGTGATTGGCAACGAACGCCACGGTCTGGTCGGCGTGATTGGCGGCGATTTGCTGCGTAACGCCAAGATCCCACTGATTTTGCTGATTGCTTCGTTGGTGTCTGCGGTTTTCGTCGTGACCACCGCGCACCGCACCCGCTTGCTGACTGCCGAGCGCGAGCAGTTGGTTCTTGAGAGAGACGCCCTGGACATTGAGTGGCGCAACCTGATTCTTGAAGAGAATGCCCTTGGGGATCACAGTCGGGTAGAACGCATCGCAACGGAAAAACTGCAGATGCAACATGTTGATCCATCTCAGGAAAATATCATCGTTAAACAATGAATGGTTTAACTGAAATCATTACACGGAGTAGAAAGGGAACGCATGAAAGCAGCACGCCCCGGTAAGTTGAAACGCCAGGAAGATCAGGCCAGCTTTGTAAGCTGGCGTTTTGCGTTGCTGTGCGGCTGTATTTTGCTGGCGTTGGTAGGGTTGATGCTGCGGGTGGCTTATCTGCAGGTGATTAACCCCGACCGGCTGGTGAAAGAAGGCGACATGCGTTCACTGCGCGTGCAGGAAGTACCGACTGCGCGCGGCATGATCAGCGATCGTTCAGGTCGGCCGCTGGCGGTAAGTGTGCCGGTGAATGCAATCTGGGCGGATCCGAAAGAGCTGAATGAGCGCGGTGGTATCACGCTGGATAGCCGCTGGAAAGCGTTATCCGATGCGCTGAATGTTCCGCTGGATCAGCTTTCTACCCGCATCAACGCCAACCCTAAAGGGCGCTTTGTCTATCTGGCGCGCCAGGTGAATCCGGCGATCGGCGACTACATTCGCAAGTTGAAACTGCCGGGTATTTACCTGCGTCAGGAATCCCGTCGCTACTATCCTTCCGGCCAGGTGACTTCGCACATCATTGGCGTGACCAACATTGACGGTCAGGGGATTGAAGGCGTCGAGAAGAGCTTTGACCGCTGGCTGACCGGGCAACCGGGCGAGAGAACCGTGCGTAAAGACCGCTTTGGCCGGGTCATCGAGGATATTTCTTCGGTGGACAGTCAGGCGGCGCATAACCTGGTGCTGAGCGTCGATGAGCGTCTGCAGGCATTGGTTTACCGCGAACTCAACAACGCCGTGGCCTTCAACAAGGCTGAATCCGGTACTGCGGTGCTGGTGGATGTGAATACCGGCGAAGTGTTGGCGATGGCCAACAGCCCGTCTTACAACCCGAACAATATGGCCGGTACGCCGAAAGAAACCATGCGTAACCGTGCTATCACCGATATTTTTGAGCCTGGTTCCACCGTAAAACCTATGGTGGTCATGACGGCATTGCAGCACGGCATTGTGAAAGAAAACAGCGTGCTGAATACCGTCCCTTACCGTATCAACGGCAAGGAAATCAGGGACGTTGCGCGTTACGCGGAACTTTCCCTGACCGGGATCTTGCAGAAGTCGAGTAACGTCGGCGTTTCACGGCTGGCGTTATCGATGCCGTCCTCAGCGTTAGTAGATACTTACTCTCGTTTTGGATTGGGAAAAGCGACCAATTTGGGGCTGGTCGGAGAAAGCAGTGGCATATACCCAAAAAAACAACGGTGGTCTGACATAGAGAGGGCCACCTTCTCTTTCGGCTATGGGCTAATGGTAACCCCGTTACAGTTAGCGCGAGTCTACGCAACGATCGGCAGTCTGGGCGTTTATCGCCCGCTGTCGATTACCAAAGTTGACCCACCGGTTGCCGGTGAGCGCGTCTTCCCCGAACCTGTGGTGCGCACCGTTGTGCACATGATGGAAAGCGTTGCCTTGCCGGGCGGCGGTGGGGTGAAGGCGGCCATCAAGGGCTACCGCATTGCCATCAAAACCGGTACTGCCAAAAAAGTGGGCCCGGACGGCAAATACGTCAACAGATACATCGCTTATACCGCCGGCGTGGCGCCGGCCAGTAATCCTCGTTTTGCTCTGGTGGTGGTAATCAACGACCCGCAGGGTGGGAAATACTACGGTGGTGCGATCTCCGCACCGGTGTTTGGCGCCATCATGGGCGGCGTATTGCGCACCATGAACGTTGAACCGGACGCGTTGCCTACCGTTGAGAAAAGCGATTTTGTAACTAACAGAAAAGAGGGTTCAGGTGGCAGATCGTAATTTGCGCGATTTACTCGCTCCGTGGGTGCCAACGGCTCCCGGGCGCGCGCTGCGGGAAATGACATTAGACAGCCGTATTGCGGCTGCCGGGGATCTGTTTGTCGCCGTTGTCGGCCATCAAACGGATGGACGCCGCTATATTCCGCAGGCCATCGCGCAGGGCGTTGCCGCTGTGATTGCCGAAGCTGAAGGCCAGGCCGAAGACGGCGCTATCACCCAAATGCACGGCGTGCCGGTGATTTACCTGAGCCAGCTCAACCAACGCCTTTCCGCACTGGCCGGGCGTTTTTACCATGAACCTGCGGAACGTCTGCGTCTGGTCGGCGTTACGGGTACCAACGGCAAAACCACCACGACTCAGCTGCTGGCGCAGTGGGGCCAACTGCTGGGTGAAACCAGCGCCGTAATGGGCACCGTCGGCAATGGTTTGCTGGGCCAGGTTTGCCCAACAGAGAATACCACCGGCTCTGCGGTAGATGTTCAACACGTATTAAACGAGCTGGTCGATCGCGGCGCCACCTTCGCTGCGATGGAAGTTTCCTCCCACGGCCTGGTGCAAAACCGCGTGGCGGCGCTGCCGTTTGCCGCTGCGGTGTTTACCAACCTGAGCCGCGATCATCTGGACTACCACGGTGATATGGCCAATTACGAAGCGGCCAAGTGGTCGCTGTTCGCCAGTCACGAAGTGGGCCAGGCGATTATCAATGCCGATGACGAAGTCGGTCAGCGCTGGCTGAGCCAATTGCCGGATGCGGTTGCTGTCACCATGCAGGACAACCTGCAGCCTGGCTGTCACGGTCGCTGGCTGAAAACCACCGCGGTTAACTATCACGATAACGGCGCCACTATTCGCTTCAGCTCAAGCTGGGGCGATGGTGAGATTGAAAGCCGCCTGATGGGGGCGTTTAACGTCAGTAACTTGCTGTTGGCGTTGGCGACCCTGCTATCGTTGGGGTATCCACTGGATGAACTGGTGGCCACCGGTAATCAACTGCAACCCGTGTGTGGCCGCATGGAAGTTTTCAACGCGCCGGGTAAACCGACGGTGGTGGTCGATTACGCCCACACCCCGGATGCGCTGGAAAAAGCTTTGGAAGCCGCGCGCCTGCACTGCCAGGGGCAGTTATGGTGCGTGTTTGGCTGCGGCGGCGATCGCGACAAGGGCAAGCGTCCACTGATGGGCGGCATCGCCGAACAGTTCGCCGATCGCGTCGTTGTTACCGACGATAACCCTCGTACCGAAGAACCGCAGGCGATCATCGCCGATATCCTGACTGGCTTGCTGGATGCCGGACGCGCTCTGGTGATCCACGGTCGTGCGGAAGCCGTAACCAGCGCCATCATGCAGGCAAAAGAACAAGACGTGGTGCTGGTGGCCGGTAAGGGTCACGAGGATTACCAACTGGTGGGGAATCGCCGTCTGGATTACTCCGATCGCACCACCGTCGCGCGTTTGCTGGGGGTAGTAGCATGATCCCTGTCTCCCTTCAGGCACTGGCCGACGTATTGAGTGCTGAACTGATCGGCGCCGATTGCCAAATCGTTGAGGTGACGACAGATACCCGTCAGGTAACCGCTGGTTGCCTGTTTGTGGCATTGAAAGGTGAGCGTTTCGACGCTCACGATTTTGCTGTTGATGCAGTAGCCGCAGGCGCCGGGGCGCTGCTGGTAAGTAAGCGCTTATTGGTGGATGTTCCGCAACTGGTGGTGAAAGACACCCGTCTGGCGTTAGGCCAACTTGCTGCCTGGGTACGCAAGCAGGTACCTGCCCGAGTCGTGGCGTTAACCGGCTCATCGGGCAAGACTTCGGTGAAAGAAATGGCCGCCGCTATCCTGCGTGAGTGCGGCGAAGTGCTTTATACCGCCGGCAATTTCAATAATGACATCGGCGTGCCTTTGACGCTGCTGCGTTTGCAGCCGCAGCACGACTTTGCGGTGATTGAGCTGGGCGCTAACCACATTGGCGAAATCGCTTATACCACCGCATTAACTTGTCCGCAGACCGCCCTGGTAAATAACCTGGCGGCCGCTCACCTGGAAGGCTTTGGTTCTTTGGCCGGTGTTGCCCAGGCGAAGGGCGAAATTTTTACCGGCTTGCCGGCTGACGGCGTGGCGATCATCAACGCCGACAACAACGATTGGCCGCATTGGCAGAGCATGCTGGAGGGGAAAACCGTTTGGCGATTCTCTCCGCAGGCGGCAGAAGGCGTCGATTTCTTCGCCAGCGATGTACAAGTCAACGGTGAAGGCACACAGTTTACGCTGCACAGCCCGTTCGGCACTGCACCTATCGCTCTGCCCCTTCCGGGGCGTCATAACGTCGCCAACGCGTTGGCGGCAACGGCACTGGCAATGTCGGCCGGTGCATCGCTCGAGGCCGTGCGTCAGGGGCTCAAGCAACTGCAGGCGGTACCGGGACGTTTGTTCCCGATTGCCCTGTCTGCCGGCAAGCTGCTGTTGGATGACAGCTACAACGCCAACGTTGGCTCAATGACGGCCGCTGCGCAGGTACTGGCGGAAATGCCGGGCTACCGCGTGATGGTGGTGGGCGACATGGCAGAGCTGGGGGCGGAAGCCGAAGAGTGTCACCGTCAGGTGGGCGAAGCGGCTCGGCTGGCGGGAGTCGATAAGGTGCTGGGCGTGGGGCCATTGAGCCAAACGCTGATTGCCGCCTCCGGTAACGGCGAACATTTTCAGGATAAGGCAGCAGTGATCGCGCGCGTGGCGGAATTACTGTCGGAACATGCGGTAATTACCGTGTTAATCAAGGGTTCACGTAGTGCCGCAATGGAGCAGGTAGTACGCGCGTTACAGGAGAAAGCACCATGTTAGTTTGGCTGGCCGAGCATTTGGTCAAATATTATTCCGGCTTCAACGTCTTTTCCTACCTGACGTTCCGAGCCATTGTCAGCCTGCTGACCGCGCTGTTCCTCTCCTTGTGGATGGGGCCGCGGGTGATCAAACGCCTGCAGGAGATGTCCTTCGGCCAGGTGGTGCGTAACGACGGTCCAGAGTCGCATTTCAGCAAGCGCGGCACGCCGACGATGGGCGGCATCATGATCCTGACCTCCATTACCGTTTCGGTGCTGATGTGGGCCTATCCGTCCAACCCTTATGTTTGGTGCGTACTGTTCGTGCTGGTGGGTTACGGCATCGTCGGTTTCGTTGACGACTACCGCAAGGTGGTGCGCAAAGACACCAAAGGGCTGATCGCCCGCTGGAAATACTTCTGGCAGTCGGTGATTGCGCTGGTGGTTGCTTTCGCCATGTATGCCGTAGGTAAAGATACGCCAGCCACCGAGCTGGTTGTGCCGTTCTTTAAGGACATCATGCCTCAGCTTGGCCTGTTGTACGTGCTGCTGGCTTACTTTGTCATCGTGGGGACCAGCAACGCGGTCAACCTGACCGACGGGCTGGACGGCCTGGCGATTATGCCGACGGTGTTCGTGGCCGCCGGTTTTGCACTGGTAGCCTGGGCGACCGGTAACATGAATTTCGCCAACTACCTGCATATTCCGTATCTGCGTCACGCCGGCGAACTGGTGATCGTCTGTACCGCCATTGTCGGCGCCGGTCTGGGCTTTTTGTGGTTCAACACCTATCCGGCCCAGGTCTTCATGGGCGACGTGGGTTCGTTGGCGCTGGGCGGCGCGTTGGGCACCATTGCGGTGCTGCTGCGCCAAGAGTTTTTACTGTTGATTATGGGCGGCGTGTTCGTGGTTGAAACGCTGTCGGTGATTTTGCAGGTGGGGTCGTTCAAGCTGCGCGGGCAACGTATTTTCCGCATGGCGCCGATTCACCACCACTATGAATTGAAAGGCTGGCCGGAACCACGCGTGATCGTGCGCTTCTGGATTATTTCGCTGATGCTGGTGCTGATTGGCCTGGCGACGCTGAAGGTGCGGTAACTATGGCGGATTATCAGGGTAAGAAAGTGGTCATCATCGGGCTGGGCCTCACCGGCCTGTCCTGTGTTGATTTCTTTATGGCGCGCGGCGTAACGCCACGCGTTATGGATACCCGCATTTCACCTCCAGGGCTGGACAAGCTGCCTGAAAGCGTTGAGCGTCACCTGGGTGATTTGAATCAGGATTGGCTGTTGGCGGCGGATTTGATCGTCGCCAGTCCGGGCATGGCATTGGCGACTCCGGCGTTGAGCGCCGCCGCAGAGGCGGGCGTAGAGATTGTCGGCGATATCGAATTGTTCTGCCGTGAAGCCCAGGCACCGATCGTGGCGATTACCGGTTCCAACGGTAAAAGCACCGTCACCACCCTGGTGGGTGAAATGGCAAAAGCCGCAGGTTGGGCGGTGGGCGTCGGTGGCAATATCGGCCTGCCTGCGTTGAGCCTGCTGCGCCAGGAATGCCAACTGTACGTGCTGGAGCTGTCGAGCTTCCAACTGGAAACCACTTACAGCCTGCACGCGGCTGCGGCGACCATTTTGAACGTCACCGAAGATCATATGGATCGCTATCCGTTTGGGCTGCAGCAATACCGTGCCGCCAAGCTGAAGGTCTATGAAAATGCCAGCCTGTGCGTGGTCAATGCCGACGACGCATTGACGATGCCGATTCGCGGGGCGGATCAGCGTTGCATCAGCTTTGGCGCCGATGTGGGCGACTATCACCTGAACCGCCAACTGGGCGAGACCTGGTTGCGCGTGCGCGGCGAGAAAATCCTGAACACCCGCGAAATGAAGCTGACTGGCCGCCATAACTACACCAATGCGTTGGCGGCGCTGGCACTGGCCGATGCGGTGAACATCCCGCGCGCTTCCAGCCTGAAAGCGTTGACCACCTATACCGGTTTGGCGCACCGCTTCCAATTGGCCTGGGAACATAACGGCGTTCGCTGGATTAACGATTCTAAAGCCACCAACGTTGGCAGTACCGAAGCGGCGTTGAATGGTCTGCAGGTGGACGGCACCTTGCACCTGCTGTTGGGTGGCGACGGCAAATCGGCTGATTTCTCCCCGCTGGCGCGCTATCTGCAAGGCGATAACGTTCGCCTTTACTGCTTCGGCCGTGATGGCGAACAGTTGGCTCAGCTACGGCCGGAGGTCGCTACGCTGACCGAGACCATGGAACAGGCGATGCAGACGATAGCCGGCCGGGTGCAACCTGGCGATATGGTGTTGCTGTCACCCGCCTGTGCCAGCCTGGATCAGTTCCGCAATTTTGAAGTACGCGGCGACGAGTTTACTCGTTTGGCACAGGAGCTTGGCGGATGAGACTGCGCTTGCCGAACTTCGGGCTGACAGAGCTCTTTAAAAACTGGGTGGCGGGATCGCGAGATAACGATTCGGCCAATATGGTGCTGTACGACCGTACCCTGCTGTGGCTGACCTTTGGGTTGGCCATTATCGGTTTTGTGATGGTGACTTCGGCTTCGATGCCGATCGGTCAGCGCCTGGCGGACGATCCGTTCTTGTTCGCCAAGCGTGATGCGTTGTACCTCGGGCTGGCGTTCGGTCTGTCGATGGTGACCTTGCGCATTCCGATGGAAGTCTGGCAGCGCTATAGCAACATCATGCTGCTGTTGTCGATTGTGATGCTGTTGATCGTATTGGTGGTCGGCAGCTCGGTAAACGGGGCATCGCGCTGGATCTCGCTGGGGCCGCTGCGTATTCAGCCGGCAGAGCTGTCCAAGCTGTCGCTGTTCTGTTACCTGGCGAGTTATCTGGTGCGCAAAGTAGAAGAGGTGCGCAGCAACTTCTGGGGCTTCTGCAAGCCGATGGGCGTCATGGTGGTGTTGGCCGTGCTGCTGCTGGCTCAGCCGGACCTCGGTACCGTGGTGGTGCTGTTTATCACCACGCTGGCAATGCTGTTCCTGGCCGGCGCGAAAATGTGGCAATTCCTGGCGATTATCGGATCCGGAGCCTTCGCGGTAGTGCTGTTGATCATCGCCGAACCTTACCGTATGCGCCGTGTGACTTCGTTCTGGAACCCGTGGGCCGATCCGTTCGGCAGCGGCTACCAGTTGACCCAGTCGCTGATGGCCTTTGGCCGTGGTGAGTTCTGGGGACAAGGGCTGGGTAATTCGGTGCAGAAACTCGAGTATTTGCCGGAAGCGCACACCGACTTTATCTTCTCGATTTTAGGCGAAGAGCTGGGCTATATCGGTGTGGTTTTTGCATTGTTAATGGTATTCTGCGTCGCTTTTCGTGCTATGTCGATTGGCCGCCGTGCGCTGGAGATTGATCAGCGCTTTTCTGGCTTCTTGGCCTGCTCAATTGGCGTGTGGTTTAGCTTCCAGGCGCTGGTCAACGTCGGTGCCGCTGCCGGAATGCTTCCCACTAAAGGCTTAACGTTACCGCTGATAAGCTATGGCGGTTCGAGCCTGTTGATTATGTCGACGGCGATCGTGCTGTTGCTGCGTATTGATTATGAAACGCGTCTGGCTAAAGCCCAGGCGTTTGTGAAGAGGTAAGGGATGAGCGGGAAACCTAAGCGTTTAATGGTGATGGCAGGCGGTACCGGCGGACACGTGTTCCCGGGACTGGCAGTCGCACATCATCTGATGGCGCAGGGCTGGCAGGTGCGCTGGCTTGGAACCGCAGACCGAATGGAAGCCGATCTGGTGCCAAAGCACGGGATCGAGATTGATTTCATCCGTATTTCCGGCCTGCGCGGCAAAGGGCTGAAGGCCCAGCTGAGCGCGCCGCTGCGTATCTGGCAAGCCGTACGTCAGGCGAAGGCGATTATGCGCAGCTACCAACCGGACGTGGTGCTGGGAATGGGGGGGTACGTTTCTGGTCCTGGCGGTTTGGCCGCATGGCTGTGCGGCATCCCGGTGGTGCTGCATGAACAAAACGGCATTGCCGGGCTGACCAACCGTTGGTTGGCGCGCATTGCCAAGAAGGTCCTGCAGGCCTTCCCTGGCGCGTTCCCCAATGCGGACGTGGTGGGCAACCCGGTACGCACTGACGTATTGGCGCTGCCGCTGCCAGCAGAGCGATTGACGGGGCGTGAAGGGCCCATTCGCGTACTGGTGATTGGCGGCAGTCAGGGTGCCCGGGTGCTGAATCAGACAGTTCCTGAAGTCGCGGCGAGATTGGGCGATAGAATTACGCTCTGGCATCAGGTAGGCAAAGGTGCGCTGGAAAATGTGTTGCGCGACTACGAGAGGGTAGGGCAGACGCAACACAAAGTGACCGAGTTTATTGATGACATGGCGGCGGCGTACGCTTGGGCTGATGTCGTGGTGTGCCGCTCCGGCGCGCTAACGGTCAGCGAGATCGCCGCTGCGGGCCTTCCTGCGATCTTCGTGCCTTTCATGCACAAAGACCGCCAACAGTATTGGAATGCCCGCCCACTGGAAGAAGCCGGTGCGGCGAAGATTATCGAGCAACCGCAGTTTAACGCCGATGTGGTGGCAGAGCTGCTGGCTGGCTGGGATCGTCCTACGCTGCTGGCTATGGCCGAAAAGGCCCGTGCCGTGGCCATTCCGGATGCTACTGAACGCGTAGCTGCGGAGCTGGTGCGCGTCGCCAAATAATATGCAGGGGTCCGGTTCGCCGGGCCTGAATTAAAGAATGTCATGTAGGGGCCCGGCATGCCGGACCTGGATTAGAGAGAGTGATGAATACACAACAACTGGCGAAACTACGTACTATCGTGCCCGAGATGCGACGCGTCCGGCACATTCACTTTGTCGGCATCGGTGGCGCCGGCATGGGTGGTATCGCCGAAGTGTTGGCCAATGAAGGTTATCAAATCAGCGGTTCTGACCTGGCACCGAATCCGGTAACCCAGCAGCTGAGCGCGCTCGGGGCGACGATTTACTTCCATCACCGCCCGGAGAACGTACTGGATGCCAGCGTAGTCGTGGTTTCTACCGCGATTTCTGCCGACAACCCGGAAATTGTCGCCGCTCGTGAAGCGCGTATTCCGGTAATCCGCCGCGCAGAGATGTTGGCCGAACTGATGCGTTTTCGTCACGGCATCGCCGTTGCCGGTACGCATGGCAAGACCACGACCACGGCAATGGTGTCGAGCATTTATGCCGAAGCCGGTCTGGACCCGACCTTTGTTAACGGCGGGCTGGTGAAAGCGGCAGGAACTCATGCGCGTTTGGGCTCCAGCCGTTACCTGATTGCGGAGGCGGATGAGAGCGATGCTTCTTTCTTGCATCTGCAACCGATGGTGGCGATTGTCACCAATATCGAAGCCGACCATATGGAGACCTACCAGGGCGACTTCGAAAACCTGAAGCAGACGTTTATTAACTTTTTGCACAACCTGCCGTTCTACGGCCGTGCGGTGATGTGTATTGACGATCCGGTGGTGCGTGAATTGCTGCCACGCGTGGGTCGCCATATCACCACTTACGGTTTCAGCGACGATGCCGACGTTCGCATCGAGAGCTACCGTCAGGTTGGAGCCCAGGGCCACTTCACCCTGAGCCGCCAGGACAAGCCGCTGATGACGGTGACGCTGAATGCGCCGGGTCGTCACAACGCGTTGAACGCGGCGGCGGCAGTGGCGGTAGCAACGGAAGAGGGCATTGACGACGCAGATATCCTGCGTGCGTTGGCCAGCTTCCAGGGAACCGGTCGTCGCTTTGATTTCCTCGGTGAATTCCCGCTGGAGCCGGTGAATGGCAAAAGCGGCAGTGCGATGCTGGTGGACGATTATGGCCACCACCCGACCGAGGTCGACGCGACGCTGAAAGCCGCACGTGCAGGCTGGCCGGACAAGCGTCTGGTGATGATTTTCCAGCCGCACCGTTACACGCGTACTCGCGATCTGTATGACGACTTTGCCAATGTGCTGTCGCAGGTGGACGTGCTGCTGATGCTGGACGTTTACTCTGCCGGTGAAACGGCAATTCCAGGGGCGGACAGCCGCTCGCTGTGCCGTACCATCCGCAGCCGCGGCAAGCTGGATCCGATTCTGGTGTCTGATGCGGATACCGTGCCGGAAACCCTGGCAGGGTTGCTGCAAGCGGACGATTTAGTGCTGGTGCAGGGCGCCGGCAACGTGGGGAAAGTCGCACGCAAACTGGCTGAGCTGAAGCTGCAGCCTCAGAAAAAAGAGGAGGAACATCATGGCCGATAAAGTTGCCGTACTGCTGGGTGGCACCTCCGCTGAACGTGAAGTGTCATTGCAATCCGGTGCCGCCGTGCTGGCCGGGCTGCGTGAAGCCGGTATCGACGCTCACGGCATCGATATCCGTGATTTCCCGGTCACCCAGTTGAAAGAACATGGGTTTACCAAAGTATTTATCGCGCTGCATGGCCGAGGCGGTGAAGACGGCACCCTGCAAGGCATGCTGGAGTTCCTCGAACTGCCTTATACAGGCAGTGGCGTGATGGCTTCGGCACTGACCATGGACAAGTGGCGCACCAAAATGGTGTGGCAGTCGATGGGCCTGCCGGTGGCGCCTTATGTTGCGCTGAACCGTCAGCAATATGCCGGTGCAGAAAAAGAGGCGCTGATCGCGCGCATAGAGGCCTTGGGCCTGCCGCTGATCGTCAAGCCGAGCCGTGAAGGCTCCAGCGTTGGTATGAGCAAAGTGACCGAGCGTGGCGCTCTTGAAGCGGCTCTGGAAGAAGGTTTCCGTCATGACGACGACGTGCTGGTCGAGAAGTGGCTGAGCGGTCCGGAATACACGGTAGCGATGCTGGGTGATCGGGTATTGCCTTCCATCCGGATTCAACCGGCCGGCGTGTTTTACGATTACCAGGCCAAGTACATCTCGGACGATACCCAGTATTTCTGTCCGAGCGGCCTGGGTGCGGAACAGGAAGCTGAAATGGCGTCTCTGGCGTTACGCGCCTATCGTGGGCTGGACTGCAGCGGCTGGGGCCGTGTTGATGTGATGCAGGATAGCGATGGCAGCTTCTATCTGCTTGAGGTGAATACCTCGCCGGGCATGACCAGTCATAGCCTGGTGCCGATGGCAGCGCGCCAGTCTGGTTTAAGCTTCTCGCAGCTGGTAGCGAGAATTTTGGAATTGGCCGACTGATATGTCGCAAGCTGCCCTGAATGCGCGTGAACGCGAGGTGGACAACAACCCGCGACGCAGCAATGGAACCCAGTTGGCGGGAATGATTTTCCTGCTGATGGTGTTGGGAACGGTCCTGTGGAGTGGGTGGGCGGTGATTGGCTGGATGAAAGACGCCAGCCGCCTGCCGCTGTCACGACTGGTAGTGACCGGTGAACGTCACTACACCACCAACGACGATATTCGTCAGGCTATCCTGGCGCTGGGATCGCCGGGGACGTTCATGACGCAGGATGTGGATATCATCCAGCAGCAGATTGAACGCCTGCCGTGGATCAAGCAGGCCAGCGTGCGCAAGCAGTGGCCGGATGAGCTGAAGATCCACCTGGTGGAATATGTCCCGGTGGCGCGCTGGAATGATTTGCACATGGTAGATGCCGAAGGCAAATCCTTCAGCGTGCCTGCAGAACGAATTGGCAAACAGAAGTTGCCGTTGCTGTATGGTCCGGAAGGGAGCGAACAGGATGTTCTTGAAGGTTACCGGACCATGAGCAGCATGTTAGCGGCCAGCAAATATACGCTGAAAATGGCGGCCATGAGCGCCCGCCATTCCTGGCAGCTGGCTTTGGATAATGATGTTCGGCTGGAGCTGGGACGCGACGATCGCACCGGACGCCTGCAGCGCTTTATCGAGCTTTACCCGGTATTGCAGCAGCAGGGGCAGGCAGAAAGCAAGCGAGTCAGTTATGTCGACTTACGCTACGAGGCCGGTGCATCGGTAGGTTGGGCCCCCGTGTTTATCGACCCGCAGGCTGCAGGCGATCGGCAGAACAGTAATCAGCAACAGAATCAGGCACAGGCAAAACAACAATGATCAAGTCGACGGACAGAAAACTGGTAGTTGGACTGGAGATCGGTACTGCAAAAGTCTCCGCATTGGTAGGGGAAGTTCTGCCCGATGGCATGGTCAACATTATCGGGGTGGGCAGTTGCCCGTCTCGCGGTATGGATAAGGGTGGCGTTAACGACCTGGAGTCGGTAGTGAAGTGCGTACAGCGCGCTATCGATCAGGCCGAACTGATGGCGGATTGTCAGATTTCTTCGGTTTACCTCGCATTATCGGGTAAACACATCAGCTGCCAGAACGAAATAGGGATGGTTCCTATTTCCGAAGAGGAAGTGACACAGGAAGATGTGGAGAACGTGGTGCATACCGCTAAATCGGTACGCGTCCGTGATGAACACCGCATCCTGCACGTCATCCCTCAGGAATACGCCATCGATTATCAGGAAGGCATCAAAAACCCGGTCGGGTTGTCCGGCGTGCGTATGCAAGCCAAGGTGCACCTGATCACCTGCCATAACGATATGGCTAAGAACATCGTTAAGGCAGTAGAACGTTGTGGTCTGAAAGTTGACCAACTTATTTTCGCCGGTCTGGCCGCCAGCTATGCGGTACTGACCGAAGATGAGCGCGAACTCGGCGTTTGTGTGGTGGATATCGGCGGTGGCACCATGGATATGGCGGTGTACACCGGCGGTGCGCTGCGCCACACCAAAGTGATCCCTTACGCCGGGAACGTGGTCACCAGCGATATCGCTTACGCCTTCGGCACGCCGCCGACAGACGCGGAAGCGATCAAAGTTCGACACGGCTGTGCGCTTGGGTCGATTGTTAGCAAGGATGAAAGTGTAGAGGTGCCAAGCGTTGGAGGACGTCCTCCTCGGAGTCTGCAAAGACAGACACTGGCTGAAGTGATTGAGCCACGCTACACCGAACTGTTGAATCTGGTTAACGATGAAATTTTGCAATTGCAGGAGCAACTGCGTCAGCAAGGGGTGAAGCATCATCTGGCAGCGGGTATTGTGCTGACCGGTGGTGCCGCCCAGATTGATGGCCTGGCAGCCTGTGCGCAACGGGTGTTCCACACCCAGGTACGCATCGGCCAACCCTTGAACATCACGGGTCTGACGGATTATGCGCAGGAGCCTTACTATTCTACGGCGGTAGGTCTGCTGCACTATGGAAAAGAGTCTCACCTGAGCGGTGAGGCAGAAGTAGAAAAACGCGCCTCGGTGGGCAATTGGTTTAAACGTATCAATAGCTGGCTGAGAAAAGAGTTTTAATGTTTCAACAAAGAGATCATGCTGAGTAATCTTTTTATGATCTCGCAGCGACAGGCACAAAACGGAGAGAAACTATGTTTGAACCAATGGAACTAACCAATGACGCGGTGATTAAAGTCATCGGCGTCGGCGGTGGCGGTGGCAACGCCGTTGAACACATGGTGCGCGAGCGCATCGAAGGTGTTGAATTCTTTGCCGTGAATACAGACGCTCAGGCGCTTCGTAAAACGGCAGTTGGCCAAACCATCCAGATCGGTAGCGGTATTACCAAAGGTCTGGGTGCAGGCGCGAACCCTGAAGTGGGTCGCAATTCAGCGGAAGAAGACCGTGAAGCCCTGCGCGCCGCACTGGATGGTGCAGACATGGTCTTCATTGCAGCCGGCATGGGCGGCGGTACCGGTACCGGTGCAGCGCCAGTCGTCGCTGAAGTTGCTAAAGACCTGGGTATTCTGACAGTGGCCGTGGTGACCAAGCCTTTCAATTTTGAAGGCAAGAAACGCATGGCGTTCGCTGAGCAGGGTATCGCAGAATTGTCCAAACATGTGGACTCACTGATCACTATCCCGAACGACAAGCTGTTGAAAGTTCTGGGTCGCGGCATTTCTCTGTTGGACGCGTTTGGTGCGGCTAACGACGTGCTGAAAGGCGCGGTACAGGGTATTGCCGAACTGATCACCCGTCCGGGCCTGATGAACGTCGACTTCGCCGACGTGCGCACCGTAATGTCCGAAATGGGCTACGCGATGATGGGTTCCGGCGTTGCCTGTGGTGAAGACCGTGCTGAAGAAGCTGCGGAAATGGCGATCTCCAGCCCACTGCTGGAAGATATCGATCTGTCCGGCGCTCGCGGCGTGCTGGTCAACATCACCGCCGGTTTCGACCTGCGCTTGGATGAGTTCGAAACCGTGGGTAACACCATTCGTGCTTTCGCTTCCGACAACGCGACCGTGGTAATTGGTACGTCGCTGGATCCGGAAATGAACGACGAACTGCGCGTAACCGTGGTTGCGACCGGTATCGGCATGGACAAACGTCCGGAAATCACTCTGGTCACCAATAAACAGGCCAGCCAGCCAGTGATGGATCATCGCTACCAGCAGCACGGCATGTCGCCGCTGCCGCAGGAAGTGAAACCTGCCGCCAAGGTGGTTAACGATCCGACTGCGCAGCCTAATAAAGAGCCCGACTATCTTGATATTCCAGCCTTCCTGCGCAAGCAGGCAGACTAAGAATATCCTGAGAATTTGGAATCTCCGCTCTTTGTGCTAAACTGTCCCGCCAGCCATGCTGTATGCTTGGCTGGTAGGATTGATAACATTGCGAGATAAAACGATGATCAAACAAAGGACATTAAAACGTATTGTTCAGGCGACTGGTGTCGGTTTACATACCGGCAAGAAAGTCACGCTGACAATGCGACCCGCGGCGGCTAATACCGGGGTCATCTATCGTCGCACTGACTTGAATCCACCGGTTGATTTTCCGGCTGATGCAAAATCCGTGCGTGATACCATGCTCTGTACCTGCCTGGTCAATGAGCATGACGTGCGTATTTCTACCGTTGAGCATCTTAATGCCGCGCTGGCTGGGTTGGGCATCGACAACATCGTTATCGAAGTTGACGCTGCTGAAATCCCTATCATGGACGGCAGTGCCAGTCCGTTCGTCTTCCTGTTGCTGGATGCCGGCATTGAAGAACTGAACTCTGCGAAGAAATTCCTGCGTCTGAAAGACACCGTGCGTGTTGAAGATGGCGACAAGTGGGCCGAGCTGTCCCCGCATAACGGGTTCCGCCTGGACTTCACCATCGACTTCAACCACCCGGCTATCGACGCCAGTACGCAACGCTACCGCCTTGATTTCTCTGCCGACTCGTTCGTGCGTCAAATCAGCCGTGCGCGTACTTTCGGCTTCATGCGTGATATCGAATATTTACAGTCCCGTGGCCTGGCCCTGGGCGGCAGCTTTGACTGCGCTATCGTGGTAGATGATTACCGCGTGCTGAACGAAGACGGTCTGCGCTTCGAAGACGAATTCGTGCGTCACAAAATGCTGGACGCCATCGGCGACCTGTTCATGTGCGGCCATAATATCATTGGCGCGTTTACCGCGTACAAGTCTGGTCATGCGCTGAACAACAAGCTGCTTCAAGCAGTTCTGGCGAAACAGGAAGCGTGGGAATACGTCACCTTCCAGGACGAAGCCGAAATGCCACTGGCATTCAAAGCTCCGTCAACCGTATTGGCATAAGTCGATACCGCTGATTACTTATCACGACTGGTAGCGTTGGCACTCTCTCCGGCCAACGACGCCAGTCGTTCTAATATCTTGCGCAGTTTTTCCGGGCTCCGGCTCGCCAATACCCTTAATTCCCCAGCACTTTCCTGACTCAGATGACGCATAGGCACGCTTGACTGCGTATTTCCTGCCGTTTTTGCGGCGTCCTGCACAAGGTTGTTCCCTTTTGCCATCAAGGCCGGATTAATCCTGATGTCGATCGACGACAATGATGGTAGAATTTGCGCTCGTAGTGCTGATAATAAAGCCGGTTGTTCGTAACGTAGACGCATCATCCAGCTGGCATTTGCCGTTTCTAGCACTAAAATACCCTGTCGGAAATTTGCGACGCGGCACCAAGGATGCAGTTGAACGGGCAACAGGCCTTTCACTGCACGGTTAAGCTTAAGCAACGCGACTGCGCGTTGTTGGACGTTATGCAGTGGCCCTTTGTCTTCTGCAGACGCGTCGTCGAACAGGGAATCTAATAATTGTGGACGGCTATCGCGCATAATGGGCTCCGGCGGATTATAAACTCGTGATCGGTATTCTAAATCGTTGGCGACAATTTGGCAGACGTTATTTCTGGCCCCATCTCCTTTTAGGGATGGTTGCGGCCACGCTTGGCGTACCTACCAATCTGACCGGCAACCCCGATCAAGCGGCTCTGCCGAGCACCTCGTCCAGCCTGAACCGGCAAAACTCTGCCAGTGGCGCCTTCAATAGCCTGGCGTTACTGCAGGAAGCGCATCGTCGTCCGACCTTTAGCGTCGACTACTGGCACCAGCATGCGCTTCGTACCGTCATTCGTCACCTCTCTTTTGCGCTTGCGCCGCAGGCCGTTTACGCGCGGGTGCAGGAAAGCGAAGCGGAAGTGACCGAACCCCCATTGCAGGTGGCGCAACTGGCGCTGCTTTCTACCCTTAATGCGCTGCTGACGCACGAGCCGAAGCCGCCGACCATCATTCGCACCACTCATCACGCCGTGCTACCCGCTGTTGCGCAGCATCAGGCCGGGTTGTGGCTTGCGCAAGTGCAGGGCATTCGCGCCGGACCTGCAGCCTTAAGCTGATTTCTTGCCCCTCGGGCGACAAAAAAACCTAAAAAATAACATCAAGTTGACTGCCTGTGTTGGCCGTCATGACAGAGATATCAAACATCATGTTAGTGAAATTATTGACCAAAGTTTTTGGTAGCCGTAACGATCGTACGCTGCGCCGCATGCGCAAATCGGTTGAGCTGATCAACCAGATGGAACCGGACATGGAAAAACTGTCCGATGACGAACTGAAAGCCAAGACCAACGAGTTCCGCGCGCGCCTGGAAAAGGGGGAAGTGCTGGAAAACCTGCTGCCTGAGGCCTTCGCAGTAGTGCGTGAGGCGAGCAAGCGCGTCTTCGGCATGCGTCACTTCGACGTGCAGCTGCTGGGCGGCATGGTGCTGAATGACCGCTGTATCGCAGAGATGCGCACCGGTGAAGGTAAAACCCTGACCGCAACCCTGCCGGCCTATCTGAACGCCCTGAGCGGTCGTGGTGTGCACGTGGTAACCGTCAACGACTATCTGGCGCAGCGTGACGCCGAGAACAACCGCCCGCTGTTCGAGTTCCTCGGCTTGAGCATCGGCATCAACCTGCCGGGCATGCCCGCACCGGCCAAGCGTGAAGCCTATGCCGCGGACATTACCTACGGCACCAACAACGAATACGGTTTCGACTATCTGCGCGACAACATGGCGTTCAGCCCGGAAGAGCGCGTTCAGCGCAAACTGCACTATGCGCTGGTGGATGAGGTTGACTCCATCCTGATCGATGAAGCGCGTACGCCGTTGATCATCTCTGGCCCGGCTGAAGACAGCTCCGAGATGTATATCAAGGTTAACAAGCTGATCCCTAAACTGATCCGTCAGGAAAAAGAAGATTCGGATTCCTTCCAGGGCGAAGGCCACTTCTCGGTTGACGAAAAGGCGCGCCAGGTGCACCTGACCGAACGCGGCCTGATCCTGATCGAAGAAATGCTGATGGAAGCCGGCATCATGGACGAAGGGGAGTCACTGTACTCACCGACCAACATCATGCTGATGCACCACGTGACTGCGGCTCTGCGTGCCCATGTGCTGTTTACCCGTGACGTTGACTACATCGTAAAAGACGGTGAAGTCATCATCGTCGACGAACACACCGGCCGTACCATGCACGGCCGTCGCTGGTCCGATGGCCTGCACCAGGCGGTGGAAGCCAAAGAAGGCGTGGAAATCCAGAACGAAAACCAGACCCTGGCCTCCATCACCTTCCAGAACTACTTCCGCCTGTACGAGAAGCTGGCTGGGATGACCGGTACCGCCGACACCGAAGCTTTTGAATTCAGCTCGATCTACAAGCTGGATACCATCGTGGTGCCGACCAACCGTCCAATGCTGCGTAAAGACATGCCGGATCTGGTCTACATGACCGAGCATGAGAAGATTGGCGCCATCATTGAAGATATTCGTGAGCGCACCGCTAACGGCCAGCCGGTTCTGGTCGGTACGATTTCAATCGAGAAATCCGAAGTGGTTTCGCGTGAGCTGGAGAAAGCCGGTATCGCCCATAAGGTGTTGAACGCCAAGTTCCACGCCATGGAAGCGGACATCGTTGCTCAGGCCGGCCAGACCTCTGCGGTTACCATCGCTACCAACATGGCCGGTCGTGGTACCGATATCGTGTTGGGCGGCAGCTGGCAGGCAGAGATTGCCCAGTTGGAAGATCCAACCGAAGAGCAAATCGCGGCGATTAAAGAGGCCTGGAAAATCCGTCACGATGCCGTACTGGCAGCCGGTGGCCTGCACATCATTGGTACCGAGCGTCATGAATCTCGCCGTATCGATAACCAGTTGCGCGGCCGTTCCGGTCGTCAGGGTGATGCCGGTTCATCCCGCTTCTACCTGTCGATGGAAGATGCCTTGATGCGTATTTTCGCCTCCGATCGCGTTTCCAACATGATGCGTAAATTGGGGATGAAAGAAGGTGAGGCCATTGAGCACCCATGGGTCACCAAAGCAATTGCCAATGCCCAGCGTAAAGTAGAAAGCCGCAACTTCGACATTCGTAAGCAATTGCTGGAATACGATGACGTGGCCAACGATCAGCGCCGCGCGATCTACAGCCAGCGTAACGAACTGCTGGACGTGTCTGACGTTAGCGAAACCATTGCCAGCATCCGTGAAGACGTGTTCAAAACCACTATCGACGGCTACATTCAACCGCAGTCGCTGGAAGAAGAGTGGGATATTCAGGGGCTGACCGAACGTCTGAAAAACGATTTCGATCTGGATATGCCTATCGCCGAATGGTTGGATAAAGAGCCTGAGCTGCACGAAGAAACGCTGCGTGAGCGTATTCTGGAAAAAGCCAAGGAAGAGTACCAGCGTAAAGAAGAAGTGGTTGGCACCGAGATGATGCGCAACTTCGAGAAAGGCGTGATGCTGCAGACGCTGGATTCCCTGTGGAAAGAGCATCTGGCGGCCATGGACTACCTGCGTCAGGGCATCCATCTGCGTGGTTATGCGCAGAAAGATCCTAAGCAGGAGTACAAGCGCGAGTCCTTCAACATGTTTGCTACCATGCTGGAATCACTGAAGCATGAAGTGATCAGCGTGCTGAGCAAGGTTCAGGTGCGGATGCCGGAAGAGGTTGAAGCCTTGGAACTGCAGCGTCGTGAAGAAGCTGAGCGTCTGGCCAAACAGCAGCAGCTGAGCCACTATGAAGAAAACGCGCTGGTGACTGAAGATCCTAATGCGCTGACCATCGCAGAACGTAAAGTGGGCCGTAACGATCCGTGCCCATGCGGTTCCGGTAAAAAATACAAACAGTGTCACGGTCGTCTGCAGAACTAAGCCGACACTGTTTAACGAATAAAACCCAGGGGTTCAGCGTGCTGAGCCCCTGTTTTTTGGAGCCGCATTCCGCGCTCCAATGACTCAATAAAGAGGATGCGATGAAACATCTGAATATCGCCGTCGGCATCATTCGTAACGCCCAGCAGGAAATCTTCATTACCCGCCGCGCGGCCGATTCGCATATGGCCGGTTTCTGGGAGTTTCCCGGCGGCAAAATTGAACAGGGTGAGACGCCGGAACAGGCGCTTAGCCGTGAATTATTGGAAGAGACCGGCATTGAAGCCCAGCGTGCGGAGTTGTTGGACGTGCTTGAGCATCAGTTTAGCGATCGCATCGTCACGTTGAATTTCTATCTGGTGGAAGCCTGGGCCGGTGAACCCTTCGGTCGCGAAGGCCAGCCTATGCGCTGGGTAAAACAGGCTGACCTGCGGGAAGAAGAGTTCCCTCAGGCCAATATCAGCATTATCAAACTGCTGGTGGAGCAGGCTAACGCCGCGCAGTAATACAACCGGCCTGGCGGCTGCCGGGCCGATCAGAACGACGATCAGCGATCGTCTGCTTCACTCCACTCTTCGCTTTCGGAAAGATCGCTGTTGCTGGGAATGCGCTTCTCTTCATCGGCCCATTCGCCCAGATCAATCAGCTGACAGCGTTTGCTGCAAAACGGACGAAATGGGCTCACCTCTCCCCAAACCACACCTTTGCCACAGGTTGGGCATTTCACTACGGTAGTCATATCTATTCCTTACTCCCTTCCAACGCGTGAAAGGTCTTGATGTCATTGGATCAGCAACAGGCCAACTCAAAGGTTAGTCGTTCCGGTACCACGCCGAGCTCACTGTCCAGCGGCAGAAAGCGAATCGCATAGCGCGTCTTATGGCCGGAAATTTGTGGGTAAAGCTGGTGCGCCAGATTGATGCGTAAGCGCAGCAGATCCGCCCCCTCGGCGTTATCCTGGAAAAAACCGTTCAGGCTGATCTGATTGCGAAATGGCCCGGCCTGACGGATCAGATCCAGCACCATAGTCAGTGCCTGGTTTAATGGTTCCAGCGTTTGCAACCATTCGGCTACGTCGTTATCTCGCTCTTGCTGTGGTGCATGCATCCACATGTGCAGCGTCGGCAAGTCAAAGCTGCAGCACCCACCGGGGATGCTCAGACGTTGCCGCACCAGACTAATCAACCGATCTTCGCGCAGCGCCTGACCCAGTCGCGGCGCAGACATCAGTGCGGCACCACGTTGCTTCAACTGGTTGCGCAACTGATCCACCAGCGACATATCGACGCCCGGAACATCGGCCCACGCCAGCAATTTTTGCTGCTGACGTTCCAGCTCTTTCAGTAGCTCGGTACGTACTTCACCGCGCTCCAGCACGTCCAGCAGATCGGCGATGGTGCGGAAAAATGTCAGGGCGATGGCCGTTTCGCTTAAGGCTCGCTGGCCATGCAGCTGTTGCAGCAAAAATTCCATGCGCAGCCAGGTGCGCATTTTTTCATTCAACGGATGTTCAAAAAGAACGCTTGGGGAAACATCACTCATTCAGTTTAATCCTGTCGGGTCGCTGATGCCGCCAGCTCAAGGTAACGGCAATGCAGTGCGGCAACCAATGGCTCTATCCCCTGAGCGGTGCCGCTATTATCTATGATGTCGTCTGCAGCGGCCAGGCGCTGCTCACGCGTGACCTGTGCGGACAGTATGTTCTGTGCCTGCTGACGGCTGATACCGTCGCGGGCGATGGTTCTGGCCAACTGAGTCTCGCTGTCGACGTCAATCACCAGCACGCGATCGGCGCGCGCCTGCAGGTTGTTCTCGACCAGCAATGGCACCACCCAGAGAGCGTAGGGGCTGGTAACTTGCGCCAGTTGACGTTGAGTTTCCTGATGAATCAGCGGGTGCAGCAGTTGGTTTAGCCAACGCTTTTCATCAGGGTTACTGAAGATACACTGACGTAAGGCGGCACGGTTCAGTGAACCGTCCGGCTGCAACATTTCATTACCAAAACGTTCGGCGATGGCAGCCAGTGCCGGGGTTCCTGGCTCGACAACCTGTCGGGCGATAACGTCAGCATCGACCACCGTCACGCCGTGGCGAGCGAAGGCGTCTGCCACGGTGGACTTACCGCTGCCGATACCCCCTGTCAACGCAACAATGTAGGCCATGGTAGGGAATGCACCTGAGGTTCATAAAAAAATAATAGACGAATCATAAAGCGATCGCACAGAAGTGCAAGTAAGCCGGCGGCGCTTAGGCTGTACGGTGATAAAAAGCGCAGCCGGAAAGGGAAAATGAGCGGGAGGTCACACTGCGGTGTCGCAGGTAAATTTGTCGGATTGTAGCGCAAAAAAAGGAGAATTCGCAGTCTTGTCCGGCGATTATTAGCGCGTATGATAGCGTCACTGGAACTGGCATTAATCTATACCCGTCATTCTTCAAGCTGCAGGTGTGTTGACTGCGAGCGTTCACCCGAATCACTTACATAAGTAAGCTCATCGGGACTCTCGCCCTTGTCGCCTTCCTGCAACTCGAATTATTTAGGGTATACCCCGTCGCTTTTCAAGCCATTGCGTTTTGCGATCCGTCGCCATAAACCAGGAAATCATAAGTCATGCGTATTGAAGAAGATTTGAAGTTAGGCTTTAAAGATGTGCTGATTCGCCCAAAGCGTTCCACGCTGAAAAGCCGCTCAGAAGTTGAACTGGAACGTCAGTTTACCTTCAAACATTCTGGCTGTAGTTGGTCTGGTGTGCCGATCATCGCCGCCAACATGGACTCAGTCGGTACCTTCAGCATGGCAGAGGCCCTGGCTTCCTTCGATGTTCTCACCGCCGTACACAAACACTACACCGTAGAGCAGTGGGCCGCCTTTGTGCAGCGCGTACCGGCATCGGTACTGCGCCACGTGATGGTTTCAACCGGCACGTCCGACGCTGACTTTGTGAAAATGCAACAGATCCTGGCACTATCACCCGAGCTGAAGTTTATCTGTATCGACGTAGCCAATGGGTATTCCGAGCATTTTGTCGCTTTCCTGCAGAAAGCGCGCGAAGCCTGCCCAAAACATGTTATCTGTGCCGGTAACGTCGTCACCGGAGAAATGGTGGAAGAACTTATCCTGTCCGGCGCCGACATTGTTAAAGTCGGTATTGGTCCAGGCTCTGTCTGCACGACCCGCGTGAAAACCGGTGTCGGTTATCCGCAGCTGTCTGCGGTGATCGAATGCGCTGATGCGGCGCATGGCCTCGGCGGCCAAATCGTTAGCGATGGCGGTTGTTCGGTGCCGGGCGACGTAGCGAAAGCCTTTGGCGGCGGTGCTGATTTTGTCATGCTGGGCGGCATGCTGGCCGGCCACGACGAATGTGAAGGCACCATTGTGGAAGAGAACGGTGAGAAATTTATGCTGTTCTACGGCATGAGCTCCGAGTCGGCGATGAAACGCCACGTCGGCGGCGTTGCCCAGTACCGTGCGGCCGAAGGGAAAACTGTCAAACTGCCGTTGCGCGGCGAAGTTGAGTTCACCGTCCGCGACATCCTTGGCGGCCTGCGTTCCGCTTGCACCTACGTCGGCGCGGAACGTCTGAAAGAGCTGACCAAGCGCACCACCTTTATCCGCGTTGCAGAGCAGGAAAACCGCGTCTTCGGCAGCAAGTAAGCGGCGCGTATCGATACCAGCAATTTGTGGGCGCAGTTCAATGCTGCGCCCAATCACTGACGGACTTACCCCAAAACATTCCCCAACTGAAAGATCGGCAGATACATGGCGATCACCAATGTGCCGACAATCCCGCCCACCACCAGCATCAATAGGGGCTCCAGCGTTTGCGCCAGGGTATCGGCCAGCTCAAAGGTTTGCTGTTCATGCCACGCGGCCAGTTTGCCCAATAGGGTATCTAACGAACCGGATTCTTCGCCCACGCGCACCAGTTGCTGGCACAGCGTTGGGAAAAGCGCCTGCTGTTCCAGGGCGCGATGAAAAGTCTGCCCTTGCGAAATCTGTTGCCTGATGTTGTCAATTGCCTGGCGATAAAACAGGTTATCCACCGACAGCGCCGCCGCAGCCAACCCGTCAACCAGGCTGAGCCCAGCCTGCTGGGTCATGGCCAGAATACGGAATATTTGGCTCAGGCAGCCGCCTTTAATCAAGTGCGCAATCAGTGGCAGACGCAACAGCGCCGCCTGTTCGCGCCTGCGCCATTGAGGCTGCGGATGCAGACGACGAAGATAGGCGTATGCCATACAGACCAGAATCGCCGCCAGCCAGGGACCGCTGTCGATCAGCAGGGTGGAAAGGTTCAGCAATCCTTGGGTAAACCACGGCAGCGGCGCATTGAATGACTGATAGACGCCGGCAAATTCCGGCAACACCATCACCAGCATCAAAATGCTTACCAACAGCGCCACCGCGCAGATAAACAAAGGGTAACGCAGTGCCTTGATGACTTTCTTTTGCAGTTTTTGCTGTGCTTCCTGTTGTTGGGCCAGTTGCAGGCAGCATTCGTCCAGGTGACCGGTCAGCTCGCCAATGGCGATTAGCTGGCGGTAGATCAGAGGAAACACGGCATGTTGCTCAGCGATAACTTCAGAAAATGGCTGGCCCTGGCGTACCTGTTCACTCACTTCCCGCAGCAGGCAGCGCCAGGCTGCGGACGGATGCTCCGCAGCTAATAACTGTAAACCGCTGACCAGCGGCAATCCGGCCTGCAGCAGGGTGGCTAACTGACGGGTGAACTGGATCAGGGGTTCACCGCGCCATTGACCCGGTGAAATACGTTTTCCGCTGTTGATCTGGCAGGGTTGCAGCCCTTGTTCGATCAACCACTGGCTGACCTCATTCTTCTTACCGCTCATCAGCTCACCCTCACGCAACTGTCCGTGTGGGTCAATTGCCTGCCAGAGGAAAAGGCGGAGTGTTTTCACTGAGCGCCTCCGCCGTCGGCAATCACACCGACAATGCGGTATACCTCCTCCAGCGAGGTGACGCCCTGGGCGACCAGCGTTAGTCCGGCTTGCAGCAGCGTGGTCTGCCCCTGCTGCCGGGCGATTTCAGCCAACATGCTGGGGGCGGCCCCCTCCAGCAGGCCGGCTTGCACCTCTGGGGTAATGGTCAACAGTTCATATACCCCGGTGCGGCCATAGTAGCCGTTGAAGCAGTGCTCGCAGCCATCGGCCTTCCAGGGCAGCAGAGGTGTTGCCCAAATGGCCGCGGGAAAACGTACGGGCTGGCTTTGTTGATAGCGGCAGTGGCTGCATAACTTACGCACCAGACGTTGTGCGATCACCAGCTTCAGACAGGCGGCAATCAGGTAGCCCGGAATGCCCATATGGGTCAGGCGCGTCAGGGTTTCGCTGGTGGAATTGGTGTGCAAGGTGGAAAGCACCAGGTGGCCGGTTTGAGCGGCTTTTACTGCGATCTCCGCCGTTTCCCGATCGCGGATCTCACCGATCATGATGACGTCCGGATCCTGTCGCAGCAAGGCGCGTAATACGCGGGAGAAATCCAGTTCCGTTTTGGCGTTGGTCTGCGTCTGATTGATACCGAACAGGGGAATCTCAATCGGATCCTCGACGCTGCATAAATTACTCTGCGCGTCATTCAACTGACGCAGACCGCTGTATAGCGTGACGGTTTTGCCGCTGCCGGTGGGGCCGGTGACCAGGATCATGCCCTGCGGGCAGGATAAGGCAGAGGAAAACTGCACCAGTGCTGTCGGATCCATACCCAACCGATCCAACGGTAGCTCCTGGCGTTCAGTTTGCAAAATTCGCAGCACCACTTTTTCGCCGTGCAGGGTGGGCAGGGTGGCGATACGCATGGAGTAGCTAGCGTTATCCAACCGCACGCTGAGCTGACCATCCTGCGGCAGGCGGCGCTCGGCGATGTCCAACTGCCCCATGATTTTCAGTCGAGCCGTGAGGCGAGCCGCGAGCGTGAATGGCGGTGAGGTTATCACCTGCAACACGCCGTCGATGCGTAGCCGGATACGGAGAGTCTGCTGGTAAGGTTCGAAATGAATGTCCGAGGCTCGTCGCTGAATGGCGATGCGGAGCGTCTGATTGATAAATTGCACCACGGGTGCGTCACTGTCGTCGTTTAATGATGCCGCGTCGAATTGCTCCTCCGAAGTGGGCTGCTCGCGCCTATCGCCCTGCATTTGCCGCCTGTTCAGTTCCAATTCCAGCCTGGCTGCCGGCCACTGTTCCAGATGAATGCGTTTGCCGGTGGCAAAACGCAGGGCTGATAATAGCGCTTGTGGTGCCTCCGTCGTCAGGGCCACGTTCAGGCACTGGTCATCTTCACTGAGAGCCAGTGCCTGATAGCGTTGGCACAGGGTATGGATTTCTTCGCTGATTGCCGTACTCATGATGTCGGCGCCGCAGCGGTAGTGTCAAAACGGAAAACTTCCTGACAGGTTTCCTGCAGATTGCTGTTTTCGCTGGTGCACAGGCGTGTCCAGCGCGTCAGGCCGCTGGCATTTTGGGTTGGCGTCAGTGCGACCGTCAATCCCTGCAGCGTTTGCGAGCCGGTCAGCGAGATCACGCCCTGGCTGACCTGAACCGCGCTGACGTAGCGTGAGGCGTCGCCGGTAGGGATGCCTTTGCTACCGGCGTTACAGCCGGTCGGTGTGCCGCTGTCGAGCACGCACAGTTCAACGGCCAGCTTATACGGCGTCATGGCTTGCAGCATGTCGGTTATCGCTGCCTTTTGGATATAGCGCTGATAGGCAGGAATACCTATGGCGCTCAGTATGGCGATAATGGCGATCACCACCATCAGTTCTATCAGGGTAAAACCGCGCTGCGTTTCCATCCGTTGCTTCCTCCATGTCAATGTGGAGGCCAGAGTAATCAGGCCAGCGGGGCGCTTCGAGCGGGTGATGGCTGTTTTTAGGCGCAGTTCCACAGCATTCGATCGAGGTTGCAGCAGAGGGGAAAAGAGATGGGGCGAGCTTCGCAGTTTTGATGAAAGAACACCTCCCCGGTAGTTCAGGGAGGTGTGGAGAGGGGGGGTTATTTGAAGCGCATGGACAGATCGAGGGCGGTCACATGTTTGGTCAGCGCGCCCACAGAAATATAGTCCACGCCGGTTTCGGCGAAGGTACGCAGGGTTTCGCTGGTCACGTTGCCGGACACTTCCAGTTGTGCACGGCCCTGAGTTTGCGTCACGGCGGCGCGCATCATGTCGACGCTGAAATTGTCCAGCATGATAATGTCTGCACCGGCGTCCAGCGCCTGCTGCAGTTCATCCAGCGATTCGACTTCCACTTCGACCGGCACCTCGGCATGCAGCCAGAATGCTTTTTCGACCGCTTTTTTAATCGAGCCGGAGGCAATGATGTGGTTTTCCTTGATCAGGAAGGCGTCGGACAGCCCGAGACGGTGGTTGCTGCCGCCGCCGCACAATACGGCATATTTCAGCGCGGTGCGCAGCCCTGGCAGGGTCTTGCGGGTATCGAGCAGGCGGGTTTTCGTCCCCTGCAACAGTGCCACATAGCGGCTGACTTCGGTTGCTACGCCGGAAAGCGTCTGCACAAAGTTCAGCGCAGTGCGCTCACCGGTAAGCAGCACCCGTGCCGGGCCGGTCAGTTTGCAAAGCGCTTGGTCTGGCACCAGGCTATCACCGTCCGCCACCAGCCAATCCACTTTCACCTGGTTGCCCAACTGGATAAAGACTTCATTCAGCCAGCGTTTTCCGCAAAAAATACCGGGTTCGCGGGTGATGATCGTGGCTTCGGCCTGGGTATCGGCCGGCAACAATTGCGCGGTAATATCGCGTTCGGCATCGACTTCGCCTCCCAGGTCTTCACGCAGCGCCTGGGCAACGGCATAGGGGATATCGCTTTCAATTCGTTCAAGAAGCTCGGTGCGGCGAGTGTCGGCACTGTAGCGGCGTGTCGGCATAGAAAACTCCGAAATGGACGGTAAGATCGTAGGGGGAACATGCTACTCTGTTGCCGTGACAAGTACCACCGCCCAGAGGTGTCTGATGCAGTTAGAACAAGGCTGGATTGTCGGGGTAACCCGGGTTGTCTCGCCGCATTGCGATCTTCGCCCGAATGAGGAGGCGCCTTCGCTGCTGGTGATCCACAATATCAGCCTGCCACCCGGCGAGTTCGGGGGCCCCTATATCGATCGGCTGTTTACCGGTACTCTTGATCCTGCGGATCACCCCTATTTTTCTGATATTCATCAACTACGCGTTTCGGCGCACTGCCTGATCCGTCGCGACGGTGAAATCATTCAGTATGTGCCCTTTGACCGACGAGCCTGGCACGCGGGCGTATCGTCGTATCAGGGACGAGAGCGCTGTAACGATTTTTCGATCGGCATTGAACTGGAAGGTACCGATCATGTGGCGTTCACGCCGCAGCAATACCAAAGTCTGAACGCGGTGACCGCGCTGCTGATCCGGCATTATCCGACGTTGGCGGCGCATATCACCGGGCACAGTGACATTGCCCCAGGCCGTAAAACCGATCCCGGCCCGGCGTTTGATTGGAATTTATATCTGGCATCTCTGGAACAACCTGGCGGGCCAGATGACGCTATGCTTGGAACAATGGAAAGGGAGAGGAGTCGCTAATGACGCTGTTTACGCTGTTACTGGTTCTGGCGTGGGAACGTTTATTCAAGCTGGGTGAGCATTGGCAGTTGGATCATCGCCTTGAGGTGGTATTTCAACGGCTGCATCGGTTTTCACTGGCGCAAACGCTGCTGATGACGCTGGCCTGGATGGTGGTGGTGGCAGGGATTTTGTGGCTGTCCCAGGGACTGTTTTTCGGCGTAGTGACGCTGTTGCTGTGGATCGTCATTGATTTGCTGTGTGTCGGCGCAGGGATCAAGCGTAAACACTATCGGGCCTATCTGAAGGCCGCTCGGCAGGGGGATGCCCATGCCAGCGATCAAATGGCGGAAGAACTGGCGTTGATCCACGGTTTGCCGGTGGATTGCAGCGAAGAGTTGCGCTTGCGTGAACTGCAAAATGCGCTGCTGTGGATTAACTTCCGTTATTATCTGGCGCCGCTGTTTTGGTTTGTGGTCTGCGGGCCTTACGGGCCGATTGCGCTGGCAGGCTACTCTTTCCTGCGCGCTTACCAGACCTGGTTGGCACGCCATAACACGCCGCTGGAGCGTTCGCAGTCAGGCATCGATCATCTGCTGAACTGGCTGGACTGGATCCCGGTGCGTCTGGCCGGCGTGGCTTACGCGTTGTTTGGTCACGGTGAAAGAGCGTTACCGGCGTGGTTTGCGTCTCTGGGCGATCGTCACTCTTCGTCGTATCAGGTGCTGACGCGGTTGGCGCAGTTTTCACTGGCGCGCGATCCCCATATGGATCCGGTGCAGACGCCAAGGGCAGCGGTCAGCCTGGCGCGTAAGGTGACGATGATTATCGTGGTGGTGGTGGCGCTACTGACCATTTACGGAGCCTTGCTCTAAAGCCAGAGCGGGGGGCACGATGGAAATAAAAACGGGCGCCTGGCGCCCGTTTTTATTGGCTTGATGCGTCTTACAGTTTGGCGAAGCAGCGACGCGCGGCATCGATGGTACGCTGAATGTCTTCCTTGCTGTGCGCAACGGACATAAAGCCGGCCTCAAAGGCGGAAGGCGCCAGATACACCCCTTCCTCCAGCATCAGGTGGAAGAAGCGCTTAAAGCGTTCTACGTCGCACTGCATCACGTCCTGGTAGCAGGTCACTGCCGGTGCATCGGTAAAGAACAGGCCAAACATCCCGCCAACGTGGTTAACCACCAGCGCGATGTTTTCTTCTTCAGCCGCGTGCAGCAGGCCAGCCGCCAGCATATCGGTCAGCTCGGTCAGGGTCTGGTGGATACCGACCTGAGAGACTTCGGTCAGACAGGCGTAGCCGGCCGCCATCGCAATCGGGTTGCCGGACAGGGTGCCCGCCTGATAGACCGGCCCGGTTGGCGCCAGCGCGTCCATCACTTCACGACGGCCCCCAAAGGCACCGACAGGCATGCCGCCGCCGATGATTTTACCCAAACAGGTCAGGTCCGGCACCACGCCATAATGAGCCTGAGCCCCGGCCAGCGCCACGCGGAAGCCGGTCATGACTTCGTCAATAATCAACAATGCACCGTACTTGTCGCACAGTGCACGCAGGCCCGGCAGGAACTCCGGCAGTGGCGGCACGCAGTTCATGTTGCCGGCGACCGGCTCGACGATGATGCAGGCGATCTCGGAAGGATATTGTTCAAATGCGGCCTGCACCGAATCCAGATCGTTAAAGGTACAGGTCAGGGTATGCTTGGCGAAATCGGCCGGTACGCCCGGGGAGTTAGGCTGGCCCAGGGTCAGCGCGCCGGAGCCGGCTTTGACCAGCAGGCAGTCGGCGTGGCCGTGGTAGCAGCCTTCAAATTTGATGATTTTGTCGCGGTTGGTGTAACCGCGTGCCAGACGGATGGCGCTCATGGTGGCTTCGGTTCCCGAGTTCACCATCCGCACCATGTCCATGGTCGGCACCAGTTCGGTAACCAGCTCCGCCATTTTAACTTCCATCTCGGTTGGCGCGCCAAAGCTCAGGCCGCGCTGCGCCGCTTCAATGACCGCATTGCGGATCGCCGGGTGGTTGTGTCCCAGCACCATCGGGCCCCAGGAACCGACGTAGTCGATATAACCTTTGCCGTCGACGTCGAACAGGTAAGCCCCGTCCGCCCGTTCGATAAACAGCGGCACACCGCCAACGCCGTTGAATGCACGCACCGGAGAGTTAACCCCGCCTGGGATTACCTGTTTTGCCTCGGCATACAGACTTTCGGACTTGCTGTTTAAGCTCATAGAACGGCTCCTGGATTCTCTTTTGAATGATTTGACCGCGCTATTCTAGTGAAGTGTTCGTCGATATGAAACGATCACAGTCAGATACCTATTTAGAGGGGCGATCGATTAGCGGGTGGGTTAGAATAATCAACTAGCCTATTTGTATTACATTTAATTCCATTAATGAATAACCCATTATGACTGAATTACAGCAACAGCCGCGGGTGGCGCAGGCCCCACGTCTAAAACGCAGTGACGCAGTGCGCCAGCTTTTACGTCGGGATAAAACGCCGGTGGCGATCCTGTTTATGGCGGCGCTGGTGGGCACCCTGGCGGGGCTGCTCGGGGTGGCCTTTGATAAGGCGGTAGATTGGGTGCAGCAGCAGCGCTTTTCCGCGCTGGCGCAGGTCGCCGATTATTGGATCCTGGTTTGGCCGCTAGCCTTTATTCTTTCCGCCGCGCTGGCGATGTTGGGATATTACCTGGTACGTCGCTTTGCTCCTGAGGCTGGGGGATCGGGCATACCGGAGATCGAAGGGGCATTGGAAGAGCTGCGTCCGGTGCGCTGGTGGCGGGTGATCCCGGTAAAATTTATCGGCGGTATGGGCACCTTGGGCGCGGGTATGGTGCTGGGCCGCGAAGGGCCTACGGTGCAGATGGGCGGCAACGTCGGGCGCATGGTGCTGGATATCTTCCGCATGCGCGGTGCTGAAGCGCGCCATTCTTTGTTGGCAACCGGTGCAGCCGCCGGCCTGTCTGCGGCCTTTAACGCCCCGCTGGCGGGCATTTTGTTTATCATTGAAGAGATGCGGCCGCAGTTCCGCTACAACCTGATTTCGATTAAAGCGGTGTTTATCGGCGTCATCATGTCGAGCGTGGTGTTCCAGCTGTTCAACGGGGAAGGTTCGGTGATTGCGGTGGGCAAGCTTTCCTCGGCGCCTATCAATACCCTTTGGCTGTATTTGGTGCTGGGGGCAATATTTGGTGCGGTGGGGGTGATGTTCAACGCGTTGGTCTTCCGCACTCAGGATATGTTCGCTCGCCTGCACGGCGGAAAAATGCGCAAAATTTTGTTGATGGGCGGTTTGCTCGGCGGTATTTGCGGCATTCTGGGGCTGATCCAGCCCGAAGCCGCTGGCGGCGGTTTTGGCCTGATCCCGATCGCCGCAGCGGGCAACTATAGCGTCGGCATGCTGATGTTTATTTTTATCACCCGAGTGATCACCACGCTGTTGTGTTTCGGTTCCGGGGCACCGGGCGGCATTTTTGCGCCAATGCTGGCGTTGGGCACGCTGTTTGGCACCGCTTTTGGCCTGGCCGGCGGGCATTTGTTCCCCGAGTACGGCATCGAAGCTGGCACCTTCGCTATTGCCGGCATGGGCGCCCTGTTTGCTGCCACGGTGCGTGCGCCGTTGACCGGGATCGTGCTGGTGCTGGAGATGACCGACAATTACCAGCTCATCCTGCCAATGATAATTACCTGTCTGGGTGCTACGCTGGTGGCGCAGTTCCTCGGGGGCAAGCCGTTGTATTCCTCCATATTAGCCCGCACCTTACAACGGCAGGAAGCGTCGCAGGCCAGCGAGGCGGCCGATAAAACACGTAAAGAAAATACAACAAATGCGGTGAATACTTGAACGCAACACTCAGGTATTGGATAATCATTAACATTAATCCGGCCGCCATTGTAGCGACCTGATGCAGAACAATGTTGGGAGTAAAGAGTATGAGTGATGAAACAGCACTGCCCCTGCAATTTACCGAGGCAGCAGCAAGCAAGGTTAAAGTCCTGATTGCTGATGAAGAAAATCCGAATCTGAAGTTGCGGGTTTACATTACCGGTGGCGGTTGCAGCGGATTCCAATACGGCTTCACTTTTGACGACAAGGTCAACGATGGTGATATGACTATCGAGAAGCAGGGCGTCGCGCTGGTGGTTGACCCGATGAGCCTGCAGTATCTTGTGGGCGGCTCGGTCGACTATACCGAAGGCCTGGAAGGCTCGCGCTTCGTGGTGACTAACCCGAACGCCAAAACCACCTGCGGCTGTGGATCTTCCTTCAGCGTCTGATCCTGCGTGCAGCAGTACTAAACCCGCCAACCTCACCGGTTTGCGGGTTTTTTTATGGCTACCATTCTACGGTGACCAATTCTCGGTAGGTTTCACTGCCGCTTTCGTTTTGTAACCTGCTACGGGTTACCTTAGGTTGGGTGTCGGTCGCATTGCCGCATTTCACCTGAGGGACTGTGTCGCTGACATCTACGCTGCACATAGGCATTAAGGTCAGGCTGACGCCGATTTTGCCGCTGGTGGTACCGGCGTAAGAGAGAGAGATGCACAGCAGTACGCTGAACAATAAGATAATATTTTTCATCATTAGGACAAAGCCATCCGTAAGCAATCACATAATGGCTTATCGGCAAAAAGTTAATAAAATTTAACAGGACGGGAGAATGGTTAACTTGAACTTAAAAAGTTTATTACATTGTTTTCCCTGATTTTTTCAGACGCAAATAATAACATTTGTTTATTAATTGGTCGAATATTCTGCTATAGGGAGTGGGGGCGTGATAAGACTCCGCCCGGGATCGGGCGGAGTGGGATTAGCGCTCGAGGATAAATGCGGGCAGTTTCAGGTGCCAGCGAATGGCCGCCAGCCTGATGGCTAGCGTGATGACCATGCCAAGCATCATCGCCTGCTGCAGCGGCATACCGAAAGTGGCGAAGGCCGTGGCATGTACGATGCCGCCGATAATGCAGGCAGTAGCGTAAATTTCGGTTCGCAGGATCATGGGGATTTCACGCGCCAGCACATCGCGGATAATGCCGCCGCCAACGCCGGTGATCACGCCCATACAGATTGCCACTAATGGGCTGGCATCGGCGGCAAAGGCTTTATTTACCCCGATGCCGACGAACACCGCCAGCCCGACGGCATCCAGCACCGGCAAGATCCACTTAGGCAGGCGGCGCGGCTGGCGCACCAGCAGCAGCGTCAGTACGCAGGTGATCATCGCCACCACCAGATCGGTCGGATCCTTTACCCAAAATACCGGCCCGTTAGCCAATGCCATGTCGCGAATGGTGCCGCCCCCGACCGCAGTGACCACGCCAAGCACCAGCACGCCAAAGGGATCCATCCGCAGCTTGCCCGCCAGCAATACGCCGGAAATGGCGAAAACTGCCGTGCCCAGGATATCCAGCCAAAACACCAGCATTAATGGATCTCCGCCAGTTGGCTGCACAGCTGTTGCGCAGCCAGCATGATGCGGGGACCGGCGCGGTTGAACCAGTCGCCATTGAGCGCAATCACCGGTACCTGCAGTTGCGGCGCCCAGAAGGCTTTTACGCTGGCAATCTCTTTTTGGTCACCGGTAATAACGATGGCCTGGGGTTGACGCGCCAACACCTGCTCACGACTGATTTGCGGCCACGGCATGCGGCTGTCGGCAAAGATGTTTTCCGCACCGCACAGCGACAACACCTGGCTTTGCAGGGTAGCACCGGAAGTGGTGAACAGGGGCTGGGTGCCGAATTGCAGCAGGACCCGTCTTGGCTGAGTGTGAGGATATTTGTTTTTCAGGTCGGCAATTTGCTGACGAAGAGCGTCTGCGGCCAGATGCGCCTGTTCAGGATGCGGGCTGTATTGGGCCAGTTGATCCAGCGAGCGGGGGATATCATCCAGAGTCGTGGCGTCGGCATAGAAAATCGGAATGCCGAATGCGGCGAGCTGATCCAGCACTCGCTGCGGATTGCCACCGCGCCAGGCGAGGATCAGATCCGGCTTTAGCGCCAGTACCCGCTCCAGATTGATGCCTTGCCAGGAGGCGACCTGCTCGAGTTTCTTGGCTGCTGGCGGATAATCTGAATAGGCGCTCACCGCCAGCAGCGTGTCGCCCATGCCGGCGGCATAGGCAAGTTCGGTGGTATTGGGTGCCAGGCTGATCACGCGCTGGGCAGCGCCGACAGGCAGCGCCACCCATAATGCCAGCAGCCACAACAGGGCTGAAAAGCGTCGCGTCACATTAACCGCGCTTAGCCAGGGTCTGCAGCATGGCGTTAACCATCAGCGTGGATTGCTGAGCGGCCACCACCAGGAACTCGTCGAAGCTCATGTGCGATTCACTGTCGGCAACGTCAGAGATTGCGCGTACCACGACAAACGGGGTGCCGAACAGGTGGCAAACGTGGCCCACGGCCGCCGCTTCCATTTCTACTGCCGCCACGCTCGGGAAAGTCGCGCGAATGCGGGCCAAAGGCTCTGCGCCGTTAATGAAGGCATCGCCGCTGCAGATCAGGCCGCGTACGGCGTTCAGATCCAGTTGCTTGATGCAGCTTTCCGCCAGGGCAATCAGCGCGTCGTCCGCGACAAACGCCGCCGGGCAGCCGGCCATTTGGCCTGGTTCGTAACCGAAAGCGGTCACGTCGGCATCGTGATAACGCACTTCTTCGGACACCACGATATCGCCGACCTTCAGCGTGCTGGCCAGGCCACCGGCAGAACCGGTGTTGATCACCACGTCCGGCTTGCAGTGTTCCAGCAGCAGGGTGGTCCCCATGGCCGCAGAAACCTTACCGATGCCGGACTTCAGCAACGCCACGTCAACGCCGCCGATCTGGCCGGTATAGATTTCACAGCCCGCGCGTTGAATGGTCTGACGGTTTTCGATTTGATCGCGCAGCAGGGTGACTTCCTGCTCCATTGCGCCGATGATGCCTACTTTCATAAATAACACTCGCTGATTGGGTGTGGGAATTGCGCCATAGTCTATCATGGCTCTCATAGAGAGATAATGCGTTGCATATGCCGTCGGGAATTGTTATCACGGGGGCTGGGCGCAACGGCGGAGAAACAGATGTCCGGGATCGACTTTAAGCAGAAAATCAGCTTCCAACGGCCCTTCAGCAACCCCATTGAAGCCGAAGAAGAATACGACATAGTGCGGCAGTTCGAGAGCGATCGCGGGCGTATTGTCAATTCCGCCGCCATTCGCCGTCTGCAGCAAAAAACCCAGGTGTTCCCGCTCGAACGTAATGCCGCGGTGCGCAGCCGCCTGACGCACTCCATGGAAGTGCAACAGGTAGGACGGCATATCGCCAAAGAGATCCTTAATCGTTTCAAACAGGCAGGGCGGATCGACGAGCTCGGCCTGACCAAACTGCTCGATCCTTTTGAAAGCATTGTCGAAATGGCCTGCCTGATGCATGACATCGGTAATCCGCCTTTTGGCCATTTTGGCGAGTCGGCAATTAACGACTGGTTTGCGCAAAGGCTGGATCCTGCCAGCTGCGGCAGTGAGCCCGCCAGTAACGATCGCTGCCAGGTCAGCGTATTGCGTCTGCACGAAGGTGAGAGCGATCTTAACCGCCTGCGCAGCCGCATTCGTCACGATCTCAGCCACTTCGAAGGGAATGCCCAGGCCATCCGGCTGGTGTATACCCTGCTGAAGCTTAACCTGACCTATGCACAGGTGGGCTGTATCCTGAAATATACCCGCCCGGCCTACTGGGCCAGCGATATTCCAGCCAGCCACAACTACCTGATGAAAAAACCGGGCTTTTATCTGGCGGAAGAGGCATTTGTCGATCGGTTGCGGCGTGAGTTGAATATGGGTGAGTTCGACCGTTTCCCTCTGACCTATATTATGGAAGCCGCTGATGATATTTCGTACTGCGTGGCGGATTTGGAAGACGCGGTGGAAAAAAACATTTTCACCGTCGAACAGCTTTACCAGCATTTAACTCAGGAGTGGGGTGAGGTAACGCCGGGCGATCTGTTTGATAAAACCGTGGCCAGTGCTTTTCGCAAGATCGATCGCGGGGGCGCACGTCGCAGCACCGAAGATCAATTCTTCATGTATTTACGCGTTTTCACCGTGGCGCGTTTGGTCCCGCATGCGGCGCAGCGTTTTATTGATAATCTGGATGCGGTTTTCCAGGGAAACTTTAATCAGGCGCTGTTGGAAGATTCCAGCCCGGCTTACCAACTGCTGAAAATATTCAAGAATGTGGCCTTCAAACACGTCTTCAACCATCCTGAAGTCGAACAGTTGGAGCTGCAGGGCTACCGGGTGATCAGCGGCCTGCTGGATATCTACAGCCCGTTGCTGGCAATGTCTTTGGCGGATTTTACCCGGCTGGTGCAGGAAGACAGTCATCGTGCTTATCCGATAGAAACCCGCCTGTTTCACAAGCTTTCGACTAAACATCGCCTGGCGTATATCGAAGCGATTGAAGGTTTGCAGCACCTGTCGCCCGAGCAATTGGCGATCCGGGAGTATTATTTCCGTGCGCGTTTGCTGCAGGATTATATCAGCGGCATGACCGATCTTTATGCCTATGACGAATACCGCAGATTAATGGCAGCGGAATAATTCAATCCGCTAATAAATATTATTTTAAGCAGTGTGCTTGGCGCCGAGAGCTTATTTGGAGTTTTGTAAAGACGGACAATATTTGTTTACTATTACCAATAATCTGCGCCGGAACTTCGGGTTATTAATAGGCTCTCACTATGCACAAAGACCCTAATACTTTCTGATCGACTTTAGAAGAGACACACAGATGAAAAAAACCGCATTAGTTCTGAGCGCATTGGCATTCAGTATTGGTATGGCGATGGGCCCGATGACGGCCGTCGCCGCAGAAACCGCGTCTTCCAGCACCCAGCAATTGCCAAGCCTGGCACCGATGCTGGAAAAAGTGATGCCTTCCGTGGTGAGTATTAATGTTGAAGGCAGCACCACGGTCAATACGCCGAAAATGCCGCAGCAGTTCCAACAGTTCTTTGGTGAGGATTCACCGTTCTGCCAGGATGGTTCGCCGTTCCAGGGCTCGCCGATGTGCCAGGGCGGCGCTGGTGCTGAACCGGGGGCGCCTGATCAGGGCACGCAGCAAAAATTCCAGGCGCTGGGCGCCGGGGTAGTGATTGACGCGGCCAAGGGCTACGTCGTCACCAACAACCACGTGGTGGATAACGCCAACAAAATCCAGGTTCAACTGAGCGACGGTCGCAAATTTGACGCCAAGGTGATCGGCAAGGATCCGCGTTCCGATATTGCGTTGATCCAACTGAAAGACTTTAAGAACCTGACGGCGATCAAGATGGCGGACTCCGAGCAACTGCGAGTCGGTGATTACACCGTCGCGATCGGCAACCCCTATGGACTGGGTGAAACAGCCACTTCCGGTATCGTTTCTGCACTGGGCCGCAGTGGGTTGAATATCGAAAACTACGAGAACTTTATCCAGACCGATGCGGCGATTAACCGCGGTAACTCTGGTGGCGCCTTGGTGAACCTTAACGGCGAACTGATCGGCATTAACACCGCGATCCTGGCGCCGGACGGCGGCAACATCGGTATCGGTTTTGCTATCCCGAGCAACATGGTGAAAAACCTGACCGCGCAAATGGTCGAGTACGGTCAGGTCAAACGCGGTGAATTGGGCATTATGGGTACCGAACTGAACTCTGAACTGGCGAAAGCGATGAAGGTGGACGCGCAGCGCGGGGCATTCGTCAGCCAGGTGATGCCGAAGTCTTCTGCCGCCAAAGCGGGTATCAAGGCCGGTGACGTGATTGTCACCATGAACGGTAAAGCGATTTCCAGCTTTGCGTCCTTCCGCGCGGAGATCGGCACTCTGCCGGTGGGCAGCAAAATGTCGTTGGGCATTCTGCGCGACGGCAAGCCTGTTACCGTGGACGTTACGCTGGAACAAAGCGCCCAGACTCAGGTTGAGTCCGGCAATATTTACACCGGTATTGAAGGTGCCGAACTGAGCAATGGCCAGGTCGGCAACCAGAAAGGCGTGAAGGTAGATAGCGTTAAAGCCGGCAGCGCTGCCGCCCGTATTGGGCTGAAAAAAGGTGACGTGATCCTGGGCGTTAACCAACAGCCGATCCAGAACCTGGGTGAACTGCGCAAGATCCTCGACAGCAAACCTTCGGTGCTGGCGCTGAATATCCTGCGTGGCGACACCAGCCTGTACCTGTTGATGCAGTAATGACCCCCAGGTTTTTACCAAAAAGGCACGCTATGGCGTGCCAGAGTTTGGTGACAAAGTGCTCTGTTGTTTAAAGGTAGGGGCGCTGCATGCTGCGCCTAATAGCATAATCAATGGGTTAAATCGGGTCGAACATGTTCGACCCCTACCGGTTTAGCCCTTATGCGGCTAAGTCAGCAGTCTGAGGCACGCTACGGCGTGCCTTTTTATTGCCTGTTACTTCAGGCCAAATGAGCGCGCGCGGCTTGGCAGACCAGCTCAATCTCATCCAGCAGCTCCAGCCATTCCGGCTCCAAATCATCGCTGCTTACACCCCGACGCAACTGCTGTTCAATGTAGAAACACAGCTGTTTCAGACGCGGTACGCCGCTGTAGCTGCAACTGCCGTGCAGTTTGTGGATCAAATCCAGAATGTCGGCGTCCGGCGTGCCGTCGAGCATCGCTTGCACGCGTTCGCTAACCTGTGGCAGGAAGTCGAGCAGCATCTGCAACAGGTCACGGGCCAAATCGGGCTTGTTGGCCGCCTGACGCAGCGCCAGGGCCCAGTCGAGCGACAACGGCGGTTCATTAACGGAAACGGGTGCCGGCGTTACCGGGTCGGGTTCGCCGCTGTGATAGCGGGCCAACACGCGGGTCAGCATGGCTTCGTCAATCGGTTTGGCCAGATAGTCGTCCATGCCTGCCTGCAGCAAATGTTCGCGTTCGCCGCTGACCGCATGGGCGGTGACGGCGACGATCGGCGTTGAATTGTGGTGCGGCAGTTGGCGGATCAGCTCGCTGGTTCGAATACCGTCAATATTGGGCATCTGGATATCCATCAGGATCAAATCCAGCACGTTATCGCGCGCCAGCAGCAGCGCTTCTTCCCCGCTTTCACACAGCAGGGTTTTTTCCACCTGCTCGGCCAGCAGGGTGCCGATCAGTTTCAGGTTGGCCGGGTTATCGTCAACCGCCAGCACCGTTAGCGGCAGGCGTTTACGTTCCGGCAGCGCAGTGATGCGCGGCGGCGTTTCCATGCGCAGCAGCGGGAACAGGCGATTACTGATGATTGGCTTGATCAGGCAACCGGCGGCGCCCTGTTGTTTAAGCATTTCGGCGTTGATTTGCGACTGGCAAGGCAGCGCCAGAATCACCCGGTCGGCGACTTTCAAAGCCGCCAGCAGCTTGCTTTCGTGCTGGGCCATATTGTCGCGGAAGGGGATTGGCACGCCCACCAGCAGGAAATCGTAATGTTTCTTCGGCAGTTGGGCCAGCGTAGGTGAATGGGTAATCACCAGTTGGGTGACGTTCAGCATATTGAGCGTCGCCTGTGCTGCCATCGGGTTGGCTTCGATATACCCCAACGTCTTGCCTTGCAGATCCGGCAGACTTGGCGGCAGCGACAGCATGCCTTCGTGCAGATCGAGCGTGATGTGGAACCAGAAGGTCGAGCCGCGATTCAACTGGCTGTGGAAGCAGATATCGCCGCCCATTTCTTTCACCAGCTTCTGGGTGATCACCAGCCCCAGGCCGGTGCCGCCGTGACGGCGTGAAATACTGGCGTCCGCCTGACGAAACGCCTGGAACAGCTGTGATTGCTGTCGTTCGGAGATGCCGATGCCGGTGTCGTGGATTTGTACTTCCAGCTCAATCTGGCGGTCTTGCAGGCCGCGCAGTTCGACACGGATATCGATGTTGCCGGTTTCGGTAAACTTGATCGCGTTGCCCAGCAGGTTGGTAATGATCTGCTGTAGCCGCAGTGAATCGCCGATCACCTGCTCTGGAACGTCGTTGTGCACGTCCAGCGTCAGCTCCAGCCCTTTTTCGTGGGCGCTCGGTGCCAACAGCACAATGACCTCGTCGAGGGTTTCACGCAGCGAGAACGGAATATGCTCCAGCACCAGCTTGCCGGCCTCCAGTTTGGAGAAGTCCAGCACGTCGTTGATGATGGTCAGCAAGTTGTTGGCCGAGCGCTCGATGGTTTGCAGGTAGTCGGTTTGGGTGACGCTCATTTCGGTTTTCAGCATCTGACGGGTAAAGCCAATCACGCCGTTGAGCGGAGTACGCAGCTCGTGCGACATGTTCGCCAGGAATTCGGATTTGATGCGGGCCGCTTCCTGGGCGCGTTTTTTCGCCAGATCCAGCTCGACGTTCTGGATCTCCATTTGCTCCAGGGTTTCGCGCAGGTCGGAGGTCGCCTGATCGATGTTCTGCTGCATCTCTTCATGGTAGGCCGTGAGCGACATCGCCATTGAGTTGATGCCGTTCTTCAGCATATGCAGTTCGCCCAGCATAAAGCCTTCGACGCGGCTGTCGAGCTGACCGCGGCGGATGCGATCGACGGTATTGACCATATTGCGGATCGGGCCGGTGACGTCGCGCATCAGACGGTAAGCGAACAGAATGGCGATACACATGCACAACAGCAGCAGCAGGGTGGAAACGAAGACCTCTTTGTATTGCTGCAGGCGAACCGACTGCAGATCCAGCTCGATTGCCACATAACCCAGGCGGTTGTCCTGCTGGAGATCGCTGCTGGCAGCCTGGTCCGGGTACTGGCTCTCCGCCAGGATCGGGGTGCGCAGGATCAGCGAGTCACCGCGCCGGGTCAGCATCAGATCCGTGGGGATCGGAACCCCCTTCGGCAACTGCAATTGGGTAAAGTTGTGATGGTAATTGGAGGTGACAAACAGATTATTCTGCGCATCAAATACCGTAATTGAACGCACAATATCTGAATGACGGCGGTGTAACAGACTGACCAACTGCCTGACCGACTCGCGGCTGCGGAACGTCATGCCGTACTCGCTGGCCACTGCCAACGGTTCGATAATGCTGGCGCCGGCGTCAACCAGTTGTTCTTGCAATTCATTGTAGCGATGCACTACGAAGAAAGTGCTGAGCAACAGACCAATCAACAGCGTTGGGGCCAGAATCAGGATCATCATGCGCGCCCGCAGGCTGTATTTGGTCATGGGTTTCCAATGTGGGAGAATTGCCGGACAATCTCTACTTTAAATGAACCAGCACTCAATCGACAAATATGGCGCAATTCTACTCTCCGAAACGTCGCGTGACGACCCGGCAAAATTCTCCCGTGCTAACACTGACGGTAGACAACCTCGATCCCTTTGGTCAGGGCGTGGCGCACCACAACGGCAAAGCGATTTTCGTCCCCGGGGTATTGCCGGGCGAGCAGGCGGAAGTCCAACTCACGGAAGAAAAAAACAAGTTTGCCAAAGGCAGGTTAAAGCGCCTGCTCAGCCGCAGCCCGCAACGTGTCGAACCGCGCTGCCCACACTTTGGCGTGTGCGGCGGTTGCCAGCAGCAACACGCGGATGAAAGCCTGCAGCAGCAGAGCAAGGCGGCGGCCCTGGTGCGAATGATCGCTCGCGAAACCGGCGTTACGCCGCAGCAGGAGCCGGTGATCGCGGGTCCACAATACGGCTATCGCCGTCGCGCCCGTCTCGGGCTGTTGTGGCAGCCCAAACAGCAGCGTCTGGTGATGGGCTTTCGCCAGGCGGCGTCCAGCGATCTGGTGCCGGTGACGCAATGCCCGGTGCTGCATCCTGAACTGGAACAATTACTGACGCCGTTGCGATCTTGCCTGAGCGCATTGCAGGTCGCCAGACGACTCGGGCATGTCGAACTGGTGCTGGCAGATAATGGCCCGGTACTGGTTCTGCGCCATCTCGACGCCTTGAAAGAGGATGACCGCCAGGCCTTGCAGGCTTTTGCGCGGACAAAAAACGTAACCATTTATTTGGCGCCGGACAGCGATAGCCTCGAAAAACTGTGCGGTGAAACGCCGTATTATCAGGTCGACGGGCTACGCTTAGACTTCAGCCCGCGTGACTTTATTCAGGTAAATGACCACGTAAATCAGCAAATGGTGGCCCAGGCCCTTGAATGGCTCAGTATTCAACCCAATGATCGGGTATTGGATCTGTTCTGCGGCATGGGCAATTTTACCCTGCCGTTGGCGCGACGCGCCGCTGCGGTGGTAGGCATAGAAGGTGTTGCCACACTGGTAGCGAATGGGCAATATAATGCACATAAGAATAGGCTGAATAACGCCAGCTTCTTCCATGAAAATCTGGAAGAGGACGTTGAGCAACAACCTTGGGCAGCACAAGGATTTGATAAAGTGATGCTGGACCCTGCCCGTGCGGGCGCGGCCGGAGTGATGTCACATATTGTTAAACTGGCGCCAGAGCGGGTGGTTTATGTTTCCTGTAACCCGACCACGCTGGCACGCGACAGCAAAGTGCTGCTGAGCGCCGGTTATCGTCTTGCACGTGTGCGGATGTTGGATATGTTTCCGCATACGGGGCATCTTGAGTCAATGGCGCTGTTTATTAACGGTTCTGCGCCAGAGGTCGCTGCAAAGTAGGGAGAGGGTATGGTTGCGGTAAGAAGTGCACATCTGAACACGGCTGGTGAATTTGCTCTCGACGAGTGGATTGCCAGCTTGGGGCTACCTAACCCGCAGTCATGTGAGCGATTAGCCGCAACCTGGCGTTACTGTGAGCAGCAGACCCAGAACCATCCTAATGCGCCGCTGTTGCTGTGGCGCGGGCTGGAAATGGTCGAGATCCTCTCTACTCTGAGCATGGATAACGACAGCATGCGCGCCGCGCTGCTGTTCCCGCTGGTGGACGCCGGCATCGTGCAAGAAGAAACCCTGACTGAAGAGTTCGGCAAGGGCATCACCTATCTGGTGCATGGCGTACGCGATATGGACGCCATCCGCCAACTGAAAGCCACTCAAAACGATTCGATGGCCTCCGAACAGGTCGACAACGTGCGCCGCATGCTGTTGGCGATGGTGGAGGATTTCCGCTGCGTGGTCATCAAGCTGGCGGAGCGTATCGCTCACCTGCGCGAAGTGAAAGATGCGCCGGAAGACGAGCGCGTGCTGGCGGCAAAAGAGTGTTCGAATATCTATGCGCCGCTGGCTAACCGTCTGGGTATCGGGCAGCTCAAATGGGAGCTGGAGGATTTCTGCTTCCGCTACCTGCATCCGGACGAGTACAAACGCATCGCCAAGCTGCTGCACGAACGCCGCATCGATCGCGAACAGTTTATTGACGATTTCGTCGCCTCGCTGCGTAATGCGATGGTCGATGAAGGCGTCAAGGCGGACATCTACGGTCGTCCAAAACACATTTACAGCATCTGGCGCAAGATGCAGAAGAAGGCGTTGGCGTTTGATGAGCTGTTTGACGTGCGCGCGGTACGCGTGGTGGTCGAACGCTTGCAGGACTGCTATGCCGCGCTGGGGATTGTGCATACCCACTTCCGCCATCTGCCGGATGAGTTCGACGACTACGTCGCCAACCCGAAACCCAACGGTTATCAGTCGATCCACACCGTAGTACTGGGGCCGCGCGGGAAAACGCTGGAAATTCAGATCCGCACCCGGCAGATGCATGAAGATGCAGAACTGGGTGTCGCCGCGCACTGGAAATACAAAGAGGGTGCGGTTGCGACGGTTCGCTCAGGCTACGAGGAACGTATCGCCTGGCTGCGCAAACTGATCGCCTGGCAGGAAGAGATGGCGGACTCCGGCGAGATGCTCGACGAGGTTCGCAGCCAAGTGTTCGACGATCGGGTTTATGTATTTACCCCGAAAGGCGACGTGGTGGATCTGCCAGCAGGCTCTACGCCGCTCGACTTCGCTTATCATATTCACAGCGACGTCGGCCACCGTTGCATCGGTGCCAAAATTGGCGGCCGCATCGTGCCCTTTACCTACCAGCTGCGGATGGGTGACCAGATTGAAATCATCACCCAGAAGCAGCCGAACCCAAGCCGCGACTGGCTGAACCCGAACCTCGGTTATATCACCACCAGCCGTGGACGCTCCAAGATCCACAACTGGTTCCGCAAGCAGGATCGCGATAAAAATATCCTTGCCGGTCGCCAGATGCTGGACAGCGAGCTGGAACACCTCGGTATCAGCCTGAAAGAGGCCGAGAAGCTGCTGATCCCGCGTTACAACATGAATTCGCTGGATGAAATACTGGCGGCGATTGGCGGCGGTGATATTCGCCTGAATCAGATGGTGAATTTCCTGCAGGGCAAGTTCAACAAACCGAGCGCCGAAGAGCAGGATCGCGAAGCGCTGCGGCAGTTGGTGCAGCAGAAAGCGCCGCCGGCAACCCGCAGTAAGGACAACGGCCGGGTGGTGGTGGAAGGGGTAGGCAACCTGATGCACCACATTGCCCGTTGCTGCCAGCCGATCCCGGGCGACGATATTATCGGTTTTATCACCCAGGGGCGCGGCATCTCCATTCACCGTGCGGACTGTGACCAACTGGTGGATCTGCAATCGCACGCGCCGGAACGTATCGTGGATGCGGTGTGGGGCGAAAGCTATTCCAGCGGTTACTCGCTGGTGGTGCGCGTGATGGCCAACGATCGCAGCGGCCTGCTGCGTGACATCACCACCATTTTGGCCAACGAAAAGGTCAACGTGCTGGGCGTCGCCAGCCGCAGCGACACCAAAAAACAGCTGGCAACCATCGATATGGACATTGAAATCTACAACCAACAGGTACTGGGCCGGGTGTTAGCCAAGCTCAATCAACTGCCGGACGTGATAGACGCCAAACGCCTGCACGGCAGCTAAATCAGCTGCGTCTTTCGGGCCACATCATTGTTGGCCAGGCTCCGTGGCTTCAGTTATCGTAGGGGGCGAACCTATTCGCCCCGATTGACCCGGGCGCAGCACGCTGCGCCGCTACATTAATGACCGGCGCCGATTCTTTTGTCAGAGACTTTCTTATGACCCAATCTTCTCCACTGCACCGCTTGCTGAACATCATGAAAACACTGCGCGATCCGCAGGTCGGTTGCCCATGGGACCGCAAACAAACCTTCGCCACCATCGCCCCTTACACGCTGGAAGAAACCTACGAGGTACTGGACGCTATCGAACGTCAGGACTACGGCGATCTGCGTGACGAACTGGGGGACCTGCTGTTCCAGGTGGTGTTCTACGCCCAGATGGGCCAGGAGCAGGGGCTGTTTGACTTCGACGAGGTGTGTAACGCCATCAGCGACAAGCTGGAACGCCGTCATCCGCACATTTTCGGGGAAGCCGATGCCGCGGACAGCGAGGCCGTTGCGGCCCGCTGGGAGCAGTTGAAGGCCGGTGAGCGTGCAGAGAAAGCGCTGCATTCTGCGCTGGATGACATTCCTCAGGCGCTGCCGGCGCTGATGAAGGCGCACAAGATTCAGAAACGCTGCGCTTCGGTCGGTTTTGACTGGCATACGTTGGGCCCGGTGCTGGACAAGGTGTACGAAGAGATCGACGAAGTGATGCATGAAGCGCAGCAGGCGGTAGTCGACGAACAGAAACTGGAAGAGGAAATCGGCGATCTGCTGTTCGCCACGGTGAATTTATCGCGCCATCTTGGCCATAAGGCAGAAAATGCGTTGCAGGCAGCCAACCGCAAGTTCGAGCGCCGTTTCCGTCAGGTAGAAGAGATTATCCAACAGCGTGGGCTGCAGATGGGCGAAGCAACGCTGGAGCAGATGGAAGAGGCGTGGCAGCAGGTTAAGCGCCAGGAAAACTAATCTGCCGCTCGGGTGTCCTAGGATTGTCGCAGTAGCTTAATCTTGATCGGCGACAAGGTTCACCCAAGCTGAAACGGTTAAGCTCAGAGTCATAGTTTGCTGAACCGTGGCTTACCGACAGCAAAACGCCAACAAACTGAAATCTAAGGCGTTTTATTGTCTCGAAAGGGCGGAAAAATAAATTTTTCTATGCTAACTCCTTGTTTTAAAAAGACAGGATCTGGCAGGCCGATAGAGTAAACCCTGATGAACCCTTGATGGTGACAGAGATGATGGACAGTAAAACGATCGTTTGTAGGTCTGGAGAGGTTCGGGTATACTACTTTCCCGTCTTGGTTCTTCCATCGTCTTTAAACCTAAACTCTCAGGTTCAGCATGACAACTAATTATATTTTTGTGACCGGCGGGGTCGTATCCTCTCTGGGTAAAGGCATTGCCGCAGCCTCTCTGGCGGCTATTCTTGAAGCCCGTGGCCTCAACGTTACCATCATGAAACTGGACCCGTACATCAACGTGGATCCGGGCACCATGAGCCCGATTCAGCATGGGGAAGTTTTCGTCACCGAAGACGGCGCAGAAACCGATCTGGATTTGGGTCACTACGAGCGCTACATCCGCACCAAAATGTCGCGCCGCAACAACTTCACCACCGGTCGCATTTACTCCGACGTTCTGCGTAAAGAACGCCGTGGCGACTATCTGGGCGCAACCGTACAGGTCATCCCGCACATCACCAACGCGATCAAAGAGCGCATCCTCGAAGGCGGCGAAGGCCACGACGTGGTGTTGGTTGAGATCGGCGGTACCGTCGGCGATATCGAATCGCTGCCGTTCCTGGAAGCCATCCGCCAGATGGCCGTGGAAGTGGGCCGTGAGCACACCCTGTACATGCACCTGACTCTGGTGCCGTACATGGCCGCTGCCGGTGAAGTGAAAACCAAACCTACTCAGCATTCCGTAAAAGAACTGCTTTCCATCGGTATTCAGCCAGATGTGCTGATTTGCCGTTCCGATCGCACAGTTCCTGCTAACGAACGCGCGAAAATCGCACTTTTCTGTAACGTGCCGGAAAAAGCCGTTATCTCCCTGAAAGACGTTGATTCTATTTATAAAATCCCAGGCCTATTGAAATCTCAGGGGCTTGATGATTATATTTGTAAACGATTCAGCCTCAACGCGCCGGAAGCCAACCTGGCCGAGTGGGAGCAGGTTATTTACGAAGAAGCCAATCCGGGCGGCGAAGTGACTATCGGTATGGTCGGCAAATATGTCGAACTGCCGGATGCTTATAAGTCGGTGATTGAAGCGCTGAAACACGGCGGCCTGAAAAATCGTCTGACCGTGAACATCAAGCTGATCGACTCGCAGGATGTTGAAACCCGCGGCGTAGAAGTGCTGAAAGGTCTGGATGCGATCCTGATCCCAGGCGGCTTCGGCTACCGTGGCGTAGAAGGCAAGGTGATGACCGCGCGTTATGCGCGTGAAAACAACATCCCTTATCTGGGCATCTGCCTGGGTATGCAGGTGGCGCTGATGGAGTTCGCCCGCAACGTTGTGGGTATGGAGAACGCCAACTCAACCGAGTTTGTGCCAGACTGTAAGTACCCGGTGGTGGCATTGATCACCGAATGGCGTGACGAAGACGGCAACGTCGAAGTCCGTACCGAAGAAAGCGATTTGGGTGGCACGATGCGTGTCGGTGGCCAGCAATGTCACCTGACCGACAATAGCCTTGTGCGTCAGATGTACGGCGAACCGACCATTGTTGAACGTCATCGTCACCGTTATGAAGTTAACAACATGCTGTTGAAGCAAATTGAAGCCGCCGGGCTGTTGGTTGCCGGCCGTTCCGCAGACAACAAGCTGGTTGAGATTATCGAACTGCCGAATCACCCGTGGTTTGTAGCTTGTCAGTTCCACCCGGAATTTACTTCGACGCCGCGTGATGGTCATCCGTTGTTCGCCGGCTTTGTGAAGGCCGCTGGTGAGTATCAGAAGCGCCAGGTGAAATAAAATATTTGGTAGGCGGCGCGCGGTGAGAACCGCGCGCTGTTTGTCTGGAGTTTTAGTTTAACTTGTACTGAGGAAAACCTAATGTCCAAAATCGTTAAAGTCATCGGTCGTGAAATCATCGACTCCCGCGGTAACCCGACTGTTGAAGCCGAAGTGCATCTGGAAGGCGGTTTCGTAGGTCTGGCTGCTGCGCCGTCAGGTGCTTCTACCGGTTCCCGTGAAGCACTGGAACTGCGTGACGGTGACAAGTCTCGTTTCCTGGGTAAAGGCGTACTGAAAGCCGTTGCTGCAGTAAACGGCCCGATCGCTCAGGCAGTATTGGGCAAAGATGCCAAAGACCAGGCTAACATCGACAAGATCATGATCGACCTGGACGGTACTGAGAACAAATCCCAGTTCGGCGCTAACGCCATTCTGGCGGTTTCCCTGGCAGCGGCTAAAGCGGCTGCAGCTTCCAAAGGTATGCCGCTGTATGAGCACATCGCTGAGCTGAACGGCACTCCAGGCAAATTCTCTATGCCACTGCCTATGATGAACATCATCAACGGCGGCGAGCACGCTGACAACAACGTCGACATTCAGGAATTCATGATTCAGCCGGTTGGCGCGAAAACCCTGAAAGAAGCCGTTCGCATCGGTTCTGAAGTTTTCCATCACCTGGCGAAAGTGCTGAAGGCCAAAGGCCTGAATACCGCTGTAGGTGACGAAGGCGGCTACGCACCAAACCTGGGTTCCAACGCCGAAGCCCTGGCTGTTATCGCTGAAGCGGTAAAAGCAGCAGGCTACGAGCTGGGCAAAGACGTGACCCTGGCGATGGACTGTGCGGCTTCCGAGTTCTACAAAGACGGTAAATACGTCCTGGCCGGCGAAGGCAACAAAGCCTTCACTTCCGAAGAGTTCACTCACTTCCTGGAAGAGCTGACCAAACAATATCCAATCGTGTCTATCGAAGACGGCCTGGACGAATCTGACTGGGATGGTTTCGCATACCAGACCAAAGTGCTGGGCGACAAAATCCAGCTGGTGGGCGACGACCTGTTCGTTACCAACACCAAGATCCTGAAAGAAGGTATCGAGAAAGGCATCGCTAACTCCATCCTGATCAAATTCAACCAGATCGGTTCTCTGACCGAAACTCTGGCTGCTATCAAGATGGCGAAAGACGCAGGCTACACCGCGGTGATCTCTCACCGTTCAGGTGAAACCGAAGACGCAACCATCGCCGACCTGGCTGTGGGTACTGCGGCTGGCCAGATCAAAACCGGTTCTATGAGCCGTTCTGACCGCGTTGCTAAATACAACCAACTGATCCGTATCGAAGAAGCGCTGGGTGCACGCGCTCCGTTCAATGGCCTGAAAGAAGTTAAAGGTCAGTAATAACGGTTTGGTTCGTTGCTAAATGAAACCCGCTCCGGCGGGTTTTTTTATCACTGGTTATTTACATAAGTGATAGTGAGTTATTTATTATTATTGAACTAATATCGTATTATCTGTTTTTTTAACTTGATGTATTAATTATAATAATAAAATTCCTATTTTATATATTCTCTTTTCTATTGCTTTATATTTTTTCGTTACTAGACTGCCAGTAAGGCAGAAGAATTAAGCCTGTATTCCTGCCTCCATTCGTTTCCCTAAAAATTGCCGAGCCGTGACTCGGCTGGGTGAGGGTTTGATGCGAAACAGGATTGTGATAGTCGGTGGGGGTACCGGAGGGACCATATTGGCCAATTTACTGGCCACGAAATTACATCGGGAAATATTGAATAATAAAGTTGAGTTATTGATGATTTCGGATTCTCCGATTCATTATTATAAACCCGCTTTTATGTACGTTGCCTTTAACGCTTTTTTCAAACAGGAATTAACCCGCTCACAGCAAAGTCTGCTGCGTCCGGAAATTCAGTTTATTGTCGATAAAGCGGAGCGCTTTGATTTAACTCAGCGAGTGATCCATACCCGCAGTGGCAAACAGTACCCGTATGATTTTCTGGTGTTTGCCACCGGCTGCGTGCCCTGGCCGGAGCGTATCGAAGGGTTGGCGCAGGCAGGCGATCATTTTTACCAATATCAGGCCGCCCGCCAGCTGGCACAAAAGCTGTCGAGCATCGAAAAAGGCCGAATTTTTATCACCGTCTCCTTCCCCGAAACGCCCAATGTGCCGCACCAGTGCGGTATTGCCCCGATAGAAACCACCCTGATGCTCGATGATTACCTGCGTCGACGCGGAGTGCGTAAAGCGGTTGAAATTGTTTATACCTACCCCAGTGTTTCGCAGTTGCTGCGTAACTGCCTGTTTTTACAGCGTCCAACCGCAGAGGCCTTGCCCGGTATTTTCGCCGCGCGGGATATTCGCCATCAGCGCGGGTTTACTCTCAGCCGGGTGGATGAGCAGCAGAAAATCGCTTTTTCCGCCGAAGGTGAGCAGCAGCCGTTCGATATTTTGATGGCTACCCCACCTATCCGTGCGGTAGAGGCAGTGCGGAACACGGGGCTGAGCGAGGGGCATAACGGCGAAGGCTGGTTGCCGACCGACCATCAGACGCTGCAGGTCTACGGCCAACAAGGGGTCTATGTCATCGGCGATACGGTGGATTTGCCGGTCAGCAAGGCCGGTGGCTCCTGCCACAATCAGGCGCCGGTGATTGCCGACAATATCGTGGCGGAACTGAGGCTGGGCCAGACCGTTAGCCACTACGACGGCAAGGTGCAGGCCATTGCTCAAATGGGGCTGCAAGCCGGGATGCCGCTGGTTTACGACTACCGCAACGATGTGCTGCCGACACCTTCAACCAAAGTCGGCGGCATGCTGCGCAACGGTTTTAATCGCGGACTCTACTGGGCGACGGTACGCGGGCTGATTTAACGGAGGGCCTATGAACGCATCTGAACATGAACCCCTGGCGGCTTTGCTGGAGAAGCTACAGCCGCTGCTGGCCGGCGGTCGGCTCGATAACGTGGTCGATCTGTTGTCGCTGCTGTCTGACCTGGTGGATATCGCCGATAACGCGCTGGTGGAAAAACTCTCCGGCGTCTTTGAAGGCCTGGTGGCTGCGGGATGGGAGGGCGGAATGGCGCTGAAAATGGCGCATACCGAGTTGCAGTTGGATCCCTCACCCGTCAATTTTCGTGCGCTGTACGCCTTGTTGCGGCAGCCGGATACCTTACTGGGCCTGATGCTGGTGCTGCGTACTTTGCAAATCGTTGGTCAGCGTATGCGCAGCAGCGCACTGCCCACGGATGTTTGAACGAACTAAGCATCATTGTTTTCACTCACTCAGTTAAGGAGTTGTCATGTCTGCCATCTTCAGGCAAGCCTTTGCAACACGCGCGATCCATCACGGTTACGATCCCCAGCAGTATCTGGGAGCGCTCTGTCCCCCGGTGTTTATGAGCTCGACCTTTACGTTCCCGACGGCGGAATATGGCGGTGCCTGCTTTGAAGGCACTGAGCCGGGGTATTTTTATTCACGCATTGCCAACCCGACCCTCAACCTGCTGGAACAGCGGATAGCCAATCTGGAGGGGGGCGAAGCTGCGGTGGCGTTTTCCTCCGGTATGGGCGCGATTACAGCCTGCTGCTGGACACTGCTCAATCCGGGCGACGAGCTGATCGTTGACGAGACGATTTACGGCTGCACCTTCAGTTATTTTCATCACGGATTGGCGCGCTACGGTGTGAAAATCACTCACGTAGACCTGACCCGCCCGGAGCGTCTGGCGGCGGCGATCGGCCCCCGGACCCGCATGGTGTATTGCGAAACGCCGGCCAACCCGAATATGCGTTTGGTCGATATTGACGCAGTCGCCGAAATTGCTCATCGCCAACAGGCGCTGTTGCTGGTGGATAACACCTATTGCACCCCGTATCTGCAACGGCCGCTGGAACAGGGGGCCGATATAGTGGTGCACTCTGCCACCAAATACATCGGGGGGCATGGCGATCTGTTGGCTGGACTGGTGGTGACGCGGCAGGATTTGGCGCAGGACATCCGTTTAGTTGGGCTGAAAGACATGAACGGTGCGGTGCTGTCGGCTCAGGATGCGGCATTGCTGCTGCGCGGGCTGAAAACCCTACCGTTGCGTATGGAACGCCATTGCGACAACGCCCAGCGTTTGGCGGAAATGCTGGCTCAGCATTCGGCGGTAGAACGTGTCTATTATCCCGGACTGGAGGATTTTCCCCAGTATGAGTTGGCGCAGCGGCAAATGGCGCGGCCAGGCGGCATGCTGGCGTTTGAACTCAAAGGCGGTATGGCGGCGGGCATTCGCTTCCTCAATGCGCTGCGTTTGATCTTGCGCGCGGTCAGCCTGGGGGATTGCGAATCGCTGGCGCAGCATCCCGCCAGCATGACCCACTCGGCCTACAGCCCCGAAGAGCGGCAGCGTCACCATATCAGCGACGGGCTGATACGCTTGTCCGCCGGTCTGGAAGATCTTGGCGACCTGCAGGCCGATATCCGCCAGGCCTTGGCGCAAAGCTAGCCTTGATGCCCCCACCCAGCGGGGAGGGGCAAGCGTTAATCTAGCGCAGGGGCAATTTCCACCAGCGCCTGTTCGTCCTGCAATAGCGCGGCGCTGCTGGCAATGTCGGGCGCCAACCAGCGATCCTGATGGTAAGGTTCTACCCTTTGACGCAGCAGTCGCCAGGCGCGCCCGGTACCTTCGCCGACGCGTTGCGGTTGCAAAAACTCGAAGGCCTGCGCCGCCAACAGATATTCAATCGCCAGGATCTGGTTAACGTTGGCCAACAGCTTATGCAGCCGCAATGCCGCACCGGTCCCTAGACTGAGGTGATCTTCCTGCAGCGCCGAAGTGACATAGTTATCCACTACGCAAGGCTGGGCCAGCTGGCGGTTCTCTGCGCACAGCGATGCCGCCACGTATTGAGCGATCATCATGCCGGAGTTGACGCCCGGCTCACTGACCAAAAATGGCGGCAAACCGCTGACCAGCGGGTTAATCAGACGATCGATGCGCCGTTCCGCAATACCGCCGAGTTCGGCGATAGCGATCGCCAACACATCGGCGGCCATCGCGACCGATTCGCCGTGCGGGTTGGCCTGTGACATGACGCGGAAATTATCCGGCGTGCCAAGCAGCAACGGGTTATCGGTGGTGCCGTTCAGCTCGGTTTCAATCTGTCGTTCGGCATGAGCCATCTGATCGCGGCAGGCACCGTGCACCTGTGGAATCGAGCGGATGCTCAGCGCATCCTGAGTGCGAATACCTTTGCTGGCGGCAATCACCTCGCTGCCGTGCAGTAGCGCCCACCCGTTGCATGCCAGGGTGCGGTTTCAACGCCAGTATTTCCTCGTCGAAGGCGGCAATTTGTCCACGCAGGGCTTCAAAGCTCATGGCACCCAATACGTCTTCGTCCAGCCCACTAGCGCCGATCATTGACGCGTCCACTACCATCTATAACGACATCATGGTGGTCTGGTTGATACCGGCCATGATGCTCGGCAGCGCCAGCGGCAACTGGACGCCGAACAGCTTCTGCCAGCGGTTGGCGTCAAAGGCGGTGACGGACTCCATCACTTCCTTGTCCATTTGGCGGATGCCCAAATTGGTCAGGCGGATCAGCGGTGGCGTGGCATAGAGCACCGTCGCCAGAATGGCCGGCACCTTGCTCAGGCCGAACAGCATCAATACCGCCCGTACGCGATCGCAACGCGCCGCCAATATGCCTTGCAGAATGCCGATAATCACCGCCAGCAGCGTGGCGACCAGCTCCAGCTTCTGGGAGCTGATGCGTTCCTTGCTCATGCGCGCCAGATTCTGGTTAATCAGACTGAGCGGCAGATTCACTTTTGACAACACCTGCACCAGCTCAGGCGCCAGCGGTTTCAACTTACGCTTGGCATCGCCTTCAATTACATAACGTGGCACCTACCAGCCTTCAACTGCGCCGACAATGGGGGCACCAACGCTGACCGCCTTGCCCGCTTTCTTGACCGACTTGTGCCGGATTTGCACCAGCCTGCTGCGCGTGCGGAGAGGTTGCCTGTCATCAGCCCGAGCGCGATCAGCGGTATCCATAATTTGTGTCGTGTTTGCATGGTGATACTCCACGTTAATGACGAAGAGCCCGGGAACGGCGGGCTCGTGAGACTAATACTGTGGTGAGGACGTGACGGGTGAACCCCCGCCTTTTTTACGTACCCACAACCAGTAAGCCAGGGTAAGGAAGGCTACCCACACCAACCCTACGTACAGGGCAATGCGGCTGTCTTCGAAGTAACCGAGCAGGCCGATGACGAACAGCATAAATATCGTCGCCAGTGCCGGTGCGACCGGCCACCAGGGAACCGGGAAGCTCAGTTTGCTGACCTCTTGCGGCGTCAGCGTGCGGCGCATGGCAATTTGTGATAGCAGGATCATCAGCCATACCCAAACGGTGGCGAAGGTGGCGATGGAGGCGATGATCATAAACACCTGTTTTGGGATCAGGTAATTGAGCACCACCCCCAACAGCAGGGCAATGGACATCACCAGCACCGTCATCCAGGGCACGCCGTTACCGGTCAGGCGAGTGAAGCTTTTGGGTGCCTGACCTTCCTGCGCCATACCGTACATCATGCGGCCGGCACCGAAGATATCGCTGTTGATGGCGGAAATGGCGGCGGTGATCACCACCACATTCAGCACGTTGGCGGCGGAACTGATGCCCAGATTGCTGAAGATCTCAACAAACGGGCTGCCGTTTTGGCCGATGCTGTTCCAGGGATAGATTGCCATCAACACCAGCAGCGTCAGCACGTAGAACAGCAGAATGCGAATCGGTACCGCATTGATCGCTTTCGGCAGCACCTTCGCGGGGTCTTTTGCCTCGCTGGCGGTAATGCCGATGATCTCAATGCCGCCGAAGGCGAACATCACCACCGCCAGCGAAGCAACCACGCCGCCGATGCCGTTAGGCATAAAGCCACCGTGCTGCCACAGGTTGCTGAGGCCGGTGGCGTGCTGAGCCTGACCGAAGCCAAACAGCATCACCGCCGCGCCGCCGATAATCATCGCGACGATTGCCGCCACCTTGATCAACGACAGCCAGAACTCCATTTCGCCGAACACTTTCACGCTGCACAGGTTGAGCGCGCCGATGAACATGATGATGCTGAGTACCCACACCCATTGGGCAACGTCCGGGAACCACAGCCCCATATAGATGCCGAAGGCGGTAACGTCCGCCAGGGCAACAATCACCATTTCGAAGGTATAGGTCCAGCCGGTGAGGAAACCGGCCAAGGGGCCAAGGTAGTGGCTGGCATAATGACCGAAGGAGCCGGAGACCGGCTGATGCACCGCCATTTCACCCAGCGCGCGCATTACCATAAAGACCGCCGCGCCTCCGACCAGATAAGCCAGCAGCACCGCAGGGCCAGCCAATTGGATGGCTCCCGCGGAGCCGTAGAACAGACCGGTGCCGATGGCTGAGCCAAGCGCCATAAAGCGGATATGTCGCGCGTTTAGTCCGCGTCTGAGTTGTGTCGTTTCGTTACGCATGTTGCTTCCCGTCGAGTTTTTACGGCAGAACAGGCACGCGCTATCCGCACCGGGTGGAACGCACCCGGTGGGACAGAACAAACTGCGTGGTAGGTTTTATTTATGCCTGACTAGGCAGCAGCGCCGAAGGCATCAGCGAGTTCAGATGACCGGCCGCCAACAGCAGGCTGGCAGCTTCAATGTCGGGGGCGAAGAAACGATCCTTGTCGTAATAACTGACTTGCTCGCGCAGTATGCGGCGTGCCTGCTCCAGACTTTCGGTGGTTTTCAGGCCCTTGCGCAAATCCAACCCCTGGCAGGCCGCCAGCCATTCGACGGCCAGAATACCGCGCACGTTATCCGCCATTTCCCACAGACGGCGTCCTGCAGCCGGTGCCATGGAAACATGGTCTTCCTGGTTGGCGGAGGTCGGGATGCTGTCGACGCTGGCCGGATGCGCCAGCGCTTTGTTTTCGCTGGTCAGTGCCGCGGCGGTAACCTGGGCAATCATAAAGCCGGAGTTCACGCCGCCGTTGTCCACCAGGAATGGCGGCAACTGCGACATGTGTTTATCCATCATCAGCGAGATACGACGCTCGGACAGCGAGCCGATTTCAGCAAATGCCAGCGCCAGATTGTCGGCGGCCATTGCGACCGGTTCGGCGTGGAAGTTACCGCCGGACAGGACATCGCCCTGTTCTGCGAATACCAATGGGTTGTCGGATACCGCATTGGCTTCGACCTCCAGCACTTCGCTGGCCTGGCGGATCTGCGTCAGGCAGGCACCCATCACCTGCGGTTGGCAGCGCAGGGAGTAGGGATCTTGTACCTTTTCGCAGTTGCGATGCGAGTCGGACACTTCGCTGCGTTCGCCCAGCAGATGGCGGTAAGCGGCGGCGGCGTCGATCTGGCCACGTTGGCCGCGTACGGCGTGAATACGTGCGTCAAACGGGCTGCGAGAACCCAGAGCGGCTTCCACCGTCAGGCTGCCGGTGACCGTGGCTGCGGCGTACAGGTCTTCTGCGTCAAACAGGCCGCGCAGCGCGAAGGCGGCGGAAACCTGGGTGCCGTTCAGCAGCGCCAGGCCTTCTTTGGCCGCCAGCGTGAGCGGCTTCAGGCCTGCTTTGGCCAGTGCCTCGGTGGCAGGCAGCCATTCGCCTTGATAGCGGGCCTTGCCTTCGCCCAGCAGCACCAGACTCATGTGTGCCAGCGGAGCCAAATCGCCGGAGGCGCCCACGGAGCCCTTCAGCGGGATGTGCGGATAGACTTCGGCGTTGACCAAGGCCATCAGCGCCTGGATCACTTCCAGACGGATGCCGGAGAAACCGCGCGACAGGCTGTTGATCTTCAACACCATAATCAGGCGAACCAGGTTGTCGTCGGTCGGTGCGCCAACGCCAGCAGCATGTGACAACACGATCGAACGTTGCAGATTTTCCAGGTCTTCAGGTGCAATGCGGGTAGACGCCAGCAGGCCGAAACCGGTATTGATGCCGTAGGTGGTGCGGTTTTCTTCGACAATGCGTTCAACGCAGGCCACGCTCTGCTGGATAGCGGCGTAGGCATTGTCGTCCAACGTCAGGGTCACCGGGTGTTGATAAACGTCGCGCAGTTGCGTCAGAGTCAGTTGGCCTGGGCGGATAGTCAGCGCTTTCATGCTTTGTCTCCTTGAGTCGCGGCCACCATCGGCAGGTTCAAACCTTGCTCACGGGCGCATTCAATCGCAATGTCGTAACCGGCATCGGCATGACGCATCACGCCAGTGGCAGGGTCATTATGCAACACGCGGGCGATACGTTCGGCGGCTTCGTCGGTGCCGTCACAAACGATAACCATGCCGGAATGCTGCGAGAAGCCCATGCCGACGCCACCGCCGTGGTGCAGGGAAACCCAGGTCGCACCGCTGGCGGTATTGAGCAGGGCGTTAAGCAGCGGCCAGTCGGAAACGGCGTCCGAACCGTCCTGCATAGATTCGGTTTCGCGGTTCGGGCTGGCGACCGAGCCGGAGTCCAGATGGTCACGGCCGATAACGATCGGTGCGGACAGTTCGCCACTGCGTACCATTTCGTTGAAAGCCAGGCCCAGCTTGGCGCGCTGGCCCAGACCGACCCAACAGATACGTGCCGGCAGGCCCTGGAAGCTGATGCGTTCGTGTGCCATATCCAGCCAGCGATGCAGATGCTCATCATCCGGGATCAGCTCTTTAACCATGGCGTCGGTTTTGTAGATGTCTTGCGGATCGCCGGACAGTGCAGCCCAGCGGAACGGGCCGATGCCGCGACAGAACAGCGGACGGATATAGGCAGGCACGAAGCCTGGGAAATCGAAGGCGTTGTTGACGCCCATTTCTTTCGCCATCTGACGAATGTTGTTGCCGTAGTCGAAGGTCGGTACGCCCATCTTCTGGAAGGCCAGCATGGCTTCTACGTGTTCAGCCATCGACTGCTTGGCGGCGGTCACCACCTGAGCAGGTTCGGTCTGTGCACGTTCGCGGTACTCTTCCCAGCTCCAGCCTTTTGGCAGATAGCCGTTCAGCGGATCGTGGGCACTGGTCTGGTCGGTGACCATGTCCGGGCGCACGCCACGGCGCACCAGTTCTGGCAGAATGTCTGCCGCATTGGCGCACAGGGCGATGGAGATGGCTTTGCCTTCGGCAGTGTATTTTTTAATGCGGGCCAGCGCGTCGTCCAGATCCGTCGCTTGTTCATCGACGTAACGGGTCTTCAGACGGAAATCGATACGGCTTTGTTGGCATTCGATGTTCAGTGAACAGGCGCCTGCCAGCGTAGCGGCCAGCGGTTGCGCGCCGCCCATACCGCCCAAACCGGCGGTCAGCACCCAGCGGCCCTGCAGGCTGCCGTCGTAATGCTGGCGGCCCGCTTCCACGAAGGTCTCGTAGGTGCCCTGGACGATGCCCTGGCTGCCGATGTAGATCCAGCTGCCGGCGGTCATCTGGCCGTACATGGCCAGGCCTTTGGCGTCCAGTTCGTTAAAGTGTTCCCAGGTGGCCCAATGTGGCACCAGGTTAGAGTTGGCAATCAGTACGCGTGGCGCGTTGCTGTGGGTTTTGAATACCCCGACCGGTTTGCCGGACTGAACCAGCAGCGTTTCGTCTTCTTCCAACGTTTTCAGGGTGGCGACAATTTTGTCGTAGCAGTCCCAGTCACGCGCGGCGCGGCCAATACCGCCGTACACCACCAGCTCATGCGGGTTTTCCGCCACTTCCGGATCGAGGTTGTTCATCAGCATGCGCAACGGCGCTTCGGTCAGCCAGCTTTTTGCATTTAATTTTGTGCCGCGTGGCGCGCGTACATCTACATTGCGAACTTTGTTATTTGCAGTCACAGCATTTTCCTCAAACAGTATCGGTGCAGATCCCATGGTGCGGTGGGGTGAATCACCACGCCATAACAATGCGTAGGGTTTATTAACATATACTTGTATGTACAAGCATATGCAACACCGACCAGTGGGCGGTTAAAAAGGCATAAGAGAAAGTTATTTTTGTTTTTAATCAATTGGATGGTTTCTATTTTGACGTCTGAGCTATTAGGCTCGCACTGAAGAACAGTGAGCTATTCAACAAAAATGAATTAAAAATGGGTCATTTTTGAGCGGCAAATCACAATAAATTTACATACCCATTACAAGTTAGGGCGAGCGATAAAAAAGTCCTATCGCTGGAGGGGGGGAAGCCGTTGACAGAGTGCTGTGTTGTTTTGTGGTAGGGGCGCCGCATGCTGCGCCCAATAGCATAATCAATGGGTTAAATCGGGTCGAACATGTTCGACCCCTACCGGTTTAGCCCTTATACGGGTTTGTCAGCCGGTTGCAGCGTCGCTCTTCGGGTCATTTTGAAAACTGTAGCGATGGCGGCGATCAGCGCCGGCACGCACAGGAACATCAAAATGCTCTGCACTTCCCATTGCATGGCCAGCAACTGTGCCCCCATCATGGTGCCCGCCACGCCGCCAAAGCGGCCGATGCCCTGCATCCAGGCTATGCCGGTTGCGCGACTGTGGGTCGGGTAGAAAGTGGCCGCCAGCGTTTGCAGACCGGATTGCGCACCGTTCATGGTGATGCCCATCAGGAAGATAAACGTACCCAGCAGCACGATATGGCTGTCCTCGGTCGCCATTGCCACAATCAGCAGAGCGGTAATGACAAAGCCGCTCGACACCACTTTATGGGCGTTCCAGCGGTCCATCAGCCAGCCGGCCACCAGAATGCCAAGCGTGCCGCCGAAGGTGAACAGCGAGGTCAAAATGGCCGACTGCTCCAGTTGATAGCCCAGACCCTGCATCAGGATCGGCATCCAGCTCAACAGCACGTAATAAATTACCAGGCCCATAAAGTACGTCAGCCACAGCATCAGCGTGCCGGTCAGATAAGGGCGGGTGAACAACAGGCCGACGCTGGTTTTGGACTGTGCCAATTTCTCTTCATACAGATAAAAGCGCGTCACGTTATCGAGATTCTGGCTAACAAAACGCTGGGCGATACGTTTGATTTTTGCCGCATCTTTGCCGCGGTTTACCATGTATTTCACCGATTCCGGCAGGAACAGGATCAACAAAACCGTCAGCGCCAACGGAGCGATCGCGCCCAGCAACAGCACGCTATGCCAGCCATACGCCGGGATCAGCCAAGACGAAATCGCACCACCGCCGGCCGCACCCAGCGGGAAGCCGCAGTACATGGTGTTAATAGCCAACGAACGACAGCGTTGTGGCGCATATTCGGAAATCAGCGTGATGGCATTCGGCATCGCCGCCCCTAATCCCAGGCCGGTGAGGAAGCGCCACAGTGTCAGGCTATTGAGCGAGCCGGCGTAGGCGGTAGCCAGGCTCGACAGGCCGAAGAACAGACAAGAAAACACCAGCACCCGTTTGCGGCCGATACGATCGGAAATCGGTCCGGCGACCAGAGCGCCAAGGGACAGGCCCAGCAGCGCGGCGCTCAGCACCGGGCCCAGATCCTGTTTAACAATGCCCCAGTCTTTGGCGACCGAAGGAGCGATGTACCCCATGGCCGCCGTGTCAAAGCCATCAATGGCCAGGATCAGGAATCCCAAAATGATCAAGGTCCAGTGAAACAGCGAAAATTTGCTGTCATCGATGGCCTGCTGAATATTCAACTCGGTGGAATGAGCCATGGCAACCTCTAACGCAGATGTGATTGTGTGGATAAATCGCCGGAACTGATGCCCGGCTTGTGCTTGCCTGTATATACATCTGCGCGCAGGCGCTTTATGTCAAATATATTTATCTTATGCGTTAAATAAATGTTGTTTTTGCGAAGCAGATTACATCGTAAACACAAGGAGATTGCTCAGTAAGCAAATAAAATGAAGCGGATAGCCGGTGAGATACGCTGGCGAAGGCGGGTAGGATAAAATTTAATACAATTTCGCCCGTTTGGTCGCCGGGCTGGAATCTGCGATAATCCCTTTTTACCTTTCCAGATTGAGAAACCGATGCAGTACCCGATTAATGAAATGTTCCAAACCTTGCAGGGCGAAGGCTTTTTCACCGGCGTTCCAGCCATCTTTATTCGCTTGCAGGGCTGCCCGGTAGGATGCAGCTGGTGCGACACCAAACATACCTGGGAAAAGGAAGCCAATCGGGAAGTCGATATGCAGCGGATCCTGGTGAAAACCGAAGAGAGCGACGCCTGGGGCAGCGCCAACGCCGAGCAGCTGTTGGCGGTAATGCGTCAACAGGGTTATACCGCACGCCACGTGGTAATCACCGGCGGCGAGCCCTGCATCTATGATCTGACTCCGCTGACCCAATTGCTGGAAGACAACGGGTACGGCTGCCAGATTGAGACCAGCGGCACCCACGAAATCCGGTGTTCGGCGAAAACCTGGGTGACGGTATCCCCCAAGGTGAATATGCGCGGCGGTATGAAGGTGTTGGATCAGGCTTTGCAGCGCGCTGATGAAGTGAAGCACCCGGTTGGGCGTGAGCGCGATATCGAAGCATTGGATGCGCTGCTGGCGACGCTGCATGATGAGAAGCCGCGTATTATCGCGCTGCAGCCGATCAGCCAGAAGGAAGAGGCGACTCGCCTGTGCATCGAAACCTGCATTGCGCGCAACTGGCGCCTGTCGATGCAGACCCATAAATATCTGAACATCGCATAAAATTCAGGGCGCCATTGGGCGCCCTTTCTTTAACCTTTATACACGCATCCCGCGGTACAGGTTTCTTTCACCATCACCGCAGTCAGCTCCGGCAACTGGGGTTTGAGCTGTTGCCAGATCCAGGCGGCAAGCACTTCGCTGGTGGGATTTTCCAATCCTGGAATATCGTTCAGATAATGGTGATCCAGGCGCTCCCAAATAGGGGAGAACACGGCTTTAAGCTCGGCGAAATCCATCACCCAACCGGTATGTGCATCCACTTCACCGGTTACTTCCAGACGCACCATAAACGAATGCCCGTGCAGACGGCCACATTTATGGCCCTCAGGTACGTGCGGCAAACGGTGTGCGGCTTCAAACTGAAAATCTTTAAACAGCGTGGTTGCCATTATTACGGCCTCGTTGACTCAAAAACCGCCGAAGTTTACCGGAAACGGAGCCTGCTTGCCATTTATACCGCTATGGTCTACCGCTGCTGTGGTCAATGCACGGTTAACACTTTTTTTGTTTGGTACCGACTGGACCTATCGGTTGGGGTAATGAGTGGTAAATGCGATTCATTCAAATAACGTTAAAAAAACAGCTTTATTTTCATGGTGATAAAAATCTCTGCTTAGCGCTTTAAGCACTATCCGTTACCAGAAAAACAGCTTAGTCATTTTGGTTATTAATTATTGCTATCCCTTATTTAATCGTTGCTATTGTGCTCGGTAACCTTACAAACTCTCCTGATCTTTTCAGGACCGCAGACTGAACGAAAAGACAGCGACTGACACTGGCGAGCACCTGGCTGGATAGGTGCCAAGTATAGGAAATAAGTACTGCAATGACGACTCAGGCTCCTCCAACATCGATGCTCCCGCTGACACCCGAACAGCTGGCGCGCCTGCAGGCGGCGATTGGTGAATATTCACCGACGCAGCTGGCGTGGCTGTCAGGTTATTTCTGGGGAATGGTTAATCAACAGCCTGGTGCGGTAGCCATTGCGCCGCCTGCAGCCGCTGCCGCCAGCATCACGCTGATTTCCGCCTCGCAGACCGGTAATGCTCGCCGCCTGGCGGAACAATTGCGCGACGATCTGTTGGCCGCCAAGCTGAGCGTCACGCTGGTTAATGCCGGCGACTACAAATTCAAGCAAATTGCCCAGGAACGTCTGCTGGTGATCGTCGCCTCCACCCAAGGGGAAGGTGAGCCGGCGGAAGAGGCGGTTGCCCTGCATAAATTCCTGTTCTCCAAGAAAGCGCCGAAGCTTAACGAAACCGCGTTTGCGGTCTTTGGCCTGGGGGACACTTCCTACGAAAACTTCTGTCAGTCGGGTAAAGATTTCGACGGCAAACTGGCCGAACTGGGCGCTGAGCGTCTGGTCGAGCGGGTAGATGCCGACGTGGAATATCAGGAGCTGGCTACCGCCTGGCGTAAACAGGTGGTGGAGGTGTTGAAAGCGCGTGCCCCGGCTGAAAATGCCGCACCGGGCGTGCTGGCCAGCGGCGCGATTGACCTGATCGACAGCAGCCCGTACAGCAAAGAACAGCCGCTGAGCGCACAACTGGCAGTGAAGCAAAAAATTACCGGCCGGGCCTCAGACAAAGACGTGCGCCATATTGAAATCGACCTGGGTGATTCTGGTCTGCGTTACCAACCGGGCGATGCGCTGGGCGTGTGGTTCGATAACGACCCGGCGCTGGTGGATGAACTGGTGCAACTGCTGTGGCTGAAGGGCGACGAACCGGTGGAAGTGGAAGGAAAAACCTTGCCGCTTTCGCAAGCGTTACGCAGCCATTTTGAACTGACGCAGAACACCGCGCTAATCGTCGATAAATACGCGGCTCTGTCGCGCGACGAGAAGCTGATTGGTTTGTTAGCGGATAAAGCCGCGCTGCAGCATTACGCGCACAACACGCCGATTGTCGACATGGTGCGACAGGCGCCAGCCGATCTTAACGCCGAGCAGTTGATTGGCCTGCTGCGTCCGTTGACGCCGCGCCTGTATTCCATCGCCTCGTCGCAAGCCGAGACTGAAAACGAAGTGCACGTGACCGTCGGCGTGGTGCGTTACGACATCGAAGGGCGCGCCCGCGCAGGCGGTGCCTCCAGTTTCCTGGCCGATCGGCTGGAAGAAGATGGTGACGTGCGGGTGTTCATCGAACATAACGACAATTTCCGCCTGCCGGCCAACCCGGAAACTCCGGTGATCATGATTGGGCCAGGCACGGGCATTGCGCCGTTCCGCGCCTTTATGCAACAGCGTGATGCTGACGGTGCCGGCGGCAAGAACTGGTTGTTCTTCGGCAACCCGCACTTTACTGAAGACTTTTTGTATCAGGTCGAATGGCAGCGCTATGTGAAAGATGGCCTGCTGACCCGCATCGATCTGGCCTGGTCACGTGACCAGCAGCATAAAGTCTATGTCCAGGACAAATTGCGCGAACAGGGCGCGGAAGTGTGGCGTTGGATCCAGGAAGGCGCGCACATTTACGTCTGTGGCGATGCGAACCGCATGGCAAAAGACGTGGAAAACACATTACTGGAACTGGTGGCCGAGCACGGTGGCATGGATACCGAGCTGGCGGATGAATTTTTAAGTGAGCTGCGCCTTGAGCGCCGTTATCAGCGAGATGTCTACTGATGAGTGATAAACACCCGGGGCCTCTGGTGGTCGAAGGCAAATTGGCCGATGCCGAGCGTTTGAAGAAAGAAAGCAACTTCCTGCGCGGCACCATCGCCGAAGACTTGAAGGACGGCCTGACCGGCGGTTTTAACGGTGACAACTTCCTGCTGATCCGCTTCCACGGAATGTACCAGCAGGACGACCGTGATATCCGCGCCGAACGCGCCGAACAGAAGCTGGAACCGCGCCACGCCATGATGCTGCGTTGCCGTCTGCCGGGGGGAATTATCTCCCCACAGCAGTGGCTGGGCATTGATAAGTTCGCGCAGGAAAGCACGCTGTACGGCAGCATCCGCATCACCAACCGTCAGACTTTCCAGTTCCATGGCATTGTGAAGGGCAACGTTAAGCCGGTTCACCAGCTGTTGGGTCGTCTGGGATTGGACGCGCTGGCTACGGCTAACGACGTCAACCGCAACGTGCTTTGCACCTCTAACCCGGTGGAGTCCGAGCTGCACCAGGAAGCCTACGAGTGGGCGAAAAAGATCTCCGAACATCTGCTGCCGCGTACCCGCGCCTATGCTGAAGTGTGGCTGGATCAGGAAAAAGTGGCGACCACCGACGAAGAACCGATCCTCGGGGCGACTTATCTGCCGCGCAAGTTCAAAACCACGGTGGTGATCCCACCGCAAAACGACGTCGATCTGCACGCCAACGACATGAACTTTGTCGCTATTGCCAAAAACGGCAAGCTGGTGGGCTTTAACCTGCTGGTAGGCGGGGGCCTGTCGATTGAACACGGCAACAAGAAAACCTATGCGCGCAAGGCCAGCGAATTTGGCTATATCCCGCTGGAGCATACGCTGGCGGTCGCGGAAGCGGTGGTAACCACCCAGCGCGACTGGGGTAACCGTACCGATCGCAAGAACGCCAAAACCAAATACACGCTGGAACGCGTTGGGGTTGATACCTTCCGTGCCGAAGTGGAAAAACGGGCCGGTATCACCTTTGAACCGATCCGCCCGTACGAATTTACCGGCCGCGGCGATCGCATTGGCTGGGTTAAAGGCATTGATAACCAGTGGCACCTGACGCTGTTTATCGAGAATGGCCGTCTTCTGGACTATCCGGGACGCCCGTTGAAAACCGGCGTTGCCGAGATCGCCAGGATCCATAAAGGGGATTTCCGTCTGACGGCCAACCAGAACCTGATCGTTGCCGGCGTACCGGAAAGCGAGAAGGCGAAGATCGAAGCGATCGCTCGTGAACACGGATTGATCGACGACGGGGTCAGCGTGCAGCGTCAAAACTCGATGGCCTGCGTATCCTTCCCGACCTGCCCATTGGCGATGGCGGAAGCCGAGCGTTTTCTGCCGGCGTTCGTCACTAAAGTGGAAGGGATCCTGCATAGCCACGGTGTGGGTGACGAGCACATCGTATTGCGCATTACTGGCTGTCCGAACGGCTGTGGCCGCGCGCTGTTGGCGGAGATTGGCCTGGTCGGTAAAGCGGTTGGCCGCTATAACCTGCATTTGGGTGGCAACCGGGAAGGTACGCGTATTCCGCGCATGTACCGTGAAAATATCAACGAAGAAGAAATTCTGCGAGAGATTGACCAACTGGTGGGCCGCTGGGCCACAGAGCGTAACGCGGGCGAAGGCTTTGGTGATTTCACTATTCGCGCCGGGGTGGTCAAGCCGGTAATTGATTCGGCGCAGGATTTCTGGGACTGACGCCGTTTGGCCCCGCTTTCACCGGGGGCCGATCCGCGCGGTATGATTCAAGCATCAGGAGGCTGGCAACATGGCTGAATTCGATCTGGCGGCGCTGAATGCGCTGCCCAAGTCTGGGCAGGCGTTGGCACTGGCGGTAGTTAATGGCCAGTTGGAAACGCTTTCCGCCGAGCAACGCGTGGAATGGGCGCTGGAACATCTGCCCGGCGAGTTTGTGCTCTCTTCAAGTTTCGGCATTCAGGCAGCGGTATGCCTGCATTTGGTTACGCGGATCAAACCGGACATTCCGGTGATCCTCACCGATACCGGCTATCTGTTTCCGGAAACCTATCAGTTTATCGATCAGCTGGTCGACAAACTGAAGCTGAACCTGCAGGTGTTTCGTGCCGAGCAGTCGCCCGCCTGGCAGGAGGCTCGCTACGGGAAACTGTGGGAGCAGGGCGTTGAAGGTATCGAAAAATATAACCTGATCAACAAGGTTGAGCCGATGAACCGCGCATTGGAAACTCTGGGCGGGCAAACCTGGTTCGCTGGCCTGCGCCGCGAACAATCCGGCAGCCGCGCCAATCTGCCGGTACTGGCGGTGCAACGTGGGGTGTTCAAGATCCTGCCGATTATCGACTGGGACAACCGCAAGATTTATCAATACCTGACCGAGCACGGCCTCAGTTATCACCCGCTGTGGGAACAAGGCTATCTGTCAGTGGGGGACACTCACACCACGCAGAAGTGGGAACCAGGCATGAGTGAAGAAGAAACCCGTTTCTTTGGCCTGAAGCGTGAGTGTGGCCTGCACGAAGGCTAATCACGTATCAACATCGTCAAAGGGCTCAGCATTCGCTGGGCCCTTGGCGTTTTCAGAGAGACTACTTTTTCTGTTTTTGTGCTTTGGGTGGGTGCGCCTGAGCCAGTTCTTTCATCAGCGGCAGCAAAATCTGCACGCTCTCGCGGCTGCGCTTGTCGATGCGCCCTGGCAGATTGCGTTCCAGATATTGCAGGTTATCGTACTGCGGGCGATGCCAGGTGATGCCCTGCGGGAAGTGCGGGCTCACGGCGCGTTGCTGATAACCGTCTTTATCGCCCAGTGACCAGTTGGTGGCTTCGACCGACAGCACCGGGATACCGGCTTTATCAAACACTTCCTGATCGGAACAGCAGCCGGTGCCTTTCGGGTGTGCTTTGCTGCCCGGGTTGGTGGCGGCAGCGATGCCGTAGCGGTGGGCAATATCCAGTGCGCGATCGCGGCTCTGTTTCGCCAGCTTTGGCGGCGTATTGAGACCGGCGTTGAAATACAGGCGATCGCCGGTAATCAGGCTGTCGAGGTTAACCACCAGTAGGGTATTGCGTTTCTCTTCGTCGCTCATGCGTTGCAGGTAGTTCTGCGCGCCCAGCGAACCCAGTTCTTCGGCGCTGGTGGCGACAAAGCGCAGGCCGTAAGCGGTGGGGATGTTCTTAAGACGCTCCGCCAGTTCCAGCATCACGCCGACGCCAGAGGCATTGTCGTCGACGCCCTGCAGCGTCAAGCCGCCGAGATTGTTGTCCAGATCGGCGTCGCTTCGCGGCGTGTAGGTATCGAAATGCGCCACGATCAGAATCTGCTGAGGAAGGCTGCCATTTTTAGCGGCGATCACCGAGCTGGCGGTGATGTTATTCCAGTTCTTCTTGCCGTCTTTACTGGTGTACAGATAGCGGGTGTTGAAACTGCGGATATCGCTCTGATACCCCATCTTGCTGAACTGCTGTTTCAGATAGTCTGCGGTGAGCAATTCTGCCGGGCTACCGGCCATGCGGCCAGGAAAATAAGTGGCGATGTGGCGAGTCTGCTCGGCGGCGAATTTGCCCATCGGGGCCTCTTTTGCGGGCTGAGTGGCGGCCGAAACGCTGAAAACACCGCCGAGCGCTGCCACCAGCAGGCCGGTCTTCAGGTAAAAACGGGAAAACATACCGAAAAATCCTTCTTTGATATCGACAAGACCGATTATTTTTGCGGTGTCCAGTATGAGACGGTCGGCAAGATTAAACAATTTCTCCCGCTCTTAAATTTGGCGTAAATGCGCAAACCTTAGTCGCAATTATCGCCGGTTAAGCCGTGTGCTGCGGCCTATATTCCATAAAGTAACTAGTCATTCCTTTTCGTCATTTCAGAGGCCAAATCTCAGCCCGTATAGTCACACTATCATTCTGCATATATGAAAAGGCTGTTGTGGACTATCTACCTATATTTGCCGACCTGAAACAACGCCCGGTGTTGGTCGTTGGCGGCGGCGAAGTGGCTGCGCGCAAAGTGGATCTTCTCCTGCGCGCCGGGGCTGAAATACGGATAGTTGCGCAGTCACTCTCACCCATACTCGAAGAACTGCATCAGCAGGGGCGCATCCGCTGGCAGGGGCAGGCTTTTGCCGCTCAGCAACTGGATGAGGTGTTCCTGGTGATTGCCGCAACCGACGACAGCGCGCTGAATGCCGAGGTATTTGCCGAAGCGGATAAACGCCGGGTGCTGGCTAACGTGGTCGACGATCAGCCGCGCTGCTCGTTCATCTTTCCGTCGATTATCGATCGTTCACCGCTGGTGGTTGCCGTCTCTTCCAGCGGCCAGGCGCCGGTGCTGGCACGTATGCTGCGTGAAAAACTCGAAGCTTTGTTGCCCGCCAGTCTGGGGCAGATGGCGGAGGTGGCCGGGCGTTGGCGCGGCCAGGTAAAACAGCGACTGAATGCGATCGGCGAACGTCGTCGCTTCTGGGAAAAAACATTCGGCGGACGTTTTGCCACGCTGGTGGCCAATGGCCAGTCCGCACAGGCCGAGCGGCAGTTGGAGCAGGATTTACAGCAGTTTGCCCAGGGCGGCGAAGGCACCCAGGGCGAAATTGCGCTGGTGGGCGCAGGGCCGGGCGACGTGGGGTTATTGACCCTGCGCGGGCTGCAGGTGATGCAGCAGGCCGATGTGGTGCTCTACGACCATCTGGTCAGCGATGAGATTCTGGATCTGGTGCGTCGCGATGCCGAGCGCATCTGCGTGGGCAAACGTGCCGGAGCACACTCGGTGATCCAGGAAGAAACCAACCGCCTGTTGGTGGAACTGGCGCAGCAGGGCAAGCGCGTGGTGCGATTGAAAGGCGGAGATCCCTTTATCTTTGGCCGCGGCGGCGAAGAGCTGCAGGTGGCCGCCGCTGCGGGCATTCCGTTCCAGGTAGTGCCGGGCGTTACCGCGGCGGCCGGCGCAACGGCCTATGCCGGCATTCCGCTGACGCACCGCGATCATGCGCAGAGCGTGACTTTTATTACCGGCCACTGTCGTCCCGACGGTGACGGGCTGGATTGGGCAGACTTGGCGCGAGCGCGTCAGACTCTGGCTATCTACATGGGCACCATGAAGGCGGCGGACATCAGCCAGCGCCTGATAGCCCACGGCCGCGCGGCCACCACGCCGGTGGCGGTGATCAGCCGCGGCACGCGTGCGGATCAGCTGGTGCAAACCGGCACGCTGCAACAGCTTGAAAAATTGGCTCAACAGGCACCTTTGCCGGCGCTGCTGGTGATCGGCGAAGTGGTAGAGCTGCATCATCAAATTGCCTGGTTTGGGCATCAACCGCAGACGGAAGGGGCATCGTGGCCCGCCGTCGTGAATTTGGCTTAAGGATCTGTTATGGACGAAAAACGACTCACTCATTTGCGGCAATTGGAGGCGGAGAGTATCCATATCATCCGTGAAGTCGCCGCTGAATTCGGCAACCCGGTGATGCTCTACTCCATCGGTAAAGACTCTTCCGTGATGCTGCATCTGGCGCGTAAAGCCTTTTTCCCGGGTACGCTGCCGTTCCCGTTGCTGCATGTGGATACCGGTTGGAAATTCCGTGAAATGTACGAATTCCGCGATCGCACGGCGAAAGAGTACGGTTTTGAACTGCTGATCCACAAGAACCCGGAAGGCGTGGCGATGGGCATCAACCCGTTCGTTCACGGCAGCGCCAAGCATACCGATATCATGAAAACCGAAGGCCTGAAGCAGGCGCTTAACAAATACGGTTTTGATGCCGCCTTTGGCGGTGCCCGCCGTGACGAAGAGAAGTCACGCGCCAAAGAGCGTATCTATTCATTCCGTGACCGCTTCCACCGTTGGGACCCCAAAAACCAGCGTCCGGAGCTGTGGCACAACTACAACGGCCAAATCAACAAGGGCGAGAGCATTCGCGTGTTCCCGCTGTCGAACTGGACCGAGCTGGATATCTGGCAATACATTTTCCTGGAAAAAATCGACATCGTGCCGCTGTATCTGGCAAAACCGCGCCCGGTGGTAGAGCGCGACGGCATGTTGCTGATGGTGGACGACGATCGTATCGATCTGCAGCCTGGCGAAGTGATCAGCCAGCGCATGGTGCGTTTCCGCACGCTGGGCTGCTGGCCGCTGACCGGTGCGGTGGATTCCGAAGCGGAGACGCTGCCGGAGATCATCGAAGAGATGTTGGTGTCCACCACCAGTGAGCGCCAGGGGCGGATGATCGACCGCGATCAGTCCGGCTCGATGGAGCTGAAAAAGCGTCAAGGGTATTTCTAAGGAGCCGCCGGATGAACAACGCAATTGCACAACAAATCGCTGAGCAGGGTGGGGTCGAATCTTACCTGCATGCGCAGCAACACAAAAGCCTGTTACGGTTCCTGACCTGCGGCAGCGTCGATGACGGCAAAAGCACCCTGATCGGCCGCTTGCTGCACGATACCCGTCAGATCTACGAAGATCAGCTGTCTACGCTGCACAGCGACAGCAAACGCATCGGCACCCAGGGCGAGAAACTGGATTTGGCGCTGCTGGTCGATGGCCTGCAGGCCGAGCGCGAGCAGGGCATTACCATCGACGTAGCCTATCGCTATTTCTCGACCGAAAAGCGCAAATTTATTATTGCCGATACGCCGGGGCATGAGCAGTACACCCGCAATATGGCGACCGGGGCCTCGACCTGCGATCTGGCGATCCTGTTGATCGACGCACGCAAAGGGGTGCTGGATCAAACCCGCAGGCACAGTTTTATCGCCACGCTGTTGGGCATTCGCCATCTGGTGGTGGCGGTCAATAAAATGGACCTGGTGGATTACCAAGAGTCGGTGTTCGAACAGTTTAAACAGGATTATCTGACCTTCGCCCAACAGTTGCCGAACGATCTGGACATCAAGTTTGTGCCTTTGTCGGCGCTGGATGGCGACAACGTGGCCAGTGAAAGCGCCCAGATGCCTTGGTACAGCGGCCCGACGCTGCTGCAGGTGCTGGAGAGCGTGGATGTGATCAGCGAACGCGAGACGCAACCGCTGCGTTTCCCGGTGCAGTATGTCAACCGTCCTAACCTGGATTTCCGGGGCTATGCGGGCACGCTGTCCGCGGGTGTAGTGCGCGTCGGACAACGCGTGAAGGTATTGCCTTCCGGCGTGGAATCTTCCGTAGCGCGTATTGTGACCTTTGATGGCGATCTGCAGGAAGCGGTGCCGGGCGAGGCGATCACGCTGGTGCTGGCAGATGAAGTGGATATTAGCCGCGGCGATCTGCTGGTCGATGCTGGGGAAACCCTGAAAGCGGCGCAAAGCGCGCTGGTGGACGTGGTGTGGATGGCTGAAAAACCACTGTTGCCGGGCCAAAGCTATGACATCAAAGTGGCCGGCAAAAAGACCCGTGCGCGGGTAGAAGGCATACGCCACCAGGTGGAAATCAACTCGCTGGCGCAGCATCAGGCGGACACTTTACCGCTCAATGGTATCGGTCTGGTCGAACTGACCTTCGATGAACCGCTAGTGCTGGACAGCTATCAACGCAACCACGATACCGGTGGGCTGATCTTTATCGATCGCCTGAGCAACGTCACCGTGGGGGCTGGCTTGATCCGCGAAACCTTGCAGGACGCTCAGGCATCAGCCGGCGACTTCAGCGCATTTGAAATGGAACTGAATGCTCTGGTGCGTAAACACTTCCCACATTGGGGCGCGCGCGACCTGCTTGGGGGAAAATAACGTGACCGACGCTCAACTGCGGCCGACCGGGCCGGATGATGACAACGTGGTCTGGCATCCGCATGCGGTAACGCGTGCGGATCGCGAAGTCCGCAACGGCCACAAAGGCGTGGTGCTGTGGTTTACCGGGCTGTCCGGCTCGGGCAAATCTACCGTCGCCGGCGCGCTGGAACAGGCACTGCACGCCCATGGTGTCAGCACCTATCTGCTGGATGGCGACAACGTGCGTCACGGTCTGTGCCGCGACCTCGGTTTTTCCGACGACGACCGGCGCGAAAATATTCGTCGCGTGGGCGAAGTGGCGAAACTGATGGTGGACGCCGGCCTGGTGGTGTTGACCGCTTTCATTTCCCCACATCGCGCCGAACGGCAGATGGTGCGTGAACTGCTGGATGAAGATCGTTTCATCGAGGTGTTTGTCGACACGCCTTTGGCGGTTTGTGAAGTGCGCGATCCGAAAGGATTGTACAAAAAAGCCCGTGCCGGCGAGCTGCGTAATTTCACCGGTATCGACTCGGTTTACGAGGCGCCACAACGGCCGGATATTCACCTTGATGGCCAACAATTGGTAACAAATTTGATTGCGCAATTGTTAGACGTGCTGCGTGGTCGGGCTATTATCAAACCCTGAATTCAGAAAAGCGTGTGGCGTTTTTGCGCCATACGCTTTTTACGCTAAGCCCGCCGGAGAGCGCGCCGAATAACCAGGGATCGCTATGCAAAATGTCTCGCCTATCTTGATTGACGCAAACCAGGAGAAAGAGGAGCCCTCTTACTCGTTCCTGGGCGGTGTCTGTGGCTTTGTTTTCTACTGGCTGGCCTTCGCAGTGCCGTTTTTGGTTTACGGCTCCAACACCCTTTTCTTCCTGCTCTACACCTGGCCGTTCTTCCTGGCGCTGATGCCGGTTTCGGTGCTGATTGGCATCACGCTCAGCATGCTGCTGCGTGGTCGGTTGATTTTTACGCTGTTGCTGACCGGGACCATCGTTCTGTGCCTGTTCTGGCTGGTGTTCAGCTTTTTGACCGGTTGGTGAGGGAAAGGGCGCAGTCGCCTGCGCCCGAAGCATTGCAAAGCCGTGCCGAAGGTTACAAAACTTTGCTCAGAAAAGCCTGAGTGCGCGGATTGGCCGGGTGGCTGAAAATCTGCTGTGGCGAACCTTCTTCCTGAATGATCCCTTGATCGATAAACAGCACCCGATCGGCCACCTCACGGGCAAAGCCCATCTCATGCGTCACCACCACCATCGTCATGCCTTCGTGCGCCAATGACTTCATCACCGCCAGCACTTCGCCGACCAGCTCGGGATCCAGTGCGGAGGTCGGTTCGTCGAACAGCATGATTTTCGGTTCCATCGCCAGCGCGCGAGCAATGGCGACCCGCTGTTGCTGACCGCCGGACAGGCTGTTGGGATAAGCGTCGATTTTGTCCAGCAGGCCCACCTTTTGCAGCAGCGCCTCTGCCCGCAGTATGGCCTCTGCGCGCGACAGCTTTTTCACGCCCATCGGCGCCATGATGATGTTTTCCAGCACCGTCATGTGCGGGAACAGGTTAAAGCGTTGAAACACCATGCCGACGCTCTCACGCATTTTATTGAGATCGGTTTTCTGGCTGTGTATGGCAAAACCGTTCACCAGGATCTCACCGCCGGACAGCGTTTCCAGCGCATTGATACAGCGCAGGAAGGTACTTTTACCGGAGCCGGACGGGCCGATGACGCAGACCACTTCGTTGGCTGCGATTTCGCAGGAAATACCACGCAGCACGTGGCTTTCGCCGAATTGTTTTTGCAGGTTATGTACGCGAATCACTTTTCCCGAACCTCTTTTCCATGTGTTGCACCATCAGCGAAAGCAGGAAGGTGAGGACCCAATAGACCAGCGAAATGGTCAGGTAGGGCTCCCAATAGGTGGCATAGGCGCCGGAAACCGTGCGGGCGGCATAGGCCAGATCGGCAAGACCGATGGCGGAGGCCAGCGAAGAGTCTTTGACGATGGCAATGGCATTGTTGCCCAGCGGCGGCAGCATGCGGCGAAACGCCTGCGGCAGGATCACTTTGCGCATGGTTTTGCCGTAGCTCATGCCCAGCGAACGTGAAGCTTCCATCTGACCGCGATCGATAGACTGAATGCCGGCGCGGAAAATTTCCGAGACGTAAGCACCCGCGTTCAGCGTAATCGCCACCACGCAGGAGAGAAATGCGCCGTAATCGGAGCGCAACGCGCGGGCGAAATCGGTGCTCATTAGGCCGCTGGTGACCAGCAGACCGTCACGTGGGTTGATAAACAGCGGTACCAGCGCGAAATGTACCACCATAATCTGGACAAACAGCGGCGTACCGCGGAAGGCGCTGATGTAGATGCGCACCGGCCACTGAACGCCGTAATGCAGTATCGGTTTCCAGATGCCGTGTGGTGCCTGCGCCAGACGGCCGAGCCCGAGGAGCAGCCCCCAGGTGGTGCCCAGTATCACGCAGATAATGGTGCATTTGATGGTCATCCAGGCGCCTTCCATAAACAGCGGGGCGTACTCCTGGATTATCTCCCAACGGAAATTCAAGGTCGGATCCTTCTTAAAAGTCTTTAGACTGCTGTGTTGACGAACGACGATCGATTATTCGGCGGGCAGCGTGGGGACGTTGCTGTCAAACCAGGTCTGGTAGATTTTGGCGTAGGTGCCGTCGGCGATGATTTTCTTCAGGCCAGCGTTGATTTTGCCGCGCAGTTCGTCATTGCCTTTGGCCACGGCGATACCGAAATACTGACGTTCGAATTTGGCATCGGACACCAGTTTGAACTCTTTTTCCGGATGGGTTTTGATATAGAACTTGGCCACGCCGACGTCGCCCACGGCCGCGCCGATACCGTCTTCATACAGCTCTTGCAGCATTAACGGGGTATTGTCGAAACGTTTGATGGCGGTGTTGTTTTTGCCTAACACGTCGGACACCACGATGTCGCCGGTGCTGGAGTTGACTACGCCGACCTTCAGCGCTTTCAAGGCGGCAATCGAGTCTACACCAGAGTCTTTGGGGACCACGATAGCCTGCTCTGCCGGGAAGTAAGGTGCAGAGAAATCAACCATTTGTTTGCGTTTATCGGTAATGGTGATGCCGGAAATAATGATGTCGCGATCGCCGGAGTTCAGCGTGGCGAAAATACCTTCCCACGGCGTATTCACCAGTTTGACCTGAAAGTTCTCGGCCTTGGCTACCGCCTTGATGATATCGATATCAAAGCCTTCCAGCTGTTTGCTGCTGTTTTCGAATTCGAACGGACGGTAGGTGCCGCCAGAGCCGACGACGTAGGTAGGTTCAGCCGCCAGGACGGAGGCCGACAGGGTGGCAGCCAGACAGGCGCCAATCACAACTAAAGATTTAAACATCGCTATCCCCGGTAATTAAAAATGATCCATTGGATTTATTTATGCACTATGAGTGCATAAAAATAATCTTTAATGAATAAAAACACAACTCCTACCTGATGATGAAATTTTTAATGGTGTTAAATATGCAGTTTGTGCTTGTCGCTGGCGAATGCTTTGGTGAAATCAGCGGATAGCCAGTTTTTCTTACTGCATAACCGTAAAAAACGTTGAAGGGGAAAATGTTGCGGCCCAGGGTGGTTTTTCTGTGATGAAAGTGGTTTTTTTTGCCGCTTTCGAAGTGAATTTAGGTTATAAACTCAGGAAATTCTCATCCTACTCTGAATTTGGCGGCGAAATGCCGTTCTCTGTGTGGAGTCCAACGAAAAGTTGTGGGATGATTGGTCGGTTTTTCAGGGGGCGGAGATGGGAAAACTTACGCTGCTATTGCTGGCATTGCTCGGTTGGTTACAGTATTCACTGTGGCTGGGCAAAAATGGTATTCACGATTACGTGCGGGTCAATGAGGATGTTGCGCTCCAACAGGGCAGCAATGCTAAATTGAAAGCGCGTAACGATCAGCTGTTCGCCGAAATCGACGATTTGAACGGCGGTCAGGAAGCGATCGAAGAGCGTGCGCGCAATGAGCTGAGCATGATTAAGCCCGGTGAGACTTTCTATCGTCTGGTTCCTGACCAATCCAGACGCAACGCGGCGTCCGCCTCGCAAAATAACTTACAAAAGTAACGCATGAATCACTCCGCAGGAACCTTTCCATCGGTGATCGCCGTCCTGCCCGCTGCCGGTATTGGCAGCCGCATGCAGGCTGATTGCCCAAAGCAATATCTAACCATCGGCCATCAAACCATTCTCGAACACGCGATCCACGCGCTGTTGCGCCATCCGCGTATTTCGCAGGTGATTGTGGCGATAGGCCCCGACGATCAGCAGTTCCACCAGTTGCCGATAGCGCAGGATCCCCGCGTGCAGGCTACCATTGGCGGGCAGCAACGCGCCGACTCGGTAATGGCCGGCTTGCAGCTGGCCGGCGAGGCAAAATGGGTGCTGGTGCACGACGCGGCGCGCCCCTGTCTGCATGCCGACGATCTCGACCGCCTGTTGGCGATTACCGAACATAGCGACGTGGGGGGGATTCTGGCGGCGCCGGTGCGTGACACCATGAAGCGCGCAGAGCCTGGCCACGGGGCCATTTCTCATACGGTAGAACGTCAGGACCTTTGGCATGCGTTAACGCCGCAGCTGTTCCCACTGGCATTGCTCAAGCAGTGCCTGCAGCGCGCGCTGGATGACGGGGCGACGGTGACCGACGAGGCGTCGGCCCTGGAGCACTGCGGCTATCATCCGCTGCTGGTCAATGGGCGTTCGGACAATATTAAGGTCACGCGGCCGGAAGATTTGGCGCTGGCGGCATTCTATTTAACTCAGTTAGACAATTAAGGAGCGCATCATGCGTATCGGCCACGGTTTTGACGTACACAAATTTGGCGGCGAAGGCCCGTTGGTGATCGGTGGCGTTCGTATTCCTTATGAAAAAGGTTTGCTGGCCCACTCCGATGGCGACGTAGCACTGCACGCCGCGACCGATGCCCTGCTGGGCGCGGCGGCGCTGGGGGATATCGGCAAGCTGTTCCCGGATACTGACCCGGCCTTCAAAGGTGCCGATAGCCGCGAGTTGCTGCGCGAAGCCTGGAAACGCATCCGCGCCAAGGGCTATCGTCTGGGCAACCTGGACATCACTATTATTGCCCAGGCCCCTAAGATGGCACCGCATATCCCGCAGATGCGCATTTTCCTGGCGGAAGACCTGCAATGCCATATGGACGACGTTAACATTAAGGCTACCACCACCGAACAACTCGGTTTCACCGGGCGTGGCGAGGGTATTGCCTGCGAAGCGGTTGCCTTGTTGATCAAGGAATAAGCGCATGGATATGGCTAACCTGACCTGGCTGCATGGCCAGCCGCAAAGCACCGGCGTGCTGAAGGCCAACCCGGAAGATTTCGTGGTGGTGGAAGATCTGGGCTTTGAGCCGGATGGCGAAGGCGAACACGTGCTGGTGAACATCCGCAAAAACGGTTGTAACACCCAGTTTGTCGCCGATTATCTGGCGCGCTTTGCCGGTATTCATGCCCGCTCCGTCAGCTACGCGGGCTTAAAAGATCGTCATGCGGTAACCGAACAGTGGTTCTGTTTGCATCTGCCAGGAAAAGAGACGCCGGACTTTACCCAGTTCTCACTGGAAGGCTGTGAAGTGCTGGCCAGCGCCCGCCACCTGCGCAAAATGCGAATTGGCACCTTGAAAGGCAATGCCTTTACTCTGGTGCTGCGTCATATCTCCGATCGTCAGGATGTAGAACAACGTCTGCAGGCGATTGAGGCCGGCGGCGTACCGAATTACTTCGGCAGTCAGCGCTTTGGGCGCGGCGGTAACAACCTGGTGATGGCGCGCCGTTGGGCGAATGACGAGATCTGGGTGAAAGAACGCAGCAAGCGTAGCTTTTATCTTTCTGCCAGCCGCAGCGCGCTGTTTAACCTGATCGCCAGCCGGCGATTGGCCAACCAGCAGCAACATACCGTGCTAGAAGGGGATGCCCTTCAGCTTAGCGGTCGTGGCAGTTGGTTTGTTGCCAAACCGGAAGAGCTGGATGCGTTGCAGCAACGCCTGGAAGCCGGTGAGCTGATGATCACCGCTCCTTTACCCGGTGATGGCGAACCGGGCACCGCCGGGGAAGCGTTGAGCTTTGAACAGCAGTGTCTGCTGGAACAGCCGGAGCTGATGTCGCTTTTAAAGCGCGAACGCGTAGATCCGGCCCGCCGAGCCTTGCTGTTACAGCCGAAAGATATGCAGTGGGACTGGTGGGACGATGCCACCGTCGAACTGCGTTTCTGGCTGCCGGCCGGCAGTTTCGCCACCAGCGTGGTGCGCGAAATTATGCGGCAGGACAGTAGCGATGCGGATATTAGCGAGTAATAATCAAGAAACCTGCGCAAGCAGGTTTTTTTTCGCCAGAAGAATGACTCGTGGCGGTTCAGCCTTGAGTTCCCTGCCTTTTCCCATGGTCACTGGACATGGCGGGGGCAGTAAACATAATATCTGCTGATTAAGCGCCTCCTTTTGGGCGGTCATACCGAGTAGTTAAATCCCAGGCTGCGTTGAGCGGTGCCTGGTTGAGAGATAAAAAGAAGACAACCTCTTATGCGGATATTGCTGAGTAATGACGACGGTGTTACCGCCCCAGGCATTCAGGTGCTGGCGGCAGCGCTGCGAGAGTTTGCTGAGGTGCAGGTTGTGGCACCCGATCGTAACCGCAGCGGTTCTTCCAATGCGCTGACGTTGGAATCCCCATTGCGCACCCTGACGATGCCCAATGGGGATATCGCCGTACAGCAAGGAACACCGACCGATTGCGTATACCTGGGAGTGAATGCCCTGATGCAACCTGCGCCGGATATCGTGGTTTCCGGTATCAATGCCGGCCCCAATCTGGGCGATGACGTGATCTACTCCGGCACCGTGGCTGCCGCCATGGAAGGGCGCCATTTGGGCTTGCCTGCGCTGGCCGTGTCGTTGAACGGCCATCAGCATTATGCTACCGCGGCGGCGATCACCTGCCGGGTGCTGCGGGCCCTGTTGCGTGAACCGTTACGCACCGGAAAAATTCTGAATATCAACGTGCCGGATTTGCCGTTGGACGAGATCAAAGGCATTCGCGTGACCCGCTGCGGCAGTCGCCATCCGGCCGACAAAGTGTTCTGCCAACAGGATCCACGTGGGCAAAACCTTTACTGGATTGGGCCTCCGGGTGATAAGTTTGATGTCGGGCCGGACACGGATTTCGCTGCGGTAGAACAGGGTTATGTCGCGATTACACCCTTGCAGGTGGATTTGACCGCTTATGCGGCCCAGGATGTAGTAAAAACGTGGTTAACCAAAGCAGGGGTTGGCGGGGAATGGTGAACAAGCGTATGCAAACATTGCTGACGCAACTGCGTCAACAAGGGATCCAGGACGAACGATTACTGCGGGCCATTGAGGCAGTGCCGCGTGAACGCTTTGTTGATGAAGCGCTTGAACACAAAGCTTATGAAAATACGGCGCTGCCTATCGGTTCAGGTCAAACGATCTCCCAGCCTTATATGGTGGCACGGATGACCGAACTCTTAAACCTGACGCCCACATCCAGGGTATTGGAGATCGGCACGGGTTCTGGTTATCAAACCGCCATACTGGCGCACCTGGTGCAGCATGTGTGCTCCGTTGAGCGTATCAAGGGATTGCAATGGCAGGCGAAACGTCGCCTGAAGCAACTCGACCTTCACAATGTTTCTACTCGTCACGGCGACGGTTGGCAGGGGTGGGCTTCGCGGGGGCCGTTCGATGCCATTATTGTCACCGCCGCACCGCCGGAGATCCCCCCGGCGTTGATGGAACAGCTAGACGACGGCGGTATTTTGGTTTTGCCGGTCGGTGAGCAGGCTCAGATCCTCAAGCGTATTCAGCGCCAGGGGAATGAATTTACTATCGATATCGTCGAAGCGGTGCGCTTTGTACCACTGGTGAAAGGCGAACTGGCCTAGCGATTGTCTGAATTTTCGACAGGATATGAAATCTGTTGCACTTTCATCACCTCCGGTTAAGGTTTTAGCGTTTCAATAAAACTAATTTTCAATACAATTGCCTTTCTGCGCAGTTGTCTTATGGTGCAGCAGCGCTAATGTGGTTAGCATGGCGCGCTGTTTTGAGGCTCCGGTATGAGGTTTTCTGACGTTCAGAAATCGGCCGCGGGCACCTTTCATTGTAGGAACGTAGAGAATGTTAAAAGCTCAGCTACGATGTAAAGGGTATTTTGGATATATCGCTGATATTGCTGTCATGGGGGAAGCATGAGCACGGGAAGCCCAATGATTACATTACGCCGGGTTGCGGTGTGTACGATGGTAAGTTTGTGGTTGGCGGGTTGTTCGAACAATGCGTCGACATCGGCCCCTATCAGTAGCGTGGACGGCGGTGGTGCCGGCGCCGCTGCATCCAGCAATGCTGGGGCGCAGATGGGCTCTGAGGGACACATTGTTTACAACCGCAGTTATACTTCGATCCCCAAAGGGAGCTACAGCGGTAATACCTATACGGTTAAGCGCGGAGACACGCTGTTTTACATCGCCTGGATCACCGGAAATGATTACCGTGACCTGGCTCAGCGTAACAATATTCCTGAACCCTACAGTCTGAATGTGGGTCAAAACATTCAGCTTGGTAATGGTTCGGCTACCGGAAATGGCGGCATGCTGGCGGCGACAGACGCAACCAGCGGCGGCGTACCTAAGCCACCATCGACCTCCCAGATACAAACTGCAACGGTTGATTCTCAATCAACTAACGCGTATTCTGATAATTCGGGTAAACAGAATGTAGGTAAGATGTTACCTGCAGCAGGCGCAGTGGCGGCAACTACCGCAACAGCCCCTGTTACCGCACCGGTCGTTGCTCCACCAGTGAGCAGCACCGTCAGCAACAGCGCTCCGGTAAGTACCTGGAGATGGCCGACTGACGGTAAGATTATTGATAACTTTTCCTCATCAGAAGGTGGGAATAAAGGTGTCGATATCGCCGGTTCCCGTGGGCAGCCTATCTTCGCTACCGCCGATGGTCGTGTAGTGTACGCAGGCAACGCTTTACGGGGTTACGGTAATCTAATCATCATCAAACACAATGATGATTACCTGAGCGCCTACGCTCACAACGACACAATGCTGGTCCGGGAACAACAAGAAGTGAAGGCGGGTCAAAAAATAGCCACCATGGGTAGCACCGGAACCAGTTCAGTACGTTTGCATTTTGAAATTCGTTACAAGGGGAAATCCGTAAACCCGCTGCGTTATCTTCCGCAGCGATAGATTGGGCAGAATACGCTGTTATTCTGCTCGCGGTATCACGGGTAGGAGCAGCATATGAGCCAAAATACGCTGAAAGTTAACGAGTTACATGATGATGCGGATTTCGACGAGAACGCAACGGAAGCGGAATCATTCGACGAAAAAGCACTGGTAGAAGAAGAGGCCAGTGAGAATGATCTAGCGGAAGAAGAGTTGTTGTCACAAGGCGTGACCCAACGCGTATTGGATGCGACGCAGCTCTATCTGGGCGAAATCGGTTATTCTCCGCTGCTTACCGCAGAGGAAGAAGTTTATTTTGCGCGGCGTGCACTGCGCGGTGACGTGCCGTCCCGCCGCCGAATGATTGAAAGCAACCTGCGGTTGGTGGTGAAAATCGCCCGCCGCTACAGCAACCGCGGCCTGGCGCTGCTGGATCTGATTGAAGAGGGTAACCTCGGGCTGATCCGCGCAGTGGAAAAGTTTGACCCAGAGCGCGGTTTCCGTTTCTCGACCTACGCTACCTGGTGGATCCGGCAGACGATTGAACGGGCGATCATGAACCAAACCCGTACCATTCGCTTGCCAATCCACATAGTTAAAGAACTGAATGTCTATTTGCGCACCGCGCGCGAGCTTTCTCATAAACTGGATCATGAACCGAGCGCTGAAGAGATTGCAGAGCAACTCGACAAGCCGGTGGATGACGTCAGCCGCATGCTGCGCCTGAACGAACGTATCACTTCTGTGGATACGCCGTTGGGTGGGGATTCGGAGAAAGCGTTGCTGGACATTCTGGCAGACGAGAAAGACAACGGACCGGAAGACACCACGCAAGACGATGACATGAAACAGAGCATCGTGAAATGGCTGTTCGAACTGAACGCCAAACAGCGTGAAGTGCTGGCGCGTCGCTTTGGCCTGTTGGGCTACGAAGCGGCGACGCTCGAAGATGTAGGCCGCGAAATTGGCCTGACTCGCGAGCGAGTACGTCAGATCCAGGTTGAAGGTTTGCGTCGCCTGCGTGAAATACTGCAGATGCAGGGCCTGAGTATCGAGGCACTGTTCCGCGAGTAACGTCGGCAGTTGAACCGCATCAAAATAAAAACGGTGAGCATCATGCTCACCGTTTTTTTATGCCAGTTACTTATACGTCGAGCTAGACCATATTCTTCAGGCGATAAATCCATTCCAGTGCCTGGCGCGGAGACAATGAATCCGGATCCAGAGCCTCAAGTGCTTCAACCGCCGGTGAGGTTTCCTCATTCAGCAGCGTCATCTGAGTGGCGTCAACGGTACCGCTGGCGGTATGGTTGGAGATAGCCTCCAGTTCACGCAACTTCTGACGCGCGCGTTTGATCACTTCACGCGGTACGCCGGCCAGCGCAGCAACCGCCAGCCCGTAACTTTTGCTGGCGGCACCGTCCTGCACGCTGTGCATAAAGGCGATGGTGTCACCGTGCTCAAGCGCATCCAAATGCACGTTAACCACGCCTTCCATTTTTTCCGGCAGGGTGGTCAGCTCAAAGTAATGAGTGGCGAACAAGGTCATGGCCTTGATGCGGCTGGCCAGATTTTCGGCGCAGGCCCAGGCCAGGGATAAACCATCATAGGTCGAGGTGCCGCGGCCAATCTCGTCCATCAGCACCAGACTATGTTCGGTGGCGTTATGCAGGATATTGGCCGTTTCGGTCATCTCAACCATAAAGGTGGAGCGGCCGGAAGCCAGATCGTCCGCTGCACCTACGCGGGTAAATATGCGATCGACCGGGCCAATGACTGCCTTGCTTGCCGGCACGTAGCTGCCGATATGGGCCATCAGTACGATCAGCGCCGTTTGGCGCATATAGGTACTTTTACCGCCCATGTTAGGGCCGGTAATGATCAACATTCGGCGTTGGGGCGACAGTGACAGCGGGTTGGAAATAAAGGGTTCGCTCAACACCTGCTCCACCACCGGGTGGCGACCTTCGGTGATGCGCACGCCAGGCTGCTCGCTCATGGTCGGGCAGGCGTAGTTCAGCGTTTCGGCGCGTTCTGCCAGGTTGGCCAGTACGTCCAGTTCTGCCAATGCCGCCGCGCTTTGTTGCAATTCACCCAGATGCGGCAACAGCAAATCGAACAGTTCTTCGTACAGACCTTTCTCGATGGCCAGCGCTTTCCCTTTAGAGGTCAGCACCTTGTCTTCGTACTCTTTCAGTTCGGGAATGATGTAGCGTTCGGCGTTTTTCAGCGTCTGACGGCGTACGTAATGGATCGGTACCAGGTGGCTTTGCCCGCGACTGACCTGAATGTAATAGCCATGAACACCATTGAAACCGACCTTCAGCGTATCCAGCCCCAGTTTTTCGCGCTCGCGGATCTCGAGACGGTCGAGATAGTCGCTGGCACCATCGGCCAAGGCTCGCCATTCGTCCAGCTCACTGTTGTAGCCGGGGGCGATAACGCCACCGTCGCGAACCAGCACCGGCGGGGCTTCCACCACGGCGCGTTCCAGCAAGTCCTGCAGTTCATCAAACTGACCCACCTGGGACAGCAGGTGCTGCACATGCGGAGTATTGACGCCTTTTAACAGCGCATGGATATCCGGTAGCTGCTGGAAGGCATGACGCATGCGTGCCAGATCGCGCGGACGTGCGCTGCGCAACGCCAGACGGGCGAGGATACGTTCCAGATCGCCGACCTGACGCAAAGAAGGTTGCAGTTCAGCATACAGATCCTGCAGTGCGCCTATGGCTTGCTGACGATCATTCAGTACCTTGATGTCACGAGTAGGCATATGCAGCCAGCGCTTAAGCATGCGGCTGCCCATGGCCGTGACGCTGTGATCGAGGATCGCCGCGAGGGTGTTTTCAGTGCCGCCGGACAGGCTCTGGGTCAGCTCGAGATTACGCCGGGTAGCGGCGTCCATGATGATGCCGTCCTGTTGACGCTCCATGGTGATGCCACGGATATGCGGCAATGAGGTGCGCTGGGTATCTTTTACGTATTGCAGCAGGCAGCCGGCGGCACGCAGTGCCTGATGGGCCTGTTCAACGCCGAAGCCGGTAAGATCGCGGGTGCCGAACTGCAGGTTAAGCTGCTGACGGGCGGTCTCCGGTTCGAATTCCCACAGCGGGCGACGACGCAGACCATGGCGCTGTTCAATCAGCGACATCTGTTCAAAGGTTTCGGGATAAAGCAGCTCGGCGGGGTTGGTGCGTTGCAGCTCGGCCGCCATGGTCTCAATATCTGCTGGTTCGGCAACGCGGAAACGGCCGGAGCTGATATCCAGCGTCGCGTAACCAAAGCCACGTGCGTCTTGCCAGATGGCGGCCAGCAGGTTGTCCTGACGCTCCTGTAACAAGGCTTCGTCGGTGATGGTGCCAGGCGTGACGATACGCACTACTTTGCGCTCAACCGGACCTTTACTGGTGGCTGGATCGCCGATTTGTTCGCACAGGGCAACGGATTCACCTAGCTGCACCAGTTTGGCTAAATAGTTTTCCACCGCATGATGGGGAACGCCGGCCATGGGAATAGGCTCCCCTGCTGAGGCACCGCGTTTGGTCAGCGAGATATCCAGCAGTTGGGACGCGCGCTTGGCATCATCATAGAACAGCTCGTAAAAGTCGCCCATGCGGTAGAACAGCAGGATCTCGGGATGCTGAGCCTTGAGGCGCAGGTACTGCTGCATCATTGGCGTGTGTGAATCGAGCTTGTCGGTGCTATTCATAAGATTATTTTTCCAATCCATTGAATGTAAAGTGAACTGTGATTTTCATTGTCGTCATTCGCTATCACATTGTTTCATCAGACGCCGCCCCATTCAGCGCTTGCCGGGCGGCGCAAATCAAATCATCAAAACGCCAGACGGCGCGCTCAAACCTGAGGTTTGCACAGACGCTTATACTAGCCCAGCGGGCAATCGGCTGTCACAGGTAAAAATGGGAAGCGCTGCGCAAGGCCGGTTTGTAACGCAGCGAGATTGTTGTTCGCCTGCGGGCAACAACGCAAGTGTCGCCGCCCGCAGTGGTGGTGGAAAGGTTATTGCGCAGCGGTGAGAGGTAAAGGCAGTTGATAGAGGCGGAAGCTGTCAGGCACTTCGGTTTCATGGCCGGGCAGCAGACGGTGGCGGATGCGCGATTCGCTGACGAAGGCGCAGCCTTGTGGCGTGATAGCCAGGTTGACCGGCGACTCCATGCCTTCGCGCAAGATTTCAATGCGGTGCATGCCTGCCGCCTTGGGTGACGGGATCCGCAGGATCCGCCCTTGGCCGCTCTGGATCCCGTTTTCCAGCACGATCAGCGCGCCGTCCGGTGCCAACCCCATCCCGTCCGGGTTTTCGATGAGGCGCGGCAGCTGTATTTCCGTCAGCTGCGGCTTTGGATCGTTATAGCTGAGGGTGTAGAGCTTACCGGTGCCGAAATTGGCGACTGCCATCAGCTGATGGTCGAGCAGCACGATCCCGGCGGCCCCCAACCCGCTGGGAGCCGCTAATTGCGGATCCTGATACAGCGTACTGAAGGCCGCTTCGCCCGGCCGCAGGCGCAGGATGCCGCCGCCGCGGGTTTCCGTCACGTACACCGTACCGTCTGCGCCGAGCACGATATCGTTGCCCATTTCTCCCGCCGGCAGCGCCAGGCTGCGGTTGAGGGTGCCATCCGCGACATTCAGCGCATAGATGCGGTTGGCGCGTGTTTTGCCGCCGGAGAGAAAGTCTGGCGAATTGCCCCACAGCAGCCCGCGCCGTTCGTCCAGCCGCAGCGCATTTGAGGCGAACACCGTGTCAGCGCCGGGGAAGAAGGTTTCCCACGCCTGACCCGGCCGTTTGCGCAGCACGTTGCCGCTGGTGATCAGCCCGACATACAGTGTACCGTCCGCTGCGCGGGCGATGCCGTTAGGGTAAAGCGCGCCGGGCGGCAGCGTTATGCTGCTTTCTGTGCAATCTGCGCTGACGGCGGCCTGCGCCGGCGTGCTAAGGGTGAATGCGGCAGCGAGGGTGAACAACGCCGCTCGAGCGGTAACAGCGTATGACATGTTTCTCTCCGGGAATGGGGGAAAAGGGGCTACCAGCGTTCGGGGCGGGCAGCGTGTGCCATTGGCGCCTCCAGCGCGGCCACGTCTTCCGGCGATAGCCTGAGGTCGAGCGCCGCCAGCGCATCCTGCAAATGGTGTGGCTTGGACATGCCCACCAGCGGCGACGCCACGCCGGGTTTGGCCAACAGCCAGGCCAGCGAGATCTGAGCCGGTGGAACGCCGCGCGCGGCGGCCACCTCCGCTACCGTAGCGATGGTGCATTCCACCTCGTTTCTGCCGCCGTACCAACGGGGCGCCTGTTCGTCGGTGGCGGCGCGCAGCGTGCCGCCACTGCCGGAGCCGGCCAGCACGCCGCGGGCCAGCGGCGACCAGGGCGTCAGGCCAAGACCTTCCTCCAGGCACAACGGGATCAATTCTTCTTCGTCTTCACGCGTCACCAGGTTGTATTGGCTTTGCAACGAAATAAACGGCGCCAGGCGGTGCTGACGTTGAAAGGCCAGCATTTTCATCAGGCGCCAGGCGTGCAGTGAAGACGCGCCGAGATAGCGGATCTTGCCCGCCCGCACCAGGCCGTCGAGGGTGTCGGCAGTTTCTTCGATCGGCGTTTCGGTGTCGAAGCGGTGCAGCACGAACAGATCGAGGTAATCCGTTCCCAGCCGCTGCAAGGAGGCGTCGACGCTGTGCAGCAAATGCTTGCGCGACAGCCCGCAGCTGTTCGGCTGTGCGTCCATCGGAAAGTAAGCTTTGGTGGCGATCACCACGTCTTCACGACGGGCGAACGCCTTCAGCGCACGGCCGAGAATGCGCTCGCTTTCTCCGCCGGAGTAAATGTTGGCGGTATCGAAAAAATTGATGCCGGCCTCCAGCGCCTCGCGGATAAATGGGAACGCTTCGTCTTCCTTCAACACCCAGGGCCGCCAGGCCGGATCGCCGTAAGTCATGCAGCCCAGACAAAGGCGGGACACCTTCAGGCCGCTGTCGCCAAGCCGAACGTAGTTCATGGCGTCGTCTCCTCAGCGCATGCCGGCGATGGTGTAACCGCCGTCCACCAGCAGGCTTTGGCCGGTGATGAAGCGGGCTTCGTCCGTCGCCAGCCACAGCGCCACATCGCCGATGTCTTCCGATTCGCCCAAACGGCCGGCGGGCGTGTGGGCGATAAAGGGCGCGAACGCCACGCTGTCGGCCACGCTGCCGCGCGCCATCGGCGTGTCGATGATGCCGGGGTTGATGTTGTTGACGCGGATGCCTTGGCCGCTGTATTCGAGCGCTACCGCGCGGATCATCGCATCGAGCGCGCCTTTGCTGGCGGAATAGCTGGATGAGCCGGCGAGCGCGCCGTGGGTCAGCCAGGAGGAGGTGTTCACGATCACGCCGCCTGAATGCTGCTCCAGGAAGGTTTCAATTTCGTATTTCATCGCCAGCCAGACGCCACGGAGGTTAATGGCGATCACGCGGTCAAAATCCTCGCTGCTCTGTTCGGTGATGGGGGCGAAGTTGCCGATGATGCCGGCGTTGTTGAAGGCGACGTCGAGCCGGCCGTAGTGGGCGGTCACCGTGGCGAGCAGCCTGCGGATGTCGTTTTCCTGGGAGACGTCGGCCACGATGGGCAGGGCGTCGCCGCCGGTGAGCGCGATGTCGCGCGCCGTGGCTTCGATTTCCGCCGCACGCCGGCCGGCCAGCGCCACTTTTGCGCCTTCGCGGGCATAGGCCAGCGCGGCTGCGCGGCCGATACCGGTACCGCCGCCGCTTACCAGCACGACCTTGTCAGCCAGACGGCGCGGCGTTTCATGAGTTGGGGCTTTAACATTAATCATCGCATCAATACCTGGTAATGGGTTCGAACGCAATGCTATATTGTTAGATTAAGGATAACTATCCGTTAAAAATTAATCTAACTATTAGATAATTTATATTAATAGCATGAAGAAACCCGAATTGTCCGGCCTGGCAGCCTTCGTGGCTATCGCCAGTGAACGCAGCTTCCGTCGCGCCGCCGCCCGATTGGGCGTGACGCCGCCGACGCTGACCCACACCCTGCGCGAACTGGAATCGCAGGTGGGCATTCGCCTGCTGAACCGCACCACCCGCAACGTCTCGCCGACGGAGGCCGGTGAGCATCTGTTGGCACAGCTGGTGCCGGCCTTTACCGACATTGACGCCGCGCTGGAGAGCCTGAATGCGTTTCGCGAAGGGCCACGCGGCCTGGTGCGCATCAACGCGCCGCGTTCGGCGATCGATCTCGCCATCGTGCCGCATCTGGGGCAGTTGGCCAGCGAGTACCCCGGCATTACGCTGGAGGTGGTGGCGGATGAAGGGTTTGCCAACATCGTCGAGCAAGGCTTTGACGCCGGTATTCGGCTCGGCGAGGATCTTCACAACGATATGCGTGCGGTGCGCCTGACGCCGGATCTGCGTTTTGCCATCGTCGCCACGCCGGACTATTTTCAACGGCACGGCGAACCGATGCATCCACATGATTTGCTGCAGCACCGCTGCATCGGTTGGCGCAAGGCCTCTTCGGGCGAGCGTTACAAATGGGCATTTCAGCAGGGCGAGCAGCGATTTTCCGTGGCTGTCAACAGCCCGCTTATCGTGGATGACGCCAGGCTGTTGCTGCAGGCGGCGTTGGCGCACGTCGGCATCGCTTTCGCCATCGAACAGGAGGTGGAAGAACACCTCACGAGCGGACGGCTGCGGCGGGTGTTGGCCGACTGGTGCGCGCCGTTTCCCGGTTTTTACCTCTATTATCCCAACCGCAGGAATCATTCCGTGGCGCTGACCACGGTGATCGAGTTGTTGCGTCTGCCCACCTAGTCTTCTTTACCGGCCATCGCGTTCGGTTGGCAAGTAAGAAAATCAAGCTTGAACTACTTTATTCCCCCTTCGTTTGTTCGGGCGCAAATAATCTCTTAAATTACCAGTGAGTTTATAACTGGCTGTTTATAATTGTTATTTTATAGTTTATCGCGAATATTCCGATTTTTTATAGGTTGTTTGTGAGCCCGGTCACACTAATTTTTTATGCAAAATGTGAAGAGGGTCAATCGGGAAGGTCAAGGAGAGACGGTTCTTTATGCCGATGGCTTACCGGTCAGCTCCGATGCCTCCGTATACTGTTCGCAACCAGGGCAGAGCAACGGAAATTTTCATAAGGAATGTGCGCGAGGCAATCGCTATTGCATCTGGCAAACAAATGACACGGGGCTTTTTTGATTATCTTGAGGGATTGGGTATGGAAAAGAAAAAAATCTATCTGTTTTGTTCTGCCGGTATGTCGACTTCTCTGCTGGTTTCAAAAATGAAGGCGCAGGCCGAGAAGTACGAAGTGCCAGTGATCATTGCCGCTTATCCCGAAGCGCTGGCTGCGGAAAAGGGCGCAGAGGCAGATCTGATCCTGCTGGGGCCGCAGATTGCCTATACGTTAGCCGAAGTACAAAAACAGCTGCCCAATAAGCCCGTCGAAGTGATCGATTCCACTTTATACGGCAAGCTTGATGGCCTTGGGGTGTTGAAGGCCGCGGTCGCCACCATAAAAAAAGCTAACCAATAAAGGGGTCTGCCGTGAATACGTTAATTGCCTCGTTGGAAAAGGTCATACTGCCCTTTGCCGTGAAAATTGGTAAACAGCCCCATGTTAATGCCATCAAAAACGGGTTCATTCGATTAATGCCGCTGACGTTGACCGGGGCGATGTTCGTTCTGATCAACAACGTATTCCTCAGTTTCGGCGAAGGCTCGTTCTTCTTTTCATTGGGGGTACGGCTGGATGCGTCCACCATTGAAACGCTAAACAGCCTGAAGACCATCGGTGGCAGCGTTTATAACGGCACCCTGGGGATTATGTCCCTGATGACGCCCTTCTTTATCAGTATGGCTTTAGCGGAGGAGCGTAAGGTTGACCCGCTAGCGGCCGCGCTACTGGCGGTTGCCGCCTTTATGACGGTGACGCCGTTCAGCGTCGGTGAGGCTTATGCCGTCGGTGCTAACTGGCTTGGCGGCGCCAACATCATTTCCGGCATGGTGATCGGCCTGGTGGTGGCGGAGATGTTTACCTTTGTGGTGCGCCGCAACTGGGTCATCAGCCTGCCCGACAGCGTACCTTCTTCCGTGTCTCGCTCGTTCTCCGCACTGATCCCCGGATTCCTGATCCTGTCGATCATGGGCGTGATTGCCTATTGCCTGACGCTGTGGGGAACCAACTTCCACCAAATCATCATGGACACCATCTCGGCTCCGCTGGCGAAAATGGGCAGCGTTGTCGGCTGGGTGTATGTGATGTTCTCCTCGCTGCTGTGGTTCTTCGGGGTGCATGGCTCGATGGCGCTGGCCGCGCTGGACAGCGGCATCATGACGCCATTCGCGCTGGAAAACGTAGAGCTTTACAACAAGTATGGTTCGGTCGAAGCCGCCGTTGCCGCCGGCAAAGAGTTCCATATGTGGGCGAAACCTTTCGTCGACTCTTATATCTATCTGGGCGGCACCGGCTCTACGCTGGGGCTGATTATCGCCATCTTTATCGCCTCGCGCCGTGAAGACTATCGCCAGGTCGCCAAGCTGGCTACCCCGTCGGGCATCTTCCAGATTAACGAACCTATCCTGTTCGGCCTGCCGGTGATCATGAACCCGGTGATGTTTATCCCGTTCATTCTGGTTCAACCGGTATTGACGATCATCACCACGGTGGCCTATTACACCGGAATGATCCCGCCTATCACCAACATTGCCCCCTGGACCATGCCGGTAGGTCTGGGGGCGTTCTTCAATACTAACGGCAGTATCGTCGCCATGTTGCTGAGCTTCTTCAACCTGGGCGTGGCGACCTTGATTTACCTGCCGTTTGTGATGATATCCAACAAGGCGCAGAGCCAGATCGATCAGGCTACCGAAAGCGAAGAAGACATCGCCAAGGCGCTGAAATTCTAACTGTCAGTCTGGGGCAGCACTTGCTGCCCCGGTTTTAGGGGCGTTTGGATGAAATATCAATTTGCTGACGATTTCTGGTGGGGAAGCGCGACCTCTGCGCCGCAGTCGGAAGGGGCCTCTGCACGGGATGGCAAAAGTCAGAACATCTTCGATTACTGGTATGACATTGCGCCAGAACGCTTTCATCATCAGGTCGGTCCGTCCGAGGCATCCACCTTTTATGACCATTTCCAGCAAGACATCCTGCTGTTAAAAAAGCTTGGGCATAACACCTTCAGAACCTCTATTTCCTGGTCACGACTGATCCCGGACGGGGAGGGCGAGGTGAACCCGAAAGCCGTCGCTTTTTATAACGCGCTTATCGATGGCCTGCTGGCTGAGGGCATTACGCCATTTATCAACCTTTACCATTTCGACATGCCGATGTGCATGCAGCGAAAAGGCGGCTGGGAAAGCCGGGCGGTGGTGGAAGCCTATGCCCGCTACGCCAAAACCTGTTTCAGCCTGTTCGGCGATCGGGTCACTCATTGGTTTACTTTTAACGAGCCGATTGTGCCGGTCGAAGCGGGCTATCTGAACGACCTGCACTATCCTTGCGTGGTTGATTTTAAAAGGGCAGTCGCGGTGGCTTACCACAGCGTGCTGGCCCATGCCAAAGCGGTGAAGGAGTTCAGGGCGTTGGGCCACCAAGGCGCGATAGGCATTATTTTGAACCTGAGCCCGACCTATCCGCGTTCGAACAGCCAGGAAGATGGCGTGGCCGCCCATCATGCGGATCTGTTGCTGAACAAAAGCTTCCTTGATCCTGTGACCAAAGGGCGTTATCCGCAAGATTTGGTTGATTTACTGCGCGCCAATGATTTGTTGCCACAAACGGCACCGGAGGACGCACAGCTGATTGCCGACGGCGTGGTGGATATTCTGGGCGTCAATTACTATCAACCGCGCAGGGTTAAAGCGAAAGAAGACTACCGGGCCGACGCATCCGTGACGATGCCGGAAGATCTGTTCAGCTATTACGACATGCCTGGCCGCAAGATCAATCCGCATCGGGGCTGGGAGATCTATGAAAAAGGGCTGTATGACATCCTGATGGATCTGAAGGAAAACTACGGCAACATTCCCTGCTATATTTCAGAAAATGGCATGGGCGTAGAGGGTGAAGAGGCCTTTATCGGCCCTACTGGACGGGTGGAGGATGATTATCGAATCGACTTTATCCGCGATCATCTGAAATGGCTGCATCAGGCGCTGTCGGAGGGTTCCAACTGCAAAGGCTATCATTTGTGGACCTTTATCGACTGCTGGTCCTGGCTTAATGCCTACAAGAATCGCTACGGGTTAGTTCGGCTCGAGCGGGAGAGCCAACAGCGCACGTTGAAGAAGAGTGGCTATTGGTTTGCCGAGACGGCCCGGCAGAACGGCTTTGATTAACGGGAGCGCATGCGATGTCTGAGAACCTGGTTTCGCTGAATGCGAACGACGTTAAGCTGATTCGGGAGCAGGATTTCTTTAACTGCAAAGATTTCCATTTGTTCATTTATAACAAGGTGGAAAGCGCCACTGGGCTGCATCAGCATGACTACTATGAATTCACCATCGTCCTGAGCGGCAAATGTTATCAGGAGATCAACGGCAAGCGCGTGCTGCTGGAACGGGGCGATTTTGTCTTCATCCCCATTGGTTCGCGCCATCAGAGCTTTTATGAGTTCGGTGCCGCGAAAATCTTCAACGTGGCGGTTGGCAAGGTGTTCTTCGAAGAGAACTATTTGCAGCAGTTGCCACGCTGTTTTGTCGCCTCCCAGGCCTACAGCCTGAAGAATGAATTCCTGGCTTATATCGAGTCGGTGGTGGGTTCCCCGCAGTTTCGCGAGGATGATTTTGCCGAATTCCTGGAAACGCTGACCTTTTATATCATCAGCCGCATTCGTCACTATAAGGAAGAGAGCGGCGAGGGGGACGATATCCCGCAGTGGCTGAAAAACACCCTGGCCGGCATGCATGATAAAGCCATGTTTGGTGAAAAGGCACTGCTCAATATGGTGGAGTTGTCGGGAAAAACGCAGGAGTACCTGACCCGGGCGATGCGGCGGTATTACCATAAAACACCGATGCAGGTGATCAATGAAATCCGCATCAACTTTGCCAAAACGCAGCTTGAAGTCACCAACTATTCGGTTTCGGATATTGCCTTCGACTCTGGCTATGGCGACGTGAGCCTGTTTATTAAAAACTTTAAGAGACTCACCGAAGTGACGCCGGGTAATTACCGAAAAAAGTTCTACGGCCCTGTTTAGGGCCGCTCCCGATAAGCATTAACGCCGATATTCCGAATGCCTTTCAGGCCGCCAATAGCCTGATGAAATAAATTTCTTTGCGTAAGCGAAGGGGAATTGCCGTACCTGACGGACGGTATTCCCTTGCCAAAAATTTGTTAAATGGATGCCAAAATGGAAAAGTTACTGATAGTGAATGCCGACGATTTTGGTCTGAGCAAGGGACAGAACTATGGGGTGATTGAGGCGTTTCACTATGGGGTGGTCACTTCAACCACGGCAATGGTGAATAGCCCGGACGTACAGCATGCCGCCAGCCTCAGCCGGCTTTATCCTGGGCTGAAGATCGGCCTGCATTTTGTGCTGACTCACGGGCATCCATTGACGGCCATGCCTTCGCTGGTTAACGAACGCGGAGAGCTGGGCAAGTGGTTATGGGAAAGGGCAGAGTCTGGGCTGCTGAGTATGGACGAAATCCACGATGAGTTGGTGAGCCAATACGACAGGTTCATGGCGGTGTTTGGCAAAGCGCCGACGCATATCGACAGCCATCATCACGTGCATATGCTGCCGCAGATTTACCCGCTGGTCGAGGCATTTGCTCAGTCCCGTGCCATCCCGCTGCGTATTGGGCGTCAGGAGGTTGAACGGCAAGATATCCCATTGCGTTATGACCGCAGTACCGAGTGGTTTGATGCGGGTTTCTATGGCGAATCGATATCCGAAACGCTGTTTTTACAGGTGCTCGATCGTGCCGATCAACGTGGTGCCAAGTCGGTGGAGATGATGTGCCACCCGGCGTTCCTGGATAACACTATTTTGGCGAGTAAATATTGCTACCCGCGGCTTGCCGAAGTGGACGTTCTGACTTCGCCAGGCATGAAAAACGCCATCGCGGAACGCGGTTACCGTCTGGGATCTTTCCTCGATCTGTGACCAGCCCATCGGATACAGCGATGGCCGCTTAAAGCATGGAGTGGGCCTTTTTCAATCCGGTATCTTCATCAGGATCGGCTCCCTGCGGAACAGGGGGCTCCGCTTCTTCCTCGCCCGACGCTTCGCTGGCCTGCGGCTCTATCGGATCGGGGGCCGCCTCCGGTGGCGGCATGGTGTCGTGGATAATCTGTTCATCAAAGGTTGGGTTCAGCGCCGGAGAGAGCGGCGAACTGGTCAGGCTGTCCGGCAGGGGAATGTGCGGTAATGGCGCATCCTGCACAAACTGCGATTCGTCTTGTTTTACCGTCCGGCTGAAGGCCACCAGCAGCACACCACACAGTGCAAAGAAGGCATACAGCGTATTCCCACCCAGCGGCTCTATCAGCGCGCCGACCGCCAGGGGACCGACACTGGCGCCCACGCCGAAGGCCATCAGCAAACAGGCGGCTAACGAGACGCGCCGCTCCGGCTCTATCAAATCGTTTGCCAGGGCAACCACCAAGGGATACAGCGTGAACTGCAGCATGCTGACGATAAAGCCCACCACTAATAACACTGGGAAATCAATGTGCGGCACCAATGCCAGCGGCAGCGCGGCTACGATCAATAAAATGGCGTTGATGCGCATCAACAGCGTACGGTTATAGCGATCCGACAGCCAGCTAAGCGGGAATTGCGCCACCAGCCCGGCGAAGATCGATATCGCCATAAACAAGCCGGTCTGCTGGGTGGTCAGTGCCTGCATGCTGGCATAGACCGGGGCCAGCCCGTAGAAAGATCCCACTACCATGCCGATGACCAGCGTGGTCGCCAGCACCTTGGGGATGGCGCCGATAAAATAGCGTAGCTCCATCGGTGCCGGTGACATATGGCGTGCATTGGTGCGGGTAGTCAGGGCGATAGGCACCAGACAGAGCGCAAAACATAGGGCGATCACCAGCAAAGTGGTAATACCGAGGTTGGCCTGCAGCATCAGCACCACCTGGCCTAACGACATGCCTAAATAGGTAGCTGCCATATAGAAGCCGAACACCATCCCGCGCTGATTGGATTCCGACTGATCGTTAAGCCAGCTTTCCAGCACCATGAACTGACACATCATGCACAGGCCGATAATCAGCCGCAGCACCACCCACACGGGGATGTATTCCGTCAGGCCATGTCCCAGCACCGCTGCGGTAATAATGCCGGCGCAGGAAACGTAAGCGCGGATATGGCCGACGCGAGCAATCAGAAAATGGCCGACCTTGCCGCCGATCACCAAACCGATGTAGTTGGCGGCAATAATCGCGCCGATCAACGCACCGGTCACGTGAATAGACGTTAAACGCAGGGAGATGTAGGTGGTGAGTAACCCTGAACCCAGCAGCATCAGCAGGGTGGTGGTATACAACGGAAAGAAGACGCCTAACGTTTTTTTCACTCTATCATCCTAATCTTTTATCCTGGTTTGCCATGGGCTGGCCATGCCGGCGGCAAAAACAACCCTGTGAGATCCCTCGTGAGAAAACGCCGCTCATTAACCCGAACGTTACATTCGATACTAGCAGTTTGGGTTAAGGCTTAACACCGCATCGCCTGCGAAGCGTCGCGCATTTCTGTCATCGCCGCGTCAGATAAGCTTGATAAATGCTACTATCGGGCGCATATACCTGATTCGCTAAGGAGAGGTTATGAGTGAACAGCAACTGCGTAAACTCAGCGTTGCAGTAGGGGAAAAACTGAAGGCTAATGGCCAGTGGATCACCTGTGCAGAATCTTGCACCGGGGGGGCTATCGCCAAGGCCATCACCGATATTGCCGGCAGTTCCGCTTATTTCGACCGTGGTTTTGTCACCTACAGCAATACGGCGAAGCATGAGCTTCTAGGCGTGGCGGAAGCGACCCTGAATGCCCATGGCGCCGTAAGCGAAGAGGTGGTGCGCGAGATGGCTCAGGGGGCTCTGCACGCGGCTCGGGCCAACCTGGCGCTGTCGGTTAGCGGCATTGCCGGACCGGACGGTGGCAGCGTGGAAAAACCGGTGGGTACGGTCTGGTTTGGTTTTGCCGAATCCTCAGGACGCGTGCTGGCGCAAAAGATGCAATTTTCCGGCGATCGTGATGCAGTGCGGCTTCAGGCGACAATTTTCGCGCTGCAAACCGCCCTTGACGAATTTTTGTGAAATTAGGCTTGATACTGTATGACCATACAGTATAATTAGTGACATTTCCTGCACAACATACATTCAGTGGCAGTGTGGGGTAACACCGACATTGCGTAACGAAGGAGCAACAATGGCTATTGATGAGAACAAGCAAAAGGCGCTAGCTGCGGCACTGGGCCAGATTGAGAAACAGTTCGGCAAAGGCTCCATCATGCGTCTGGGTGAAGACCGTTCTATGGACGTAGAAACGATCTCTACCGGCTCGCTGTCACTTGATATCGCACTGGGTGCAGGCGGCCTGCCAATGGGCCGTATCGTTGAAATTTATGGTCCGGAATCTTCTGGTAAAACCACCCTGACGCTGCAGGTTATCGCTGCGGCGCAGCGCGAAGGTAAAACCTGTGCCTTTATCGATGCAGAGCACGCGCTGGATCCGATTTATGCGAAGAAGCTGGGTGTTGATATCGACAACCTGCTGTGTTCTCAGCCGGACACCGGTGAGCAGGCGTTGGAAATCTGTGATGCCTTAACCCGTTCTGGCGCGGTTGACGTGATTATCGTTGACTCCGTGGCGGCCTTGACGCCGAAAGCGGAAATCGAAGGTGAAATCGGTGACTCACACATGGGTCTGGCGGCACGTATGATGAGCCAGGCGATGCGTAAGCTGGCCGGTAACCTGAAAAACGCCAACACCCTGCTGATCTTCATCAACCAGATCCGTATGAAAATCGGTGTGATGTTCGGTAACCCTGAAACCACCACTGGCGGTAACGCACTGAAGTTCTACGCATCAGTCCGTCTGGATATCCGCCGTATCGGCGCGGTGAAAGAAGGCGATGAAGTCGTCGGCAGTGAAACCCGCGTGAAAGTCGTCAAAAACAAAATTGCTGCGCCGTTCAAACAGGCCGAATTCCAAATCCTGTACGGCGAAGGTATCAACAGCCGCGGCGAACTGGTCGATCTGGGCGTGAAGCACAAGATGATCGAGAAAGCCGGTGCCTGGTACAGCTACAACGGCGATAAAATCGGTCAGGGTAAGGCAAATGCCTGTAACTTCCTGAAAGAAAACCCGGCGGTTGCCGCTGAGTTGGACAAGAAACTGCGTGACCTGCTGCTGCACAGCAACGGTGAACTGGTTGCGGCAACTGACGAAGGCTTCGATGACGAAGCTGAAACCAGCGAAGAGTTTTAATCGCTGCTGACGCCTGTGAATGCCGTTATGGGTTTACGGGCGTCGACTACATCAGGCTTGAATAATGAATGATTTGCTAAGCCGCGCCATGCGCCTGCTGTCGCAACGCGATCATAGTGAAGCTGAACTGCGCCGCAAGCTTGCGGCGCAGCCATTTATGGCGAAAGCCAGATTTGGCACCAAAACGCCCACCTCCTCCACACCTGCTCCGTCTTCCGAAGAACCGATTGATCCTGCCGTTATCGAACAGGTGATTGCCTATTGCTATCAGCATAATTGGTTGGACGATCAACGCTTTGCCCGCAGCTATATCGGTAGCCGCAGTCGTAAAGGTTACGGTGCGCAGCGCATCCGCTCGGAACTGATGCAAAAGGGCGTAGACAAAGAGCTGACGCAAACTGCCCTGGCAGACTGTGATATCGACTGGTGTGAGCAGGCTAAACAGGTTGCGCAGCGTAAATTTGGCGACAAACTGCCAACTGACTGGAAAGAGAAAGCCAAAGTTCAGCGTTATCTGCTCTATCGTGGCTTCTTCCAGGAAGAAATTCAGTCAATTTACCGTGATTTTGCGCAATGAACGCACACGGGGTTTTACTTCCCCTTGAAGAAAATTTATCTTATCCCCACTTTTTGTTCGTGAGTTAGATGCCATCGTCAGGATGTCGCGTATCTTGCTCACGTGTCGTTATTCTAGCCTTTCCGGGAAAATTATGAGCAAGAGCACCGCTGAGATCCGTCAAGCGTTTCTCGATTTCTTTCATAGTAAGGGCCACCAGGTTGTAGCAAGCAGCTCCCTGGTGCCTAACAATGATCCGACATTGCTGTTTACCAATGCCGGCATGAACCAATTTAAAGATGTTTTCCTGGGGCTGGACAAGCGCGCCTATTCCCGAGCCACCACCTCACAACGTTGCGTACGTGCAGGCGGTAAGCATAACGATCTGGAGAACGTCGGTTATACCGCACGTCACCATACCTTCTTCGAAATGCTGGGCAACTTCAGTTTCGGCGACTATTTCAAACATGACGCTATCAGCTTCGCCTGGGAACTGTTGACCGGTGAAAACTGGTTTAACCTGCCTAAAGAAAGGCTGTGGGTGACCGTCTATGAAACCGATGACGAAGCTTTCGACATCTGGCAGAAGCAGATTGGTGTGCCGGCAGAGCGCATTATCCGTATTGGCGACAATAAAGGCGCGGCTTTTGCCTCTGACAACTTCTGGCAGATGGGCGATACCGGTCCGTGCGGTCCGTGCACCGAGATTTTCTACGATCATGGCGATCATATCTGGGGTGGCCCTCCGGGCAGTCCGGAAGAAGACGGCGATCGTTACATTGAGATCTGGAACATCGTTTTCATGCAGTTTAACCGTCAATCCGACGGCACCATGCTGCCGCTGCCAAAACCTTCGGTAGATACCGGTATGGGTCTGGAGCGTATTGCGGCAGTCCTGCAACACGTGAACTCCAACTATGAAATCGACTTGTTCAGCACGCTGATCGCTGCAGTGGCCAAGGTGACAGGCGCGGCAGATTTGAATAACAAATCTTTGCGCGTTATCGCTGACCACATCCGCTCCTGTGCTTTCCTGGTGTCCGATGGCGTGACGCCGTCAAACGAAGGCCGTGGTTACGTGTTGCGCCGCATCATTCGCCGCGCTGTTCGCCACGGCAATATGCTGGGCGCGAAAGACAGCTTCTTCTACAAGCTGGTTGCTCCGTTGATCGAAGTGATGGGGCCGGCCGCTGACGAACTGAAGCGTCAACAGTCTTTGGTTGAACAGGTACTGAAAACTGAAGAAGATCAGTTTGCTCGCACCCTGGAGCGTGGTTTGACGCTGCTGGACGAAGAACTGGCTAACCTGCAGGGCGATACCCTGGATGGCGAAACAGCCTTCCGTCTTTACGACACCTACGGTTTCCCGGTCGATCTGACGGCGGACGTGTGCCGTGAACGTGGCCTGAAAGTGGATGAAGCCGGTTTTGAACTGGCGATGGAAGCGCAGCGTCGTCGTGCACGTGAGTCCAGCGGTTTCGGCGCAGACTACAACAGCATGATCCGCGTTGATGGCGCCAGCCAGTTCTGTGGCTATGACCACGAGCAGCAGCAATCAACCGTGATCGCGCTGTTCCGCGACGGTCAGTCGGTCAATGAGATCCACGCCGGTGAAGAAGCCGTAGTGGTACTGGATGAAACTCCGTTCTACGGTGAATCCGGTGGTCAGGTTGGCGATAAAGGCGTGCTGAAAGCCGCTGGTGCCGATTTTGAAGTGAGCGATACCCAGAAATACGGCCAGGCCATCGGTCATCAGGGCAAGCTGTCTCAAGGTTCCTTGAAAGTGAACGATCGCGTTGATGCGCAGATCGATACCGTTCGCCGCAATCGCATCCGTCTGAATCACTCCGCTACCCACCTGCTGCACGCTGCACTGCGTCAGACGCTGGGTGAGCATGTGGCGCAGAAGGGATCGTTGGTTAACGATAAATACCTGCGTTTCGATTTCTCGCATTTCGAAGCGATGAAGCCGGAGCAGATCCGCATAGTAGAAGACTTGGTGAACCAGCAGATACGTCGCAACCTGCCGGTACAAACCGAAGTCATGGCGCTGGATGATGCCAAAGAGAAGGGCGCTATGGCGCTGTTCGGTGAGAAGTACGACGATAACGTGCGGGTACTGACCATGGGCGACTTCTCGACCGAACTGTGCGGCGGCACCCATGCCAGCCGTACCGGTGACATCGGTCTGTTCCGCATTCTGAGCGAGTCAGGTACCGCTGCGGGTATTCGTCGTATTGAAGCCGTCACCGGCGAAGGTGCGATTGCTACCCTGCATCAGCAAAATGATTTGTTGCAGGACGTTGCGCACCTGGTGAAAGGGGATAGCAACAACCTGACGGACAAAGTGCGTGCGGTACTCGATCGCACTCGCGCGTTGGAAAAAGAACTGCAACAGTTGAAGGATCAGCAGGCGGCGCAGGAGAGCGCTTCATTGTCCAGCAAGGCCAAAATGGTTAACGGCGTCCCGCTGTTGGTCAGCAAGCTTGATAACGTCGAGCCAAAAATGTTGCGTACCATGGTTGATGATTTGAAAAATCAACTGGGTTCCGCAATTATCGTGCTGGCTACCACGGCCGATGATAAGGTGAGCCTGATTGCCGGCGTGACCAAAGATCTGACCGACCGGGTTAAAGCCGGCGAGTTGATCGGCAACGTGGCGCAGCAGGTTGGCGGCAAAGGGGGCGGACGCCCTGATATGGCGCAGGCAGGCGGGACAGACGTCAGTGCCCTGCCGGCGGCATTAGACAGCGTAGAAGCCTGGGTGGCCTCGAAACTGTGAATATAAATAAATAGCACTTACAAACGCCATAACTCATTGTTGATTATGGCGTTTTTAAACTGTGCTAACACAATTTGGTTACAATTACGGGAACAAAGTTTTTCAGGTCGGCTAAACTTATCATTATCTGAGGTGAGACCAAGTCTGCTTACACTTATTGTGGGTTACATGACTTACGTTTTCACAGCATATGATGGATAATGACGGGGAAACTGAGAGACCCGACTCTTTTAATCTTTCAAGGAGCAAAGAATGTTAATTCTGACTCGTCGAGTTGGTGAAACCCTCATGATTGGCGATGAGGTCACGGTCACAGTGCTAGGGGTCAAGGGCAACCAGGTTCGTATTGGTGTGAATGCCCCCAAAGAGGTGTCAGTTCACCGCGAAGAAATCTATCAGCGCATTCAGGCAGAGAAGTCTCAACAGACGACTTACTGATTTCGAAGCAGCGTCTCGTTGCTCAGCGAGACGCTACTGCGCTTTTTTGTGCCTATCATCGTTCCTTTCCTGACTTCTCCGATTAAATCTTTTTGCTGCCTCCCTGACTTTGTTTGCTATTTCGCTATGGTTGCCTGTTGATAAAACACTCTTTTTGCCGTGAAATCGCCCATGTTGAGTGTGAATTGTGCAAACGCGCATGAGTTGGGAAAAATTGTTTGACTTAAAAGTCGGAGAAAGTAATATGTGCGCCACGCAGTGCCGATGAGCTTCTCCAAAGCAAGTTAGGCACAATTCGAAAGAAGCGTATGGTGAGGTGGCCGAGAGGCTGAAGGCGCTCCCCTGCTAAGGGAGTATGCGGTCAAAAGCTGCATCCGGGGTTCGAATCCCCGCCTCACCGCCATTTGCATCCATAGCTCAGCTGGATAGAGTACTCGGCTACGAACCGAGCGGTCGGAGGTTCGAATCCTCCTGGATGCACC